>NZ_JAWQNH010000001.1:0-1073354 GCF_033741155.1 Mycolicibacterium chengduense | reverse complement strand
GTGGTGCTGACGTTGGTGTGGCCGGCCTCGTCGCGGCCGTATCTGGCCGGTTCCACCGACAACAACTTCATGAACCTGGTCCTGGGCTACAACGGAATTGCCCGAATCCTGGGCCGGCACAACACCACGACGTTCGGGTCGATGAGTGGCCTAGGCGGTGACCTCGGCGGTTGGGGCGGGCAATCGCAGGGTCTGACCCGATTGTTCAACGGTGAGTTCGGCTACGAGATCGGCTGGCTGCTGCCCGGAGCGTTGCTGGCCATCGTGCTCGTCCTGGTGGAACGCGGCCGGGCTCCGCGCACCGACCGGGTGCGGGCGGCCACCATCCTGTTCGGCGGCTGGGTGGTGGTCGACGGTGTGGTGCTCAGCCTGATGCACGGCACCGTGCACGCTTACTATTGCCTGTCCCTGGCACCCGCCGTCGCCGCCATGTACGCCATCGGTGTCGGTGAGATGTGGGTGCGCCGCGACGGCTGGTTCGGGCGCTTGGGCTTCACGGCGCTGCTGGCCGGAACCGCGGGCTGGGGGTGGTGGCTGCTGCACCGAAACCCGCACTGGGAGCAGTGGATCCGAGTGACGGTCGGGGTTCTTGCGGTGGCGGTTCTGGCATGCTGGATCGGCCGGCCCGTCGCCGTGCGGGTGGCGCTGGTGCTCGGTGTGTGCGCGGCCCTGCTCGGTCCGGCGGCCTACGCGGTGGCCACCGCCGCCAGCGCACATCAAGGTGGTGGGCCGACGGTGGGCCCGCACCGGGCCGGGAAGGACGCCGGCGGCGGGTGGGGCCGCGAGGCGGACACCCCGGCGCTGGATGCGTTGTTGTCGGCCAGCCACGCCCGGTGGTCGGCGGCCGTCGAACGATCCAACACCGCAGCGGGTTTGGAGCTGTCCAGCCACACCGCGGTGATGGCGATCGGTGGGTTCTCCGGCACCGATCCCGCGCCGACCCTTGGCCAGTTCCAGGACGACGTGGCTCGCCACCAGATCGGCTACTACCTGGTGGAAAAGGCGTCTGGGCACGGGCCGTCACTGAACACCCGCGCCCACGGGGATATCACGCAGTGGGTGGCCGCCCATTTCCCGGCCACGGTGATCGGGTCGACGACGGTGTACGACCTGGCGTCCCCGTCACGCTGACATCGGCAGCACTCACCGAAGGACCTGTCAGCGGTTCGCGAATCCATGACCGAGAACAACTTCGACCTCGCCGCCGGCGCGGCGCAGCGGCAGATGCACTGGTGGACAACAGGTTCCGATGGCCACGCGGCGCCGGCAGTGATAGCCGCGGTGGGATGCCGAGTTGACCATCCCACCGCGAGCGTCGTCGCGTCTCAGCCCAGTGGACGCTCGGCCGTCACCGTCGCGAATCCGCCTGTCTTCCAGGCCTTCATGAACTCGTCAATGGGTACGGCCAGTCCCTGTCCGTGCGGCGGTGCGCTGTCGTTCAGGTAGACCACTCCCTTGGTCAGGTTGACGCTGAGTACGACGACCGCGTGATTGAGTTGTGGATTGGCATCTTCGGGGTACCAGGTTTGCTCCTGACCGAAGTACTGGCGGGTGTACGCGTTGTAGACCACGGCGTTGTTCACGCCGACGATGACGCCCTGCTGCTGGTTGAGCGCCGCGATGAGGTTCGCCTTGGCCAATTCGTCTTCACCCTTGAGATAGGTGGTGTAGTCGGCGTTCAACCCGTTCATGTTCAACAGGCCGACAACGTCTTCCAGCGCAGTGCCACCCTTACCGTCGACGTACATGGCCCCTTGCTTGACACCGCTGGCGGTCGACTCGGCCATGTCGATGATCTGCTGGCCGAGCGCCACCATATCGGCAGGGTCGGGATTGGTGAACTGACCGATGACCGCCGCGGTGGCCATCAGGGCGCAGGTGCCGTAATTGCCTTGGTAGACCCAATACGGGAGGTTGGCGCTGTAATTGCCGTACTCGAGGTCACCGGGCGACGGCGCGGCGATCACGTGCGAATCGGCGACACCCAATGTGCGCGCCACATCGAAGCCCAGGGTCGACAGGTTGTCCTGGGCGCCGTCGATCTGGTGCACGACCGCTTGAGCGAGCGCGGTTGCGGCGTGTTGCAGCGCCTGGCCGATCCTGTCCGGCGCGGGCAACGACCACGCCAACCTGGTCGTACCGGGCGTCGGCGGCGGTGTCAGCGGCGCGCTCGCCAGCTGCGTCGTCACCAGTTGGTACCGCTGCTTACCCCAGGCATCCATGAAGTCGTCGACACTCATCGTGAGGCCTTGGCCGTCGGACCTGGTGGGATCGTTGAGTGTGACGGTGCCGTTGACATTGTCCACGCCGATCACGGTGGCCGTCTTCAAGCCGGTGCCCTGGTAGCCGGTGACCGGACCGGTGATGGTCACGATCATGGCCTTGCTCGCATCCTGCAGACCGTTGGCGAGATCGTTGAAGGCCTTGCCGCCCTGGTAGATCCCGTAGCTACGCGAGATGATGCGGACACCCTTGTCCTGCAACAGCTCATAGCTGTCCGAAGGGGTGACGAACTGTGTGGAACCGGGCCCGAGGTAGATCTTGTGGTTGGTATAGAAGAGGCTGTCGACGGTCTGGGCGCGGTCGATGAAATCCTGGAGGTCGGGCGTGGTGCCGGTCAATTGCCCGTACGCCATCGCCACGGTCGCCAGCGCCGACGAGAAATAGTCCTGCGCGCGGACGAAATACTGCGAGTTCAACGCGGGGTTGCCGTACGGCAGCGCCTTTGTGATGACGTTGCGGGTGATGCCCAGGACATTGCCCAGGTCGTCGCGCAGGGTCTCCAGGTTGCGCCGGACCCCGTAGATCTGGTTCGTCACCGTCAGATAGACGTTGCGGCCGAAGTCCTGCAGTCCCTTCAGAAGCTTGTTCGGGATAGGCAGGGCAATCGGCGACCGTGCCGTCGCGGCCGTCGACACCGTCGGGTTGGCGGTCACCGCGGCGACCGCCGCCGTCGTGGCGGACGCCGAGGCGGTGGGTGTGGCCGCAGCGGTCGCACGCGGCTGGGCTGTGGCCGCGGACGCACCGTCCACCCCGGTGCCGGACTCGGCGGCAGAGTTGTTCTTGAGTGTCGTGACCGGCTTGGTCGTCGACGCGGTCTTGGCACCCCTCTTGTGCCCCTTCGTCGCTGCCGACGAGGTACTCGTCGCGGGAGCCGTTTCAGCGGACTGGGATTCCGAACCAGCCGACTCGGAACCTGCGGCAGGTTCGGATACGTTCGTGGTGGTCGATGAGGCGCTGTCGGTCGAAGACGTGGCCGGTGTGGGGCGAGGTTTGGTCGGTGTGGCGGACTTCGTGGCGTTGACCGCACCCCTGTTTTTCTTCTTCGGTGCGCCCGTGGAGGTGGTGCCGTGCGCAGGGGCCGACGAGCTTGCGGCGGAATCACCGGCGCCGGCACTGGTCGAGGATCCGTCGCCTGCTCCGGTATCGGCCGCTGCGACGCCGGCGGCACCGACCATGGCGGCGCCCACACCCAGAGTCATGGCCCCGGCCCCCAGCCACTTCCGCGCATGGTGCGCTCGCCGATGATCGACTCCGTCCGATCGCGGACGCCCGTTGTCTTGGCTCATCCCCACCTGCCTCCCTTTAATTGACGCCTCCGCAAACAATGACGAATCGGATGCTAGCGGGTGGTCGGCGAAGGGACGGGGCGAATCGGTGACATGCCAACGATGTTGTCTCAGCGGGTAATCGGCGCCGGCGGAGCCGAAGGCGCGCACACCGTCGCATCATTCTTCGCTGAGAATGCAGCACGGCGTAATGTTTCGGGTATCGGCCGACCCGCACGCCGGATGGTCCGGCGGCGTTATCGCCCAGCTCTGCGTACGCATCCCGGCGCAAGAGTGCGCAGATCCCCTGCGGTGACTCGGCCAACGGATCACGACCGGCCACCGGACTCCGGGAAGGGGCTTCCGACAGGTATCGGTGAGGCGGTCATCTGCTCCAGCGCCGTTGCCTGCCGAGGCCGCGCTGTGGAACGGAAAAGGGTTCTTTTGGTTCAAGGAGTTTCAAGAAGCGAGGCCTCTCGAAGCTCACGCGCTGAGCGGAACATGGCTTGCTCGACGACATACGGCGTCGGGTTGTGCAGCAGAGACCAGCCCGGTTCGCGGCCACGCTGACATCGGTAGCGCGGCGGAGCCGAATCGCGTTGTCGCCCGCTCCAACACGCGGTTCCACTGGTCAGGATCGGTGGTATCGGCGGCCAGCAGCAACAGCCGGTCGGCGTCGGAATCGGGCAACAGCCGCACCAGCGCGGTGGCGTGCCGGTCGGTGGCCACGACGCGATGCCCGGCGGCCAGTAGCGCGCGCACGGCGCGGTACCCGTCGGTTGTGCCGGCGTTCGGCACGATGACCACGAATTCTGTTCTACTCCTGTCGGTTTCCATGCCTCGAGTCAACGCCGGCAAGCTGGGTGCCCGATATGGCGAGGATATGTCTTAGCGCACCAGGCGGCGCAGCAGCGCCGACGCGCTGGCGACGCCGAGCACCGCCGCGGCGACCAGTACCGCGATATCGACCCAGCCGTTGACGGGTGTCCCGATCAGCAGGCCGCGCAGCGCGTTCACCTCGTAACTCAGCGGATTCACCGCCGAGAGCCAGCGCAACCAGTGCGGCATCACGTCAACCGGGTAGAGCGCGTTGGAGGCGAAGAACAGCGGCATGGTGATGGCCTGACCGATACCCATCAGGCGATCCCGATGCTGCACCAGACCGGCCAACGTCATGGACAGGCAGGCGAAGAATGCCGACCCGAGCACCACCACGACCATGGCGCCGAGGATGCGCAGCGGATTGACGGTCATGTGTACGCCCAGCAGGTAGGCCAGGGCCACCACGCCGATGACTTGGACCACCGAGCGCACACCGGCGGCGAACGCCTTACCGGTCACCAAGGCCGAGGCGGGCGCCGGGGTGACCATCAGTTTGGCCAGGATGCCGGCGTCCCGGTCCCAGATGATCTGGATGCCGTAGAAGATCGAGATGAACAGCGCCGACTGGGCGATGATGCCAGGGGCCAGGAAGGCCAGGTAGTCGACGTGGCCGGTGTCGATGACGTGCAGCCGACTGAACGTCTGGCCGAAGATGAGCAGCCACAGTGCCGGCTGGACCATGCGGGTGAACAACTCGGTGCGGTCGTGCCGCAGCTTCTGCAGTTCGACGAGGGCGAAGGCGCCGATGCGCACGGCCAGCCCGCGCACCCGCCGCCAGCCACGCGGAGCGCGAACCAGGGTGAGGGATTCAGCCGACACGGCGGGCCGTCCTCCTGGCCGCCTGCACCTCGCGCAGACCCGACTGGCTGGGCTCCTCGAGATCCGAACCCGCGTAGTGCCGGAAGACGTCCTCCAAGGTGGCGGTGTCGCCGACGGTGGCCTTCAGCTCGGCCGGAGTGCCGACGGCCTGCAGCCGACCGTGGTGCATCAGTGCCACCCGGTCGCAGAGCGCATCCGCCTCACCCATGTAGTGCGTGGTGAGCAGCACGGTCATGCCGAAGTCGGCTTTCATCCGGCTCACCTGTTCCCACACGCTGTCCCGCGCGATGGGATCAAGCCCCACCGTCGGTTCGTCCAGCAACAGCAGCGACGGCCGATTCACCAGCGCCTGCGCGAGTTCCAGCCGGCGCACCATACCGCCGGAATAGGTCCCGGCCACGTTGTCGGCGACATCGGAGAGCTGCATGGCGGCCAGTGCGTCGGCAACGCGCTCGGTCCGTTCACGGCGGGGCACATCGTAGAGCCGAGCGAACAGCTCGACGTTTTGTCGGCCGGTCAGTGCCGCTTCGATGGAAAGCTGTTGCGGCACATAGCCGATATTGAACCGAATGTCCATGGTGTCGCGGCGGGAGTCCATGCCGAAGATCTCGACCGTGCCGTCCTGTACCGGGGTGAGGGTGGTGAGAACCCGGATGACGGTGGTCTTGCCTGCGCCGTTGGGGCCGAGCAGCCCCATGGTCTCGCCGGTGCGCACCTGCAGATCCAGGTTGTCCACGGCGGTGAACTGGCCGTAACGGTGGGTGAGCCGACGGCATACGACGGCCGGGGGTGGCGAAGTCATGGCTGTCTCTCCTGCAGTATCCGGGTGAGTTCGGCGATGGCCCGCAAACCTTTTGCCAGGTCGTCGATTTGAGCGGGTGCGAGTTCGTCGAGCGCGCCGGCCAGCGCGGCGCGCCGGGCCTGCCGGGATTCGTCGGCGATGCGCTGCGCGGATGCCGCCAATCGCAGTCGCCCGACCCGGCGATCGGTATCGTCCACCCGCCGGATGAGCAGGCCGTCGGCGGCCAGCTTGGACACCAGGGTGGAGGCGGTGTTGGGGGCCAGGCTCAGTTCGGCAGCGGCCTCCCGCACCGAGATGTCGGGGTTGCGGCCGACCAGGCGCAACAGTTCGGCCTGGGATTGGCTGAGCCCGGTGCGGTCGAAGCCGCGGCCCCCGGTTGAACGGCGGAGCTGGCGGCGCAACCGGCCCACCACGCCGAACAGTTCGGTGACCAGGTCGGTGTGCACATCCACCCCGCCATATTACCTCTGTTACAGAGGTATTTGAATGCGGTGCGGAACCGGTACCTCATGATGAGGTGGTGGACCCGTACCGCACCCTGCTGTTCGACGTCGACGGCGGCGTCGCCGTCATCACCCTCAACCGGCCCGAGCGCCGCAATGCCATCGGTGACGGCATGCGCGACGAGCTGGCCGACGCCTACCGCCGCTGCGCCGCCGATGACGACATCCGGGCGGTGGTGCTCACCGGGACTCCGCCGGCGTTCTGCGCGGGCGCCGACCTGAGCGCCGGGGAGCGCACCTTCACCGAACCGGGCGCGGGGTTCAGCGCCGCCGGGATCGAGGTACCGGCCTGGACGCTCGACAAGCCGGTGATCGCCGCGGTGAACGGGCCCGCCATCGGCCTCGGGCTGACCTTGGCGCTGCAGTGCGATATCCGGATCTTCGCCGCGGACGCACGCTGCGGCGTGGTGCAGGTGCGTCGCGGTGTGGTCGGGGACGCGTACTCGCACTGGGTGCTACCGCGCTTGGTGGGGCTGTCGGTGGCCGCTGAAATCCTGCTGACAGGAAGGACTTTCGACGGCCGGCGGGCGGTCGAGCTGGGACTGGGCAGCCAAGCGCTGGACACGGCGCAGGTGCTGCCCGCCGCACTCGAGATCGCCCGCGATATCGCGGAGAACACCGCGCCGATGTCGGTGGCCGCCAGCAAGCGGCTGTTATGGGATTCGTTCGGGCTGACCCGGGAGCAGGTCGGTGCCCGCGAGACCGAAATCCACCTGCAGCTGATGGCCCACGACGATGCCCGCGAGGGGGTGCGTGCCCACCTGGACCGGCGTCCGCCGCGGTGGACCGGGCGGCCGGTGGATCCGACGCGGGAGCGCGAATCACCTCAGCGCGAATCACCTCAGAAGGGTGGGGGTTCGGCGTAGCCGTCGTGGTTGAGGCGGCGGATGGCGACGAAGCGCGCGGTGCGGGTTTCTTCGACCGTTGTCGATGAAAAGTCGCTCAGAGGCGGGCAATCACCACCGCACCACCACCCTCCGGCTAGACGACCTCCACGCCGGCCGAACGCAAGGTGTCGACCGCCTCGGCCGTACTCGTCGGCGCCACGCCTGCCGTGAGATCGAGGAGCACACGGGTGCGGAAACCCTCGGCCGCCGCGTCGGCTGCCGTCGCTTTCACGCAGTAATCGGTGGCGATGCCCACCACGTCCACCTCGTCCACCCCGCGTGAGCGCAGCCACGCCGCCAACGTGGTGCCCGCTGCGTCGGCGCCCTCGAATCCGCTGTAGGCGGCCGCGTACTCACCCTTGGTGAACACCGCCTCGACGGCCGACGGGTCGAAGTCCGGATGGAACTGCGCCCCGGGTGTGCCCGCCACGCAGTGGCGCGGCCACGACGCCTGGTAATCCGGTTCGTCGGAGAAATGCGAACCGGGGTCGATGTGGTGATCCATGGTGGCCACCACATGGTCGTAGTCGTGCGAGCCCAGCAGTCCGGTCAGCGCGCGGGCAACCTCGGCGCCACCGGCGACGGCCAGTGAGCCACCCTCGCAGAAGTCGCGTTGTACGTCGACGACGATCAAGGCTCGCATGCCCAAAGCCTAGCCGCCGAACAGCAGGTACAGCCCGGTGAAGGTGTAGCCGACCATCACCAGCATCATGGCCAGCTGCCCGGTCAGCTGATGTCGTCTGGGCAGCACCCGTAACGCGCAGTCGTGTGCGGCGATCACTCCGGCGATGTGCCCGAGCACCACGAACAGCACTTTCGAGGTGGCCAGCACCGACGGATGCAGGGACAGCACGTAATACACCTGAGCGTCGTGCATGCCCAGCAGTGCGTACACCGTCTGCTGCCCCTTCTCGACGAGGTAGGTCAGATAGTGTGCGAAGACGTAACCGATGACGATCGGGATCAGCGAGTGCGCCATCAGTCCGGGCAGCCGTCGGCGTAGGTCCCGGTCGACCCCGCCGGTCGCCCGGGCGGCCGCGCTGAACGTCAGTGCCACCGTCGCCACGAAGACCACCAACCCGACCGTCTTGAAAGCCGTTGCCTGCCAGGCACTGGAGGTGTGCGCGTCGACGAATCCGCGCCAGGCCGGTGTGGCGGAGAAACTGTCGAAAGCAGTGGATCCGAGCAGTACCGCCAGCACGATCACCGACGCCGGCCGAATCGGCAGGGTGGGCAGATGGTTGAACGGATTGCCCAGGGCGATCCGGCCGTCGGGGTTACGGCGCACCGGCGCGCACCGCGAGGCCACCACGCTGTACACCTCGAACGGGTCGGCATGCGAGCACCAGCGTGTACCGAACGCAACCACCCCGCCCAGGGTGACACCGAGGTAGACGACCAGCCAGATCTTCACGGCGGCAAGCGAACCGGGGTCGGGGCTGGCCAGCTCGAGCCAGACGAAGGCGAACAGGCCCCATGCCGCGGGCCAGTAACCCAGCCGCTCGGGATAGGAGTTCGCCCGGATCCTGAACAGCCGGGCCACCGTACGCACCGGGGACAGTGCTCGCCACACCGGACCGAAAAGCACTGAGAGCGCCACGGTTCCGACCCACAGCAGCACGTAGAACACGCCAGGAAGTGCGTTCGCCGAAGTCTGCGGCCCCAGCACGGCAGCCGCCGCCACCCACACCGCGAACCCCAGTCCCAGCAGACCGACGGCCCATCTGGTGATCGGCGAGTCCACCGATGCGGTCACCCAACCCGGCAGCGGCCGTCCCGGCGCCGCGGGATCGAACCGCGGCTTGCGCCACGCCAGGGCCACCACCGCGAAGGTGAAGGTCAGCGCCCACGCCGCGCCGATCAACGCGTAGGTCAGCGGGATCGGCAGATCGGTCGAACCACCGAGCCCGTGCGCCAGTACGGTCACTGCACCGTCAGGGT
This sequence comes from Mycolicibacterium chengduense, assembly GCF_033741155.1. NCBI lineage: Bacteria > Bacillati > Actinomycetota > Actinomycetes > Mycobacteriales > Mycobacteriaceae > Mycobacterium > Mycolicibacterium chengduense. The sequence continues at coordinate 1,063,972 of NZ_JAWQNH010000001.1, read as the reverse complement.
CGCGACCGTCTTGTCCAGGTGGTGCAGTTCGACGTCCACTTTGCCGGGCACGTCCACGGTGAACTGGAACGCCTGCCCGTTCTCCGGCTTGATGTCGAAGGTGTGCTCCGGGTTGGAGTGCACGTGCAGTTGATCGGCGGCGTCACTGTTGACCCGCACGATGATCGGCTCTTTGACCTTCGCCTGGACCTGCTGATTGGTCGGGGTGACGTTGCCCCCGGCGATGGTGACGTCGATGACCACCCGCTCCGGCGGCGACTGCTGGTCGGTCATCCCCGGGGCCGCCGAGCCGGTGCCGGGGGAGGTGTCGGTCTTCTCCGATGACTGCCCACCGCCGCAGCCGGCGACCAGCAGGGCGACCGCTCCCACGGCGGTCAGTGTCTTCACGAGTTTCACGCTGAGTCATCCTTTCCGGTCGAACCTGGGTTCTCGCTGTCAGGCGCATCATCGGGGCCGGCGCGGCGGTCGCGCATGGCCACCCAGGCGACCACGCCGGCAACCACGACGGCCGGTGCGAATGCCGGCAGCGCCAGCCAGAGTGAGTGGTCGGCGAGAACCGTCACGACTGTCCGACGGGTTCCCGGGCCTCCGTGGTGCTGTGCTGCTCTCGCGAATTGATCCGTCCCGCACCCCAACTCAGCAAGGCCACCAGGATCAGCGAGCACACCAGGACCACCAGCGAGGCGGCGCTGTACAGCCAGGACGGCACGTCGAGATTGCGCTCGCGTTGCAACACCTTGATCTCCTCGGTGAAGTCGCGCGTCGTCGAGGCCAGGGCCGGGGTCTCCTCGGCGCCGATTCCGGGGTCGGCGGGGAGGAAGACCGGCACGGCCGCCATGGTCCGGCCGTCCTGTACCCGCAGCACCGTCTTCCACGTGCCCCAGACCGGGATGGGCCGCGTCGAACGGTAGTGACCGGGGCCCACCTTCTCCAGGTGATCGACGACCAACCCGCGTTCGTGGTCGAGTTTGCCCTGCCACGCCAGGATCGACACCCACTCCGGGTCGTCCCCGATCAGATTCGCCGGGGTGATCCGGACGTCGGCGTTGGCCAGCCGCTGGCCGTCGGGGCTGGGTGCGTCGGTGAGCGTGATCTGCGCGCTGGCGTTCTCGGGCACGGTGACATGCAGCCCGTTGGCGACGGCGCCGCCGATGACCAACACCGTGGCCACCACGATGCCGATCCCGACGGGCCGGCGCGGCAGCCGCTGTCCGGTCAGCACGATGGCCAGCAGGGCGCCGCACATGCCCATCCCGATGGCGACGGGCACCGACATCGCCAGCGCCTCACCCCACATGCTCTGCGGCCACGGGTTGCGGAAGACGGCGTCGATCCAGAACGACTCCAGCCACATCCCGACGGATCCGATGCCCAGACCCGCGACGGCACCGAACAACAGCGGGCGGTTGACCAGCGGGGTCAGCGCGAGCAATTCCACCACGACGGCTGAACCGAGATAGAGCGCGAACCAGCTGGACGGCCCACCGAGCACCCCGCTGACCGCGAAGGCCACCACACCGCGGATGAGGAGCGCGAAAGCGATCGCGCCGAACGTCGCGAACCGGCCGAGCAGGAGCCGGGTGGTGACCAGTGCCATGGCGGCCGCGGCCGCGATCAGCATGGGATGCAGCACCAGCCGGAACTGCTCGACGCCGAAGTCGTACTCGACGGGGAACACCGACAGGCCGATGACCAGGCCGCCGCAGGCCAGATACGCCAGGATGCTGCGCCGCTGCTCGGGTGCGTCGGCGCCCATCGCGATATCGCCCTCCCGCGTCAGCAGCAGCGTGGCCACCAGCGACAGTCCCGCGCCGCCGATGAGCATCAGGTGGGTCGGCCCCCAGAGCGTGACGTCCTGACCGAAGATCCGGTGCCAGATGTCGTCGAGCGGAAAACCGATCAGGGCATACAGGCCGCAACCGGCCATCAGGATGCCGCCCACCGGCGCATACCAGGTCCGGGTGATCTTCACGGCGGCCGGTCCCGGCTTGTCGTAGGGCAGGATGATCGCCAGCGACCCCGCGATGAAGAGCAGGAACAGGCCGATCAGGATGAAGTAGTGGGCCGGGTTCGCCAGCGGGCCGGCGTCGCGACCCTTACCGATGTGCAGGCTGACATCCCAGATGAAGCCGAACATCGCGCAGATGATGGTCGAGGTGAACAGCAGCGCGGGCAGCGCCACCCAGGGCGGCCGGTTCATCTTGCGGCCGACCTTCTCGGCCAGGTTCTGCAGCCAGGTGATGCGCCGCTGCCGGTGCAGATAGCCGATCCAGAGCAGCCCTGCGGTGATGATGGCGGTGGCCACCGACATGCCGATCACCTGGTCGAGCGCGGCACCCCCGCCCTCGGTTCCGGCTGCCGCCGAAATCGAGACACCGTCTGCGATGTGCTGCGTCATTTCCCACCCCGCTACGTCGAAGAGCCGTACTTACTCGTCGGTAATATTGACAGAAAGCTGTACTCGAAACCAGGGGTACCGGTTGTTTGGCTGAGCCTAGGCACTTTGCTGGCGCCTGGGTAGCCCTTCCCCACTAGCCTGGATGCGATGAACCTTGCCGGGTTGCGCCAGCGCGACGGCGTCACCTGCGGCCCCACCGTGGCGGTGGTGGCCGGCGCGGTGCTGGACCCGGCCTACCGCGCGATGCTGCAGGAGCCGCACTTCCACGACGAGCAGGCCCGGGTACACCGGCTGGTCAACCGGCTCTGGCCACGGCCCCTGGGCGCGACACCGGCGGGTGTGGCCCGGGCCATCACGGTGCACAGCCCGGTCCGGTACCGGTGGCGGTTGTTCCGCGGGTTGCTGCCCGGCGGCCGCGACGAACTTGCCGATGTGCTGGCGGCGCTCGGGTGTGGGCGGCCGGTGGCGATGCTCATCGGCCGGTTCGTCCCGCGGCATTGGGTGCTCGTCGTCGACGCCGGAGACGGCCGGCTGCACTGCTATGAGCCGAGTTCCGGACAGGTGCGTGCCGTCGCGATCGATACCGTCCGGCGGGGCGGATTGACCGGCCTTGGCTTCCCCACCCCGTTCGCCTTCGTGCTGCCGCGCCCCGGAGGAGCCTGCCGCGCGCGTTGCGTCTGCTAGCTCGTCAAACTATAGTCTGGACACATGTCCAGTGTGGCCCCGCCGCGGTTCAGCGGATCGAGCTGACGTGCGCATCGCCCTTCTCTCCTACCGGAGCAAGACGCATTGCGGCGGCCAGGGTGTGTACGTGCGGCACCTGTCCCGTGGGCTGGTCGAGCTCGGCCACCAGGTAGAGGTGTTCTCCGGTCAGCCCTATCCGGAAGGTCTCGACCCGCGCGTCACGCTGACCAAGGTGCCCAGCCTGGACCTCTACCGCGAACCCGATCCGTTCCGCGTGCCGCAGCTCAGCGAGATCCGCGACCACATCGACGTGCTGGAGCTGGCGACCATGTGGTCGGCCGGCTTCCCCGAGCCGCGCACCTTCTGCATGCGGGCCGCGCGCATCCTCGCCGCGCGGCGTGCCGACTTCGACGTGGTGCACGACAACCAGAGCCTGGGCGCGGCACTGCTGGGCGTCGCCGAGGACATCCCACTGGTCGCCACCGTGCATCACCCCATCACGCGGGACCGGGTACTCGAGGTGGCCGCCGCGCCGTGGTGGCGCAAGCCATTGGTGCGTCGCTGGTACGGATTCGCCGAGATGCAGAAGCGGGTGGCCCGCCGCATCCCGGAACTGTTGACCGTCTCCAGCACGTCGGCCGCCGATATCGCCGAGGACTTCGGAGTGTCCGACGACCAGCTGCACGTGGTGCCGCTGGGGGTGGACACCGACCTGTTCCGGCCGGCCGAGCACCGCGTGCCCGGGCGCATCATCGCGATCGCCAGCGCCGACGTGCCCCTCAAGGGAGTCAGCAATCTGCTGCACGCCGTCGCCCGGCTACGCGCCCGGCACAACCTGGACGTGCAGCTGGTGTCCAAGCTCGAACCCAACGGCCCCACCGAGAAGCTGATCGCCGAGCTCGGAATCTCCGATATCGTGCACGCCTCCAGCGGGCTGCCGGACGACGAACTGGCCGGACTGTTGGCTTCAGCCGAGATCGCTTGCATCCCTTCGCTTTACGAGGGCTTCTCGCTGCCTGCGGTGGAGGCGATGGCCAGCGGTACCCCCATCGTGGCCAGCCGGGCCGGGGCCCTGCCGGAGGTGCTTGGCGCCGAGGGGGAGTGTGCGCGACTGGTGCCGCCCGGCGATATCGACCGGCTCACCACGGTGCTCGGCGAACTGCTGGACTCGCCGGCGCAGCGTCGCACGCTGGGTGCGGCCGGCCGCCGGCGGGCATTGGCCGTTTTCAGTTGGGAATCCGTCGCCGCCCAGACGGTTGCGGTGTACGAGAAGGCGATCGAGAGGATGACGTCGTGCTGACCGTCGACTATGACCGGCTGGGTATCGGCCCCGGTACCTCGGTGATCGACGTCGGTTGCGGTGCCGGCCGGCACTCGTTCGAGGCCTACCGGCGCGGCGCCGATGTGATCGCCTTCGACCAGAGCGTCGAGGACCTCAACGATGTGGACGCCATCCTGACCGCGATGAGGGAGCAGGGCGAGGCCCCGGCCGGGGCGCGTGCGGAGGCGGTCAAGGGTGACGCCCTGGACCTGCCCTACGCCGACGGCACCTTCGACGTGGTGATCGCCTCGGAGATCCTGGAGCACGTACCCGCCGACGATCGGGCGATCGCCGAACTGGTCCGGGTGCTCAAACCCGGTGGCACATTGGCGGTGACGGTGCCGCGCTGGCTGCCGGAGAAGGTGTGTTGGCTGCTGTCCGACGAATACCACGCCAACGAAGGTGGTCACATCCGGATCTATCACGCCGACGAACTGCGCGACAAGATCACCTCGCGCGGCGTGACGTTCGCCCATGCCCACCATGCGCACGCGCTGCACGCACCGTTTTGGTGGCTGAAATGCGCTGTGGGGGTTGACAAGCCGAAACACCCGGCGGTCACGACCTACCACAAACTGCTGGTCTGGGACATGATGAGCCGGCCGTGGCTGACCCGCACCGCAGAGGACCTGCTCAATCCGCTGATCGGCAAGAGCGTGGCGCTGTACTTCACCAAACCGGCCTGATATGCCGCACCACGAGATTCCCGGTGTGCCAGGTGTGTTGACGCCTCGCCAGTGTCGGCAGACGGCCGAGTCGATCGCTGCCACCCAGGAGTCCGATGGTGCCGTGCCGTGGTCGGTGGGCGGACACACCGACCCATGGGATCACGTGGAAAATCTGATGGCGCTCACGGCCGCCGGGCTCTTGGAGCCGGCCCGTGCCGGCTTCGAGTGGTGTCGCAAGACCCAGCGGGCCGACGGCTCCTGGCCGATCCAGCTGCGCAACGGCGTGGTCGAGGACGGCAACACCGACAGCAACTTCTGCGCCTATATCGCCACCGGGGTGTGGCATCACGTGCTGGTCACCGGGGATCGGCGCTTTGCCGTACACATGTGGCCCACGGTCAGCCGGGCCATCGACCTCGTGTTGAGCATGCAGCTGCCGGGCGGGCAGATCAGTTGGGCCAGAAGCGAAGCCGGCATGATGGACGAGGCGCTGCTGACCGGGTGTGCCAGCATCTACCACAGCATCCGGTGTGCGCTGGCGCTGGCCAACTATCTCGGTGAAGCGCAGCCGGAATGGGAGGTGGCCGTCGGTGCGCTCGGCCATGCCATTGCCGATCATCCAGAGGCTTTTGCCGCCAAGGATTCTCACGCGATGGAGTGGTACTACCCGGTGCTGGGCGGAGCGGTGCGCGGTGCCGCGGCGCATGCCAGGATCGCCGGACGTTGGAACGACTTCGTGGTCGACGGCCTCGGGATCCGGTGCGTGGATCACCGGCCATGGGTCACCGGTGCCGAGACCTGCGAATTGGTGATGGCGTTGGATGCGCTCGGTGCCCGCGTCAAGGCGCGCGAGCAATTTGCCGCCATGCAGCATCTGCGCGAAGAGGACGGCTCGTACTGGACCGGGCTGGTGTTCGCCGACGGGAAGCGCTGGCCCGAGGAACGCACCACCTGGACCGGTGCGGCGATGATCCTGGCCGCCGACGCCCTGTCCTGCAGCACACCGGCCAGCGGTATCTTCCGCGGAGCCGGGCTCCCCCGCGGACTCGAAGGCGAATTCGACTGCGCCTGCGCGGCTTCCGGCCGTTAGCCGACCCGTTCCAACAGCCGAAGTGAGCGCGTGACCGACACCTCGCGGAACTCCCCGGAGTCGATGGCCCGGCGGTAGATGTGGTACGGCGCCTGGCCACCGTCGTCCGGGTCGGGGAACACGTCGTGAATCACCAACGCGCCGCCCGGCGTCACCCAGCGGGCCCAGCCGTCGTAATCGCGCTGGGCGTGCTCTTCGGTATGGCCGCCGTCGATGAACAAGAACTGCAACGGCATTCCCCACACCCGCGCCACCACCGGGGACCTGCCGACGATCGGTACCACCTGATCCTCCAGGCCGGCCAGGTCCAGGGTGCGCCGCAGCGACGGCAACGTGTCGAAGCGGCCGGTCACCGGGTCGACCAGCGAGGTGTCGTGATACTCCCAGCCGGGCTGGTGTTCCTCGGAACCGTGATGGTGGTCGACGGTGTAGATGGTGCCGCCGACCTGACGGGCCGCCGCCCCGAGCAGGACCGTGGACTTGCCGCAGTAGGTCCCGATCTCGACGCCGACGCCGCCGGCCAGATACTGCACGGCCGCGTCGTAGAGCGCGCGGCCCTCGTCGGCGGGCATGAAACCGGTGACCGTCTCGGCGAACTCGAAGAGCCGCGCGGCGTCGGGCGGCAGGGCGGTTGCAGTCATGGCTGTCAACCTACCGTTGCTGGTCCCGGGTTGTTGTAGTAGCGTCCAGACACGTGTCCGACGCGGCTGTGGAGTCGACTCGGCGTCGCCTGAGCGCCAAACAGGCCGATACCGTCGAGCGACTCGGCAATGCCGCAATCGACCTGCTCAATCGTGAGGGCTTCGGTGCGCTGACCGTGCGCCGGGTGGCCGCCGACGCCGGCGTCGGCGCGGCCACCGCGTATACCTACTTCTCCTCCAAGGAACACCTTGTCGCCGAGGTGTTCTGGCGTCGGCTGGCGGCCTCGCCGCCCACCGAACACGGCGACGGCGACGCAGTGGGCCGGGCCAGCGAGGTGTTGCGGCACATCGCGCTGTTGGTGGCCGACGAACCGGAATTCGCCGGCGCGGTGACCAGCGCCCTGTTGGCCCGCGATCCCGACGTCGAAGTCTTGCGCCAGCGCATCGGCCGCGATATCCGTGAGCGGCTGCTGACCGCGCTCGGTCCGGACACGGATATGGACGTCATCGAATCGCTGGAACTGCTGTATTCCGGCGCGCTGGTTCGGGCCGGCATGGGGTATGTGTCCTACGCCGATATCGCGCCCCGGCTGGAGCGGTCAGCCCGGCTGATCCTGGGCTGAGGCCTGCACCCCCAGCACGGCGACAGAGGCGGTGATCGCCGGCTCCAGGATGTCCTGCACCGGTCGGCCGTCCTCGACGGTGAGGGCGGTGAGTTCGCGCAGCCCGCCGAGCAGGATGACCGCCAGTGACCGGGACACCGGTGCCAGCCCGGCCCGGCGGAACCCGTCGCCGGCGGACAGATCGACGAGCATCTCGGTCAGTGCGCTCATCGCCGAGCGCTGGATGGTGCGCACCGAGGAGCCGAGCGCCGGCAGTTCGCGGATCCAGCTGAGGGTGATCTCGGGTCGCGCCGCGATGTGCTCGACATAGGAGTGGGCGGCCTGGTGGATCTGCTCGCGCCAGGGGGCCTGCGCATCGACGGCAGCCCGGATGCCCGCGATGAGTTCGTCGTTGTTGGCGCGCAACAGCTCGACGAAGCACTGCTCTTTGTCGGTGAACTCGCCGTAGAAGGTGCGCTTGGATGTCCGGGCGTGCCGCACGATATCGGCGACCGTGGTGGCGCGATACCCGCGTTCGGCGATGGATGCGGCCAGGCCGTCGAGTAGGCGGGTGCGAAACGTCGGAGCAGTGGGTGCGGCCATGTCCTACTCCAGACTCTTGCGCCGGTTCGGTACCAGGGAGTACCGTAGCGCACACGCCTGTGGTACAGGGTAGTACCACCGTAGGGGTCTGGAGCGTGCATGACTGAGACAGCCAGCCGAACGAGCACCGAGATGAGCGCCGAGGCGCCTGCCCTGCAGCCCGCTGTCGGCCGGGCCGGGCACCTACCGCCCGGTCCGCGGGTCGCCCGCCCGCTGCAGGGATTCGCCTTCGCACTGTTCCGCAGGCAGATGACCGACCACCTGGTGCGCCGCTACGGGCCGGCGGTCACGGTCGATCTGCCGGTGTACGGGCCGACCGTCGTCATCGCCGATCCGCAGTTGGCCAAGCAGTTGTTCGCGGCCAACACCGACGACGTCGGCAACATCCAGCCGAACCTGTCCCGGGTGCTTGGTCCGGGCTCGGTGTTCGCGCTGGACCGCGCCGAGCACCGCCGCAGGCGTAAGTTGCTGACGCCGCCGTTCCACGGCAAGAGCATCAAGAACTACGAGCGCATCTTCGAAGAGGAGACGCTGCGCGAAGCGGCGAATTGGCCTGTCGGTCAAGAGTTTCCGACACTGGAACCGATGATGCGGATCACCTTGAACGCGATCCTGCGGGCGGTGTTCGGCGCCGATGGCGCGCATCTGGACGACTTGCGCCGCATCATCCCGCCCTGGGTGACGCTGGGTTCGCGGGTGGCCACCCTGCCCGCCCCGCGACGCAACCTCGGCCGCTGGACCCCGTGGGGGCGGCTGGCCGAATATCGGCGGCAGTACGACACGGTGGTCGGCCGGTTGATCGACGACGTGCGCGCCGACCCGGGGTTGGCCGAGCGCGACGATGTGCTGGCGCTCTTGTTGCGCACCAGCTACGAGGACGGCACGGCCATGTCGCGTCAGGACATCGCCGACGAACTGCTGACCCTGCTCGCGGCCGGGCACGAGACGACGGCCTCCACCCTGGCCTGGGTGTTCGAGAGGGTCAGCAGGCATCCGCAGGTGTTGGCCCGGCTCGTCGAGGAGGCCGACACGGGCACCGACAACGAGTACCGTCAGGCGGTCATCCTGGAAACCCAACGGGTGCGTACCGTCATCGACTTCGCCGGGCGGCACGTCTACGCGCCGAGCTTCCAGCTGGGTGAATGGGTTGTGCCGCAGAGGCATTCGATCATGGTGAGCCTGGCCCAGCTGCACAAGCTGGAGTTCGCCGACGCGGCCCGGTTCGACCCGGAGCGGTTCGTCGGCACGCGCCCGCCGCTGGCCTGGGTGCCCTACGGCGGCGGCACCCGGCGTTGCGTGGGCGCGGTGTTCGCCAACGTCGAGATGGATGTCGTGTTGCGAACTGTCTTGCGGCACTTCACCGTTGCCACCACCACCGCGCCCGGTGAGGCGGTGCACTCCAGGGGAGTGGCCTACACACCGAAGCGCGGTGGCCGGGTGACGCTGGCTAGGCGCTAGCGTCGGCCCGCTTGGGCAGCTTCCAGCCGGGCCGCGGGAAGTGGCAGGTGTAGCCCGACGGGTAGCGCACCAGGTAATCCTGATGCTCGGGCTCGGCCTCCCAGAAGTCGACCTCGGGCACCACCTCGGTTACCACCTTGCCGGGCCACAGACCGGACGCGTCCACGTCGGCGATGGTGTCCAGCGCGACGCGCTTCTGATCGTCGTCGACGTAGAAGATCGCCGAACGGTAGCTGCTGCCGACGTCGTTGCCCTGCCGGTCCTTGGTGGACGGGTCGTGGATCTGGAAGAAGAACTCCAGCAGGGCGCGGTAGTCGGTCTGCGCCGGGTCATAGATGATCTCCACCGCCTCGGCGTGGCCGGGATGGTTGCGGTAGGTCGGGTGGTCGTTGCGTCCGCCGGTGTAGCCGACCCGGGTCGACACGACACCGGGCTGCTTGCGGATCAGGTCCTGCATGCCCCAGAAGCACCCGCCGGCCAGAACCGCCTTCTGGTAGTCGCTCACTTGTCCTCCTTGGTCGTGAAAAGCGTCCGGTACTCGCCGTAGCCCTGCTCCTCGAGATCGTCGAGGTGGATGAATCTCAGCGAAGCCGAGTTGATGCAGTAGCGCAAGCCGCCCCGGTCGCGGGGTCCGTCGGTGAACAGATGGCCAAGGTGGCTGTCGGCACCGGCCGAACGCACCTCGGTTCTGATCATCAGGTGCGAGAAGTCGCGCTTCTCCACCACGTTGGTCTTCTCGATCGGCTTGGTGAAGCTGGGCCACCCGCTGCCGCTGTCGAACTTGTCGACGGAGGCGAACAACGGCTCACCCGACACCACGTCGACGTAGATACCCGGTTCGTGGTTGTCCCAATACTCACCGGTGAAAGGCCGTTCGGTGCCGTCGCGCTGGGTCACCCGGTACTGCTCGGGGGTCAGCGCCTGCACCGCCGCCGGGTTCTTGTTGTACGTCATATCTAGATAACCGCGCTGACGTGGGGTTAGTTCCCTTCGCCCTCGGCGAGAACGGCGAGCGGTCTCGGCCGGATCCACATGCGATCACCCGAAGTCACCGTTAATCTCGGCGGTGATGGTCGAACAATGCCGGCCCGACGAACTGCGGACCTTGTTCCTCTTCGAGCACCTGTCGCAGGCGCAACTGGAGGTGCTCTGCGCCGACGGCCACATCGAGACGTTCCCGGCCGGGCAGCTGTTGCGCGAGGGCGAACCCGCGCGCTTCTTCTACGTGATGATCGAGGGTGAGCTGGTCATGTCGGGCCGAATGGGCGGTGTCGACGTCCAGACGCGCCGGACCACCCAACGCGGCGCCTACTGCGGGGCGTGGGTGGCCTATGTTCCCAGTGCCGCGCAGGTGTACGACGTCTCCATCCGGCTCGTCCGCCCGTCGCGCTTCTTCGTCCTCGACGCCGAGCGGTTCGCCGACTTCATGCACACCCAGTTCCCGATGGCGGTCCACCTGCTGGCCGGTCACACCTTGGGGACCCTGCGTCAGCAGCAGCTGCTGGGCCAGCGTGCCCGGTTGGTCGCGCTCGGCACCATCACGGCGGGGCTGACCCATCACCTGAACAATCCGGCCGCCGCGATCGCGCGCGCCGCCACCGACCTGGGTGCCGTCCTGCGCCGGCTGCAGCTGCGAGTCGCCAAGGAGTTCGGCGGGTCGCCGCTGCCCGAGCTGCTGGGGGCGCCGGCCGGTACCGGAGGACTGGAACTGTCCGACCGGGAGGAGCGGATCGGCGAGTGGCTCGAGCGGCACGGTGTCGCAGGCAGCTGGGACTACGCCCCGACCTTCGCCGAGGCCGGACTCGATGTCGCCTGGCTGGACCGGATGAGTGGCGCGGACGGGAAACCGGTGAGTCCGCAGGTGTTACAGACCGCTGTCGAAGGGTTGGCGGACTCCATGGAAGGAGAGCTACGCCTGCGCGACATCCGCGACGCAAACAAGCGGATGTCGGCGCTGCTGGAGGCGGCCAAGCACTATTCGCAGATGGACCGCGGTGATTTCCAGCAGGTCGACCTCCATGAGCTGCTGGACAGCACGCTGTCGATGTTCGACGGCCGCGTCGGACCGGGCAGCGATATCGAGCTGATCACCCAGTGGGATCCTTCTGTGCCCGAAATAGGTTGTCATGCAGGCGATCTCAACCAGGTGTGGACCAACCTCATCGAAAATGCGCTGGAGGCGATGGGCGGCCGGGGCACGCTGACCGTTCGGACCACCAGGGAGAGCGACGCCATAGTGTGCGTCGAGGTCTGCGACGACGGACCGGGTATCGACCCGGACATCATCGATCACATCTTCACGGCCTTCTTCACCACCAAGCCGACGGGGGAGGGTAGCGGGCTCGGGCTTGATCTGGCATGGCGGATCGCCGAGCGGCACGGAGGTCACCTCTCGGTATCCTCGGTGCCCGGCAACACGTGTTTCGCCGTGCGCCTGCCGGTCGATGTCACTCCATCGCAATGAGTTCCAGCTGGATGTTGTCCGGATCGCGGAACACCACCGTCGAGTAGGTGAGCGGTTCGGTCTCGTCCACGATGCCGGTGTGTTCCACGCCGAGTTCGTCAAGCCAGCCGGTCCAGGCCTCGAGCTCCGCCCGTCCGGCCACCCCGAAGGACACGTGGTCGAGTCCGGTCCTGGCCTCGTCGAACGGTTGACCGTCGTTGCCGGTGTTGGTGTGCAGCCCGAAGATCAACCCGCTGCGAGGTTCCGGGAGCAGTACGGCGTATCCCGTCGACTCCCGGCCGTAGTGCGGAATCGTGAGGTCGAGGCGTTGCGTCCGGAACACCCGCTGGTACCACGCGATGCTGGCCTCGAGGTCGGTGACGGTCAACGACACATGGTGGACGCCCTGGATGGCAGGCTCGCCGGAAGTCATAGGGTGATTCTGCGGCATGTGCGCGCACGACGTAGCCGACATCTGCAAAGGAAGTTCACAGCTGGTCGGTACATTCGGTGCATGGCAAAGGCCCTGGCCCTGGTTCTTGTCCTGCTGGCACTGACCGCCTGTGCCGGTGGCTCGCCGGCGCTGGATCGGGCCGCGCCCGCCGCCCCGGCCCCGCAGGCTCCGGAGTCCAAACTCGCCGGGTCCGGCGGCGGCCCGCCGCTGGCACCACCACAGGTGCCGGACGCCAAGCGCGACATCGTCAAGACCGCGATGGTGACCATCACCGCCGCCGACCCGCCCGGCACCGCCGACCGAGCCGCCGAGATCGCGACGACGGCGGGCGGCCGGGTGGACAACCGGTCCGAGGACGCCGGCTCGGGCACCGGCCGCGCGCACGTCTCGTTGACGCTGCGGGTGCCCGCCGCGAAACTCGATGCCGCACTGGCCGATCTCAAGAAGCTGGGCACCGTGGAGAGTGTGCAGATCACCTCCGACGATGTGACCGCGCAGCGCGTGGACCTCGACGCGCGCATCACCGCGCTGCAGACATCGGTGGACCGGCTGTTGGCCATCATGCGCGACGCCAAGGACCCCGAGGCGCTGATCAAGGCCGAGGAGGCGCTGTCGCAGCGGCAGTCGGACCTGGACAGTCTGCGAGCACAGCGCGCGGCGCTGGGCGCTCAGATCGACTACAGCACCCTGAACGTGGAGATCAACGCCGAGCGGGTGGGCGGACCTGCGCCCGAGCGCTACCACGGTTTCTTCGGACAGGTGGAGCGTGGCTGGGACTTACTGGTGTCGGCGGTGTCGAACGTGGTGCTGGCGTTCGGGCTGCTGCTGCCGTGGCTGGCCGCGGTGGCCCTCGCCGGCGGCCTCGGTTACCTGATCGTGCGACTGGTGCGGTCACGCCGTTCGTGAAAATCTCGACAACAGCCGCTAGAACATGTTCTAGTTTGTGGTGTGACGAGCAGGTTGTTCACCCGCGATGAGCTGACCGAGGCGTTCGCGATCTTCGAGCACACCGTGGACCGCGCCGCGCAGACCCGCAACTGGGATCCCTGGGTCGACCAATACACCGAGGACGTCGAATACGTCGAGCATGCCGCCGGCACCATGCGCGGCCGTGAGCAGGTGCGCCCGTGGATCTGGAAGACCATGGAGTCTTTTCCCGGCAACCACATGACGGCCTTCCCGTCCCTGTGGACGGTGATCGACGAGGCCGCCGGCCGGGTGATCTGCGAATTGGACAACCCGATGCGCGATCCCGGCGACGGCACCATCATCAGCGCCACCAACATCTCGATCGTCACCTACGCCGGTGACGGCCTGTGGCGCCGCCAGGAGGACATCTACAACCCGCTGCGGTTTGTGTCGGCCGCCATGAAGTGGTGCAACAAGGCAAAGGAACTGGGCACGTTGCCCGACGAGGCGGCGGCCTGGATGCAGCAGATGGGCAGAGGGGGCAGATGACATGACGTCCTTGGTGATCGGCGGTAACGGGTACCTGGGTTCCCATGTGGTGCGCTGTCTGGTCGAAGACGGCGAAGACGTCCGGGTGACGGTGCGCCAGGGCGCCAACACCGTGGGCATCGACGATCTGCAGGTGCAGCGTTTCGTCGGCGATATCTGGGACGACGACGTGCTCCGCGCGGCGATGACCGGAGTCGACGTCGTTTACTACTGCGTCGTCGACACCCGCGGGTGGTTGCGCGATCCGTCCCCGTTGTTCCGTACCAACGTCGACGGCACGCGCAACGTCCTGGACATCGCCATGGAACCCGAAATCGCTTCGCGCTTGCAGAAATTCGTGTTCACCAGCAGTTACGCCACGGTGGGTCGGCGGCGTGGCCGGGTGGCCACCGAGGACGATGTCATCTCGGAACGGGGCGTGACGCCGTACGTGCGCTCACGCGTGCAAGCCGAGAATCTGGTGCTGCAGTACGCGCGTGAGCGCGGGCTGCCCGCGGTGGCCATGTGCGTATCCACCACCTACGGCGGCAAGGACTGGGGCCGCACCCCACACGGTGAGATCATCGCCGGCGCCGCCTTCGGCAAATTGCCCTTCGTGATGAGCGGAATCGAGTTGGAGGCGGTCGGCGTCAACGATGCCGCCCGCGCCCTGATCAAGGCTGCCGCGTTGGGCCGGGTCGGGGAGCGCTACCTGATCTCGGACAAGATGATCAGCAATGCCGAGGTGGCACGGATCGCCGCCGAGGCCGCCGGTGTGCCCGCGCCGGCGAAGTCGATCCCGCTGCCGCTGACCTATCTGCTGGCGGCGATCGGCACCCTCAAAGGCAAGCTGAAGGGTACCGACGAAAAGCTGTCGTTGGCCTCGGTGCGCCTCATGCGCGCCGAAGCCCCGGTGGACTGCACCAAGGCCAGGCGCGAACTCGGTTGGGAGCCAACGCCGGTGGAGAACGCCATCCGCGAAGCGGCCCGGTTCTGGGTGGGTCTGCGGCAGGCGCGGCGCACGAGCAAGACCGGCTGAACACCACGCCGGCGGGTGTTCAGCGCGGCCGATGTGCGGTCCCGGCGGCGTTAGCCTCGGCTGGTGACCGACAATGTCAAGGTCGACCTGCGCGGTGCGCCGCAGACCATGCTCGCCACCTTCTACGCCAAAGCGATCGACGCCGACCTGCCGAATTCGATCCTGCACGATCGCTGGGCCAGGCAGATCGTCGATCGCATCGACTACGACTGGACCCGCACGACGATGACCGCCGGCCGGTCACCGGCCGTGACGACCCGCTCTGCTCACTTCGACGACTGGACCCGCCAGTTTCTGGCCGTCCACCCCGAGGCGGTCGTGCTGCACCTGGGTTGCGGGTTGGACAGCCGGTTCTTCCGGGTGAGCCCGGGACCGGGGGTGTGGTGGTACGACATCGACTATCCCGAGGTCGTCGCCCTGCGTGAGCGGCTCTACTCAAGTGAACCCGGGGCGAGCGCAGCGACGGGGGAAAGGCCCGGGGCGAGCGCAGCGACGGGGGAAAGGCCAGGGGCGAGCGCAGCGACGGGGGAAATTCCAGGGGCGAGCGCAGCGCGGTATCGGGTGATCCCGGCTTCGGTCACCGATCCGGCTTGGCTGGCCGACATTCCGACGGATCGCCCGGTCCTGATGCTCGGGGAGGGACTGACCATGTACCTCACCGAGGCCGACGGTACGGCGCTGCTCCGGCGCATCGTCGCCCGGTTCCCCTCCGGAGAACTGCAATTCGATGCCTTCAGCCGATTCGGTATCAAGGCGCAGTGGACCAACGCGGTGGTGCGCAACGCCGGGGCGACGCTGTACTGGGGGATCGACAGACCCCAGGAGATCATCGCGGCAGTCCCCGGAGTGCGACTGCTGGCCTGGCAATCCCCCTTCGAGACGGCCAGTTTCCGGCAGGTGTCCCTGCCGCTGCGACTGATGGCCCGGGTGATGTCGGCTCTGCCGGCCACCAAGTACATGGCGCAGTATCACCGCTACGCGTTCTAGACTTTGCCACGGTCTCGGGCAGTCGGCGTTCCGGGATGGAAGCCGCACCGAAAAATGTTGCGATAGCTAATGATCTGGGTCACATGCCGATGGCATGCGTGACTCACAGTCCGGTTCCCGCTTTGCCACAGCCAATCGGCAGCAATTCCCTGTTTGATCGGTGCCGACAGGGAGGAGGCGTGGTGATCTCGTTCGTCATACCGACGCTGAATGAAGAGAAGACGCTGGAGCGGACGCTACGCAACGTGACCTCGTTCTCCGGGGAGCACGAGGTCATCGTGTCCGACGGCAACAGCGCCGATGCCACCATCGCGATCGGTCAGCGGTACGCCGACCGGGTCGTGGTGCACGACCTGCCGGCCCGTCAGACCATCGGGCAGGCCAGAAACATGGGCGCCGCGGCGGCCCGGGGTGACTTCTACGTGTTCCTCGATGCCGACGTGGTGATCCCCGATATCGACGAGTTCTTCGGGATGGCGCTGGAGCAGTTCAAGCGGCGCTCGAAGCTCGTGGCGTTGACCGTCAAGTACCGCGTGCTGCCCGAGGCCAGTACGTGGTTCGACCGGTGGGTTTTCACGATGCTCGGGCTGCAATTCCGATTCCAGAACAACATCCTGGGTGTCGGCGGGTCCGGCGGGGAGTTCCAGATGATCACCGCGGAGGCCTTCCACGCCGTCGACGGCTTCGACGAATCACTGGTCGCCGCCGAGGACATGGATCTGTTCCGCCGGCTGTCCCGGATCGGGCGGACCCGCTTCGACGGTCGGCTGGCCGTGTTCCACACCGGGCGGCGGGCCCACGAGATCGGGTGGCCCAGCCTGCTGTGGCAATGGTTCACCAACTCGTTCACGGTGTTCTTCTTCCAGCGTTCGGTCAGCCGGGAGTGGGAAGTGGTCCGTTGAGTCGGCCCTAACCGGTGGACTCGGCCCTGGCCTTCAGCCGCGCCAGGGTGGCCACGATGTGCTCGGCGTTGGCCGTATCCCGATCCGAGACACCGGTGGCCAACCCGGCCAGCGGTTTGAACCAGCCGGGCCTGCGATCCCAGGTTCGCTCGGTCACGGTGCACCCGCCGCCGTCGGCGGCCGTGATGTCGTAACGCCAGTGCGCGATCGGCATACCGGTGGACTTGACGTCGAAGGCGAAGGTCCGGCCCGGCTCGGCCGCGGTGACCGTGCACTTGGTGGTCCACTTCTTGGCGCCATTGCGGTTGTGCCCCTTGAACACCGCCCCGGCGGTCACCGCGTGGCCGCTGACCCACTCCATCGCGTGCGTCTCCTCGGCCAGTTCGGCCAGCGTGGGCAGGTCGGTGATCAGGGCGTAGACCGCCTCGGGGGAGGCGGCGATACTGACCTCGGCGCCTGCGGTGGCCGGTCCGGTGGTAACCATGGCGATGATGCTAAACCCGGCCGGTGGCGGGAATCACACACCCGAGGCGATGCGTTGTTGACCCTATGAGTGAACGTCCCGTGCTGCAGCCCGGTCCGCAACACCCCATCACCATCACACCCACCGGCCTGCGCGTCACGGTCCGGGTGGACGGCGTCGTCGTCGCCGATACCCGCAACGCCGTGACCTTGCAGGAGGCGAGTTATCCGGCGGTTCAGTACCTGCCCATGGCTGACGTCGACGCCACCGTGCTGACCCGCAGCGACACCGCGACCTACTGTCCCTACAAGGGCGAGGCCGCCTATTACGACGTGGCCGGAGTGCCCGACGCGCTCTGGGTCTACGAGGACCCGTATCCGGCGGTGGCCGCGATCGCCGGTCGGGTCGCGTTCTACCCGGACAAGGCCGACATCGTCGTGGGCTGACCGGCCACACCCGTAATCTGGTGCGGTGCCCACCGGCAGTGTGGCCTTCCCAGGACCCGTCAGCCCCCTGCTGACGTTGTCGCCGCTGCGTCGTGGCTACGGGGACCCGTGCTTCCGCGTCGTGGACGGCGTCATCTGGCGGACCAGCCTGATGCGCAGCGGACCCGTGACGGCCCGGATCAGCAGCAGCCGCACCGTCGCCGAATGCGAGGCATGGGGGCCCGGCGCCGACGAGTTCCTCGACGGGTTGCCCGCGCTGCTCGGCGCCGACGACGATGCCTCGGATTTCCACCCCGTCGAGCCGACGATCGCCAAGGCCCACGAGCGGGTGCCGCACCTCCGGCTGGGTCGCACCGGCCGGGTACTGGAGGCGCTGATCCCGGCGATCATCGAGCAGCGGGTGGCCGGTAAGGATGCGTTCCGCGGCTGGCGCCTGCTGGTGACGAAGTACGGTGCGCCCGCGCCGGGGCCGGCGCCGGCCGGCATGCGGGTTCCGCCTGCGGCCGAGGCATGGCGGCGTATCCCGTCCTGGGAGTTCCACCGTGCCAACATCGATCCGGGCCGGGCCCGCACCATCGTCGGCTGTGCGCAGCGGGCCGACGCCCTGGAGCGGTGCCGCACCGCGGCGGGCTTCCGGTCGATGCCAGGGGTGGGCGAGTGGACCGCGGCCGAGACCATGCAGCGCGCGTTCGGGGACGCCGACGTCATCTCGGTGGGGGACTATCACCTGTCCAACATGGTGGGAATGACGTTATTGGGCTATCGGATCGACGATGCCGCCATGGTCGCGCTGCTGGAACCCCTGCGCCCGCACCGCCAGCGTGCGATCCGGCTACTCGAGGCCAGCGGCCTGGCGCGCAACCCGAGATTCGGTGCACGCCAGGCCATTCCGGACCTGAAGGCCTTGTAACTAGCGGGCCTGCTCCAGGGCGTCGTCGCGGTCCGGTCGGTCGGCGAGCTGTTCGGCCACACCGAACAGGAACGGATAGGCCACGCCGGCAATCGCCGCCCCGACCAGTGGAGCCACCCAGAACGCCCACAGCTGGGCCGGCGCACCGTCGCCGTTGAAGAACGCCACCGCCGTCGATCGCGCCGGGTTCACCGACGTGTTCGAGATGGGGATGGAGATCAGGTGGATGAGGGTGAGCGTGAGGCCGATGGAAAGGCCGGCAAAGCCCTTGGGCGCCCGGTCGTCGGTGGACCCGAGAATCACCAACAGGAAGACCGCCGTCAAGACGATCTCGGTGACGAGCACGGCCACCAACGAGAACCCGCCGGGCGAGTGTGCGCCGTAACCGTTGGCGGCCATGTTGCCCGTGGCGCTCCAGCCGCTCTGGCCGCTGGCCACGAAGTAGATGACACCTCCGGCCACCAGGCCGCCGAGCACCTGAGCCACCCAATACAGCGGCAGTGCCGACCATTCCACCCGCCGGGCCAGTGCCGCCCCCAGCGTCACGGCCGGGTTGAAATGGCCTCCGGAGATGGTGCCGAAAGCGTACACGCCGGTGAGTACCGTGAGACCGAATGCCAAGGCGACTCCGAGGAATCCGATGCCCAAGGAGGTTCCGTCGCCGGCGATGAATTTGGCGGCGAACACCGCACTTCCGCAGCCACCGAGGACCAGCCAGAACGTGCCGATGAATTCCGCAGCCAGCCTGTGTTGCATGGTCGGTCTTGACATGACGAGCTCCTTTGCTGGATATGCCGTACCGCGAGAGTCGCACGCCCAGTGGCGCGCTGGACCCAGCAAGGAACAATGTGTCCGAAACTTGGCTGATTAGAGACGGTTTCTAGACTCGGGGCCGCTGCCGCGATCGAAACGCTGCGCCGCATAGGGAGTCTGGCTCATCAGAAGATACGCCATGCCGATGGTGATCATCGCCATGGGGAGCACCGGGCAAGCCGTCACAGATACGCGGTGACCCTGCCTACCAACGCCGGCCGGCCATCGGTGTCGAACGCCTGGGCGTCGGCCACGCCGCTGCTGCGTCCGCTGTGCAACGCCGTCGCCGTGTAATGCGCGCGGCCACCGGACACGAGCGGGCGCAGATAGTTCACCCGCAGCGACGCGGTGTGCAGCGGACGGTCGGCCCGGTCGGCGTTGAGCGCGGCGGCGGCCACCAGTTCCAGCCCGGCGGCGGCCACGCCGCCGTGCACCGCGCCCAAGCTGTTGTTCACCGCCGGCTCGGCGTGCTGGACCAGCAGCGGGCCGGGGCCGCCGGCCTCGCCCACCTCGACGGCCATCAACTCGTCGAGGGCGGTGGGGACCGCCGCCGGCGCGCCGGGGCGGTCGTCGTCCGGCAGTGCTGACGCCGAGGTGGTGATGTAGAACGTCCGGACCGTTCCCACCCCGATGGCGATGCCGCGGTGGCTGAGGTCGCAGATCGACAACGAGGTGGCCGCCGCGGCGCCGACGGCCCGGCTCTCGGCCAGCACCGGGGTGGTCGGGTCGGCGGCCAGGACGGCGTGCGCGTCGGGGGTGAACTCCACGGTCAGCTCGCTGGACACCGTCCAGTGCCCGTCCGGGCGGCGCAGATGGTTGGCGAAGCCGGCGATGTGGTCCACGAGCACCGCCAGCGCTGCCACACTCGCGGCGCCGGTGAACGGATTACGCATCCCGGCCACGGGCATGGTCGCAGCGCAGCGCTGCGCGGTGGCGGCCAGGTTGACGATGCCGAACCGGCCCGGGGCGGTGTGCGGCGGGAACGGGCCCGTCATGGGGCTAGCTGCTGAACCAGACGCTGAACGAGACATTGCCGTCAGCTTGGCACGGCGCGTGGGCAGGCGCTCGAGGCGGGCGGAGCGGGCGCGAACCAGTGTGCCTGGTGTTGCGGGTGGGGTCAGTGATCGGCGCGGGTGTACCGATGCCTAAGAATCTGAACAGTCTTTGAGCAAATGAACCAGCAATTGTTCGCGCTGCTTGGTGGCATGGATGGCAGATATTAGCAAACAGCGATGCGGGTCGACGGCCAGTCGCCGTGTCCCTGAGGGTATCCCTCAGGGGGGTGAAAGGGTAAGGGCCACAAGAGCTTACGGGCCCGCGCCGGTGGCGGCGCATCCCCGGGCGTGAGGTTACCGACCAGCTTAGTTAGGTCTGACTAAGTTGGCATGTCAGGCGGTGCTTGTCATATCGTTTTCCCAACTCAAGGCGAGCGGGACTGGCCGTCGTTCAATGCTGCACGAAAGGCACCGCGATCGCCTGGCCGGAACGCCGGCGGATGCCGCTGGTCACAGCAGGCAGCAACACACCCGGCTTCACGCAAGCCGGGTAAGAGAGTAAAGGGTCAGGTGGTATCCGGATGGGACCAGTGCCCGGGAGTTTTCAGGGCTCCTCACGTCCTCGGGGTATGTACAACCCCGCTTACGAGCACGATTCATGCGGTGTGGCCATGGTCGCCGACATGCATGGCCGACGCAGCCGCGACATCGTCGACAAGGCCATCACGGCCCTGCTGAACCTGGAACACCGCGGTGCCGCCGGGGCCGAACCCAACACCGGCGACGGTGCGGGCATCCTGCTGCAGGTGCCCGACGCGTTCCTGCGGGCCGTCCTGAAAGAGCAAGGGGACTTCGAGCTGCCCGAGGAGGGCAGCTACGTCACCGGCATCGCCTTCCTGCCGCAGTCCGCCCGTGACGCCAAACTGGCCTGCGAGGCCGTCGAGAAGATCGTCGAGGCCGAGGGCCTGACGATGCTCGGCTGGCGCGATGTCCCCACCGACGATTCCTCGCTGGGCGCGTTGGCCCGCGACGCCATGCCGACGCTGCGTCAGGTCTTCATCGGCGGGGCCTCCGGGATGGACCTGGAGCGCCGCGCCTACGTGATCCGCAAGCGCTCCGAGCACGAGCTGGGCACCAAGGGCCCCGGCCAGGATGGTCCGGGTCGCGAAACCGTCTACTTCCCAAGTCTTTCCGGGCAGACCCTGGTCTACAAGGGCATGCTCACCACTCCGCAGCTGCGGGCGTTCTACCTGGATCTGCAGGACGAGCGGCTGACCAGCGCGTTGGGCATCGTGCACTCGCGGTTCTCCACGAACACGTTCCCGTCCTGGCCGTTGGCCCATCCGTTCCGCCGGGTGGCGCACAACGGTGAGATCAACACCGTCACCGGTAACGAGAACTGGATGCGGGCGCGCGAAGCCCTGATCCACACCGACGTGTTCGGGTACCACAACGACCTGAACAAGATCTTCCCGGTCTGTACCCCGGGGGCCTCGGACACCGCGCGCTTCGACGAGGTCCTGGAGCTGCTGCACCTGGGCGGGCGCAGCATCGCGCACGCGGTGCTGATGATGATTCCCGAGGCGTGGGAGCGCAACCAGGACATGGACCCGGCCCGCCGGGCGTTCTACCGCTACCACGGCTCGCTGATGGAGCCGTGGGACGGTCCGGCCTCGGTGTGCTTCACCGACGGCACCGTCGTCGGCGCGGTGCTGGACCGCAACGGTCTGCGGCCGTCGCGGATCTGGGTCACCAAGGACGGCTTGGTCGTGATGGCGTCGGAGGCCGGCGTGCTCGACCTGGACCCGTCGACGGTGGTGCAGCGGCTGCGTCTACAGCCCGGCCGGATGTTCTTGGTGGACACCGCGCAGGGCCGCATCGTCTCCGACGAGGAGATCAAGGCCGAGCTGGCCGCCGAGCATCCGTACCAGGAGTGGCTGGATGCCGGACAGTTCCACCTCGACGATCTGCCGCCCGGCGACTACGTCAAGATGCCGCACCATCGCGTCGTGCTGCGTCAGCAGGCCTTCGGCTACACCTACGAGGAGCTCAACCTGCTGGTGGCGCCCATGGCGCGGACCGGCGCCGAGGCGCTGGGCTCGATGGGCACCGACACCCCCATCGCCGTGCTCTCGCAGCGTCCCCGGATGCTCTACGACTACTTCCAGCAGCTCTTCGCCCAGGTCACCAACCCGCCGCTGGATGCCATCCGTGAAGAGGTGGTCACCAGCCTGGAAGGCGTCATCGGGCCCGAGGGCGACCTGCTGAACCCCGATGAGAACTCGTGCCGCCAGATCGTGCTGCCGCAGCCGATCCTGCGCAACGCCGAGCTGTCCAAGCTGATCCACGTCGACCCCGACCACGAGATCCGCGGCCGCAAGCACGGTATGCGGGCCGCGGTGGTGGGCTGCCTGTATCCGGTCGCCGATGGTGGCCCCGGTTTGCGGCGCGCCCTGGAAGAGGTCCGCGCGAAGGTATCGCAGGCCATCCGTAACGGGGCGCGCATCATCGTGCTCTCCGACCGGGAGTCCAACGAGTGGCTGGCGCCCATCCCGTCGCTGCTGGCGGTCGCCGCGGTGCATCACCACCTGGTCCGGGAGCGCACCCGCACCCAGGTGGGCCTGGTCGTCGAGTCCGGTGACGCCCGCGAGGTGCACCACATGGCCATGCTGTGTGGGTTCGGTGCGGCCGCGATCAACCCGTACATGGCCTTCGAGTCCATCGAGGACATGGTCGACCGCGGCATCATCACGGGTCTGACCAGTGATCAGGCCAAGGCGAACTACGTCAAGGCGGCCGGTAAGGGTGTGCTGAAGGTGATGTCCAAGATGGGCATCTCCACCCTGGCGTCCTACACCGGTGCCCAGTTGTTCCAGGCCGTCGGCATCAGCCAGCGCGTGCTGGACGAGTACTTCACCGGATTGCACTGCCCCACCGGCGGGATCGACCTGGACGATATCGCCGCCGATGTGGCCACCCGGCACGAGCTGGCCTACCTGGACCGGCCGGACGAGTGGGCGCACCGCGAGCTCGAGGTCGGTGGCGAATACCAGTGGCGTCGCGAGGGCGAATACCACCTGTTCAACCCGGACACGGTGTTCAAACTCCAGCATTCCACCCGCACCGGGCAGTACTCGGTGTTCAAGGAATACACCAAGCTGGTCGACGACCAGAGCGAGCGGATGGCGTCGCTGCGCGGCCTGCTGAAGTTCAAAGAAGGCGTCCGCGAACCTGTTCCGCTGGACGAGGTGGAGCCGGCGAGTGACATCGTCAAGCGCTTCTCCACCGGCGCGATGAGCTATGGATCGATCTCGGCCGAGGCGCACGAGACGCTGGCCATCGCGATGAACCGGTTGGGTGGTCGGTCCAACTCCGGTGAGGGCGGCGAGAACGTCGAGCGCTTCGAGCGCGACGCCAATGGCGACTGGCGCCGCAGCGCCATCAAGCAGGTGGCCTCGGCCCGCTTCGGTGTCACCAGCCATTACCTGACCAACTGCACCGATATCCAGATCAAGATGGCCCAGGGCGCCAAACCCGGTGAGGGCGGCCAGCTTCCGGGGCACAAGGTGTATCCGTGGGTGGCCGAGGTGCGGCATTCGACGCCCGGCGTGGGCCTGATCTCGCCGCCGCCGCACCACGACATCTATTCGATCGAGGATCTGGCGCAGCTGATCCACGACCTGAAGAACGCCAACCCGTCCGCGCGGATTCACGTGAAACTGGTGTCCGAGAACGGCGTGGGTACGGTTGCGGCCGGTGTCTCCAAGGCGCACGCCGACGTGGTGCTCATCTCCGGTCATGACGGTGGCACCGGTGCCACCCCGCTGACCTCCCAGAAGCATGCCGGCGCCCCGTGGGAGCTGGGCCTGGCCGAGACACAGCAGACGCTGCTGCTCAACGGCCTGCGCGACCGCATCGTGGTGCAGGTCGACGGTCAGCTCAAGACCGGCCGCGACGTCGTGGTCGCTGCGCTGCTCGGCGCCGAGGAGTTCGGTTTCGCCACCGCGCCGCTGGTGGTCTCGGGCTGCATCATGATGCGGGTCTGCCACCTCGACACCTGCCCGGTGGGCGTGGCCACCCAGAATCCGGTGCTGCGGCAGCGGTTCAACGGCAAGCCGGAATTCGTGGAGAACTTCTTCCTGTTCATCGCCGAGGAGGTGCGCGAGCTGATGGCCAAGCTCGGCTTCCGCACCGTCAACGAGATGGTCGGTCAGGTGGGCGCGCTGGACACCCAGCGTGCCGCTGAGCACTGGAAGGCGCACAAGCTCGACCTGAGTCCGGTGTTGCACGAGCCCGAGTCGGCGTTCATGAACCAGGACCTGTACTGCACGTCCACCCAGGACCATGCGCTGGACAAGGCCCTGGACCAGCAGCTGATCGCGCAGTGCCGGGAGGCCATCGACAACGGCACCTCGGTGAGCTTCACCACCAAGATCGCCAACGTGAACCGAACGGTCGGCACCATGCTCGGCCACGAGGTCACGAAAGTCTATGGCGGCGAGGGGCTTCCGGACGGCACCATCGACATCACGTTCGACGGTTCGGCCGGCAACAGCTTCGGCGCGTTCGTACCGCGGGGTATCACCCTGCGGGTCCGCGGCGACGCCAACGACTATGTGGGCAAGGGTCTTTCGGGCGGCCGCCTGGTGGTACGACCGTCGGCCAGTGCTCCGGCGGACTATGTCGCCGAGGACAACATCATCGGCGGCAACGTGATCCTGTTCGGCGCCACCAGTGGGCAGGCGTTCCTGCGCGGAGTGGTGGGCGAGCGGTTCGCCGTCCGTAACTCCGGTGCCCACGCCGTCGTCGAGGGTGTCGGTGACCACGGCTGCGAGTACATGACCGGCGGCAAGGTGGTCATCCTCGGGCGTACCGGACGTAACTTCGCCGCCGGTATGTCCGGCGGTGTCGCCTACGTGTACGACCCGGACAAATCCTTGCCCAACAACGTGAATGGGGAGATGGTCGATCTTGACGCACTGGACGACGCTGATCTCGAATGGTTGCACGGGATGATCAGCGCTCATGTGGATGCCACCGATTCCGCTGTCGGACATCGGATTCTGGCCGACTGGCCGGCGCATCAGTCGAAGTTCGTGAAGGTGATGCCGCGTGATTTCAAGCGCGTGCTGACGGCGATCGCGGAGGCCGAATCGGCCGGGGCCGACGTCGACGAGGCGATCATGGCGGCGGCTCGTGGCTGATCCCAACGGTTTCCTCAAGCACACCCAGCGCGAGACGCCCGCTCGTCGTCCGGTGGACCTGCGGCTGCAGGACTGGAAAGAGGTCTACCAGGACTTCTCCAAGGACACCCTGCAGGTGCAGGCGTCACGCTGCATGGACTGCGGTATCCCGTTCTGCCACAACGGTTGTCCGCTGGGCAACCTGATCCCGGAGTGGAACGACCTGGTGTTCCGCGGCCGCTGGCGCGACGGGATCGAGCGCCTGCACGCCACCAACAACTTCCCGGAGTTCACCGGACGGCTTTGCCCCGCCCCGTGCGAGGCGTCGTGCGTGCTGGGCATCAACCAGGATCCGGTGACCATCAAGCAGGTCGAGGTCGAGATCATCGACAACGCCTGGGAGCAGGGCTGGGTCAAGCCGCTGCCGCCGGACGTGCTGACCGGTAAGAAGGTCGCCGTTGTCGGTTCCGGGCCCGCGGGCCTGGCCGCCGCCCAGCAGCTGACCCGGGCCGGGCATGAGGTGACGGTGTTCGAGCGTGCCGACCGCATCGGTGGTCTGCTGCGCTACGGCATCCCCGAGTTCAAGATGGAGAAGCGCCACATCGACCGCCGTCTGGAGCAGATGGCGGCCGAGGGCACCCAGTTCCGCACCGGGGTGAACGTCGGCGTCGACCTGAGCGTCGAGCAGTTGCACGAGGACTTCGACGCGGTGGTGCTGGCGGGCGGGGCAACCGCCTGGCGCGACCTGCCGATTCCCGGCCGCGAGCTCGACGGCATCTACCAGGCCATGGAGTACCTGCCGTGGGCCAACCGGTTGCAGCAGGGCGATGATGTGGCCGGGCCGGACGGGCAGCCGCCGATCACCGCCAAGGACAAGAAGGTCGTCATCATCGGTGGCGGTGACACCGGGGCCGACTGCCTGGGCACCGCGCACCGCCAAGGCGCGGCCAGCGTGCATCAGTTCGAGATCATGCCGCGCCCGCCGGAGACCCGGGCCGACTCGACGCCGTGGCCGACCTACCCACTGATGTTCCGGGTGTCCTCGGC
Organism: Mycolicibacterium chengduense; assembly: GCF_033741155.1. Taxonomy (NCBI): domain Bacteria; kingdom Bacillati; phylum Actinomycetota; class Actinomycetes; order Mycobacteriales; family Mycobacteriaceae; genus Mycobacterium; species Mycolicibacterium chengduense. Next base: position 1,037,388 of record NZ_JAWQNH010000001.1, on the reverse strand, counting down.
GCACGAAGAGGGCGGCGAGCGGGTGTTCTCGGTGAACACCGAGCAGTTCGTCGGCAGCGACGGCAAGGTGTCCTCGCTGAAGGTGCACGAGGTCGAGATGAAGGCCGGCAAGTTCGAGAAGGTGCCCGGCACCGATTTCGAGCTGGACGCCGACATCGTGTTCCTGGCGATGGGCTTCGTCGGTCCCGAGCGCGAGGGTCTGCTGACCGATCTGGGTGTGGAGTTCACCGAGCGCGGCAACGTGGCGCGTGACGGCGACTTCCAGACGACCGTGCCCGGTGTGTTCGTCGCCGGCGATATGGGCCGGGGGCAGTCGCTGATCGTGTGGGCGATCGCCGAGGGCCGGGCCGCGGCGGCCGCGGTGGACCGTTTCCTGATGGGGGAGTCGGCGCTGCCGGCACCGATCAAACCCACCGCCGCTCCGCAGCGATGAGCGCTCGCGCGAAGAGCCTCGGGTCGCGATGAGCGCTAGCGCGTGACCTGATTGCCGCGAGATTGTTGTTGTTGCGGTCTGCACCCGCAGAACACCGCGATGACGACAATTTCGCGGCACAGGCCGGTCTCGGAACGATCGCACGTCGCCACTCCAGCAACTCCAGTCACAGGAAAAACATCCGATTTATTGCCGGCGCGCCTCGCTGTGTTTGCTCTGTGAGCGGTATCTAATGAGTGGGCAGGGGTCGTGCGGTAAAGTGACCCCACGGTGCAGCGATACGCCCGACCGCAGGAGTTCCTACCGTGTACATCAACCCGTATTCACGGTCTCGTCTCAGTCGAATCGCCTGGTCATGGCTCCGCCATCCGGTGAAGAGCCGCGAGTTTCCAGCTAAGCACGAACGCCTGATCACCCAAGCCGAGTTACTGCGCTACGGCGTCTGATCCGGCTCGTTAAGCGGCCCGTCACTGACGGCCGCGCTATTTTGCCAGTTGTTATCCAACCGTTATCAGCGTGCTGCGCCGACGCGGCCGCTCGCCGGCCATCGGAAATCGCGATGGCGCCATGGACTTTTCCGATTGGACAACCCCGGCTGGGTTGGGCAGCGTGGACCACGTCATCGACAGCGGGTCAACGCAGACCGGCTTGAGGAGCCGTCCGAGGGAGTCACTGCGTGCCGCCATCCGAATTCTCGGCCGATAACTTCACGCTCGTCGCACCGAGGACATTCGATCAGCTCGAGGTCGGTGAGATCTTTCGCGCGCCGAGCAGGACCGTCACTGACGCGCATGCCTCGGCTTTTCAGGCCGTCTCGGCCGACAACCATCCGGTGCATTACGACGTCGAGTGGGCGCGGGCACACGGGCATGCCGCCCCGGTGGTGCACGGCTTGCAGGTGCTGGCGTGCACCGCACCCGGGGCCACCCTTTTTCCGCACGTCATCGGTGAGGTGTTCGTCAGCTTCGAAAGCGTGTCATGCCGGTTCCTGGGTGAAGTGCACGCCGGTGACACCCTCTACCCGCAGTTGGAGATCATTGCCTTGTCCGATGCCGGCGAACTCGGTCGCGTGACCACCGCCGCGACCGTGCACAACCAGCGCGCCGAACTGGTGCTCGACGGTCAGCACACCTACCTGCTGCGGCGCTGACGCCCGCCACTATCCCACCAAGGAGTGCAACACCCATGTCTCGGCCAACGGTCGTCCTTGTCCACGGCGCATTCGCAGACGCATCCACCTACGGCCCCGTGACCAAATTGCTGCTGGACGAGGGCATTGCGGTGCTGGCGCCCGCCGTTCCGAATCGCAGCCTGCTGGGCGACGCGCGCGAAATCCGATTCGCCGTGGAGCAGATCGAGGGCCCGGTGCTACTGGTGGGCCATTCCTATGGCGGTGCCGTCATCACGGTGGCCGGTGCCGCTGACAACGTCGTGGGCCTGGTGTACCTGGCCGGCTACGCTCTGGACGAGGGCGAGAGCCTGGGCGAACTGCAGGGCGGCTTCCCGGACTCGGAATTGCCGGCGGCGCTGGTGCAGACGCAGGTGCCCGCGTCGGTGGCCGGCGAGGATCGAGTCGATGTCACGGTGGTGCCGGACCGGTTCGGGCCGGTGATCGGTGCCGATATCGACGCCGATGTCATTGCGACACTGGCGGTTTCGCAGCGACCGTTGGCTGCCGCCGCATTCGTCGAGGCCGCACCGGTCGCCGCGTGGCGGACCAAACCTTCATGGGCCGTCGTCGCCGCCGACGACCACGCGATCAATCCCGAGGTGCAACGCTTCGGCTACCAACGAGCCGGAGCGACCACAACGGAGATCGATTCGTCGCACCTGGTGATGTTGTCGCACCCCGAAGAGATCGCGGCATTCATCGGTGTCGCGCTCGCAGCGGTCACCGTCTGATGGTCGTCGGGGACAGGCATTTCTACCGAACCGCCGACGGGCACGGGCTGGCGCACGATCCGTTCAACGCGATCGTCGGGCCACGCCCGATCGGCTGGATCTCCAGCCGCAGTGCCGACGGTGTCGCCAACCTGGCTCCGTACAGCTTCTTCAATGCCTTCAGCTACACCCCGCCGCTCATCGGATTCTCGTCGATCGGGTGGAAAGATACGGTGGCCAATATCGCGGCGACGGGTGAGTTCGTCTGGAACCTGGCGACGCGCCCGCTGGCCGAGGCGATGAATCTCACGTCGGCTTCGCTACCGGCCGCCGACGACGAATTTGCTTGCAGCCGTTTGACACCCGGGCCGAGCCGCCTCATCGGGGCTCCCCTGGTCGGCGAGAGCCCGGTGAACTTCGAATGCAAGCTCACCCAGCTGATCCGCCTCACCGACATCGAGGGGCAGGACTCGGCGAGCTGGCTGGTGGTCGGGCAGGTGGTCGCGGTCCACATCGAGCGTAGGCTCCTGGTGGACGGGGTCTATGACACCGCCGCCGCGGCACCGATCTTGCGCGCCGGTGGGCCGGCCGCCTACGCCGCCGTCACCCCCGAGGTGATGTTCAGCATGACCAGACCTGACGACCGACCCGACGAGAAAGGGCGCCATGCCGACGATCACCACCAATGACGGTGTCGAGATCTATTACAAGGATTGGGGTTCGGGACAACCCATCGTCTTCAGCCACGGCTGGCCACTGTCGGCCGACGACTGGGATGCCCAGTTGATGTTCTTCGTCAATCATGGCTACCGGGTGGTGGCCCATGACCGACGCGGACACGGCCGTTCGGCGCAGGTGCCCGACGGTCACGACATGGACCACTATGCCGACGACCTGGCGGCGGTGGTCGCCCACCTCGACCTGCGCGACGCGGTGCACGTCGGGCACTCCACCGGCGGCGGGGAAGTGGTCCGGTATCTGGCGAAGCACGGGGCAGACCGTGCTGCCAAAGCCGTGCTGATAGCCGCGGTGCCGCCCCTGATGGTGCAGACCGAAGCCAATCCCGGCGGCCTGCCCAAGTCGGTGTTCGACGACTTCCAGGTACAGGTCGCGACCCGTCGTTCCGAGTTCTACCGGGAGGTCGCGGCGGGCCCGTTCTACGGATTCAACCGTGAGGGAGCCCAGGTCTCCGAAGCCGTCGTCGCGAACTGGTGGCGCCAGGGCATGATGGGCGGGGCGAAGGCCCACTACGACGGAGTGGTGGCGTTTTCGCAGACCGACTTCACCGAAGACCTCAAGCGGATCCAGATCCCGGTCCTGGTGATGCACGGCGACGACGACCAGATCGTGCCCTACGCCGATGCGGGTCCGCTGTCGGCCGCGTTGCTGCCCAACGGAACCCTGAAGACGTATCCGGGCTTTCCGCACGGGATGCCCACGACGCACGCCGAGACGATCAACGCCGACCTGTTGGACTTCATCCGGTCCTGAGAGCCGCTCGGGGCTGTCCTCGTGCCGCGGCTGGGTCCGACCGATATTCGCCAGGTTTGTGGGTGCGTGCCGAAATCGGTAACCACCAAACTGGCGTTTCACCGCACACAATCGCCACCGAGTGCACAGGATGTATCCAGAGGGACCGGCGCCCTCGACCAACCGGCGGTTCCCGCAGGGTGACCTGCCCCCTGCGGGAACCGCCCCGGGTCAGAGCTTGGCGTCCCGGATTGCCTCGGCCAACGGTTCGAGAACCGCGGTGTCGTAGGGCGGCGGCAGATAGATGATGGCCAGATCCAGCCCCTCCTGGCCCAGCGCGGCGGCCTCGGCGACGACCTTGGCGTAATCGCGGTCCTCCCCGAGCCGCACGTGTGCGGACAGGGTGATCTCCTTGGGGTCGCGTCCGATATCGGCGCAGTGCGCCGCAAGCACGTCGCGTTTACGCGCGAACTCCTCCGGCGGACCGCCGACGAAGTTCCAGTGGTCGGCGTACTTGGCCGTGATGCGCAGGGTGCGCTTTTCACCGCTGCCGCCGATACAGAACGGCGGGTGCGGCTGCTGCGGGCCCTTGGGCTCATTGCGTGCGTCTTTGAGTTGGTAGAACTTGCCGTCGAAGGTGGTGGTCTCCTGGGTGAGCAGGCCCTTGAGCACCTCGCAGGCCTCCTCGAAGCGGTCGAAACGCTCCTTGATGCTGCCCAGTTCGATTCCGTACGCGCCGGATTCCTCCTCGTTCCAGCCGGCGCCGATGCCCAGTTCGAGGCGGCCGTTCGAGATGATGTCCAACGCGGCGGCCATGTTGGCCAGCACCGCTGGGTGGCGGTAGTGGATACCGGTGACCAGCACGCCGACGCGCAGCCGCTTGGTGGCCTGGGCCAGCGCGGTCAGGGTGGTCCAGCCCTCCAGGCAGGGGCCCGAGGAGTCGGAGAAGATCGGATAGAAGTGGTCGAAGGTCCAGCCGGATTCGAAGACGTCGATGTCGTCGGCAGCTTCCCAGATGGCCAGCATGTCGGCCCATGTCGTGTTCTGCGGGGATGTCTTGAAAGCGAATCTCACACGACCCAAAACTAGTCCTGTCGCGGGTTTCATTCCGGGTAGTTGTTGGCAAGTTGATGTGAATCGGTGGTCGGGGGACTACCCAGGCGCCACGAGAGACATCAATTCTGTTCCGTCGTCGGATAATTGGACGAGGGTGGTGTTGATGCGCCGCACGTGGCGGAACGATCCCGGCGGGGAGGTGATCGTCCACAGGGTGTTGCAGGCGGCAAGGTCCACTCCGCGGGTCTCCAAACCAACCGTGGCATTGCCGACCGCGCCTCGATCGCCAAGTGTGCAGCCGACAGAATTTTGGAGTCGGCAAGCTTGCCGGCCCACGAGCCCGCGTATTTCTCCGCGATCTGCCGGGGAACCTCCGTCAATCCCATACCCAGCCCGCCGAGGCCGTTGAGCACATCGCCGACTGGTCCGCGTGTGTTCGTGCACCTTTTCGCGGCACACTGGAATTCATGGACCCGGTAACCGCCCTGCGCGAGATCGCCTTCTACAAGGACCGGGCACGCGAGGAATCCCGGCGGGTGATGGCCTACCGCAAGGCGGCCGACGTGGTCGAGGCGCTGACCGATGAGCAGCGCGAGCGACTGGGCCAAACCAATGGCTGGCAGTCGCTGCCCGGTGTCGGCCCCAAGATCGCGAAGGTCATCGCGCAGGCCTGGGCCGGTCGCGAACCCGACACCCTGGCCGAATTGCGTGCTAAGGCAACAGATCTCGGTGGCGGCGACATCCGGTCGGCACTCAAGGGCGACCTGCACCTGCACTCGAACTGGTCCGACGGGTCGGCGCCGATCGCCGAGATGATGGCCACCGCCCAACGCCTCGGCCACGAGTACTGCGCGCTGACCGACCACTCGCCGCGGCTGACCATCGCCAACGGACTGTCGCCCGAGCGGCTGCGACACCAGCTCGATGTGATCGACGAACTGCGCGAGAGCTTCTCCTCGATGCGCATCTTGACCGGCATCGAGGTGGATATTCTCGACGACGGCAGTCTGGACCAGGAGCCCGAACTGCTGGAGCGCCTGGACATCGTGGTGGCCAGCGTGCACTCCAAACTGGCAATGGACGCCGACGCCATGACGCGCAGAATGGTCCGGGCCGTCTCCGGTGGACAGGCCAATGTCCTCGGGCATTGCACGGGCCGGCTGGTCGAGGGCAGCCGGGGCATCCGGCCGGAATCCAAGTTCGACGCCGAGGCCGTGTTCAGCGCCTGCCGTGACAACGGGGTAGCCGTCGAGATCAATTCGCGACCGGAACGCCGCGACCCGCCGGACCGACTGCTGGCACTGGCGATCGACATCGGATGCGTGTTCAGTGTCGACACCGACGCACACGCGCCCGGACAACTCGACTTCCTGGGATACGGCGCGCAGCGGGCGCTTGACGCGGGCTTACCGCAGGACCGGATCGTCAATACCTGGCCGGCCGAGCGGCTCGTGGCTTGGGCGGCTTCCTAGACTCGGGCCCGTGGGAGCGAATCTGGGCATCGATACCGTCGTCACGCTGCTGGCCACCGGCCTGATCTTCCTGACGGCACTGATCCTGGGGGCGTGGAAGTACCGGCAGATCGTCACCAGCCCGGATCATGCGGCCCACCCGTATGTCGACATCGCCCACCGCGCGGCCCTGCTGTACTCCTTCGCCGCGCTCGTGGTCGCCGTGTTCGTCGAACTCAGCGCCTGGCCCACCTGGCTGAACCTCACGGCCGCAATGGTTTTGGTGTTCTTCTTCGTGGCCGCCATCGCCAGCTACGTGCAGCACGGGATGCGTCGTGACACCACCAACCAGTTCGCCGAACCGGCCCCCGGTCTGCATGCGGGTATGGCCGCGTTGATGGTCGGCGAGATCGGTGGATTCGCCGTGCTGCTCGCCGGTTTCGTCGCGGCGCAGCTCGGTTAATCCGGCAGTATCGGCATCTCCAACCCCGGGTCGCGTCCGACCAGTACCCCACGGGTCAGCAGCGCGTTCCCGAATCGTTCGCGCACCCGGTCCACGGCGGCGTCGATCGCCACGGGGTCACCGCCCCCGCCGAACGGTAGTTCTAGCTGGGCCGCACCGTCGCGGTCGATATTCGACACCGCGAACCCGATGAGCGTCAGGCCGCGCTCGGCGATCACCGGCCCCGCCGCGCTGACCAGCTGCCGAGCCGCGGCCAGCACCACCTCTGTCGACGCGGTTGCCCTTGGCAGGGTGTGTGAGCGGGTGGCCCTGCCGAAGTCGTCGAAACGCAACCGCAGTACCACGGTGCGACCGGTGCGTCCGCCGGCTCGCATCCGGCGGGTGATCCGGTCGACCAAGTTGACGACCACCGCATCGATCTCGGTGTTCGACATGGCATTCCCGGCCCGTCCGAGGGCCCGCTGAGCGCCCACCGACCGGCGCCGTACCCCGGTGACCACGCGGCGTCGATCGATATTGCGGGACAGGCAGAACAATTGCCGCCCCATCGCGCCGCCGACCATCGCGGCCAGTGCCGTCTCGCTCAGTTCGGCCACATCGGCGACGGTGCGGATTCCGTGGATCTGCAGCTTCCCGGCCGTCTTGGCGCCCACGCCCCACAGGCTGCGCACCGGTAACGGGTGCAGGAACGCCAGCTCCCGATCGGGCGGAACCAGTAGTAGTCCATCGGGTTTGGCCTGCTGGCTGGCGACCTTGGCGAGAAACTTGGTCCGTGCGATACCGACCGTGATGGGCAGTCCCACCCGCTCCCTGACCTGATCGCGTAGCGCGGCCCCGATCTGCACCGGCGTCCCTGCCACCCGGCCGAGTCCCGACACATCGAGAAACGCCTCGTCCACCGACAGCGGTTCGACCACGGGTGTGGTGTCGTGAAAGACGTCGAATACGGCGCGGCTGGCTGCCGAGTACGCCGACATGCGCGGCGGCACCACGACGGCGTGGGGACAGAGCCGGCGGGCGAGGTGGCCGCCCATTGCGGTGCGCACCCCGTAGGCCTTCGCCTCGTAACTGGCCGCGAGCACCACGCCGGAGCCCACGATGACCGGGCGGCCACGCAGCGCGGGGTCGTCTCGTTGCTCCACCGAGGCGTAGAACGAGTCGAGGTCGGCGTGCAGAATGCTCGCGACCGGAACCGGCACTGACACGAACGTATGTTCGCATCGAGGTCCGACAGATCAGGCCTGGGTGCCGTAGATGCTGGTCAGCCAGATATGGGTGAGGGTGTCGACGACCTTGTCGTGCTCGACGGCCGGCTCCTCGCCGGCCAGTGTGGCCATCATGGTGCGCTCGTTCATCAGGTTCAACGACGTGGCGAGATCCAGCGCGGGAATGGTGTCCGGTGCCGCGCCGCGTTCGCGCTCGACCTTGATGAGCGCCGCCGTCATCGCGATCCACTTCTGCATCAGGCCCTGCCACATGGAGCGGAACTCTGGGCTGGTGGTCACGGCTTCGACACCGGCCCGCGCGGTGGCCGGATGCGACCCGAACGAACTGAAGAAGATCTCGATACCGCGCCGGATGGCCTGGCGCGGTTCGGTCGGCATGCTGTCCATCGCGTGGTCGAACCCGGTGTCGGCCAGGTTGATGAGGGGCTCGAGGAGCGTGAGAAGAACCGCTTCCTTCGAGGCGAAATAGAAGTAGAAGGTGGGCCGGGAGATGCCCGCGCCCTTGGCGAGATCGTCGACCGAGATGTCGGCGAACGCCCGACTTCCCAGCAGCCGGGTCGCGGTCGCGAGAATCGCCTGCTCGCGGTCGTCCCCGGAGGGTCGGGCGGAGCGGCGGCCGCGGGGGGCGCGGGCCTGGCTGGCGATGGTCACCCGGCTGACTTTACGCCATGTCGGAAATTTCGACACACTGTTGACCGACTCGACGCCGTGTTGATACCGTCGGTCCCATGAACGAACACTTCGATGTCGTGATCGTGGGTGCCGGCATCTCCGGCATCAGCACCGCCTGGCACCTGCAGCAGCGCTGCCCGTCCAAGAGCTACGTCATCCTGGAGCGTCGCGAGAACATCGGCGGCACCTGGGATCTGTTCAAATATCCCGGCATCCGGTCCGACTCGGACATGTTCACCCTCGGCTTCCGGTTCAAGCCGTGGACCTCGGCCCGCTCCATCGCCGACGGCCCGTCGATCTGGAACTACATCAACGAGGCCGCCGTCGAGAACGGCATCGACAAGCACATCCGCACCGGCCAGAAGGTGACCGCTGCCGACTGGTCCGACGCCGACAACCGATGGACCATCACCATCGAGAGCGACGGGCAGGAGAAGCAGGTCACCGCGTCCTTCCTGTCGGTGTGCAGCGGCTACTACAACTACGACCAGGGCTACTCGCCGACGTTCGTCGGGTCCGAGGACTTCAAGGGTCAGATCATCCACCCGCAGCACTGGCCCGAGGATCTCGACTACACCGGCAAGAAGATCGTCGTCATCGGTTCCGGTGCGACAGCGGTGACCCTGATCCCGTCACTGGTCGACGGCGGCGCCGGCCACGTCACCATGCTCCAGCGGTCGCCCACCTACATCGGGTCGCTGCCCCTGGAGGATCCGGTGGCGGTGCAGGCCAACAAATACCTGCCGAAGAATCTCGCGCACTGGGTCAATCGCTGGAAGGCCATCGCCTACAGCACCGGCCAGTACCAGCTCGCGCGGAAGTTCCCGGGTGTCTTCAAGAAGGCGCTGCGTGAAATGGCAACGCGCCGCCTGCCCGAAGGCTTCGACTACGACAAGCACTTCAGCCCGCGCTACAACCCGTGGGATGAGCGAGTCTGCTTGGCGCCCAACGGCGATCTCTTCAAGGCCATCCGCTCGGGTAAGGCCGATGTCGTCACCGACACCATCGACCGGTTCACCGAGACGGGTATCAAGCTCAACTCCGGTGAGGAGCTGGCGGCCGACATCATCATCACCGCAACGGGTTTGAACATGCAGCTGTTCGGCGGGGCGAAGGCGCTGCGCAATGGTGAGCCCATCGACCTGACCAAATCGATGACCTACAAGGGCCTGATGCTCTCCGGTGTGCCGAACATGGCCATCACCTTCGGGTACACCAACGCGTCCTGGACGCTGAAGGCGGACCTGGTGTCCGAGTTCATCTGCCGGGTGCTGAACTACATGGACGAGAACGGTTTCGACCGCGTCGAAGCGCAGCATCCCGGTGCGTCGGTGGGCGAAGAACCGTTCATGGACTTCACCCCCGGCTACTTCCGCCGCGCCATGGACACCCTGCCCAAGTCCGGCTCGAGGGCGCCGTGGCGGCTCAAGCAGAACTACTTCATCGACCTGCGCACCATCCGGTACGGCAAGGTCGACGAGGAGTCGCTGCACTTCACCAAACACCGCACACCCGCGAAGGTCTGACGGGTTTCGACAGACACCGACTCGGTGCGTGGTCGGCTCAGGAAGGCGAGACCACCACGATTCCGTCCTCGTCGCTGTAGGCGATATCGCCGGGGACGAACGTCACCCCGCCGAAGGTGACCTCGACATCACGCTCTCCCGCACCGGTTTTGGTGCCCTTGCGCGGATTGGTGCCCAAGGCCTTGATCCCGACGTCGATGGTGCGCAGCGTCGAGGCGTCACGCACCGCGCCGTGCACGATGATGCCTGCCCAGCCGTTGTCGCCGGCCAGGCCGGCGATGATATCGCCGACCAGTGCGGTGTGCAGCGAGCCGTCACCGTCGACGACGAGCACGCCGCCGTCGCCCGGCGTCGACAGGATGGACTTCAGCAGGGCGTTGTCCTGGAAGCAGCGCACGGTGGTGATCGGGCCGGCGAAAGCGGTGCGGGCGCCGTAGTTCTGCAGCTGCAGATCACAACTGCGGACGTCGGGATAGATCTCGTCGACCAGGTCGGCGGTCGCGCGGGGTTCGATGCTCACGCCGTCGATGCTAGCGAGGCAGCTCAGTCCTGTTCGGACCCGCGGCGGGCCAGGTAGACCACCAGCACGGCAAGCAGGGCGGCCGCCACGGCTGCCACCACCGGCAGACGGGACTGATCGGGAGCGGCTGTCGGTACGGCGGTCAAGGGGGAGGGCACCGAGGCAACAGTCGACTTCGCTTGCGCTGCCACCTCTTTGACCGGTGACGGCTGCTCGGGGGCGGGTGGCTCGGCCTTCTTCGCCGGAGCGGCCTTCTTGGCCGGAGCCGCCTTCTTCGCGGGTGCCGCTTTCTTGGCGGGTGCGGCCTTCTTGGCCGGTGTGGCCTTCTTCACGGGAGCCTTCTTCGCCGGCGTCTTCTTCGCGGGAACCTTCTTGGCGGGAGGGACCGGCGGCTGCTCGGTCGGTGTCTCGTCGGGCCGGTCCGGCTCGTCGGCCATGGGGGGCGCTCCTTCGCTGTTTCGCACAGGCAGTGGCTCCATCATGCCAGCCGGGCCATCCCTATCCGGAGACCGCCAGCGCCGCCGCCAGCGTCAACGTCACCATCATCAGGGCCAGCTCCGGGTAGGAGCGCCGGCTGGAACCTTCCGCCGTGACCCGATGTCCGCGCGCAGAGGGCAACCAGCCGGTCCGATTGCGCCAGGCCAACACCATCAGCGCAGCGGTGAGCAGCACCTTGGCCAAGAGCAGCCGACCGTAACCGGTGCTCCATAACTGCGCGGGTCCGTCGAGGGTCACCATCGCGCTGCCGACGCCGGCGACCAGCAGCACCACCACACACCACAGTGAGAGCACCGAGAACCGCGGCAGCATACGGGCCCACCGGCCCCGATGCCCCACGGTGAACACCAGTGCGGCCAGCAGGCCGCACCACACCGCGGCCGCCAACGCGTGCAGGGTGACCGCGACGCCGCCGAACGCGTTCTCGGAGAGGTGGCCGGCAAGCGTGCGTGCCGTGGTGCCGATCGCGGCGATGCCGGCGACCGCCACGCCCCCGGCCGGCGTGCGCACCGTGACGGCGAGCAGACCCACCAGCGCGGCGGCCAGCACGCAGATCAGATCGGCCCGCCCGGCCACCGTCGACATCGCATAGTCGACGGTGGTCCGGGCGCCGAGCGCATCAAGGGGGACCGCCGCGGTGGCGGCGGCCGCGGTGACCAATCTGATGAGCTCGGCGGTGAGCCAGACCGCGACCGCGACCACCAGGGCCGACGAACTGCGCCGGGCCAGCTCGTCGCGGTAGCGCGGTGTCTCCAATGCGGGCACCAGCGCCAATCCCAGCACCAGCACCGCACCGATATCGGCGGCGGCGCGGGTGACGGTCGCGGCGAGCGCCGGCTGCGGGTAGGTCAACGCCCACGCCAGGGCCAGACCCACCGCCAGGACGGCGGCGCCGGCAAGCGCCTTTCTCACGGTTGCCGGCGCCGACTCCACCACGCACCCGCTCCGATGATCGCCACGGCGAGGACGACGAACGGCCAGATCGGGAATTCGTCCGCACCGGAGCGAGGTGCGGCCACCGGCGGGCCGGGTGTCCCGGTGCCGGCGACCGTCAACCGGAACGACCACGACCCACTCACGACATGGCCGTCGGCGGAGGTCACCCGGTAGTTGGCGGTGTAGGTGCCGGCCGGGCCGAGCGGACGCAGATCGACCTCGACCGCCGGTCCCTGCACCCGCGCCTCGCCCGTCGACCACAGGTTGCCGTCCGGGCCGACCAGGGTCATCGAGGCGAACGCCGTCTGCAGTTGTTCGTTGAAGGTGGCCGTGATCCGGGTCGGCCCGGCGGTCAGCACCGCGTCGGGAGCGGGATCGCTGGACACCCGCACCGCATGCGCCGAGGCCACCCCGGCACCCAGCAGCGCCGCCACGGCCAGCACGGCGCCGATCAGCCCGAGGGCCCGCCACCTCATGCGCGCCGCCGTCCGATCAGCGCCACCGCCACGGCGACCGCGGCCAGCGCGAGCGCGCCACCGGCCAGCCAGCGGGCACCGTTGTCCGCTCGGCCCGCCGGCTCGACGGCAGGCTGGGCGGCCACCGTAGGTGCGGGCTGAGGGGCCGCAGAGTGCCCGGCCTCGGGTGTACCGGTCAGGGACAGCTCCGGCGCCGGGTACTCGGGCTCGCCGCCGCCCGGCAGCGGCGGCTGATCCCAATGAACGACGGTGCCGTCGGAGTAGGTCTGGGTGGCCGGGAAGGTGACGGTGTCCTGGTTCGGCAGGGTCACCGAAATTTTGAACGACCCGAATTGCTCGGGGGAGATACCGACCGGCGGGGTGGCCGTCCAGGTGACCGACCGCACGGTGCCCGCGGCATTGTCGCGGTCCAGTCGCGCGGTCCAGCCCGGCATCAATTCGGTGCGCGCGGAGGCGACATTCGGCAAGGTCACACTGAATTGTGTTGTCAACGCCCCCTTTTCGGATTCGCCGGGCACCCGGAAGGTCAGCACGGCGGTGTCGCCGGGGTGGGCGTCGTCGGCGTCGACGTGGACGTGTGCCGATGCCGGTGCAGCAGTGATAAGGGCGGCGCCGGCCGCGGCCAGCGTGAGGAGGGCGCGCGCGGGCGCCCGATGGGGATAACGCATTTCGGTTGTGGGCTTTCTGGGTCGAGGGTCGGTTGGGCGGTCAGGCCGCAACCGGTGGACCCCGATGCGATATGGATGCCCGAACCAGCAGGGCCGACTGCAGCGGTTGACCGGCGCTGCGATGGGCCGCCGCGGTGAACGGCACCCGCGGTGACCGCGGCCCGGTGATCACCGCAACGGTGCGCGATAGTGCCGCGCACAGCCGCTCCCCGACACCGACCAGCAGCGCACCGGCGCCGACGGCGATGATGTGCGCGACCAGCATGGCCGCCGGGTTCACCTGAAGATGGGAATGGCCGTCGATACCGAGCAGCTGATGGCCGGCGGCCTGGCCGGCCGCCAGCACCGCCGCCACGGTGACCACACCACCGCGGGCGACGGCGGCCACCGCCGCCACGGCGCCCGCCAACACCAGCAGTGCGGCAACGGCCGCACCCCCCGGGAAGACTCCCGCAGCGGTGCCGTGAGCGGCCAGTGCCAAGGCGGCCGTCAGCGCCCCGACGGCGACACCACGCAACAGCGCGGGCCGGCGGGGCGGTGCGGCGGTCATGATGGGCCGGCTCAGCCGATTCCGAGCCGGGCGAGCAGATCGGCGTCGATACCGTCGAGCTGCGCGCTGATCGCATCGTGGGCGGCGGCGCGACGCTGGGCGGGCATGTTCTCGGCGGCCGTGACCGCTGCCGACAGGTCGGTCAGCCGATCGGTGATAGCGGTGACGAACTGCTTCGTCTCTGCGTCCTTGGGTTTCTTGGCCGCCACCTGTTGCAGCGTCTGCTCGGCACCCGCGATCCGGGCGGCCAGCGCCGCCCCGTGCCCGGAGAACTGGCCGAGCTGGCTCAGCGGAACCCCGAGACGGTCGGCGCGGCGCTGATCGAGGAAACCGCGGGCGGCCACCGCGGCGCGGTAGGCCAGCGGCACCAGAATCGGTGCCAGCAGCCGCGATACGGTCAGGGTGCGGCGAATCCGAGTGGGGGAGAGCAGTTTGCCTTCACGCGCGGCCTTGAGCTGAGCCTCGGCAACCTTCAGTGCAGCCTGGTCGCTGTTGCGCTGCGCGCGCAGCTGGGCCTTGAGAGCCCGGGATTGATCCTTGCGGTCGGCCTTGTAGCGGCGGGCGTCGTTCTTGGCCGCGAGCTTGGCCTCCAACTTGGCTTTCTTCGTGGCGGCCGTCTTGATGGCGCGGGCCTCGGCCCGGCGGGTCGCCCGGCTCTTGCGTCGCGTGAACAGGCCCATCGGCGTTGCCTCCCGGTATGTCGTCGACTGCCGTGATCACCGGACGGCAGTGTGGCCAACACTATCGCCCGTACCACGCGTCGGCCCCCGGTGTCCTCCCGCACCACCGTGATCCCGTCTGCAGCAAACATTTTGGCCGCAATATGCGACAATCGGGTAAATTTCTGCCGCCGGCGCGTGCGTGGGGCAGGGAGGGGGTGACGACGTGATGTCGCGGATGCGAGTCGCGGCGGCAACCTGTCTGGTCGTGTCCGGCCTGTTCGTCGGTAGTGCCTGCGGTGCGGTCGCGTTTGCCGGCCCGGACGAAAGCAATGGTGCAGACGGTGCCGGTGGCACCGGTGACAGTGCGAGCGACACGTCTTCGGGCGCCACCGAACCCGACCCGGGCCGTACCGACGCCACCCATCCGCGTCGGCCGGGCGAGCACCCGCAGCCGCCCCGCGTGACCGTGGGCAACGGACGAGACAGCACACCGCCCAAGACGGGTCCGGGTGCCGCGGCGGACAATCCCAGCAAACAATCCGAGACGGCCGGGAGCGGTCCGTCCGGGACCCCGAGCCCGTCCGCCGGCGAACCGCAGACGTCCACGGACCCCGGAAGCCCCAGCGACATAGACGACCCCGACGACCCGGACAATCCCGCCGACTCGGACGATCCGGACGATCCCGACGATTGCGACCAGGAGGGCAAGCACTGCCTACCCTGGTGGTGGCCCAAGCCGGGGGCGACGAAGTCCGGCAACGGCAATGGGGGACTCGGCAGTGCCGCGCCGCGGCCACCGGCGGTCAAGCCGGTGCGCCCGCCGGTCATGCAGTTACCCACACCGGCCCCGAACGGGGTGCCGGCGTTGCCTGCGATCGTCCTCCCACCGCCTGCGTTGCCGGTGATCGAGCCGGCGGCGCCGCCCGCTGTGGCCGGTGGATCCGGTGGCACTTCGCCGTCGGTCCGGCCACCATCGGTCCTGCCGCCATCCGCCCTGCCGCCACCGGAACCGCCCGTCCGCGTTGCGTCCCCGCCACCGCCACCGCACCCACCGGTCCAGGCGGTTGACAGGGCCGTCGTGTCCGCGTCCTACCGCGCGGGGTATGGCGACTACCTGCGCACGGCCGACACCCCGCACGTGGTTGCCGTGGCGGTCCCGGGAGTCACCGGAATGATGTTGCTCACCGCGGCGGGTGGGATCATTGGCTACCGACAGGCGCGCTCGGCGCTCACCGTGAGTTCCCGACGGTCGGCCAGATTCACCAGTTGACCGGAATCGCTCGCCTGCGCCGCGTTGCGGCACCATAGTGGAAGCATCGGAAGGAGGTCGAAATGCCTGCTAGTCGCCGCGTGACCAAAGCTGTCAGCGCCGTTCTGGACCTTGCCCCGCGCAAGGGCGAGGTGTCCGTCCCGCGGTTGGTGGAGGCCGTCAGCGTCGACCGCGGCCGGCCGATCGAACTCAAGATGGCGGAGCTTCCGGCCGGGGTGTGCGGGCAATGGCGACAGTACGCTGACCACGACGTCTTCCTCATCCAGAAGGGATTGCCGGCGTGGGACCGCACGTTGGCCCACGAGCTCGGTCACCTGGTGTTGGGGCATGACGGCATCCCGGTGGTGGAGGCGGCCCTCGGAGCGACGGAATTGGCCGGGTCCGACCTCATCGGCTACATGCTCAACCAACGGACCGGCTGCATGGGCCCGGCCGGTGAGGATGCCGAGCAGGAGGCAGAGGATTTCGCCGCGTTGTTGATCTATCGACTCGGCCGACTGCCGTCGGATCGTTCGTCGATGGTGCAGGTGCGGCTCGGAGAGGCGTTTGGTTGATCGTCTGGGTGCTCGCCGGCCTGCTGGGACTGGCGACCGGCTTGCGCATCGGTTGGGCCCTGGTCAACAAGCAATCCCTGGTCAGCAGCGCGATGATCCTGGCGCTGGGCAGCCTCGGCACGGTCGCGGCGTTGAACTGGCAGCCCTTGACCCTGCTCATCGACACCGCACTGCACTGGCCCAACATCGCCGTGGCATTGAGCCAGGTGGCGCTCATCTCGTGTGCGGCGGGCAGCTGCGTCATGATCACCACGGTCGCCTCCGACCGTAAGCCGACGACCATCCGGCGCATCGCCATCGCCCAGTACGTGGTGGCCGCCGTCATCGCGGTCGTCACCATGGTGGCGTTCTTCGTCTCCGGCCAGGAACCCGAGATGGCTCCGGAGGAGTACCTGCGCCGCAATCTGGGATCCGCGGGCGGATGGTCGGCATGGCTGTTGCCCCTGCTGTACGTGCTGCTCGCGCTGACGCTGGTGGCCTGGGCCGGCATGCGTCATTCCAACCGGACCCGGCGCGGGCGGGCGTTGTTCGTGTTCAGCATCGGCATCGTGCTGATCGTGCTGGCCAGCGCGTTCTTCCTGTTACGGGCGGTGGGGACCACCGGGCTGCTGGGCGTCGGCTCGGCCGCGACACTGTTGGGCTGCGCCATGCTGGTAGTGGCGGGCGGCTCCCTGCTGCCCAGCGTCGAAGACTGGTTCGGCGCCCGCCGGGAACTGCGCACGGTGTCGCCGCTACTGGCGGAGCTGAGCCTGCGGCACCCCGATGTGGGCATCGGCGTGCGGCCCCGCGGGCCGCTGTTGTTCCGGGTGGCCGAACAGATGTCGCTCATCTCAGACTCGCTTTACCTGGAGGCCACCGCAGCCGAAGCAGTCCGCAGGCGGGTCGCGTCGAACGGATCCGCGGCATCCGACGACGCCGACGACACCGAAGACGTGGTGGACTTCGCCGATATCGCCGAGCTGGACGGTCCCCCCGTCCCGGCGGAGGAGCAGGCCAGGGGCATCGCCCAATGGATCTACGACGGTCGCGGTGCGGGCCGCGATGCGGCCAACGCCGAGTTCCCGGGGCTCAACTGGCTCAGGCAGCCGGCGACCTTCTCCGACCGGGAATGGATCCTGGCGATCGCCGAGCAGTATTGCGAACTCGAACGCAGCGCTTCAGAACACACCGGGCCGGAACGCACAAACGGTGCCACCGAGCGCTGAACGCGCGGTGACACCGTTTCCGGCGACCAGACGAGGTCTGGTCAGCTGTCGAGATTCTCCTTGCGGCGCAACTCGTCGGCCTTGAGCGCCAGGTCCTGCTGCGACTCGGGCGACAGTCCGACGGTGCGGGCGGCGATACGGCGCACGCCCTCGTCCCGCATGTTGGCCAGCCAGGTCAGTTCCTTGTCGAGCTTCTCGTAGTACTCGTCGTCGGTGAAGTACGCCGGCTTGATGCGGAAGAAGTTGGCCAGCGCGGCCATCGTGGCAACCGAAGGATTGGTGCGGTTACCCGACCGAAGCTGTGAGAGATACGGAGCAGACATCGTCACGCCCTCGGCCTTCAGCGCGCCGATGACCTCAGCAGATGTATGCGGGCCGCGCCCCGGCGGGTAAACCGTCTCGAACAACCGGTTCAGCCGGGCGGCGAACGTCTTGCTCATCTAACTTTCCTCCACATAACTCACGAGTGTTGCACGCCAGTCTCGTATTTGCTGATCATCGTAGCGAGTGATGTCGCCACAACCAAGTGCAAACCACTTAAAAGTCGGACCATGCAGATCGAGCATACGCCGCTAGGCCCCCCAGCAGCACGTCAGGTAGTTTCGGAAACCCAGGACCGCCGGTCCGGTTAACAAAAAAATGACGTATGCGTTGTTTTGCCCGAAGTGATGCCCTACGACACGTTGTCGCAGGGTGGTCGGGGCCCTCACTCGGTCGCGGGTACGGTCCGCAGCAAAGCGGAAAAGTCGATTTGCTGCTGGCACTGGCGAAATATGGGTCGTCACCGGCAGCAGATTCCGTCGCGCCACGTAGCGAAGAGGGCCAGGCGGTCGACAAGCTACTGTCATCCGATCGGATGACAGTAGCCAGGGGTGATTCAGCGATATTCCGGCGACGAATCCCGTGCCGACGAACCGCTCCCCGCGGACCCGCCCTTGGCGCGCCGATACCGAACCAGCGCGGTCCCCACCGCGGTGAGTGCGACCGTGCCCGTCACCACCACGGCCACCCAGGGCAGCCGCAGGGCGTTGTCGAAGAGGATCCACAGGCCGAACAGCGCGAACAGCACCGCGGCCATGCTGTGCAGGAAACGCTCCGGGAGGCGGCGGTGCAGCAGTGTCCCGGCGGCAATCGCCACCCCGTCGGCGGCCACCATGCCGATCGTCGCGCCGATCCAGACGCCCGCCCAATTGTGGTCGCTGGCAAGCGCGACCGTGGCCAGCATCGTCTTGTCCCCGAGTTCGGCCAGGACGAACGAGGAGACCACCGCGAACACGATGAACCGCGGTTCGGCCACCCGGACCTCGTCGGTGTCGTCACCGGTGGCGCGGCTGTCGCGCCAGGTCCACACCGCGAAGAGCAGGAAGGCGATGGCGGCGGCGAAGGCGATGGGGCGCTCGGGCAGTGACATGCCCAGGAAGTGGCCGATGGTGACGGACAGTCCGTGCACCAGGAAGGCGGCGATGCCGACCCCGGAGAGCACCACCCACCACCGATGCCGAAGGGCGTAGGTCATGGTGATCAGTTGGGATTTGTCGCCCAACTCGGCGACGAACACCACTCCGAGGCTGACGAGTGCGGCACTGAGCACGGGGACGACCTTTCGACGCGGCGCCGGCCGACCATGTGCTGATGGTCTGCAGGCGTTCGGTCGAAGGTCTCGCCCACCGCCCTCGGATGCAGGAGCGGTTCGCCGGCCGGGCCTGCGCACGTGGAGGTGCGCCGCCAGTATGTCGACACGACGATTGGGGGCTACTCCCCTTCGCTGATGTCACCGACCATAGCTGTTGTGCGGCAACGGCGCCATCTCAGGCGAAGGATTCGGATGCCCGTACTTTGTTGCGACGCAATGCGAAAAGCGTTATGCGGCAAGCAGCATTGCCAGGATGGCGGTATCCGGATGGCTGATGGGGTCCACGCCGACGCGGCTGACCATCGAGGTGATCGTCCCGTCGGACTCGGCTTCCACCCAGGCCGCCCGGTGTTCCAGGCCCAGATGCGGCAGGCCGGGTAGCAGCACGCAACCCGAAGCGGCGCCGGTGCATTCGGGCAACGACGGTGTCGTTTCCGAAGGTGGATGCAGCATCAGCAGGGCCGGCGGTTGGCGATCGGCGAAAAATCCTGGGGGAACAGCGGATTCACCCACCACAGTGCCTTCGGCCAGTACCAGGCCGACGGTGCCCGGGGCGGGTTGCTCGGGGAGTTCCTCGCGGACACCGAATATGGTTGTGGTGGAGAGCAACCCGGGCATCGAGGCGACGCGCACCGCCACCATCAGCAGTTGGGCCCACTCTTTGGTCGAGTCCGGCCAACGCCCGGAAACCACAAAGCCTTTCAAACAACCACGAGCATGGAATGGGGCGATCTCCACCGCCCCTTGGGGTCCGGTCTCCATCTGGCCTCCCGACAGTGCTGGAACGCTGACGACACTGCTGTGGGTCGATCCGCCAAGGATGAGGCAGGACCTGGCTAGCACGCAAGAGGACACGAGTGCCAAATGCGGCGGGCCCCGCACGCCGCCCGGTGAGGCGATGGCGTGCGGGGCCCGAATGGCGAGCCGGCAGGCTCAGCCGAAGATCAGACCGCCGGTCTTGGCGGTGGCCTTGGCGAACCGGTCCTGGACGTCGGCCCAGTTGACGACGTTCCAGAACGCGGTGACGTAGTCGGCCTTCACGTTCTTGTACTGCAGGTAGTAGGCGTGCTCCCACATGTCGACCTGCAGCAGCGGGATGATGCCCAGCGGCACGTTGGCCTGCTGGTCGTACAGCTGGAAGGTCAGCAGCCGGTCACCGAGGCTGTCGTAGCCCAGTACCGCCCAACCCGACCCCTGCAAGCCGTTGGCCGCGGCGGTGAACTGCGCGCGGAACTTGTCGAACGAACCGAACTGGTCGTCGATCGCCTGCGCCAGCTCACCGGTGGGCTTGTCACCGCCGTTGGGCGAGAGGTTCTTCCACCAGATGCTGTGGTTCACGTGCCCGCCGAGGTGGAACGCCAGGTTCTTCTCGTTCAGGAAGATGGCCGACTGGTCGTCCTTGGCGCGGGCTTCCTCGAGCTTGGCCAGCGCATCGTTCAGGCCTTTGACGTACGTGGCGTGATGCTTGCTGTGGTGGATCTCGTTGATCTGTCCGGAAATGTGGGGTTCCAGGGCGCTGTAGTCGTAATCAAGCTCCGGGAGGGTGTATTCAGCCACCGGCTTCCTTCCTAGTCATGTGATCCGCGGTCATGCGATCCGTGTCTGGTGGATCGCGGTGGAGTTCGGCGTCGGGAATCTCGACAACAAGCTCAACACCATCCTTGCTCGATCACGGCTGACACCGCAAGGACGTGTGCCATTACCGCACACGGGGAATAAAACTCGCCGTCGTCAGGTCGATGACTCAGGTCAACACGATGAGGGCGAGCACCGCGAGGAGGACCAGTGCGATCACGCCGGCGCGCAGACATGCCATGGCCTGGTTGCCGTAGAGCCGCGATGTCCCCTGCCAATCCGACGGCGGCACGGCGGATCCCCGGCCGATTGGGTGCGCTGCCATCACAAGCTCCTGACCTGCACGATTCGAAACATCCCCCAGTGAGATCTGTCACACATCTGTAGTGACGGTGATCATAAACCCTTAGCTGCCCCGCGGGAAATCCGGAGGCCTCACCGGGCCGACACGTTTGAAAACGGGCGGCGGTGGGAAGACCGAGTAGTTGGTGAATTTTTCGTGAAAGTTAGCTGAGCAACCTTTTTCGCTCAGCGCTGCCCCGACTTGTTGATGACAGTGCTGCTAGGGGCGCAGGTTATCCACAGCCGGACTGCGGAGTCGCGTGCGTGCGGCCGTGCTGTGGCACCCAGTGCCTGTGGATGAACCTGTGGAAACTGTGGATAGACGAATCATTGCTGTTACGTCAAGTTGACCCACTGCGACCGGCTGAAGCGGCGCTGAACCGGCCCAGCGGGCTCGACCCCATGCCAGCATGGAATCCATGACCCGACGCCTTGCCCCTCCAGCCGGACCGACCACAATGGGTGCCCATGTCTGACGGTGACGTGGCGCATGCCGACGTGAAGGACGTCCCCCTGCAGTTCGGCGACGCGGTGGTGCTGCTGGACGTCCGTGAGGACGACGAATGGCAGCGTGGCCACGCCGCCGGTGCCCAGCACATTCCGATGGGCGATGTGCCCGCGCGGATCGACGAGATCGATCGCGACGCGACGCTCTATGTCGTCTGCCATGCCGGCGGGCGGTCCCTGCGGGTGGCCCAATACTTGGCCAGGGAAGGGTTCGAACCCATCAACGTGACCGGCGGAATGCTGGCGTGGGCGCAGGCCGGACGGCCGGTGACCACCGACAGCGGTACCGCGGGCACGGTTTGAGCACGCCGTAGGCTGGACCGGTGATTCAGGTCTGCGCCCAGTGCGGGACGCGGTGGAACGTCCGCGATCGCCAGCGGGTCTGGTGCCCACGATGCCGGGGCACGCTGTTGGCTCCCGGTGTGGTGCCGCCTGTCCCGCCGCAGCCGGGTAACCCTGATCCGCGCTGGCGACCGCCGGCCGGCGCGCCGAGCCGTCCGTCCGGCCCGCGCCAGCCCGGACCACTGCCGCAGGGGTTCAAATGGATCGCGGTGCGCCCCGGCGCTGCGCCGCCACCCCGGCGTCAACGCCGCCCCTTGGGGCCCACGCCGCGCTACGCGAGCACCCCGCGCTGGAGCCTGTACGGGCCGACCGGTGACTACGCGCCCGCTGCGGCCGTCGATACCGTGGCGGCTCGCGGTCCGTCCGCGACCATGGTCCGGGCCACCCTGGTCACCACGATGGCACTGTTGGGGTTCGCCGCGGTGATGCACATTGCGCGCTATGCCCTGCTGCTGATCAATCGGTCGGTGCTGCTCAATCCAGTGCTCGCCGGGGTGGTCACCTGGGCCGGCGTGGTCGCCAGCGCACTGGCGCTGTTCGGCGTGATCGTGACCGCCGTGGTGCTGACAAACTGGCTGATCGCTCGTCGGGCCGGTGTGTTCGCGCACAACGGCGGTGCGGATCCGCGGTCGAAATGGCAGTTGTGGGCGGGCTGCCTGGTGCCACTGGTCAACTTGTTCTGGGCGCCGGTGTTTCTCATCGAGCTGGCCCGGGCGGAGGGCCGCACGGGGCTGCGGATCACGGCGTGGTGGATCACCTGGGTGTTCAGCACGGTCGTGTCAGTGATGTCCATCGCGACGAGCTTCGTCAGCGATGCCCAGGGCATCGCCAACAACACGGTGACCACCACCATCGCCTATCTGCTCGCGCTGGCCGCCGTGGTGTTGGTGCTACAGGTCTTCCAGGGCTTCGAGAGCAGGCCGGTCGACCGGCCCGTCAAGCGCTGGGTGATGGTGGCCACCGACCCGCACGACGAGCAATCCCCGGCGTCGGACGCTGATTCCGCGCCACCGGTTGAGACCGAAGACCAGAACCCGGCAGCATAGCCATATGACCGCGGGCGACGCCGGGGCCGCTGGGCCGGCCAGATCGGAACCGATACCGGGACCGGCGGCCGACCGCCATCCCTTCGTCGTCGCGCACCGCGGCGCGTCGGCCGAGCGTCCCGAGCACACGCTTGCCGCTTACGAGCTTGCCCTGCACGAGGGTGCCGACGGCGTCGAATGCGATGTCCGGCTGACCAGGGACGGCCACCTGGTGTGTGTGCACGATCGCCGTGTCGACCGCACCTCCAACGGCACCGGGTTGGTCAGTGAGATGACCTTGGCGCAGCTACGCGAACTCGACTTCGGGTCCTGGCATCCCGGCTGGCGCGAGAGCGGCGCCACCGGCGATACCGGACTGCTGACGCTGGACGCGTTGATCACGCTGGTGCTCGACTGGAAACGGCCCGTCAAACTCTTCATCGAGACCAAACACCCGGTGCGCTACGGCGCGTTGGTGGAGAGCAAGGTACTGGCGGTACTGCACCGGTACGGTATCGCCGCGCCCGCCTCGGCCGATCTGGCGAGGGCCGTGGTGATGTCGTTCTCCGCCGCGGCGGTATGGCGGATCCGGCGGGCGGCGCCGATGCTGCCCACCGTGCTGCTGGGCGAGACGTCGCGCTATCTCGGCGGCAGCGCGGCCACCACAGTGGGCGCCACCGCCGTCGGTCCGTCCATTGCCACCTTGCGTGAGCACCCCGAGCTCGTCGACCGGGCCGCCGCCCAGGGCCGGGCGCTGTATTGCTGGACCGTCGACCATTACGAGGACGTGCGGTATTGCCGGGACATCGGGGTCGGATGGGTCGCCACCAATCACCCCGGCCGAACCAAGGACTGGCTGCAGAACGGTCTGGCCGGGGCGGGCCGGGATTAGAGGTTGCCGCCGGCGGCCTTGGGTGCGCTGGGGTCGGCGGCGCCGCGCGTGAGCTCGCGGGCGACGAAGTCCTCCAGGTGGAACAGGTTGGCTCCGGCGCGCTCGGCGATCCGGACCAGCGATGACATGGTGGCCACCTCTTCGACCTGCTCCTTGAGGAACCACTGCATGAACTGTTCGCCGAGGTAGTCGCCCTCGTCCCTGGCGACGCTGGCCAGCCGGCTGATCTGCTCGGTGACCGTGCGCTCTTGGTCCAGCGCCAGCCGCAGCGCCTGCGCCGGGCTCTCGAACGAGTTGCGCACGGCGTCGATGCCGGGGATCTCGGCGTCAAGGTCACGATCGAGCAGGTACTGCACCAGCATCATGGCGTGATTGCGCTCCTCCACCGACTGGGCGTAGAAGTGCGCCGCCAGCTGCGGAAGATCGGATCCGTCGCAGTACACGGCGATGGCGATGTATTGCTGCGAGGCGGTGAACTCGGCCCGGATCTGCTCCCGCAGGAGGGTGTTGAACTTGGTGTCGAGAGCGCTCGCGTCGGTCATGATCATGACAATAGCGCAGGTCAGAGGCTATGTCAGTGAAGGTCAGCCTTACCGAGGTAAGCGTTTCCTAACTGTAGTGATTCCAGTTACCCTCCGCTAAGGGTGCACTCAAAAGTTTGCTGGCGGTCACGATCCGAGGTTGAGGACATCCTCGGGAACCGCGGTGTCGGCGGCGAGTGCGGCGAACAAGCGGCCCGCGGCCTCGGTGTCCCAGACGACCACCGCGCCGGAGTCGCTGCTGGTGAATTCGCCGATGGGCACCGTCGTGGTCACTGCGTCGCCGTGCAAGGCCCAGCCCAATCGGGCCAGGTCCCAGACGTGGCCGCCCTGATCGACCGTGAGGGCGGCGCCGACCGCATGGGTTATCGGGTACCACCGCAAGGGATTGAGCAGCACTTCCGGACTGGCGCTCCGGTGCAGCAGCGCCGACATGAACGCCCGCTGGTTGAGCATCCGGTCCAGGTCAGCGCGCGGTGTGGCGCGCGAGCGCACGAAGCCCAGCGCGTTGCGGCCGTCGAGTTCCTGGCAGCCGGCCGGCAGATCGATACCGGCCAGTGGATCGGTGATCGGCTCGGCCGGGCACATGGTGACACCCCCGACGGCGTCGACGAGTTCGGCAAAACCGTCGAAGCCGACCTCGGCGTAGTGGTCCAACCGCAGGCCGGTGGCCTGTTCCACGGTCTGCGCGAGCAGTGGCGCGCCGCCGATGGCGAAGGCGGCGTTGATCTTGTCCTTGCCGTGTCCCGGAATGTCGACGTAGGAGTCGCGCGGCAGCGACACCATCGTGGTCGGCACGCCGGAACCGAATCCGCCGATATGGACCAACAGGATGGTGTCGGTCCGGCCGTTACCCACATCCCCGCCGGTGGCCAGCTCGGTCTGTTGTTCGGGTGAGAGGTGCTGCCGGCTGTCCGAGCCGACCAGCAGCCACGTGACACCTTTGCCGGGCGCCGGTCGGCCCGGGTAGCCGGCCAGTGCAGGCACGCGCTGCAGGGTGGTGTCGAACCACACCGCACCGGCGACACCGGCCATCAGTGCAATCAGCATGAGCGCCGTGAGCAGGACGAGCCCGCGGCGTACGCGGCCCCGACGGCGCGGTTTGGCGGGCTTGACCGGCGGGGGAGCGGCCTGGCGCGGGGGAGCGGGCCGCGGCGGCGGTGCCCGGCGTACTGGTGGCGGTGGCGGTGGCTGGGGCTGGGCCGGTGGCGCCCGGTGCGGTGTCGGTGGATTGGGCGGCCACTGAGGTGCCGGTCGGTACCCGGGCGGGCGGCGGATGACCTGCGACGGCTCCCGTGGGGGCACCGGCCGCCGGTGATGCGGCGGCTCCTGGCCGGGCGGCCGCTGGTCGTTCACAGCTGCGAATGTACTGGCCGCGGCCGCAGCGTCAGGTCAACCAGGCCAGGTGGCCCGCGGCCAAGGAGTAGCCGACGAAGGCGACGGTGTCGATCAGGCCGTGCGCGATGATCAGCGGCCACAACCGGCCCGTGCGCATCCAGACGTACCCGAACACCAGCCCCATCACCACGTTGCCCAGGCCCGCGGAGTAGCCCTGGTACAGGTGGTAAGCCCCGCGCAGCACGGCCGAGATCGCCAACGCGGCCACCGGATTGAAGCGCAGCTGGCGCAGCCGCGTGATCAGGAACGCGACGACGATGATTTCCTCGGCCCAGCCGTTGGCGAAGGCCAGCGCCACCAGCACGGGGATGCGCCACCAGGTGTCGTAGAGCTGTGCCGGTTCCACGGCCGCGCTCAGGCCCAGTACCCGGGCCGCGACGTAGAGCCCCAGCCCGGGCAGGCCGATCAGTGCGGCCAGCCCGAGGCCGCCGGTCACGTCGGGATGCCAGCGGATGCGCCCGAGCCCGATGCGGCGGGGGCCGAACCCGCTGCGCCACAACAGGTACAGCCCCAGGGCTCCCCACGCCACCAGCTGCAGGACCGAGGCCATGTTGAGGCCGAAGTCGATGAGGTCGAACGGGGACCGGCGCTGATTGAGGGCCACCCGCCGGCCGGCCAGGCCCAGCAGGACGGCCTCGATGAGGTCCAGCAGCGCGGTGTAGGCGCTCAGCCCGAAGGTGACGGCGAGGACGACGAAGACCTCGATGCGCAGGGTGCGCCGGGGCAGCGGGTCCGGTTCGGTCACCGCAGCCACGCTAGTGGCCGCGCGGCGTGACCTCAGATCCGGCGCGCGCGTAGTCCGTTGAGGAAGGGGCAACCCATCAGCACCCGGATGGCCTGGCTCAGCCCGGCCACGTCATCGACCGGTTTTGCGAACGGCAGCCGGACGTCGTGGTCGCCGGTTTCGTCCTCGACCCGCAGTTGCACGCCGTAGCGATCCAGGCCCAACGGCCGCACCTGGCCACTGCGCAGCGTCATCGGCAACCGGGCCGACAGCCGTTCGATGACATCGCGATGCGCCGATTCCAGGTGGCGTAGCCAGCAGGACTCCAGGCCACAGAACGGGTCGGGCCGCGCCTCCAGCAGGGCGCCCACACCGACCGACTCGGCCCCGGTCGAGTCGGCGACCACCACGGATTCGATTTCCACGCGGACCAACGCGTACGGTGTCTCACCATCGGTGGGCGCGCCGTTGTTCACTTGCAGCAGAGCGGGATTCGGGTGTTCGGTGGCGATCAGGTCGAGTAGGCCGCCCACGTCGCCGGCGGGCACGGGCACCAGGCGGCCACGCATCCACACCAGGGCGCGCACCGGCTCGCGCAGCGGCAGCGGCGCATAGTCGGTCATCTCCAGCACGGCTTGCATACCGGCCGCGCCCGCCGACACCAGCGCGCCGGCCAGTGCGCCGTCGGCGGGAATGGTGATCGCGACCGAACCGTCGGCCAACAGATGGTGCACCGGGGTGGCGGTGGGGTCCAGGCCGTCGACCGCAACCATCGCTCCGCCGACCCGCGCGCAGGCGCTGCGGATCCGCTCGGCCGTCGTCGGTGCCGCCACCACAGTCGTCATCCGATACACCTTCCGTTAGTGAGGTAAGCCTTACTTAACTACATCGGCGGTGGGGTCGCAAGGTTTTCCTCTCGGCTCGGGCGGGGCCGTCCGCGCGAGCCACTAGGGTGAAGACGTGCCGCGCATCGCCTATCTCGGACCGGAGGGGACGTTCACCGAGGCGGCGTTGCTGCAGATGGTGGCCGGCGCGATGATCCCCCGCAACGATCCTTCCGACGCCGAGGTGACGCCCGTCGGCTATGACAGCCCCGCCGCCGCGCTGGATGCCGTGCGGTCGGGCGACGCCGAGTACGCGTGCGTGCCCATCGAGAATTCCATCGAGGGGTCGGTGCTGCCCACCCTGGACGGATTGGCCGCCGGGCCGGCCCTGCAGATCTTCGCCGAGCACACGCTCGACGTGGCGTTCAGCATCGTCACCCGGGCAGGCGCGACCGGCGCGGCCGCCCCGGACATCGCCACCGTGGCGGCCTTCCCGGTCGCCGCCGCGCAGGTGCGGCGCTGGCTGGCCGCCGAACTGCCGCGGGCCACGGTGATCCCCGCGCAGTCCAATGCCGCCGCCGCGGCCGATGTCGCGGCCGGCCGCGCCGACGCGGGGGTGAGCACGGCGCTGGCGGCCGAACGCTACGCGTTGCGCGTGCTGGCCGCGGGCGTCGTCGACGAACCCAACGCCCGCACCAGGTTCGTGCTCGTCGGGCGGCCGGCGCCGCCGCCCGGGCGCACCGGCGCCGACCGCACCTCGGTGGTGCTGAGGCTGGACAACGAGCCCGGCGCGCTGGTGGCCGCGATGACCGAGTTCGCGATGCGTGACATCGACCTCACCCGGATCGAATCCCGGCCCACCCGAACGGAATTGGGAACCTACAAGTTCTTCCTGGACTGTGTCGGGCATATCGACGACGGCGCTGTCGCGGAGGCGCTCACGGCGCTGCACCGGCGTTGTGCCGACGTTCGTTTCCTGGGGTCCTGGCCGACCGGTGCCGCGGTCGGGGCGCTACCACCGGCCTCGAGCGAGGCGACGCGGTGGCTGGCGGCACTGCGGCGAGGGGAGCGATTGTGAGCGGGCGGCTGGTACTAGTACGGCACGGGCAGTCGTTCGGCAACGTCGAGAAGCGCTTGGACACCCGGCCGCCCGGTGCCGAGCTGACCGAGCTGGGGCACGAACAGGCCAGGGTCTTCGCGCGGAACTGGAAGCAGCCGGTCGGCGTGGTCGCCCACTCGGTCGCCACCCGGGCGCGGCAGACCGCCGCCGGGATCGGCGGGCACCTTGAGGTGGCGCCGCGCGAGCTCGACGACATCTACGAGGTCCAGGTCGGCCACCTCGAGGACCGCGCCGACGAGGCCGCCGTCGAACAGTTCGAAGGCATCTACCGGCGCTGGCAGCTCGGCGACCTCGACGCGTCGATGCCGGGCGGGGAAAGCGGACAGCAGGTGCTCGATCGCATCGTGCCGGTGTTGACCAAACTGCGGATCCAGCACCTCGATGACCACGATTGGCGCGACGACATCGTCGTGGTCAGCCACGGCGCGGCCATCCGGCTGGTGGCCGCGGTATTGGCCGGCGTCGACGGCCGATTCGCGCTGGAACACCACCTGGCCAACACCGAGAGCGTGGTGCTCAGCCCGATCACCGACGGGCGGTGGAGTTGCGTGCAGTGGGGCGAGCTGGCCCCGCCGTTCTACGCGGACAAATCGCCCGAGGAGAGCGTGCCCGACCCGATGGGCTGATCCTCGGCACAACCGCACGCGACGGCCATGCAGTCGATGGTGTAGGTGTGCTCCAACTCGGGATCGCCGCAATCCTCGGTGCATTCGGCGCGCCGGCCGATGTGCAGGATCACCGTGCCGTGGCAGTGCGCGAGGCCGTCCGCGCACTCGCGGCAGTGCGCACCCGTGTGCAGCTGCTCGCTGGTCCTCATGGTTCGTTCTTAGCACCGCGCACCGACAAGCCGGAGTTCCCACGCGGAGTCTTCCCCCCGTCGCTTCGCTCGCCCGGGGTCTTCCCCCGTCGCTTCGCTCGCCCCGGGTTGATGAGTCCTCAGCCCCAACCCAATTCGTGCAGCCGATCGTCGTCGATGCCGAAGTGGTGGGCCAGTTCGTGCACGACGGTGATCGCCACCTCCTCGACCACCTGTTCCTCGGTGTCGCACATCTCCAGCAGGGCATCGCGGTAGATGGTGATGGTGTCGGGCAGGTATCCGCCATAGGACGAATCCCGCTCGGTGAGCGCGACGCCCTCGTAGAGGCCGAGCAGATCCGGCTCGTCGGGATGGCGGCCCTGCACCAGGAACACCACGTTGTCGGCCCTGGTGGCCAATTCCGGCGGGATCAGATCCAGGGCATCGGAGACCAACTCGTCGAACCGTTTCCGGCTCATCGGCACCGGCATCAGGTGCGTCACTGCACCGGTGGCAGCACCGGCTCCGCAGGACCGGGCGCAGGGCCGACCGGCGGCGCAGCGGGTGGGGGCGCGACGGGCGCATCCCCGGGCGGCGGCGGTCCGTCCAGCGGAGCGCCACCCGGAGCCTGCCCATCGGCCGGCGGCGCATCGCCGGGCGGGGGCGGTCCGTTGAGGAACGTGTTGCCAGGCGCGGGCGCCGGGGTCGACGACGGCTGGCTGCTCTGGGTGGCCGGCGTCTGGGTCGACTGACCGGGCAGATGCTGATTGGACTGGGTCTGCTGGGTCGACTGCGAGGACTGGCTGGAGTCGTACCCGCTCGAGGACTGGCTCTGCGACAGATCGATCGACGGCGGCGGGATGGCCGGCATGTTGAGGCGCTCGTCGGGGATGTCCGGCGGCGGCACCGGCGGCCGGCCGTTGATCATCAGCGCACCCTTGGCGCTGTTGAGCAGGGTGGACCAGCCACCGTTGCCCAGGGTGCTGCCGATGCTGCAGGACACCTGATGGCTGCCGGCCAGCCAGCTGGGCAGCGAGATGGTGCTGTACACCAGCGTCAGCGTGGTAGTCCGCAGCTTGAGCGGCGCCAAGTACTCCTCGGTGATCTTGGTGCAGGTGTCCTTGACGTAGGCGTCCTGCTCCTGTTCGGGCGGCACTCCGGCCGGATACTTCTCGGCGAGGTTGACCGCGCCGGTGACCTCGAGCGCGTGCGGGCTGGCGCAGTCGACCGGGATGTCGGTGGGCTGGTTGGTGGCCGGGTCGATACCCAGGCAGGTCCCTGCGGGCCACACCTTGGATTGGTCCACCGCGGCGACCTTGCCCTGGAAGGCCTGCTGCTGATTGTCCGCACCGGGCAACTGCAGGCCGCACAACATGCGGCGCTCGCCGTTCTGCCGCCAGGCCTTCTCCCCCGACCACAGCAGGCTCACCGCGAACCGGCCGTTGGGGTCGTACTTGTCGCCCAGGTAGCGCTGCACCGCGCTCTGGCACTGCTCCTGGCTGATCTGCTGGATGCGTGCCGGCGACGGCGGCGCGGCGTCGGCACCGTACTCGGTGCCCGGGAAGGTGCGCAGGTCGATGGCCTCGGCCACCTCGAACCGGTGCTCGGTGGTGCAGTCGACGATCTGGGCGGCATCGGGCACCCGGTCCGGCCAGTTCAGGCACGATCCGCTGCTGGCGTGGTCGAACGTGCTGTTGGACCGGGCCAACCCGCCGGTGCCCGAACTGAGGACGGCGAGCCGCCCACCGGCCGCGGTGTCCGGCAGCACGGTGATCACGCCGGCGATCATCAGTCCGCCGAGGGCGGTCAGCAGCAACGCGCGTCGAGTGGGGGTGAGCTGGGCGTCACGCAACCAGGCCAGCCGCCGTGACGCGGGCGGCGGGGGCCCCTCGTCAAGGAACGGCTGCGGGTGCTCTGGTGCGTCCAACATCGGCTCCATTGTGGCAGGCGTGTCACGGCTTGTGACAAGTGATGCGGTTGTAACGTTATGTGGTTGTGGCATGCGGCCCCCGGTCGGTGCTGCCGATTCGGGCGGCACAGTAGGGTTACCGCCGTGATCGACCTCAAGCTGCTGCGTGACGAACCGGACCGGGTGCGGGCCTCACAGCGCGCCCGCGGCGAGGACCCCGGCTTGGTGGATGCGCTGCTGGATGCGGACACCGCCCGCCGCGCCGCCATCTCGGCCGCCGACAATCTCCGTGCCGAACAGAAGACGGCCAGCAAATCGGTGGGCAAGGCCTCCCCCGACGAGCGGCCGGCCCTGCTCGAGCGCGCCAAGCAACTCGCCGAGGAGGTCAAGGCCGCCGAAGCGGCGCAGTCCGCGGCCGAGAGTGCCTTCGCCGCTGCGCATCTGGCCGTCGCCAACGTCATCGTGGACGGGGTGCCGGCCGGCGGCGAGGACAACTTCGTCGTGCTGGACACAGTCGGGGAGCCACCGGCCATCGAGTCGCCCAAGGATCATCTCGAGCTCGGCGAGGCGCTGGGCTTAATCGACATGGAGCGCGGCGCCAAGGTGTCGGGGTCGCGGTTCTACTTCCTGACCGGTCAGGGCGCGCTGCTGCAGCTGGGCCTGCTGCAGCTGGCGGTCCGGCTGGCCACCGCCAACGGGTTCACCCTGATGATCCCGCCGGTGCTGGTGCGGCCCGAGGTGATGGCCGGTACCGGCTTCCTCGGCGCGCACGCCGACGAGATCTACCACCTCGACGATGACGACCTGTACCTGGTCGGTACCTCTGAGGTGCCGCTGGCCGGCTACCACGCCGACGAGATTCTGGATCTGTCCGGCGGGCCGCTGCGCTACGCCGGCTGGTCGTCCTGCTTTCGGCGCGAGGCAGGCAGCTACGGGAAGGACACCCGCGGCATCATCCGCGTGCACCAGTTCGACAAGGTCGAGGCGTTCGTCTACTGCAAGCCCGAGGACGCCGAGGCCGAGCACGAGCGGCTGCTGGGTTGGCAGCGGGAGATGCTGGCGGCCATCGAGGTGCCGTACCGGGTGATCGACGTCGCCGCGGGCGATCTGGGTTCGTCGGCGGCGCGCAAGTACGACTGCGAGGCGTGGGTGCCCACCCAGGGCACCTACCGTGAGCTCACCTCGACGTCGAACTGCTCGACCTTCCAGGCCCGCAGGCTGTCCACCCGCTACCGCGACGACGACGGCAAACCGCAGATCGCCGCCACCCTGAACGGGACCTTGGCCACCACCCGGTGGCTGGTCGCGATCCTGGAGAACCACCAGCAGCCCGATGGCAGTGTCCGGGTGCCCGCCGCGCTGGTGCCCTATCTCGGTACGGAGGTGCTGACAGCGTGATCGAACTCGACGATGCGCAGCTGCGGAACTGGTTCGGTTTCGGGGTGGCGGGCAACTTCGCCGGCCATCTCGAACAGGCCGGGGAGGCAGTGGATTTCACGAACGTGGCAGCGGTCGGTAATGCTCCGAAAGGCATCTTCCCGTGGTATGCGCCGGGCAGTGACACCTTCCTCGGCGAGTTCCCGCTGTCGCACGACGAGATCGCCCTGCCAGTCAGTGACGAGCCGCTGAATCTTCAGATCGAACCCGAGGTCGGGCTGGCCTGCGAGGTGACGTGGCAGGGCGACACGGTGGTGTCGCTACGCCCGTTCGCCCTCGGCGCCTTCAACGACTGCTCCATCCGGCGGCCCGGCGCACCGAAGATCAGCCACAAGAAGAACTGGGGCCCGGCCTCCAAAGGTGTTGCGCGCCAGTTCTTCGAGGCGCACGACCTCACCCCGGACGGCCCGACGGCCACCATGCGGCTGTCGTGCCACCTGCACACCGCGGCCGGTGCTGAGCACGCGTACGGGGTGGACAGCCCGCTGCTGGGCTACTCGTACTACGGCGAGGTGCTGCTGGACTGGATCACCGAACGGCTGGCCAACCAGAAGGGCGCACCGGACACCCCGCTGGAGGATGTCGGCGCGCTGATGGTGGCCTCGGGACACCCCGAGCACGTGCTCATCGGGATCGGCGCCACCCGCTACACCCCGTTGGGTGAGTCGACCTATCTGTCGCCGGGCGACGAGGCGGTGGTGCGGGTGTACGACACCGCGTCCGACGCGTGCTCCGAATTGCGCCAAAAGGTCCGCTGAGCGCAGCGCCGGCCGGCCAATCCGAGCCGTTCCGCCCTCGCGGCGCCCCGATGTGCGCTGTACTTGACCCCGAAGCGATGGCTCTGCCGCTTGCCGAGGGGAGCACGCATGAGTACGGCCGCCGAACGCGCTGCACAACTGGATCTGGTGGGCCGGCTGAAATCGGCCTTTCCCGAGATCCCGGATGCGCCCTATCCCGATCTGATGGATCACGGGCGGATCGTCGCGCTGACCAAACCGGTGCACGATGTCGGCGGTGAACCCGATGCCCCGATGCGCTATGTCAACAAGGATTACGAGTACTGGGAGCACATGACCTATGTCATGTGTGAAGTGCTTGCCTGGCGCGGCATCTGGCTCTCCGAAGAGCGCCGCCGGATCGGCAACGTCGACGTGGGACGCGCCGTGTACCAAGGCTTCCCCTACTACGGCCGATGGCTGCTGTCGGTCGCGCGGGTGCTGATCGAGAAGCACCACATCGGGCTCACCGAGCTCACCGAGCGGATGATCGAGGTGCGCGACCGTTATGCCGACGGCCTGGCCGGCACACAGCTACGGGCCGAGCCGAAGGGCGCAGGCGACGGCGCGCAGGTCCAGCGCAACGAGCACCACATCCACGCGGTGGGCAAGGGTGACCCGCAGGTCTACGCCGGTCAGGCCGGTGCCCCCAAGTTCGCGGTCGGTGATCGCGTGGTGGTGCGCGACGAACTGCCGGTGCTGTTCTACACCCGGACCCCCGAATACTGCCGCGGCGCCGAAGGCGAGATCGCCGTCGTCGCCTATGAGAGTCCCGCCGCCGAGGACGAGACGTGGGCCCGCTCCGATGCCGAGCCGGAGTGGTTCTACGTGGTGCAGTTCAACCAGGCCGACCTGTGGGACGACTACACCGGGTCGCCGAACGACACCCTGCGAACCGAGATCCCCGAACACTGGTTGCGAGGCGCCTGATGCACGACCATCACGATCACGATCACGACCGCACGGTCAAGCCGATGGTCGACGAGATCACCGACTTCGAGGTGCTGGAGATCGCCCTGCGCGAACTGTGCATCGAGAAGGGCATCTTCACCGCCGAGGAGCACCGCCGGTTCACCGAATTCGCCGAGCAGATCGGGCCGACCCCGGCGGCGCGGCTGGTGGCGCGGGCCTGGCTGGATCCCGACTTCAAGGCGCTGGCGCTGGCCGAACCGATGACCGCGAGCAAGGAAGTAGGGGTCGACTGGCTGGAACCGACCGGATTCGGCACGCCCAGTGACTTCACCGCGTTCGAGATTCTCGCCGACACCCCGAGCGTGCACCACGTGATCGTGTGCGCGTTGTGTTCCTGCTATCCGAGGCCGATCCTGGGCAATTCGCCCGAGTGGTACCGCACCCCCAACTACCGGCGCCGGCTGGTGCGCTGGCCTCGGCAGGTGCTCTCCGAGTTCGGCCTCTACCTGGATGACGATATCGAAGTGCGGGTGCAGGATTCGAACCAGAAACATCGCTTCATGGTGATGCCGCTGCGGCCCGAGGGCACCGACGGCTGGACCGAGGACCAGCTGGCCGAGATCGTCACCCGCGACTGCCTGATCGGCGTCGCGCTGCCCAAGGCGGGGGTGACGACCAACGTCGTGGTGGCGACTCGGCCCGCGATCCACCCCAACGGCGCATGAGCACCCCACCCGAACCGCTGGCGGACATCGTCGAGCGCAATCAGGTGTGGTCGCGGATGGCCGCGAAATACGGTGTCGAGAACCCGGTCCCACCGTGGAAGACGAGCCTGGACGGGCTGTGCGACGCGCTCGACCGGGCCGAGTGCGAGGGAGCCGACCTCCCGGATTTCAAGGAGCGCCGCGACGAGGAGGACGCGCTCTCGGCGACGGTGTATGCCGACCTGCCGTACCCGGAGAACCAGCTGATGTCCCTGGCCCATTCGCTGCTGGTGCGCGGGGTGATCGGGCAGGCCGAGCTGGCGCAGCGGCTGGCGGCGGTGCGGGCCCGGCTGGAGGCCTGACCCTCACTGCCGGTGCAGCAGCTCGTCCAACACCGACACGAACTCGCTGACCCGCAGCGGGGTGAACGCCGGGCTGGGCCGGGTGCCCGGCACGTCGAGCACGATCAGGGTGGACTTGATCGGCCGCCACACGTCCAGCGGCAGCCAGCGGCGGGGGTCGTCCGACGGCCCCCAGATCCGGAACCGGTCGAAGAGCAGGCCCAGCGACTCCGTCTTGTAGCCCCGGATCGCTTGCAGCGGGATGATTTTCGATGTTCCGGACGGGAAATGGTAGCGCCGCAGCGTCAGGGCCTGGTGATCCAGCTGGATCAGCCCGTCGTCGTACGACGCCGCCCTGGTCATGACGTCCTGGCGCTCCTGAGCGGGTGGCCCTTGGCGGTCAGGCAGCGGCCGTTCTCCAGGTTCCACTGCCA
The DNA here is from genome assembly GCF_033741155.1 of Mycolicibacterium chengduense. Classification (NCBI taxonomy): domain Bacteria; kingdom Bacillati; phylum Actinomycetota; class Actinomycetes; order Mycobacteriales; family Mycobacteriaceae; genus Mycobacterium; species Mycolicibacterium chengduense. The sequence goes on along the minus strand of NZ_JAWQNH010000001.1, from coordinate 1,001,641 downwards.
GCCGTGCAGATTGCAGGTCAGTGTATTACCTTCCACCACACCGAATTTGGACAAGTCCGCCTTGAGGTGCGGACAGCGGCGCTGGATCTCCCAGCCGTCGAGCACGGTGGAGGCGCTGTCGTCGTGCGCCTCGGCGAACCAGCCGTCGGCGTAGGCGATCCGCTCGTCGGTGAGGCATTTGAAGAACGTGTACAGGTATTCGTTGTAGCCGCCGACGCGCCAGGCGCGGAACCGGGTGGACAAGAAGATGGTGTTCACCCAGTCGGGCTCGTTGTCGCGCACCACGGTGCGCACCAGCTGCGCCGGGATCTCGAAGCCGTACCGGAACTTCTCATCCGGAATCGGCTCGCGCACAGCCCGTTTGGGAAAGTCCAACACGACGGTCTCGGTGTGCGACGGCCCGGGCAGCCGCAGCTCTACGGGGTATCCGATCCCGTCGCAGATCTGGTCGGACTGGGCCATGATCGGCTCGAAGCGGGCCCGCAGCGGCTCCAAGAGGGCCTCGCCGTCGGCCGGTGCCCACGCCGCCTTCTCGGCGGCCAGCACCGGGGCCATCCGCTGCGCGTACTCCTCGATGTAGGCGGCCTTGCCGGTGGTGAAGATGGACTCCGGATCGTCGACCGGATGGGTCAGCGAATCCAGTTGCGAGCCGGTGAAATTCGCCGTCGATCCGGGAATCATCAGCAGCCCGCCGTGGTGACCGTGGGTGCGCAGCTGATCCAGGAACACCACCTGGTCGGGGAAGATGTTGGCCGGATCGCCGTGGTCGTCGTTCAGGTCGCGCAGCTCTGGGTCCAGGAAGCACGGTGGCCCGGCCGACGGCACCACCCAGGTGGCGCCGACCTGGGCGATGTACTGACGGCAGCGGTCCATCTGGCGCTGCCGCTTCTGGATGCCGAAGGCCTCCTTGGCCCGGGCGGGCATGTCGTAGACCATCGGATACCAGATGGCACCGGAGTACTGCAGCATGTGTACGTCGATGTGGCCGAACTCGCGGGCCAGCATGTCCAGGTCGATCGGTCGCGCGTCGTTCATGTTGAACGCGGTGGTGACGCGGTCGGAGACCACCAGCCCCGAATCACCGATCGGGCCGTCGGCGGGCGCCCGCAGCGCGATGATCATCACGTCCAGCTCACCCTTGGGTCCACTGACGGTGTGTTTCACCGAATCGGTCGTCTCGAGGAAGCGGTGGAACCCGAGGGCCTCCAGTTCGCGGCGCAGATCGGGCACCGGGAAGTCCGGCAGCAGCACCACGGCGTCCTTGTTGACGTGGTCGCGCAGCGTCGCCGGATCGAAGTGGTCTTTGTGCAGGTGGCTGACGTAGAGGTAGTCGCAGGTGCCCAAGGCGTCCCAGTCCAACGTGCTGTTGTCCGGGAAGGGGAACCAAGAGGCGAAGTACGCGGGATTGACCCAGGGGTCGCACAAGATGCTGCCGGCCGTCGTATCGATCCGGAAGCCTGCGTGCCCCACACTCGTGACCTGCACAAATACCCTTTCACGTGGTTACAGCCGTGCGGTATCAGGGTAACCGGAGCCGCCGGGTGACCGCTGCCGCACTACGCTGTGCACTGTGGAGCCGGTATACGGGACTGTCATCCAAGCCGCTCGCCTCGTGTGGCGGTTGCAGGGCTTGAAGTTCACCGTGACCGGGGTGGAGCACCTCCCGGTCACCGGGGGTGCCGTGATCGCGATCAACCACACCAGCTACTTCGACTTCACCTTCGCCGGGCTGCCCGCGTATCTGCAGCACCGGGGCCGCAAGGTCCGCTTCATGGCGAAGAAAGAGGTTTTCGACAGCAAGATCAGCGGCCCGATCATGCGCAGCCTGCGCCATATCGAGGTGGACCGTGACAGCGGCGCCGAGTCGTTCACCGCTGCCTGTCAGGCGCTCAAGGCCGGCGAGCTGGTGGGGGTGTATCCCGAGGCCACCATCAGCCGCAGCTTCGAGATCAAGGCATTCAAGTCAGGGGCAGCGCGGATGGCCATCGCCGCCGACGTGCCGATCGTCCCGCACATCGTCTGGGGCGCCCAGCGGGTCTGGACCAAGGGGCATCCGCGCAACATGTGGCGGCCGAAGGTGCCGATCACGGTCGCGGTGGGCGAGCCCATCTACCCCACCCTGCCGGCCGCCGAGCTGACCGCGCTGCTGCATTCGCGCATGCAACATCTGCTGGAGCAGGTCCAAGACGACTACGGACCTTATCCGGCGGGCGAGTACTGGGTGCCGCACCGGTTGGGTGGTGGGGCCCCGACGCTGGCCGAGGCCGATCGGATGGATGCCGAAGAGGCTGCGGAGAAGGCGGCCCGCCGGGCCCAGCGCGCCGGCGAGGCGCCGGAGTAGCGCGAATGGAGCCGGTTTTTCGTTCCCTCGAAATCGCGGGGAGAACGGCGATGCGCGTCACCGGCACCAGGTTGGACTTCCAGGGGTTGGAGTACCTTCCGCGGTCCGGCGGAGCGGTGGTCGCGATCAACCACACCAGCTATGTGGATTTCCTGCCCGCGGCACTGGCGGCGACGGCCCGCAAGCGCCGGATGCGGTTCATGATCAAGGCCGAGATGCAGGACGTGCGCGGGGTCCACTTCCTGATCAAACATGCCGGCACCATCCCGGTGGACCGCAGCGCCGGCGGTGCGGCCTACCCGATCGCCGTCGAGCGTCTGCGTGCCGGTGAGCTGGTCGGGGTGTATCCCGAGGCCACCATCAGCCGCAGCTTCGAGCTCAAGGAATTCAAGACCGGGGCGGCGCGGATGGCACTGGACGCACAGGTGCCGATCATTCCGCTCATCGTCTGGGGAGCGCACCGCGTCTGGACCAAGGATCATCCGAAGGCCTTGGGCCGCAATCACATCCCCATCACGGTGGCGCTGGGTCCGGCGCTGTCACCCGACGGCAGTGTCGACCAGATCATGGCCGGACTGCGCCACGCGATGCAGTCGCTGCTGCACGCTGTACAAGAGAATTACCCGCATCCTGCGGGTGCCCACTGGGTGCCGCGGCGGCTCGGCGGCGGCGCACCCACCCCCGAGGAAGCCGCCCGTCTCGACGAGGTCGAGCTCGCCGAGCGGGGTCGTAGACAACTCGGGAGACACTGAATCTTGGGAGGCACGCAATGTTGCCCGCACTGATCGCCACGGACGTCGACGGCACACTGCTCGACGAGGACGAGAACGTCACGCCGAGGACCCGCGCCGCCGTGCGTGCCGCCGTGGCCGCCGGAACGCATTTCGTGCTGGCCACCGGCCGTCCGCCGCGCTGGGTGCCGCCGGTGGTCGAGCAGCTCGGCTTCGCCCCGATGGCGGTCTGTGCCAACGGCGCGGTGATCTATGACGCCGCCAACGACCGGATCGTGTCGGCGCGCACCTTGTCGGCCGAGGTGCTCACCGCGCTGGCCGATATCGCCACCTCGGTGATCCCCGGTGCCGGGTTGGCGGTGGAACGGGTGGGCCGCAGCGCGCACGACGCCGCGACTCCGCAGTTCGTCAGTTCACCCGGTTACGAGCACGCCTGGCTCAACCCGGACAACACCGAGGTGTCCCTCGAGGACCTGCTCAGCGCCCCCGCGGTCAAGCTGCTGATCCGGAAGGCCGGGGCGCAGAGCGCCGATATGGCCGCGGCGCTGGCGCCCTACGTCGGCGTCCAGGGCGATCTGACCTACTCGACCAACAATGGTCTGATCGAGGTGACGCCACGCGGGGTCAGCAAGGCCTCGGGCATCGCAGAGGTGACCGGTCCGCTGGGGATCGCCGCCGAGGATGTGGTGACCTTCGGTGACATGCCCAACGACATCCCGATGTTGAGCTGGGCCGGGCACGGGGTGGCCATGGGCAACGCGCACCCCGACGCCGTCGCGGTTGCCGACGAGGTCACCACCACCAACGCCGACGACGGGGTGGCCCGGGTGCTCGAACGCTGGTGGATGTGACCGCAATCCGGCGGGGTCGACCGCTCAGCGCGCGTCGATCGGGGTGAACCGCTCCACCTGGATGGGGGAGTGATTCGGCGGTGGCAGTTTCAGCGGCACGCCATCGGTGACCCGGGTGACCGCACCGGTCTCCCTGTCGAAGTTCAGGGTGCCGTGCTGGAAGTTCTGCACGATCCACTGCGGCTCGCCGATCTCCCCGCTGGTCGGCAGGCCGAGTGCGCCGCGCTCGAAACCCAGTGCGCCCCAAGCGTCGTAGATGGCGCCGGTCACCGGTTGGGCACCGGTGACCGGTGACCAGTACATGGCGCCGCGGTCGAAGGTGACATAGCGGGCGGTGCCGTCGCCGGCGGCCTCCGGTGAGGTCGGCATACCCAGCGGGCCCTTGTCGGCGCCCATCGCCTGCCACTTGGCGAAGATGGCGCCGCCGCGCAGGGTGTCCACCAGATCGGCGGGCCCGGCCGGCCGGTTGAACCGGGCGGCGATATCCCGCAGCACCGGCATCAGGGCGTAGGCGGCGTTGCCAGGGCAGTCGGTGTTGCCCACGTCGCGGTGCGTGAAGATGGTGGGCAAGGTCTCCACGGCGCCCTGCGGGAACTTGGTGAAGTCACCGCCGGCCGAGGTCAGGGTGACGGTGCCCAACGGGTCGACGTGGTCGAGCCCCAGCCGCCAGCCGAGCAGCCGGCCGGTGGTGCGCAACTGGATCGGGGTGGGCGGCTCGGTGTCGAAGTCGCCGAGCATGGCCACACCCCAGGTGTCGGTGTTGAAGCCGCCGGTGTGGGCGCCCTGCACAGGGCGGTCCATGCCGCCCGCCCGGCCCTCGAACACCTGCCCGTACTTGTCCACCAGGGCGTTGTAGGCGATATCGCACCAGCCCAGGGTGCGGGCGTGGTACTCGTAGATCGAGCGGACGATCGCCGCGGAGTCCTCCGGCAGGTAGTCGTTGCTGCCTGCCGTGTGGTGCACGACCCCGGCCCGCACCCCTTGGTTGTAGATGGGGGCGCCACATTTCATCCCCTCGTCGGCACCCCACTGGGCGCGACTGATGATGTTCGGTGGCTGGCCGGGAATGGTCGTGGCGGCCGCGGGCGGGTTGAACTGCACGTCGATCGGCGCCTTGGGCGGACTGATAAGCACGGCGTTGACGTTCTGCGGCAGTGGCTGCTCGACATTGGCCGGGATGTAGCCCAGGTCGTGTTTCACCGGCGCGGGTGCCGGGGCCGCATGACGAACCGCGATCTGCACGGTCGTGGTGCGGCCGACGAACACCGGCTCGGTGCCGTGCGTCGCTTTGCCCTGCGGCCCGACCCCGTCCAGGGTCTCGGTCTCGTACCACGGGCCCCAGGAGCCGTCGGGCTGCTTGGCGCGGACCCGCGCGGTGGTGCCGTCCAGGTCGTCGGCGGTGATCGCCACCAAGGAAAACGGGGTGTCCTGGTGGACTTCCTTGATGGTCTCCCCGGCGGCGTCGGTGCCGCGCACGTCGTTCAACGGCTGCTGGCTGATGGCCACCGGGGGCTGCTTGTCGGTCTCGGGTACGCCGTTGATCGCCCACGGCAGGATGACGACCGTGCCGACGACTGCGGAGAGCAGCAGTGACGGTGCGGGGCGACGACGTAACACGCCCCGATGTTACGTATGGGACTTGTGTTACCAGAGTTTCGACACGATACGAAATTTCGGTCAGCACATAACGGCACCGCAGAGCCGGAATGGCTTCTGCGGTGCCGTTCGGTGACAGGCTTGAGATCAGGCGCCCGCGCCTGGGGTTTGACTAGGCGCCCGCGCCTGAAGCGACCTGGGCCACCGCCCCCGTCGCCGTGCTGGCCGCGGTGCTGGCGGCGTCGGCAACCGGTGCGGCGGCTGCCGCGGCCGGGGCCGCTGCGGGCGCCGCCTGCTTGATGGCCGACTGGATGGCCGGCATCACCATGCCCTTGAGCAGGTCGATGGCCTGTCCGGCGCCCAGCTGCTGAGCCGCGCTGTTCAGGTCGCCGAGCAGTCCGCCGCCCCCGCTGGTGGCCGCGGGTGCACCCAGACCCAGGCTCGGGTCGCCGCCGAGGATCGGGTAGGTGCCCGCCATCGGGTCCAGCCCGATCGGAGACGAGATCGGCACCTCGCCGAGGCCGGTGCCGCCCAGACCCGGTGTGCCCAAGCCCGGCGTGCCCAAGCCCGGTGTACCCAGACCTGGCGTGGTGCCCAGGCTGGCCGGGGTGGCCAGGCTCGGCGACAGCGGTGAGGTGAGTCCCGGGGTGGCGCCGGTCAGCGCCGGGTTGGTGTTCGACGGATCGGTCAGCGACGGGGTCGTCGAGTTGATCGGCGGCACGCTGAGTCCGGGCGCGGTGGTCCCCGAGCCCTGCAGACCCGGCGTGAGTCCGGTCGGCGAGGTCAGGCCGGGAGTGCTCAGCCCCGGTGTGCTCAGGCCGGGCGAGGTGAGGACCGGTGAGGTCAGCCCTGGGGAGGTCAGGCCGGTGGCGCCGAGACCCGGCGACGTCAGCACCGGGCTGGCCGCCGGCGAACCGGTGAGGATCCCCGTCGGCATCGGGGGCAGATTGACCCCGAACTGGGACAACCCCTGGGACAGGGCCGAGATCAACTCGCCGGGAAGGTCGGTGATCAGCGCCGCCTGCACGAACTGCCGGTGCTGGGGCTGTTCGTCCTTGGCGGGTAGTTCTGAGAGCGCGGCAATGGCAACTGGACTTGCGACGGCCAGGGCGGCGACTGCGCTCATGGCTGTCGAGAGCTTGCGTCGACGTCGGTTCGGCACGGAAGTCTCCTCAATACATGGACTACGTGTTTGCGGTTGTTGTGCGTGAAACACGTCGGCGACAACGGTTCTGTGCCTTGTAAAACCAGCGTCTGCCAACGTGAACGATGGTACTGCTGTGACTACTGGGTCTAGAGTGACGATATTGAATCGTGAGCGAATTGCGACCTGTCCAGGACGTGGCGCCGTCCCACGTTTCGGGGGCGTGGGGCGCGGTCGGATACCCTTGCTGCCGATGACCGATCAATCTGCCCGCGTTGCCGCGCGCCCTGCCACCGGTCGTTTCGACCTCCTCGTCGTGGGTTCGGGCTTCTTCGGCCTGACCATCGCCGAGCGCGCCGCCACCCAGCTGGGCAAGCGGGTCCTGGTGGTCGAACGCCGGCCGCATATCGGCGGCAATGCCTACTCCGAGCCCGAGCCGGAAACCGGGATCGAAATCCACAAGTACGGGGCCCACCTGTTCCACACCAGCAACAAGAGGGTGTGGGACTACGTGCGTCAGTTCACCGAGTTCACCGGCTACCAGCACCGGGTGTTCGCACTGCACAAGGGGCAGGCCTACCAGTTCCCGCTGGGCCTGGGTTTGGTCTCGCAGTTCTTCGGCCGGTACTTCAGCCCCGACGAGGCGCGGGCGTTGATCGCCGAGCAAGCGGCCGAGATCCACACCGCCGACGCACAGAACCTGGAAGAGAAGGCCATCTCGCTGATCGGCCGTCCGCTCTACGAGGCGTTCGTCAAGGGCTACACCGCCAAGCAGTGGCAGACCGATCCGGCCGAGCTGCCTGCCGCGATCATCAACCGGCTGCCGGTGCGCTACACCTTCGACAATCGCTACTTCAACGACACCTACGAAGGCCTGCCCGCCGACGGTTACACGGCCTGGCTGCAGAACATGGCCGCCGACGACCGGATCGAGGTCCGGTTGGACACCGACTGGTTCGACGTCCGCGACGAGTTGCGCGCGGAGTCCCCGGACGCGCCCGTCGTATACACCGGCCCGTTGGACCGGTACTTCGACTATGTCGACGGCCGGCTGGGCTGGCGCACGCTCGATTTCGAGACCGAGGTGCTGCCGACCGGCGATTTCCAGGGCACTCCGGTGATGAACTACAACGACATCGACGTCCCGTTCACCAGGATCCACGAGTTCCGGCACTTTCATCCCGAGCGGGACTACCCGGCCGACAAGACCGTGATCATGCGGGAGTTCTCCCGCTTCGCCGAGAACGACGACGAACCGTACTACCCCATCAACACCGAGGCTGACCGAGCCCTGCTGGCCGGCTACCGCGATCGGGCCCGAGCCGAAACGGCTAGCGCCGGAGTGCTTTTCGGTGGACGGTTGGGTACCTACCAGTACCTCGACATGCACATGGCGATCGCCAGCGCGCTCAACATGTACGACAACATCCTGGCCCCGCATCTGCGCGACGGCGCGCCGCTGCCGGCCCCAGACGAAAGCAGCAAAGCATGAGTGACATCCCCTCCGGTGCCCTCGACGGTGCCGAGTCCCGGGCGGTCAGCCTGCTGTCCCGGGTGATCCTGCCGCGGCCCGGTGAACCGCTGGACGTCCGCAAGCTCTATATCGAGGAGTCCGCCACCAACGCGCGGCGGGCGCACGCCCCCACCCGCACCACGCTGGAGATCGGCGCCGAATCCGAGGTGTCGTTCGCCACCTACTTCAACGCCTTCCCGGCGAGTTACTGGCGGCGCTGGTCCATCCTGGAATCGGTGGTGTTGCGGGTCGAGCTGACCGGCAGCGCCCGGGTCGACGTATACCGCTCCAAGGCGACCGGTGCCCGAATCACGGTGGGTGGCACCGAGATTGTCGAGTCGGGCGTCGCCGAATTCGAGATCGGGCTTGAGCCGTTCGAGGACGGCGGCTGGATCTGGTTCGACATCACCACCGACACTGCGGTGACGGTGCGCAGCGCGGGCTGGTTCGCGCCCATCCCGGCACCCGGCGTGGCCGATATCGCGCTCGGCATCCCGACGTTCAACCGGCCGGCCGACTGCGTCGGCGCGCTGGCCGCACTGACCTCGGACCCCTTGGTGGACGAGGTGATCAGCGCGGTGATCGTCTCCGATCAGGGCACCAAGAAGGCCAAGGACCACCCCGGATTCGCCGCGGCGGCGGCCCCGTTGGGCGACCGGCTGACCATCCACAACCAGCCCAACCTCGGTGGCTCCGGCGGCTACAGCAGGGTCATGTACGAGGCGCTGCGCGCCACCGACTGCCAGCAGATCCTGTTCATGGACGACGATATCCGCATCGAGCCGGATTCCATCCTGCGGGCGCTGGCGCTGAGCCGGTTCGCCAAGGTGCCCACCCTGGTCGGTGGGCAGATGCTCAACCTGCAGGAGCCCTCGCACCTGCACGTCATGGGCGAGATGGTCGACGCGGCCAACTTCATGTGGACCGGTGCGGTCAACACCGAGTACGACCACAACTTCGCCAAGTACCCGCTCAACGACGAAGAGCACTACCGCAGCCGAATCCTGCACCGCCGCATCGACGTCGACTACAACGGCTGGTGGATGTGCATGATCCCGCGGCAGGTGGCCGAGGAGCTCGGCCAGCCGCTGCCGCTGTTCATCAAGTGGGACGACTCCGAGTACGGCCTGCGCGCCGGTGAGCACGGCTATCCCACCGTGACGCTGCCGGGTGCGGCCATCTGGCACATGGCCTGGAGCGACAAGGACGACGCCATCGACTGGCAGGCCTACTTCCACCTGCGCAACCGGCTGGTGGTCGCGGCGCTGCACTGGGACGGCGACATCAAGGGCCTGCTGGCCAGCCACCTCAAGGCGACGTTGAAACATCTTCTCTGTCTTGAATATTCGACCGTCGCCATCCAGAACAAGGCGATGGACGACTTCCTGGCGGGTCCAGAGCACATCTTCTCCATCCTGGAATCGGCGCTGCCCGAGGTGCGGGCCATGCGCCAGGAATATCCCGACGCGGTGGTGCTGCCCAGCGCGACCGCGCTGCCGACACCCTCGGACAAGAAGTGGCGCAAGAAGGTGAAGATCCCCACCAGCCCGCTGTCCATCTCGCTGCGCCTGACCCGTGGTGTGGTGCACCAGCTCAAGCCGCACGATCCGGCACACCATGTGCGCCCGCAGATCAACGTCGCCACCCAGGACGCCCGGTGGTTCTCGCTGTGCAAGGTGGACGGGGTCACCGTCACCACCGCCGACGGCCGCGGCGTGGTGTACCGCCAGCGTGACCGGGCCAAGATGTTCGAGCTGCTGCGGGAATCGCTGAAGCGGCAAGCGCTGTTGGCCCGCAAGTTCAACCGGATGCGCAAGGTGTACCGCGCGGCACTGCCGGAGCTGACCAGTCCGCAGCGGTGGGAGGCAGTGCTCAACGCGCATGCCGACAGCACCTCCCTGGAAAAGGCCTGAGATGGCCGGTGATCTGACGCGCGAGGAGACCGCGCTGGTGGTGGTGCAGGCCACGCTGGCCGGCCGGCCGGGGGTACTTCCGGCCGCGCGCGCCCTTTCGCATTTCGGTGAGCACAGCGCCGGTTGGGTTGGCGTCGCCGCCCTCGGCGCGATGCTGCAGCCGCGGCACCGGCGCGCCTGGCTGGCCGCCGGTATCGGCGCCTTCGCCGCACACGCGGCGGCGGTGGTGATCAAACGCGTCGTCAAACGCGAACGCCCACACCACCCGGCGATCGCCGTCAACGTCGGTACCCCAAGCCGGCTGAGCTTCCCGTCCGCGCATGCCACCTCGACCACCGCGGCCGCCGTCTTGATCGGCCGGGCCACCGGCTCGCGCCTGCCATGGCTGCTGGTGCCCCCGATGGCGTTGTCGCGCTTGGTGCTCGGCGTGCACTACCCGACGGATGTGCTCACCGGCGCGGCGGTGGGACTTGCCACCGCCAAGGCGGTTCAGGTCATCGCTGACAAGAAGGCGGGCAACTGATGAGTGACGGAGCGCCGGAATCGACTCTGGGGCCGCCGAGGAACCTGGCGAGCGGCCTGGTCAAGGCGCTGCGTCCCCGTCAGTGGGTCAAGAACGTGTTGGTCCTGGCCGCGCCGCTGGCGGCGCTGGGCACCGACGTGCACTACGACTACGGTTTCCTGGCCTCCCGGGTCGCCGTGGCCTTCGTGGTGTTCTCGATGGCCGCGTCGTGCATCTACCTGATCAACGACGCTCGTGACGTCGAGGCCGACCGCCAGCATCCGACCAAACGATTCCGGCCGATCGCGGCCGGTGTGGTCCCGGAGTCACTGGCCTACGGCATTGCCGTCGTGCTCGGGGTGGCCGCGCTGGTCATCTCCTATGTCGTCAGTCCCAGCCTGGCCGTCGTCATCGCCGTCTACATCGGCATCCAACTGGCCTACTGCTTCGGGCTCAAACATCAAGCCGTGCTGGACATTTGCATCGTGTCGTCGGCTTACCTGATCCGGGCCATCGCCGGTGGTGCGGCGACCGACATCCAGCTGTCCCAGTGGTTCCTGCTGGTGATGGCGTTCGGTTCGCTGTTCATGGCCGCCGGCAAGCGGTACGCCGAACTGCAGCTGGCCGAACGCACCGGCGCGAAGATCCGCAAATCGTTGGAGAGCTACACCAGCTCCTATCTGCGTTTCGTGTGGACACTGTCGGCCACCGCCGTGGTGTTGTGTTACGGCCTGTTCGCCTTCGAGCGCGACGGCGGCTCGGCCTCCTGGTGGGCGGTGTCCATCATCCCGTTCACCGTCGCGATCCTGCGCTACGCCGTCGACATCGACGGCGGTGACGCGGGCGAACCCGAGGACATCGCCCTGCACGACCGCGTGCTGCAGTTGCTCGCCCTGGCGTTGATCGGAACCGTCGGTGCCGCTGTCTACTTCGGCTGACCGAGCCGGCCGCGCCGTGGCGACCCGGCTGGCGGGCTGGCCGTCGTTTCGGTACAGCGTGTCGGTGCGGATCAGCCTGTGGTTGTCGGTGCTGGTGGTCGCCGGGCTGTTCGGCTGGGGTGCCTGGCAGCGACGCTGGATCGCCGACGACGGCCTGATCGTCTTGCGCACCGTGCGCAATCTGTTGGCCGGCAACGGGCCCGTCTTCAATGCCGGAGAGCGGGTGGAGTCCAACACCTCCACCCTGTGGACGTACCTGATCTACATCGTCAGCTGGATCAGCGGCCCGGTGCGGCTGGAGTACGTCGCGCTGACGTTGGCGCTGGTGTTCTCGGTGGCCGGCGTGGTGTTGCTGATGCTCGGCACCGGCCGCCTCTACGCCCCAGGCCTGCAGGGTCGGGCGGCGGTGCTGTTGCCCGCGGGCGCGCTGGTCTACATCGCGGTGCCACCGGCCCGTGACTTCGCCACCTCGGGCCTGGAAAACGGTTTGGTGTTGGCCTATCTCGGCCTGTTGTGGTGGCTGATGGTGTGCTGGTCGCAGGCGCCCAGGCTGCCCGAGGGCCGGCGGCACGGCCCGGTATTCGTGGGATCGCTGGCCGGTGTCGCCGGCCTGAGTGTGTTGGTCCGCCCGGAACTGGCGCTCATCGGCGGGCTGGCGCTGGTGATGATGCTGGTGGCGGAGCCACGGTGGCGGCGGCGGGCCCTGATCGTGGTGGCCGGCGGCGCGCTTCCGGTGGGCTATCAGATCTTTCGGATGGGGTATTACGGCCTCGCGGTGCCCCAGACCGCCATCGCCAAGGATGCCTCGGGTTCGAAGTGGGGCCAGGGTTTCGAGTATCTGACCAATTTCAACCGGCCCTATCTGCTGTGGGTGCCGCTGCTGCTGGTGATCCTGCTGGCGGTGGTACTGGTGCGAGGCCGGTCGCATCCCTGGACCATCGGACCCGTGCGCTCCGGGTCCGCCGGGCGGTCGCTGGCCAGGATCGTGCAAAACCCCACGGCGGTGGTTGTTTTCATCGTCATAAGCGGCGTGCTGCAAGGTGTGTACTGGGTGCGCCAAGGCGGGGACTTCATGCACGGGCGGGTCCTGCTCACCGCCCTGTTCTGCGTGCTGGCGCCGGTCGCAGTGATCCCGGTGCGGGTGCCCGACGAGACCAAGGTCAGCCGCCGGACCGGCTATCTGCTGGCCGGGGCGACCAGTCTGTTGTGGCTGGGGATCGCGGGATGGTCACTGTGGGCGGCGAATTCGCCCGGAATGGGTGCTGACGCCACCCGGGTCACCTACTCCGGCATCGTCGACGAACGCCGTTTCTATGCGCAGGCCACCGGCCACGCCCATCCGCTGACCGCGGCCGACTACCTGGACTACCCGCGGATGCGGGCGGTGCTCACCGCCATCAACAACACCCCCGACGGTGCGCTGCTGCTGCCGTCCGGCGACTATGACCGCTGGGACGTGGTCCCGGCCATCCCGCCGCCACCGGACAAGCCCTACCGAAACGGCGAAACCGGGCCGCACACAGTGTTTTTCACCAATATGGGCATGCTGGGGATGAATGTCGGCCTCGACGTCCGGGTCATCGACCAGATCGGTCTGGTCAACACCCTGGCGGCGCACACCGCCCGGCTGGAGGACGCCCGCATCGGTCACGACAAGAACCTGTTCCCGGACTGGGCGGTCGCCGAAGGACCCTTCCTCAAGGAACGTCCGTACATCCCGGCCTATCTCGACGAGGACTGGATCGCCCAGGCCGAGGTGGCGCTGAAGTGTCCGGAGACCGAAGTGATCCTGAACTCGGTGCGAGGCAAGCTGACGCCCCGGCTGTTCCTCTCCAACCTCACCCATGCGTTGCAGTTCGGTAGTTACCGGATCGACCGGGTCCCGCTCTACGAGCTGTACCGGTGCGGCCTGCAAGCGCCGCCGCCGAAGAATCCGCCGTACACCGGGATGCCGGCCACCGGTCCGTAGCGCACGTGGTTTTGCGGGTGGCGTAACGCCGCGGCTATGTTGTGGCGATACAGGAAGCGTGGTGGCCCCGAACTCAATGGTGAGTTCACGGCGAGCGGCCCCCGCACCGGACTCCGGCCTCGACATGCGACGCATCGCATTGCCTGTGAAAACGGAATGGATTGACGACACATGGGTAGGACCGCTGCTGTGAGAACCATCACATGGTTGCGGACCGCCGTCGTGGCTCTGGCGGCCATGATCGCCCCGGCGGCCGTACTGTTGCCCGTCGCCCCGTCGGCGCACGCATTCTCCCGCGAAGGGCTGCCGGTCGAATATCTCGACGTGTTCTCGCCGTCGATGAACCGCAACATCCGCGTCGAGTTCCAGGGGGCCGGAGGCGCTGCGGCGCCGTCGTCGAGTGCAGCGCCTTCTCGCGCCGTCTACCTCTTGGACGGCATGCGCGCCCAGGACGACTACAACGGCTGGGATATCAACACCGCGGCCTTCGAATGGTTCTACGGCTCGGGCGTTTCGGTCGTCATGCCGGTCGGCGGACAGTCCAGTTTCTACAGCGACTGGTATTCGCCGTCGACGTTCAACAACCAGGGCTACACCTACAAGTGGGAGACGTTCCTGACCAGTGAGCTGCCGCAATGGCTGGCAGCGAACAAGCAGGTCTCGACCTCCCGCAACGGTGTCGTCGGACTGTCGATGGCCGGTGGGGCGAGCCTGATCCTGGCCGCCTACCACCCGCAGCAATTCAGCTATGCGGCATCGCTGTCCGGGTTTCTCAACCCCTCGACGGTCTTCATGAAACAGGCCATTCGCGTCGCCATGCTGGATGCGGGCGGTTACAACGTGGACAACATGTGGGGACCGCCCTGGGATCCGGCGTGGAAGCGCAACGACCCGGTGGAGCAGGTGGGCAAACTGGTCGCCAACGGCACCCGGCTGTGGATCTACTGTGCCCCTGGCGGTTCCACCCCGCTGGACGAGAACGCCGACCCCGGCCAGCAGTTCAACGCCGACAGCCTTGAGGGTCTCGCGATCGGCAGCAACAAGCGGTTCCAGGACCGCTACACCGCGGCCGGCGGCCGCAACGCGACCTTCCAGTTCCCGCCCGCCGGCAACCATTCCTGGGCGTACTGGGGCGCCCAATTGCAGGCCCTCAAACCCGATCTGATCGCCACCCTCAACGGGTGAGCGGGCGTTCATCGAAAGAGAGAACTTACACCGACTTGTGGTTGACTACACGGGCAATGCGGCCCGGACCGGCGCACACCGACCGGGTGCGGCACTCGACAGATGGGATAGGTAAGCAGTTATGAGTTTCGTTGGGAAAATTCGCGGCGCCACGCGCCGAGTGGTGGTCGCGGCAGCTGCTGCCGCGGTACTGCCCGGTTTGGTCGGCGTTGTCGGAGGCTCGGCGACTGCTGGTGCCTTCTCTCGGCCGGGCCTGCCGGTCGAATACCTGGACGTCCCGTCGGCCGGTATGGGCCGCGACATCCGGGTGCAGTTCCAGAGCGGCGGCGCGAACTCGCCGGCGGTCTACATGCTCGACGGCCTGCGTGCACAGGACGACTTCAACGGCTGGGACATCAACACCGCCGCCTTCGAGTGGTACAACGGCTCGGGCATCTCGATGGTGATGCCGGTCGGCGGTCAGTCCAGCTTCTACTCCGATTGGTACAAGCCCGCCTGCGGCAAGACCGGTTGCACCACCTACAAGTGGGAGACCTTCCTGACCCAGGAACTGCCGGCGTGGCTGCAGGCCAACCGTCAGGTCAAGCCCACCGGCGGCGCGGCCGTCGGCCTGTCGATGGCCGGTTCGGCCGCGCTGACGCTGGCCATCTACCACCCCCAGCAGTTCATCTACGCCGGCTCGATGTCGGGCTTCCTGAACCTGTCCGAGGGCTGGTGGCCCTTCCTGGTGAACATCTCCATGGGTGACGCCGGTGGCTACAAGGCCGACGACATGTGGGGCAAGACCGGCGACGCCGGCAACGCCTGGAAGCGCAACGATCCGTTCGTGAACATCAACCAGCTGATCGCCAACAACACCCGGCTGTGGGTGTACTGCGGTAACGGCACCCCGTCGGACCTCAGTGCCGGCGTCAGCGGCGGCAACCTGTTCAACGCGAAGTTCCTTGAGGGCTTGACCATCCGCACCAACAAGACCTTCCGGGACACCTACATCGCCAACGGCGGCACCAACGCCGTGTTCAACTTCCCGGAGAACGGTGTGCACGACTGGCCGTACTGGGGTCAGCAGCTGCAGGCCATGAAGCCGGATATGCAGCGTGTGCTGGGAGCCGTGCCGACCGCCTGATCCGCGGGCCTGACGGCAAACAACGAAACGCCGAGCGGCGGCGATCCTTCTGGGTCGCCGCCGTCGGCCGTTTCCGCCCCGTTTCGAAGCCGCCGCGCCGCAGTGGTGTGATTCACTACAACGCGGGTGGTGGGGGATCGGCTATCAAGATGAGGTGGGCACATGAGGCTGCGCGAGCGACGCGACGGGAACCACGCGCTGCATTCGGCCATCCGCAAGACCCTGCAGGCGGCCTGCGCGGTGTTGCTGGCGACGGGCCTGTGGTCGGCGTCGGGCGCAGTGGACACTCCTGCCAAGGCCGACGGTATCGAATACCTCATGGTGCCTTCGGCGGCCATGGGCCGCGACATCCCGGTGGCCTTTCAGGCCGGCGGTCCGCATGCGGTGTATCTGCTGGACGCCTTCAACGCCGGCCCCGACGTGAGCAATTGGGTCGGTGCCGGCGCCTTCAGCACCCTGGCCGGTAAGGGCATCTCGGTGGCCGCCCCGGCCGGCGGGGCGTTCAGCCTCTACACCAACTGGGAGATGGACGGCAGCAAGCAGTGGGAGACCTTCCTCACCGATGAGCTGCCCAACTGGCTGGCCGCAAACAAGGGGCTGGCGCCCAACGGGCACGGCATCGTCGGTGCCGCGCAGGGCGGTACTGCGGCCATCACGCTGGCCGAGTTCCACCCCGACCGGTTCCGTTACGCCGGCTCCATGTCGGGTTTCCTGACGCCGTCCAACACCTTCCTCAACGGTGCCATCACCGCGGGCATGGCGCAGTTCGGTGGGGTCAACACCCAGGCCATGTGGGGTGCGGCGCAGCTGGGCCGGTGGAAGTGGCATGACCCGGACGTGCATGCGCAGCTGTTGGTGGACAACAACACCCGGTTGTGGGTGTTCAGCCCGCAGACCCTGACCTGCAGCGACCCCGCCGCGATGATCGGCTACTGCGATCAGGCCCAGGGCAGTAACCGCACGTTCTATTCGCATTACCGCTCGCTCGGGGGCCGCAACGGGCACTTCGACTTCCCGACCGGTGGGCAGCACGACTGGGGCAACTGGGGCCCACAACTGGCGGCCCTGGCCGGCGATCTGTCGGCCGCGATCCGCTAACCGCCGCTGGTCCCCCTGGGCCGGTGCGCACAGCCGGTACCGTGGAGCCGTGCAGCGTAACCGGCGGTGGTCTGCGGGTCTGGCAAAGCGACCCGCGTTCGTGGTGACCCCGCTGATGCTCGCCTCGACGGCGGCGGCGGTGTGCGGCTGCTCGTTCAGCGACGACGTGATCACCACGATCGGTATGCCGTCCTCGCAGTCGGCCGGGCCTTCCGACGGGTTGGGCAACATCGCGCCGCCGGCGGCCAGCGCGGCGGGCGGCTATCGCGAACACATGCCGATGTCCCGTCAGCAGCAGTCCTACCTCGACGCGCTCGCGGCGGCCGGCGTGCATCCCTCCGAGGAAATGGTCGCGCTCACCATCGGGTCCTACGTGTGCCAGGCGCGTGCTGCCAAACAGACCGATCAGGCGGTCTGGGATTTCGTGCTGCCCCTGGTGCGCGCCGATGTCCGGGAAGCCCACATCAGTGCGGCGGCCCCGCCCGCGGGTGAGGTCAACGCCGTCACCTCCGACTACATTCGCATCGCGACCGACCAGCTCTGCTGACCCGCGTCCGGCGGTAGGACAGTAGTGCCTGAAGACATTCAGCCGAACCGAGGAGCGCTTCCGACTATGGCGACCAACAACCGCAAACGACACCGGATCCTGGCGGTGGCCGCGGCAGGGGCCGTCGCCGTCCTGGTGGCGGTCATCGTCGCCGCCTTGGTGGTGTGGTTGCGTCAGCCCGAGACCCCGCCGCTGGCCACCCCGCCCACCGCACCGCCGTCCGGCGTGCCCAGCACCGGTCCCTCGCCGAGCAAGCCGCGCCCGGAATCCCAGGACGCCAGCTGCCCGGACGTCTACGTGCTCGCCATCCCCGGCACCTGGGAGTCCTCACCGGCGCTCGATCCGAACAATCCGGTGCAGTTCCCGAACGCGCTGCTGCTCAACGTGACCAACCCGCTGCTGCAGCAGTTCGGCACCGACCGGGTGCAGGTGTACACCGTGCCCTACACCGCGCAGTTCCATAACCCGTTCTCCGCCGACGGCCAGATGTCCTACAACGACTCGCGCGCCGAGGGCACCAAGAAGGCCATCCAGGCGCTCACCGACATGAACAACAAATGCCCGCTCACCAGCTATGTGATCGTGGGCTTCTCGCAGGGCGCGGTGATCGGCGGCGATATCGCCTCCGATATCGGCAACGGCCGCGGGCCCGTCGACCAGGATCTGGTGCTGGGGGTGACGTTGATCGCCGACGGCCGCCGCCAGGACGGGGTGGGCCAGACGCTGCCGGCCAACCCGCCCGGCCAAGGTGCCGAGATCACCCTGCACGAGGTGCCGATGCTGGCGGCGCTCGGCCTGGCGATGACCGGCCCGCGCGACGGCGGCTTCGGGGCGCTCAACGACCGCGTCTACCAGATCTGCGGGAACGGCGATCTGATCTGCGCGGCGCCCGAGCAGGCGTTCTCGGTCGGGAACCTGCCCAAGACGCTGGAGACGCTGCTGGGCAGCACCGCCGGCCCGGTGCACGCGCTGTACAACACGCCGCAGTTCTGGAGCCTGGACGGGCAGACGGCCACCCAGTGGACCGAGCAGTGGGCGCACAACCTGGTGGAGAACGCACCGCATCCCAAACACGGATGAAATCTGGTTGCGACTCACGGGTAACCAGATTTGGCCTGCGACAATCGGTCACCTAACATTAAGAGAAAACTAAGAGCGACGAGCGGTCGTCGGAGGGGGGAATCGGGCGCCCCGGTACGATCGCCGGGGCTCGTGACGACCGCGTGCGACGTGCTGTGACAGGAGAGTTTGATGCCGTTCCATAACCCGTTCATCAAGGACGGTCAGATCAAGTTCCCTGACGGCGCCAGCATCGTCGGTCACGTCGAGCGCTGGGCCAAGGTACGCGGCGACAAGCTCGCCTACCGCTTCCTCGACTTCTCCACCGAGCGCGACGGTGTCGCCCGCGATATGACCTGGGCGCAGTTCAGCGCCCGCAACAAGGCTGTCGCGGCCCGGCTGCAGCAGGTCACCCAGCCCGGTGACCGGGTCGCCATCCTGTGCCCGCAGAACCTGGACTACCTGGTCGCATTCTTCGGTGCGCTCTACGGCGGTCGCATCGCGGTGCCGCTGTTCGACCCGTCCGAGCCCGGACACGTCGGCCGTCTGCACGCGGTCCTGGACAACTGCCACCCGTCGGCGATCCTGACCACCACCGACGCCGCCGAGGGCGTGCGGAAGTTCTTCCGCAGCCGGCCGGCCAATCAGCGGCCCCGCGTCATCGCCGTCGACGCGGTGCCCGACGACGTCGCCGCCACCTGGGTGCAGCCCGACGAGCCGGACGAGACCACCATCGCCTATCTGCAGTACACCTCCGGCTCGACCCGCATCCCGACCGGTGTGCAGATCACCCACCTGAACCTGGCCACCAACGTGCTCCAGGTCGTCGAGGCGCTGGAGGGCGAAGAGGGTGACCGCGGCCTGTCCTGGCTGCCGTTCTTCCACGATATGGGTCTGATCACCGCGCTGCTGGCGCCGATGATCGGCCACTACTTCACCTTCATGACGCCGGCGGCCTTCGTGCGCCGTCCCGAGCGGTGGATCCGCGAGCTGGCCCGCAAGGAGGGCGACACCGGCGGCACCATCTCGGTGGCCCCGAACTTCGCCTTCGACCACGCCGCCGCCCGTGGCGTGCCCAAGGAGGGCGCCGACGCGGTGGACCTGTCCAACGTCAAGGCCGTGCTCAACGGCAGCGAGCCGATCTCGGCGGCCACCGTGCGCCGGTTCAACGAGGCATTCGCTCCGTTCGGCTTCCCGCCCAAGGCCATCAAGCCGTCTTACGGCCTGGCCGAGGCGACGCTGTTCGTGTCGACCACCCCGTCGGCCGAAGAGCCCAAGATCATCACCGTCGACCGGGACGCCCTGAACACCGGCAGCATCGTCGAGGTGCCCGCCGATTCCGAGAAGGCGGTGGCCCAGGCCTCGGCGGGCAAGGTCGGCATCGGCGAATGGGCCGTCATCGTCGACGCCGACAGCGCCACCGAGCTGCCCGACGGCCAGATCGGCGAGATCTGGATCAGCGGCCAGAACATGGGCACCGGCTACTGGGGCAAGCCCGAAGAGTCCCGCGAGACCTTCCAGAACACCCTCAAGTCACGGGCCAACCCGTCGCACGCCGAGGGTGCGGCCGATGACGCCACCTGGGTGCGCACCGGCGACTACGGCGCCTTCTACGACGGTGATCTGTACATCACCGGCCGCGTCAAGGACCTCGTCATCATCGACGGCCGCAACCACTACCCGCAGGACCTGGAGTACTCCGCGCAGGAGGCCAGCAAGGCGCTGCGCACCGGTTTCGTCGCGGCCTTCTCGGTGCCGGCCAACCAGCTTCCGGCCGAAGTGTTCGAAAACGCCCACGCCGGACTGAAGTTCGATCCCGAGGACACCTCGGAGCAGTTGGTGATCGTCGCGGAGCGGGCGCCCGGATCGCACAAGCTGGAGATCGGTCCCATCGCCGACGACATCCGCGCCGCGATCGCCGTGCGCCACGGCGTCACGGTGCGTGACGTCCTGCTGACCGCCGCCGGTGCCATCCCGCGGACCTCCAGCGGCAAGATCGGGCGCCGGGCCTGCCGGGCCGCCTACCTCGACGGCAGCCTGCGCAGCGGCAAGATCGCCAACGCCTTCCCGGACGAAGCTGACTGACCCCCGCACACAACCGGCCCGTCATCAAGGCCGCACGGCGGCGAAAGTGAATGAGAATGACTGAAAACAGCGAGAATTCGCAGAACTCTGAAACTGGCCCGGTGCGCCCTGACCTGACGGTCAACGAGATGCGCGACTGGCTGCGCAACTGGATCGCCAACGCGACCGGCCAGCCGGCCGACAGCATCAACGACGCGGCGCCCATGGTCGAGCTCGGCTTGTCCTCCCGCGACGCGGTTGCGATGGCCAGCGATATCGAGGACTTCACCGGGGTCACCGTGACGGCCACCATGGCCTTCCGGCACCCCACCATCGAGGCGCTGGCGCAGGTCATCGTCGAGGGCGAACCCGAGCCGGCCACCGGTGACGACGAGGACTGGTCGCGCCCGGAAGGCGTGGAGGACATCGCCATCGTCGGTGTCGCCACCCGCTTCCCCGGCGATATGAACACTCCCGACGAGATGTGGGCGGCGCTGCTGGACGGCCGCGACGCCATCACCGACCTGCCCGAGGGGCGCTGGGAGGAGTTCCTCGGCGAGCCGCGGATCGCCGAGCGGGTGGCCACGGCCCGGACCAGGGGTGGCTACCTCTCCGATATCAAGGGCTTCGACGCCGAGTTCTTCGCGCTGTCGAAGATGGAGGCCGACAACATCGATCCGCAGCAGCGGATGGCCCTGGAGCTGACCTGGGAAGCGTTGGAGCACGCCAGGATTCCGGCGTCGAGCCTGCGCGGCGGCAATGTCGCGGTGTACATCGGCAGTTCCAACAACGACTACTCGTACCTGTCGCTTGCCGATCCGACGGTCACGCACCCGTATGCGATCACCGGTAACCAGACGGCGATCATCGCCAACCGGGTGTCCTACTTCTACGATTTCCGCGGTCCGTCGGTGTCGGTGGACACCGCCTGCTCCAGCTCGCTGGTCGCCGCGCACCAGGGCGTGCGGGCGCTGCGTTCGGGTGAGGCCGACGTCGCCGTGGTCGGCGGCGTGAACGCGCTGATCACCCCACTGGTGACCATCGGCTTCGACGAGGTCGGCGGTGTGCTGGCTCCGGACGGCCGGATCAAGTCGTTCTCCTCGGACGCCGACGGGTACGCCCGGTCCGAGGGTGGCGGCATGCTGGTGCTCAAGCGCGTTTCCGACGCCCGCCGCGACGGCGACCAGATCCTCGCGGTCATCGCGGGCAGCGCGGTCAACCACGACGGCCGGTCCAACGGCATGCTCGCGCCCAACCCCGACGCGCAGGAAGCCGTGCTGCGCAGGGCCTATAAGGACGCCGGTATCGACCCGCGCGTCGTCGACTATGTCGAGGCGCACGGCACCGGCACCATCCTCGGTGACCCGATCGAGGCCGACGCGCTGGGCCGGGTCATCGGCCGGGGTCGCGCCGCGGACAAGCCCGCGCTGCTGGGTGCGGTGAAATCCAATGTGGGGCACCTGGAGTCGGCTGCCGGTGCGGCCAGCTTGGCCAAGATGACGCTGGCGCTGCAGCACGACAAGCTGCCGCCGTCCATCAACTACGCGGGCCCCAACCCCTACATCGATTTCGACAAGGAACACCTCAAGGTCAACGACACCGTCTCGGACTGGCCGCGGTACAGCGGCCACGCCGTCGCCGGGGTCTCGGGCTTCGGCTTCGGCGGCGCCAACGCGCACCTGGTGCTGCGTGAGGTGCTGCCCTCGGATCTGGTCGAACCCGAGCCGGAACCCGGGGCGGCGGAGGAGAAGTCGTCCGAGGATGCTGCGGCCGAGTTCGTCGGCGGCATCCAGATGAACGAGTACGGCGAGTTCGAGCAGGAGTACCCGAGCTACCAGGAAGGCTCGTTCGAGCTGCCCGGCCTGACGGAGGAAGCCAAGCGCCTGATCGAGGCCGGCCGCCAGCAGCTGGAAAGTAAAGAGCCACCGAAACCGATTGTGCCGCTGGTCATCTCCGGCTTCCTCACGTCCCGCAAGAAGGCTGCCGCGGCCGAACTGGCCGACTGGATCGACAGCGAGGACGGCCGCGCCGCGTCGCTGGAGTCGATCGGGCGGTCGCTCTCGCGGCGCAACCACGGCCGGTCCCGCGCGGTGGTGCTCGCCCACGACCACGACGAAGCCGTCAAGGGATTGCGGGCGATCGCCGAGGGTAAGCAGAGCCCGCTGGTGATCTCCGCCGACGGGCCCGTCACCAACGGCCCGGTGTGGGTGCTGGCCGGTTTCGGTGCGCAGCACCGCAAGATGGGCAAGGACCTCTACCTGCGCAACGAGGTCTTCGCCGAGTGGATCAATAAGGTCGACGCGCACATCCAGGACGAGCGCGGCTACTCCGTCGTCGAGTTGATCCTCGACGACGCCATCGACTACACCAACGAGACCTGCGAATACCCCATCGAGATCGTCCAGACGGTGATCTTCGCCATCCAGATCGCCCTCGGTGAACTGCTCAAGCACCATGGCGCCCATCCCGGTGCGGTGGTGGGCCAGTCGCTCGGCGAGGCCGCCGCGGCGTACTTCTCCGGCGGTCTGTCGCTGGCCGACGCGACCCGCACCATCTGCTCGCGCGCCCACCTCATGGGTGAGGGCGAGGCCATGCTGTTCGGCGAGTACATCCGCCTGATGGCGCTGGTCGAGTACTCCGCCGACGAGATCAAGACCGTCTTCTCGGACTACCCCGGCCTGGAGGTGTGCGTGTACGCCGCCCCGACCCAGACCGTCATCGGCGGCCCGCCCGAGCAGATCGACGCGATCGTCGCCCGCGCCGAAGCCGAGGGCAAGTTCGCCCGCAAGCTGCAGACCAAGGGCGCCAGCCACACCCAGCAGATGGACCCGTTGCTGGGTGAGCTCTCGGCCGAGATCCAGGGGATCGAGCCGCATCCGCTGCAGACGGCGTACTTCTCGACGGTGCACGAGGGCAAGCTGATCCGTGCGGGCGCCGAGCCGATCCACGATGTCGAGTACTGGAAGAAGGGGCTGCGGCACAGCGTCTACTTCACCCACGGCATCCGCAACGCCGTCGACAACGGGCACACCACCTTCCTGGAGTTGGCCCCGAACCCGGTCGCGCTCATGCAGGTCGGCCTGACCACCGCCAGCGCGGGCTTGCACGACGCGCAGCTCATCGCGACGCTGGCGCGCAAGCAGGACGAGGTCGACTCGATGACCACGGCCATGGCTCACCTGTTCGTGCACGGCCACGATCTGGATCCGCGGACGCTGTTCGGGCCCGGCGAGTTCGCCGCCATCCCGCCCACCCGGTTCAAGCGCAAGCCGCACTGGCTGGATGCCCGGTTCTCGGGTGACAACTCGGTGCTGATGCCGGGCACCCACGTGGCCACCCCGGACGGCAGGCACGTCTGGGAGTACGCCCCCAACGGGGCCGCCGATCTGTCGGCGTTGGTGAAAGCCGCTGCCACCCAGGTGCTTCCGGACGCCGTGCTGACGGCATTCGAGCAACGCGCCGTGCCCGGTGACGACGCCCGGTTGGTGACCACCCTGTCCCGCCATCCCGGTGGCGCCACCGTGCAGGTGCACGCGCGTATCGGTGAGTCCTTCACCCTGGTGTACGACGCCGTGGTGACCCGCAACGGTGCCGGCGGCGCGCTGCCGGTCGCCACGGGTCTCGCGATCGCAGCCGAGCCGGTGACCGAGGCGGCACCGACCCCGGCCGCGGATGACGCTGCCATTCTCCAGGACAACCTGACCGCAGGCGCCGGCCTGGCCGCGCAGTTCGCCAAGTGGTCACCGGATTCCGGTGAGACGGTGGCCGACCGGCTCGGCGCCATCGTCGGCGGCGCCATGGGTTATGAGCCCGAGGACCTGCCGTGGGAGGTGCCGCTGATCGAGCTCGGTCTGGATTCGCTGATGGCGGTGCGGATCAAGAACCGCGTCGAATACGACTTCGACCTGCCGCCGATCCAGCTGACCGCGGTACGTGACGCCAACCTGTACAACGTCGAGGAACTGATCAAGTACGCGATCGAGCACCGCGACGAGGTGGACCAGATCGCCGAATCCCAAAAGGGGCAGACCGCCGAGGAGATCGCGTCCGCGCAGGCCGAACTGCTGGGCGGCGCGTCGACGGTGGCCGAGCTGGAGGCCAAGCTGGCCGAGGCCGGGCATCCGTTGGGGCAGAAGGAGGCCGACAGCTCGCCGGCCGCCGAGATCCCGGCCCCGCCGACCGATCCGTCCGGTCCTGGCAAAGCGAATGCCGTTGTGGCGCCGGCGATCCCGGCCCCGCCCACGGACCCTTCGGGTCCCAGCAAGGCGACCGCCGCGGCGGCCGCGGCCAAGGTGCTGACCCAGGAGGCCGTCACCGAGGCGCTCGGCGCCGACGTGCCGCCGCGCGACGCGGCCGAGCGGGTCACCTTCGCCACCTGGGCGATCGTCACCGGTAAATCGCCGGGTGGCATCTTCAACGAGCTGCCGGCGCTGGAGCATTCGGCCGCCGAGAAGATGGCCCAGCGGTTGTCCGAACGCGCCGAGGGCACCATCACCGTCGAGGATGTGGTGGGCGCCAAGACCATCGAGGAACTCGCGACCGTCGTGCGGAACCAGCTCGAAGACGGCATGGTGGACGGTTTCGTGCGCACGCTGCGGGCGCCGAAAGACGGGTCGAATGCGGTCCCCCTCTTCGTGTTCCACCCGGCCGGTGGGTCGACGGTGGTGTACGAGCCGCTCATCAAGCGGCTGCCCGCCGACACCCCGGTCTACGGCATCGAACGGGTCGAGGGCTCCATCGAGGAACGGGCCGCCGAGTACGTGCCCAAACTGCTGGAGCTGCACAAGGGTCCGTTCCTGCTCGCGGGATGGTCACTCGGTGGGGCGTTGGCCTACGCCTGCGCGATCGGCTTGAAAAACGCCGGCGCCGATGTGCGGTTCGTCGGCCTGATCGACTGTGTGCGCCCCGGCGTCCCGATCGATGAGTCCCAGGCGGGGATGCGGGCCCGGTGGGACCGCTACGCCCGGTTCGCCGAGCGCACCTTCAACGTCGAGATCCCCGAGATCCCGTACGAGGAGCTGGAGAAGCTCGACGACGAGGGTCAGGTGAAGTTCGTGCTGGACATCGTCGCGCAGAGCGGGGTGCAGATCCCGGGCGGCATCGTCGAGCACCAGCGCACGTCTTATCTTGATCAACGGGCGCTCGCCGTGGCCGAGGTCCAGCCCTACGACGGTCACGTCACGCTGTACATGGCCGACCGGTATCACGATGACGCGATCGTGTTCGAGCCCGCCTACGCCACCCGCCAGCCCGACGGCGGCTGGGGCGAAGCGGTCAAGGACCTCGAGGTGGTGCCGGTGGGCGGCGAGCACATCCAGGTCATAGACGAGCCCTATATCGCCAAGGTCGGCGCGCACATGAGCGAGGCCATCAACCGTATCGAGAGCCAAGCCGCCGCAACGGCAGACAAGGACGCGAAGAAGTGACGGAGACCCCGACGGTTCAGTCCGCGGCCACCACGGCCGAGAAGCTGGCGGAGCTACGCGAAAAGCTGACGCTGGCCCAGGATCCCGGCGACGAGAAGGCCAAGGCCCGCCGCGACAAGAAGGGCATCCCGTCGGCGCGGGCGCGCATCCACGCCCTGCTCGATCCGGGCAGCTTCCTGGAGATCGGCGCCCTGGCCCGCACACCGGGCGATCCGAACGCGTTCTACGGCGACGGTGTGGTCACCGGGCACGGCACCATCGACGGTCGTCCGGTCGGTGTGTTCAGCCACGACCAGACGGTGTTCCAGGGCTCGGTCGGGGAGATGTTCGGCCGCAAGGTGGCCAAGTTGATGGAGTGGGTGGCCATGGTCGGCTGCCCGATCATCGGTATCAACGACTCCGCCGGTGCGCGCATCCAGGACACCGCCACCTCGCTGGCCTGGTACGCCGAACTCGGCCGCCGCCACGAGATGCTGCGCGGCCTGGTCCCGGAGATCTCCCTGATCTTCGGCAAATGCGCTGGCGGCGCGGTGTATTCACCGATCCAGACCGACCTCATCGTCGCGGTGCGCGACCAGGGTTACATGTTCATCACCGGGCCGGACGTCATCAAGGACGTCACCGGTGAGGACGTCACCTTCGACGAGCTGGGCGGCGCCGACGTGCAGGCCGAGCGCGGCAACATCCACAAGGTGGTCGAGTCCGAGGCCGCGGCCTACCAGTACGTGCGTGACTACCTGAGCTTCCTGCCGCCCAACCACTTCGACGACGCGCCGATCGTCAACCCGGGCTTGGAGCCCGAGATCACGGCCAGCGACCTGGAACTCGACACCATCGTGCCGGACTCGGACAACCAGGCCTACGACATGCACGAGATCCTGCTGCGCATCTTCGACGACGGTGACGTCTTCGAGATCGCCGACCAGCGCAGCCCGTCCATGATCACCGCGTTCGCCAGGGTGGACGGCCGGCCGGTCGGCGTCATCGCCAACCAGCCGATGCACATGTCCGGTGCGGTGGGCAACGAGGCGTCGGACAAGGCCGCCGGATTCATCCGGTTCTGCGATTCGTTCAACCTGCCGCTGGTCTTCGTCGTCGACACCCCCGGTGCCATGCCGGGCGTGGAGGAGGAGAAGGGCGGCATCATCAAGCGTGGTGGCCGGTTCTTCAACGCCATCGTCGAGGCCGACGTGCCGAAGGTGACCATCATCGTGCGCAAGGCGTACGGCGGTGGTTACGCGGTGATGGGCTCCAAGCAGCTGTCGGCCGATCTGAACTACGCCTGGCCCACCGCGCGTATCGCGGTGATCGGTGCGGAGGGCGCGGCGCAGCTGCTGGTGAAGCGCTTCCCGGATCCCACCGCGCCGGAGGTGCAGAAGATCCGCGCCGACTTCATCGAGGGCTACAACCTCAACCTGGCCACCCCGTGGATCGCCGCCGAGCGCGGTTACATCGACGGTGTCATCGAGCCGCACCAGACCCGGCTGCTGCTGCGCAAATCCCTACACCTGTTGCGGGACAAGCAGAATCTGAAGAAGGTGCAGCGTAAGCACGGCCTGACGCCGCTGTAACGATGACGACAGCCGTGGTGGTGGGTGGCGGCCCCAATGGGCTGGCCGCCGCCATCACCCTGGCCCGGGCGGGTGTCCAGGTCACCGTGCTGGAGGCGGCCGATCGGGTCGGTGGCGGCGTCCGGTCCGGGGAAGCGATCATGCCCGGCTTGGTGCACGATCACTGCGCGGCCATTCACCCGATGGCCGTCGGCTCACCCTTCCTCGGCCGCCTGGACCTTACCCGGCACGGATTGCGTTGGCGCTGGCCCGATATCGACTGCGCGCATCCGCTCGACGACGGCGGCGCCGGCCTGCTGTACCGCAGCCTCGAGGACACCGCCGCGGCCCTCGGCGCCGACGGCGCCCGCTGGCGGGCCCTGTTCGCCGGGCCGGTCAGCCGGTACGACCTGCTGGAGCACGACATCCTGGGTCCGCTGCTGCACATCCCGAAACATCCACTGGCCCTTGCCCGTTTCGGTATGCCCACGCTACTGCCGGCCACCGTGCTGGCCCGGGTGTTTCGGACACCGGCCGCCGCCGCGCTGTTCGGTGGCGTGGCCGCACACACCTTCCGCCCGCTGCACCTGCCGATGACATCGGCGATCGGCCTCGGCATCGTCACCACCGGACACCGGCACGGCTGGGCCGTGGCCGAGGGCGGTTCGCAGGCGATCACCGATGCATTGGCCGCGGCGTTCGCCGATCTCGGCGGCATCGTCCAGACCGGGGTCCGGATCACCGCCGCGGCCCAGCTGCCGCACGCCGACGTGACGGTCTTCGACCTGGCACCCACCGCGGTCGCCGGCATCCTCGGGGACCGGCTGCCGCAGCGGGTCGGCCGGGCACTGCGACGGTTCCGTTACGGCCCAGGGGCTTTCAAGGTGGACTTCGCCGTGCACGGCGGGGTGCCCTGGACCAACCCAGGCGCCCGCCGTGCCGGCACCGTGCACCTGGGTGGCGAGTTGGCCGAGATCGCCGCCACCGAACGCGATATCCAGGCCGGGCGGATGCCGGCCCGTCCGTTCATCATCGTCGGCCAGCAGTACCTGGCCGATCCGGGCCGCTCGGTCGGCGATGTCCACCCGGTGTATGCCTACGCGCACGTGCCGCACGGGTACGCCGGCGACGCCACCGAGGCGATCATCGGACAGCTCGAACGCTTCGCGCCCGGTTTCCGCGATCGGGTGGTGGGCACGGCGGTCCGGTCGACCACCGAGATGTCGGTGTACAACCCCAACTACGTTGGCGGTGACATCAACACCGGCGCCAAGGACATCCGCCAGCTGGTGTTCGGGCCACGGCCCACGTTGCACCCCTACCGGCTCGGCATCCCCGGGATGTACCTGTGCTCGGCGGCCACCCCGCCAGGCCCCGGCGCCCACGGCATGTGCGGCGCCCACGCCGCCGCCGAGGCCTTGGCGTATCTGCGTCGCTGACAACTGGGACCGCGCTGACCTGGTGCGCATGGTTACCTGCGACGATGCGGCACACCAGCTCTGATCGGCCATTACACTTCGGCCATGCCGCTCGAGGAAGGCCAGGTGATCGCCGGGTACACCGTTGTCCGGTCACTGGGCGCCGGCGGCATGGGTGAGGTCTACCTGGCCCAGCACCCACGGCTGCCCCGCCGCGACGCGCTCAAGGTGCTCGGCGCCACCGTGTGCGCGGATTCCGAGTACCGGCGGCGCTTCGAACGGGAGGCCGATATCGCGGCCACCCTCTGGCACCCGCACATCGTCGAGGTGCACGACCGCGGTGACGTCGACGGGCAGCTGTGGATCGCCATGGACTACGTCGAGGGCACCGATGCCGGGGAGCTGCTCGCCGAGCGCTACCCCGACGGGATGCCCGCGGACGAGGTGGTGCGCATCGTCACCGCGGTCGCCGAGGCGTTGGATTACGCCCACCAGAAAGGGCTGCTGCACCGCGACGTCAAGCCGGCCAATATCCTGATCTCCAATCCCGGTGCACCCGATGAGCGAATCTTGTTGGCGGACTTCGGTATCGCGCGTCGAACCGGTGAGACCAGCAATCTGACCGGCACCAACATGACCGTCGGCACGGTGGCGTACGCGGCGCCCGAGCAGCTGACCGGAGCCGAGATCGACGGCCGGGCCGACCAGTACGCGCTGGCCGCCACGGCCTACCAGCTGCTCACCGGGGCCCCGCCGTTCCAGCACTCCAACCCGGCGGTGGTGATCAGCCAGCACCTGACTGCCAACCCGCCACCCATCGGAGGCCGGCGGCCCGAACTGTCCAGTCTGGGGCCGGTTTTCGACCGGGCACTGGCCAAGGACCCGGCACAGCGGTACGGCCGGTGCATGGACTTCGTCCGAGCCCTGGAACACCGCATCGGCACGCCGGGGTCCGATGCCACCATGCTCGCCGTGCCGGCGTCGGGGCCGCGACACGCCAAAGCGCACGCCATCCCCGCCAGATCGCGGTCCAAACTGCTCATCCCCGCCGTGGTGGTGCTCGTGGCGATCGTGGCCACCGCGGTGGCGTTCGCCTTCGGCGCGTTCAGCGGATCCGGCAGTGCGCCGGCCACTCAGCAGGCCAAACCCACCGCGATCCCGGCCCCGCCGCCCGGCCAGGCCCCATCGGTCCCGGTGGTCGTGATCGGCGCCGACTGCGCGACCTTGGGCGCGGCAGGCGTCGCCGAATCCGGGGCACCTGCCTACTGCGCCCAGCTGCCGAATTCTGGCAGCACCATCTGGTCGCTCAGCCAGCAGGTGACGCAGCCGTCTGCGCCGGCCGCCACGCCCAGCGAGGGGGAGCCGACCTATGCACCCGAAACCGAGGGGCCGGTGCGGGTCTGCGTGGACCAGACCCATCAGACCCGGCTGAAATGCCTCGAGGACATCATGCGCGGCAACGGCAGAGCCTGATGTCCGATGAGTCGCCACCGATAGTGACACTCGCCGCCGGAGTGGCCGCCGCCGCCGTGGGCGGGGTCGGCGCGGTGTACCGGGGCGCCGAGCGGGTACCGGTGCTCGGCCGGGTGTTGCACCAGACCCGCGCCGGCCTGACCGCCCGGGGGCAGCGGGTCATCGAACCGGTGACGACGGTGATCGTCGCCGTCGCCGTGCAGCTGGTCGAGCGGGTGCTCGACGAACTCGATCTCGACGAGCTGGTGCGGCGCAGGGTCGATCTGGTCGCACTGGCCAATGAGGTCGTCGAGGGCATCGACCTGCAGGCCATCATCCGGCAGTCCACCGAGTCCGTCACCGCCGAGGTCATGACCGATGTGCGCAGCCAGGGGGAACGAGCCGACGACCTGGTGGCCGGCTTCGTCGACCGGCTGTTGGGCCGCGGGCGTGCCTGATCCCCGCACCGCAGGTGTCGTCAGCCGCGGTATCGCCGCCGTCATCGACTTGGTGGTCGTCGGGATCGCGATGGCGGCGATCTATCTCGGCCTGCTGCTGACCCGGTTGATGTTTCATCCCGCCGCGTTCCGGGTCCCAACCGTCGGTGCGGTGTTCTCCACCGCGGTGCTGTTCGTCGTCGCCGTCTGTTACCTGGCCGCGTGCTGGGTGGTCTCGGGCTGCACGGTGGGGTCGGTGACCATGGGGTTGCGGGTAACTGGGCGCCGCGGGAACCGGCTGCCACCCGCGGTCGCGTTGTTGCGCGCCGTTGCCTGTGTGTTGCTGCCCGTCGGGTTGCTGTGGGTGGCCGTGGATCGGCGGCGAAGATCGTTGCAAGACATCGTGTTCGGCAGCCGGGTGGTTTACGTAAGGCCCTGACCCAAAGTCCTGCGGCCGCCGCCGATCCGGAGTTGGATGACGATATGTCGAACCACTTCACCGGTCTGTCCCTCGGCCCGCCACTCGGTGACCACGCCTGGATCTGTGCGATCTCTACGCGTTCCAGTCGCCGGCCAACCCCGCCAATACCGTGCTCATCCTCAACGCCAATCCCAACGCCGACGCCCTGCATCCCGGCGCCGTCTACCGGCTCGCCATCGACAACGACGGCGACCTGCGCAACGACATCGCCTTCAGCTACGTCTTCTCCGAGCCGGTGCAGGGCCACCAGACGGTGGATGTCTACCTCGCGGTGGGTGCGCAGGCCCGATCACCGGAAGCGGTGGGGAAGCAGATCTTCGGTGCCGTGCCGGTGTCGTTCGACGAGACGCCCGTCATCGCCCGCGATGGCGAGTACCTGTTCTTCGCGGGGGCGCGCAGCGATGCGTTCTTCTTCGACTTCGACGGGATCAAGAACCTGTTCGACATCACCGGCGGGCGGAACTTCACCGCGCCGCATCTTGGCGGCGAATCACCCTGGACGGGTGTCGATTCCAATATCGAGGCGAATGTGTGCTCGATGGTGCTGGAGCTGCCGACGGTGAAGCTGGGTGCGGCACCGGACATCAGGATCTGGGGCCGGTGCAGCGTACGCCGGGACGGTGAACTGGTGCACGTGGACCGGGCCGGGCACCCGTCGGTGAGCAGCTTCTTCAACACCGATGAGACCAAGGAGGAGTACAACGCCAGCGAACCCGTCCATGACCGGACGCGCTGGCTGGGGCAGTTCGTCCACCTGCTCGGGCACACCGGTGGCTACTCACACGACGAGGCGGTCGCCGCGATCGACGCCGAGGGCATCCTGCCCGACATGCTCACCTACAACCCGGCCAAACCCGCCAAGTACCCGAACGGCAGGGTGTTCACCGACGACTTCATCGACTACCGGTTGGCCTCGCTGACCAAGGGTGAATGCCCGCCGAGCGGGTTGCATCCGCACACCGACACCCTGGATGTCTTTCCGTACCTGGGGCCGCCGCACTAGGGGCAGCGTCGACAAAAGTCCGTCGGATCGGTACTGTCGCCCCAGATAATGAAAACCATTGTCGAGAGGGTTCATGGTGTGGCAGGGATTGGCGGCAAAGGCCGCGTCCACGGTGGTGACCGGTGCGGTGGGCGTGGCCGCGTACGAGGCGCTACGTAAGACCGCGGCCAAGCTGCCTGCGCGGGAAGCCACCGTGACGGTGACCGCCTGGGGTCTGCGTGGGGTGCGTAAGGCGGAAGAGAGCGCCGAGCGCGCCCGCCTGGCCGTCGGCGACGTGGTCGCCGAGGCGCGCGAACGCATCGGCGAGGAGGCGCCGCCACCCGCGGTCGCCGCGCACGACCACGAGCACTGAGGGTCCCGCCATGCCCACCGTCATATCGGCTGCGGCGGGCCGGATCCGGTTGCAGGCCGACGGCTTTCGTAACGAAATTCCGCGTGCGGTCCTGATCGAGGACACCGTGCTGCGTGTGCCGGGGGTGCGTGCGGTGCACGCCTATCCGCGGACCGGTGCGGTGGTCATCTGGTATTCGACGGCTCGTGCCGATGTCGGCACACTGCTGGCCGCGGTCGGCGAGGCGCTGGCTATGCCGACGTCCACGGTGTCGACCCGAGCCCCACATTCGGCGGATGTGCGCAACGGGGACATCATGCGGATGGGCTCGGGCGGCGCGGCTCTCGCGGTGTTGGGCGTCCGGCGATATGTGCTGGCGCGACCACCGATCCTCGGTCCGACCGCCAGGTTGTTCGCGACCGCGATCACCATCTTCACCGGATATCCGTTCCTGCGCGGGGCGCTGCGTGCCCTGCGGGGCGGCCGCGCCATGGGCACCGACGTGCTGGTGTCGGCGGCCACCGTCGCGAGCCTGGTGCTCCGCGAGAACGTGGTGGCGCTGACCGTGCTGTGGTTGCTGAATATCGGTGAGTACCTTCAGGATTTGACGCTGCGCCGGACCCGACGGGCCATCGCCGATCTGCTCACCGGCAACCAGGACACCGCCTGGGTCCGGCTGACCGACGGCACCGAGGTGCAGGTCGCCATCGACACCCTCGCCGTCGGTGACGAGGTCGTCGTGCACGAGCGGGTCGCGGTGCCGGTCGACGGAGAGATCGTCGACGGTGACGCCGTAGTCGACCAGTCGGCGATCACGGGCGAGACGCTGCCGGTGGCCAAACGCACCGGTGAGCCGGTGCACGCCGGATCCGTCGTGATGCAGGGGCGGATCGTGGTGCGTGCCGCCGCGGTGGGATCGCAGACCGCGATCGGCCGGATCATCGCCAGGGTCGAGGAGGCCCAGCACGACCGGGCGCCCATCCAGACCGTCGGCGAGACCTTCTCCCGGCGGTTCGTCCCGGCCTCGTTCCTGTTGGCCGGCGTGACCTTGGTGCTCAGCCGCGATGTCCGTCGAGCCATGACCATGCTGCTGGTGGCGTGCCCCTGCGCGGTGGGCCTGGCCACCCCGACGGCCATCAGCGCCGCCATCGGCAACGGTGCCCGGCGCGGCATCCTGGTCAAGGGTGGCTCGCACCTGGAACAGGCCGGCCAAGTCGACGCGGTGGTGTTCGACAAGACCGGAACCTTGACCGCGGGCCGGCCCGTGGTCACGAATGTCATTGCCTTCAGCAAGGATTGGCAGCCCGACGAGGTGCTCGCCTACGCGGCCAGTTCGGAGATCCACGCCAGGCATCCGCTCGCTGCGGCTGTCATCCGCTCGACCGAAGAGCGTCGTATCGTCATCCCGCCGCACGAGGAATGCGAGGTGCTGGTCGGATTGGGTATGCGGACCCGCGCCGATGGACGGACCCTGCTGCTGGGTAGCCCGGCACTGCTGCGGCAGGAGAAGGTGCGGGTCACCAAGAAGGCCACCGAATGGGTGACTCGGCTGCAGCGACAGGCCGAGACGCCGCTGCTGCTGGCCGTGGACGGTGTGCTGGTTGGATTGATCAGCCTGCGCGACGAGGTGCGCCCCGAGGCGACCGAGGTGTTGGCGGCGCTGCGCGCGGCGGGCGTGCGCCGGATTGTGATGCTCACCGGTGACCATCAGGAGACGGCCCGCGCCGTCGCCGAGGAGCTCGGTATCACCGAATGGCGGGCCGAGGTGCTGCCCGAGGACAAGCTTGAGGTGGTCCGCGAATTGCGTGCGGCGGGCCACGTGGTGGCCATGGTCGGTGACGGGGTCAACGATGCACCCGCGCTGGCGGCCGCCGATATCGGCGTGGCGATGGGTCTCGGGGGCACGGACGTGGCCGTCGAGACCGCGGACGTCGCGTTGGCCAGTGACGACCTGCGCCGACTACTGGACGTGCGCTCGCTGGGCGCCGCCGCGGTGACCGTCATCAGGCAGAACTACGCGATGTCCATCGCCGTCAACGCGCTCGGGCTGGTCATCGGTGCGGGTGGCGCGTTGTCGCCGGTGCTGGCCGCCGTGCTGCACAACGCGTCTTCGGTGGCGGTGGTGGCGAACAGTTCCCGGCTGATCCGGGCCGAACTCACCGCGGTCAGATCGGCTCCAGATCCAGCCAGTCATCGACCATGAAACCGTCCCCGCGGGCGACGATGGTCGCGCCGCCATGCCCGGGATAGTGCGCGGGCACCACCGCAGCCCGCCGGCGGGCCGCTTCGGTGAAGATTCGTCGCCGGGTGGCCGCGGCTGCCGGACCGTCCACGTCGAATGCGCACGCGTCGTCGGGCCGCGGGATCTGGATGGGGCAGTGGGTGAGATCCCCGACGAACACCGCCGGCTGGCCCGCGTCCAGCCAGAGCACCGAGGAGCCCGGGGTGTGCCCCGGCGCCGGCCGTAACCACACCGATTCGCTCAATTGATGATCGCCGCCGAACATTTCGACCTGCCCGGCGGCATGCACCGGCGCGATGCTGTCGTCGAACACCAGCGCGGTGGCCTCGTCGTAGCCGGCGCCACCCGGCTCGAAGAACCGGAAATCGGCCTCCGGGAACAGGTATCGGGCATTGGGGAAGAACGGCACCCAGGCGTCGTCCCGGCGCCAGGTGTTCCAGCCGACGTGGTCGCCGTGCAGATGCGTGTTGACCACCACGTCCACACTCTCCGGTGCGACACCCGCGCGGCCCAGCGCGGCCGGGAAATCGGTGTCCAGCCCATCCAGCACCGGGATGGTCCGGCGCCGGCCGTTGCCCACGCCGGTGTCCACCAGGATCCGTAGCCCGTCGACGTCGACCACCCAGGACTGCACCGACACCCGCCACTTCTGGGTGTCGGGCCGGTAGAACGTCGGCACCAGCAGTGCGGCGTTGTCGGTCCACGCCTGCGCCGGTGTGCCGCCGAAGACCGCGGCCGACGGTTCGAACATGGTCTCCACCACCCGGGTGAGCACGGCGGTCCCGAGGCGGACTTGCGCGCCGGCGGTGCCGGCAGTCGAATCACCGCCGGCGGTGCCGGCAATCGAATCACCGCCGGCGGTGCCGGCAATCGAATCACGGTCGGCCATGCCTTGACGGTACGGCGCAGTCGGGTAGGTTGCGGTGCAGGCGCGCAGGACCGCCCGACGTCCGCTCGAAGGGGCCCAGCCCCCCCTGCAGCAGTACCACCTTCAGGACCGACCTCTTCTCGGCCCGACTTCGCGGACGCCGGGCACTCGAGAGGAGGCCGTCATGGCCAGCACGCTGCCCGCCAATCCGTCACTCGTTCGGCTGCGCGCCGACGCCCGCGCCCTGCAACGGGCCGTGCGCGCCGGCGCCGCGGACGCCCGTACGACGGTGCGCAATCACCATCCCCGGCCCGAAACGGCGCTGGGCCGAGCGGCTTTCGCGCTGCACGACGCGCAGCTGACGGTCGCGCGGCAGTACGGCTTCACCGGGTGGCCGGCGCTGGTGGGCTACCTGCGCGCGGCCGCCGGCCTCAGCGTCGACCCCGGCGGTGTCGACGAAGATGCCCTGACGCCACAGGACCGGTTCTGCGCCCTGGCCGCGTTGCGCTACGACCACACCGACGCTCCGCCGCGCCGGCAGGCCGCCACCGAGCTGCTGGCCGCACAGCCGGATCTGGTGGGCAGACACATCTGGGCGGCTGCCGCGGCCGCCGACCCGGATGCCGTAAGGCAGCACCTGCGCACCGAATCGGCGGCAGCGCGCGGCGGCCCCTACCGGTGGTCACCGCTGCTCTACGTGGCGTACAGCCGGGTACCTGGCGATGCCTTGGCCACCGCCCGGGTCCTGCTCGATGCCGGCGCCGACCCCGACGACGGCTACCTGTGGTGTGGGATGTCCACCCCGTTCACCGTGTTGACCGGGGTGTTCGGTGAGGGCGAGCAGGGGCCGCGCCGGCAGCCCCGCCACCCGCACGCCGACGAACTGGCCGCCCTGCTGCTGCAGCGCGGGGCACACCCGGCCGATCAGCAGACGCTGTACAACCGGATGTTCGGTGCCGACGATTCACATCTGCGGCTGCTGTTCGCCCACGGCCTGGCCGACGCCGGACCCAGTCCGTGGGAGCGCCGCCTCGGTGCGGCGATGGAGACCCGCGAGCAGATGTGGCGACGTCAGGTGCACTGGGCCGCCGAACACGGCTTCGCCGAACGGCTGGCACTGCTGGCCCGGCACGGCATCGACACCTCCGGCGCGCAGTTGCGGCCGGTGACGTTTCCCGCCGACCCCAACCTGCGCGATGCCGAGGGCGCCACGCCGCTGCACCACGCGGCGTGGGCGGGCGACGTGGACCTGATCGGGCGACTGCTCGCGGCCGGCGCGGACCCCGACGTCACCGATCTGCGTTTCGGCGCCACCCCGCTGGGCTGGGCCGAGCATGCCTACCAAACCGAGGCCGCTGAGGTACTGCGGCGGGTGCGCCCCACCTGAACTCCGCGAGCGGCCCCAAACTGCCACACTTTGACGGCGTGTCGCGTGCAAACACGGCCGCTCGCGGAATGAAGGCTACGGCTTGATCCGGATCTGGCCGGGGGAGTACAGGCCCGAATGTGTCGCCGTGCCCAATTCGATATCGGCGGGCGGAGCCTCGACGATGGTGTCGAAGCGGCGCAGCGAACCCCAGTCCCGGCCCCAGTCCTTGTTCAGGTAGGTCGCCATCAGATGAGCCCGCAGCAACAGGTCACTGATGCCGAGCAGGCCGCCGTTGATGCCGTCCTGCCAGGTGTCGGTGTCCTTCATCTTGGCGTTGTAGTCCGGCGTGATCCGGTACTTGGGCACATCGGTGACGCCGTTGGCGTGCAGCATCGGCTGCTGGCACGGGAACGCCAACCCGACGGCCCAGTCCATCAGCACCGGCTGCTGTGACCCGACGTACTCCTGGATCGTCCTCAGCTGCGGCACCCGCGGCGGGGTGATCGCAACCCAGTCGCCCTGGGACAGCGACTTGTCCTCGGCGACAACACGAACGAACGTGGCATCGCCGGGGATCTGGCGCCGGTCGTAACGCAGGTTGCGCCAGGACGGCAGGGGGCCGATGTCGTAGGGCACCACCCGCCCGGCGGGCACCGGAGCGCCGTCGGGACCGGGTTTGCCGTATTCGAGTTCCACCGGCTGGCCCTGGGTCAGGCCGTTGAAGATGCTGTTGCCGGTGATGGTGCCCGCCGCGGTGACGACCACGAGCGGATGCGCGGCATCCGGCGGCGGCAGCTGGTACCACGCCGAAGCCAGCCGGGCCTCCTGCTGAGCCGGGCCGCTGGCGAAGCTGCCGGCCAACGGGACCCGGGTCGGGTCCAGACCGTAGGGCAGCGGCACAGTGGAACCGTTGATGCCGGGCGCGGTCAGCTTGACCGGGGCATCCCAGTCGTAATCGGTGCCCGGCATCGGCAGGCTCAGCCGAATGGCCTCGGCGACAATGTGATCGGGCACCCCGTTGGGGGTGAAGCCCACCGGCTTGACACCACCCAGCGGGCCCAACGGACCGTAGTCGCCGGGTAGCGCGGTCAGGAAGCCCTGGTTGGGATCGGGTTCGACCAGCACGTCGTCGGCCAGGCCGCAGCCACCGGCGAACGCTTTGATATTCGATTCCCCGTTGCTGTAGGTCCCGTGCTGGCGCACCACGCCGAACAGCATGGACGCCACGAACACCGTCACCATGAACCCCGCCGCCACCGGCACCGGCGCGGCGGTGAGCCGCCGGATGACCGCGCTCTCACCACCGTTGCGCGGCGCGAAGTGCAGCCAGTACGCCCACACCGCGGTGATGGCGAACAACGCGAAGAAGATGGCGCTGACCGTGATCCCGCCGATCGACGGTTTGTCGTTGTTGAACGGCACCCCGTAGCTGGACACGTACCACCAACCGTTGGTGGTGGCGAAGCAGAGGGCCATCACGAAGAACACGGCCGACGTGAACGCCATCCGGTTGCGGGCCGAGCGCAACACCACCGGTGAGGCCAGCACCGTCACCACGGCGGCCATCGCCGCACCCACGGCGGCGAACAGCCCGAAGTGGTGCACCCACTTGGTGGGGGTGAACATCAGACAGAACATCGTGGCGAAGATGATGCCCATCAACCGCCATACCGGTCCGCGGGCGACACCGGGAATTCGCTTGCGGCGCAGCATGATGAACATCGAGGCGAACAGGCTCAGCGCGGTGATCATGAAGCCGAACCGGCGCGACAGCGAGCCGTCCACCGTCGGCAGGATCAGGTAGTAGTAGCGCAGGTTCTCGGTGTACCACGCCTGGCTGGGGCCGATCGCGGTGCGAATCCTGGTGGCTTCCAGCACCGTTGCCAGGGTCTGGTCGGCGAACACCACCGTCAGGATCACCGTGCCGGCCGCCAGCAGCGGCAGGATCAGCGGCCACAACCCGACCCGACGCCTGCGCTGCACCAGGATGCGCAGGATCGGCCGGCCACCGGCCAGCAGGGCGGCCACGGCGATCAGCCCGGTGGGCTGGATACCGAGGGTGAACGCGGCGGAGACGATCGCCATGGCGGCCGGGGTGAGCCGGCCCGACGTGATGGCCCGCTCGATCAGCACGTAGGTGATCAGCGCGCCGGTAGCGATCTGCCCCTCGGGGCGCAGGCCGTTGTTGAACGGCATCCACGCTCCCATCAACACGAATCCCGCCGCCCACAACGCAGGCCGGCTCGCGATGACGGCGGGCCCCAGCCGGGGCAGCACCTCGCGGGAGAGCAACAGCCAGCACACCAACGCGCACACCAGATCCGGCAGCCGCATCCAGATGCTGGCGTCGCTGACATGGGTCATCAGGGCCAGCAGGTTGTAGAACCAGCCGAACGGATCCTCCGGGCTGCCGAACCACCGGAAGTAGTTCGACATGTAGCCGGCGTGATCGGCGACGCGGGCCATCTGCAGGATGTAACCGTCGTCAGAGGAGTTGGCGCCGACCACATGCCACAGCAGGAACCCGCCGACCACCACCCCGTCGACCGCGGTGACGGTGCGCCAACGGGTCGGGATCAGCCGCTGCATCCGCCGGCCGTCCAGCTGGTCCAGCCGCCACAACGCGAACAGGGCGACGATGGTGGCCACGATGCCCAGCAGGATGGCGGCCAGTTTGAGCGGGGTTGGTTTGGTGGTGAACCGGGTATCGATGGTCGCCGACAGCGACAATCCCTGCGGTGCAGGGCCCGTCAGCTCGGTGAACACCCCGACGATGGCGGGCCGCAGGTTCGGGTCGGGGAAGCCGGTGCGCTGGTCGCCGCCTGGCATCCCGACGAAGGTGGCGAACGTGCCCTGCTCCGACGAGGTGATCTCGATGCGCTGGCAGGCCGCGGCTTTCGCGCGCGGCACGCTGGCGATCACCACGTTGCGGTCGGTGATGTCCACCCGCGAGGTGCTGACGTTGACGAACAGCGCGTTGAGTGCGGCCTGTTTGCCGTTCTTCGGTGCGGTGCCCAGCACCAGCACGCCGGCCGGCGGCGCGGACCTGATCACCTCACACGGCACCGTTACCGTCATGTTGACCGGGGTTTGGGTGATCAGCGGTGCCGTCACGCTGCTCAGTTGCCCGGACATCCCCTGGCCGGCAGGCCAGTTCAGCGTTGCCGTCGTCTGCACCACCGGCAGCAGTGGCGTGGCCACCGCGCAGACGAAGCCGATGAGCCCGGCGATCATGGCGATCCATCGGGTGGTCTTCACGTTGTCTCTCACGTCGCTCATGACCCCGTTCACGGCAAGGCCCTGATCGGTCCGGGCCTACTCCAGCCGAACACCCGCTGGGTGCCCTGCTGGATGTCGGCCACCGGCGCCTGGGCCGGTGGCACCACGGGGTCGTACCGTTCCAGCGAGCCCCAGTCCCGGTACCAGTCGTCGCGCAGATACGTCGGGATGGTCGACGTGCGCAGCAACGCCTGGATGAACAGGAAGGGGCCACCCTTCTGGGCGGACTGCCACATGTTCGACGACACCACCACTTGTTTGACGTTGGGCAGGATGCGGTACTGCGGCAGCTCGGCTACCCCGAGATGCTCGGCGAACGGCCGCTGGCACGGGAAGTTCGCGGCGGTGGCGATGTCGAGCATCACCGGTGTCTGCGTGCCGAGGAACTGTTGTGCGGTCTGCAGCTGCGGCACCCGCGGCGGCGTGAAACCGAACCACTGGTCGTCGGACAGGTTCGGGTCGTCGGCCACCAGCCGGGCCACGTTGGCCTCCGGCGGCGCCCAGGCCAGTGGAAAACGCAAGTTGCGCCAAGCGTATTGGGCGAACACGTCGATCGGCTGCACCGAGTTGAGGGCCTGATAGGTGCCGTCGGGCCGGTGTACGCCCCACTGCAGTTTCAGCGACTGGCCGTAGTGGAAGTCGCCTTCCTCGTCGTAGTACCAGATGGCGCCCGCCGCGGCGACGGTCACCAGCGGCCGGTCCGGAGTGCGTGGCGGCAGCTGGTACCAGGCCGAGGTGGCCTTGGCGGCGGTGGAATTCTCCTTGTAACTGCCCATCACCGGGGTGCGCGCCGGGTCCAGTCCGAACGGCAGGAACACATTCGAGCCGTTCACCCCGGTGGGCCCGTAACCACCGCCGGTGCCCGCGGCGTAGGCGATACCGACATTGGGCTTGTTGGGCGAACCGTCGGAGTTCACCGTGCCCGGGTTGGCCACCACGGGTTTCGGCGGTTCCAGGGTGTCGCTGATCCCGTTGGGGGTGAAGCCGACCGGGTTCTCCCCGCCGAGCGGACCGTACTGGCCGTACGTCTGTCCCGGAACCGGTTGCAGCATCCCGGCGTTCGGGTCGGCTTCGACCAGGACGTCGTCGGCCATCGCGCAGCTGGTGTGCGACAGCCCGGAGCTCAGCGCCGACAGGTTGGCCTTGGCGGTGGTGTAGGCCGGGTAGCGCTGAACGAAACCCTTTGCCATGGAGCCGACTTCGAGCACCACCATGATGATGGCCACCACCAGCAGCGGGGTCGAGGCCAGCACCCGGTTGCGGCGGGTGTCGGCCACCTCGGTGTGCCCGGCATAGTCGATGCGGAAGTGCAGCCAGCCGGCCAGCACGCCGGTGACGATGGCCAGCACCAGGAACATGGTGGTGACGGGCTGACCGGCCAGCACCGGCTGCCGGTCGAACCACGGCACCCCGTAGTTCCCGACGTAGAACCAGCCGTTGATTCCCGAGGTCGCCCACGCCAGCACGAACAGCAGTGCGGTGACGTACAGCGCAAGGTTGCGGCGGCTGTGCAGGCCCACCCGCGCGAAGGTGAATGCGGTTACCGCGCCGAACAATCCGGCGATGCCGGCGAACGCGCCGAATTGCACGGCCCACTTGGTCGGCGTGAACGTCAGCAGCAGCAGGCCGCCCGCACAGATGCCGATGAGCCGCCAGGTCGGGCCGCCGGCCAGGCCGGGGATGCGGCCCTTGCGCAGCAGCACGGCGATCATGCCGAACAGGCACAGCAGCATCGTCAGCACCGCGAAACGCCGGGTCAGGGAGCTGTCCACGCTGTCTTCGACGGTGAGGAAGTAGTAGCGCAGGAACTCCTGGTACCAGGAGATGGTCGGTCCGACGGTGTACTTGATGCGCACCGCTTCGGCAACGGTGGCCAGCGTCTGGCGCCGGAACACGACGATCGCGATGAACGACGCCGCCGCGGCGAACACCGCCAGGGCGGGCAGCACCGCGCGGCGGTCGCGGATCACCAGCACCACGGCCCGGGCACCGACCAGCAGCGGGGCCAGTGCCAGCAGCCCCTGCGGCGCCAGCGTCACGGTGAAGACCGCGACCACGATGGCGGCCGCGGTGGGCCACAGTCGCCGGGCCGCGATGGTGTACTCCACCAGGGCCCACACCGCCAGCACGCCGAAGGCGATCAGGGGCTCGGGGCGCAAACCGTTGTTGAACGGGTACCAGGCGGCCAGGAACACTGCCGCAGCCGTCCACACGGCGATCCGATTGTTCGCCAGTGTGCGCCCGAGCCGGGGGATCAGCCAGCGCGACAGCAGGATCCAGGTGCCGATACCGGCCAGCAGCGCGGGCAGCCGCATCCACACCCCGGCGGTGCTGACGGTGGCCAGGTGTTGGAGCACCAGCTGGTACCAGTCGAAAGGCGCTTCCGAGGTGCCGAAGTAGCGGTAGTAGTTGGCCACGTAGCCGGCTTGGTCGGACACCCGCGCCATGGTCAGGTTGTAGCCGTCGTCAGACGAGATGGCGCCGATGACATGCCACACCAGCAGTCCGCCGATCACCGCCGCGTCGGCCAGCCAGGTTGCCCAGCCGACCTTCCAGAACCGAGCCCAGCCGTGCCGTACCCGGTGCCCGGCTGCGCGGTCCAGCAGGGCCAGCGCCACGATCGAGATCAGCACGCTGAGCAGGCCGATATCCATCACGATGGTCTTGAGTGCCGTCGGGGTGGAGATGAACCGGGTGTCGATGTCCACCCGGGCGCTCAAACCGGGCTGCGGTGCCACCTTGAGGTCGGTGAAGATCCCGGCCACCTGAGGTTTCTTCTCTCCGGCAGCGGTGCCGGCGGCGCCGGGGATGCCCGCGAAGTCGGCGCCGACGCCGCCGGCGTTGGCCCAGACGTGCAGTGTGCTGCAGCCCCCGGAGGTCACAGCGGCACGCGGCGCGACGGCGGTGACGGTATCGCGGAAGGCGACGAAGACGGTGTCGGAGGTGGCGCGCACGAACAGCCCGTTCCGGGTCGCGTCGATACCGCCGGGCGGGATGGTGGAGAAGACCAGGCCGCCGGAAGCCGGGAGCGACGCGATCGCCTGGCACGGGATGGAGACGTCGAGGGCCAGCGGGGCGCCGGAGACCAGCGGGGCGGTCACGTCGCCCACGAACCCGTCGGCGCTGCGGGCCTGCGGCCACGTGATGCTGGCCGTGGTCTGGTTGACGGGAAGCAGCGGCGTCAGCGCACACAGCAGCAGGCCGACGATGCCCGCGATGATGGCGACGAGTCGGGCAGTCCTGGCGGGCACGAGGCTCAAGAGTATGCGACGTAGCTTTGGGCCCGGCCGGGCGACCCGCGGCGGTGCGCGACTTTTCGGGTTCGACTTTCGCCGATGCGTTACCCGGCCGACGTCCGGGCCGGACGCAGGGCGGCCCGGCTGATGTCGCCGTCGTAGTGGGCGAGCACCCGCGGGTCCATCACCCGTCGCCAGATCGGTGTGCACCAGGCCAGCACCAGCATCGTGCCGTACCCGAACGG
This sequence comes from Mycolicibacterium chengduense, assembly GCF_033741155.1. Taxonomy (NCBI): domain Bacteria; kingdom Bacillati; phylum Actinomycetota; class Actinomycetes; order Mycobacteriales; family Mycobacteriaceae; genus Mycobacterium; species Mycolicibacterium chengduense. The sequence goes on along the minus strand of NZ_JAWQNH010000001.1, from coordinate 957,727 downwards.
CAGCTGTGGCGCTTCGTCGGCATGGCGCAGCGTCTGGTACCGACGCTGCGGATTGCTGTGGTGATCCGAGTGCCGCTGCAGATGGAACAGGAACACGTTGGCGATCAGCGTGTTGCTGTTCCACGAGTGCTGCGGGCCGACCCGTTCGTAGCGGCCGCTGGCCAACCGCTGCCGGCGCAACCCGTAGTGCTCCAGATAGTTCACCGACTCCAGCAGGCACACCCCGATCACGGCCTGGCCGATTAGCCAGGGGGCGACGACGGTGCCGAACCACACATTGAGTCCGATGAATATCACAGCGGCCAACAACCAGGCGTTGAGCACCTCGTTGCGCAGCGTCCACGGCGACTTGCCTGCCCTGGCCAGCCGGTTGCGTTCCAGGCTCCAGGCCGACCGCAGGCCGCCCAGCACCGAGCGCGGGATGAAGTGGTAGACCGTCTCGCCGAGGCGCGCGCTGGCCGGGTCTTCGACGGTCGCCACCCGGACGTGGTGGCCGCGGTTGTGCTCGACGTAGAAGTGGCCGTAGCCGGTCTGTGCCAGCGCGAGCTTGCTGAGCCGGCGTTCGGCAGCGGCGCGCCGGTGACCGAGCTCATGGGCGGCGTTGATTGAGATTCCGCCCACAATTCCGACGGTGAGCATCAGCCCGACCTTGTCCAGCCAGGTCATGGTGATCCAACCGCCGCCGCTCCACAGCCAGCAGGCAAATGCCAGCGAGAGGTACTGGCTGGGCAGGTAGAGGTAGGTGACCCAGCGGTAGAAGGCGTCGTCTTCCAGCCACTCCAGGGTGCGCTCGGATTCCTCGGATGCGGCACTTCCGACCAGGTGGTCCAGGACGGGGACGATCATGAAGGCCATGGCCGGCCCCACCCACCAGAACACGTCCTGGCCGGTCAGCTGGACCAGTAGCCACGCCAACGGTACGAGGCCGGGGACAATGGCACTCAGCAGCCAGAGGTACCGCTTCGCGTCACGCCACTTCGGCGTGCGGAGCCCCTCTTGATCTGCCACGTTGGTTCCTTGCATTTGGATCGAACGATTAGCTGTGGTGACTATTTAACCTGGAATCCTGCGCTACGCAAAGGCGGGCGACGGTCCCGGGGCTATTTGCTGAGAGGTGTTTGTGACATTACCGCAAGTTAACTTGACAAGGCGTAAATTTCTCGGTGTCACCTCAGGAATCGTCCTCGGCGGCGCCGGTGCGGGGGCATACCTGCTGTCCCGATCGGAACATCCTCCGGACTCGCGCCAGCGTTACCGCGCGATCGTCATCGGCAGCGGTTACGGCGGCGGGGTGACTGCGCTGCGGTTGGCCCAGGCCGGGGTGCAGACCCTGGTGCTGGAGCGCGGCCGGCTGTGGGACACCCCCGACGCCGACGGCAAACGGTTCACCAAGATGCTGCCCGCCGACACCCGCGCGGGCTGGTTCGACGACGTCCCCCCCAGCATCGTGACGTCGTACCGGGGCGTGTCCATCTCAGCGGTTGCCGCCCACAATCCGTCCGCCCAGCCCAAGCAGGCCGGCATCTGCGAGAAGGTCACCCATGGTGCCCATCACGTGTTCCGCGGGACCGGTGTCGGCGGCGGTTCGATGGTCAATGCCGCGATCGCTGCCATCCCGACACCGGACCAGGTGCGGGCGGCCTTCCCCGATATCGACCCGGCGGAATTCCTGGGCACCTATGTCGAGCGGGCCAAGGCCGCGCTGCGGATCAGCTACCGCAATATGGACTGGTTCGAGCAGACGCCCTACTTCCAGTACGCCCGCGTCGGCCGTCAGTACGCCGACGCCGCCGGATACCAGGTGGACTACAACGGCAGCGCCTACAACTTCGACTACATGGTGCGTGAGGCCAACGGTGAGGTGCCGCTGTCGGCGCTGGACTGGGAGTGCCAGTTCGGCAACAACTACGGCCGCGACGGCAGCGTGGACCAAACCTACATCGCGGCGGCGGTGCAGACCGGCAAGGTGACGCTGCAGCCCCTGACCGAGGTCACCGGGATCCGCCGCGAGAAATCCGGTGAGTACGTGGTATCTACCCGGCGCATCGACCGGTGGGGCGCCGAACAGTCCCGTGACGAAATCGGTTGCGAGCAGCTGTACCTGGCCGCCGGTGTGTTGGGCACCAACGAACTGCTCCTGCGCGCCCGGGAGACAGGAACACTGCCTGACCTGTCCGACGAGATCGGCCGCGGCTACGGCAACAACGGTGACGTGATGGTGGCCCACAACACCAGCGCCGCCGACCCGGTGGGCACCAAACAGTCCCTGCTGGGCATGATCAACCTGGACGGCCGCAACGATCCCGACAATCCGGTGTACGCCAGCATGTTCTCGCTGCCGTTGCCGGTCGAGACCAACGCCCTCGGGTACTACGTCATGGTCAAGACCGATGACCGCTCCGAGATCACCTATGACAAGGCGTCCGACTCCATCCGTATCGACTGGCCGCAGAGCTACACCGATCATCTGATCGAACGGGCCAAGGTGGTCTTCGACAAGGTCACCCAGGCCAACGGCGTCGACTACCGCGACGACCTGTTCGACGGAAACGTCTTCGCCTCCAACACCGTTCACCCGCTGGGCGGTTGCGTCCGGGGTAAGGCCACCGATGCCTTCGGCCGGGTCAACGGCTACGACAACCTTTACGTCAACGACGCCTCACTGATTCCCGGCTATATCGGCTGCAATCCGTACATGTCGATCACCGCGCTGGCCGAGCGCAACATCGAAGCCATCCTGGCCGGCCGACACTAGGGTGCCGGCGGCGCCGGGGCCTCCGCGGGTAGCGGCGGGGGATCCGCCGGTGCCGGGGCGTCGGGAGGCGCTGCGCTCGCCGCTGGTTGATTCCCCGTCGCTACGCTTGTCGCTGGTTGATTCCCCGTCGCTGCGCTCGCCCCGGAAGGCTGGTAGTAGGGCGTGTCCGGTGTCGGCACATTCGGACCGAAGTGCGCGTCTTCGTTCTGGCGGTCCGGCCGGATGCCGTCGATGAGGTCGCGCAGTGGCGGCAGCGTGATGGGGCCGTTGGTCACCGGCGGCACGGCGGGCAGATCCACGGGCTGATTCGCCCGGTCGATCGCCGGCGGAACCACGTTCTGCGCCACCTGCAGCGCGGTGTTGTTCAGCGCCGGGTCGGCGACCGGTGGGATGTTGCCGTGCATGCCCTGATTCAGGGCCGCCAGTTGCGGCCCGGCCACGGCGGCCAGCAGCTGCAAGGGGTTGGGCGGGACGGCGGGCGCCGGCGGCGGCGTGGCGGTGACCGCGGCCGGGATCACCACGGGGACCGGCGCGGGAGCCTGCGCCGGCATGGGTGCCGGCGCGGCGGGCGGGGCGGCCGGTGGCGCTGCCGGCTCGGGGGCGGCTGCCGGCGGTGCCGGCTCGATGGCAGCGGCCGGGGCGACCTCTGCCGGACGGGATTTGGCCTGCGTGGTTTGTTCACCGGTATCGCGGATCTGGCTACCGACGTACATGGACAGCGCGGCGACGAAGGCGAGCACGCCGCCGCCGACGACGGCCTGCAGGGTCCGTACTTGCCGGGTGGTGTCCGGGGCGGTCGGCGTGGGCGGCTCGGCAACGTCGGTGAGTCCCGGGATGGCCATCAGTTTGGCGGTGCGCGGCACGAACACCGCGGGCGGCGCCGCGCCGCCGCCGGATGCGATCGCGGCCCGGGCGCCGACCACGTGGAGTCGTCGGTAGGCTCCGGCATTGGTCAGCGCCGCGCCGCGGGCAAAGGCCAGCGTCGCATCCTGCGGGATGATCACCTGCGTCGACAGAGTCGAATTCAGCTCTCCGGCAAGCAATCCCGTGAGTCCTGACGCGGAGCCGCCGGCGAACACCGCCACCCGATCGGCTTCCGCGATGCACTCCGCACAGGCACCGCGCACCCCGAGGGCCAACTGCCGATGATCGGCGGCGTCCACCACTCGACTGCGCATCCGCCGCACCCCGCCGGCAGCAGCGTGCAGCACGGCGATGTACGCCACCGGCGCCCGGCTGCCTTCGATCAGGCAGGCGGCCGCGCAGGTCTCACCGGCCGCCTCGGCCATCCGCTCGACGAACGTCTCGGCGGCGTCGCAGCCCGTCACGGCAACGACATTCGGCATCCCGACCTCGCCGAGTGCCTCCACCAGCAACCCGGCGTCCTCGGCGGCGTCGTCGGTCCAGGTCACGGCGATGCGCTCCACCGTGTGTCCGTTGGCGGCGGCCACGCCGTATGTGCCCAGCACCGCATTCACGACATGTTCTGTGACAGTGGCACTTTGGACACCGCCGGTACGGTCGATGTCAAAGGTGTCCTGGTCGATCAGGTTGCCGTCGGACTCGTCGACCAGCACCAATCGCACGCTGTCGACGGTCAGCGCTATCCCGAGCACGACGTCCATTCCCACGCCATCCCTGTCTTGTCTGTTCTCGATCGTGGTGCGTGACATCGTTGTCAGCAAACAATCACGACTCACCAGTTGTGCAGTCCTGGCTCCACGATAGCGGGCGTGCCGGAGTGCGGCCGTTTCCTTAATCCCCGCTTAGAGCGAGATCAGTGCACTGTCAAGGATTTTCAGGAAGGCCGAAGCGGTGCCGGGCTCCACCAGCCGCTGCGGGTGGCGGTGCCCAGGTCGATACGTGCCGGGACCGCGTTGGGATAGAACTGGCTCAGTTGCTGCAGCGATCCCCAATCACGGAACCAGTCGTCCTTCAGATAGGTCGGCACCGGTGTGGCACGCAGCAGCAACTCGGTGATTCCCAGCGGCCCGCCGCCCAGGTAATCCATCACCGGCGAGTTTGCCTCGGCGCCGAACCGGTCCGGCAGGATCCGCCACTTGGGTACCTCGGTGACGCCGTTCTGGTGGCCGAACGGACGCTGGCACGGGAAGGCCAGTCCGACCAGCCAGTCCAGTAGTACCGGATCCGTCGAACCGACGACCTCCTGCAGCGTGCGCAGGTGCGGGATCCGCGGCGGGGTGACCGCGATCCAGTGCTGGGGCGCCAGGTCGTCGTCGGTGGCCACCAGCCGGACCTGGGTGGCTTCCTCGGGGATCGCCGACATGGGGGCGCGCAGATTGCGCCATGCGGGCGCGGCGCCGACATCGGCGAACCCCAGCGCCCCGCCGGGGGTGTTCTTGGCGGCCTGCTCGTCGGTGGCCCATTGCACCACCACCTCACCGGCGTCGAACCGGCCGGCGGCGGCGACCACCAACAGCGGCCCGCGCTCGCCGCGCGGCGGCAGGCGATACCAGGCCGAGCGCAACGCGGCGGGCTGCTGGGCGCCGGGGCGCCAGCTGCCCATCACCGGGGTGCGGGCGGGGTTGAGGTTGTACGGCAGCCGGGCCTTGGACCCGTTGACGCCGGCAATGGCGGTGGTGCCGCCCTCGGTGCCGGGTTCGCTCGCGGTGACCGGGCCGTTGTCGTTATCGGCGAAGTTGGTGCCGCCCGGCTGTTCCATCACCGGGTCGGCCGACACGTCCGCGGGGATCCCGTTCGGGCCGAAGTTCTGGGCTGTGGTGCCGCCCAGCGCCGCACCGATCGGTTTGTCGACCGGCAGCAGCATGCCCCGGTTGGGGTCCTGTTCGACCATCACGTCGTCGGCCAGGCCGCAGGTCTTGCCGGCCAGCGCGTCCAGGTTGGACCGGCCGACCGACCACGCCGGGTACTGCTCGGTGACCCCGAGGGTCAGGGACAGCACCTCGAAGATCACCACCGCCCAGGCCGCCACCGCCAGCGGCGCTGTGGTGAACCGGGACCACGGCCTCGGACGGTTGGCGCGGTCCTGGCCGGAGAAGTGCAGCCACGCGGCCACCAACAAGGCCAGCACGGAAAGCCCCAACAGCATCGTGGTGAAGCCGAAATGCCATTCGGGGAACTGATTCGACCACGGCACACCGAAATTCGAGACGTACCACCACCCGTTCACAGTGGCGAACGACAACGCCATCATGAACAACACCGCAGCGGTGAAGACCGTGCGGTTGCGTTTGGAGTGCATGGCCGCCGCCGTCACCGCCACCGCGGCCAACGCACCGAGCGAGCCGGCCAGGCCGGCGAACACGCCGAAGTGGTGCGTCCACTTGGTCGGGGTGAACATCATCGCCAGGAACGAGATGACGGTGATGCCGATGATGCGCCGCGCCGGACCCGCCGCGGTGCCGGGGATCCGACCCTTGCGCAGCGACATCGCCACCGAAATGACAAGTGCCAGAATCAAAGTGAGTACGGCAAAGCGGCGGGCCACCGAGCCGTCCGGGCTGGCAGTGAAGAGCCGCTCGTAGCGGATGTGCTCGTCGAACCAGCTCAGGCTCGGCCCGACGGCCGACCTCAGCATGTTGCCTTGAAGCTCACCGGCCAGCGTCTGATCGCGGAAGATCAGGATGATCGTCACGGTCGCGGCCGCCGCGATCGGCGCCAGCAGGGCAAGTCGCCCGAAGCGCGAGGTGTGCGCGGCGACGATCGTGCGCAGCGGCCCGACGGCCACCAGCAGGGCACCCACCGCGGCGATCCCGGTGGGCCCGGAGAACAGTGTCAGCGCACCGATGATGGTGGCGATGGCGACCGGCAGCAGCCGGCTGGTGGCCACCCCGCGTTCCACCGAGCACCACGTCAGCAGGATGCCCAGGGCGATGATCGGCTCCGGGCGCAGGCCGTTGTTCAGCGGCAGCCAAAAGGCCAGGAACATGGCCGCCGCCGTCCACGCCGCCGCGCGGCTGCGTTTCACGGCCCGGCCCAGGCGGGGTATCACCTCCCGGCTGATCACCCACCAGCAGGCCAGCGCCATCACCAGGGTGGGCAGTCGGACCCAGACGCTGGCGGTGGACACGTGCGTCCACAGCGCCAGCAGGTCGTAGTACCAGCCGAACGGGGCCTCGGGGGTGCCGAACCAGCGGTAGTAATTGGCCATGTACCCGGCGTGCTCGGACACCCGGGCCATGGTGAGGATGTAGCCGTCGTCGGAGGTGTTGGCGCCGACGAAATGCCACCACACCAGGATCGCGGTGACCACGCCGTCCAGCGGTGTCATCGACCACCAGCGCGGCGGCAGGACGCGGCGGGTCCGCATGCCGTCGGCCACGTCGAGGCGGTGCAGGGCGATCAGCGAGATGGCGGTGGCGGCCACCCCGAGGATCATCGCCAGCATCTTGATCCAGGTCGGCGAGCTGCTGTAGCGCGAGTCGATGGTCGCCGAGAAGGTCAGGCCGGGCGGGGCGGGGCCGGACAGGTCGGTGTATACGCCGACGATCTGCGGGCGGAAGTCATAGCCACCGCGTTCACCGCGCAGCGGCGCCCCGGGATCGTCGCTGTCGGGGCCCTTCACCAGGCCGACGAACTCGCCGGTGACCTTGTCGGCATGGGCGGTGAAGGTGAGCTTCTGGCAGGCCGGGCTGAGCACCTGGCTCAACGGCGCGCTGACCACCGGGGTGTTGCGCACGATCACCAGCAGGTTGTCGCCCACCCGCTCGATGAGCAGCCCGCGGTCGACGGCCTTGGGGGCCTGCTTGGGCACGGTGGACAGCAAGATGTTGCGCGGCCCCGAGAGGCCCGCCGCGGCACTGCACGGGATCGAGATGTTCAGGTCGGTGGCGACGTAGCCGATCAGCGGGGCGTCGACGCTGGTGAGCGTCGCGTTCTGCGGCCAGTTGAGCTGCGCGGTGGTCTGGGTGACGGGCAGCAGCGGGGTTGCCACGGCCAGCACGGTGCCCAGCAGACCGGCGACGATGGCCACCAGCCGCGCAGTTCGGTGGTTGGTCACGGCTTGTGATGCTAACGGCAGGTCCACGGCGTCCATCACCGCCGGATCGCCAGCGTGAAGGGACCGGCCGTCGAGACGTCCCAGCGCGGGTCGTCGAAGATCGCGGCGTTGAGCTCCACCTGGTAGCGCTTGACGTTGGGCTGGTTGGGGTAGACGTCGGCCGCCAGGCGCAGCGTGTAGCTGTCCGGGCCACCCCGACGCATCAGGAACACCGTGGGCGGGGCCCACGGCAGCGTGTCCAGCGCGCCGATGAGTTGGTCGGGTTTGGTGAACAGCGCCCAGCTCTCGATGGCCGCCGAGCGCTCCTTGAACTGTGCCAGCGGATTGGCGTAGTGCGAGGTGAGGCCCTGGAAGCCGTAATACGGGTAGTAGGACAGGAAGCTGTAGTCGGCAGTCATCACGACGGTGTCGTGCCGGGGCCGGCCGGTGACCTGCTGGATGCGGGCGTCGATCTCCCGGTAGTACTGCTCGGACCCGGGTGGGCGGCGGTCGGCCCGCAGCCCGTATCCGTCGGTGTCGGTGTAGGCGACGGTGATATCCGAGCGCAGCACGTCGGGCACGTCCTGGGTGAAGGTGACGGCGCCGATCATGCCGATGGTCGCGGCGACGGCGACCAGGTGCCGGCCCGGGTGCTGGTAGCGCGCCGCGACGGCCTGGGTCACGGCGATGAAGCCGAAGGCTCCGGCGGCGGCGAGCAGCACGGTCAGCGTGGGCTGCAGCCGGAACGACAACAGGGTGGTGCCCACCAGGGTGGTGAGCATGGACAGCAGCGACCACAGGTAGACGGCCACCACGCCGACGGCCAGTGCGCCACCGCGGGTGGACGTCCGCGCGTACATCACCAGCCACACCGTGCCGAGCAGGCAGAGCGCCCCCAGCAGGGTGGCCTGGAACATCGGGAAGGTCAGCACCGCCGCGTCGTCGGGCAGGTAGTGCTGGGCGGTGCCGGTGTCGGCGGGGGTGCCCGTGGCGACGGCCAGCAGCCACGGTGCCCAGCCGATCAGTGCGATGGCGCCCGAGACCACACCGATGACCACCAGCCGCAGTAGCGGGTCCAGGCTGCGCCGCGCCGCCGTCAGCAGCAGGGCCATCACGGCGATGGTGAAGGCGGCGTATGCCAGCAGCAGTGTGTAGGTCAGCGCGGCGGCGCCCAAGAAGATCGCGGCCCCGAGCACCGCGCCCCAGCCGCCGTTCCTGGCTTTCCCGCCCAATCCCGACCAGGCCAGCACGAGCACCGGCGGCAGCAGCACAGTGATGACGGCGGCGTACGGCTCGGTGGAGGTGTAGGCCAGGGTGACGACGGCGGTGGCGGTGGTGACCACCAGAGCGGCCTCGAACCGGATCATCGCCTTCCACAACACGAAGGTGACGGCGCAGGCAGCGGTGATCGAGACGATGGCCCACGGCTTGTACATCTCCCAGGCCGGGGTGCCGGTCAGGGCGGCCAGCCGGCCGCCGATCCAGAACCAGCCGGGCGGGTAGTACGGCGGCAGGCCCTGGTAGGTCATGTCGTGCAGGGCGGGACTGTCGGCCAGCCGGGTCAGGTATTCGGTGCGGAACTGCTGGTCGACGGAGATGCCGAACAGGTAGAGCTTGGTGGCGCCCAACGGCATGGCCAGCGTGACCACCGACAGGGCGGACAACATGACCACCGCTGTGGCCCTGGCCAGTACCCGGCGGCCGTGCCGCCACAGCAGTCCGGCGGCGAAAATGCCGGCCAGGGCGGCGACCTGGCCGACGGTGGTCAGCGCGTGCAGTTGGTTCGACGAGTTGTACGCCGGCCACTCGACGCGGTCGATCGCGATCAGCGCCACGGCCGACACGGTGGCCGACAGGATGACCGCGACCACCATCTGGCTCACGACCCGCGCCGGGGCGGCCAGCAGAGTGTTCCTCATGTCCCGGGTCGCTCCGCTCCCGCCTCGGGCAACATCAGATGGGTAGCTTGCGGAAGACCGGACGCGGGATGTGCCGCAGCACCGACATCAGCACCCGCACCTGCCCGGGCGCCCAGACCAGATCCTTGCCCTTGGCCGCCGCGGTCACCGCCAGCTCGGCCACCTGCTCCTTGTCAACGGTGAACGGGGCTTCCTTGGCGCCGGTGGCCTTCCAGTGCTCGAGCGTGGTGGTGGTGCGGACCTGGCCGGGCCGGATCACCAGCACGTGAACCCCGAACTCGCGCAAGGCCTCTCCCAGGCCCAGGTAGAAACCGTCCAGACCGGCCTTGGTGGAGCCGTACACGAAATTGGAGCGGCGGACCCGCTCACCGGCCACCGACGACATGGCGATGATCTGTCCGAAGCCCTGGGCGCGCATCTTCTCGCCGACGAGCACCCCTACCGATACCGCCGCGACGTAGTTGATCTGGGCGGTCGCCACCGCCTTGGCCTGGTTCTGCCACAACTCCTCGGCGTCACCGAGGACGCCGAAGGCGACCACCGCGACGTCGACGTCACCGTCGGCCCAGGCGGCTTCGATCACCTTCGGGTGCGAGGCGGTGTCCAGGGCGTCGAAATCCAGGTACTGCACCGATTTCGCACCGGCGGATTCGAGCTGGGCGATGGCGGCCGCACGCTTGGGTGCGTTGGGCAGGTCGGCGAGGATGACCCGGGCCTTGGCGTTGCGCAGATACCGCTCGGCGATGGCCAGTGCGATCTCGGATGTCCCGCCCAGCAGAAGGATGGTCTGCGGGTTGCCGGTGGCGTCGATCATGGTTACGCGGGGTGCCTTTCTACAGCAGTTCTAGACGGCGAGCCATATCGGAGGCGAAGACGCCGTTCGGATCGGCCTTGCGACGCACGGCAATCCATTCGTCGATGCGCGGGTACATCCGGTGGAACTTCTCGGCACTGACCCGAGAGTCTTTCGCGGTGTACACGCGGCCACCGAATTCCATTGCGCGGTCGTCCAGTTCGTTGAGGAACTCGTTGACGCCGGGTTTGATCGGGAAATCCATGGCGACGTTCCAGCCGGCCATCGGGAAGCTCAGTGGCGCCTTGTTGCCGGGGCCGAACAGTTTGAAGACGTTGAGTGCCGAGTAATGCCCGCTGGTCTGGATCCACCGGATGATGTCCTTGAATTCGTCCAGTGCATCGGGTGGTACCAGGAACTGGTGCTGCGCGAAACCTGCTGGGCCGTAAGCATTGTTCCAGCCGCTGACCAGGTCGAGCATGTGGTAGAACTGCGACAGGTTCAAGATCTTGCCCTGATAGGTGCCGCCGAGCCGGTAATACACCTCGCCGATGGCGGTGAACGACAGCTTGTTCATGGCGCTGATCGGGAAGATGTTCGGCACCGTGAGAAGTTGTGGCGCATCGAATTTCAGGGGATCTTTGGCCAACTTCTTCGGCAGTTGGTCGAGCCTGGCCAGGCTGCCGCGGCTGACCGCGGCGCGGCCCAGTTTCGGGGGCGGGCTGATCAGGTCGAACCAGGCGCTGGAGTAGGTGTACTTGTCCTCGCTGCCGTCCAGGTGCACGGCGATGGTCTCGTCCAGGTCCGCCGTCGCGACACCGTCGGCGATGAAATACGCGGTTTCGGTTCGGGTCATGGCGATGCGGGCCCGGATCACGATGCCGGTCAAGCCGTTTCCGCCGATGGTGGCCCAGAACAACTCGCTGGTGGGCCCCTCGGGGGTCAGCGTGCGCACCTCACCGTCGGCCATCAGCAGGTCCAGTGAGAGCACGTGATTGCCGAAGCTGCCCGCGCTGTGGTGGTTCTTGCCGTGGATATCCGAGCCGATGGCGCCACCGACGGTCACCTGCCGGGTGCCGGGCAGCACCGGAACCCACAATCCGAACGGCAGCGCGGCCTTCATCAGCTGGTCCAGGCTCACCCCGGCGTCCACGTCGGCGACGGCCGTCTCGGCCGACAACGAATGGATGCGGTGCAGCGCCGTCATGTCGACGACGATGCCGCCGCCGTTGCAGGCATGGTCGCCGTAGGAGCGGCCGAGACCGCGGGCCACGATGCCGCGGCGCAGATAGGACGGACTGGCGGTGCCGGCGTCGGCCACCTGCCGGACGGCCGCCGCGATCACCTCGACATCGGGGGTGGACAGCACCTGCGCGACGCTGGGCGCGGTCCGGCCGAACCCGGTCAGGGATCGGGGCGTAAGGGGAAGGTCGGTAGACATATCAGTGCCAGACGATACCGGTCCGGCCACCCGGGCGGATTCAGCGCAACCGGAATATCACCGCGCGTTGCACCACGAAGTTGATGACGGTGGCAGTGCCCTGGGCGATCACGAAGGCCACCGGCACCTGCCAGGATTGACCGGCGAATTTGAGATAGAACACATAGTTGATGCCGACCTGCACCGCATAGGTCAGCGCGTACAGCGCGACCACCGCGACGAAGCGCGCCGTGCTGGGCGGCGCCTGGAAGGTCCACCGCCGGTTGATCAGGTAGGCGGTGGTGGTGCCGGCGATGAAGCTCAGTGTCTTGGCCACGTTGACCTGCAGCCCTACCGACAGAAACAGCACGTACAGCCCGAAGTCCACACAGGCGGACAGGCCACCGGTGACCAGGAAACGCCACGCCTGGGTGCGCAGGCTCAGAGGTGCTGACTCAGTCATCGCCGCGAAGCTTAACCGCGCCCGCTGCTGCGACAATGTGCGCGTGACCGATCTGCTCCAGGTGTGGCGGCGGTTGCTGACGCGGCACAGTGCGGCGCCGGCCATCGACGCCACGGGTGCTGCGCTGTTGGCCAGGTGGACCGAACCGCATCGCCGCTACCACGACCTCTCCCACCTGCGCGGCGTGCTGGAAGCGGTGGACCAGTTGGCCGAGGGTGCTGAGGCCGCTGACGTCGCCGACGACCTCGACGCCGTCCGGCTGGCCGCCTGGTATCACGACGCCGTATACGCGGGGGCACCCGACGACGAAGAGAACAGTGCCCGGCTGGCCGAGTCGGATCTCACCGCGCTCGGGCTGGATCCGGCGTTCGTCGCGGAGGTGGCCCGGCTGGTGCGGCTGACGGTCGAGCACGATCCGGCCGAGGACGACCGCAACGGACAGCTGCTCTCCGACGCCGACCTGGCCGTCCTGGGGCTCCCGCCGCAGCAGTACCAGACCAACACCGCCAGGGTGCGGGCCGAATACGGGCACGTCGCGGAGGCTGACTTCCGGGCGGGCCGGGCACGGGTCATCCGCGCGCTGCTGGCGGCTCCGTCGCTGTACCGCACCGAGCGGGGCAGGCGGTTGTGGGAGGACGCCGCCCGGACGAACCTGTCCGCCGAGCTGCGCTCGCTCACCGACTGATCCCGGCCAGCACGTCACACAACGCGTCCACGGCGGGGCCGAAGGCGTGCTCGGCCGGGGTGCCGAAGCTCACCACCACACCGTCGCGCGCGGGCGTGCCTGGCCCGGCGTCCGGGTGGCGCAGCATGGCCAAGCCGGACAAGGCGATACCGGCGTCCCCGGCCCGGCGTACCACCTCGGCCTCGGCGCCGTCGGGCAGGGTGAGCAGCAGGTGCAGCCCGGCGGACAGTCCGCTCACGCCGACGCCCAGCGGTGCCAGCGCGGCGACCAGGCGGTCGCGCCGGCGCCGATAGGCCAGGCGCATGCGCCGAATGTGCTTGTCATAACTGCCGTGCGCGATGAAGTCGGCCATTGTCAGGGCGGTGAGCCCGCTGACGTGGAACTGGTCACCGCCCATCGCCGCCAGCACCGCGTCGAGCAGATCGCCGGGTACCACCATCCAGCCCAGCCGAAGTACCGGCGACAAGCTCTTGCTGGCCGAGCCGCAGTACACCACCCGGTCCGGATCGAGGCCTTGCACCGCCCCGACGGGTTGGCGGTCGTAGCGGAACTCACCGTCGTAGTCGTCCTCGATGACATAGCCCCCGGTGCGGTGCGCCCATTCACACGCGGCGGTGCGCCGGGTCGGGTGCAGCGGCACTCCGTGCGGGAAGTGGTGTGCGGGGGTCAGCAGTGCGGCGCGGACGCCGTCGGAGAGTTCCCCGACGACGGCGCCGTGGTCGTCGACATCGACGGGTATGGTCGAGACACCTTGGGCGGCAAGGGCGTTGCGGAAGAGGAACAGGCCGTAGGCTTCCACCGCGAACGGTCCGCCCAGCGCCCGGCCGAGAATCTCGACGGCGTGCCGGGTGCCGGCACAGATGACGATCTGGTCGGGTGTGGCGCGGACCCCGCGCACCCGGGCCAGGTATTCGGCCAGCGCCGTACGCAATTCGATGCGTCCGCGCGGATCACCCATGCGCAGAGCCTCATTCGGTGCGGTGGTCAGCATACGCCGAGTGGATGCCAGCCAGGCCGAACGCGGGAACGCGGCGACGTCGGGGGAGCCGGGCATCAGGTTGTGTCGTGGGGCGCCCGGCGTGCCGCGGGGCCGGGCAGGCAGCGGCGGGGTGCCGGTGCTCACCACCCAGGTGCCCGCGCCTTGGCGCGATGCCAACCAGCCCTCGGCGACCAGCTCGGCGTAAGCGTCGGCGACGGTGTTGCGGGACAACCCGAGATCGGCGGCCAGGGTGCGTGACGGCGGGAGCATGGTGCCTGCCGACAGCCGCCCGGACCGCACCGCCTCCCGCAGGGCGTCCAGCAGCAGCTCCCTGGCGCCCCGGGCGCCGGGGGTGATGACCGCACGCAGGTCGAGATGCAGGTCCCGCGCACCCGAATTGGCCCACAAAGTCACCATCGAATTGAACCATGTAGATGGGCCTTTGGTGGCTAGCGTTGCAGGCATGACACAGACACTCGAGCACCCCACCGCCATCGACCGCGTGCAGATCTACAAGGTCTCACCCGAGCTCTACGACGCCATGATGAAGCTGTCCGGCGCCGCGGCCAAGGACGTCGACCCGACCCTCGGCGAGCTCATCAAGATCCGGGCCAGCCAGCTCAACCACTGCGCGTTCTGCCTGGACATGCATGTCGCCGATGCTCGCAAGCACGGCGAGACCGAGCAGCGGCTGGCCCTCGTCGCGGCCTGGGAGGAGGCCGGCAATCTGTTCACCGAACGTGAGCGCGCCGCCCTGGAGCTGACCGAGGCCATCACCGAACTGCATCACGGCCACGTCTCCGACGAGGTCTACGCCAAGGCCGCCGCCGTGTTCAGCGAGAAGGAGCTGGCGCAGGTGATCGCGATGGCTGTCACCATCAACACGTGGAACCGGTTCAACGTCGCGACCCGGGTGAAGGCGCCGCGCCGCTGATGTCCCGCGCCGAACGTGAACTCGTGTGCGATGAATCGGCGATCCGTCGTGCACGAGTTCACGCTCGCCGCGCCGGGATCAGGCGATCGCGTCCCGGATGCCCTGGCGGGCCGCCGACACCCGCGCCTGCACGGCGTCGAGGGCGGCCACCGCGGCGGCGTTGAGCTCGCTCCACTCCTGATCGATGGCGTCGCGCACGTCGCCGCCCGTGCCGGCGACGGTCGCGACGCCGAAGACGCCGTCCACGGCCGAGGCGGCCAGCGAACCGTGGGCCCGCACCAGCGAGGCCGCCACTTCGGCCGCACCGGTGACGACGGCGTTGGGCAGGGTGGCCTGTTGGCCGACGTACTCGCCGACGGCACGGCGCAGCCGCGTCCCGGCATCGCCGACGGCAGCCTGCACGGCGTCGCCGGTCTCACCGAACGCGGTCGGCAGGGTGGCGCCGTCGCGGATCGCGGCGATCACCTTCGCGGGTGCTTCCACCAAGGCGGCGGTGGTGTCGGTGGCCACGGTGACCAGTTCACCGGACAGGTTGTGCCCGGCCGCGAGCTGGCGGCCCAGCACCTCCCGCAGCGCCAACGCCGGGCGCTTCACCTCCGCCGCAGCGTCCAGCGGGATGAGTTCGGCGTCGATGACGTTTTCGGTTGCGGGTGTGGTGGTTTCGCCGTTGATGACATCGGTCATGGCTGCTCCTGGGAATCTGGGTGCTCAGAGGTGCGCTGTGCGCCATTCAACGCGCCGGAGCCGAATCTGCGGTGGCGCCCAGGTAAACGGCCGAACTACACCCAGTACGGCACCCGGGCGCGGTACTGGCGCATGGCCAGCGCCGCCATCAGCCAGCCCAGCACGGTGAACACCAGCACCACGATCCAGTGCCGCAGCTCCTGATCGGCACCGAGCAGCGGCGCCCGGACGATGTCGACGTAGTGCAGCAGCGGGTTGAACTCGATGACCTTGGCCCACCCGCCGGCGCCCTGGTTGCGCAGCGTCTGGTCGTTCCAGATGATCGGCGTCATGTAGAACAACAGCTGCACCAGGCTGAACAGCAGCGGGCTGATATCGCGGTACCGGGTGGCCAGGATGCCGAAACACAGTGCGACCCAGACACAATTGGCCACGATCAGGGCCAGCGCCGGGATGAACATCAGGTCGGTCCACTTCCACGGCTGCGGGAAGATGATCGCGATGATGACGAAGATGATGATGTTGTGCGCGAACAGCAGGACCTGGCGCCACACCAGCCGATAGACGTGCACGCTCAGCGGCGTGGGCAGTTGCTTGATCAGGCCCTCGTTGGCGATGAACACGTCGGCGCCCTCGATGATGGCCGCGTTGATCATGTTCCAGATGATCAGGCCCAGGGTGACATAGGGCAGATGCTCGGCCAGCTTGAGGTGGAACAACTGCGAGTACAGCCCGCCGAGCGCGACGGCCATGGTGCCGGTGGCGATGGTGATCCAGAACGGGCCGAGCACGCTGCGCCGGTACCGCTGTTTGATGTCCTGCCACCCCAGGTGCAGCCACAGTTCACGTTTGCCGAAACCGGAAACCAGGTCACCCCAGGCGCGGGTGAAGGTCTTGGATTGTGCTGCCGCGTCGGTGAACGTCACTGAATTATCCTCCCGTCGTTCGGATATTCGTTCCCGTCGCTTCGCACGCCCAGGACGCCGAGGCTCTCGTACCTCTCGAATCTCTCCTGCCGCCCCAGCTTCCGCAGCCGCACCCATTCCCGCAACCCGGCAACGTCACGGCGAGTGATCAGGAAGTACCAACCGAACCGCACCCATTCCTGCGGGATCAGCCGGCGCTGACCGCGCTGGGCTTGCACGTAGCCGCGGTTGCGGTAGGTGTAGTAGCGCTTGACGTCGTTGTCCGGGTACTGGGTGTGCATGCGCCCACCGAGGATGGGCTTGAACTCGTCGGACCCGTAGGGATGCAGATACGTCGCCTCCAGGCAGGTGCCGAAGGCCACTCCCGACAACACCAACCGGCGGTGCAGGTCCACCTCGTCACCGCGGATGAACAGCCGAAGATCGGGAACGCCAACGGCTTCCACCGCCGCCGCGGAGAACAACGCCCCGTTGAACAATGAGGCGATACCAGGTAACAGATCGCCGGGACCTTCACGCAACTCCGACACTCGCCGGCGCCACACCAACCCGCGGCGCAGCGGGAATGCCAGCCGTTCCGGCTGATCCATATCGCATACCATCGGCGACACCTCGGCCAGCGAATGCTTTGCGGCACAAGCCAACAACGTTCCGAGTACCGATGCATCGGCCGGTCTGCCGTCGTCGTCGGCCAGCCAGACCCAGTCCGCGCCGAGCGCCAGGGCATGCAACATCCCGAGCGCGAAACCGCCTGCGCCACCCAGATTTCGGTGCGAACCCAGATAGGTGGACGGCACCGCCTGGCCTTCGACCAGGGTGCGTACCCGGTCGTCGGCGTCGTTGTCGACGACGATCAGGTGGTCGGGGGCGCGTTGCTGGCCGCACACCGCGGCCAGCGAGTCGGCCAGGGTGTCGACGCGGCGGTGCGTGACGACGACCGCGACCACGGTGTCAGCCATTGGCCGAATCTGACCGGGCGTTCTCGTCGAGCACCTCGCGCACATGCCGGGCGGCGTCGGGACCCTCATAGGCGCCGACGACCTCCTCGATGCCGCCGGTCATCTTGATGGTGCCGTGGTCCACCCACATCGCGGTGTTGCACAGCTGGGCCAGGAATTCGTTGGAATGGCTTGCGAACACCAGGATTCCGGAGCGCGCCACCAGGTCCTGCAGCCGCTTGCGGGCCTTGTGCATGAACTCGGCGTCGACGGCACCGATGCCCTCGTCCAGCAGCAGGATCTCGGGGTCGATGCTGGTGACCACCCCCATCGCCAGCCGCACCCGCATGCCGGTGGAGTAGGTGCGCAGCGGCATCGACAGGTAATCGCCCAACTCGGTGAACTCGGCGATCTCGTCGACCTTGGCCAGCATCTGCTTGCGCGTCTGCCCCAGGAACAACCCGCGGATGATGATGTTCTCGAATCCCGAGATCTCCGGGTCCATGCCGACGCCGAGATCGAACACCGGGGCCACCCGTCCGCGCACCGTCGCCGAACCACGCGTCGGTTCGTAGATCCCCGACAGCAGCCGCAGCAGCGTCGACTTCCCGGCCCCGTTGTGCCCGACCAGGCCCACCCGGTCACCCATCTCCAGTGACAGGGTGATGTCGCGCAGCGCCTCGATCACCACCACGTTGGACTCGTTGCGCCCGATCGCGCCGCCGGCCTTACCGAGGAAAGCCTTCTTCAGCGAACGCGACTTGGCGTCGAAGATCGGGAACTCGACCCACGCGTTGCGGGTCTCGATGTGCGGTTTACTCATGCAAATCGGCTACAGGTACTGCCCGGTGCCGGGGTGGCCGGGACCACGCTGCTGGACCATGCCCGGCGGAAGCTGGCGCATCTGCTCCAGCTGGGCGCGCGCCGCCATCTGCTGGGCGAACAGCGCGGTCTGGATGCCGTGGAACAGGCCCTCCAGCCAACCGACCAGCTGGGCCTGCGCGATGCGCAGTTCGGCGTCGGTGGGTACCGCGTCCTCGGTGAACGGAAGCGTGAGCCGCTCCAGCTCTTCGCGGAGTTCCGGTGCCAGGCCGTCCTCGAGTTCGCTGATACTGCTGCGGTGTATCTGCAGCAGCTTGCTGCGGCTCGCGTCGTCCAGCGGTGCGGCGCGCACCTCTTCGAGCAGTTGCTTGATCATGGTGCCGATCCGCATGACCTTGGCCGGCTGCTCGATCAGGTCGGTCAGCGACTTGTCGTCCTCGCCGCTGGGTGTGCCCGGCTCGCCCGCCAGGATCTCGATGTTCTCGTCGTCGGGATTGATCGTCATGGCCTTCCTCGTACCCCGTCCTCAGCCGTTCGTCGGTGTCGACGAAGCATCACCGCGCCATTCGTAGATGCGCGTCTCTCCGTTGTCGTAGATCTTCGCCCACGACTTCGACTTGTCCAGTGACACTAGTCCGTCCGGCATCACGAACCCGCGCACCACCGGGGTGCTGGTCAGCACGTAGCGGATGTTGAGCGCGTGCACGGCCTCGGCCACCCGGGGATCATGGTCGGCGTCGTCGGCGTAGGCCCAGAAGATGAACCGGTGGTAGCCGGGCCCCTGCTGCTGCGGATAGTCGTAATGCGTCCACAACGGATGCAGCCCGGACACCGCGTACATCCACGCGGTGCCGTCGGTGTTGGCGTCGCCGATCAGTGTGTCCCGCGCGCCGGGCAGGGTGGCCAGGTAGGCGAACGCCTCCAAGTCCTTGTTGTCGATCATCACCTGGTCGTACTTGTCGCCGATCAGGAAGCGGTGCCGCGGGAAGTAGTGCCAGGCGCTGGTCACGGCGACGGCCACCAGCACCGCGGCGGTCGCGGAGTACCACAGTCGTGGCGTACCGCGGTCGGCCAGCCGGCGCGCCCGGGACAAGGCCAGCGCCACCACGGTGTACAGCCCGATCCCGGCGGCGGCGGTCAGCACCATGGTCACCACCGCGGACAACCGGCGCGGATCGCTGTAGAACAGGTCGCTGAACCGGCCGGTGAGCGTGCCGATGATGCCGCCGAACGGTGCCGACGAATGCACGATCGACACCACCAGCAGCAGCCAGATCGCCAGCGGCCACCAAATCCGGCGGTACAGCAGCACCACGGCACCGGCGGCGGCGACCACGATCAGGAACCACTGGATCGGGAAGTCGTTGAGGTGGCGGGTGTGCTGGACCACCGCGTCGATCAGCCCGCGCTTCTTGCCCTCATGGGTGACGAAGGCGTGCCCGACGATGATCTCGGCCTGCTGCAGCACCCCGACGAACTGGGGCAGCAGCAGCACCAGGGTGGGCACCCCGACGATCAGCAGGGTGATGAAGTCCGCAAGCCGGCCGCGGACCGGCCGCCAGAGCCCGTCGAACAGCCACCATGCCGCGACGAACAACACCGTCACCACGCCTCCGGTGATGTGCACGGAGAACACCCCGACCACGGCGACCACCGCCAACGGGATCCGGTCCCGATGTCGTAGCGCCGAGATGGTCAACGCGGCGGCCGGCACCGCCAGCCCGTAGGCCGCCAGATTGGGCATCGACGCGGTGTCGAACTCGACGTACGGAACCGCGGTGAAACTCGCCGACAGCGCGGCCGCGGTGGCCGCACACCCCGCGGTGCGCCACTGGCTGGTCATTCTGCGCAGCATCAGCCAGGTCAGCACGGCGGCGCTGAGCGGAAACAGCCAGACGGCCGCGACAAGGGAGTTGACGGTGTACGCGGTGGTCGCCGCGGACCCGCTGACCTGGCTGAACACCGCCGCCAGGGCATGAAAGGTGGACGGGTAGTACAGCGCGTCGTGGGTTTCGACATTGCGCAGTTCGCCCATGTGGGTGGGCGAGGCCTGGCCGGTGTCGAGGATCCACCGGATGGTGTTGGCGTGCCACACGGAATCCCAGTTGCTGGGAATCGACTGCCAATTCGGTAGGCCCTTGACCGCGGCCAGCAAGATCAGCGCCGCGCCCAGGAGCACGCCGGCGGCCACCACCAGCGCAGGGCCACGGGCGGGCGCCAAGACCTCGGCCTCCCGGTCGCCGAACCGGGCGAGGGGTTTCCGCAAAACGAACGTGACGCCGGTCACAACAATCAATGTCACCAGCGCGGTCCACCCGTTCCACGGGACGGCGACGGCGCCGAACGGCACGATCGCCAGTGCCACAACGCCATACGTCACGGCCGGGCCGACCGCGACAGCGCTGGGCCAGGTCAGGCCCGCCGTCCGCGCGACGATTGCTCCCGGGCACACCAGCAACAGCAGGGCAATTAGCACCCCGAACGACAAGCCCACTGCACTAGTATGGCTGCCGAAGTGATCCGGGCCGGGACCGTGTGGCGCGGCTGGGCACTTACCTGAACTGTGTCCGTCTGGCCGAATCGCAGACGTTCTAAGGTGGCTTGCATGGCATATGACGTCGCCCGGGTGCGCGGATTGCACCCGTCACTTGGCGACGGTTGGGTGCACTTCGACGCCCCGAACGGGATGCTGCTGCCCGACTCCGTATCGACGACGGTGTCGACGGCCTTCCGCGGGTCCATGCCCACGGCGTCGGGGCCGCATCCCTCCGCCCGGCGCAGCGCCGCCGTCCTCGCCGCGGCGCGGCATGCCATCGCCGATCTGGTGGGGGCCCGCCCGGAGGGCGTGGTGCTGGGCGCCGACCGCGCCGTGCTGCTCACCTCGCTGTCGGATGCCGCCTCGTCCCGGGTGGGCCTCGGTTACGAGGTGGTGCTCACCCGCCTCGACGACGAGGCGAACATCCTGCCGTGGCTACGGGCGGCGAATCGATACGGCGCCAAGGTGAAATGGGCCGAGGTCGACGTCGAGACCGGCGAGTTGCCGGGCTGGCAGTGGGAGAGCCTGATCACCAAGCCGACTCGGCTGGTCGCCATCACCTCGGCGTCGTCGACGCTGGGCACCCTGACCGACCTGGAACCCGTGACCAAGCTGGTCCATGCCAACAGTGGGCTGGTGATCGTGGACCACTCGGCGGCGGCGCCGTACCGGCTGATCGACATCGACGATATCGACGCCGACATCGTGGCGCTCAACGCGGTGGCATGGGGTGGGCCGCCGATCGGTGCGCTGGTGTTCCGCGATCCGGCGGTCATCGACATGTTCGGCTCGGTCTCGCTGGATCCACACGCCACCGGGCCGGCGCGCCTCGAGATGGGCGCCCACCAGTACGGACTGCTCGCCGGCGTGGTGGCCAGCATCGAATACCTGGCCTCCCTGGACGAGTCGGCACAGGGTACGCGGCGCGAAAGACTCGGTGTCTCAATGGATTCCGCGGCCGCCTACATGGACCGGCTGTTCGCCTACCTGCTGGCATCGTTACGGTCGCTGCCGCTGGTGATGGTGCTGGGCAGCCCGGCCGAACGCATCCCGGTGCTCAGCTTCGCGGTGCAGGGGGTGCCTGCCGCGCGGGTGCTGCAGCGACTTGCCGACAACGGCATCCTGGCCAGCACCGACCCCACCTCACGGGTGCTCGACCTGATCGGGGTCAGCGATATCGGCGGTGCGGTGACCGTCGGCCTGGCCCCCTATACGACGACGGCCGAGGTCGATCAGTTGGTCCGCGCGCTGGCCTCGCTGGGCTGACGGCTAACTCACCCGCAGCAGCACCTTGCCGTGCACGTCGCCGGCGGCGAGCAGCGCGTGCGCCCGCGCCGCCTCTTCCAGTGGCAGTTCGGCGCCGACGATCGGCCTGACCTTGCCGGCCGCGATCAGTGGCCACACGTTGGCCACCACTTCCGCAACGATGGCGCCCTTACCGCCGGGACCGTCGACCGGGCGCGACCGCAGCGCTGTGGCGATGACGCCGGCCCGCTTGCCCAGCAATTTGGCGATGTTGAGTTCGGCCGTGATGCCGCCCTGCATCCCGATGATGACGAGCCGGCCACCGTCGGCGAGCGCGTCGATGTTCCGGTCGAGATACTTCGCGCCCATGATGTCGAGGATCACCTCGGCGCCGCCGGCGGCGCGCACCCGCTCGACGAAATCCTCTTCCCGATAGTTGATGGTGATGTCGGCGCCCAGGTCGGCACACACCGCGAGCTTTTCGGCGGAGCCGGCGGTGACGGCGACCTGGCTGCCCAGCGCGCGGGCCACCTGGATGGCGTGGCTGCCGATACCGCTGGCGCCGCCGTGCACCAGCAGCAGCCGGCCGGGATCCAGGTGCGCGGTCATCATCAGGTTGGACCAGACCGTGCACGCCACTTCCGGGAGGGCGGCGGCCTCGTGCAAGCCGACCCCGTCGGGAATCGGCATCACCTGTTCGGCGGGAACCGCTACGAATTCGGCGTAGCCGCCCCCGGCCAGCAAAGCGCACACGTTTTGGCCGACGGACCAACCGGTGACCTCGCTGCCCACTTCGACGATGGTGCCCGACACCTCGAGCCCGAGTATGTCGCTGGCTCCGGGCGGTGGCGGGTAGTTGCCGGCGGCTTGCAGCAAATCGGCGCGGTTGACGCCGGCGGCCGCTACGCGGATCACAACTTGACGGGTGTGAGCTGCGACGTCGGGAACTACTTGAATTGTCATACGTTCGGTTGACTCTGCAAGGATGGCGCGCATTCGGTGAACGTTACTCGGTGGTAGAGCCTTACGATGGCGCGATGGAAGGCACTATCGCCGGGCGCACCGCCAGCACGATGCCCGGTCTCGATATCGCCGAGCAGAGGTCCTGGCAAAACTTCTTGGACTCCGCGTTACGGCTTTATGCAACGCTGAACCGCTCACTGGTGGAAGCGCATCGGCTGACGCTCAATGATGTGCGTCTCCTCGACATCCTGGACCGTTCGATGACGGGGTCGGCCCGGATGGGCGACCTCGCGGACAACCTGATGTCGCTGCCCAGTCGGGTCACCCGGCAGATCCACCGCTTGGAGAAGCTCAACCTGGTCAAGCGGGTGGCCAGCCCGGAGGACGGCCGCGGTGTGCTGGCCACCATCACCGAGGACGGACGCGCGCTGCTCAAGGAGGCGCTGGAGACCTACGGGGACGGGGTGCGCACGCACTATCTGGGCCGGCTGTCGCGGCCGCAGATGGCGGCGGTGGGGGAGAACTGCCGCCGGATCAGCGCGGGCCTGATGGCCGATGCCCCGCCCGCGAGACTCGGTCGGGTGTAGACCGCTTACTCTTGACGGCGGTGGCGTGGCAGAGCGGCCTAATGCACTCGCCTTGAAAGCGAGAGACGGCTAACACCGTCCGGGGGTTCAAATCCCTCCGCCACCGCCAAAGGGTCGATGTCCGCGGCGCGGTCGGCGAATGAGCAGGCGTTGCAGGCGAGTCCGATGGTCGCCCAAGCCGATCCGTGATGCGATCGAGGAATCGGCTGTCGGTGTTCTCAGGCTCGGTCACGATGCCGCCCGCGCCATGGACGTCCGCACGGCCTCCAGCGCGGCGGCCGGAAAGTCGACCGCACCGCCGAGTACGCGTGCGGCGAGTTCGGCCTCCGCGCTTTCCTCGATGGCGATCAGCAGATCGGCGGCTTGCCGGGGGTCGGGTCCGAACACCAACAGACCGTGATTGGCCAGCAGCACCGCCGAGGTGGTCGGGCGCTGCTCGAGGAGGTCGGCGATCCCCCGTACCGACACCTCCGAGCCACGCGGACCCCAGGGGGCCACGGGCACCTCCTCGGCCTGCCCGAATCGCAGCATCGGCTCGGTGCGGCACGGCAGCGGCCGATGTGCGACGGCGAAAGCGGTCGCGGCGGGTGAATGGGTGTGCAGTACCGCTCTGACGTCTGGGCGCAGCCGATAGACAACGCCGTGCATGTTCACGATCTCGGTGCTCGCCGATTCCATCCGCCCGCCGACTGCCCGCCCATCGACGCCGACCACGGCGACCTGATCGGCACGTAGGCCCCTGACGAAACCCGGGGTCAGCAGGAAGTGTTCGTCGCTCAGGCGGGCACTCAGGTTGGCATGCCCCGAATGTGACATCACTCCCGCAGCGAAAAGTCGCTCGGCGATCTCCACCAACGCTTCGGCGGACACTTGCTCGGTCGTCTCGATGGTCATGTCGATCCTCCAATCGTGGTTGCTCGGCGCCAACCGTCCACCCTGAACTAGGGTTTAAGTCAAGTGCTGTTGCTCGCGCCGCAGCCGGTGTAGGGAGAACTCGATGCTCATGACAATCGGCACGCTCGCTGAGCGCACAGGAGTCCCTGCTTCCGCTATCCGGTACTGGGAACGTCACGGCTTGCTTCCGCAGCCCGAGCGCCAGAGCGGTCAGCGCCGCTATCCGCCCGAAGCCGTCGAGCGAATCATCCTGCTCCGCAAATGCCAGTATGCCGGACTCACCCTTGCCGACCTTGCCGAACTACAACAGGACCGCCCGCGCCGTACAGCCATGATCACGGCCAAAATTGCCGAAACACACCAACGCTCGCTTGACTTGGAATACGCCAGACAGTTTCTGGAGCATGCCATCCAATGCAGCCACTTGGACATCCTCGCCTGCCCGAAATTCCGGGCCCAGATGACAACCTGGCGTTAGCGTGCGTGCACGCAAAGGGCTTCTGTCCAAGACAGTTTCGGAATCGCGTCGCGTCGGGTGAACTCAAAGGCTGCAGCCGGCAGCTCAGGCGCGGTCGTGCAGGGTGACGTGGTAGCCGTCCGGATCCGCGAAAGTGAACGTCCGCCCGAACGGCCCGTCGACCGGCGCGGTGACGATGGTGTGCCCGTCGGCGGCCAGTGCATCGTGAATTTCCTGGACGTCGTTGGCGTGCAACCAGATCGCGGCACCGATGCCCGGTCGGGGTGCCGAGTCGAGGTCGGTACCGGCGATGACATCGCGGAGTGCGAAGGCGATCGGTTTGGTCTCGAAGACGACGGCGTGCGGCGGCCCGGCCGGCGAACGGACCAGGCCGAGGTAGCGCTCGTAGAACTCCTGTGAAGCCGGCAGGTTGCGGGCTTGCAGTGAGATGAAGTCGGGGCCGGTGGCGGGCATGACGCTCCTTCGTGTCGTGTCAGTTATCTGACACCATCAGCATATGTCAGAATACTGACATGGAACAAGACCGGGTGGACCTTCAGACGTCGCTGGGATACCTGCTGAAGGAGGCTTCGAGCGTGCTGCGCGCAGCCATGGAGGAGGTGCTGCGGCCGCTCGGCATGAGCGTCACTCACTACTCCTGCCTCGAACTGCTGGCGCAACGTCCCGGTCTGTCCAACTCCGAGCTTGCGCGCGGCGCATTCGTCACCCGACAGTCGATGAACGTGCTGCTCCAAACCCTGGAACGCGACGGTTACGTCACCAGGCCGGCGGAGGCGCCGGTCGGCAAGGCGCTGCCCACGCGGCTCACCCCGCGCGGCCGGCGCAGCCTGGAAAAAGCGAGTGCGGCCGTCCGGTCCGTCGAGGTCAAGATGCTCGCCGGTCTGACCGACAGCCAGCAGGCCAGCGCTTTCCGGATCCTGCAGAGCATGATCCATTCCCTGCGCGAGGGCGACGACACCGCATAACCCGAGAGATCACCGCGACGTTCGGCGGCCAAACCTGTGCGTCGTCGAACCCGGTGCGCAGTTGGGGCATTCGACCACGAACGACCAACGCGAATTCAGGATCAGCGGCGTCCATGAGGCCTGCTCGGGGTCACCATCCGGCGGCGCTGTGCGCAAGCACCGCGCGCAGTGGGTGTCGATCGACGAACGTGGCACACCGCAAGTCTAAAACCCACTCCGAGCCGACGAGGGTGCCGGACTGCGGCCACTGCAACCTCCCTGCAGGGCACAATACGTTCCGTGCACCCTCCTGCGCAGTCCCTGCGGCCACCGCTGGTCATTGCCGCGCTCGGCGTGGTCTTCGGTGATATCGGCACCAGCCCCATTTACACCATTCAGACGGTGTTCGATCCCGGCGATCCGCATCCGGTGCCGATCAGTGCCCCGCACGTCTACGGCGTGGTGTCGCTGATCTTCTGGTCGGTGATGCTCATCGTCACCCTCACCTACGTCACGTTGGTGATGCGCGCCGACAACGACGGCGAGGGCGGGGTCATGGCGCTCATCACGCTGGTGCGCCGGTGTTGCCCGGCGGGTCACGAACGGACCGCCGCCGTGCTGTCGGGCCTCGGGCTGTTCGGTGCCGCATTGTTTTTCGGCGACAGCATGATCACCCCGGCGATCTCGGTGCTGTCCTCGGTCGAGGGGCTGAAGGTGGTCGAGCCCGGACTGGACCGGTGGGTCATCCCGCTGACGGTGGTCATCATCGTGGCGCTGTTCTCGGTGCAGCGGCGCGGCACCGCCACCATCGGCCGGTTCTTCGGACCGGTGATGATCGCCTGGTTCCTCGCGATCGGCGCCTGCGGGATCTCCGGGATCGTCGCGCACCCCGATATCCTGCGGGCGCTGTCGCCGACCTACGCGCTGGGTTTCATGGCCGGTCATCTGCACATCGCGTTCTTCGCGCTGGCGGCCGTGGTGCTGTCCGTCACGGGCGCCGAGGCGCTGTATGCCGATATGGGCCACTTCGGCAGACCGGCCATTGTCACGGCGTGGCTGGGGCTGGTGCTGCCGGCCTGCGTGCTCAGCTACCTCGGGCAGGGCGCGCTGCTGTTGGGAGACGAAAGCACCGTCAGCGCACCATTTTTCATCCTCACCCCGGAGTGGGCGCGGATCCCGATGGTGGTGCTCGCCACCGCGGCGACGGTGATCGCGTCTCAAGCGGTCATCACCGGCGCGTTCTCGGTGGCCGCCCAGGCCGCTCAGCTCGGCTATCTGCCCCGGCTGCGGATCGCCCACACCTCGGAGTCGTCCATCGGCCAGATCTACGTGCCGTGGATCAACGGCGTGCTGATGGTGGCGGTGCTGACGCTGGTGTTCGCCTTCCGCAGCTCGGCGGCCCTGGCGTATGCCTTCGGGATGGCAGTGACCGGCACCATCACCATCACCACACTGTTGTTCCTCTATCAGGCCCGGGCCCGGTGGCACACCCCGCTGTGGTTGCTGATCGGCGGCGGCGGCGCACTGCTGGTGGTCGATCTGATGTTCTTCGCGGCCAACCTCACCAAACTGGTGCACGGGGCGTGGCTGCCGCTGCTCATCGCCATCACCGCGTTCACCGTGATGCTCACCTGGCAGCGCGGCCGCGAAGTGGTGACCGCGGCGCGGGAAAAGGCCGAAGGACCGCTGCAGGCGTTCGTCGACAAGCTGGCGACCGACCGCAGCACCCCGATCCGCATTCCGGGCACCGCGGTGTTCCTCAACCGCGGCGGCGAGACGGCGCCCCTGGCCATGCGTTCCAACGTGGAACACAACCACGTGCTGCACGAGCAGGCAATCATCATGTCGCTGGATGTGCAGCCGGTGCCGCGGATCTCCGACGAGGACCGGATCACCATCGACAATCTCGGCTACACCGACGACGGCATCATTTTCGTCAACGCGAAGTACGGCTATATGGATCAGCCGGATGTGCCTGCCGCGCTGCGGCTGCTGGGCCCGCTTCCGTTCGGCGATCGGCCGCTGTCCGCGGACGACGCGACCTACTACCTGTCCAAACTCGAACTGACCCCCGGCCCGGCCGACACGATGGCACCTTGGCGGAAAAGGCTTTTCATCGCCACGTCGCATATCACCGCCGACGCTGCGGAGCATTTCGCGCTGCCGCTGGACCGCACCGTCATCATCGGGTCGCGCATCGAGGTGTGATCGTCGGTTACGGCAACACCGTGCGCATCAGCATTACGTTGTAGTCCGACCACAGGGAAAGGTTGTAGTACAACACCTTTCCGGTCGACCACGGGTGCAGGAACGGAGCGTAGATGCCGCCGGGGAACTCCGAGTGTGAGACCAACATGGCCTCCGGCCCCCACGGTCCCTGCGGGGCCGGCGCGGTGCGCATCACCACATCGTTGAGTCCGTTGCAGTACAACGCCACGTACTGCTTGAGGTAGGTGTTGTACTGCGCCGACATTTCGCCGAGCGGTCCGGGGATGACCGCGGTGGCCGCACCCGGATTGCCCGGCACCCAGGCGTTGTTGTCGGCGTTCCAGTATTCGTACTTGCTCAGGTCAGGAAGGAAGGCCGGTTGCACCCGCGCCACATACGCCGAACCGCCCCGGCCGGGCGGGGTGCCGAAGGAGTACACATAGTTGTCGCCGGGGCCCGGTTTCATGAAGGCGCCCATCTGGAAGTTCTCGTTGCCCGGTGTGTATCCGACGCGGTCGATGCTGTCCGGGGACGGTGTGCGTACGGTGTTCGGGTAGACACCCCAGTGCTCGCCGTTGTCCGGTGAGACGGCCAGGGCCGAGAAGTTGGTCGACCAGCGGCCGTCGGCATCCCAGTTCTTGATGGACATGAAGTTCACATACTGGTTGCCGCCCACCGAGATCCCGGCGGTCGGGATGATGCCCTTCTCGACGGGGGCCCAGCCGATGCTGTTGATGATCTGCTTGGCCAGACCGGGTCGCCAGGACGGCGCGCTGGAGGCCGCGACGGAGTTGGCCAGGGCGGTGTCCTGGCTGCGCATCAAAACGTTGTAGCGCCACTGCTTTTGCGGGGTGCTGCAGTACCCGTAGGTGTCCCCGAAGGCCATCAGCACCTGGTGGTTTCCGGGATTGCCGTTGTCCCACATGATTCCGAGGTCGGTGCCGGTGATGGAGTATTTGGCGATGGTGTTGTTCGAGCTCTCCGGGCCGGTGACCCAGCCGATCAACGCGGTACCCGGAGCCGGCATCGGAGCCGCCGCGGGCGCCGGCGGCGGGGCGGGGGCCGCCGTCTTGGTCGGTTTCGGGGCGGGCGCCACCGCCGCCTGCTGCTGAACCTGCTGGGGGGTCAGTGCGCTGATGAGCGACCGGGTCAGCTGCCCGAGCCGCGGCAGGGGAGCGTTGTCGTTGGCCCCGGATGGCTTGTGGCCCAACGGCGGACCACCGTTGACGGGCGCTTCCGGGATGGCCCCGGTGCCCGCCGGCGGTTGAGCGGCAGCCGCGGCACCGGTGCACGGCTCGGCCAGCGCCGTCGGTGTACCGCCGATCGCCGCGCACAGTCCGGCGGTGGTCACCACGACCACCGGCAGCGGGGCAATTCGACGACGCCGCGACATGTCACACCTTTCAGGGGCGGACGCCGGAACGACGCCTGCACATATACAGCTGTGACGCTAGTGTCCGATGAGGCCGATGTGGCTAGCGGTGCATCGATGGATATCCATCCGTGACCATGTCGCGACTCACGCCGATGTAATTTGTGGAACGCTTATTCGCCGGTGAACTGGGGTGGCCGCTTCTGGAACATGGCGGTCACCGCCTCGGCCAAGTCCTTCGACGGCAGGAACGCCGAATTCCAGGCCGCCACATAGCGAAGACTCTCCGACACCCGCGCGATGCGCTGCTGATCGAGTACGTCCTTCACCCCGGCCACCGTCAGCGGGGGATTGGCCGCGATCTCGGCAGCGGTGGCGTGCGCGGCGGCCAATGCGGCCTCGGGATCGGGGTAGACATCGTTGACCAGACCGATCTTCTCGGCGCGCGCGGCGTCGATGTCCTTGCCGGTCAGCACCAGTTCCCGCAGGTGGCCTTCGGACAGGATGAGCGGCAACCGGGCCAGCGAGCCCACGTCGGCGACGATCGCCAATTTGGTCTCCCGCACCGAGAACTTGGCATCCGCGCTGGCATACCGGATATCGGCGGCGCTGATCAGGTCGACGCCGCCGCCGATGCACCAGCCGTGGATCGAGGCGACAGTCGGGGTGCGGGCGTCGGCGACCGCGGAGATGGCCGCCTGCATCCGCTGCAACTTGGTGTGGAACTCGGTGCGGACCTTGGCGCCGGCGTCCAGACCCGGCAGCATTGCGCCCATCGCGGGCAGGTCCAGCCCGTAGCTGAAGTTCTTGCCGGACCCGGTCAGCACGATCGCCCGGACCTCCGGGTCGGCGTCCAGCGTGCCGAACACGTCGGGCATCTCGTCCCAGAATGCCGGGCCCATGGCATTGCCCTTGCCCGGCCCGATCAGCGTGACCCGAGCGACATGGTCGGCGATGTCGACGGTGACGGATTCGTAAGCCATGTCGTGAAGGCTAACGCGCTATGGAACCGGTCCCCCGAGCAGCACCTCGCTGACCGTGCTGTCGGCCAGGAACTGGCACACCGCGTCGGCCAGCGTCTTGGCGACGTCGATGTTGTCCGGGGTCAGGATCGACTGCTGCTGTTCCAGGATCGCGTTGACGACGGCCTTCTGGGAGGCCTCGTCGAGCTGCGTGTAGTCCGAGCATTTCATCGTCAGGGCATTCGGCGGCGCGGGCACATCGGGCACCGTCGACCCACCCGGCGCGCGGCGGGTGGTGGTCGGTGCCGACGATGTGGCCGGCGTGGACGGTCGGGTGGTCAGGGCGGGACCCGGTTCGGTGGTCATCGCCACCGACCCCTCGGTGGTGCGCGCACAACCGGCCAGCAGTGCGACCGTCACCAGGCCCGTTGCCGCCAGTGCCCGCCGCACGGTTACACGCGTTCCAGATAGAAGTAGAGATACTTCCCGTCCACCACCGCGCCCTTGCCGTTCATGATGCCCAGCACGGCGTTGTCGTCGATCACCTTGAAGTGGTCGTGCACGGGCTTGCCGTCGTACACCATGGTGGCCGTCGGCTCACCGCGGAACTCCTCGAGCCACAGGCTGGCCTCGCCGTTCATCGCCTCGGTGTTGGAGAACTTGTTGCCGTCGGCATCCAGGCACACCAGTGGTTTGGCGTCGTTGGCAGAGTTGAACGTCTTACCGAACCAGTTGAGCCGCTTCATGAATCCGTTGGCCTTGTGGCCGGTCTGGAATTCGCCGCCCTTCCACTCGCCGAGCATGAATTCGATACCGGCCGGCGGCAGCGTCGCCCAGAACTCGTCGAGTTCGGCGTCGGGGATCTGGCCGGCACGCCGCTTGAGGTCTTCGAAGACGTTGCGGGCACTCATTTCTGTCCTCCTGGTGCGGCGATCCACGTCCGGGCGAAGGCCAGGAACGCATCATTCTCGTGCGGAGCGGCGACGGTGACCCGCACGCCGTCCTGGCCGTACGGGCGCACCACGATGCGACTTTCGGCGGCGGCGTTGACGAAATCGTCGGTGCGGCCGGGCAGCGGCAGCCAGACGAAATTGGCCTGGGATTCCGGCAACTCGTAGCCGGCTTCGCGCAGTGCGGTGCTGACCCGGCTGCGTTCGGCGACCACCTTGTCGGTGCGGGCCAGCAACTCGTCGGCGGCATCCAGGCTGGCGATGGCGGCGGCCTGCGACACCGTCGTAGCGGTGAACGGGACGTAGACCTTGCCGAGCGCGGTGACGATCCCCGGATCGGCGACGGCGTACCCGACACGCAGCCCCGCCAATCCGTACGCCTTGGAGAAGGTCCGCAGCACAACGACGTTCGGGTGGTTGCGCGCCAGTGCCAGGCTGTCGGGCAGCAGACCGTCGCGGATGTACTCGACGTACGCCTCGTCGATGACGACCAGGATGTCCGACGGCACCGCGGCGACGAAGGCCGCCAGCTTGGCCGGATCCACCACGGTGGAGGTCGGGTTGTTCGGATTGCACACGAAGATCAGCCGGGTGCGGTCGGTGATCGCGGCCAGCATGGCGTCCAGGTCGTGGGTGTGGTCGACCAACGGCACCGGCACCGGGGTGGCACCCGCCGTGCGCACCTGCAGCGGGTAGATCTCGAAACTGCGCCAGCCGAACATCACCTCGTCGCCGACCGACGCGGTGATCTGGATGAGCTGCTGGCACAGGCTGACGGAGCCGGCGCCCACCGAGATGTGCTCGGGGGCGAAGTCGACGTGCTTGGCCAGCCGCTCGCGCAGGTCCTGGTAGCCGTTGTCCGGGTACCGGTTGATGGTGTCCATGGCGGCGGCGACGGCCGCGCGCACGCTGGGCAGCGGTCCGTCCACCGTCTCGTTGCTGGCGATCTTGATGGCGCCGGGCACCGTGCGACCCGGCGTGTACGCCGGGAGGTCGGCCATCTCGGGGCGCAGGCGGGCGGTCACCCGGCCATTCTAGGGGTGCCGTTGTGGCCGTCCGAGGTCGCGCTTTGCCTTCCGCCGTCCGGCCTGTGTAATCTGTGCGCTCGGCGGTTCCGGGGGTCCGGTACCCTCAGATCGTTCAGGAGGCGTGCCAGAGCGGCCGAATGGGACTCACTGCTAATGAGTTGTCCCCCTTACAGGGGACCGGAGGTTCAAATCCTCTCGCCTCCGCCGGATAATTGAATAGTTCGACTGGAGTTTTTCCTAGGCGCCCGTAGCTCAACGGATAGAGCATCTGACTACGGATCAGAAGGTTAGGGGTTCGAATCCCTTCGGGCGCACTCATCTCGCATTCCGGCACCGCGTTACGGTGGTGCCGTGCGCCTGCTCCTCATCGCGGACACCCACGTCCCCAAACGGGCGCGGGATCTGCCCGCCGCGGTCTGGGCGGCCGTCGACACCGCCGATGTGGTGATCCACGCCGGTGACTGGGTGTCCCCGGACCTACTCGATCAACTGGAGGCGCGCTCGCGCCGGCTGCTGGCGTGCTGGGGTAACAACGACGGGGATGAACTGCGGGCCCGGCTGCCCGAACGCGCCGAGGCGACGCTGCACGGCCTGCGCTTCACCGTCGTGCACGAGACCGGGGCGGCGGCCGGTCGCGACGAGCGGATGGCGCGGCTGTACCCGGAGACCGACGTGCTGGTGTTCGGGCACAGTCACATCCCGTGGGATGCGACTGCGTCCACCGGTCTGCGCTTGCTGAACCCGGGCTCGCCGACCGACCGGCGGCGCCAGCCGCACTGCACGTACCTGACCGCGACGCTGGCCGACGGCGCGCTCGCCGACGTCACGTTGCACCGGTTGTGAGCCTCAGCCCGCCTCGGCCGCGCAGATCAGGTCGATGTGCTTGGTGGCCCAATCGCTGAGCGGTTCGAGCGAGTCGAGCAGTTCCGCGCCGGCCGGGGTCATCGAGTACTCCACCCGCGGCGGCACCTCGTGGTAGCTCTCCCGGTGCACCACCCCGTGCCGCTGCAACTCCTTGAGGCGCTGGGTCAGCATCTTCTGCGACACCCCGGGCAGGCTGCGGTGCAGGGCGTTGAACCGTTTCGGACCGGCCTGCAACTCCCACAGGATCAGCTTCCACTTCCCGTCCACCACCGCGAACGCCGCATCCAGGCCGCAGGTGAACTTGCCCAGCTGAGTCATCGATCGTCCCTTCGCAGGTCAATGCGAGTGGTTACGTTTTGGTGAGTACCGCACTTTCTAGTGGGTACTTGTCGAATCTTCCGCGTGCCGCCAACGATGGTCGCATGACCAATACATCGCAACGGATCAGCTTCCTCGGGCTCGGTGAGATGGGTACGGCACTGGCCTCGGCGGCGAGTATCTCGACGGGGCCATCATGACGCCCACCGCGACCATCGGAACCCCGGCCGCCAGCATCCTTTTCGCCGGACCGCGGGACCGCTATGACGCCGGCGTGCAGGTGTTCAGAGTCTTGGGCACTCCCACCTGGCTGGGGCCCCAGCACGACCGCGCCGCCACGTTCGACATGGCGTTGCTGGACCTGTTCTGGACCTCGGTGGCAGGGTTCCTGCATGCCATCGGTATCGCGAAGGCGCACGGCATCGGCCCCACCGCACTGTTGCCGCACGCCACCGACATCGTGGACATCCTGACCTCGGTCTTCACCGAGATCGCCGAGCGTGCCGACGCCGGCCACCACGACGACGCCAGCGCGTCGGTGTCGTCGGCGGCCGCGTCGCTGCACCACCTGATCGCCACCTCGCGGGCGGCGGGGATGGATGATGCCGCGCTGCAGGCGTTTGCGGGCGTCGTCGAGAAGGCCATCGCCGACGGGAACGGCGCCAAGGAAATCAGCGTGCTGGCGCCGTAATCCGGCGCGCGGAAACGCTTTACGTGGCATCGTTCGTGTCCATGGAGCAGAAGCCGCCCACCGCCACCATCGCCGCCGCCAACCGCGGACACCGCACCGGCCTGCCGTTCGACGACACCCGCGACTTCACCGACGCCGACCGCGGGTTCATCGGGGCGATGGACCCGTGCGTGGTGACCGGTGCCGGTGGAAAAGTGTTGTGGGACAACGACTCCTATGCCTTCCTGGCGGGCGAAGCGCCGGATTCGGTGCACCCGAGCCTCTGGCGGCAGTCCCAGCTGTGCATCAAGCAGGGGCTGTACGAGGTCACCAGGGCCAGCGGAGCGACGGGCGACGACGCACCAGGGATCTACCAGGTACGCGGCCTGGACCTGTCGAATATCAGCTTCATCGAGGGCGACACCGGCATCATCGTCATCGACCCGCTGGTCAGCACCGAGACCGCGGCCGCGGCGCTGGCGCTGTATCGCGAGCATCGCGGGGATCGGCCCGTCACGGCCGTGATCTACACCCACAGCCACGTCGACCATTTCGGTGGGGTGCTGGGTGTGACCTCGCAGGCCGACGTGGACGCCGGAAAGGTCGCCGTCATCGCGCCGGAAGGGTTCACCGACCACGCCGTGCAGGAGAACGTCTACGCCGGCACCGCGATGACCCGCCGCGCCGCCTACATGTACGGAGCGGTGCTGGCCCGCGGACCGCAAGGCCAGGTCGGGTGCGGGCTCGGGCAGGCCCCGTCGCTGGGCGAGGTGGCGCTCATCGTCCCCACCATCGACATCCACGACACCGGCGAGACGCACACCATCGACGGCGTCGAGATCGAGTTCCAGATGGCGCCCGGCACCGAGGCGCCGGCCGAGATGCACTTCTACTTCCCACAATTCAAGGCGCTGTGCATGGCCGAGAACGCCACCCACAACCTGCACAATCTGCTGACCCTGCGCGGTGCGCTGGTGCGGGACCCGCACGGCTGGGCCGGTTACCTCACCGAGGCCATCGACACCTTCGCCGACCGCACCGATGTCGTATTCGCCTCGCACCACTGGCCCACCTGGGGCCGGGACAACATCGTCGAGTACCTGTCACTGCAACGCGACCTCTACGCCTACCTGCACGACCAGACCTTGCGGCAGCTCAACCAGGGGTTCACCGGTATCGAGATCGCCGAGAACTTCGCGCTGCCACCGGCGTTGGAAAAGGCTTGGCACACCCACGGCTACTACGGCTCGGTCAGCCACAACGTCAAGGCCGTGTACCAGCGCTATATGGGCTGGTTCGACGGCAATCCCGGCCGGCTCTGGCAGCATCCGCCGGAGGCCATCGGGCCCCGGTATGTGCAGGCCATCGGTGGTCTGGACCGCGTCGTCGAGTTGGCGCGACAGGCCTTCGACGACGGCGATTTCCGTTGGGCGGCAACGCTGCTGGATCACGCTATCTTCACCGACGAGAATCATGCCGGCGCCCGCGAACTGTACGCCGACACCTTGGAACAACTGGCGTACGGCGCCGAGAATGCGGTGTGGCGCAACTTCTTCCTGTCCGGGGCGACCGAGTTGCGTGACGGCAACTTCGGTACCCCCACCCAGACCACGTCACCGACGGTGCTCGCCCAGTTGACCCCCGAGCAGATGTTCGACACCTTCGCCATCAACATCAACGGTCCGCGAGCCTGGGATCTGGACCTGACCATCGACGTGACGTTCGTCGATCTGGGTGCCGACTATCGGCTGACGCTGCGCAACGGGGTGCTGGTACACCGCAAGACCCCGGCAGACCCGGCGACGGCGACGGCCACCGTCACGTTCGCCACCAAGGGGCGACTGTTGGCATTCGCAGCGGGTGACACCGACTCGCCCGGCGTCGAATTCACCGGTGCTGCCGATGCCCTGGCGCAGCTGTTGGGCGCCATGGACCGGCCCGACCCGGGCTTCGCCATCATCACGCCCTGATCAGGGCAGCCCACCGTCTGCACGCAGGATCGACCCGGTGGTGAAACTGGCCGCATCCGACATGAGAAACATTGCGGCGCCGACGATCTCAGCCGGATCACCGGCGCGTCGCAATGCCAGATGCGCGAAGCTCTCCGGGTCCTCGGACGGCCAGGCCTTGCTGACATCGGTGAGGAACGGACCGGCCATCAGGGTGTTCACCCGCACCGTCGGTCCGAACGCCTTCGCGAAACCCTCGGTCAACACGTTCAGGCCGGCCTTGGCCGCCGCGTAGGGCAGCATCGACGCGTCCGGTCGCAGCGATCCCGACGAGCTCACGTTCATGATCGACCCGCCACCGGCGGCCACCATCCGCTCGCCGATCAGCGCGGTCAACCGGAACGGCCCCTTGAAGTTCAGGTTCACCACCGAGTCGAACAACTTCTCGGTCACCGAGCCCAGCGAGTCGTACAGCGGCGACATGCCGGCATTGTTGACCAGCACGTCCACCTTGCCGAACCGGCCGTAGGCGGCATCGGCCAACGGCTCCAACTCATCCCACCGCCCGACATGCACCCGGTGCGCCAGCGCGGCCCGGCCGGTCTCGGCGGTGATCGCTGCGGCCGTCGCTTCACACGACTCCAGGTTGCGGCTGGCGATCACCACATCGGCCCCGCAACGAGCGGCCGCAAACGCCATCTCTCGGCCCAGCCCGCGGCTGCCCCCGGTGATCAACACGACCCGGTCGGTGAGATCGAACAGCTCGTCGGCATAACCCATCTCCGGACCTCCTCGGTATGCGGCCCTATGGTGGCACGATGCAACTGCTTCTGGTCCGACATGCGCTCCCGCTGCGCAGCGAGCCCGGCCAGGGCTCCGATCCCGAGCTGTCCGAGCAGGGCATCGCGCAGGCGGCGCGCCTGCCCGATGCACTGTCGCGCTTCCCGGTCGGCCGGCTGGTCAGCAGCCCGCAGCGGCGGGCCGTGCAGACCGCGGGCCCGCTCGCCGACAAGCTGGGGCTGACTGTCGACATCGACGAACGGCTCGCCGAATACGACCGGGACATGTCGCATTACGTGCCCATCGAGCAGATCGCGCAGGAGAACCCCGAGGAACTGGCGCGGCTGGCCACCGGGCAGTTGCCCTCCGGTGTCGACGAGACGGCGTTCCTGGCCCGGGTGGTGGCCGCCGTCGAGGATCTGATCGCCGAGACCGGCCACGATGACACCGTGGTGCTGTTCAGCCACGGCGGCGTCATCAACGTCCTGCTGCATCACATCCTGGGCACCGAGCGGCTGCTGTCGTTCCACGTCGACTACGCCTCGGTGACCCGGCTGCTGGTCTCCCGCAGCGGCAAGCTGTCCGTGGCCGCGGTCAACGGCACCGAACACGTATGGGATCTGCTGCCGCGAAATGTGCGGTGGTAAACAGTTCCGGTGACCTCTCTGGATGGACTCGACCTCAATGCCCTGGACCGTCATCTGCGCGCCGAAGGGATTCCCCGCTCCGGCGAGCTGCGCGCCGAACTGATCTCCGGTGGCCGGTCCAACCTGACCTTCCGGGTGTTCGACGACGCGTCGGCGTGGGTGCTGCGCCGGCCCCCGCTGCACGGGCTGACCCCGTCGGCGCACGATATGGCCCGCGAATACAAGGTGGTGGCCGCCCTGGCCGGCACCCCGGTACCGGTGGCCCGCGCGGTGACGATGCGCAACGACGATTCCGTGCTGGGCGCGCCGTTCCAGATGGTCGAGAATGTCGAGGGCCAGGTGGTGCGCAGCGCCGACGAACTGCAGGCCCTTGGCGATGCGACGGTCATCGAGGGCTGTGTCGACGCCCTGATCAAGGTGCTGGCCGATCTGCACGCCGTCGATCCGCAGGCCGTCGGGCTGGGCGACTTCGGCAAGGCGCAGGGCTACCTGGAGCGCCAGGTGCGGCGCTGGGGATCGCAGTGGGATCTGGTCCGGCTGCCCGACGACCCCCGCGACGACGACGTGAATCGCCTGCATTCTGCTTTGGCGCAAGCTATTCCGGCCAGCTCGCGGGCCTCGATCGTGCACGGGGACTACCGCATCGACAACACCATCCTGGATGGCTCGGACCCGACCATCGTGCGTGCGGTGCTGGACTGGGAACTGTCCACCCTCGGTGACCCGCTGTCCGACGCGGCCCTGATGTGCGTGTACCGCAACCCGAACTTCGACGATGTGCTGGGTATGCAGGCGGCCTGGACGTCACCGCTGCTGCCGTCGGCCGACGGTCTGGCCCAGCGGTATGCGGTGGCCAGCGGCCAGGAACTGAGCCACTGGGACTTCTACATGGCCCTGGCCTACTTCAAGCTGGCCATCATCGCGGCAGGTATCGACTTCCGGGCCAGGGAGGGCGGCCAGGAATCCGCCGTCGGCGCGACCGTGGCACCGTTGATCGCCGAGGGCCTGCGGCTGGTCTAGCGGCGCTGGATTACCCGGCTCGCCGGGCGGCCTTGAGATTCTTGCGGGCCGCGATGCGCAGCTGCACGATCCGGGCCGCGCCGACGAGCACCGCCAGCAACCCGCCGCACACCGCGGCCAGCAGCAGCGCCACCCCGAGCGGCAGCGACCAATTCCAGCCAAGGAAGTGGAAGGTGCCGGGATCGGTGTTCTGCGCGATGAAGATCAGCAGCACGATCAGGATGAGGAAGCCGACGATCAGCGATGACCACAGCGCGGCCGCCCTGGTGAACTTCACCGCGTCCTCCGGTGGAGCCGCCGGGGGCAGGTCGGCCGGCGGTTCCGGGACCGGGTCCGGCGCGATCGGATCGTTGCTCATGCCCCCATCCTTGCCCCTTCAGCGCCCGAAGCAAACTACTTCACGGTGAATCAAAGCTCGGCATGTCGCGCCGTGGCCCGTTACTGTCGGGGAATTGCCAGGGATCACA
The DNA here is from genome assembly GCF_033741155.1 of Mycolicibacterium chengduense. Taxonomy (NCBI): domain Bacteria; kingdom Bacillati; phylum Actinomycetota; class Actinomycetes; order Mycobacteriales; family Mycobacteriaceae; genus Mycobacterium; species Mycolicibacterium chengduense. Next base: position 918,567 of record NZ_JAWQNH010000001.1, on the reverse strand, counting down.
GTCGGCATGGCCGAGGGGACGGTATGCGCTGCAGACGGGGAACGACAGCGGTCTGGCTCGTCATCGCGACGTTGCTCGCCGTGCTGAGCGCGGGGTGTGGTAGCGCCGACCCGCTCGGCGGCGGCACCGTCTCCGGTGACCTGAAAGCGATCACCGTCGGCTCGGCCGATTTCACCGAGTCGAAGATCATCGCCGAGATCTACGCCCAGGCGCTGGAGGCCAACGGTTTCACCATCAAACGGCAGTTCGGTATCGGCAGCCGCGAAACCTACATCCCCGCCGTGCAGGATCACTCCATCGACCTGATTCCGGAGTACACCGGAAACCTGTTGCAGTACTTCGATGCCGCCAGCACGGCCACCACATCGGACGCCGTGCTGCTGGCACTGCTCAAGGCGCTGCCGGGGGACCTGTCGATCACCTACCCGTCCCCGGCCGAGGACAAGGACACCCTGGCTGTTTCGGCGGCGACCGCGCAGCGTTGGAAGCTGAAGTCCATCGCCGACCTGGCCGCCCACTCGGCCGAGGTGAAAGTCGGCGGCCCGTCGGAGTTTCAGACCCGGCGGACCGGGCTGGTGGGCCTCAAGGACCAGTACGGGTTGACCATATCCCCGGCCAACTTCGTGGCGATCAGTGACGGCGGCGGGCCGGCCACCGTGCAGGCCCTCACCAGCGGCGCCATCACCGCCGCCAACGTCTTCAGCACCTCACCGGCCATCGTGCGGGACAAGCTGGTGGTGCTGGAGGACCCCAAGAGTGTGTTTCTCGCCGCGAACGTGGTGCCCCTGGTGGCCTCACAGAAGTTGTCCACCGACCTGAAGTCCGTGCTCGACGCCGTCAGCGCGAAACTGTCCACCGCGGCGCTGATCGACCTGAACACCTCCGTCGAGGGCAACAAGGGTGTCGACCCCGACGAGGCGGCCGGAAAGTGGATCGCGGACAACGGTTTCGACAAACCCCTTCCCGGCAAGTGAGTGTGCGATGATCACCTTCACCAACGTCACCAAGACCTACCCGGACGGCACCGTCGCGGTCGACGATCTCACCCTCGACATCCCGGAGGGCACGCTCGCGGCGTTCGTCGGACCGTCGGGCTGCGGCAAGACGACCTCGATGCGGATGATCAACCGGATGATCGAACCGACCTCGGGCACGCTCACGGTCGACGGCAACGACGTGACCGAGGTGGATCCCGTCAAGCTGCGCCTGGGCATCGGTTACGTCATCCAGAGCGCCGGGCTGATGCCGCATCAGCGGGTCGTCGACAATGTCGCCACCGTACCGGTGCTCAAAGGCGAAACACGCCGCGCCGCACGCAAAGCCGCGCTGGAAGTCTTGGAGCGGGTCGGCTTGGACCCCAAACTCGCCAACCGCTATCCGGCCCAACTGTCCGGTGGCCAGCAGCAGCGCGTCGGAGTGGCCAGGGCGCTCGCGGCCGACCCGCCCATCCTGTTGATGGACGAACCGTTCAGCGCCGTCGACCCGGTGGTGCGCGAGGAACTGCAGACCGAGATCCTCCGGCTGCAAAGCGAATTGCGCAAGACCATCGTGTTCGTCACGCATGACATCGACGAGGCGGTCAAACTCGGCGACAAGGTGGCGGTGTTCGGCCGCGGCGGGGTGCTGCAGCAGTACGCCGAGCCGGCGTTCGTGTTGTCCAATCCGGCCAACGAACTGGTCTCCGGTTTCGTCGGTGCCGACCGCGGCTACCGCGGGCTGCAGTTCTTCGAGGGTAACGGGCTGCCGTTGCACGACATCCCACAGGTGGCCGAGTCCGAGATCGACGCCCAGCAGCTCGATCCCGGGGAATGGTTGCTGGTGATCCGTGCCGACGGCAAGCCGTTCGCCTGGATCAACGCCGAGGGCGTCGATGTGCACCGCAAGGGAAGTGCCTTGTACGACAGCACGATCGGCGGCGGCTCCTTCTTCCCGCCGGGCGGCTCACTGCGTCAGGCGCTGGACGCCGCGCTGTCCTCGCCATCGGGGCTGGGGGTGGCCGTCGACGACGACGGGCGGCTGCTGGGCGGTATCCGGGCCGACGATGTGCTCGCGGCCCTGCAACGACAACGCCGGGTGCCGAAGGTCGGGTAGTGACGTATCTGCTGACCCATCTGGACAAGGCCTGGGCGCTGACGCTGATCCACCTGCGGCTGTCGCTGGTGCCGATCGTGATCGGGCTGCTCATCGCGGTACCGCTGGGTGCGGCCGTGCAGCGCACCACCGTGCCGCGTCGCACCATCACGGTGATCGCGAGCATCGTCTTCACCATCCCGTCGCTGGCGTTGTTCGTGGCGCTGCCGCTGATCATCCCGACCCGCATCCTCGACGAGACCAACGTCATCGTCGCGCTGACCCTCTACACCACCGCGCTCTTGGTGCGCGCCGTGCCCGAGGCGCTGGATGCGGTACCCGCCGATGTGCTCGACGCCGCCACCGCCGTCGGCTACCGCCCCTTCACCCGCATCGTCAAAGTCGAACTGCCCCTGGCTGTTCCGGTGCTCATCGCCAGCCTGCGGGTGGTCGCGGTGACCAACATCTCGATGGTGTCGGTGGGGTCGGTGATCGGGATCGGCGGTCTGGGTACCTGGTTCACCGAGGGCTATCAGGCCAACAAGAGCGGCCAGATCATCGCCGGCATCATCGCGATCTTCGTGCTGGCCGTGGTGATCGACGCGTTGATCCTGTTGGCCGGCAAGGTGATCACCCCCTGGACCCGAGCCGCTGCGGGGGCGCGATGAACTTCCTGCAGCAGGCCCTGGCCTACATCTTCACCGCGGAGCACTGGTCCGGCCCGGCCGGCTTGGGTATCCGGATCGTCGAACACCTGCAGTACACCGCGATCGCGGTGCTGTTCTCGGCGCTGGTCGCCATCCCGGTCGGCCTGCTCATCGGGCACACCGGCCGCGGCACCTTCCTGGTGGTCAGCGGCGTCAACGCGCTACGTGCCCTGCCCACGCTGGGTGTGCTGCTGCTCGGGGTGCTGCTGTGGGGGCTGGGTCTGATACCGCCCACCGTCGCGCTGATGCTGTTGGGTATCCCGCCGTTGCTGGCCGGGACGTATGCCGGCATCGCCAACGTCGACGCCGCCGTCGTCGACGCGGCGCGGTCCATGGGCATGACCGAACGCCAGGTACTGGCTCGCGTCGAGGTGCCCAACGCGCTGCCGCTGATCCTGGGCGGGCTGCGCACCGCCACCCTGCAGATCGTGGCCACCGCCACCGTCGCCGCCTACGCCAGCCTCGGCGGGCTGGGCCGCTACCTGATCGACGGCATCAAGATCAGGCAGTTCCACATCGCCCTGGTGGGTGCGCTGATGGTGACCGCGCTGGCGCTGATCCTGGACGCCGCGTGCGCGTTCGCGGTGTGGCTGTCCCAGCCCGGGGTGGATCGCTGGCGGCGGTTCCCGCAGCCGTTGATCGACGACGAGGTCGCGCTCGAATCACGATCCGGGGCCGCGCACGGGCGGAGTTCGGAACGCGGCTACGAAGCCGGGGGCGCGTCGCCTACGGTAGAGAGGTGACTGACGCAGCCCCTCAATCAGGCACTGAAGCCGACGGCGCCTGGCCGGCAATCCTCACCTGGCGCGCCCATGAGTTGCCCAGGATGGAGTCGGTACGGGTCCAGCTGTCCGGCAATCGGATCAAGGCCTACGGCCGCATCGTGGCGGCCGCCACCGAGTCACATCCCGCCTTCAGCGCCTCCTACGATCTGGTCACCGACGAGGCCGGTGCCACCAAGCGGCTGTCGCTGACCATGACGCTGGCCGAGCGGGAACGCCAGCTGTCCATCGCCCGCGACGAAGAGAACATGTGGCTGGTGCAGGACCACCAGAACCAGACCAGGCGGGCCGCCTACGAGGGCGCGCTCGACGTCGACGTGGTGTTCAGCCCGTTCTTCAACGCGCTGCCCATCCGGCGCACCGGCCTGCACCAGCGGACCGACGCGCTGAGCCTGCCGGTGGTGTACGTGCGGCTGCCCGAACTCACCGTCGAGCTGGAGACCATCAGCTACAGCAGCACCGGCGAGGGTGCCGGCATCAGCCTCAAATCGCCGATCGCCGAAACCACCATCACCGTCGACTCCGACGGCTTCATCCTCGACTATCCAGGACTGGCAGAGCGGATCTGATCACCCCGCCGGCCCGGCCGGCGGCGGCCAGTTCGTCGCGCCAGTTCTGCGCGCCGATCGTCACGTGCAGAATGTCGGGCCGGCTGAAGCTGTCGTAGCGGACGCGGGCGGCATGCCCGGCGTCCACCAGGTCGGCCACCGAGGTCTGCGCGGCCAGGTGCTCCCTGGCCTGGGTGAGCAGCTCGAGGGTGCGGTCCAGCTGGGCCAGCAGCTCCGCGGAGTTGGCCTCACACATGGCCCGCACCAGGTCAGGGGCGGTCGCCGCAACCCGGGTGCCGTCCCGGAACGACCCCGCGGCCAGCGCGAACGCCAGCGGCACATCGCCGGCGGTGACGGCCAGCGCCTCGGCCAGCAGATGCGGCAGGTGCGAGATCGCGGCCGCGGCGGCGTCGTGCTCGTCGGAGCGGGCCGGCACCACGAACGCCCGGCAGTCCAGCGCCAGGTTCATCACCGCCGCCCACACCTGCGGATCGACGTGATCGTCGACGCCGACCACCCACGGGGTACCGGCGAACAAGTCGTTGTTGCCGGCGGCCCAGCCGGAGTGCGCGGTGCCCGTCATCGGGTGCCCGCCCACGAACCGGGACAGCAGCCCGTGCTCGCGCACCTCGCGCAGGACCGCGCCCTTCACGCTGGTCACGTCGGTCAGCGCGCAGTCCGGGGCGATGCGGCCGATGTGGTCGAGCATCCCCGAGAGCGCGGGCATCGGGACGGAGAGCACGATCAGCGCATCGGTTTCGGCAGCGCGGGCCAGCGCCTGGTCCAGTGCCGCGGTCGCGTCGAAACCGTCGAGGCGGGCGGCCGCGACGCCGTCGACGGATCGGTTGTAGCCGAAGACGTGACGGCCCGCCTCCGCGGCGGCGCGCATCAGGGAGCCACCGATCAGTCCCAGCCCCAGCACGCACACCGGTGTGTCGGTCACCGTTCAAGGTTGGCATACGGTCCGGGCGCCGGTCATTAGGTGGTCAAAGCCCGTGGTCTGCGACTAGCGTTAGCGACCATGGGAGCACAGCGTGCGCCGGCGCAGGAAGCTGCCGACCAGCCGGAGGGTTTCGGTGTCGCCGTCGTCCGCGAGGACGGCAAGTGGCGGTGCTCGCAGATGCGTCGGGCGGTGCTGACCAGCCTGACCGCCGCCGAGACCGAGTTGCGTGAGTTGCGCAGCGCCGGCGCTGTTTTCGGACTGATCGACGTCGATGACGAGTTCTTCCTGATCGTGCGGCCCGCCCCGGCAGGGACCCGGCTGCTGCTGTCGGATGCCACCGCGGCGCTGGACTACGACATTGCCGCCGAGGTACTGGACAAGCTGGATGCCGACCTCGACGACGAGGACCTCGAGGAGGCGGACCCGTTCGAAGAGGGCGACCTCGGCGTGCTCTCGGACATCGGGTTGCCCGAGGGGGTGCTCGGGGTCATCGTCTCCGATATCGACATGGAGATCGAGGAGCAGATCACCGCGATCGCGCAGCGGATGGGTTTCGAGTCCGAGCTCTCCGCGGTGCTCGACAAGATCGGTCGGTGACCGAGGAACAGCTGATCCGGCAGGCGCTGGACGCCGCCCGGCTGGCCGGTCCGCGGGATGTGCCGATCGGTGCGGTGGTGTTCGGCCCGGACGGCACCGAGTTGGCCCGCGCCGCCAACGCACGCGAGGAACTCGGTGACCCGACCGCGCACGCCGAGATCCTGGCGATGCGGGCGGCCGCGGCCCGGCTGGGTGACGGTTGGCGACTGGAGGGCTGCACGCTGGCGGTCACCGTCGAGCCCTGCACCATGTGCGCCGGGGCCATCGTGATGGCGCGGGTGGGCCTGCTGGTGTTCGGGGCGTGGGAGCCCAAGACGGGCGCGGTCGGATCGTTGTGGGACGTGGTGCGCGATCGCCGGCTGACCTACCGACCGCAGGTGCGCGGCGGGGTGCTGGCCGCCGAGTGCGCGGCGCCGCTGGAGGAGTTCTTCGCCCGCCAGCGCTGACGCGCCGCTTTCTTCGGCAGGGCCGTGATCGGCCGTCGGGCACGGCCCTGGCGCGGAAAACGGCGCGATTAGGGCCATCCGCACTCGCCCGGTAAGCTGCCTCCCGGTGGCGTGTCCGAGCGGCCTAAGGAGCACGCCTCGAAAGCGTGTGACGGGTAACCCCCGTCCGAGGGTTCAAATCCCTCCGCCACCGCCATAGCAGAAACCCCCGCCGAACCGAGTTCGGCGGGGGTTTCTCGTATTCAGGACACCGGCACGCAGACGGTCTTGATGACCTTGTCGGCGATGGTCTGCCGCTTGGCGTCGATCAGCGGGAGCAGGAAGCCGAGGTAGCAGACGAGGCCATCGAGGACGTGTGCCAGCTGGCGCACCACGGACATGCCGAATCCGATGGGCTGGCCGGTCGCTTCGCTGACCACCTTGAACTTCATGATCGACTTGCCGATGCTGGACCCGGTGGTGCCCTGCTTGTAGCCGTAGTTCCACACCAGGTAGGCCACCCCGATCGCCGCCGAGATCATGAATACCGCCGCGCCGATCGTGGCGTTCCCCGTCGCCTCGCCGGCGTAGCCGACCCCCAGGACGATCGCGTACGGGATGTAGTCGATCAGGAACGCCAGCACGCGCGTCAGCCATGGTGTGTACGCGGCGGCATTGGCGGTCGCTGTCCCCTGCGGCAGTGGTTGTTCGGTCATCGGTGGATACCTTCCTCATGAAGCGGTGTGCGATGCGATCACGAGGAAGCTAGGGATCCGCGGTTGGAAGATCCTTGGAAGACGGGACTCAGGCCGCCGTCGTCGCGGCGGCGGGTGTCAGGGCCGCCGGCGCCGTGCCGATCACCCGGCCGTGCGCCGTGCCCTTCGGGGTCGGGATGTCGATGATGGTGCCGGGCACCAAATCGTCGCCCTTGGCGGTGTCGCCGGCGAACCAGTCGGTGAGCCATGACACCGCGAGATCGGTGAGCGCGGGCGGATTCTGTGGCTGCGGGACTCCGGCCAGCAGCTGAGCCACGAACTGGACCAACGAGTTGCCGCCCTTCATCGAGTCCATGTGCACGCCGCCGGCGAGCACCACCCCGTTGAACCGATCGGGGCGTGCCGCCGACAGGGTCTGGTTGACCGTGCTGATGAAGTTGAACGCGTTGGGTGGGGCCCCGATCTCGCGAACCGGGATGTACTGACCGCCACGGCCCTGGTAGGCGTCCAGCTGGGCCAGGGCGTCCTTGAGGGTGTTGCCGGTGGGTACCGCGTCGAGCAGGATGACACCCACCAGATCGGCCGCGTCGTCACTCGCGGCAAGCGATCCCGCCGCCCCGGACACCAAGCCGCCACCGGCGGAATGCCCTGCCAGCGCGAACTTCCTGGGCAGCGCCGCGGTCGCCGGATCCAGGCCGTACCGGGTGGCGTACCCGGCGGCCACCGCGCTCTCGGTCAACGCTGCGCGATCCCCGCGGAACAGGTCGGCGATGTTGACGGCCATGCCGGCGCCGCCCAGCCACCGGTCGTCGGCGGCGAAGAAATTCGACGACAGGGTCGGGGTGACGACGACACTGTTGGTGCGCTCGGCCAGGTTCGCCGCCGTGAAGCTGTACATCGGTCCCAGCGCGAAGAATCCGTGCTGCAACAGGATCATCTTCTCCGGTGGCGCGCCGGCCTCCGAGGGTTTGGGGAAGTACCAATTGGCTTGCACACGTTGGCCGTTGCCGAGCAGGATCGTCGACGAGCCGACCGTGACCGTGCTCTTGGCGGGCAGCACCGGAGGGCCGGTGACGAACTTCTCCAGCGCCTGCAGCGCGTTGATGGCCGCGGATCCGACATTGGTGATCAGATTGGTGACGGCCGTGGCCAGCACCTTGATCGGATTCGGCGGCGTGGCTACCGCTTTGGGTGTGACCGGGTCCTGGGCCAACCGTGATGTCGTGGGCTTGACCGTGACGGCCGCGACGGCCGGCCCGGAATCCGGCCCAGAATTTGGCACGGACTTCAGCGCGCCGCCCGGCTCAGAATGAGGCACGGACTTGGGCTCGGCCTTGGATTCGGGCTTGGGCGCGGCGGACCCGGAGCTGTCGGTGTCCGATCCTGACGTCGGGCGGCCCTCGGACGAGGTACCCGGCTTCTTCTTCTTTTTCTTCTTGGGCGGTGTGGACTCGACGGGTTTGGTGTCCGACGCCTGCGTCCCGCTCGCGCCGGCGGCCGGTCCTGACGAGGGTTCCGACGAAGCTGCGGACGACGGCGAGTCGGTGGCCGGGGCGCCGGTATCCGCCGTGGCGAGGCCTGCCCCGCCCAGCAGCGCGGCGGACAATCCCACGGTGAGCAGACCGGCACTCACCCACCTCGAGAAGTGCTGCACAACGGACCCTTTCTGGCACGACCCCGCACCCGATCTTGACATGTGTCGGCGGTTGCGGGGCTGGAATGGGTCAGGTGAGAGCTGCTGAGGCGTCGCCGGCGCGGCGCCACCTGAACCGCAGGTTACTGCCCGGTGACGTTGCTGTGTGGTTTTCGACACATCCGCGCCACGCCGCGGTGTATGCGCCGTCGGCGTCCGTTCACCATCGTGTCGTGTTCGTGGTGAGATTGATCAAAGATCCGGCGCGGCAGAAGAATTGGTGCCCGACCTGTGTCACAGTGGAGTCATCATGACGAACCCCAGTAAGAGGCCGGCGATGTGGCGTGACCCGTTGTCGTTGTCCTTCGAGGTGCACCGGCGCGTGTTGCTGGCACGTTTGCGGCGGCATCAGCGCCGCCACCCCACGCCGGCGCCGATCTTCGGCCGTCCCTGATCGGACTCCGCGCCGGTGCCGCCGGCGCTAGAGTGCTGCCATGCGCGTACTTCGAGCAATGGTGCTGGCCGGCGCAGTCGCTGCCGGATTGGTCGGGACCGCAACCCTGCCCGCCCCGGCCGCGCACGCCGACGTCGTCGCCTATCTGGTGAACGTCACGGTGCGGCCGGGCTACAACTTCGCCGGTCCGGACGCGGCCATTGCCTACGGCCAGACCATCTGTGACCGGGTCTCCGCACAGATGCCCTACGGCCAGCTCGTCGAGCAGGTCAAAGCGGACTTCAACACCGCGGATTATTACCAGGGCGCCTATCTGATCAACCAGGCGGTCAACGAGCTGTGCCCGGCGCAGATCTGGCAGCTGCGCCAGTCGGCCGGCGGCTACACCGTCCCGGCCTGAGTACCGACGACAACGGCGACGCCCCGGGTGGGGACGTCGCCGTCGGTGCTGGCAGGGAAATGCCGTCAGGGGCAGGTGACCTCGATCGTGAACGGTTTGTTCACCGGGGTCATGGGGTTGGCCATGTCGATACCGGTCGCGGTGCCACTGATCTTGTAGGTCTTGCCGTCTTTCTCGGCCTTGGCCTCGCCCTGGCCGGCGCCGGCCTGGTAGCCGAGGGTGACGCCGTTGACGTTGCCCAGGCCGACGGACGTCACGGTCGGGGAATCGCCCTCGCTGAGGACGGCGGCGATACCGGTGGCGGCCTCGCCGATCGCGATGTTGACGTTGCCGCCCATGGTGGCGCACACGACCGAGCCGTTGACGGTCTGGTCGGCGCCGTCGATGGTGACCTTGGTGGCGCCCGAACCGGAGGTTGCGGTGGGCGAGCCCGTCGCGGTCGCGGTGGCGGCCGCCGAGGTGGTGGTCTTCTCCGAGCTCGAGGAGCTGGAGGACTTCTTGTCATCCGAGGAACAGCCGGCCAGTCCGGCGATGACTATGGCCGCACCGCCCACGGCGACCACGAGTTCACGTTTCACCACTGATCTCCTTAAGTTGTGCGATCCGTTTCACGATCGCCTGATGATCCGAGAGCAGTATGGTGCTCAGCTGACTCATAGATACCGTTATGAGCGAAATACTCGACTGCGGGTCACCGACGGGTAATGGCCCGTTCAGCAGGCAACCTTCACGGTGAACCGGCTTTGGGCGCTGAAGCTGGCGTTGTCGGTCCGGAAGCCCGTGGCGGTGCCGGAGATGTCGTAGGTGCGTCCGGTCATGGTGACCGTGGCGGCGGGTTCACCGAGGCCGGCGTTGTAGCTGCCGGTGAATCCACCCACGTCGCGGAAGCTCACCGACTCCGCGGCCAGCTCGTCCTCGTTGGACACCATTGCGCTGATCCCGGACGTGTCGTCGCCGGTGCTGATGGTGGTGAGGAACCCGGCGGGGGAGCAGCGGACCGCATGGGTGGTGCCGGCGTCGCGGCCGTCGATGGTGATCTGGGCGGTCCCAGGGCTCAGGGCACCCGGCGGGGTGGTGGCCTGCGGCGGGGACGACGAGCATGCGGCGGCCGTCACGGCGGCCAGTATTGCGGTGCCAATCACCGTTCGCGTCCTCATGTGGTGAATCTACGACCGACAGGGGCCGAACACGCGGACTTCGCTGTTGATTGAATGTCCGGGTGAGCGAGCAGTATTTCGAGGTGCGGGCGCAGCTGCCCGGGCGCCAGGGCCGCGCCGGGGTCATCCACACCCCGCATGGCGATATCCAGACGCCGGCGTTCATCGCCGTCGGCACCCAAGCCACCGTCAAGGCCGTGCTGCCCGAGACGATGAAAGAGATTGGTGCGCAGGCTGTTCTGGCCAACGCCTATCACCTCTACCTGCAGCCCGGGCCCGATATCGTGGACGAGGCCGGTGGGTTGGGTGCCTTCATGAACTGGCCAGGGCCGACCTTCACCGACAGCGGTGGCTTCCAGGTGCTCTCGTTGGGGGTCGGTTTCAAGAAGGTGCTCGCCATGGACGCGACACGGCTGCAGAGCGACGACATCATCGCCGCGGGCAAGGAGCGGCTGGCCCACGTCGACGAGGACGGCGTCACCTTCCGGTCCCATATCGACGGCTCATCACATCGCTTCACCCCCGAGGTGTCGATCGGGATCCAGCATCAGCTCGGAGCCGACATCATCTTCGCGTTCGACGAGCTGACCACCCTGGTGAACACCCGCGGTTATCAGGAGCAGTCGGTGCGCCGCACGCATGATTGGGCGGTGCGCTGCCTGGTCGAACATCACAAGCTCACCGCAGCCAGGCCGGACAAGCCGCGCCAGGCGTTGTTCGGGGTGGTGCAGGGCGCGCAGTACGAGGATCTGCGCCGGCAGGCGACGCGCGGCCTGGTCGGGATCGGAGACGGTCCAGGTCCTGCGGAAGGCCTGAGCTTCGACGGGTACGGCATCGGGGGTGCACTGGAGAAACAGAACCTGGCCACCATCGTCGGCTGGGTCACCAGTGAGCTACCTGCTGACAAACCTCGGCATCTGCTGGGCATCAGCGAACCCGATGATCTGTTCGCCGCCGTCGCCGCGGGCGCGGACACCTTCGACTGTGTGTCGCCGTCCCGGGTGGCCCGTAACGCCGCCGTGTATTCGGTGCGCGGCCGGTACAACATCACCGGCGCCCGCTACCGCAGGGACTTCACCCCGATCGACGCCGAATGCGACTGCTACACCTGCGCCCACTACACCCGCGCCTATATCCATCACCTGTTCAAGGCCAAGGAGATGCTGGCGTCCACGTTGTGCACGATCCACAACGAGCGCTTCACCATCAGGCTGGTCGACCAGATCCGCGCCGCCATCCTCGCCGGGGAGTTCGACGAACTGCGTGAGCACGTGCTCGGGCGGTATTACGGGGCGGACCAGCGTTCTTCTTAGACGCATGCACAATAAGTGCATGACGACAGGCGCGCAGACCGCGGAAGCGCAGGCGCTGTTGGTCCAGATGCTCGACCCGGCGATCCGGGCCGATCCTTACCCGCTGTTCGGGCGCATCCGGCAGCGCGGGCCGATCGTGCTGCCGGAGATGAACATGGTGGTGTTCTCAGGTTTCGCGCACTGCGACGCGGTGTTGCGACACCCGGCGTCGTGCAGTGACGGGCTGAAATCCGCGGTGGTGCAACGCCAGATCGCCGAGGGCATCATCCCGCAGCGCAGCGCACCGCCGGGGTTTCTGTTCCTGGATCCGCCTGACCACACCCGGCTGCGTAACCTCGCCCAACAAGCCTTCTCGCCCAAGGTGGTTCGGGCGCTGGAGCCCGAGATCGGCGCGCTGGTCGGCGAACTGCTCGACAGGGCGCCGCGATCGGGTGTACTCGACGTGGTGGCCGATCTGGCCTACCCGCTGCCGGTGGCGGTGATTTGCCGCCTGCTGGGCGTACCCCTCGAGGACGAACCGCAGTTCAGCCGGGCGGCCGCGCTGTTGGCGCAGGGCCTGGATCCGATCATGACGTTGACCGGACACGCCTCCGAGGACGCCGACGAACGGCTGCAAGCCGGCGAGTGGATGCGTGACTATCTCGTCGATCTCGTCGAGCGCCGCCGGAGCGCGCCGCGCGAGGACATGATTTCCGCGCTCATCGCTGCCGAGGAAGGCGGTGATCAGCTCAACGCCGACGAGATCGTCGCCACTTGCAATCTGCTGCTCATCGCCGGGCACGAGACGACGGTCAACCTGATCGGCAATGCGGTGCAGGCGATGCTGCGTGAACCGGAGCACTGGCGCGCACTCGCCGACGATGCGGAACGGGCCAACGCGATCATCGAGGAGACGTTGCGGTACGACCCGCCCGTGCAGCTGGTGATGCGGATCGCCGGCGCGGACATGTCGATTGGTGACGTGCCGGTGCCCCAGGGCGACACCATGCTGTTGCTGCTGGCCGCCGCCCATCGCGACCCGAATACCTTCGGCCGGCCGGACGTCTTCGATCCAGATCGGGAAGACTTGCGGCACTTGGCATTCGGAAAAGGTCCCCATTTCTGCCTTGGTGCGCCGCTGGCCCGACTGGAGGCGCGTATCGCGCTGGCGGAGCTGGCCCGGCGGTGGCCGGACGCTCACCTGCGCGGCGAGCCGGTGTACAAGCCGAACGTGACCCTGCGCGGGCCGGCGTCGCTGCCGTTGGGCTAAGGATGGTGCACCATGCCCACCCAACCGTTGAACTGAGGAGCCTGTGGAGCCGTGATCGTCGGGGTGGCACTGATCAGGATGTGACCGGCGGTCTGGCAGATGGTGGCGCCGGCGCCGACGGGTTCACAGGGCGGGCCCGATGGTGCGGCCCCGGCCGGCGCGGCAAGAGCGATCACGGCTGCCGTTGTCGCGGCGGCCAATCCGGCGGTGACGAGGGGCGGGACGGTGCGCATGGGACTGTCCTTTCAGGAGGGATGAACTCAGCCTGGCTGTTTCGTCCTCCCGGGACAGCGGTGCTGACCCGCCATCTTTACGGGGGTTATCCCCATGCGCCCTTGGCGTCGATCAAGTTACCGGCGCATCGTGCGGTCCTGCAGATACCGCTTCCGGTCGTCCTCGGACAACCCGCCCCAGGTGCCGAACGCCTCCTGGAACGAGATCGAGTACTCGCCGCATTCGCGCGCCACCGGGCAGGCCGCGCAGATCGCCCTGGCCCGCTGCTGCCGGTTCTTGCGGGCCCACCCTCGCTCGCCGTCGGGATGGAAGAACAGGCTGGGGTCCTCATAGCGGCACCGGGCATGTAATTGCCATTCCCGTTCCTGACGTCGCCGTACCGATGGCATCTCAGGTGCTGTGACTGCGCCCATTGTTGCGATTCCTACCTGTTGCCGTGCCTGTCGAAAAGTGACCGTGGTCACCGTCCGGGCATGACGGTAACGGCACCTCCCGACTATGTCTAGACAAACAAACATATGGGTATGTCAGCGATTGGCGACATACCGTTCGGTTTGTCGCCACCTCGGAATCACAAGGGGTTCAGGATCCGGTCGAGGAACTGTTTGGTGCGGTCCTCGCGTGGGTTGTCGATCACCTCGGCCGGCGGCCCTTGCTCCAGGATGACACCCCGGTCGGTGAACAGCACCTGGTCGGAAACCTGCTTGGCGAACTGGATTTCGTGGGTGACGATCACCAATGTCCAGCCCTCGACGGCCAACCCCTTGATCACCGAGAGCACCTCGCCGACCAATTCGGGGTCCAGCGCGGAGGTGGGTTCGTCGAACAACACCACCTTGGGCTTGAGCGCCAGCGCCCTGGCGATCCCCACCCGCTGTTGTTGGCCACCGGACAGTTGGAACGGATATTGGTCGCGTTTGTCGGCTAACCCGACCTTGTCGAGCAACGCGAGCGCTTCGGCCTGGGCCTCGTCCCGCGGCCGCTTCTGCACGATCACCGGACCCTCGGTGACGTTCTGCAGCACCGTCTTGTGCGGAAACAGATTGTGACCCTGGAAGACGAAACCGCTCTGTGCCCGGTACCGGCGCAGCTGATCCTTGGTGGCCGGTTCGGCAAAATCGATGCGCTCGCCGCCGACCTGGATGACACCGGCGTCGGGGAGGTCCAGGGCGGCCAGCGTCCGCAGCAGTGTCGTCTTACCCGAGCCGGACGGCCCGATGATGGTGGTGGCCGTCCCGCGTGCCACGCTGAACGAGACACCTCTGAGAACCTTGTTGTCGCCGAACGCCTTTTCGATGCCATCGGCCTGCACGCGATAGTCGGTCACGTCCTCGGTCATCGCGCCACATACCTTTCCAGCCGGTGTTCCAGGCGGCTCTGGCCGAACGACAACACCAGGCAGATCACCCAGTAGTACACGGCTGCCGCGGTGTAGGTCGAGAAGAAGTCGAAGGTGGGCGCGCCGATCTCCTGAGCCTTGCGGAACAGTTCGGTCACCAGGATCACCGAGGCCAGCGAGGTGTCCTTGACCAGTGAGATCAACGTATTCGACAGCGGCGGCACCGCGACCCGGGTGGCCTGCGGGAGAATGATCCGACGCAGTGAACCGGCATAGCTCAGGCCGATGGTCTCGGCGGCCTCCCATTGACCCTTGGGGATGCTCAGAATCGCCGAGCGGATGATCTCGGCGGCATACCCGCCCACGTTCAGGCTGAAGGCAATGACCGCGGCGGTGAACGCCGGCAGCGTGACCCCGAACTTCGGCAGACCGTAGAAGACGATCACCAGCTGCACGAGCAGCGGGGTGCCCCGGATGATCGAGATGTAGAACCGGGCAATATTGCTCAGCACCACATTCGAGGACAGCCGGGCCAGTGCCACCGCCAGCGCGATGACCAGCCCGACGACGAAGCTGATGATCGTGAGCGGAATCGTCGCGGTGATCGCGGCCTTGGCCAACGGCCACAGGTTGTCCAGCACCAGCTGCAGCCCGGACCGAACCGCAGGCGCCGGCGCGCCCTGTTGCGCCTGCTGGCTCGCAGCACCGGTCGCATCGGCCTTGAGGTAACGCTGCGAGATCTCAGCGAGCGAGCCGTCGGCGCGCAGCTCGTCCAGTGCGCCGTTGAGTTCGGGCAGGTAGCCGCTGTTCTTCCGCGCGGCCAAGCCCTGCTCGCTCTTCTCGCCCGTCTGCGCCGCGATCTTCACCGACGTGTCGCCGGTCTCGGCCAGGTAGGCGTACACGGCGATACTGTCGTTCACCGTCGCGTCGATGCGGCCCTGGTTGAGCAGGGTGATGGCTTGGGCGAAGCCCTCCACCGATTCCACGTCGGCGCCGGCGTCCCGGGCCACCTTGGCCCAGTTGCTGGTGCTCGACTGTGCGGTGGTCTTGCCCTTCAGGTCGGCAAGCGATCTGATCGAGGTATCGTCGGCGCGGGTGACGATCACCCCTTCGCCTACCGAATAGGGTTGGGAAAGATCGTATTTGGCTTGTCGTTCCGGGTTGATGGTGACCTCGTTGGCCACCACGTCGAAGCGTTTGGCCTCCAGCCCGGCGAAGATCGAATCCCACGGCGTTTCGACGAACTCGACTTTGACGCCCAGCTTCTCGCCGACCGCCCTGGCCACGTCCACGTCATAACCGGTGAGTTCCCCGGTCTTGGGGTCGTGGTAGCTGAACGGCGCATATGTTCCCTCGGTTCCGATGCGCAACACCCCGGCGGACTTGATCGGGTTGTCGGCGACCTTCTCGGTGCCGCACCCGGCCAGCAACGTGGCGAACAGGGCGATCACCAACAGCGCCGTGCGCAACCTGGCAGATCGTCGAAGAGGGGAGCTCACCGGCGCAACCTAGCAACCCGCTGCGAATAACCCAACGGTTTGGCTCAACCCGGCTGGTAAATCCAGGGTTCGGCGGGCAGTGCGGCGGGATCGAAACCGGTCAGCATCTCAGCCGGGCTGCTGCCGGAGAGGCCCAGCGATCGAGCGATCTGGCCGAGTGCGCGCTGTACCCCGACTTCGGCGAGGGTGACTGCCCCGTCGCGCTTGGCCAGCCGCTTGCCTTCTGCGTTGAGCACCAGCGGCACGTGTGCGTACACGGGGATCGGGTGGCCGAGCAAGTGGGCCAGATAGGCCTGCCGCGGTGACGAGGACAACAGGTCGTCACCGCGCACCACCTGGTCGACGCCCTGGGCGGCGTCGTCGACCACCACCGCCAGGTTGTACGCGACGACGCCGTCCCCGCGGCGCAACACGAAATCGTCCACCACACCGGTGTATTGGCCATGGAGGAGATCGGTGACCGTGTACTCGGTGACATCACTGCGCAACCGCAGCGCCGGTGGCCGATCTCCCCTGGCACGGTGCGGGGGCAGGTCCCGGCACGTCCCGGGATAGGCACCTTCCGGGGCGTGCGGTGCGCGTGGCGCCGAGAGGATGTCCTTTCTGCTGCAATAGCATTCGTACACCAGGCCGCGCTCGATCAGCCCGGTGATCACCGCCGCGTAGCGATCCCGGTGGCTGCGCTGGTATTCCGGCGGCGCGTCCCACGTCAGGCCGATCGCTGCCAGATCGGCGATCTGACGCGCTGCGACGTCGGCGAAGGTGCGATCGTCGAGGTCTTCCACGCGCACCAGGAACCTGCGCCCGGTGGATCTGGCGAACAGCCAGGCCAGCAGCGCCGTGCGCAGGTTGCCGATGTGCAGGTCGGCCGACGGGCTGGGCGCGAACCGGCCGGCTGCTGTCATGCTGGCCAGGTTAGCCCGGCGCGGTCATGCCACCAGCGCGAGTCGCTCCCTGGCCTGCTCGACGCATCCGGCCCAGCGTTGCGCGCCGGGCACATGCACCCCGGAACTACCGGGAAAGGCGCTGGTGATCACCAGATCCGGGTGTAGGCCTGCCAGCACCTGCAGGCTTTGCGCCAGGGGCGCTGCCTCGCTGAACGACGGGATGTAACCGGCGACCCAGGTGCCCTCGGCGTCCAACATGATGGTGTCGCCGGTGAACAGGTAGGTCTGGCCGTTGACTCCGGGAACCAGATAGCAGGTGCTGCCCGGCGAATGGCCGGGTGTGGGGATCACTTCGATATCGTTGCGGTCGACGTGTCTGCTGCCGAGCGGGACGTCGACGTGGGCGTGCATCCCGATCTCGAGCAACTCGGTCGCCGGGGCATGCAGATTCGCGCCGAAGCGTTCGCGGATGGACCGCAGCATCGGGCCGGCCTCGTCGCGGTGCGACAGATACTGATGGGCCACACCACCGAGGGCCTCGAGCTCGGCGAAATCACGGTCGGTCTGCGTGCTGTAGAACAGGACATTGCCCAGTTCGCCGCCCGTCCACAGGTACGCGTGGGTGGTGAGTCCGGGAAACGGCCGATCGACGCTGGTCTCCCACAGGTCGGCGCGGATCTGTCGCATGGGTGCCTCCTCGCTGCAATGGGTACAGCCTTCAACATCAACCGCGGTTGAGGTCAAGCGATTTTCTCGGTGGTGTCCGCACCTCGCAGTTGGGGTCTAGAAAGAGGTATGCGCACGCCACCGCCCGTCGTTCCGCCGATCAAGCCGATGCTCGCCAAGGCCGTCGCCGCCATCCCGCCCGATGCGATCTACGAGCCCAAGTGGGACGGATTCCGGTCGATCTGCTTCCGCGACGGGGACGACATCGTGTTGGGCAGCCGTAACGAGCGCCCCTTGACCCGGTACTTTCCCGAACTCGTCGACGCCGCCAGGGCTGAACTTCCCGAACGCTGCGTCATCGACGGTGAGATCGTGGTGACCACCGAGTCCGGGCTCGATTTCGAAGCGCTGCAACAACGTATCCACCCGGCGAACAGTCGGGTGCAGATGCTCGCGGTCAAGACCAGGGCATCGTTCATCGTCTTCGACCTGTTGGCCGTCGGTGACCAGAGCCTGATGGAGCAACCATTCGAGTTTCGGCGCGCCCGGCTCGCCGAGGTGCTTGACCGGGCTGGTGCGCGGTTTCATCTCACCCCCGCGACCACCGACCCGGACACGGCGCGCCGCTGGTTCGACGAGTTCGAGGGCGCCGGTTTGGACGGGATCATCGCCAAACCGGCCGGTCTGAACTACCTGCCGGACAAACGGGCGATGTTCAAGGTAAAACATCAACGCACCGCCGATTGCGTGGTGGCCGGGTACCGGCCGCACACATCGGGTCCTGACGCCGTGGGCTCCTTACTGCTGGGGCTGTACAAAGACGACGGCGCACTGGCTTCGGTGGGTGTGATCGGAGCCTTCCCGATGGCCACCCGACGGGCGCTGGTCACCGAATTGCAGCCGTTGATCACCGATTTCGAGCACCACCCGTGGAACTGGGCGGCGCAGGTGGCCGCCGACCCCGAGCTGGCGCGCCGCTACGGCGGCGGCTCACGGTGGGCGGCCGGGAAAAGTTTGTCGTTCGTACCTTTACGCCCGGAGCGGGTGGTGGAGGTGCGCTACGACTACATGGAAGGCGAAAGGTTCCGCCACACAGCGCAATTCAACCGATGGCGGCCCGACCGAGACCCGGACTCGTGCACTTTTGCTCAGCTGGAACAACCGGCACATGTCGATCTGCGGCGCATCATCCCCGGGTTGGTTTAGCCCTCGCCCGCCGGGGCCGAGCCCTGCATGGCGGCGTCGGTCTGGTCCGCGTCCAGCGCATCGACCTCAAGGGAGTGGCGATCGTCGCGGTTGCGCATACCCTCCAGCAGCAGCGCCACGTAGCGGCGCCACAGCTCGGGCTGCACATGCCCGGCCCATTCGCTGACGGTGCCGGCCAGTAGGCCCATGACCGGCATGTCGGTGTGCTCGATATCGGGGCGCAGGTGGCCGTCGTCACGCGCTCGCTTGACCAGTGCCGAGACAACCGGCGCGAGACGGTCGCGCGCGCAGTCGACGCCGTAGCCACCGTGCGCCCTGCTGTACACCATTTCGCGCAGACCGCGATCGGTCGCGGTCAGTTCGCACATGTGCTGAACCCACCAGACGAAGCCGTCCCATGAATCTTCGTGCTGGAGCGCCTGTTCGGCGAGTGCGACAATCTCCTCGATACCTTCTTCGAAGATGGCGTCGATGAGATCCTCTTTGGTGGAGAAGCGGCGGTACACCGTTCCGACGCCGACATTGGCGTGGTGGGCCACGTCGTTGAGTGTCGCCTCCATGCCTTTGACCGCGAACAGCTCACGGGCAGCGGCCAGCACGCGCTGCCGATTGCGCTCGGCGTCCTTGCGCAGCCCGCGGCACGGCTTGTCACTCACCCGCCCCACATTAGTGATGTGCCTTACGTATGCCAATAAGCGGATTGACTCTATCCACTTAATAATCTTAGATTGCCTTACTGGTCTCTCGCCGTTGATGACCTGCGGCCGTCACATTCCGGAAAGGCTCGACCTTGATTGCGGTACTCAAGCGCGTCTGGCTGCCCGTCCTCATGGTGGTGGCCGTGGCGATCGGTGGGGTCAGCGTCTCCTACCTGCGGTCGGTGTTCGGTTCCGACGGTGCGGTGGTGACGCCGGTCGGTTCCGACACCGCCGAAAAGTTCAACCCCAAGGTCGTCGTGTACGAAGTCTTCGGCACCGGCACCACCGCAACCATCAATTACATGGACCTCCAGGGTCTTCCGCAGCGCACCCAAGCGGCCCTGCCCTGGACCCTGCGGCTGGAGACGACCATTCCGTCGGTCCAGCCCAATCTCCTTGCGCAAGGTAACGGGCAGTCGATCGGCTGCCGCGTCACCGTCGACGACAAGGTCAAAGACGAAAGGACGGCGACGGGCGTGGACGCCGCGACGTATTGCCTGGTGAAGGCCGCATGACCATCCTGAGCGACGACACCCCGACCGAAGCCCTGCCGCCCGCCGGCCACGCCGCCCGGCCGTGGCTGCCGCGCTTCATCCGTGCGTTTGCCATCCCGATCGTGTTGGGCTGGCTGGTCATCGTCGGGTTGCTCAATACCGTTGTGCCGCAGCTGGAAGAAGTCGGCAAGATGCGCGCGGTGTCGATGAGCCCGAACGACGCACCGGCTCTCATCGCGACCAAGCGGGTCGGCCATGTATTCGACGAGTACAACACCAGCAGCTCGGTGATGATCGTGCTGGAGGGCCAGGACAAGCTTGGCGCGGACGCGCATGCCTTCTACGACGAGATGGTCCGGACCCTGCGCGCGGACACCAAACATGTTCAGCACGTTCAGGATTTCTGGGGCGACACGCTCACCGCTGCCGGCGCGCAGAGCATCGACGGTAAGGCCAGCTACGTCCAGGTGTACATCGCCGGTGATCAGGGTGAGGCACTGGCCAACGAGTCCGTCGAAGCCGTCCGGCATATCGTCGACACCACCAAGGCGCCGCCGGGGGTCAAGGCTTACGTGACCGGACCTGCCGCGACGACGACCGACCAGAACGCGGTCGGTGACGCCAGTATGGAAATGATCGAAATGCTGACGTTCGCCGTCATCACCGTGATGTTGCTGATCGTCTACCGGTCGATCATCACGGTGCTGATCACCCTGTTCATGGTGGTGGTCGGGCTCTCTGCCGCGCGGGGCATCATCGCATTCCTGGGCTACCACAACGTTTTCGGGCTGACCACGTTCGCCACCAACATGGTGGTGACCCTGGCGATCGCCGCGGCCACCGACTACGCGATCTTCCTGATCGGCCGATATCAGGAAGCGCGCAGGGCCGGTGAGGACAAAGAGTCGGCCTACTACACCATGTTTCACGGCACCGCCCATGTCGTGCTCGCATCGGGCATGACCATCGCCGGCGCCACCTTGTGCTTGCACTTCACCCGGCTGCCGTACTTCCAGACCATGGGCATCCCGCTGTCGATCGGCATGACCATCGTGGTCGCCGCGGCACTCACCATGGGGCCGGCACTCATCTCGATCCTCACCCGCTTCGGCAAAATCCTCGACCCGAAGCGGATGGACCGGGCCCGCGGCTGGCGCCGCATCGGCGCGACGATCGTGCGGTGGCCGGGCGCGGTGCTGGTGATGGCAGTGGTGCTGGCCCTGGTCGGTCTGCTGACACTGCCCGGCTACCACACCACCTATAACGACCGGATCTTCCTGCCGGCCGATATTCCGTCGAATGTCGGCATGGCAGCGGCCACCCGGCACTTCTCCGAAGCCAAGATGAACCCGGAACTGGTGATGGTCGAGGCCGACCACGACATGCGTAACCCGGCCGACTTCCTGATCATCGACAAGATCGCCAAGGCGATGGTGCGGGTGCACGGTATCGCCCAGGTGCAGACCATCACCCGGCCCGACGGCAAACCTATCGAACATGCCTCACTGGCCTATTCGATGAGCCAGAGCGGCACCGGCACGCTGATGAACAACGACTATCAGCAGAAGGTGCTGGACAATACGCTCAAGCAGGCCAACGACATGCAGACGACCATCGACTCGCAGGAGAAGCTGTACAGCATCACCCTGCAACTGGCCGATGTCACCCGCAAGATGGCCGACAAGATGGCCAACACCTCGACCGATATCAACGACGTCCGAGATCACCTGGCCGACTTCGACGATTTCTTCCGGCCGATCCGTAATTACCTCTATTGGGAACCGCACTGCTACGACATCCCGATGTGCTGGTCGGTGCGGTCGATCTTCGATGCGCTGGACGGCATCAACAAGATGTCCGACGACTTCCAGGACATCGTCCCGGATCTGAACCGGATGGCCGAACTCACGCCGCAGATGGCCGCCGTGATGCCCGCGATGATCCAGACGATGAAGAACCAGAAGCAGTACCTGCTCAACCAGTACCAGGCGCAGAAGGCCCAGCAGGATCAGAACATCGCCAATCAGACCAACCAGACGGCGATGGGGCAGGCGTTCGACGCGGCGCGCAACGATGACAACTTCTACCTACCGCCGGAGGCCTTCCAGACCGCGGACTTCCAGCGGGGTATCAAGCTGTTCATGTCCCCGGACGGACATGCGGTGCGGTTCACCGTCTTTCATCAGGGTGACCCGTTGAGCGAGGAAGGCACCTCGCATATCGAACCGCTGAAGATCGCGGCGGCCGATGCCATCAAGGGCACACCGCTGGAGGGCTCGACGGTCTACGTCGGCGGTACCGCGGCCATGTACAAGGACATGCAGACCGGCGCCGACTACGACCTGCTCATCGCGGCGGTGGCCTCGTTGATCCTGATCTTCCTGATCATGGTGGTGCTCACCCGTGCGGTGGCCGCCGCTGCCGTCATCGTCGGCACCGTGGTGCTGAGTCTCGGTGCCTCCTTTGGCCTTTCGGTTCTCATCTGGCAGCACTTCGTCGGCATTCCCTTGCACTGGATGGTGCTGCCGATGTCGGTCATCGTGTTGCTCGCCGTCGGCGCGGACTACAACCTGCTGCTGGTGTCGCGGATGAAGGAAGAGATCCACGCCGGCCTGCACACCGGCATCATCCGCTCGATGGCGGGGACCGGTTCGGTGGTCACCGCCGCCGGGCTGGTGTTCGCCTTCACCATGATCTCGATGGCGGTCAGCAAGCTGATCGTCATCGGCCAGGTCGGCACCACCATCGGCCTGGGCCTGCTGTTCGACACGCTCGTGGTGCGCTCGCTGATGACCCCGTCGTTGGCCACTCTGCTCGGGCGGTGGTTCTGGTGGCCGCTGCGCGTTCGGCCCCGACCGGTGCCGCAGCCCTGGCCGAAACCGCGAGAAACCGCACCCGACGCCGCACTCGGGTAGCCGGCGGCGCGCCCGGTCGCGATGACATTGCCCACCGGCGCCGGTCTACGTGAGTATGGAAGATGTGGACCTGCCCGTGCTGCCGCCGGTCGAGCCGATGCTGGCCAAGGCCGTCGGCACGGTACCCGCTGACCCAGGGGTCTGGTCCTACGAACCGAAGTGGGACGGTTTCCGGGCCCTGGTCTTTCGGGACGGCGACGACGTGGTGCTGCAGTCGCGTAACGGTAAGGAATTGGGCCGGTACTTCCCGGAGCTGAGCGAGGCGCTGCGCGACGAGCTCGTCGATCGGTGCGTGCTGGACGGGGAGGTCGTCGTACCCCGGACGGTCGCGGGCCGGGTCCGGCTGGACTGGGAGTCACTGAGCCAGCGCATCCACCCGGCCGCCAGCCGGATCAAGCTGCTTGCCGAGCAGACCCCCGCTCACTTCATCGGATTCGACGCGCTGGCGCTGGATGAGCGCTCCTTGCTCACCGAGCCTTTCCGGGTGCGGCGCTCGGCGCTGCTCGACGCGGTCACCGAGGAGACCTGGTGCCATGTCACCCGCACCACCGAGGACCCCGCCCTGGGCGCCGCATGGCTGGACACGTTCGAGGGAGCGGGACTGGACGGCGTCATCGCCAAGCGGTTGGACGGGCCCTATCTACCGGGTAAGCGGGAGATGGTGAAGGTCAAGCACCATCGCGATGCCGACTGCGTCGCGATGGGCTACCGGATCCACAAGAGCGGCGGGGGCCTCGGATCGATCTTGCTGGGCCTCTACCGCGACGACGGCGCGCTGCAGATGGTCGGCGGTGCCGCCTCGTTCACGGCCAAGGACCGGCTCAAGCTGCTGGCCGAGCTCGAGCCGTTGCGTGCGGGCGACGAGGTTCGCGAGGGTGACCCGAGCCGGTGGAACTCGGCGGCCGACAAACGCTGGATACCGGTGCGACCGGAACGGGTGTGCGAGGTGGCCTACGACCAGATGGAGGGCCACGCCGCCGGCAGCGACGAGACGGCATTGCGGTTCCGGCACGCGGTGAAGTTCCTGCGCTGGCGACCCGACCGGGATCCCACCAGTTGCACCTTCGCCCAACTCGACGTGCCGTTGCGATATGACCTGTCCGACGTCCTGAGGGGGAACTGACCATGGCCACGCCCGCCGAAGAACTCGACATCGACGGTGTCGCGGTACGCCTGACCAACCCGGACAAGGTGTACTTCCCCCGCCCCGGGTACACCAAGGGCAACGTCGTCGACTATTACCGGTCCGTCGCCGACCGGATGGTCGCCCTGCTCAAGGACCGGCCCACACATCTGCAGCGCTTCCCGGACGGTATCGAGGGCGAGGAGATCTACCAGAAGCGGGTGCCGCAGAAACACCCCGATTATCTGCAGACCTGCACGGTGACGTTCCCGTCCGGTCGGACCGCGGACGCCCTGAAGGTCACGCATCCGTCGGCCATCATCTGGGCCGCGCAGATGGGCACCATCACGCTGCACCCGTGGCAGGTGCGCTGTCCGGACACCGAACACCCCGACGAATTGCGGGTTGACCTGGACCCGCAACCCGGCACCGACTTCGCCGACGCCCGGCGGATCGCCGTCGAGGTACTCAAGCCCATCCTCGACGACCTGGGTTACACGGGATATCCCAAAACCTCCGGTGGCCGTGGCGTGCACGTGTTCATCCGGATCAAGCCCGAGTGGGACTTCATCGCGGTCCGTCGGGCCGGTATCGCCCTAGCCCGGGAGGTGGAACGGCGCGCGCCGGACGCCGTCACGACCTCGTGGTGGAAGGAAGAAAGGGGCGCCCGGTTGTTCATCGACTACAACCAGAACGCCAGGGACCGCACCTTCGCCTCGGCGTATTCGGTGCGCAAGACGCCGATCGCGACGGTGTCGATGCCGCTGACCTGGGACGGGCTGGCCGATGCGGATCCCGATGACTACACGATCGCCACGGCGCCGGACCTGGTGGCCCAGCGGGACGACCCGTGGGCCGGTATCGACGAGACCGCGCACTCCCTGGAGCCGCTACTGGAGATGGTGCGTGCCGACGACGAACGCGGACTCGGGGACCTGCCCTATCCGCCCAGCTACCCGAAAATGCCCGGTGAACCGCCGCGGGTGCAGCCCAGCAAGAAGGTCGCCGCCCATTGGGACGCCGAGGGCAACCCGGTCACCTGAGGCCGCTCAGCGCAGCGGGACGACTCCGGCGCTGACCAGGATCGGCTGAGTGCCCTCCAGCGATTCCAGATGCGAGGCTGCGCTGGATGCCGCCGCGACCGAGCTGAACTCGACCGCACCCAGCAGCAGCAGGGGCCACAGTGCCCCGGCGGCGGCGCTGAGCGCGAACTGGTACGGCACCGGCTCGTGCTCGGTACCCATGCGCCTGCTGGCCACATAGATGACCACAGCGCTGAGTGCCCAGCCGATCAGGTAGGCGCCTATTAAGGTTTGGACCACGTTGTCATCCCCCTTGCCAGGCGAGCCGACTGTTGCCTTGTGCACAGCTGCCCGCCGCGGGTCGTTAAGCCAAATGTAACGCCGGGATGCGGACCGGGAAAGTCCCGTGCGACGCCTGTGGGACGGAAAACCAGCAGGTCAAGGGCGTTCAGGTAATCTCCAGCAACGCTCTGGGCGATTGCCCGCGCAATGACCGCTACGGCTGCCGACGCGCCGCGCAACGTTTGGTGGCTGATGTCGAGGGCTCCGACGGCGTTAGCCGGGAGAGGGTCGCCGGCCGCCGCGACACACACGTGTGCCGGGGTGTCGGGCGCTCAGACGGCGCGGGGAAGGGCCCGACGGCCCAGGGCTGCGGGCCCACGGCAACGTCGGCGCGGCACGGCGTCCGCCGGCTGCGTGCGCAGCCGTGCGCCGGCCAGCTGCCGTGAACGGCGTGCCCTCGGCTGCCCGACCGACAATCCAGCCGACCACCGGTGCGATGAAACACGCTGAGCCAGTGCCAATTTCAAGATCATTCTGTGGGTGCCGGTATCCGTCGGCGATCCTGACGCTGGCGGGTCGTGGAATCGGCACCTGTCGGGGCGGTCAGCCTCGGCGGGCCGGCGCACCGGGAGTGAACCGCCACTGGCGCCGGGCGGTCCTGGTGACCGCTCGGGGCGCCGGTGCGCGACGCCACCGATTCGGCTGCGCGCCGGGCTCCTCCCCGAGAGACCGAAGCGGAGGCGGGCGGCGGGGGAGCCACCCGAATTCGACGTCGGGCGACAACAATGGCTATTTTGACGAATACGTCACATTTTGTCGCCAACGCTGGTGTGAGCAACGTTGCTACCACGTATATTACGCGGACGAAAATTTTGAAAAGTTTTTCGGCCGGACGGCGTGGCTATGCGGTTTCGCGGCGCGCCGCGTGCGGCGGGGTGGTCAGTCACCCGCGTTCAAGGTGGCCTTTCCGGTCCGGTGCTGACCGGCCCGGTCGATCCACGTCAGGGCGATGACGTCGCCGGGATAGTGGCGATCGAGCACCGCGGTGAGCTCGGTCGCGGAGTCCAGCGGGGTGCCGTCGAGGGTCAGCAGGACATCGCCGTTGGCCAGGCCCGCCAGGTCGGCGGGTCCGCCACGCATCACCTCGTGCACCATCACCCCGGGAAACGCCTCGTGCTGTTCGGCGGTGCTGACGCCGACGCCCAGCAGCGTCGGAGGGCCGATATGGACGGTCTCCGACGGGGTACCGGCACGAATCTGGTTGGCGATCGGCAGCGCGTCGTTGATCGGGATGGCGAAGCCCTCGCCACCGGGGCCCATCCTGAAGTTGACCGAGGCGGCGGTGGTGATGCCGACCACCTGGCCGGCGCTGTTGACCACCGGTCCACCGGAATCACCGGCCCGTACCGGCGCCGCGATCTCGATCAATCCGTTCATCTGGTTCGACGAGCCGGTGAGCTCGTCCTCGGCGCTGATGGTGCGGCCGAAGGCGCTGACGGTCCCGGTCTCCTGGGTCAGAGGGGCGCCGGAACCGCGGGCATTGCCCAGGGCGACGACGGGATCCCCGATGGCCAGCTGTGCGGAATCGCCCAGCGGCGTGACGGGTAGTCCGCCGGCGCCGCGCAATTGCAGCACGGCGATATCCCGGCCGCGGTCGAAGCCGACGATATCGGCGGCGAACGACCGGCCGCCCACCATCGCGTTGATGGTGTCGGCGCCCTGGATCACGTGGTAGTTCGTCAGCACCTGGCCGTTCGGGTCGACCACGATGCCGGTACCGGTGCCCATCACATGCTGGTAGTCCACGGTGGTGTCGATGCGCACGACGGAAGGTTCGACCGCAGCGATGGCTCCGGTCAGATCGGCGGGTGCCGCGATCGCGGGAGCGGGCGGGGCGACCACCAGCACCGCAGCCAGCACGGCGAACAGGACCGTCAGCCACCGTCGAAAGTGGAACGTGCCCATTCGCCGCCTTCCGGAGCGCCAGAGGTGTTCCCTCAATATTGACGGTGCGACCGGAAGCTGTCGACGTATCGACACGCTGGCGGTCAGTCTTCGACGGCTACCCCGCCGCGCGTGCGACCGCGTCGCGCTTTTCCGGCGGGCCGGCGGTTGCGCAGCTTGCTCCCACCGGCCTCGGTTTGGGTATCGGTGTCGTCGGCGTCCTCGTTACCGCCGACGGAATCCGTGTCGGTCGCGGTGGCCTCGTCGGTGTCCGAACCCTCGCCAGGCACGGCGGGTTCTTCGTCCGCGGCCGCCTCGGCGGGTTCGGATGTGTCGGAAATCTCGTCGTCAGCCTCGTCGCCGGCGCTCTGACCGCGACCTCGACGCGACTTCTTCTCCGCCTTGGGCTTGAGCGGTTTCGGCGGCGGCGGGGGCAGTTCGGCCACGAAGGCCAGATAGAACGAGAACGCGCCGAGCAGCGCAATTGCGGCGGCCGCACCGTAGATGCCGAAAAGCCACTGGCCGGCGGTGTCGAGGCTCAGCCAGATCTCACTGATACCGGCGCCCGCGATCAGCAGCCCGGCCAGTACGTGCGCCGCCATCGACGACACCCGTAACGACAGTGCCAGGGCGGGCGTGCCCAGTTCCGGCTTACGCGTGCGTGACCACGTGAAGAAGACCGGTAGTGCCGTCAGCACCACGACGACACCGCAGACGATGCGCATCGCCGTGCCGAGGGCGTGGGGCCACTGCCCGGTCAGCTCGAACCAACGTGGCAGGACGAAGAAGAAGTACAAGGCGACCTCAAGCACCAGAGACGCTGCATGCCACAGCACCGCGATACCGCGCCGCATCGTCCTCCTCGGGTCGGTGGGCCGGGGCGCGCCGGCGGCGATCGTCTGACGACGATGAGCCGGCCGCGCCCCGGGCCCGACGGCGGAGGATAGGGGATTTGAACCCCTGAGGGCTGTTAACCCAACCCGCGTTCCAGGCGAGCGCCATAGGCCACTAGGCGAATCCTCCGTCGGCCATGGTAACCGACCGTCCGGGCCCGCCGAACCAGCCGCCCGTCTCACCGACCCCCGGTCGCCCCGCTGCCGCCCGCGCCGAAGGACTACACTCACTGTCCGGACCCCGCGCGGCGTCCATCCTGTGAACTCCCCCAGGGCCGGAAGGCAGCAAGGGTCAATGGGCTCTGGCGGGTGCGCGGGGTCCCCTCATGTTTTTGGTCGGTGGCTTGTCTGGCTCCTCTGGCTTCTCTTGAAAGGCGCGCCGTGTCGTTTGAGTCCCTCGGCCGTGACGAACTGGTCGCCCAGCACGACCTGCAGCAGCAGAACTACGCCACCTTGCGGGCCAAAGGGCTGGCCCTCGACCTCACTCGCGGTAAGCCGTCGCCGGAGCAACTGGATCTGTCCAATGCGCTGTTGAGCCTGCCGGGCGACACGTATCGGGATGCTGACGGCACCGACACCCGCAACTACGGTGGTCTGCACGGGCTGCCCGAGCTGCGGGCCATCTTCGGCGAACTGCTCGGCGTCCCGGTGCCCAACCTGATCGCCGGTAACAACGCCAGCCTGGAGTTCATGCACGACGCGGTGGTGTTCTCGCTGCTGCACGGCGGCGTCGACTCCCCGAGGCCCTGGGCCGAGGAGCGGGCGGGGGCGGGCGTCAAATTCCTGTGCCCCAGCCCGGGGTATGACCGTCACTTCGCCATCACCGAGAGCTACGGCATCGACATGGTGATGGTGCCGATGCGCGAGGACGGCCCCGACGTCGACCTGATCGAGGAACTCGTCGCCGGAGACGCCACGATCAAGGGCATGTGGTGTGTGCCGGTGTACTCCAACCCGACCGGAGCCACCTATTCCTGGGAGAACGTCCGCAGGCTGGTCCAGATGCGGACGGCCGCACCGGATTTCCGGTTGTTCTGGGACAACGCCTACGCCGTCCACACCATCACCCACGATTTCGTCAAGCAGGTCGATGTGCTCGGGTTGGCGGAGGCCGCGGGGAACCCGAACCGCCCGCTGATCTTCGCGTCCACGTCCAAGATCACCTTCGCCGGGGCCGGGGTCAGTTTCTTCGGTGGCTCGCTGGGCAATATCGCCTGGTATCTGCAGCATGCCGCGAAGAAGTCGATCGGGCCGGACAAGGTCAACCAACTGCGCCACCTGAAATTCTTCGGTGACGCTGACGGGGTGCGCCTGCACATGCAGCGGCATCAGGCGCTGCTGGCGCCCAAGTTCGCGTTGGTGGCCCAGATCCTGGAGGACCGGCTCGGGGAGTCCAAGATCGCGTCCTGGACCGACCCCAAGGGCGGCTATTTCGTCAGCCTCGACGTGCTGCCCGGTACCGCCAAGCGCACCATCGCGTTGGCCAAGGACGCCGGGATCGCCGTCACCGCGGCGGGCGCGGCGTTCCCGTACGGAAAAGACCCCGAGGACAAGAACATTCGGATCGCGCCCAGCTTCCCGTCCGAACCCGATCTGCGCGAAGCCATCGACGGGCTGTCGACCTGCGCGCTGCTCGCGGCCACCGAGTCGCTGCTGGCTCGTGATTAGGCTCGTGGCCGGTCGGACCGGCTCGGTAGCCTGCTGACCGTGGCGCTCTACCGGAAGTATCGACCCGCAAGCTTCGCCGAGGTCGTCGGCCAGGAGCATGTCACCGCGCCCCTGTCGACGGCACTGTCGGCGGGGCGCATCAACCACGCCTACCTGTTCTCCGGGCCCCGCGGCTGCGGCAAGACGTCGTCGGCGCGCATTCTGGCCCGCTCCCTGAACTGCGAGCAGGGCCCGACCCCGACGCCGTGCGGCGTCTGCGATTCGTGTGTGGCACTGGCCCCCAACGGGCCGGGCAACGTCGACGTCGTGGAGTTGGACGCGGCCAGCCACGGTGGTGTGGACGACACGCGGGAGCTACGTGACCGCGCCTTCTACGCCCCGGCCCAGTCGCGCTACCGGATCTTCATCGTCGACGAAGCCCACATGGTGACCACCGCCGGATTCAACGCGCTGCTCAAGATCGTCGAGGAGCCGCCGGATCACCTGATCTTCGTGTTCGCCACGACCGAACCGGACAAGGTGCTACCGACCATCCGGTCCCGCACCCACCACTACCCGTTCCGGCTGCTCGCGCCCAAAACGATGCGCGGCCTGCTGGAGCGGATCTGCACCCAGGAGGGCGTCGAGGTCGACGACGCGGTCTATCCGCTGGTCATCCGCGCCGGTGGTGGGTCACCACGCGACAGTCTGTCGGTGCTGGACCAGCTGGTGGCCGGTGCCGACGGGAATCGGGTGGTCTACCAAAGGGCCCTGGCGCTGCTGGGGGCCACCGACGTCGCCCTGATCGACGACGCCGTCGACGCGCTCACCGCCGGCGATGCCGCGGCCCTGTTCGGTGCGGTCGAGTCGGTGATCGACGCCGGGCACGATCCGCGCCGATTCGCCACCGACCTGCTCGAGCGATTCCGCGATCTGATCGTGCTCCAGGCGGTGCCCGACGCCGCCGACCGCGGAGTGGTCGATGCGCCCGCCGATGTGCTGGAACGGATGCGTGAGCAGGCCGCCCGGCTGGGTTCGGCGACGCTGGCCCGCTACGCGGAGGTGGTGCATGCCGGGCTCGGGGAGATGCGCGGGGCCACCGCGCCGCGTCTGCTGCTGGAGGTGGTCTGCGCCCGGTTGCTGCTGCCCTCGGCCAGTGACACCGAATCGGCTCTGCTGCAACGCATCGAGCGTATCGAGACCAGACTGGACGTCTCGGTCCCCACGGACGAGCTGACACCGGCGCCGCCCACACCGGTGACTCGGCAGTTCGTCCGGCCCAGCCGTACCGAGCCGGTATCGGCGGCCGAGCCTGCAGCGCCGGCCACACCGGCTCCCGAGCCCGCAGCGCCGGTCACCCCGGCTCCCGCGCCGGCCGCCTCGGTGACGCCGCCCGCCCCGGCCGCACCGCCTGCTCCCGCGCCCGTTGTCCCGCCGGCACCCCGGCCGGAGCCGGTCGTTGCCGCCCGGCCCGAACCCGAACCCGAACCCGTGCGCGCGGCGCCGCCGCCCGCACCGGTGCCAAGCCCTCCGGTGGCGCCCGCTGCCGCCGCAGTCGGCGAACCCGACGCGGCAGCCGTCCGCAGCATGTGGAACACCGTGCGGGAGAAGGTGAACGGCCGCAGCAAGGCACTCAACGCCATGCTGGCCGATGCGATCGTGCGGACAGTCGAGGGCGGCACCCTGGTGCTCAGCCACCCGGCGCCGACGCTGGTGAAGCGGCTCGGCGAGACCAAGAACGCCGACATCATCCGTGAGTCCCTCAAGGACGCGCTGGGCGTGGACTGGCAGATCCGGTGTGTACCCGATACCGGGGAGGCGGTGGCGGCAGGGGCCGGCCCGGCCGCGGCGCAACCCGATCCGGCAGCAGAAGAGGAACGCATGCTCGCCGAGGCCAGCAGCGACACCTCCGAAGTGGTCCGCCGCGACCCCGAGGAAGTCGCGATCGAGTTGCTGCAGACCGAGCTCGGCGCGCGCCGAATCGACAAGAGCTAGCGGTTACGGAGCCCACCACGGCCGCAGCGGCAGCCCGCCGTTGTCGCCGTGCTCGTCGAGCTTGACCGCCAGAACCTGGTGCAGCTGAACGACGTTGGACTCGAAACCCCAGCGCGATCCGGCCATGTACAAACCCCACACCTTGGCGGTCGCCAGCCCGACCTCGGCGACGGCCTCATCCCAGTGCTCGACAAGGTTGCGGCACCAGTCGCGCAGCGTCATCGCATAGTGCTGGCGCAGGTTCTCCTCGTGCAACACCTCCATACCGACATCCTGGATCTCGGTGATGATGCGCCCGGAGCCGGTGAGTTCCCCGTCGGGGAAGACGTACCGGTCGATGAAACCTCCGGCATTCGCGCCACTGCGGTTGTCCGGCCGGGTGATGCAGTGATTCAGCAGTAGTGCACCCGGGCGCATCTTGGACTGCAGGAACCGGAAATACGACTGGTAGTTGGCCACCCCGATGTGTTCGGTCAGTCCGATCGAGGACACCGCATCGAAGTCCGCCTCGCGCACATCGCGGTAATCGCCGTGCCGGACCTCCGCGAACTCGGAAAGGCCCTGCTCCCGGATGGCGCGCTGAGCCCAGCCGGCTTGCTCGGCCGACAACGTCACGCCCAGCGCCTTGACCCCGCGCGCGGCGGCATAGCGGACCATGCCGCCCCAGCCGCAACCGACATCGAGCAACCGGTCGCCCGGCTGCAGGCGCAGTTTTTCGAACACCAGCCGGTACTTGTTGTCCTGGGCCTGCTCCAGGGTGGCGTCCGCATCCGGGTAGCACGCACACGTGTAGGTCATCGACGGGCCGAGCACCCACTCGTAGAAGGTGTTCGACACGTCGTAGTGATGGTGGATGGCCTCGGCGTCGCGGGTTTTGCTGTGCCGCAGTCCCTCTGCCAGACGCCGCCACCGTGGCAACGCCTCCTGCGGCGGCGGTGCGATCGGCAGCAGATGCTCGACCCCGATGGACGCGACGATGTTGGCCAGCACCCGGGCCGGGGGCCGCTTGAAATCCATCTTGTCCGACAGCGCCCGGATCACGTCGTACGGGTCGCCCGGGTGCACTCCCTTGGTATCGAGGTCACCGGCGACGTAGGCCCGCACCAGCCCGAGCTCACCGGGGGAGGTGGCCAGGTAGGTGGTGCCCCGCGGGGTCTTGAGTTCCAGACCGACGGGGGCGTCCGCGGGCCCGGCAGCGCTGCCGTCATAGGCGGTGAACTTGAGGGGAAGATCACCCCCGGCGAAGATTTCCAGAATCTCGGCAAGCGTCAGCTTGCCGGTGGGCGCAGTCGTGCGGTCTTTGAATGTGGTCATCGTCTTTGCACCGCCTTCGCATACAGATCGAGCAGCCGGGAATCGGGGTCGTAGTTCTTCTTCACGGTCCGGTAAGCCTCACCACCGTAGAGCTCGTCGAAGTCCTCGGCGGAGTAGAACGAGTCCGAGTACAACGATTTGTGCCCGTCGAGTTCGCTGACCTTGCGCTCGATCAGCTTATTGGTGTGGCCCTCTTCTGGCCCTACCGGGACCGACGACCAGAAACCGACATTGACGTAGGTGTGGTGCGGCCGGATCGGATACAACGGCCATTCGGTGTCCCCGCGTAACCGCAGCGGGCACAACCAGATCGGTTCGATCGGCACGTTCGTCAGGAACCAGTCCAGATATTCGGCGCACCGTTCGATGGGCACCTCGATGTCCTGCACCACCCGTTCGCGCGGTGGCCGGCCGTTGCGCTTTTCGATGCGGTCGGCGATGTCGAACCGCTGGTCGTACCCGACCAGCTTCCAGTAGAAGCTGCTGCGCCGGTAACGGCGCGGCCACAGCCGACGAGCCACCGGGTGCTGCGCCCCGAAAGCCCTTGAACACCAGAACCAGTCGGTGTCCCAGCGCCACAGGTAGTCGTGGATGGTCAGCCGGTCGTGCTTCTCGCCGTCGGGGTGCTGGATCGAGCGGTAGTAGATCTGCTGACCGGTGTAGTCACTGACCGGGCCGGGCGTGGCCGTCTGCATACCCAGGCACAGGTAGCTCTCGTCCGCGCTGAAGACCACGCCGTCCAGATAGTCGACCGGGACACCGTCATGGCCACCGGTCTCGATGATCCGGTCCATCGCGGCGACCAGATCATCGATCGCGTGGAAGCGCAGGTGGCGCAGGCTCACGAACGGTTTGACCGGTTCCAACTCGATCTTCAGCCGCACCGAGTAGCCCAGCGTGCCATACGAATTGGGGAAGGCGTGAAACAGGTCCGGATGATCCGTTCGGCTCGCCGTGACGATATCCCCTGCACCGGTGAGGATGTCGAGCTCGAGCACCGATTCGTGCGGCAGACCGTTGCGGAACGACGTCGACTCGATGCCCAGGCCCGTGACGGCCCCGCCGAGGGTGATGGTCTTGAGCTGGGGCACCACCAGAGGCGCCAACCCGTAGGGCAACGTCGCCGCCACCAGATCCTCGTACGTGCACATCCCCGCCACGTCGGCGGTGCGCGCGTCGGGGTCGACACCGATCACACCGGTCAGACCGGAGGTGTCCAAACCCTTGACGGCGCTCTTGGTGCGAGCACGGAAAAGGTTGGACGTGGGCTTGTTCAGGCGCACGGTGGCGTTCGCGGGGATGGCGCGGTAACTGTCCAGCAGCCGCTGCACCCCTGCGGTGTGGGCCCCCTGTGCGTCGGTCGCGGCAACAGACACACATATACGCTAGTCCTCGGTCGCCCACGATGCGACCGCACGTGCTGGTGAGACGACAGGAGTTTTGCGGTAATGGGACAGGTCAGCGCATCCAACACCGTCTTGATCAACGCGGCACCTGACGCCGTACTGGCGGCGGTCTCCGACTATCAGACGGTGCGGCCGAAAATCCTGTCGTCGCATTACAGCAACTACCAGGTGCTCGAAGGCGGACAGGGCGCGGGCACCGTGGCGTCCTGGAAACTGCAGGCCACCGAGTCGCGGGTGCGCGATATCAAGGCCACCGTCGACGTCGCGGGCAAGACCGTCATCGAGAAGGACGCAAACTCGACGCTGGTGAGCAACTGGACGGTGGCGCCGGCCGGTACCGGGTCCACCGTGACCCTGAAAACTTCGTGGCAGGGTGCAGGCGGTGTCAAGGGTTTCTTCGAGAAGACCTTCGCGCCCTTGGGCCTGCGCAAGATCCAGGACGCGGTGCTGGCGAACCTGAAGAAGGAACTCGAGGGCTAACAGCTAGCGTGCCCCGGCCGCCAGGTAGGTGACGATGCCGCGGACGATGGCGTCGGCGTACTTCTGGCGGCCCGTGTCGGACTCCATCAGCTCGGAATCGGCCGGGTTCTTCATGTTGCCGCATTCGACCAGGATCGACGGGTACTGAGCCAGGTTCAGCCCGGCGATATCGGCGCGGGCGTCCAGCCCGCCGGAGCCGATGTAGTTCGCGGGCGGGATACCCGAGCCCTGCATCTGATCGCGCATCACCTGAGCGAACTGGACCGCGGGTCCGGCCTGGGCGGTGTTCAGCGGAGGCGACGAGTACAGCACGTGGAATCCGCGGCCGTTGGCCGGGCCGCCGTCGGCGTGGATGCTCACGATGGCGTTGGGCCTGATGGCGTTGGCCATGGCCGCGCGCTCGTCGACGCAGGGCCCCAGCGCGTCGTCGTTGCCGCGGGACATCGCGGTGCGCACCCCGAGCTGGGTGAGTGCGGCCCGTACCCGCAGCGTGGTGTCCCAGTTGAAGGTGTGTTCCGGATAGCCGGAGTTGGTGCTGGTGCCGCTGGCCTGACAGTCCTTCGTGCCGCCCCGGCCGGTGGGCACCTGGCGGCTGATGGACGCGTCGTTGGCGCCGTTGTGGCCGGGGTCGAGGAACACGATCATGCCCGCGATGTTCGCCGGGGCGGCAGCGGCGTGCGGCACGGTCGAGGACGTCATGGTGGCGGTGCCGGCGACGAGCAGGGCCGCGGCCAAGACACGCAAACTGTTGGGGACGTGCACGGCGCCACCGTAGCGGCGGCGGCGACTAGTCTTGAAGGACAAACCGCCGTCGGCTCGCGAGTGAAACCAAGTCGAGACCGGTACGCAACCAAGCCAAGACGCAAGGGGACGACATGCAACCCGGCAGCCCGCCCGATATGTCCGCGCTGCTCGCGCAGGCCCAGCAGGTGCAGCAGCAGCTGATGGAGGCGCAGGAGGCGTTGGCCAACGCGGAGGTCCACGGCCAGGGCGGCGGCGGCCTGGTGCAGGTCACCATGAAGGGCAGCGGTGAAGTGGTGGCCGTGGCCATCGATCCCAAGGTGATCGACCCGCAGGATCCCGAGACGCTGCAGGACCTCATCGTCGGTGCGTTGGCCGACGCCGCCAAGCAGGTCACCATCCTGGCGCAGTCGCGGCTGGGTCCGCTGGCCGGCGGGCTGGGTGGCCTCGGGTTGCCCGGACTGTAGAGGTACCCGAGTGTTCGAGGGCCCCGTCCAGGATCTGATCGACGAGCTCGGCAAGCTGCCCGGTATCGGGCCGAAAAGCGCGCAGCGCATCGCTTTTCATCTGCTGTCGGTCGAACCTCCGGATATCGACCGGCTGACCGCGGTGTTGGGCCGGATCCGCGACGGTGTCACCTTCTGTGCGGTGTGCGGCAACGTCTCCGACGAACAGCGCTGCCGCATCTGCAACGACCCGCGCCGCGACGCCGCACTGGTGTGCGTCGTGGAGGAACCCAAGGACATCCAGGCGGTGGAACGCACCCGCGAGTTCCGTGGGCGTTACCACGTGCTCGGCGGTGCCCTGGACCCGTTGTCCGGGGTCGGCCCCGACCAGCTGCGGATCCGCGAACTGCTCAACCGGATCGGCGAGCGGGTCGACGGTGTCGACGTCGCCGAGGTGATCATCGCCACCGACCCGAACACCGAGGGTGAAGCGACCGCCACCTACCTGATGCGGATGCTGCGCGATATCCCTGGCCTGACGGTGACCCGGATCGCCTCCGGCCTGCCCATGGGCGGTGATCTGGAGTTCGCCGACGAGCTGACGTTGGGCCGGGCCCTGGCCGGCCGCCGCGCCATGGTCTGACCTGTCCCCGCCCAATTGAACAAACGGGCGGGAAAGTTCGAGTGCCCTTCACCATTTCGTCGATCTCGGCGAGATGTCGGACCGAGGCGCCACCATCCCTGCATGAACGAAGTATTTCTGGGCAGCGAGGCGCTGGGCGCCGGCATGTCCCGCACCGTCCTGCGCCGGTGGTACCGGCCGATGTTCCGCGGCGTCTACACGCCCAAGTGGGCCGTCCCGACACTGCACGATCGAGCACTGGGCGCCTGGCTCACTTCCGGTCGTAGCGGCGTCATCACCGGCGTCGCCGCGTCGGCGTTGCACGGCGCCGACTGGGTAGATGACACCGAACCCATCGAGGTGGTGATCCTCCAGCACCGCCGACAGCCGGGGTTGCTGATTCGAATGGAGCGGATTGCCGACGACGAGATCACCGTCATCGAGGGGATCCCGGTGGCGACTCGTGCGCGCACGGCATTCGATCTTGGCCGCCACCAGCGCCGCCCGAACGCCCTCGCACGCCTCGACGCGCTGATGCGCAACAGCCCTTTCGGCCGCGACGAGGTCGCGATGCTCGCCGAGCGGTACGGTCCGGTGCGCGGTGTCCGCCAGCTGCGCGAACTCCTCCCTCTGATCGACCCCGGCGCGGCGTCGCCCAAAGAGAGCTGGTTGCGACTTCTTCTGCTGGACAACGGATATCCGGCTCCGGAGACTCAGATACCCGTGCTCGACGAGAGCGGCGAGGCCTTCGCCTATCTGGACATGGGCTGGCGGAACATCGGTCTCGCCGTCGAATACGACGGGGAACAGCATCAGACGTCGCGCTCGCAGTACGCGAAGGACCACAAGCGATTGCCTCAGATCGCCAAGTGCGGCTGGGAGGTGATCAGGGTGATCGCCGAGGACAGCAAGGGCGATATCTTGGAGCGCGTCGGTGAGGCCTTCGCACGTCGCGGCGGCGCCGAGATTGACGATTGGGCGCGATCCACTCGTGAAAACCCGCCCATTTGGTCAAATGGGCGGAAGGTGGCTTAGGCGCGGCGGGGTGCGGCCAGGCGTTCGGTGCGCAGTCGCGTCACCTCGGGCAGGTCCAGCGGCGGCAGGTCGCCGACGACGCGGCCGAGCAGGTGGTCGGCCAGCTGGGGATTGCGGGCCAGGCACGGCCCGTGCAGATAGGTGGCGACGATGCTGCCCTGCACCGCACCGTCGAAACCGTCGCCCAGGCGATTACCCGCCCCCTTGGTGACCCGGGCCAACGGTCGCGCGTCTGACCCCAAAATCGTTCCGCCCCGGTGGTTTTCGAAACCGGTGAGGGGCTCGGTGAGGCCGTCGACCAAGGGCGCGGAGGTGACCTCGCCGATGGTGCGGGCTTGCTGCGGTGAGGTGGTGACATCGAGCAGGCCCACCCCGTCTACCCGCTCGCCGGCCGAGGTCTCATACCAGTGCCCCAACACCTGGATGGCAGCGCAGATGGCCAGCACCGGCGCGCCCCGGGAGACGGCGCGCTGCAGGCCCGGATGGCGGATCAGGTGCTTGGTGGCCAGCCGCTGCGCGTAATCCTCGGCCCCGCCGAGGGTGTAGATATCCAGCGACTCGGGTACTGGATCGTCGAGCGTGATCTCCACGATTTCGGCGTCGATTCCGCGTAGCCGCAGGCGTTGCCGCAGCACCACGGCATTGCCGCCGTCACCGTAGGTACCCATCACATCGGGCAGCACCAACCCGATCCGGACGGTCACGGCATTGCTCCTCGCGTGCGCGTCATGACAGCCGCCGGTTCAGCTGCAGGAACGCGGTGTAGTTGGCTATCACCTCGACGTGGCCCGGCGGGCAGGAGGCGATGGCGGCGAC
The DNA here is from genome assembly GCF_033741155.1 of Mycolicibacterium chengduense. Lineage (NCBI taxonomy): Bacteria > Bacillati > Actinomycetota > Actinomycetes > Mycobacteriales > Mycobacteriaceae > Mycobacterium > Mycolicibacterium chengduense. Next base: position 879,869 of record NZ_JAWQNH010000001.1, on the reverse strand, counting down.
GGTGTCGTGCACCAGGGTGTGCTCGACACCGGCATAGCCCAGCCGCACCGCGAGGTCGGTGCCGCGTTCCCCGGCGGCCACCACCTGGGTCGACTCGAAATGCTCGAAACGCACGTCCCACAGCCAGGACAGGTCTTCCCCGTCGGGCACCTGCCCGTTGACCGAGATCACGACACCGGCGGCATCCTTGTCGATCATCGACAGCGCCTCCTGCCACCCGGCAGGATTCTTGGCCAGCAGCAGGCGGGCGGTGTGACCCGCTACCTGGACGGTGCGATACCGTCCGGCGACCTCGTCGACGGTGCACACCGCCGCGACCGCCCGGGCCGGGTCGGCGCCGAGGGCCACCGCCGCGGCGACGGCCTGGGTGGCGTTGCCACGGTTCACCACACCGGGCAAAGCCAGCTGCATCGGATGCGAGAAGCCCTCCGGCCCATAGATATTCGTATCGTCGAACCACCACTGTGGGCTGGGTCGCTTGAAAGCGGGGGTGCCTGTCGAATACCAATCGACACCGTCGCGCACGATGACTTCGCCGGACCGCGGACAGCTCACCGAGTCCTGGGCCCAGCCACCGCCGGCCGCCACCCACACCACGTTCGGGCTGTCGTAGGCGGCCGAGGTCATCAACACGTCATCGCAGTTGGCGACGATCACCGCGCCGGGATGCCGGGCCAGCCCGGCCCGCAGCGTGCGCTCGATGTGATTGATCTCGCCGACCCGGTCGAGCTGATCGCGGGACAGGTTCAGCAAGACGACGACCGCCGCCTCGACCGCGTCCAGAACATGCGGGACGTGCATCTCGTCGACTTCCAGCGCGGCCAGTTCGGCGTCGGGGGCACCGGCCAGCGCCGCCACCAGACCGGCGTCCATATTGGCGCCCTCGGAATTGCTGGCGACCGGTCCCAGCGTGGCCAGGGCCGCCGCCGTCATCCGGGTGGTGGTGGACTTGCCGTTGGTACCGGTGATCACCACCGAACGGCGGCCGGCCCCGAGCTGGCGCAGGATCGAGCGGTCCAGGGTCATCGCCACCAGACCGCCGATCATCGCACCAGCCCCGCGGCCGGTGACCCGCGACGCCCAACGCGCCGCCGCGCCGGCGCGCAGCGCCAGCTTTCCCCGAGTGGTGACGGCCATCCGCTGAATTTTAGGGGCCCGACACGCATGGCTGCGATCGGCGTGTTGTCGGACCACCGTGTCATCCTCGAACCATGAGCCAGACCTGGGGACGACCGGCGGTCGAACCGGGCACCGGCTGGGCGGTCGTCGACGTGGAGACCACGGGTTTCCGTCCCGGCCAGGCCCGGGTGGTCAGTGTGGCCGCGCTCGCAGTCGGGGACGACGGCAATGTCGAACACAGTGTCGCCAGCCTGCTCAATCCCGGCGTGGATCCCGGCCCCACCCACGTACACGGCCTCACCACCGAGATGCTGGAAGGCCAGCCGACCTTCGCCGATATCGCGCCGCGGCTGATGGAAGTGCTGCAGGGACGCACCCTGGTGGCGCACAACGTGGCCTTCGACTACGCCTTCCTGGCCGCCGAAGCCGAACTGGTCGGCGCGCAGCTGCCGGTCGAGTCGGTGATGTGCACCGTGGAGCTGTCCCGCCGGCTGGCCCTGGGCACCGAGAACCTGCGCCTGGAGACGCTGGCCGCGCACTGGGGCGTCACGCAGATGCGCCCGCACGACGCACTGGACGACGCCCTGGTCCTGGCGCAGATCCTCAAACCCGCGCTGGTGGCCGCCAGGGAGCGTAAGGCCTGGCTGCCCATCCGCACGGTGACCCGGCGGACGTGGCCCAACGGCCAGGTCACCCACGACGAATTGCGGCCGCTGAAGACGCTGGCCGCCCGGTTGCCGTGCCCGTATCAGAACCCAGGCCCATTCGTGGCCGGCCGTCCGCTGGTGCAGGGCATGCGGGTGGCGCTGTCGGCCGAGATGACCAGGACCCACGAAGAGGTGCTCGAGCGCATCCTGAACGCCGGGCTGGCCTACACCGAGAATGTCGACCAGCACACGTCCCTGGTGGTGTGCAACGAGGCGGCGCCCGAGCAGGGCAAGGGCTACCAAGCGGTCGACCTGGGCATCCCGCTACTGTCCGATGCCGAGTTCCTGCGCCTGATCGACCACGCCGTCGGGGGCCGGGACGTCGAAGCGTTCGTCGACACCACCGGCGACGGTGACCAGTACGCCCTGTTCTAGACCTCCGGTTTGACGAACGTGTAGACCTGGTACTGCAGCAGGCTGAGCTTGGATAGCCGTTTCATCCAGCGGGTGCCGACAGCGAGCGTGTCCTGGGCGTCCGCCGAGGCCTGCTCGCGGAAGAACCGCAGCAGGAACGGGTAGGTCGGCATGGTGTTCTTCCGGATGTTTCGCCTGGCAACCAGCTGGAGTCCGGCGTTCTTGCCCATCGATTTGTAGCCGCGCAACGGCACGTCACCGAGTGTCCCGTAGGACTTCGCGATGCGGGGCCGGATCGCCATCCAGATCGGTGTCTTGCCGAAAAACATCATGGTGGGCACGAAGTCGGAGACCGCCAGGCAACCGCCCGGTTTGAGTACCCGCGCGGCCTCGCTGAGGAACTTCTGCCGGGACGGGAAGTGGAAGATGCACTCCACCGCCAGGATGCGGTCGAAAGAGTTGTCCTCGAACGGCAGCTCGCAGGCGTCGGCCTCGACCCAGCGCAGGGTGTTGCCGTGCGTCGGGGTGCTCTGCGCGTCGGCGGCGGCGAGTTGGCGCGGGTCGATGTTCAACCCCGTGAGCTCCATACCGGAGTAGCTGCCGTTGATCTGCTGGATCGTTCCGCCGAAGCCGCAGCCCACGTCGAGCAGCTGCTGCCCGTCGGCGAGCTGCCCGGCCTCGAACAGCACAACGTTCATGGCTTCCATGGCCGCGATGTAGTCCGCCCGGGTACCCGTGGCGGACTTGGGGTCGTCCCAGTATCCCCAGTGCACCTGGTTCTCCCAGAGCTGACCCGTTTCGCCGCCGTCCTGGCGTTCGTCCATGAGTAGGTCGAAGTAAGGCAGTGTGATTTTGGAAAGGCTTTGGTGTGTCAGGGTTTCCATGTTCCGGGTCTCCGATTCTGTAGTGGTCGAAGGGTTCTTCGTCGGTTGTGTTCCAGTTGTGGTCATGGGGTGGGCATCCACTCGGCGACGGAGAGGATGGTGAACACCACCAAGGCAAGTCCGATCAAGCCGCCGGCGGGAATCATGATGAGACACACGGTCACCCAGACCAGCAGCCGTGGCCACTCGAACGGTTGGTTGCCCACCACGTCACCCTTACGGTGGCGAAGGGTGTGGTAGGTCGCCCAGATCCCGGCACCGGCCGCCGCGACGGCGATGATGCGCACGCCGTCCGGTGTGGCCAACAAGGCCACACCCGCCATCGCCGCGGCCGCGGCCATCCGTGCCCAGATCACACCGCGAAGTTCGGTCACCAGCCCGACCCCGGGGTTGCGATCCGGCTCGCCGCGGTAGCGCGGCAAACGACCGTCGATGCCCAGCAGGCGCCAGATCCAGCGTGACCACGCCGTCCGCAGGCCCAGTTCGTCGGCCAGCCGGCGAACGTCGCCGGCCGATTCGGCCATCAGGCGCCGCGAGTGCGCGCTGCGCCAGTAGGCCGCCTTGAACACGTGTCGAGGGACGTCGAACTGCCGAACGAAGGCGCGTGGCGGCGTGAGCATTTCACCCATCAGCCAGCGCAGGAAGAACGGGAAGGTGATGGCGTACAACGCCCGCCGGATGCGGCCGGCGCCGTGTATTCGCTGCGCCAGGTGAATATCGGCGAACGTGATGTGGCGGGCCTCCTCGGCGAGATGAATGGAGGTGACCCGGTTGAGCAGTGGTGGCACCGCAGCGGCGCCGCGGTGCTGCAGCGTCTGCTGAAAGTGCAGTGGCTGCTCGCCGCACAGCACCCCGATGAAGAGGAAAACGTTGGCGTAGCCGCCGATGAACGCGATGATGGGCCCGAAGATCCGCGATGCCCGACGCATACCGGGCACGTCTTCATGGGTGCGGTTGACGAACTCCTGGAACATCTGGATGTGGTGGCACTCGTCGGACAGTTCGTGCAGCAGATAGCGGAACACCTGGGCGCCGTTGGGCAGTGTGCCGGCATAGTGCACCACGCCGCGGATGAGCATCATCTCGAACTGCAACGTGACCTTGAGGATGTTGGCCATCATCCAGCGGCCCATGTCGATGCGCCGCTGCGGTGACTGCTCGCCGTACCAATCGGTCGCTGCGAGCGGGACCGCATTCGGATCCAGTTGCCAGCGAGCGTCGTTCGCATCCAAGGCATTCTCGGGCGCATCCCAGTCGATATCGACATAGGGATCGAAGCTCAGCCGGGACATCGCCTCGGTGAGCGAGGTGACCTGTTCGGTGTAGGCCGGCGCCGACGGATCCTCGGCATGGCTGAGAGCCGTCATGTGCCGGTGCGCATCTCGATGCACTGCCCCGACGGACAACCCGCTTGCATACCGATCTCCATCCAGCCGTCGTTACTGGAATTGGTAGCACCCTGGTGATTCCGGCGTCTGGATGTGCGCCAAGTCGTTACTCATTGCGCGCTGACCTGTTACTCGCACCCGAAGGTCGGCGAAAGCCCTTGCCGTACAGCTATATCCCCGGCGGCGCACCACGGGCAGTGGCCGTGGCCGAATCCGACCCCAACATCTGGTGTCGGACTGCCGATACCGAGCTCAGCTCACAGCGGTGCGTCCGCGGTGGTGGCCATCGCGCCTGCGACGGTTCCGCCGGCGGCGCGCGCCACGGCGACGATCAGGGGACCGTACGGTGCTCGCCATTCGCTGTGCGGGGCGTCGTGGGTGTCCGGGGCCAACGTGACGGTGCCCGTCGCCGAACTCCCGGTCACCGCCAGGGGAACCCGCACTCCGTCGACGAAGGCCGAGACATCTTGTGCCGCAGCGTTGCTCACGTCGATGCGGAAACGCAGCGTGATGGCGCCGTCGTCGTCACGGCGGGTGTGCACGTCGGCTACGGCGACCGTCAGCTCGCCGTCGCCGGCGGGACGCGGGTGCTCGAACACCTGCTCGTCGGGTAGCGCGGGGGTGCGTGCGGGGGAGACCCGGCGGGCCCGCAACGCTTCGACCGAGCGGGCCAGCCGTAACAGGGCGGTGTCGGAATAAGCGGCACCGGCCAGGGTCAGTCCGACCGGCATCCCGGTGTCGGCCATCGTGCTCATCGGGACGGTCACGGTAGGGATGCCGAGGTGGCGGGGCACCAGGTTTCCATTGGACACCCACACCCCGTTGCGCCAGGCGATATCGGCCGACGCCGGATTGACGTCGGCATCGGCGGGCCCGACATCGGCTGCCGCCGGGAAGACGACGGCGTCGATCCGGTTCTGTGCCAGCCACTCCTCGAAGTCGACGCGCCGCGTGTGCTCCAACCCGCGCATTCCCGCCTCGATCGACGGGATCTGGTTCCAGGGTGTGACCCCCTGGTGCGCCCGGTCGACATACTCGGCGAGGTCGTAGGCGACATCGAACGGGAAAATGCCGTACCGGTCGGGCAACGCGCCGGTCGGCTGCGGGAAGATGCGCTCGCCGTCGACCTGGGCGAGGCCGGACAGTCCGGGCTGGTCGACGGCGCGCAGGAACGCGTCGAACGCCCAGATCGACAGCTCCCCGAGCTCGCGGTCGGCGAATTCGGCCGGTACGAAACCGCGGTCGACCATCGAGCGGGATTCCGGGTGCAGCCCTTCGTAGTTCTCGACGACCGGGAAGTCCGTCTCGACGACTTCTGCACCGGCGGCCACCAGATCGTCGCGCACGGCCTGCCACAGTGCGAGCACGGAGTCGCGTGTGCTGATCGGGTAGGCGCTGGCGGGATCACCGTTGACGTAGAGCCGGGGCACTGCCAACCGCAAGCCGCGCAGCGGAAGTGGCGGCAGGTCGATGTAGGACTCGGGGCGTACCTGTGCAGCCGCGGGCAGGTCGATCCAGTCCTGCAGGCGCCACAGGTCGCCATCGCGGATCGGGTCGTCGTCGACCACGGTGTCGAGCAGGTGCAGCAGGTCGTCGACCGAACGGGCATGGGGCACAACGACATCCATCGTGGGTACCAGTGGCCAGTTCCCGCGCACCGAGATCACACCACGCGACGGGGTGTAGGCCACCAGGGAGTTGTTGGACGCGGGGGCGCGGCCGGAGGACCAGGTCTCCTCGGCGAGGCCGAAGGCGGCAAAGCTCGCTGCCGTCGCGGTGCCCGACCCGTTCGACGAGCCGGAGCCGAATGCTGCCGTGAGATAGTCTGCGTTATAAGGGCTTTCGGCGCGTCCGTAAAGCCCGCGCTGCATACCGCCGGCCGCCATCGGGGGCATGTTGGTCAGCCCCAGGCAGACCGCCCCGGCCTTCCGTAGCTGGCTCACGGCGAACGCGTCGTCCTGCGCGACGAGGTCGGCGAAGGCCGGTGAACCTGCTGTCACCGGCAAACCGCGCACCATGTAGCTGGCCTTCGCCGTGTACGGGATGCCATCCAACGGGCCGCGGGACCGGCCGCGGGCTCGGCGCAAATCGGAGGCGCGGGCCTCGTCGAAGGACGCGGGATTGAGCACGGGCACGGCGTTCAACGCGATCCCGGCGCGGTCGTAGTGCCCGATCCGATTGAGATAGCGCGCCACCAACTCGACACTCGTGACCGTGCCCCCCTCGAGGGCGCGACGCAGCGTGGCGAGATCGGCCTCGACAACAGAGAAGGAGGGGGTGGTCATGACGCGCCTCGGTTTCGTTCGTTGGGGAGCGGTGTGCCGCGCCGTCCGGCACCGGGCTAAAACATACACTGTCGGTTTAAGGAGTGCACGCTTTCCGACTGCCCGAACCCCGGTTGTACGCTGAGTCGCATTCGAGAGGAGACGGTCATCGCCCGACCACCCCGGCCGATCCTCAGCCGTGACCTGATCGCGCGCACCGCGCTGGCCCTGGTGGATCGCTACGGTGCCGACGGTGCCAGCATGCGGCGGGTTGCCCAGAAGCTGAACGTCAATCCGACCTCGCTCTACAACCACGTTCCCGACCGGGCGGCCATGGTCGAGGACGTCCGCGCCTTGGTGTCGGCGAACATCGATTCCGCGCCACTGCGCGAACTCCCATGGGAGCAAGGCCTGACCGCGTGGGCGCGGTCCTACCGATTGGCCTTCTCGAACCATCCCCGGGCGGTACCGCTCCTCATGACCACCAGGGCGTCCGCGCCGGTGCTGCTCGCGGGATACGAGGACTTCGTGATTGCCGCCGAAGCCGTCGGGTGGCCGAGATCCGAGGTGCTGCCGCTGCTGACGGCTTTCGAGTCGTTCATCCTGGGCAGCGTGCTGGACATGTCCGGGCCGAGCGTGGTGTTCGACCCGACCGGGCAGGAGGACCGTTTCCCGCGCTTCACCGCCGCCTACGCGACACTGCAGGACGACGCCGAGGATCCGATGGCCACCAGGGCGTTCGAGCGGGGCCTGGCGATGCTGGTCGCCTCGGCCCGCCCGGACTGTCCGCCGCGCTGGGCTTAACCGCGCGCGGCGCGGTTCACCGCCGACACCACCGCGCGCAGGGATGCCGTGGTGATCGAGGTGGCGATCCCCACGCCCCACACCGTCGTGCCGCCGATCGAGGCCTCGACGTAGGCGGCGGCTTGAGCCTCCTCGCCGGCAGACATGGCGTGCTCGGAGTAATCCAGCACGTTGACGTCGTACCCGATGGCCCCCAGGGCGTCGCAGAAGGCGGCCAGTGGCCCGTTGCCGGCGCCGACGATCTCGCGTTCCACCCCGTCGACCTTGACCACCGCGGTGATCTTGTCGGTGCCGCCGTCCACCTCGGCGGCCTCCACCTTCTGCCGGATCCGCTCCAGCGGGGTGATCGGGGCCAGGTACTCCTCGGCGAACACCTCCCAGATGGCCTTCGGCGACACCTCGCCGCCTTCACCGTCGGTGATCTCCTGGATGGCCTTGGAGAACTCGATCTGCAACCGGCGCGGCAGCACCAGTCCGTGGTCGGCCTTCATGATGTAGGCCACCCCGCCCTTACCGGACTGCGAGTTCACCCGGATGACGGCCTCATAGGTGCGGCCGACGTCCTTGGGGTCGATCGGCAGGTACGGCACCTGCCACAGGATGTCGTCCACATCGGCGTCCTGCTCGTCGGCCGACACCTTCATGGCGTCCAGGCCCTTGTTGATGGCGTCCTGGTGGCTGCCCGAGAACGCGGTGTACACCAGGTCGCCGCCGTAGGGATGCCGTTCGTGCACGGGCAGCTGGTTGCAGTACTCCACGGTCCGGCGGATCTCGTCGATATTGGAGAAGTCGATCTGCGGGTCCACGCCCCGGGAGAACAGGTTCAGGCCCAGCGTCACCAGACACACGTTGCCGGTGCGTTCACCGTTGCCGAACAGGCAGCCCTCGATCCGGTCCGCTCCGGCCTGGTAGCCCAATTCGGCGGCGGCGACACCGGTTCCGCGATCGTTGTGCGGGTGCAGGCTCAAGATGATGGAGTCCCGCGGCGACAGGTGCCGGCTCATCCACTCGATCGAGTCCGCGTACACGTTGGGCGTCGCCATCTCGACGGTGGCGGGCAGGTTGACGATCAGCGGCCAGTCGGGGGTGGGCGCGACGATCTCGGCCACCGCGTTGCACACCTCGACGGCGTACTCCAGTTCGGTGCCGGTGTAGGACTCCGGCGAGTATTCGAAACGCCACTTCGTCCCGGGGTACTTCTTGGCCTCCTCGACGCACATCCGGGCGCCGTCGGTGGCGATCTTCTTGACCGCGGCCCGGTCGGCGCGGAACACCACCCGCCGCTGCAGGATCGACGTCGAGTTGTAGAAGTGCACGATCGCCTGCGGGGCACCCGCACAGGCCTCGAACGTCTTCTGGATCAGTTCGGGCCGGCACTGGGTCAGCACCTGGATGGTGACGTCGTCGGGGATGGCGCCCTGCTCGATGATCTCGCGGACGAAGTCGTAGTCGGTCTGGCTGGCGGACGGAAAGCCGACCTCGATCTCCTTGTAACCCATCCGCACCAGCAGGTCGAACATCCGGCGCTTGCGGGCCGGGCTCATCGGGTCGATCAGTGCCTGGTTACCGTCGCGCAGGTCCACCGCGCACCAGCCGGGGGCGTGGGTGACCACCGTGTCCGGCCAGGTGCGGTCGGGCAGCGTGACGGGCTCCACCTCTTCGGCGAAGGATCGGTACCGGCTGACGGGCATCGAGGAGGCGCGCTGGGTGTTCCAGGCGGGCTGGCCGTCGCGGCGAGGGCCGGCCGGCGTGGTGATGGTGCGGGCGGACGTGTAGGCGTCTGGGCTGGTCATGGTGGTTTGCTCCGGAGTCTCTGGGAATCGATCCCGTGGATTTCAGACCGGCGCATCGCGAAACCCCCGCGACGGGTTGCCGGTCTGGTCAGACCCCGTCGCGGCGTCCGAGAAGGAGCACCCGCTGCACGTGGGTTACTGTACTCCGCATAGCTGTGGCGCCAAAACCCCGCTCCCCGCGGTCAGTGCTGGTCCTGTTTCTGGTGACGGCACTCGGCCTCGCCGGATGTGCCCGGGTCGTCGACCCGGCGCCCCTTGCCGCCGGTCCCGATCCCGGCTTCTTCTTCGCCGGTGCGGTGCCCACCTACGGACACTCCGTCAGCCCTGCCGAGCACAACCGATTGGCGTATCTGCGGGCACTGCGCCGGGTCGACCCGTGCGGCCTGCTCAGCCGCGAGTCGCTGGCGAAAATCGGTGAAATCGGTGCCGTCGGAACCATGTTCGCGTTCGACGAATGCGATGTCGACATCAAGATGGCCGGTGCCACCGCCCGGCGCTATCTCAGCGTCTCGGTGGAACTGGGCACCCTCGACCACGAGGCGTGCCAGTACGTGGCACCGCTGCTGCTGTCCCGGTTGCCCGGCGCCCCGGCGCTGCCCGGACCCGTGCAGCCGGTGCTCCGGATCACCCCCATCACCGATCAGCCGTGCGATTTCGCCGACACCGTGGGCCGCTCGACGGGTCCGCTCCCGGCGGCGGATCGGCCCCCGATCCGGGACGCCGTCGGCGTCTACCCGGTCCGGCTGGCCGAACGGGACCCCTGCGAGATCGTGCCGGTGCTCGCGACGGCGCAGTGGGATATCAACGCGTCGCGGCCCCATGTGTGCGCGCTGACCCTCGCCGACGGCACCGCCATCCGGGTCACCCTGCAACCCCAGTTGTTCGAACCGGAGACCGACAACAGGCTGCGGCAGAGCCGCGACGGCGTGGTCGCATTCGTCGACACCCAACTGTGCGCGGCGACCGTCTTCCTCGGCCCCGCGATGCGCCGCAAGCTGCTCGGCGGCGACTACCTGCAGCCCGCCGACGTGGTGATCCGGCCGGCCGTGACGGTCGAGAGCACCCCGGCGCGGTGCGGCACCGTCACCGGCATCGCCGCGTCCGCGGCCAAGATCTTCGGCTGATCCTCCCCTGATCGGGGGACACCGGATTCATCCGGCCCATCCGCCGGTCGCCCGACAGACCACGACGCGTCGCCCGGGCAGTGTCTGTGTGAACACCACACGCAGACAAAGGAACTCGATATGGCCACCTTCATCAAAGCGATCAGCGCCGCGATCCTGTCCGCCGGGGTTCTCGGCGCCGCCGCCCTCGGTCTGGTCGGCGCCGGCGGCGGGGTCGCAGGTCTGCAGACCTCCACCACCTACGCCGCCCCGAGCCGCTGATTCACACCTGAACATCCGGGAACGCGATCACCGACAGGAATCGGATGGGCAACTCCACCAGATCCACCGGCCCGTGCGCCCCTTCCCCGTCCATCTGCAGCGAATCGCCCGGGTGCAGCCGATACACCGAGCGGCTGTGGCTGTAGTCCATGACCCCCTCGAGCATGAAGATGAACTCGGTACCCGGATGCTGGAACAGGGGATATGTTCGGCTCTTCTCGCTGAGCGTGACATGCAGGCACTCCAGTCGCTTGTGCTCACCGCGCAGCGAGCTCAGCAGCTGGTACTCGTGCCCCTCCTTGCTGCCGTTGCGCACGATCCGCGCGCCGGTGCCGGCCTGTACGAACGCCGCGGGCCGCTCCACATCGGCACCGCGGAACAGGCTGGTCACCGGCACGTCCAGACCTTTGGCCAGCAGCGCCAGGGTGGACAGGCTGCAGGATGTTTGGGCGTTCTCGATCTTGGACAGCATCGCCTTGGAGATCCCGACCCTGGCGGCCATCTCGGCCACGGTCAGGCCCTGGGCCAACCGCAACTGGCGCACGTTGCGCCCGATCGCCGCCTCGAACTCCAGCTCGTCGGACGGCACCTGGGGGTCCCGGTCGCGGGCGGTGCCGGAGTTCCGAAGCAGCGGGACGTCGCTCATGTGTCGACTCGCTCCCCTCTAGCGCATCTCGCCCGCGCCGACGTACGGATACGGGCTCCTGAGAAGATCTTGCTCGGCGAACCGGGACAACCGGAAATCGGATTCCGGGATGCGCGGGTCGGCGCTGCGCCCGTCCACCACCAGATCCGCGATCAGCCGGCCGACCGCGGGGGCGATCTTGAACCCGTGTCCGCTGAACCCTGCCGCCACGATGAGACCGTCGATCCCGGTCGGGGAGATCACCGGATTCCAGTCCGGGGTGACGTCATAACAACCCGCGTAACTGCCCGTGATCGCGGCGTCGGGGAACCCGGGAAACCGGGTGCCCACCTTGTCGACGGTGACGTCGACGAACGCATCGGTGGCCCGGTTCAGGTAATCGTCGGGATCCGCCGTCTCGCCGTGGGCCAGATCGCTGTTGCCGAACAGGATTTCGCCACCGAGCTCGGGACGCACGTACTGCAACGACACCAGATCGGAGAACACCGGTACCTTGCCGATGTCCACACCGGGGGCGATGGTGACGATCTGCTCGCGCACCACCTCGATCGGCACGTCCACGCCGTAGCGGGCCAGGAACGGGCCGGTCCACACCCCGGTCGCGACGATGACCGTGCCGGCCGCCACGTCGGTGCCGTCGGCCAGCCGCACCCCGCTGACGCGCTCACCGTCCAGAAGCAGGTCCGTGACGGTGGTGCCCTGCCGAACCCGGACGCCTGCGGCCCGTGCCGCTACCGAAAACGCCTGTGCGGTCTGGTAAGCGTCGCCGTACCCGCCGCGGGGTTCCCAGCCGAATGCGGCGAACGGTTCCAGGTCGGCCCATGGCCATAGTGCGGCGACATCGGAGCGGTCGATCTCCTCGGTCTGCACCCCCACGGCGCGCTGCGCGGCCAAGCTTTTCCGCAGGTTCTCGACATTGGGTTCGCCGACGCCGACGACGTAGCCGGTTTGCCGGAAACCGATATCGGTCCCGAAGATCTCCTGGGCCTTCTCGAATACCTCCAGTCCCACCGCGGCCATCGCCGCCAGTGAGCTGACCCCGTAGTGGCAGCGCACGATGCCGCTGGACTTACCCGTCATCCCGGATCCGACGGTATTGCGCTCGAGGACCAGTATGTCGCCGGCACCCCGTTCACTCAGCGCCCACGCCGCGGCGGCGCCCTCCAGCCCGCCGCCGACGATGACGATATCAGCGCTAGTGTCCATGGCCCGGAATCCAATTCGTGCCGGCCAGCGGGACCCGCGCCATGGCGGCAGCTTCGATGGTGATCGCGACGAGGTCCTCCGGTTCCAGGTGGGTGACGTGCGCCTTGCCGCAGGCTCGGGCGATGGTCTGGGCTTCCATGGTCAGCACCCGCAGATAGTTGGCCAGCCGCCGGCCGCCTTCGACCGGATCGAACCGCGCGGCCAGCTCCGGATCCTGCGTGGTGATGCCGGCGGGGTCACGACCGTCCTGGAAATCGTCGTAGAAACCGGCTGCACTGCCGAGCTTTTCGTACTCGGCTGCGTAACGCGGATGGTTGTCTCCGAGGGCGATCAGCGCCGCGGTGCCGATCGCCACCGCGTCGGCACCCAGGGCCAGGGCCTTGGCCACATCGGCGCCGCTGCGGATGCCCCCGGACACGATCAGCTGAACTCTTCTGTGCACGCCCAGTTCCTGCAACGCCTGTACCGCCTGCGGAATGGCGGCCAGCGTCGGAATGCCGACGTGCTCGATGAACACCTCCTGGGTGGCGGCGGTGCCGCCCTGCATACCGTCGACCACCACCACGTCGGCGCCGGCATGCACGGCCAGCTTGACGTCATAGTAGGTACGGGTCGCACCGACCTTCACGTAGATCGGCTTCTCCCAGTCGGTGATCTCCCGCAGTTCGTTGATCTTGATGGTGAGGTCGTCCGGTCCCGTCCAATCCGGGTGCCGGCACGCCGAACGCTGGTCGATGCCTTCGGGCAGCGTGCGCATCCCGGCCACCCGCGGGGAGATCTTCTGCCCCAGCAGCATTCCGCCGCCTCCGGGCTTGGCGCCTTGGCCGAGCACCACTTCGATGGCATCGGCCTTGCGCAGGTCGTCGGGATTCATCCCGTACCGCGACGGAAGATATTGGTACACCAGGTGTTTGCTCTGCCCGCGCTCCTCGGGGGTCATACCGCCATCCCCGGTGGTCGTCGACGTGCCTGCTTCACTGGCGCCGCGCCCCAGCGCCTCCTTCGCCGGGCCGGACAGCGCGCCGAAACTCATGCCCGCGATGGTGACCGGGATATCAAGGTGAAGAGGATGTTTGGCGTACCGTCCGCCGAGCACCACGTCGGTGCCGCAGCGCTCGCGGTACCCTTCCAGCGGATAGCGGGACATCGACGCGCCGAGGAACAGCAGGTCGTCGAAATGTGGCAGGGGCCGTTTGGCGCCCCAGCCGCGAATGTCGTAGATGCCGGTCTCCGCGGCTCGCTGGATGTCGGCGATGATATTTCGGTCGAAGGTGGCGGATTCACGCATCAGTAGGCACTCGCATTGTCGACGTGGAAGTGGTAGAGGGTGCGCGCCGATCCGTACCGGGTGTACTCGGCGGTGTCATCGGCATAGCCGGCCGCGGCGAGCAGTTCGGCCAGTTCGGCGTGGTGTTCGGCCCGCATCGGTTTGGCCACGCAGTCCGCACCGAGGGAGGCGACCTCACCGCGTATGTAGAGGCGGGCCTCGTAGATCGAATCACCAAGGGCTTCACCGGCATCACCGCGGACCACCAGGCGCCCGGCCTGGGCCATGAATGCACTCATGTGGCCGATGCTGCCGCCGACCACGATGTCGACGCCCTTCATCGAGATGCCGCAGCGGGCCGCGGCATCGCCCTCGATGACCAGCAGCCCACCGTGGGCAGTGGCCCCGGCCGACTGTGAGGCGTTGCCCGCGACCCGGACTGTGCCGCTCATCATGTTCTCGGCAACGCCGGTGCCGGCGTTGCCGTCGATGGTGACGCTGGCGTGCTGGTTCATGCCCGCGGCGTAATAGCCGACATGCCCTTGGACGGTCACCGTGATCGGCGCGTCGACTCCGACCGCGACGTTGTGCGCGCCGTCGGGATGGGCGATGACGAAATCACCTGCGACACCAGGCTTGTGCAGCGCGGCGTTGACCTCGCGCAGCGGTGTGGTGCGCAGATCGAATCCGGTCAAGGTCACCTGGTCCATGCGTACACCACCTCCGGCTCGGGTTCCCAGATCTTGGCTTCTTCCACTCCCGGCAGACCCGCCAGGGCGCGGTACTCGCTGGCCATGGCCACCCACTGCGGCGTCTCGGCGATCACCGCAGGTTTGCAGGCGATGGCGTCGCGCACCACCGCGAAGGAGTCCCGGTTGGACACCAGCAGCGTGTAGAAGCCGTCGAAGGTGGCGCACAGCTCCTTCAGCGCGCTCTCCACGTCCCGGCCCGCCGCCAGCTGTTCGGCGACGAACCGCGCACCCACCTCGGTGTCGTTCTCGCTGTCGAAGTGGACTCCGGCCCTGCGAAGTTCGCGGCGGATCGTGGCGTGGTTGGCGAACGATCCGTTGTGCACCAGACATTGCTGCGGCCCCACCGTGTAGGGGTGGCAGCCCGACGGGGTGACCGCGGATTCGGTGGCCATCCGGGTGTGCCCGACGCCTTGCCACCCCTGGGCCTTGGCCAGGCCCCAGCCGTCGGTCAGCGCGCGCGGGTTGCCGACACCCTTGAGCACCGCCAGGTCGGCTCCGAACCCGGCCACCAAGGCCTCGGGGTGGGCCGCCCGCACCCGCGCCAGCAGATCCTCGGAGGAGGTGTCGGCCGTCAGGAGGTATGTCGAATCGGCTTGCACCACCGTGACATCCGACCCGAGGTCGGGGGCCGCGCTGATATCGGTGACCGATACGCAACCCTTCCCCGGCGGCGACCACTCCGGGTCGCCGTAGACGGCCACCCCGGCCGAATCCGAGCCGCGATCCGACATCTCGCACAGCATCCCGGTGAGCAATTCACCCAGCCGGGGATAGAGCTCCGGTGTGCGCAGGTGTAACCCCACGATCCCGCACATATGTGTCTCCCTTGTCTTCAGAAGGCGGTCAGGTAGGAGTCGACCTCCCACGGCGCGACGGTGCCGTGGTAGGCGAAGAACTCCGCACGTTTGATCCCGGCGAAATACGACGCGACACCCGCGCCCGCGGTATCGAGGACACCGGAGATGACCGGGTCGGTCTCCAGCTCGTCGACCGCGTGCAGCAAGGTGGGCGGCAACGTCGACGGCCCTTGGGCGCCGACATCACCGGGGTCCAGGCTGCGCTTGACGCCGTCGATACCGGCTCCGAGCGCGGCCGCGATGGCCAGGTACGGGTTGGCGGCGCCGTCGCCACCGCGCAGTTCGACGCGCTGGTTGTCCGGTACCCGGATGTAGTGGGTGCGGTCGTTGCCGCCATAGCTCGGTTTGCGCGGTGCCCAGGACGCTCCGGAGGTGGTGCTGGTGGCGCCGGTTCGCTTGTAGGAGTTGACGGTCGGCGCGACGACGGCCTGCAACGCGCAGGCGTGATCAAGGATGCCGCCGATGAATCCGTACGCGGTGTCCGACAACCCGAGACCCCGCGCGTCCTGCTCGGCCGGGAACACCGGGGCGCCCGCGGTGGTCAGCGAGAGGTGCAGGTGCAGTCCGTTGCCGGTGCGATCGGCGAAGGGCTTGGGCATGAAGGTGGCGACCATGCCACGCTCGGCGGCGATCATCGACAGCAGGTAGCGCAGCGTGATCACCCGGTCGGCGGTGGTGAGGGCGTCGGCGAACTGGAAATTCTGCTCGAACTGCCCGTTGCCGTCCTCGTGGTCGTTGGCGTAGTTGGACCAACCCAGCGTGTTCATCGCGGTGGAGATCGCGGTGAGGTGGTCATACATCCGGGTGACGCCCCGTGCGTCGTAACACGGTTGGGCTGCGGTGTCGGCGGTATCGGCGGTGACCAGGGTCCCGTCGGCCTCGCGGCGCAGCAGGAAGTACTCCACTTCGGCGCCCACCCACGGCTCGAAGCCGGCGTCGGCCACCTGCTGGATGAGCCCCTTGAGGATGACGCGCGGCGCATACGGCCACGGCTTGCCCTGCACATGCGGGTCACAGTGCACCAGGGCCAGACCCTCTTTGATGAACGGGATCGGGGTGAACGACGCGGGGTCCGGCAGGGCCATCAGGTCGGGGTCCTTGGGCTGTTGGCCCATGGCGCCGACGGCGTAACCGGCGAAGCCGACGCCCTCGGTGGCCAGTTGGTCGACGGCTTCGACCGGAACCAGTTTGGCGCAAGGTTTTCCGCGCAGGTCGACGAAGAGCGCGAGGATGAATCTGGTGTCGGATTGCTCGGCTTGGGTGGCGAGATCGGGTGGCATGACTGTCTCCTAATGGGAACCAGAGTATCGTACGGTGAAACTTGGATGGGCCAAAGAAATCCCGGTGACCAGCCGGCGCAGGTTCGCTGCGCCGGCTGGAGCCGGGTTGTAATTGCTCCTCGCGTCCGCGGGTTGGATTCAGGCAGAGGCGAGCTCGTAGGCCGCGTCCCGGTGGACGTGGGTGTCGATGCCCTTCTCCTCCTCTTCCGGGGAGATCCGGATACCCATCGTCTTCTTGATGGCGAAGGCGATGACATAGGCGATCACGAACGAGTAGGCCATGACCGCCGCCGCGGCAATGGCCTGCTTCCACAGTTGTCCGAACCCGCCGCCGTAGAACAGGCCGTTGGTGGCGTTGGGCATCGAGTCGCTGGCCAGGAAGCCGATCATCAGGGTGCCGATGACGCCGCCGACGAGGTGCACGCCGACCACATCGAGCGAGTCGTCGTAACCGAACTTCTCCTTGAGGCCCACGGCGAAGGGGCAGATCGCCCCGGCGACCAGGCCCAGGATGATCGCCCCCACCGGGGTGACCGCACCACACGCCGGGGTGATGGCGACCAGGCCGGTGATGGCCCCGGCCGCCGCACCGACGCCGGTGACGTGGCCGTCCTTGAACTTCTCCACGGCCAGCCAGGCCAGGGTGGCCGCGCAGGTGGCGACGAAGGTGGTGACCATGACGATGGCGGCCGAGTTGCCGGCGGCCAGTGCCGAACCGCCGTTGAACGCGTACCAGCCGGCCCAGAGCAGCCCCGCGCCCAGCAGGGTCAGCGGGACGTTGTGCGGCTTGCGCAGCTGGCCCCAGTTGGCGGCCTTGCCGAGGACGATGGCGACGGCCAGCGCGGCCGCACCCGCGTTGATGTGCACGGCGGTGCCACCGGCGAAGTCGATCGCTTTGAGGCTGTTGGCGATCCAACCGCCGACCGAGTCCTTGGTGACGACGCCGTCGAAGGCGAACACCCAGTGTGCGACCGGGAAGTACACCAGCACCGCCCACAGCGTGGCGAACAGCATCCAGGCGCCGAACTTCATCCGGTCGGCCGCGGCGCCGGAGATCAGCGCGACGGTGATGGCCGCGAAGAGCGCCTGGAACAGTGCGAACAGGCTCACCGGCAAACCGTTGATGGTGGTTTGCGACTGCAGCAGGTCCTTCATGCCGGCGAACTCGGTGAGACTGCCGACCAGTCCGGCATCGCCGATGGAGGTGCCGAAGGTCATCGAGAAGCCGAAGAGCACCCAGAGCACGCCGACGATGGCGACCGCACCGAAGGTCATCATCATCATGTTGGTCGAACTCTTCACGGAGACCATGCCTCCGTAGAACAGTGCGAGGCCGGGGATCATCATCGTGAGGCCGATGATGCAACAGAGCATGAACGCGGTGGTTCCGGTATCCATATACATCTCCTGAGGGGGCGCGGCCGCCAGGCCGATCACTGGCAGTAGACGATGTTTCTGTTACGTAGACAGGATTGGCGTGTTGCCGCCGGGTAAATCGCCGCTGCCGGTCTGCTGACCGCCCGCCGCCCGCGCCATCTGTAAACGCCTCGTGTCCGGCGCGTAACGTTCCATTTGGAGTACTGCCATATGGAAGTAACGATGCTAGTTTCCTTGCGGCGGAGCAGGATCCGCTGCGGTACCTCATCGCGTCGCCAGTGCTGCCCGAACGCGAAACCCCTTATGAGTCGGCCGCTCCCGCACGGGACGCGGTGAGGAGACAACATGACGTCATCTGAGCAACCGGTGGGCGAGGTGCAGGTACATCCCACCGCCGCGCCGCCCGGCAGCGGGCCGTGGGCCCGCTTCGTCAACTGGGCCGGCCAGGACACCATCGAAGACTTTTCCTTGCGCTATGCGCCCAAATCGTTCCGCAAATGGAGCCCGATGGCGTGCGCGGTGGCCGCCCTCGGCGGCATCGCCTACCTGGCCGACTACTCGATCGGCGCCTCCATCGCGGTGACCCACGGCTCGGCCAGCGCGGTGGTGGCGATCCTGGTCGCCGCCGTCACCATCTTCCTCACCGGCATCCCGATCGCCTATTACGCCGCGAAGTACAACATCGACATGGACCTGCTCACCCGGGGAGCCGGCTTCGGGTACTTCGGATCGACACTGACCAGCCTGATCTACGCCAGTTTCTGTTTCATCTTCTTCGCCCTCGAAGGGGCGATCATGGCGCAGGCGATGAAGCTGGCGTTCCACCTGCCGCTGGCGCTGGGCTACATCATCGGCTCGTTGATCATCATCCCGTTGGTGCTCTACGGGATGACCGCCCTGGCCAAGTTTCAGGTGTGGACCCAGCCGCTGTGGCTGGTGTTGTTCGTCGCGCCGATCGCGTTCATCGCATCGGCCGATCCGGCCGGGTTCCACGGCTTCCTGTCCTGGGCGGGCGACGGCGGCAGTGAACGGGTGACCGCGATCGGGGTGGGTGCCGGCGCCGGCGTGGCGCTTTCGCTGATCGCCCAGATCGGCGAGCAGGTCGACTATCTGCGCTTCATGCCGGAGAAATCCGAGACACCCGCATTGCGCTGGTGGGCGGCGGTGCTGGCCGCCGGTCCCGGCTGGGTGATCCTCGGCGCGGCCAAGCAGATCTGTGGTGCGTTCCTGGCGTTCTACGTCGCAGGCAAGGTCGGATTCACCGCAGCGACCGAACCGATCGAACAGTTCCTCGGTGGTTTCGGCTCGGTGATCCACAACGACACCGTGGCGTTGGGGCTCGCGACGCTGATGGTGCTGCTGTCCCAGGTCAAGATCAACGTGACCAACGCCTATTCGGGGTCGCTGTCGTGGTCGAACTTCTTCAGCCGGATACTGCACGTGCACCCGGGCCGCGTCGTCTACCTCGCGCTGCACATCGCGATCGCGCTGTCGCTGATGTTGGGCAACATGTTCGCCGTGCTCAACACCATTCTGGGGTTCTACTCCAACGTGGCGATCGCCTGGGTTGGCGCGATCGTGGCCGACCTGGTGATCAACAAGCCGCTGCTGAAGCTCAGCCCGCCCTATGTGGAGTTCAAGCGCGCGTACCTGTACAGCATCAACCCGGTGGGCTTCGTGTCGATGGTGGTGGGCTCGTTCTTCTCGATCCTGGCCTTCTTCAACGCATTCGGGCCGCTGCTGGCGGCCTGGTCGCCGTACCTGGCCCTGAGTCTGGCCTTCGTGCTGTCCCCGATGATCTGCATTGCCACCAAGGGCAAGTACTACCTGGCCCGGCCCAATCCGCTGCGCGAAGAGATCGAGAAGGAACCGCTGTGGGCCGGACAGACCCTGCTCGACATCGTCGACAACAAGCGCTACGAGCTGCCGGATATGGTGCACGACTGCCCGTTCCACCACGGGCCGGTGTCATCGCTCACCTGCACCTTGACCAAGGACTGCCATGACATGTGCAAGACCGGCGACCATGCCGCATCGGCCGCCTCGGACGCCCTGCGTGCCGAACTGAGTCAGCGGGCCTGACCAGGCAGCACCGCAACCAGATCCCGCCACACCGGGCTGCCCGGTGTGGCGGGATGCGTTCACGCGCTCAACTGGTCGATGACCCGGAACTCCACATCGGTTGTGTCGGCGAGGTATACCGGCTGATGGGTATGCGCCCCGCGCATTGCCACCTCGCCGCGCGGACCCTGGTAGGAGACCGTGGAGCGGACCCGGTCGATCGCCCGGACTTGCAGGCTGCCGGCGGCGCCCGCCAGGGCGGCAAGCAAAAGCAGGCCCTCATAGCAGGATTCGCCGATATTGTTCAGCGTGGGCGCGGCCGCGCCGAACAACTGCTCGTAGCGCGATCCGAAGCCCATGTTCTCCGGCGTCACCAGACTCTCGAAATAGCCGCACGCCGTGTAGAGGCCCTGCGTGCTGCCTGTGCCGCTGGCGCACAAGACATCCTCCCCGATCATCAGCGACAGCCGGATGTGCTTCTCGTGCAACCCTGCCCTGGCGAAGGCGCGGTTGAAGGCCGCATTGTCGGTCCCGACCATGAGGACCAGCACCCCGTCGGCCTTCGACGATGCGATGAGGTCGAGCGCTGTGCGGAAATCCCGCCCGCCCAACGGGATGAACGTGTCACCGGCGAAGTCGAATCCGTTGGCGCGCATGTAATCCTTGGTGACGGCTGCGGTCTGGCGGGGCCAGATGTAATCGTTGCCGACGATGCACCAGCGCCTGATCCCCTGGTTGGCGCGCAGCCACTGCAATGCGGGAAAGAGTTGTTGCTGCGGTGTCTCGCCCACCATGTAGACACCGGTGGTGTTCTCGCCGCCCTCGTAGAACGTGGTGTAGACGTAGGGAACACGGCCCGCGGTATGCGGGGTGATCACCTGCCGGGCGTTGGACAGGTGCCATCCGACCACGGCGTCGACGGAATGGGTGTCGACCAGGCGTCGCATCTGTGCCGATATCGCCGACAGTGGCGCGCCCGCGTCGATCGGGTGCAAACGCACCGGACGGTCCAGGATGCCCCCGGCGGCGTTGATATCGGCCACCGCCAATTCGGCGCTGACCTCACAGGAGGGTCCGAACATGCCGGCGGGCCCGCTCAGGGGCACCACCAATGCGATATCGACCGCATCGCGGCTGTGTTCCATCTCGTCAAACACCTCACCCAGGCCTGCCGTGGGGACGACGACGCCGGATCCCCCTAACGTGAGTGCACCGCTGCAGCGGTGGTTGTCAACATACTCCGCGCCGCGCGGAATTTCTTTCCAGCTGAAACTTCCTGACAGCGCCCGGTAAGCTGCTTGGCAACATGGACACCACCCCGGACACCCCAGCAGCCGTCGAAGAACTCGCACGACTGGCAAAAACCGTTGTGCAGGAATTGGATCGGACGGTCGCATCCCAGTTGGACGGGATGACGGTGGCCCAGTGGCACGTGCTGAGTGCGCTCGCGGGCGGCCAGGGCAAAGCGATGTCCGCCCTGGCGGTCGCCACCTTGCTGCCCGGTCCCAGCCTTACCCGACTGATCGACGGCATGGTGGAGGACAACCTGGTGCTGCGCAAGGTCGATGTGACCGATCGCCGGCGGGTGCTGGTGTTCCAGACCCGCCGCGGTGCGGCGGCCTACCAGCGGGCCAGGGCCCGGCTGGCCAAATCCGAGGACCTGACGGCACTGGTGACGCGCCATGCCGGCATGGTGCAGCGGCTGGGGGAGATGCTGGCCGAGCTGCGCGGTGAGGACCTGGCGTCCGCCTCCGCGCAGGCCTGAGCACCGACCTGAGCGGGAGGGGCCGGGTTGCCGGCCCCTCCCGCCTAGTCAGAAGCTGGCGTGCGGAGCGCCCATCCCGGGATCGATCTGGTAGGGCCCCGTCGCGGACGGCGCGACCGGGAAGTCGAAGATCGCTGTCGGAATGTACACGGTGGCACAGGAATTTGGGATGTCGACCACGCCGGAGAGTCGTCCCTCGATGGGTGCCGAGCCGAGCAGCAGATAGGCCTGCTCGGGGCTGTAGCCGAACTTGGTCAGATAGTCGATGGCGTGCAGGCAGGCGCGCTGATACGCCAGGTCGGAGTCCAGATACTTCTGTTCACCGTCCAGGGTGACCGAGGTGCCGGAGAAGGCGATCCACTCCGAATACTGCGGATCGGTGTTGCCTGGCATGAAGATGGCGTTCTCGTGCACGCCGTAGGTGTCCATGCCGCCCTTGATCAGGTCGACGTGCAGATCCAGGAATCCGCCCATCTCGATGGCACCGCAGAAGGTGATTTCGCCGTCGCCCTGGGAGAAGTGCAGATCGCCGAACGACAGATTGGCGCCGGAGACGAACACCGGATAGAACACCCTGCTGCCCTTGGTCAGATTCTTGATGTCCTGGTTACCGCCGTTTTCGCGAGGCGGAGCCGTGCGCGCCGCCTCCTCGGCGGCGCGGGTGAACGCGTCACCGGTCAGGCTGCCGAGAATGGCGTCCTGCGGCTCGGGCGGCAGCGCCAGCGGCGGCACCCGGTCGGGATCGGTCGCGATCAGCGCGCCCTCGCGGGCGTTCCACTTGGCCAGCAAGGCGGCCGAGGGGGCGGTACCCATCAGCCCGGGATGCACGATGCCGGTGTACTTGACCCCGGGCACATGGCGGGAGGTCGCACTCTGCCCGGAGAAATCCCAGATCGCCTTGTAGGCGTCCGGGAACTGATCGGTGAGAAAGCCGCCGCCGTTCTGCTTGGCGAAGATGCCGGTGTAACCCCAACCCTGGCCGGCCAGCGGGCCCGAATCCTCTTGCGGTATCGGCCCGACATCCAAGATGTCGACGATGAGCAGGTCACCGGGTTCGGCCCCCTCGATGGCGAACGGTCCGGACAGACAGTGCACGCCCTTCAGCGGCGCATTGAGGATGTCCTCGGCCGAGTCGTCGTTGACGATCGCGCCGTCGAACCATTCCCGGCAGTGCGCCCGAAAGCTGGTGCCCGGCTTGACTGTTACCGCGGGCGGGATGTCCGGATGCCAGCGGTTGTGGCCGACGATCTGTTGCTCGGTGAACTTCTTCGTCGAATCCAGCGGGAACAGTAGTTCGGGCACGGCGACCTCCGGTATGCGCTGTCGAGTGATCACATAATTCCAAATAGAACTATTCAGAGCAGGGTACATAGGGTCGGCAGGTTGCGCGCGTTAACAACGTATGACGCTGCCGGCGAACGGTTATCGTGTACCGCATGCCCACCTATCAGTTCCGCTGCCCCGGCGGATGCCCGGACTTCAGCGCCAGGTATTCGATGGCCGAGGTGCCCGGCGAGGACGCCTGTCCGCAGTGCCGCGCCGCGTCCCGGCGGCTGATCGGCGCACCGGCGCTCGGGATCGGCTCCACCCCGGCGATGCGGCTGCACGATCAGACCCGCGCCAGCGCCGACGCACCGCAGGTGCTCGGCGCGCTACCGCGCGGTGCGCGCCGGCCCGCTGCGGTGACCACCAACCCGCTGCACCGG
This sequence comes from Mycolicibacterium chengduense, assembly GCF_033741155.1. NCBI lineage: Bacteria > Bacillati > Actinomycetota > Actinomycetes > Mycobacteriales > Mycobacteriaceae > Mycobacterium > Mycolicibacterium chengduense. The sequence goes on along the minus strand of NZ_JAWQNH010000001.1, from coordinate 856,254 downwards.
CGGCTACCGCGGCCCTGACGCCAGGGGGATGACGATCTGTTCCAGCGGCAGCCGCTCCCGGGGCAGGCTGTCGCGCTCCACGATCGACGGGTCGGCGTCGGCGTAGTCGCCCAGTGCCCCCACCGCGACGATCGCCAGCGGGCGCAGGCCCGGGGTGAGCTGCCCCGCGCCGTCGGTGTCGAACCCGGCCATCGGGTGCACGACCAGCCCGCGCGCCACCGCCTCGATACTGAGATTGGCGATCGCCGCACCCGCGTCCAGGGCGGCGTAGGTCGCGGTGTTTGCGTCCTCGCCTTCGTCGACGCTCACCAGGATCAGCGCGCCCGCCGCATGCGCGTAGCTGTTACCCCTGTTGAGCAGGCCCGCCAGTGTGGTGAACGTATCGCCGCCGCGGCGCCCGGCCACGTACCGGACCGGTTGGCGTCGCCCCCAGGTGGCGGCCCAGCGTGCCGCCTCCAGTACGCCGGTCAGATCGTCCTGGCTGAGCACGGCATTCGCGTCGAAGGCCCGCGGACTCCAGCGCGCGGCCAAGGGCGGATGGATCGGCACACTCGTGTGCGCGAGTCGGTCGTTCATGCTTAGCCAAGCTACCGGCAGGTGGAGCGGTAAATCGACGTGCGTTTACCCCTTATCCTTGTGTGGACATTCCCGGCGGTTGAGAGGTTCTACAGTGGCGCTCGTCGTGCAGAAATACGGCGGATCATCGGTGGCGGACGCCGATCGGATTCGGCGCGTCGCCGAGCGCATCGTGGAAACGAAGAAGGCCGGCCACGACGTGGTCGTCGTGGTTTCTGCGATGGGTGACACCACCGACGACCTGCTGGATCTGGCCCGGCAGGTATCCCCGGCGCCCCCGGCCCGCGAAATGGACATGCTGCTCACCGCCGGTGAACGGATCTCCAACGCGCTGGTCGCGATGGCCATCGAGTCGCTCGGTGCGCAGGCCCGCTCCTTCACCGGCTCGCAGGCCGGCGTCGTCACCACCGGCACGCACGGCAACGCCAAGATCATCGACGTGACCCCGACGCGGCTGCGGGAGGCGCTGGACGAGGGGCAGATCGTCCTGGTCGCCGGCTTCCAGGGGGTCAGCCAGGACAGCAAGGACGTCACCACCCTGGGCCGCGGCGGGTCGGACACCACCGCCGTCGCGCTGGCCGCCGCCCTGCACGCCGATGTCTGCGAGATCTACACCGATGTGGACGGCATCTTCACCGCCGACCCGCGCATCGTGCCGAACGCCAAGCATCTGGACACCGTCTCGTTCGAGGAGATGCTGGAGATGGCCGCGTGCGGCGCCAAGGTGCTGATGCTGCGCTGCGTCGAGTACGCCCGCCGGTACAACGTGCCGATTCACGTCCGCTCGTCGTACTCGGACAAACCAGGAACCATCGTCAACGGATCAATCGAGGACATCCCCATGGAAGACGCCATCCTCACCGGAGTCGCACACGACCGCAGCGAGGCCAAGGTCACGGTCGTCGGATTGCCCGACGTGCCGGGCTACGCGGCGAAGGTGTTCCGCGCCGTTGCCGACGCCGACGTGAACATCGACATGGTGCTGCAGAACATCTCCAAGGTCGAGGACGGCAAGACCGACATCACCTTCACCTGCTCGCGCGAGAACGGCCCCGGTGCGGTCGAGAAGCTCACCGCGCTCAAGGACGAGATCGGCTTCACCCAGGTGCTCTACGACGACCACATCGGCAAGGTGTCCCTCGTCGGCGCCGGGATGCGCAGCCACCCCGGCGTGACCGCCACCTTCTGCGAGACGCTGGCCGCCGTCGGGGTCAACATCGACCTGATCTCCACCTCCGAGATCCGCATCTCCGTGCTGGTCAAGGACACCGAACTGGACAAGGCCGTCTCCGCACTGCACGAAGCGTTCGGTCTCGGTGGTGACGAGGAAGCCGTCGTATACGCAGGGAGTGGGATCTAGACCGTGGGGCGAGCGAAGCGACGGGGTGAATAGATGGTGTCCATCGGTGTGGTCGGCGCGACCGGTCAGGTCGGCCAGGTGATGCGGGCGCTGCTGGAGGAACGGGACTTCCCGGCCACCTCGGTGCGGTTCTTCGCCTCGCCGCGGTCGGAGGGCAAGAAGCTCACTTTCCGGGGCCAGGAGATCGAGGTCGAGAACGCCGAGACCGCCGACCCGTCCGGCCTGGACATCGCGCTGTTCTCCGCAGGCGCGACGATGTCGCGGGTGCAGGCACCGCGGTTCGCCGCCGCCGGGGCCGTCGTCGTGGACAACTCATCGGCCTGGCGTAAGGACCCCGAGGTTCCGCTGGTCGTCTCCGAGGTCAACTTCGCGCGCGACGCGGGCACGCGGCCCAAAGGCATCATCGCCAACCCGAACTGCACCACCATGGCCGCCATGCCGGTGCTCAAGCCGCTGCACGACGAGGCTGGCCTGACCCGGTTGATCGTCTCCAGCTACCAGGCCGTCTCCGGTACGGGGCTGGCCGGCGTGGAGGAACTGGCCACCCAGGCCCGCGCGGTGATCGACGGTGCCGAAGGCCTGGTGCACGACGGCGGTGCCGTCGACTTCCCGGCACCGGTGAAATACGTTGCGCCGATTGCCTTCAACGTCATCCCGCTGGCCGGATCCCTGGTCGACGACGATTCCGGCGAGACCGACGAGGACCAGAAACTGCGCAACGAGAGCCGCAAGATCCTCGGCATCCCGGACCTGCTGGTGTCCGGTACCTGCGTGCGGGTGCCGGTCTTCACCGGCCACTCGCTGTCCATCAATGCCGAATTCGCCGAACCGCTTTCGGTGCAGCGGGCCCGCGAACTGCTGGCCGGTGCGCCGGGCGTGAAGGTGGTGGACGTGCCCACCCCGCTGGCCGCCGCCGGCATCGACGAATCGTTGGTCGGTCGGATCCGCCAGGACCCCGGCGTACCGGACGGTCGTGGGCTGGCGCTGTTCGTCTCCGGTGACAACCTGCGCAAGGGCGCCGCACTGAACACCATCCAAATCGCCGAACTGCTCGCCCAAGCCTGATTTGCGCCGAAACGCACATCTGGGCGCAAAACTACGAGTGGTGTGCGCCATTTCGTCGATCTCGGCGATGCTGTCCGCTGTTCCCGCGCAGGCTGATCTCGGGTTGACGCCCGGGCAGGTGGTGCGGTTGGGTCCGGTGGCCGGAACCGGCACGGCCACCGGCGATTACGGTATCGGCGCGACCGACCTGTGCGAGTTCATGGAGTTTCCCAGCCGGACGCTGCAGGTGTGCGGCGACAGCTTCGCCGGTCAGGGGGTCGGGTTCGGCACCTGGTATTCACCGGTGGCGCTGCACATCGATCCGGACTCGATCGACACGGAGCTGCGGGTCACCGGTGTCACCGGCACGACGGCACCGCTGTTGGCCGATCCTAAAACGCCGGGGACCTCGCAGCTGCCCGCCGGGATCGTGTCCATCAACCGCGAGAACTACCTGCTGGTGACCACCACCCGCAACCTCAAGCCGGAATCGTCGCGTCTGGTGAAAGCGGATGCGGCGCAGCCGAACTGGCCCACGGTGCCGGGATCGCAGCGGCCGGCATCCCATGCCGGCGGCGCCCAGTCGCAGATCAGCGGTTACTACGATCCGGTCCCGACCCGTGATTCGCAACGGGGATGGGTCTATATAGTGGCCGACAACTTCGACCGCACCAGCCCGGTGTACCTCTACCGGGTACCGCCCCAGGATTTCACCGACCGCGGCCGGTGGCAGGGCTGGTCGGCCACCCAGGGCTGGGACCGAACCCCGACGCCGCTGTGGGCGGCCCCGGCGGGCGAGCTGAGCGTGCGCCAGATCGAGGGCAAGACGGTGCTGTCGTACTTCAACGCCGGTACCGGCAATATGGAGGTCCGGGTCGCCGACGATCCGACCGGACTGGCAACGGCGCCCGTCACTACGGTGGTGGTCGCCGCACCCTGGCCGCAGGCGCCCGAGGAGCTGCCCGACCCGGGCGACAACAGCCTGGCCCAGCCCTACGGCGGCTACATTTCGCCGGCGTCCACCCTCGACGACGTGCGGGTGTTGGTCAGCCAGTGGCACACCGCGCCGGCAGACAGCGCTCCCTACCGGGTGATCCAGTTTGCGGTCAACCCTTGGAAACCTTGGGACACAAGGGGTTAGCGCGCCGGCCGTGATTCGGTGGCCCGTCGCGTAGCATCGAGTCGGTGCGCGCCCCGCGCACCGGAGGTTTCAGCGGGGCGGCATCCGGAAATACTGCCCATGCGCGCCGTCGTGCCAGGCCAGGGAGGAGACAGATGTCGTCGCAGACAGCTGAGCCACCGGAGCCGGCAGCGGCATCCACGGGGTCTCCCGAGGAACAGCCCAACGAACCCGCCGACATCACGTTCGACGAGTACCTGCACCCGGCGCGGCCCAGGACACTGCGCTCCAGGCCGCGGGTGCGCACGCCGTTCGTCCGGCGGTCGTTGGCACAGGATGGACCGCCGACGGGAGAGAATCCGGCGTATGTGTCCTGGTTGCTGTCGCAGTCGATGCTGGCCGACGCCAACGAGATCAGCCAGCAGTTCTCCGGGCAGGGGTCGATGTGGCAGAACCCGTTCGCCCGGCCCAACCCCCGCTCGGCCGTCGACACCGCCTCGGTGTGGTTCACCGCATATCCGCTGTCGTTGATCACCCGGCCCGAGGAATCCTTCCTCAAGGCGATGGCCGACAAGGACATGTGGAAAGCCTTCGCGCAGATCGGGATTCAGGCTATCCACACCGGCCCGGTGAAGCGGGCCGGCGGCATCTCGGGCTGGCAGCTGACCCCCAGCGTGGATGGCCACTTCGACCGGATCAGCACCCAGATCGACCCGGCCTTCGGCACCGAGGACGAGTTCCGCGAGATGTGCGGCACGGCCAACTGGTACGGCGGCACCATCATCGACGACATCGTTCCCGGGCATACCGGCAAGGGTGCGGACTTCCGGCTCGCCGAGATGAAGTACGCCGACTATCCGGGCATCTACCACATGGTGGAGATCGACCCGCGTGACTGGGAGAATTTGCCGCCGGTTCCGGCCGGCGCCGATTCGGTGAATGTCGATGCCGCTACCGAGGATTGGTTGGACAAGGCCGGATACATCATCGGCAGGTTGCAGCGCGTCATCTTCTACGCCGAGGGCATCAAGGAGACCAACTGGAGCGTCACCCGTCCCATCATCGGTGTGGACGGTGTCGAGCGGCGCTGGGTGTATCTGCACTACTTCAAGGACGGGCAACCGTCGATCAACTGGCTGGACCCCAGTTTCGCCGGGATGCGGCTGGTGATCGGTGACGCGCTGCATTCACTGACCGACCTGGGAACCGGCGGGCTGCGCCTGGACGCGAACGGCTTCCTCGGTGCCGAGAAATCCGCCGAGGACGACGTGGGCTGGTCCGAGGGGCACCCGCTGTCGCAGGCGGCGAATCAGTTCATCGGCAGCATGGTCCGCAAACTCGGCGGATTCACCTTCCAGGAGCTGAATCTCACCATCGACGACATTCGGGACAACAGCATCGCGGGTCCGGACCTGTCCTACGACTTCATCAACCGACCGGCCTATCACCACGCGTTGGCCACCGCCGACACCGAATTCCTGCGGCTGACGCTGCGGACCACACTGGAGACCGAGGTGGATCCCGCCTCGCTGGTGCACGCCCTGCAGAACCACGACGAGTTGACCTACGAACTGGTGCACTGGTCGGCGGGCCACCGCGACGACGTCTACACGTACAAGGGGCAAGAGGTCACCGGTGAGGAGCTCGGGCACACCATCCGCACCGACCTGACCGAGGCGCTGACCGGCCCGCGCGCGCCGTACAACTTGGTGTTCACCACCAACGGCATCGCGTGCACCACGGCCACGGTGATCGCCGCGACACTTGGGATCACCGACCTGGACGAGATCGGGGAGCCGACAGACGGTGTCGCCGTGGATCGGATCCGGCGGGCACACCTGTTGTTGGTGATGTTCAACGCGCTGCAACCCGGCGTCTTCGCGCTTTCCGGCTGGGATCTGTGCGGCATGCTGACCCTGCCGCCGGAGCAGGTGAGCGAACTGCTGCGCGGTGGGGACACCCGCTGGATCCACCGCGCCGCGCACGACCTAATGGGGGTCAATCCCGGTGCCACCCATTCGTCGGCCGGGATGCCCCGCGGGACCAGTGTGTACGGCTCGATACCGGAACAGCTCGCCGACGAGACCAGCTTCGTGCGCCAGCTGCAGGCGATCCTGAAGGTGCGCACCCACTTCGGTATCGCCACCAGCCGGCAGATCGACATCCCGGAGGTGTCGCACCGCGGCATGCTGGTCATGGTCCATCAACTCGACGACCCCAACCAGCTGCAGCTCACGGTGCTCAACTTCGCCAACGAGGACATCGCAGGCACGGTGCGGTCGGAGTTCCTGCCGCCCAGTGCGGTGGTCACCGACATGTTCAGCGGCAAGGTGGTCGCCACCGTGGACGATCTGCACAGCTTCGCGGTCGAGATGCCGGTGCACCACGGCATGTCGCTGCTCGTGGAGGCCAAACCCGAGGCCACACCCGATGTCGACGACGCCGGCGGCGCGGCAGCTCATAGCTGATTCATATTGCCGGGCTAACCGCTACATTGCCGGCCGTCGGCATCATGAGAAGTATGAGTGATGACGTCGAAACGCCGACCACGCCCGTGCCACCCGTGCCGCCGGTAGCCCCCGGTCCACCTCCGTCGCCGGTGATCGTTGAGCGCAAACGGCCCAACAAGGTGTTCCAGGCTGCGGCCTGGGTCGGTATCGCGGCAGGGGTGACCTTCATCGTCGCGGTGGTGTTCTTCTCGGGGTTCTACCTGGGCAAGAGTTCCGACGGCGGTCACCACGGCGGCCCGCATCGCGAGGCGGGCATGTTCCACCGCGAAGGGCCGCCGCCGATGGGGCCGCCGCATATCTTCTTCGGGCCGGCCGGCCCGGGCGGGCTCCCTGGCGGCCCGGGTGAGGGCGGGCCGGGCGGTCAGCAGGGCCCGGCTGGCCCCGGCAATCCGGGTGGTCCGACCTTCGTGCCCAGGCCCTGAGACTTTAAGAGGACGGTCACGGGGGTCTGAGGATTCGCCGTGACCGCTTGGCAGTGGCGGGCCACTCGTGAGAGTGTCCCTAACCATGACACGCCGGCCATCGCTTACCGTGCTGATGGTCGGCGTTGTGGTATTGGCGGCAATCCTGTCCTCCTGTGGGTTCCGGGGCGCACCCGCCGACATCGCGACGTCGACCGTTTTCGGGGTGGGTGACTGCGTGCAGATCCCGTCGGCGACGCCGGATCGGCCGGCCCGGGCGGACAAGTCCCCCTGCAGTGCCGACCCGAGTTACACGGTGGGCGCCACCGCGGATGCCAACGGAAACTGCCCGAGCAACGAGTATCAGCACCTGTCGACGCAGTTGGCCGAGCCGGGGACCGCGCGGCTGTGCCTGGTACCCAATCTCGTTGCCGAGCACTGCTACACGATGGACATGCCGATCGGGGTGGTGCAGAAGGCCGATTGCGCCGATCGCGGCTCGGCCATGATCGTCCAGATCACCCGGCGGTTGGATGTCCACGACCAATCCGCGTGCCCCGCCGTTGCCGGCGCGTACGCCTGGCCGTATCCCGCGCCGGCCCGCACCTACTGCACTCAGACCCTTTTCTAGGACCCCAGCCGCCCTGGCATGATCGACGCATGCGCCTGACAGCAGCCGCGGCCGGTCTCGCCACGGCGGTCCTGCTGACCGTCCCGGCCGGTCCCGCATCGGCCAAACCGTCCGATCCCGGCGTGGTCAACTACGCGGTGCTGCCGAAGGGATCGGTGGCCAATATCGTGGGCGCGCCGATGGGCTGGGGGGCCGAATTCACCGACCCGATCCAGGCCTTCTCCGTCGACAACCCGGTGTGCAACAACTGGGCCGATATCGGCCTGCCCGAGGTGTACGACGACCCCGACATCGCCTCGTTCAACAGCGCGTTGGCGCAGACATCGGCCACCGACACCACTCACCTGGTCAAACAGGCGGTCGGGGTGTTCGCCACCAACGACGCGGCCACCCGGGCCTTCCACCGGATCACCGACCGCACCACCGGGTGCTCGGGCCAGACCACGGCGATGCATCTGAACGACTTCGTCACCGAGGTGTGGACGTTCACCGGTGGGCCGGCCACGCCCGCCGACGCGGTCTGGTTCAAGCAGGAGGCCGGGACCGACCGGCGCTGTTTCGTGCAAACCCGGCTACGCGAAAATGTTTTGCTGCAAGCCAAGGTCTGCCAGCCAGGAAACGGCGGACCGGCGGTCAACGTGCTGGCCGGTGCCATGCAGAACTCACTGGGGCAGTAGCTGCGCGGCAAAAGCCGTGGGAATATGTCGGACCCTTCTGGAAGATAGTTAGGGAGATCGAGAAAACGGTCCCCAAACGCGTCCAGCCCACCGGGGAGGAATGGTGCGCATGACCACCGCCGCGTGGGACGTCGACTGCGCTTCCGGAGCCATGGCCGCACGGATCGCCGCGGACTGTCTGCGCGACGGTCCGATCGGAGCCGTCGGTCTCGAAGTCGAAGCCCACTGTTACGACGTCGAGGACCCGGTCCGCAGGCCGGGCTGGGATGAGCTCGCCGAAGCCATCGCCACCGTTCCGGCGCTACCCGGGGGCAGCGCCATCACCCTCGAGCCGGGCGGCGCCGTCGAACTGTCCGGCCCGCCGACGGCTGATGTGGCCGCCGCGATCGCCGCGATGGCCGCCGATCGTGCGGTGCTGGGTACGGCGTTGGCCGCCCGTGGGCTGGGGCTGGTGCTGCTGGGCACCGACCCCCTCCGCCCCGCCCAGCGCATCCATCCCGGCCCCCGCTACCGGGCGATGGAGCAGTTCTTCGCGCGATCGGGCACCGCGGGCGCGGCGATGATGACCTCGACGGCGTCGGTTCAGGTGAACATCGAGGCGGGCCCGCGTGCGGGTTGGGCGGACCGGGTGCGGCTGGCACATGCGCTGGGCCCGGTGATGATCGCGGTGTCGGCCAACTCGCCGGTGCTCGGCGGCCGGTTCACCGGGTGGCGCAGCACCCGGCAGCGGGTCTGGGGGCAGATCGACGCGGCCCGCTGTGGCCCGGTGCTCGGCCGCGATGGCGACGACCCGGGTGCGGACTGGGCGCGCTACGCGCTACGTGCCCCGGTGATGTTGGTGCGCGGCACCGACCCCGAAACCCACGCCGAGGCGGCGACGGACTGGGTCACCTTCGCCGACTGGGCCGACGGCCGGGCGGCCCTCGGCGGCAGGCTGCCCACCGCCGATGATCTCGACTACCACCTGACCACCTTGTTCCCGCCCGTGCGGCCGCGACGCTGGCTGGAAATCCGGTACCTGGACAGCGTGCCCGACGACGTGTGGCCCGCGGTGGTGTTCACCCTGGTCACCCTGATGGACAACCCGGGGGCCGCGGCGGCCGCCGCCGAGGCCGCCGCCCCCGTCGCCACCGAATGGGATCTGGCGGCTCGGGTGGGGCTGGCCGACCCGCGCCTGAAAGCGGCGGCGCAACGCTGCGTGGCGGCCGCCGCCGAGCATGCCCCCGACCACCTGGCCGAGCCGATGCAGCGGCTGCTGCGCAATGTCTCGGCGGGCCGCAGCCCGGCCGACGATTTCTCCGATTCCGTCCGCGCGGACGGAATCCCGTCCGCGCTCCGTCGTCTGGCGAAAGGCGAGTCGTGACGTCACCGGAGGTACTGGCCGCCGAACTCGCCAGGGCCAGGCAGCGCACGCTGGCCCTGGTCGACTTCGACGATGCCGAACTGCACCGTCAGTACGACCCGCTGATGAGCCCGCTGGTCTGGGATCTCGCCCATATCGGCCAGCAGGAGGAACTGTGGCTGCTGCGCGACGGCAACGTCGACAAGCCCAGCCTGCTGGCACCCGACATCGAGCAGCTCTACGACGCGTTCGTGCATTCCCGTGCCAGCCGGGTCCAACTGCCGCTGCTGCCGCCGACCGACGCGCGCCTCTACTGCCGCACGGTGCGCGACCGGGTCCTCGATACGCTCGCCGCGACGCGTGACGACGACCTCTTCCGGTTCGGCCTGGTCATCTCGCACGAGAATCAGCACGACGAGACGATGTTGCAGGCGCTGAACCTGCGGGTCGGCCCGCCCATCCTGGGTACCGGTGCGCCGCTGCCCCCGGGCCGGCCCGGCGTGGCCGGCACCTCGGTCTTGGTGCCGGCCGGGCCCTTCACCCTGGGCGTCAACGCATCCGAGGAACCGTATGCGTTGGACAACGAGCGCCCCGCGCACACCGCCGAGGTCGAGGCGTTCCGGATCGGGCGGGTCCCGGTCACCAACGCCGAGTGGCGTGCCTTCATCGACGACGGCGGTTACCGGCAGCCGCGCTGGTGGTCGCCGCAGGGCTGGGAGCACCGCCGACAGGCAGGCCTGGTGGCCCCGCAGTTCTGGAACGAACTCTCGCACGGCGGGGTCGGCACCCGGACCCGGTTCGGGCATGTCGAGGACATCCCACCCGACGAGCCCGTCCAGCACGTGACCTTCTTCGAGGCCGAGGCCTACGCCGCGTGGGCCGGGGCCCGGCTGCCCACCGAGATCGAGTGGGAGAAGGCCTGCGCGTGGGATCCGAGTGTCGGTGCGCGACGCCGATACCCTTGGGGCGCAGCCCAACCCACGACAGACCTGGTGAACCTGGGTGGGGATGCGATGCGGCCGGCCCCGGTGGGTGCCTATCCGCGCGGCGCCTCGGCGTACGGGGCCGAACAGATGCTGGGCGATGTCTGGGAATGGACCACCTCGCCGTTGCGGCCGTGGCCGGGGTTCACGCCCATGATCTACGACCGGTACAGCGAGCCGTTCTTCGAAGGTTCCGGGGCCGGCGAATATCGCGTGTTGCGCGGTGGTTCGTGGGCGGTGGCGGCCGGCATCCTGCGGCCCAGTTTCCGCAACTGGGACCACCCGATCCGGCGGCAGATCTTCGCCGGTGTGCGATTGGCCTGGGATGTGTAGGCACCTCGGGTGGCTGGGGGCGCCGGTGTCGGTGTCTTCGCTGCTGCTGGATCCACCTGAAGGTCTTCTGGTGCAGTCGTATTCGCCGCGACGGCAGAAGCACGGCCTGCTCAACGCCGACGGTTGGGGGGTGGGTTTCACCTCCTCGTCGGGTGTGCACCGCTGGCGCAGTGACAAGCCGCTGTGGGGGGATGCCTCCTTCGCTTCGGTCGCCCCGGTGTTGCACAGCGGGTGCGTGGTGGCCGCCGTTCGGTCGGCCACCATCGGGATGCCCATCGAACCGTCGGCGTCGGCACCGTTCAGCGACGGCACCTGGTTGCTGTCGCACAACGGGGTGGTCGACCGTTCGGTGCTGCCGGTGGCCCGCGATGCCGAATCCACGGTCGACAGCGCCGTGCTGGCCGCCCATATCTTCCGTCGCGGGTTGGCGACGCTCGCCGATACCGTCACCGAGGTCGGTGCCGCCGATCCTGGTGCCCGGCTGAACATCCTGGCCGCCGACGGCACCCGAATGTTGGCCACCACGTGGGGCGACACCTTGTCTGTTCTGGTGCGGCCCGATGGTGTGGTGCTGGCCAGCGAACCGTACGACGACGACCCGGCCTGGCGCGACATCCCGGACCGGCACCTGGTCACGGTGCTCGGTGGCGAACTGGCCCTCACCCCTCTGGAAGGATCCGCATGACCACCGGTTTGAGCACCGACTTGGCCAACACGCTGCGTCGTGATGTTGCCGAGGGACTTCAGCAAAGTCCGAAGACCTTGCCGCCCAAGTGGTTTTATGACACGGTGGGCAGCGAGTTGTTCGACCGGATCACTCGCCTGCCGGAGTATTACCCGACCCGTACCGAGGCGTCGATCCTGCGGGAGCACGCCGCCGAGATCGCCGCCGTGTCGGGCGCGGACACGCTGGTCGAGTTGGGCAGTGGCACCTCGGAGAAGACCCGTCTGCTGCTGTCGGCCTGGCGGGCGCGTGGCGTGTTGCGCCGGTTCATCCCGTTCGATGTGGACCCCGGCGTGCTGCACGACGCGGCCGGTGCCCTGCGCGCCGAGTACCCGGGTATCGAGATCGACACCGTGTGCGGGGATTTCGAGCGGGATCTGGGCGCCATTCCGCAGGTGGGCCGGCGACTGGTGATCTTCCTGGGGTCGACCATCGGCAACTTCACCGCCCAGCCGCGGGCGGAATTCCTCACTTCGCTTGCTCATTCACTCCGTCCTGGCGATGCGTTGCTGCTCGGCACCGATCTGGTCAAGGACACCGACCGGCTGGTACGCGCCTACGACGACAGCGCCGGGGTGACCGCGGCCTTCAACCGCAACGTCTTGGCCGTGGTGAACCGGGAGCTGGATGCCGACTTCGACTTGGACGCCTTCAGCCACGTCGCCAAGTGGAACCAGGAGTGCGAGCGAATCGAGATGTGGCTGCGGTCCGTTCGCGCGCAACGCGTCAACGTCCGCGCGTTGGGCCTGACCGTGGACTTCGCCGAAGGCGAGGAAATGCTGACCGAAGTCTCCTGTAAGTTCCGCCCTGACGGTGTGGCCGCCGAACTCGAGGCGGCCGGCCTGCGCCGCACACACTGGTGGACCGACCCGGCCGGTGACTTCGGCCTGGCGTTGGCTGTCAAATGACCCTTGCCGACCACTGGCGTGCCGCCCGGCCTGCCGTCGCGGGCCTGCATTTCGACAGCGCAGCCTGCTCCCGGCAGAGTCATGCCGTCATCGACGCCACCGCCACTCACGCCCGCCACGAGGCCGAGGTCGGCGGTTATGTCGCCGCCGAGGCTGCGACGCCGACCCTGGACGCCGGCCGTGAAGCGGTACGTGTGCTGTCCGGAATCGCCGGCGCAGAGGTGGTCTACACCACGGGGTCTGGTCACGCGCTGGACGTGTTGCTGAGCAGCTGGGCCGGCCCCCGCACCGTGGCCTGCCTGCGAGGGGAGTACGGACCCAACCTGGCGATCATGGCGGCCAATGGCTTTCAGGTGCACCCGCTGCCGGTGGACTCGCTGGGCCGGCTGCTGGTCGACGAGGCGCACGCTGTGCTGGCCGCCCATCCGCCGGCGCTGGTGCACCTGACGGCGCTCGGCAGTCATCGCGGCGTCGCCCAGCCGCTGGCCGATATCGCAGCGGTATGCCGTGCGCTCGGACTGCCGTTGGTGATCGATGCGGCGCAGGCATTCGGGCACCTCGACTGCGCGGTCGGGGCCGACGCGTTGTACTCCTCATCGCGTAAGTGGCTGGCCGGCCCGCGCGGTGTCGGAGTGCTGGCACTTCGCCCGGATATCGCCGGTGCCCTGACCCCGCGGCTGCCACCGCTGGAAGGCGGCGAGGCCAATATCGCCGCCCGCGTCGGTTTCGCGCTCGCGGTCGGGGAGCATCTGGCCGCCGAACCGGCGGCCGTTCGGGCGCGGCTTGCCGAGGTGGGCCGGTGGACCCGTACGGCGCTGGCCGACCTTGCGGGGTGGCGCGTCGTGGAACCCGTCGACGAGCCCACCGCGCTGACCACGCTGGAACCGACCGGTGGTGCCGATCCGGCGCGGGTCCGGTCCCGGCTGATCGCCGAACACGGCATCGTCACCACCGCATGCGAAGTGGGGCGAGCACCAAACGAACTCACCCGACCGGTGCTGCGGGTGTCTCCGCACGTCGACGTCACCGAGGCAGAGCTGCAACGGTTCGGCGAAGCGCTGGCGGCCAGCTCGTAGTCGGGTCGGCGGTGGGTGACCGCTACTTGTGCGCGCTCAGCAGGAAGGCCGGGAACTTGACCCGGCCTCTGTCGTCGAGCGCGTGCGACGGCAGTTCGGCGGCCGCGTTCGGGATCGCGTTGGCATTGGCGTGGATGAACGCCGGACGGATCTCGTCGACCGTCCAGTACTTCGCCACCGCGGCGCGCAACTCGTGCTCCTCGACTTCGTGGGGTTTCTGCTCCACCTCGGCGGGAAATGCGCCCTTGGCAAATACCAGCACGAAGTAGGAGGCGCCCGGTGCGGCCGCCCGGTGGATCGACTGCAGGTAGCCGTCCCGGGCCTCGACCGGGATCGAGTGGAACAGCGTCGAGTCGATGACGGTGTTGAACCGGCCGTCGTAGCCCGTGAACGACGTGATATCTGCCTGGGCGAAGGCCGCGGTGCTCAGATTCCGTTCCTGCGCAGCCCGATTCGCCGCGGCGATCGCCGTCGGCGAGATATCCAGCCCGACCACGGTATAGCCCTGCGCCGCCAGGGCCAGCGACAGCTCGGCGTGCCCGCAGCCCGCGTCCAGCACGTCACTGCGGATTGCTCCGGTGGGCAACAGCGCCGCCAACTCGGGCTGCGGCTCGCCGATATTCCACGGCGGCGGACCGCCGAAGGTGCCGTCCTGCCGGTATGCGCCGTCCCAGTCCAAAACCTCAGAAGCCATGATCTCCAACGTACGCCCGATCAGGGCGCGGTTGTCTCCCATGTGTGCACCGGGGCGTTGCTGTGCATCGCCTGGCAGTACAGCCGCAACATCTCCGCCAACGCCTGCGGGCGGGCCGCACCGCGCTCCTGCAGGGCGTGCACGGTGGCCGTCTGCCAGGCCGCGCCGTTGCGCCCGGTTTTCGCCCGTCCCTCGATGACCCCGAGATAGCGGTCCCGGACCTCGGCGGCGACACTCCACCGCCGCAAACCCTCATCGGCCAGCGGGAGCAGTTTGCGCAGCACCAGCTCGTCGGGGGTCACCTCGCCCACGCCCGGCCAGTACAACGTGGCCTCCATCCCGTGCCGGGCGGCCGCGGTGAAATTATGGTGTGCGGCAGCGAAACTCATCTTTGTCCAGACCGGACGGTCTTCCTCGGACAGCGTGCGCAGCAGGCCGTAATAGAAGGCGGAGTTGGCCAGCATGTCCACCACCGTCGGGCCCGCCGGCAGCACCCGGTTCTCCACCCGCAGGTGGGGGCGCCCGTCCACCACGTCGTATACCGGGCGGTTCCATCGGTAGATGGTGCCGTTGTGGAGCCGCAGTTCGGATAGCTGCGGGGAGCGACCGGCTGCCAGCTCGGCCACCGGGTCCTCGTCGGACAGCTCGGGAAGCAGAGCGGGGAAGTACCGGACGTTTTCCTCGAACAGATCGAAAATCGATGTGATCCAACGTTCGCCGAACCATACCCGGGGCCGTACCCCTTGGGTCTTCAACTCGTCGGAGCGGGTGTCGGTGGCCTGGGTGAACAGCTCTATCCGCGTCTCGGCCCACAGTTCGTGGCCGAAGAAATAGGGTGAGTTGGCGCCAAGGGCCAACTGCGGGCCGGCCAGCACCTGTGCGGCGTTCCAGTTCCTCGCGAAGTCGGCCGGGGACACCTGCAGATGCAACTGCACACTGGTACAAGCGGATTCGGGCGCGATATCGGCCGACTGCACCGCCAGTCGTTCCGGTCCGGTGATATCGATGTCGATATCCTCGCCGCGGGCGGTGAAGATCGAGTCGTTGAGCGCCCGGTACCGCGTGGACGGACTCATCCAGTCGGTATCGAGGTGCTCGGGCATCAGCGTCGGCAGGATGCCGATCATCACGATATGTGCGTCGTTCTGCGCGGCCCTGGCCTCGGCGGCGTTCAGACTGGCGCGCACCTCACCCTCGAGATCCAGCGCCGCCCGGCCCGGCAGCGGGCGCGGCGGTACGTTGAATTCGATGTTGTAGGCGCCTAACTCGGTCTGGTAGGCGGGGTCGGCGATGGATTCGAGCACCTGCGCGTTCCGCAGCGCCGGCTGGTAGGCGTGGTCGACCAGGTTACATTCGATCTCCATACCGGTCAGCGGCCGGTCGAATTCGAAACTGGACTGCGACAGCATCGTTTCGAACACGTCCAGACACAACTGCACCTTGCGCCGGTACTCCCGGCGCTCGGCCCGGCTGAAGTCGGTCTGTGTGACGTCGTCACCCATGGGCTGAGCCTAGCGGCGGGTGGCCACCGTGACCTGTGGACTCATCAGACCGGTGCGGACCTGCACGTCGACCCCGGCGTGCTCGGCCAGTGCCCGCATCGCCGATGGGCTGTAGCAGCGCAGCGAGCTGATCACGCCGTCGTGCACGAACGGGATGAACGGGGACAGCGGCAACATCGTCGCCAACCGCACCAGGTGTAGTGGCGACGGTGGCCGCGGCAGATCGATGATGACCAGTTTGTCCGCGACCCGGGTGCCCTCGGCGAGCACCTGTGCCGCAACGGCCGGCGGGAGGTGGTGGAACGACAACGCGAATACCGCGACGGCGAACTCGCCGTCGGCGGCGTCGATCGCGGCGGCGTCCACGGTGCGCGCCTCGGCGCGCGGATGACTGCCCAGCGGGCCGGCGCAGATCGCGGCGACGGAGTCCGGGTCGATATCGCTGACGGTCACCCGTGCGGTGGGATGCCAGTCCAGCAAGGTGGCCGACAGCGTTCCGTGACCGGCGCCGAGCTCCAGGATCGACGGATCGGGCACGTCGGCGATCTCGTCGAGAACGATGCGCGCGTGTTGGTCGTGATGACCGAAAACCCTTCCGGTCCAGTCCAATGCGGCAATCACGCTGCGTTTGACAGCCGGGGGCATATCCTGGCGATCGAGGTATTCCAGCCGGTCGGTCTGCAGCAGCCGGTCCATACAGGACGCGCGGGGTCCGCCTCGGGGCATCCGATCGATAGCGGTGGTGTCGGTGTCGGGCATGCGGATCAGACGTTCTGGCACTTGCGTAGCAAGTCCCGCAGCACGTCGTAGAAACGGGCGCCGAGCAGCGCATGACTTCCGGTGTCGCCGATCTGCGCCGTTGCGGTGATCTGTTCGGCCAGGTCGGCCAGATCCTTGGCGCGCGGGGCGATGTCGCCCGCGGTCACCCGGTTGGCCTGGTCGCGTAGGTCGCGGGACCACGTCTGGAAATCACCGGTGGTGGGGCCCTGGTTGGCGAACGACGGGAGCACGAACGCGGATTGAGCCATGCTGGTGGTGATCAGGTCACGGGCTTGCCGACATCCCTTCCCCGAGATGTAGGTGTAGGTGACCGACGAGGCGATGACGACCACGGCCAGCGCGACCGCCGTGACCGCGATGTTCACGTTGCGTTGTGGGGCATCGAAGACGATCCGCCGCCACAGCAGGTGCGTGCCGACGGCGACAGCCGAGGCGGCCAGTGCCATCAGGGTGGCCGCCAGCGGGCGGCCGAATCCCGAAGCCGAGTTGATCGCCGCCGACGTGGCGATGGCCGTCAGCAATACCAGCATGTACAGCCACATGCCGCGGCGACGTTCGGTGGCGTCGGCGTCCCGGAAGCTCACCCCGAGGACACCGCCGAGTCCGGTGAGGATGGCGACGATCACCGGGATCGCGTAGCCGCTGAGTTCGTCGGTGCTCACCCTGCGATGCTATCGAGCGGTTCCGGCAGCGCCGACGGCCCGATCACCGCGGTGGGTCTGCATGCCATCAGGCGTGCAGACCCACCGGTCGGCGTCACTGCTCGCTGAGGATCTGGTAGATCTCGCGGCGGGCGTTATTGACGATGTCGAGAATGCGCTGCTGCTGTTCGTCGCCTGCGGTGTGCACCGACTGGGCGACCGCGCCGAACAGCTGACCAAGTGCGGCACGCAGGTTGACGGCGTTGGGATCGGCATCTTCGGCGATGGAGTCCCACGGGGCGGTCTCGATCTTCTCCGCGGCGGCACGACCCTCGTCGGTCAGCTCGAATGTCTTCTTGCTGCCTTCGCTCGCGGTGGGAACGATGAGACCTTCGTCGACCAGCAGTTGCAGGGTGGGGTAGACCGAACCGGGGCTCGGCCGCCACAGGTCGTTGCTGCGGGTGGCGATCTCCTGCGTCATCTCGTAGCCGTGCATGGGCCGTTCGGTGAGCAGTTTCAGGATGGCGGCGCGCACGTCACCGCGCCGGCCACGGCCACCGCCGCGGCCACCGCGCCCGCGCGGTCCGCCCCCGCCGAAGCCTCGTCCGAATCCGGGGCCGAAGCCGCCGGGGCCGAAGCCCGGACCGAAACCCGGGCCGAAGGGTCCCTGGCCTCCGCCGTGTTCGCGCAGGTGCTCGCGGAACTGGTGACGGGCGTGGCGGCGCTGTTCATGCAGAGCGCGCCGGTCGGCGGGGCCGAAGCCGCCGGGTCCGAATGCGGGACTGAAACCGAAGGGTTGATGAGGTGGGGTGAAAGGGGTGTTCATGTGATGTTCCTTCTGGGTAAGAAGACGCCCGATGCGCCTCCGATACGTTGACGATATATCGGAAACTATCGCGATGCAACACCCAACTCAGATGGCTATGAACCGTCGCGGGCCGCCCGTGGTCACGATGCGGCCGAACCGCATGCCCGGCAGGTGTGCCGCCACCACTAGATCGGACGTATCGGCGATCTCGTCGGCGAGGCGATTGCGCGCGGCCCGCGCGGACACCGGATCGGTATCCCAGATGACCTCCCAGTCTCGCTCGGTGAACTGCACGACGGAGTGCACGACATCGCCGAGCAGTAGCGCACGCTCGCCGCGCGACGACACCACGAAGATGGTGGTGCCCGGGGTGTGTCCCGGTGTGAAGATGGCGTCCACGCCCGGGGCGATCGGTACGTCACCGTGAAAAGGCGCCAACCGCGGGCTGACCGGCGTGAGGGTGGCCAGCGTGTGTTCGTCGTCCCCTTCGGTGACGAAATGGTCCCAATCCGCTTGGTGCACGCGGTAGGTCGCATTCGGGAAGACGACCTGACCGCGGTGGCTGGCCCAGCCGATGTGGTCGAAGTGCAAGTGGGTGAAGACCACGTCGGTGACGTCGGCGGGTGCGACGCCGTGGCGGCGTAGCGCGGTCAGCAGATCGCCCCCGCGGTACTTGCCGTCGTCGAAATCGCCGACGCCGGCGTCGACGAGTACGGTCTGCGCGCCGGTCCGGATGAGAAACCCGCCCAGCGGCAGCGTCAGTGCGCCATCGGAGCTCAGGTGCCCGGCATAGCATCCCCAGCTGTCGGGTATACCAGGGCGCGACAGGATGTTACGGGCGGTTTCCACGCCGTCCCCGTCGTGTAGCGCAATGATGGTCAGGTCGCCGATCGATACGGCCGAAGGTGTGCACACGGGTAGCAACAACCTGCGGCGCGGCGGTGCTATTTCGTTGCGCGCAACGAGATTTCTTCGATCAACCACCGCGCCCACTCGGCCTGCATGGCGTGGTAGCGCAGCCCGTGCTCCAGCGCGGCCAGGCCGTAGAAGGACTCGTCGGACTCGTCCCAGTGCAGGCTGTCGCGTAACGCCCGAAGGCGGGCGATCTCGGCGCGGGAGTGGTCGGCGAGCGCCTGTACATGCCCGGCCGCCCCCTCGGTCGGCAGCTCGCCGAGGAGGAAGATGCGCAGTTGTTCGGGACTGCGGTAGGGCGGGTCGTCCTGGGGATTGCCCAGCCAGCGCAGCAACTCGGCCCGGCCCGAATCGGTGGCGCGGTAGACCTTGCGCCCGCGCGGTCCGGTGTCGGCCACCTCGATCAGGCCACCCGCGGCCAACTTGTTGAGCTCGCCGTAGAGCTGGCTCTGGGTGGCCGGCCACACGTTGGCCATGGATTTCTCGAACCGCTTGAGGAGGTCGTATCCGCTGCCCGGGTGCTGGGCGAGCAGGCCAAGTGCAGCGATGCGCAGACTCATGGCGGTCATCCTACATTCCAGTATTGACATGTCATTAGTGGAATGTCATCGTGGCGGTATGACTGAGACCTCGGCACTGCCGCTCGGGCAACCGGAGTTCTTCCGGGTCGGCAACTACGCCCCCGTCGCCGACGAGCTGACCCACTACGACCTCCCGGTCGAGGGGTCGATCCCGCCCGAACTCGACGGGTGGTACCTGCGCAATGGCCCCAACCCACGTCAGTCGACCGCGCACTGGTTCACCGGTGACGGCATGATCCACGGCGTCCGCATCCAAGACGGGCGGGCCAAGTGGTACCGCAACCGATGGGTACGCACCGACAGCTTCGATAACCCCTTCCCGCTCTACAACGCCGACGGCAGCCGCAACCTCCGCGCGGCGGTGTCCAACACCCACGTCGTCAACCACGCCGGGAAGACCCTGGCACTGGTGGAATCGTCGCTGCCCTACGAGATCACCCGAGAATTGGACACCGTCGGCGCCTACGATTTCGGTGGCAAGCTCACCGATTCGATGACGGCCCATCCCAAGATCTGTCCAGCCACGGGCGAGTTGCATTTCTTCGGCTACGGCAGCATCTTCGAGCCCTACGTCACCTACCACCGGGCCGACGCCAACGGCGAGCTGACCGTCAATCGACCGGTCGATGTCGAGGCGCACACCATGATGCACGACTTCGCGATGACCTCCGGCCACGTGGTGTTCATGGACCTACCCGTCGTCTTCGACGTCGACGCCGCGAAGTCGGGCGACGGCGGCATGCCCTACCGCTGGAGTGACACCTATGGAGCGCGGTTCGGCGTGCTGTCCCGGCAGGACCCGTTCGGGGCCATCCGCTGGTTCGACATCGAGCCCTGCTACGTCTTCCACGTCGTCAACGCTTTCGAAACCGGGGATCGTATCGTCGTCCACGCGGTCCGGTATCCCGAGATGTGGCGCCACGAAAGCGGATTCGAGGTCGAAGGTGTGCTGTGGGAGTGGCAGATCGACGTGACGGCCGGGACCGTGTCCGAACGCCAGCTCGACGATCTCGGCGTGGAATTCCCCCGGATCGACGACCGGCTGGCGGGAATGCAGGCCCGGTATGCGGTCGCGGTGGCCGGCAACAGCTGGCAGCGCTACGACTTGGCGACCGGGGCCGCCACCCGCCACGACCTGGGTGCCGGCGGGCCGGCGGAAGCGGTTTTCGTGCCGGGGCCGGGTCCGGCCGACGAGAACAACGGCTGGTACCTCGGTTACGTCTACGATCCGGTGCGTGACAGCAGCACCTTGGTGATTCTCGCCGCCTCCGATTTCGCCGCCGAGCCGGTGGCCACGATCGCTTTACCCCAGCGGGTTCCCTACGGGTTCCATGGCAACTGGATCGGCGCGTGATTTCCCAGCCGATTTCCAGCGCCGCCGGATTAGGGTGTCCGGATGCATGTGAAGTGGCTGGACGAGCCCGAAGACCATGACTACGACGCGGCGGCAGACTATCTGAGCATGCTGGCCGAGCAGACCGTCGTGGCGGCCACGGTGACGGCGCTCAAGGCAGCGGAACCCGTGCAGCGCAAGGCGAAAGATATTCTGCGCGCCGCGCGGTTGGCGTTGTTACCGGAAACCAACGCCCACGTCCGTACCGACCTGGCCAAGATCGGCGACGGCAAACGCCTCTCGCCCATCCTGTTGGTCCGCGGCCAATACGAGCGGGACATCCCGATGCAGGTGGCCGACGGCTATCACCGGGTGTGCGCCAGCTACCTCTCCGACGAGAACACCCCCATCCCTTGCCGTCTGGTGTCGTGGCAGGCCTGACCGGGGAGTCGAGTTGAGCGACTTCGGATTCGACACGCTCGCGCTACTGGCGGTCGTCGGCCTGGCCGGTCCCGCGTTGGCTGCGATCCCGGGGCTGCGGGTTCCGGTGGTGGTCGGCGAACTGGCGGCCGGAATCATCGTGGGCAGAACCGGATTCGGCATCGTCGACGACACCGACCCGACTCTCCGGTTGTTGGCCAATATCGGGTTCGCGCTGGTGATGTTCGTCGTCGGCACCCATGTCCCGGTCCGGGACACCGCGCTGCGCGGTGCCCTCGGAACCGCCGCTGTGCGCGCCGTGGTGGTCGGTGCGGTTGCGGCGGTGTTCGGCGTGGCGATCGCTTCCTTCTTCGGCACGGGGCACGCGCTGCTGTATGCGGTGCTGATGGCCTCGTCGTCGGCGGCATTGGCCCTGCCGGTGATCGACTCGCTCGGGTTGACCGGGCCGCCGGTGTTGTCGGTGACGGCCCAGATCGCTATCGCAGATGCCGCATCGATCGTGTTGGTGCCCTTGGTGATCGACCCGGCCCGGGCACCCCGGGCAGCGCTCGGCGCCCTGGCTATCGCAGCGGCGGCCGTGGTGCTGTTCGTCGTGCTGCGGCATTTCGAGCGGACCGGTCGGCGCAAGCGGATTCACCACTACTCCGAAGATCATCGGTTGGCACTGGAGTTACGGTTCAGCTTGATTCTGCTGTTCAGCCTCGCGGCGCTGGCGATCACCACCCATATCTCGATCATGCTGGCGGGTTTCGCACTCGGACTGGTGGTATCGGCGATCGGGGAGCCGCGCCGGCTGGCCCGCCAACTCTTCGGGATCACCGAAGGATTCTTCGCACCACTGTTCTTCGTCTGGCTCGGTGCCTCACTACAGGTGCGCGAGCTTGGTGACCATCCCGAATTCATCGGGCTGGGGGCGGCCCTGGGACTGGGTGCGATTGTCGCGCACACGGTGGGCCGGCTGTTCGGTCAACCGTTGCCGCTGGCCGTGCTGGCCGCCGCCCAGCTCGGCGTGCCGGTCGCGGCCGCCACTCTGGGCACCGAACAGCATCTGCTTGCCCCGGGCGAGCCCTCGGCGCTCATCCTGGGTGCGCTCATCGCGGTGGCCGCGACGTCGGTGGCCGGCGCGGTGGCCAAACGACGCCAGGCCGGAGCCACGCCGGGCGTCTGATCGTCCGGTGACCGCCCGTGTCCCACGATGTGGACGGCCCGGGGACGTACCCGCAACGACGGGACGATCGGTTCGGCTATCCGGGCCGGCGAGCCGACATTCTGTTGCTGATTGTCGATGCGCTGGACATGCGGGTACCGCCCTTCGGCATGTGCCACGAACCAGGGTCGGCTTCGTTTGTGATCCATATCACGCAGGTCAACGCCCTGGCGCGCGGATGTCCGTACGTTTGCGGGCAGGCCGTGCGCCTGGCTAACGACTTTTCTGTGAAGTGAGTTAGCCAGACTCATTGAAAGTGAAACTAACGGCCTTCACCAGCAAATGTAGGAATCCGCAGCGTGTCAGGCGACGCAATTTGTCAGCATCTGAAACTTTGCTCAAATCGATTGCCAACAACTTACCGGCCAGTAGGTTCTGATCGTCTGTAGGGAATAGAGATCCGATGAAGGGATGACACCAGGAATGTCAATGCAGTCGGCCATGCGCCCTTACGTCACCGCGGGCGTCGCGCTCGTCGGTGCCAGCGTTATCGCCATCACACCCATCGCCGCGCACCCCACCCTGCCGCAGATGCACATGCCGCAGGTCCAACTGACCGCATCGTCGTCGATCGACAACCCGATCAACGTCTTCAAGCCCGTGGTCGACGACGCCGGAGCCTGGGTGAACGAAACCCTGCACACCGTGCTGGCGAACCCACTGCCGATCCTGCGTCAGATCGTCGACAACCAGCTGTACACCGCCCGGCAGGTGCTCGACGCGGCGAAGGCTGCCGGTTCGGCGCTCGGCCAACTCGGTGCGGGGCTGCCCGCCACCCTGAAGGCGGTCGGAGCCAAGCTGTCCACCGGTGATGTGAACGGCGCCATCGACGCCCTCCTCACGGCAGGTCTGCAGCCCATCCTGAATCTGCTCAGTAACCCGTGGACCGCCCTTCAGCCGGCGCTGGAGCGCCCGTTCAAGGTGGCGCAAGCCCTGATTCCCGCCCTCTACGACTCCGGACTGAGTTTCCTGGTCGGGGTGGTCGTCTCCACCGTGGGTATCGGATTCGACACCGGCACAACGCCGTTCATCAAGCAGATCGTCACCAGCACGCAGGCGGTGCTCGATTCCCTCAAGACGCTGAACCCGGTGAAGGTCATCAACGCGGTGCAGCACGGGATCGCCGACGTGCTGCAGAACGCGGTGGCCCAGGCAAAGGCATTCACCGAGCAGACCTTCCCGTACATCGGAGCGCAGATCATGAAGGCGCTGCAGGCCGGCCTGCCGACCACCACTCCGCCCGCCACTGCGGCAGTGGCGGCTGCCGTGCCCACGGCCGCGGCGACGGTGACCCTGGCAGTGGACGCCACGGGTGCGGTACCTGCCGTGACCACTGCCAAGGACGCGACCGGCGCCGCCGTCGGCACCCCGGCCGAGGCAACCGGTGCGACGGAATCCGCTGCGACCCAGGCGGAGACGGACACCGAGGTCAAGAGCCCCACCGGAACCACCACTGAGACCATCCCTGAGACCACCCCCAAGGCCACCACCGAACCCACCACTAAGGAGTCGAGCACCGACACCACGCCCGCCGACAGTGTCGCTCCGGCGACCAAGGGCGCCACCGATACCAGCACCAAGCCTGACGCGAGCACCAAGGCTGACACGAGCACCAAGGCTGGGGCGACCACCAAGGAGGGCACCGACGCCACGGCGACGAAGGGCACCAAGGGGTCCGGCGGATCGGTCACCAGGGACAGCATCAAGGCCGAGCCGGGTTCGGGCGTGAAGTCCGGTGGCACCCATGCCTCCACCGGCGGATCGTCCACGAGCGCGGCCGATTCGGCGGCCGGCGCGGACTCGGCCAAGGCCGGTGCCGCGGCGGGGTCCGCGTCCGGGTCCACTGCCAAGGCCGGCAGCGACGCCGGTTCCGGTAGCGAGTAACACCCACCACGGCAATGGCCTCCCCTGGCACGGGGAGGCCATTGTCGTATGTGGCTGTCGTATGCGGCTGTCGTGTGGTGCACGCCGAACCCGCGGTGCCGGGTGCGGGCGCTTACGGCGACCGGTGGAACAACACGCTCACGATGGCGGCCGCGGTCAGCACCAGCGCGATCGCGATCACCGCTGTCGGCGCGACGCCGGAATCGAACGCCGCGTGCGCCGACTCCAGTAGCCGGCCTGCCGCCGGCGCCGGCAGGTCGGCGGCCACGGATGTCGCGCCACCGATGCTCTCACCGGCTGCGCCCGCCTGCTCGGGCGTCAACCCGGCCGGCACCACCACGTTGGCGCGGTACCAGGCGGTGAAGATGGTGCCCAGCGTCGCCGCGCCGACCACCGCGCCCAACTCATAGGCGGTTTCCGAAACCGCGGAGGCCGCACCGGCTTTGGCGGCGGGGACCGATGCCACGATGGTGTCGTTGGACACCGTCTGCGATATGCCGACCCCGAATTCCAGCACCACGAAGGACGCGATCACCGCGGCCACGGAGAGATCATGCCGGAACAGCAGGATCAACGTGAACCCGAGCGCCACGAAGATCAGGCCGACGACCATCAGCGTCTGAGGTGCGAATCGCTTGGCGGCCCGCACCACACCGATACCCGCCATCATCGACACCACAGCACCGGGCAGTGTTACCAGGCCGGCGGCCAGCGGGCTCAGGCCCAGCACCAACTGCAGGTGCTGCGAGATGAAGAACATGAACCCGATCAGGCCGACGATGGACAGGAAGTTGGCCAGCACCGACGAGGTGAACGGCCCGTACCGGAACAACGCCATGTCCAGCATCGGTGTGGCGCTGCGGTTCTGCCGTCGTACGAACAACACGCCGGCGGCGATGCCCAGGGCGAACGCGCCCGCGACCGTGGCCGACAGGCCGTCATGGGCGACGGTCTTGACTGCCCAGACGACCGGCAGCATGGCGCCGAACGAAAGCACGACACTCACCAGATCCAGCGGGCCCGGATTGGGGTCCCGCGATTCGGGCACCAGCTTGGGCGCCAGCACCAGCAGCGGCGCCAGGATGGGCACAGCCACCAGAAATACTGCCCCCCAATGAAAATGCTGCAGCAGTGCGCCACCGACGATGGGGCCCAGCGTGGTTCCCGCGGTGAAGCACGAGGCCCAGATGGCGACCGCCAGCCGGCGCGCCGAAGCCTCGGTGAAGATATTGCGGATCAGCGACAACGTCGAGGGCATCAGCATGGCTCCGAAGACGCCCAACACGGCGCGGGCCAGCACCAGGAGTTCGGCGCTCGGCGCGAAAGCGGCGGCCACCGAGACGACGGTGAAGCCGGTGGCGCCGATCAGCAGCAGCCGGCGTCGGCCCACCCGGTCGCCGAGACTGCCCATGGCCACCAGAAGTGCGGCCAGCACAAGGGAATACACGTCGACGATCCACAACTGCGTGGACGCCGCCGGACGGAAATCCTCGGCGATCTTCGGCAGCGCGAACGCCAGCACGGTGTTGTCGATGGCGATCAGGAGGACGGGCAGGGCCAGGACTGCGAGAGCGATCCAGGCGCGCTTGGGAGTGGTTGGTGTCTTCGATGCCGTGGCATCGAGGCCGGTGGACATGGAACTTCCTTAACGAGAGGTGATGGTGCCGTTGGTGAGGCTGGACATGATGGCGTCGACGACCTGGTGCCGGGGGATGCCGTCCTGTCTGATGGCGTCATAGCCGGTCAGGAGCAGCGCCCAGAACACCCGCCGGGCCCAGCCGGGCGGATACACCGGACCATCGGCCGTCGCGCGGGCCAGCACCTCGGCAATGGCCTCGTCACCGGTATCGAGGTGGGCGGCCAATTCGGGATCGGCCAACAGGGTGGGGTCGGTGTAGATGTAGAGCACGATCGGGCCCAGGTCGAGCTGACTTTCCACCACCCGCCGCAGGGCCGCGTCGACGGGGCCGCAGGCGGGATCGGCGGCGGCGATGGCGGCGGTGCTCACCGCGTGAACGTGCAACGCCACGGCGCGCATCAGGTCACTGCGCTCCGAGAAATAGCGGTGCAGGGTGCTGCGCCCCACGCCTGCGGCGGCGGCGATATCGGCCATGGTCGCCGCCGGATTGCCCGCGATGACCGTTACCGCGGCGTCGATGATCGCGCGGCGGGTCCGGCTGCGCGGGCCGCTGGCGGGCGCCGTCTCAGCGCAGGCAGGCATACTCATGAACCAAAATTTATCGCATACGGCCCAAAATGGGACAATGGTGTCCCATTTTTCAGCTCGGCGGGGTGAACCCGCTGGTCGTCGGCGGTGCAGCCGGGCCGGGCCGCGCCGGTGGGGGCGGTGACGCGGGCGCGAACTCCGGCCGGGCCACCCGCAGCCGTTCCAGCTCGCGGCGGTGCCGTTCGGCCAGTACCGCCGCCAGCACCAGCTCGGGCGGAGCGCCCGGCGGCGGTGGCGGTGCGATCCGGGCCAGCACCTCGGCGGCGATGCGGTGGGCCATCTGCTCGCGCATCCGCGGGTCCAGCTGTGTCGTGCGGGACAGGAACTGGCGCGCCATCTCTGCCTGTGCCGATCCCAGGCCCGACAACTGAATCGTGCCGGCCCAGCCGGCCAGTGCCGGGGGCATCGGGGGTGGCGGATTGAGTCGCGGCGTGCGCTCGCTGATCACCATGGTGCCGGCGAACACGTCGCCGATGCGCTTGCCTCGCGGTGACACCATGCTGCACAGCACGGCAGGCGCCCCGGTGAACATCCAGATCTCGATGACACCGGCCAGCGCGCGAAAGATGGCCTGGCGCAGGCGTTCCGGTCCACCGTCGTCAGAAACCACGCGCAGTCCGAGTGCCATCTTGCCCAGCGACCGGCCGCGGGTCGCGGTCTCGAAAACCACCGGATACCCGAGCAGGGTCAGTACCGTGAAGATGATCAGCACCGCCGCCGACAGCGCGGAATCGAAGTCCGCCAGCGTCAAAGCCCATAGCGTGACACCGAGGACGTAGCCGATCAGCATCACCGTGAGGTCGATCAACGCCGCCGCGGCGCGCACCGGCAGCTGGGCGATGGACACCTCGAGCACCACCGCGTCGCCCGTCACCAAGGGCTCCGGTTGGGACACCATGCCCTCGAACGCTACTCGGCCCGAATTGTCGCGCTTCTCAACGCGGCTCGTTCGCTACCGCGTGATCGGTGCGCGACTATGCTGACCAGCGTGGATGTCGACGCGTTCGTGCTGGCCCATGGCGCGACCTGGGACCGCCTGGAGCAGCTGGTCAAACGCCGCCGCGCGCTGACCGGTGACGAGGTCGACGAGCTGGTCGATCTCTACCAGCGGGTCTCCACCCACCTGTCGAAGGTGCGCAGCGCATCGGCGGATCCCGTGCTGGTCGGTCGGCTGTCGGGATTGGTGGCCAGGGCCCGATCGGTGGTCACCGGAGCGCACGCGCCGTTGTCCAGCGAGCTGATCCGCTTTGTGACGGTGTCGTTCCCGGTCGTGGCCTACCGTTCCTGGCGATGGTGGGTGGGCACGGCGGTGGCGTTCTTCGCAGTCACTGTGGTGATCGGGATGTGGGTGGCCGGCAGCGCCGACGTTCGTGCCTCGATCGGAACCCCGGCCGAGCTCGAAAAGCTGATCAACCATGACTTCGCCGCCTACTACAGCGAGAACCCGGCCGGATCGTTCGGCCTTCGGGTGTGGGTGAACAACTCCTGGGTGGCGGCCCAGTGCATCGGCTTCGCGATCCTGCTCGGCATCCCGATTCCCTATGTGCTGTTTCAGAACGCACTGAACCTCGGTGTGTCCGGCGGGTTGATGTCCGGCGCCGGAAAGTCGGATGTGTTGCTGGGCCTGTTGATTCCGCATGGCCTGCTCGAGCTCACGGCGGTGTTCCTGGCCGCTGCGGTGGGAATGCGGCTGGGCTGGACGGTGATTGCGCCGGGTGACCGCCCACGCCGGCAGGTACTGGCCGAGCAGGGGCGCGCCGTGGTGGCGGTCGCTGCCGGACTGGTGGTCGTGCTCCTGATCTCGGGCTTGATCGAGGCGCTGGTGACCCCCTCGTCGCTGCCGACGTTCCTGCGGATCGGTATCGGAGTGGCCGCCGAGGCGCTGTTCTTGGCCTATGTCGTCCACTTCGGCCGCAAGGCGGTGCAGGCCGGCGAGTCTGGCGACGTCGCGGACGCGCCGGACGTGCTGCCGACGCGTTAGAGCTTGCCGGTGGCCTTGAGCGCCAGGTAACGGTCGGCCAGGGTGGGGGCCAGCTCCTCGGGCAGCGTGTCGACGACGTCGACGCCGTGCCGCCGCAGCCGGGCTGCGATCTCGTGACGCTCGTTGCGCGACCGTTCGGCCGCCGCCGCGTCATACACCTGGGCGGCGTCGGCCCGGCCGCGCGCCAACTCGTCCACCCGGGGGTCGGCCACCGCCGCGATCAGCAGCTGGTGCCGTGCGGCCAGTTGCGGGAGCACCGTCATCAGCCCCTCGTCGAGGGCCGAGGCGTTGAGGTCGGTGAGCAGCACCACCATTGCACGTCGGCGGACCCGGCGCCGCACGGCCGAAACGGTTGCCGCGGAATCGGATTCGACCAGAGCCGGCTGCAAGGGTGCCATCGCCTGGACCAACTGGGCCAGCACGTCGGTGCGTGCGGCGTTGAACACCGTGGCCCGCGGTACTCGGTCGTGGGCCAGGAAGTCCACATGGTCACCGGCCCGTGCGGCCAGCGCGGCCAACAGCAGCGCGGCATCCATGGACCAGTCCAGCCGCGGCCAGCCAGTGGGGTCCTGCGACGTCGGGTCCACCCCGATGCGTCCGGCCGAGGTGCGGCCGGTGTCGAGCACGATCACCACCCGGCGATCACGCTCCGGCCGCCAGGTCCGCACCACCACGTCGGCTCGTCGCGCGGTGGCCCGCCAGTCGATCGACCGCACGTCGTCACCGACGACATACTCACGTAGCGAATCGAATTCGGTGCCCTGGCCGCGGACCAGCACCGGAACCATGCCGTCGAGCTCGCGCAGCTTCGCCAGCCGGGACGGCAGGTGCTTGCGGGACAGGAAAGGCGGCAAGATGCGCACCGTGCCGTCCACGTGCTGCGAGCGCTGGCGCCCGGCCAGGCCGAGCGGGCCGATGGAGCGAATCGTCACATGTGCCGGGCTCTGGTCGCCGCGCCGAACCGGGTCCAGGGTAGTGACGGTCCGGAAGCGGTGTCCGGCAGCGATATCCAATGTGGTGTCGGGTGGCGTCGCGCACGCGCTGGGCGGCCAGGCATCGCGGACCAGGCCGCGCAGCCGCCGCGACCCGTCGTTGTGCAGCACCAGCTCGCTGCGCACCGGCTGGCCCAGCCGCGCGGTGGTATCGCCGGACCGGTGAGCCCGTACTGCCCGCGGATCCGCGGCCAGCGTCACGTCGATGCCCACCGCCGCGGCCAACAGGAGCGCGAACACGGCGAATGTCGCGGCGGGCCACGGTGACAGCACCACCGGCACCGCGCCGATCAGCGCGATCACGCCGGTACGGCCGGTCAACACCACTAGCGCGGCACCGGAACGGAGGCCAGGATGCCGTCCAGCACCCCGTCGGGGCTGGCGCCTTCGAGCTCGGCCTCCGGCCGCAGGGCGATGCGGTGCCGCAGGGTCGGCCGGGCCATCGCCTTCACGTCGTCGGGCGTGACGTAGCTGCGGCCCGACAACCAGGCCCACGACCGTGCGGTCGCCAGCAAGGCGGTGGCCCCGCGCGGGGACACCCCCAGCTGCAGTGACGGTGACTGCCGGGTGGCCCCGACGATATCGACGATGTAGCCCAGGACCTCGTCGGAGACCAGCACCTGGCGCACCCCGTCCCGGCCGGCGGCCAGTTCGGCCGGCCCCGCCACCGGTTGCACCGACGACAGGTCGCGCGGGTCGAAACCGCGCGCGTGGCGGTCCAGGATGGCGACCTCCTGATCGCGCGGCGGCAGCGGCACATTCAGCTTGAGCAGGAAGCGGTCCAGTTGCGCCTCGGGAAGTTGATAGGTGCCCTCGTACTCGATGGGATTCTGGGTGGCCGCGACGATGAACGGATCCGGTAGCGGGCGTGGTTCGCCGTCGACACTGACCTGCCGCTCCTCCATCGCCTCCAGGAGCGCGGCCTGCGTCTTGGGCGGGGTGCGGTTGATCTCGTCGGCCAGCAGCAGGTGGGCGAACACCGGGCCGGCCCGGAATTCGAACTCCGCGGTCCGGGCGTCGTACACCAGCGAGCCGGTGACATCGCCGGGCATCAGGTCCGGGGTGAACTGCACGCGTTTGAAGTCCAGCTGCAGGGCTGCCGCCAGGGTGCGCACCAGCAGCGTCTTGGCCACACCGGGCACCCCTTCGAGCAGCACGTGCCCCCGGCACAGCAAGGCGACGACCAGGCCGCTCACCACGGCTTCCTGGCCGACCACGGCCTTGCCGATCTCGTTGCGCAGGGCGAGCAACGCGTGGCGCGCGGCGTCCTGGGGGGAGGGCTGACTCACGACTGGGTGACCTGCCTTTCGATATCGTCGAGTTGGATGGCGAGTCGGTGGAGTTCGGCGTCGGTTTCGGGTGGCGGACCGAACAGGATGTGGCTCAACGTATTCGGAGGCTGGAGGCAACGCTGGGCGACGGCCTGGGCGACACTGGCCTCGCCCGCGGCCGCGCCGAGACCCAACCGCGGCAGCAGCCGGCCCAGGGTGGCGGTGCGCAATGCCGCGGCGGCATGTGCCCTGGCCCGTCGGGACCGGTACAACCGGGCCCGGCCCTCGACGGTTTCCGACGCCCGCACCACCACCGGGAGGTCCTCGGGCACGAGTCGCCCCAGTCGGCGTCCCTGCCACCACGCGATCAGTACGACGGCCAGACACAGCTGCAGCAGCGCCCAGTACACCCGGTCGGGAATCAGGTCGGTGATCGTCTGGGCGCCTCCGGTGTCGCCCTCGGTGCGCTGCGGCGCGTACCAGATGACCCGGTCGCGGGCGCCGGCCAGATTCATCGCCAATGCAGCGTTGCCCTTGCCGAGCAGTCCACCGTTGGTCATGAAATCACTGCTGCCGACCACGGTGACGGTGCGTTCCCCGTCGGTGTAGCGCACCAGTGCACCGTCATAGCAGCGGCTGACGGTGCGATTCCCCGCCGCGGCAAAGGTATCGCTGGGGCCCAGATCGGCCTCGCCGGTGTGGGTGGCCTCCGGCAGTTCACAACCGGGGGCGCCGCCGAACGGGGTGGCACCGTCGCGGCGGACGCCGGGTGCGAGTCGCTCCCTGGTGGCCGAGGTGGGCGCCACCACCAATCGGTCGCCGGGCAGACCGGCCAGGGTGGCCAGCGTGTCGTCGCCGAAGAGGAAGAAGGTCTGCGCCACGACGATCAGGGTGTCGGGGCGGGCGGCGCGGACCACGGCGTCGAGATCGTCGGCGACGACGACGTCCACACCGTGCTGGCCGAGGAGGGTGACCAGGGCGTGGGCGCCGTCGGGTGAGGTGGAGTCGGCCTCCATCAGCCCGCCGGGCCGGGGCGCGGTGAGAATCGTGGTCAGCAGGGCGACCGCGATGACGGCGGTCGCCGCGAGCGTCACCCAGCGGGTTGTCCGCCATCGACTCGTGCCCGGCCGCATCCCCGGCGCAGCAGGTGATCTGGTAGCCGTCATCGGACCGGAACCCAGCTGTCGGGTACGACGCTCGGCGTGTCCGGTGGGGTGGCCGCGGCACGGTCCAGGCGGTCGTCCAGGTCGGCGATCACCCGGTAACCCGCCTCGGTCGCCGTGCGCGCGCCGTAGGTCACGTCGTTGAAAACCTCGGCGGCGCGGCTCAATTCGTCCCGCACATCGGGTAGTGCGGTGCCCGCTTCGCGGGCAAGTTCGGTGGCGGTGCGCCCGGGTTCCGGGTCGAGCACCTCGGTCTCCTCCAGTCGGCGCGCGACCGCGCGGAGCCGGTGCCGGATGGCGGCTGCCCAATCCCCTTGCGCGGCAGACTGTTGCGCGAGGGCGCGGTGTTCGGCAGAGCCGAGCTGGTGACCGTCGAACAGGGCGACCTCACCGCCGCGCCGGGTGTGCGTGGTGCGCATGGCCACCCGGATCGCCACCACCGCCGCGATGACGACCAGCAGCGACAGCAGCCCGATGGTGATCCACCCGCCGGGCACCGACGAACCCGCACTGAACACCCGGTAGAGCAGGGCCTCGAGCCAGGCCCACAGCTGGTCGGTCAGTGACGGTTTCGGGTAGATGGGTTTGCTCAGTTCGCGTTGCGCCGCCTCGTGGGCGGCGTCGCTGTCGATGTCGAGTCCGGACACGTCAGGGCCGGCGCGTCAGCCACAGATGATCGGTACTGTCCGCCGGGGCGACCGGACCGGCAACGGCACCTGTCTGCAACACCAGATCGAAGGCCTCCGCTCGGATCCGGCGGTCAGCGTATTGCAAGACAACCACTCCCGCGGT
Source organism: Mycolicibacterium chengduense (assembly GCF_033741155.1). Lineage (NCBI taxonomy): Bacteria > Bacillati > Actinomycetota > Actinomycetes > Mycobacteriales > Mycobacteriaceae > Mycobacterium > Mycolicibacterium chengduense. The sequence goes on along the minus strand of NZ_JAWQNH010000001.1, from coordinate 823,360 downwards.
GAAGGGCGAGGTGAGGATCTGCCCGATCGCCCCGCCCACGGAGATCAGCACCAAGCCCGCCACCAGGGCGGCGGTCGTCTCGGAGGCGAACAGCAGGATCTGACCGCCGAAGCTGAACGGCACCGCCACCGCGCCGGCGATCATGCCCGCCACCAGGGTGGCCAGTAAGCGGATGCCGAACACGCGCCAGAAATCGTGCCGGATCAACGCGAACGAGCGCTGCACCGCAGCGAGGATGGGGAGCCGCTCCAGCACGATGAGCGGCGGCACGAAGCTCAGCATGGTGCCCAGATACACCAGCAGGATGACGAGGCCGAGCAGCAGCGGGATGCCGACCAGGAAACCCGCGGCGGCATCGCCCACCACGACCGCCACGGCGGTGAGCCCGACCGCGACCCCGATGAGCAGTACCGCGCCCGCCGCCTCGAGGGCGGTGAAGCCGAGCAGCGCCCACACTCGGCCGCGCAACCGCTGCCACGCCTCGCCGATGGTGATGCCCGATCCGAAGACGGCGCGGCCCACGATGACGGTCAGCAGCCCGGCCAGCACGATGCCCGAAACCCAGGTGACAGCGGCCCCGACCAGGGTGCCCAGGGTGGGACCGATCAGCGCCACCGCGGGTGCTTCCGCGCCGGTGGAGGGAGAGCGCAGCACACCGCTGTTGGCCAACGGCATGAGCTGAAACAGCAGCGCGACCACCTGGGCGATGACCACCACGATGGTGGTCAGACCGAGGGTGGTTTTGGGATTGGCCCGAATGTAGGCGAAGGCGCCGTTGAAGATGTCGGACAGGTTCAGCGGACGCAGCGCGATGATGCCCGGTTTGAGTTCCGGTGGTGGGCCCGGATAGCCGCCTTGGTAGCCGTGACCCGGCGGCGGATAGCCGGGATACCCGGGAGGGCCACCGTAGCCGGGCGGCGGGTAGACCGGGCGCGGCTGGCTCCCATACCCGCCGGGATCGCTGTACATGGCCACCATCCTCTAGTCGACTCGGCTCATTGACAACGTATCCGGTGCCGGCCCCGGCAGGCGTAGCGTCGCAGCCATGGCGGAATTGAAAGACCGGCTTCGTGCGGATCTCACCGCGGCGATGAAAGCACAGGACAAGTTGCGGACGGCGACGCTGCGGATGCTGATCGCATCGATCGGGGCCGAGGAGGTGTCCGGTAAGCAGGCGCGCGAACTCTCCGACGACGACGTGCTCAAGGTCCTCGCGCGGGAAGCCAAGAAGCGGGCCGAGGCTGCGGAGATCTACACGCAGAACGGTCGAGGGGAGCTGGCGGCCAACGAGCATGCCGAGGCCCGGGTGATCGACGAGTACCTGCCAACGCCGCTGACCGAGGCCGAACTCGCCGACGTGGTCGACACCGCGATCGCACAGGTCGCCGAGGAGATCGGCGAGCGGCCGGGGATGCGTCAGATGGGCCAGGTGATGAAGGCGGCCACGACGATCGCCGCGGGCAAGGCGGACGGGTCGCGGCTGTCCGCGGCCGTCAGGGCGCGGCTGTAGGGCGGCTCGTCAGGTTGGCGATGGCACGGCGCTCGACCAGCAGGGCGATGTAGTCGCGCACGGTGCTGGTGACGAAGTGCTTGTGCGCGTCGGCGACGGCGGCGGTGACGTGTTCGGCGGGCAGGCCGGCGTACTTTTCCAGCAGCCGCGTTGTCACGTCGTTCAGCTGATCTTCCTCCGTGCGTTTACCCACGTAAAACATTCTGGGATAGCGTCCGCGAACCGGTCAACCTGCAAACCGTCGCGGTGCCGGTGATGCTCGACACCCGTCAAGGATGCCGGGATCTGGGCGCACCGGGCGTGGCTCGATCGCGCTACTCGCCGGGACCTTCGGGAATCGGCGGCTGCGGGACCACCGGGTAGTCACCGGTGTAGCCCATGCGCTGGGCCGCCATCGCCGTGACCTTGCCGCGCACCGCGTACCAGCCGCCGATCAGCATCGGGACCAGGACGATGATCGCGATGAGATTCCAGATGTTCTCGTAGCACATCAGTACGGTCACCGCGGCCAGGAAGATCAGCGTCAGGTAGCCGGTGTACGGCGTGCCCGGCAACCGGAACGCCGGCCGCGCCAGGATGCCCTTGCGTTCCCAGCGGTACAGCTGGAGCTGACAGGCCACGATCATGGCCCACGTCGAGATGATGCCCAGCGCGGAGAGGTCCAGCGCGATGTTGAAGGCGTCCTCGGGGACGAACAGGTTGAGCACCACGCCGAGCAGCGTCAGGGCTCCGGTGAGGGCGATCCCGCCGAACGGGACACCGTTGCGGTTCATCTTCGCCGTGAAGGCCGGGCCGCTGCCGTTCATCGCCATCGATCGCAGGATGCGCCCGGTGGAATACAGCCCGGCGTTGAGGCTCGACATCGCGGCGGTCAGCACCACCAGATTCATGATGCCGCCAGCTGCGGGTACGCCGATCTTGGAGAAGAACGTCACGAACGGGCTCTCGCCCTTGTGGAATTCGGTGTAGGGCAACAACAGGGCGAGCAGCACCAGGGAGCCTACGTAGAACAGGGCGATGCGCACGATGACCGAGTTGATCGCCCGCGGCATCACTTTGGGCGGATCCGCGGTTTCGCCCGCCGCGATGCCGACGAGTTCGACTGCGGCATAAGCGAAGATCACACCCGAGGTCACCACCACCAGCGGGAAGATGCCGACCGGGAACATGCCACCGTTGTCGGCGATCACGCTGAAACCGGTGGCTTGGCCGTTGATCTCGAACCGCCCGGCCAGGAACACGATGCCGACGACGAGGAAGGTCACCAATGCGGCGACCTTGATGATCGATGCCCAGAACTCCATCTCGCCGAACAGCTTGACCGAGATGATGTTCATGGTCAGGACGATGCCCAGGGCGATCAGGGCGATCAGCCACTGCGGGACCGCTTCGAACATCCCCCAGTAGTGCATGTACAACGCCACCGCGGTGACATCCACGATCGCGGTGGCCGCCCAGTTGAAGAAGTACAGCCAGCCCGTCACGAAAGCGGTCTTCTCACCGAAGAATTCGCGTGCATAGGAGACGAACGAGCCCGACGACGGACGATGCAGCACCAGCTCGCCGAGGGCGCGCAGGATGAAGAAGACGAAGATGCCGCACACCGCGTACACCAGGAACAGGCCCGGTCCGGCACTGTGCAGTCGGCTGCCCGCGCCCATGAAAAGGCCGGTGCCGATAGCCCCGCCGATGGCGATCATCTGGATTTGGCGCGGTTTGAGGGCCTTGTGATAGCCCTCGTCCTCGTGGCTCAGTGCTGAATTGTCGTACGTCGATTCGGTGGTCATCCCGCTCCCCATCGGTGACTGCGTAACTGCTCGACCGTAAGCCGGTCGGGCTGGCCGCGAAAGTCGAGCGATGTAAACATTGCGCTACACGGCGCGGTCGCCGTCGCCGGGTGAGCGGCTAGGAGCGCTGCGGTAGCGGGATGCCGCGTAACGTGCGGGCGACGATGTCGACGAAGTGGGCGCAGGATTCGTAGCGGGCGGCGGGGTCTTTGGCGAGCGCCTTGGCGAACACCGCGTTGAGCGAGCCGGGCAACCAGGCCCGGCGCGCGGTGATGGCGGGGACCGGATCACGCAGGTGCGCGTAGGTGATGGCGAACGCCGTGCCGCGGGGAAAGGGCGGCGCTCCGGTGAGCCACTCGAACATGCTGCACGCCAACGCATAAAGGTCTGTCGCAGCGCTGAGCTGCTGGCCCTGCAGCAGTTCCGGCGCGGCGTAGGCGATGGAGCCCTGCACCCGGCCGTTGCTGGCCAGTGTTCGCACGTCGTCGGCGAGTTGCGCGATGCCGAAGTCGGTGAGATAGCTCTTTCGACGGTCGGCGGACAGCAAGATGTTGGCGGGCTTGACATCTCGGTGGATGACATCCATCGCGTGCGCGTAGTCGAGGGCTCCGGCGACCTGCCCGGCCACCGTGACGACGGCCTCGACATCCGCGTCGCGGCCCGCCGCCGGCACCAACACCGACGCCGACGGACCGTCGACATATTGCATGACCATCCACAGCTGCGGTGGCACGGAGCTGGTTTCGCCGTGCTCGTAGGTGGCCACGATATGGGGGTGATGCAGGGTCGAGGCGATGGCGAACTCGCGGGTCAGCCGCTCCCGGGCAAGATCACGGTTAGTGGCGTCGGTGTGGATGACTTTGAGTGCAAACACCTGGGCAGCGCCCGTGCGGTGGACGCGGTACACGTCGGCCGCCCCACCGCCACCGAGATGGGCTTCGACGACGAAGCCGGAGATGATGTCGCCGGCCTCGAACACCCCGTCAGACTAAGCGCTTCAGGTCTCGTCGGCGATCTGGCGGCGGCTCTGGAACCGGGCCGGCGCGTCCGGGTCCTCGGCCTGGTGATCCAGCTGTTCCTGCAGTTCGCGTTGCTCGGTGGTGGCCTGGGTGGCATCCGTTGGCGTGGCAGGGGGCGTCTGGTGTTGTTCCATGCGACTCAGGGTGGCCACAATCGGTCGCGGGCAAACCCGCCGTTGTCACCGGCGTAGCCGTTTCCGCCGGTACAGGTCGTCATCGGCGCCGGCGAACAGGGCTCGCACGTCCTCGTAGCGGGGGTCACCGGCGGCGACCCCGAAAGAGACCGCCACCTGGTGCCCGGCCGCGAGTTCAGCGGCCAGCCGCTGCGCGCTCGCCAGGTCGTGGCCGGCGACGATCACCACGAATTCGTCGCCACCGATCCGGCCGAGGACGCTGCGTTCGGGCGCCCGCTCGGCCAGCTGCCCGGCCACCTGGACCAGCACGGCGTCACCTGCCGGATGGCCGTGCATGTCGTTCACCATCTTGAAGTCGTCCACGTCGAACACCATGATGGCCAACGGCTTTCGGGTACGCCGCGCGTGTTCGGTGAGTAGGCGGGCATGTTCGTCGACACCGGTGCGATTCCACACCGACGTCAGCGGATCGCGGAAGGCGGCCTCGATGAGCGCCGAGGTGATGATCCCGAACACCTCTTGAGCGCCCAGAATGCTGACGGCGTAGATGACCAGCCACAGCTCCGGTACCGCGACAGGGGCGATCAGCAGGGCGCCGATGGCGGCGCCGATCAACCCCGCCGTGGCGATACGTGCGGTCACCGGCGGGTACCAGGTTCGGATGAAGATCGCCGCGAACATCAGCGGTACCACCGACCACACCTGGGCCTCGATCGCGCGATGGAACAGCAGCGACAGGATCGGTGCGGCGACAAGGCACACCATGGTCACCGCGTGTCGGCGGACACCCGGGTGCGGTCGTGCGATCAGCAGCAGACCCAGCGCCGCCGCGGCGCAGGCCAACAGTTCGCCCCGGCCGTCGGTGCGGGGGACATCCACCAGATACGAGGTGAGCGCCGCCAAGCCGTAGAGGAACAGCAGGGCGGCAAGGGAGAAGAACAGCATCCGCCGTTTGAGCTCGTCGCCCTGGCCGCCGACCAGCGATCTGGCCCTCCACATAGCGACCTCCGCCTGCCCGCCGTTCGATGACGCGAACCTACCCGCAATGCGAGAAGCCCTGACCGGCCAGGCCGGTCAGGGCTTCTGCTTTCACTCTGTCGGGGTGGCGGGATTTGAACCCACGACCTCTTCGTCCCGAACGAAGCACGCTACCAAGCTGCGCCACACCCCGCGTGAAGCCCCGACAGCGTATCGCACCGGGGCACCGCGAAGCCAAACGCCTGCTCAGGTGGGCCTTCGCGGCTACCGTCTGGTCGCGCGCAGCACCGCCAGCCGCTCCCGGTACTCCGCCTCACCGACCTCACCGCGGGCGTACACGTCGCGCAGGGTGTTCTCGCCCTTGCGGCCCTGCAACCGCCGGGCGATCAGCCAGATCGCCGTCACCACCAGGGCCAGCACGATCAGCCGGGCCAGCAGGAACCACGGATGGAACGCCACGGCGCCGAACCGGCGCCCGTCGTCGGCCACGAAGGTCATGGTCTGAGGCAGGTATTCGTAGAGGTTCATGGCGTCCAGCCTGCTCGCCGAGGCCGCGGCAGGCATCGGCCGTGCGGCGTCGAAATCGCTACGCCGCCAGTCGTAGCGTTCAGCCCTGCCACCCGGGCCGGACCAGCCCGCTCTCGTAGGCCAACACCACCAGCTGGGTGCGATCCCTGGCGCCCAGCTTGGTCAGGATCCGGCTCACATGGGTCCGCGCGGTGGCCGGGCTCATGAACAGCCGGGCACCGATCTCGGCGTTGGTCAGCCCCTCGGCGACCAGGGTCATCACCTCCCGTTCCCGTGCGGTGAGGTCGGGAAGGGACACCGCGGCCGGCGGTTTGGCGCGGGACGCGAACTCGGCCATCAACCGGCGCGTCACCGACGGCGACAGCAGCGCGTCACCCTCGGTGACCACCCGCACCGCCCGCACCAGTTCGCTGGGCTCACTGTGCTTCACCAGGAAACCGCTGGCGCCGGCCCGCATCGCCTCGAACACGTACTCGTCCAGCTCGAAGGTGGTCAGCACCACCACCCGCACGCCGGTGAGGGCGGGGTCGGCGGTGATCGCACGGGTGGCGCGCAACCCGTCCAGGTCCGGCATCCGGATGTCCATCAACACCACATCGGGCTGCAGCCTGCGGGTCGACTCCACCGCCACCGTCCCGGTCGCGGCCTCCCCGGCCACCTCGATATCGGGCTGGGCGTCCAACAGCGCGACGAACCCGGCCCGCACCAGCACCTGGTCGTCGGCCACCAGCACCCGGATCACACCGCACCGCCGACCGGCAGCACGGCACGCACGCGGAACCCGCCGGCGGGCAGCCGCTGCGCCGACAGCGACCCGCCCAGTGCGTGCGCCCGTTCCCGCATCCCGGCGATCCCGCTGCCACCGGTGGTGGGACCGTGTGCTGGACGGCCGTCGTCGTCGACCGTCACCTCGACCTCGTCGTCGCCGTAGCCGATGGTGACCGTCGCCGCGATCGCGGTGGAGTGGCGCACCACATTGGTCAGCGACTCCTGCACGATGCGGGCGGCGGCGCTGTCGATCACTGCGGGCACGGGGCGTGGTTGTCCGCGCACGCTCGTGGTCACCGTCAGTCCGGTGGCCCTGGTGAAACTCACCAGAGCGTCCAGGTCGGCGAGGCCGGGGGTCGGTGCGGTGGGCTCCCCGGATTCGGTCCGCAGGGCGGCCACCAGTGCGTGCACATCCGAAATCGCTTGCCTGCTGGCCTCTTTGATCGCGGACAAGGCGGGGCCGGCCCGTTCGGGTTGCGTGTCGAGCAGCTCAAGGGCCACTGCTGACTGCACGTTGATCATGGACAGGCTGTGTGCCAGCACGTCATGTAACTCGCGCGCGATGGTCAACCGGGCCTGCGAGGCGGCGTCGCGTTCCATGGCCGCGCGGCGCTGACGACCGGCCTCCAGGCTGACCCGGCGTTGCCGGATGCCCTCGGCGATGGCCAGCAGGACCAGCATCCAGGCGCCCAGCGCGCCCGCGGCCTCGACGGGCGGGGACCGCCACCACACGAACAGCGCCCAGCCGATGAACGGCAGCGGATAGGTGTGCCAGCGCGCCCCCGTCGACGCGGCGGTGAGGAACGCGATGACCAGGGCCAGCAGCACCGGTCCCGGCCGGTGCGTCGCGTGCAGGTAGGCGAGGGTCACGGCAAGGACGCCCGCCAGCACCGGAAGCGGATAACGGCGCCGGGCCAGCAGCAGCACCGGACCGGCCAGCAGCAGCACCACCGCGTACGGCGGCAACGGCACCGCGGCGAGCCCGGGGAACCGCCGACGGGTGCCGAGCGTGCCGGCCAGCTGGATCAGTGCGGTGACGAGCGCCGGCAGCCACACACTGGGAGTGCGGAGTTCGGCGCCCATATCCGCACGGTAGCCATCCGCGGCGGGCGCGGCGTCCGTGTCGCGACGTATATCGCTGCCAAGATTACGAAAGAATTAGAGCATCGGCTGCGTTGAAGGTTCTGAAGGCCGGAACGGCCTGATCGATTTCACATCGATTCGACGGAGTGAGGCAGAAATGACCGGACTGGGCGCCATGATCTACATCGGGTTCTTCGCCGTCGCCGCGTTGTGGCTCTTCATGACCGGCCGCGCCGAGGCTCAGGGCGCCGAGAGTCGGGGCCACGTACCGGACCGTTCGAATTCGATGAGCGCCGACGCCGGGCCGGACGGATCCAGCCCCTGGCTGCTCACCCACTCGTCGTCGAAGTAGGTGTCGGCGTAGCGGTCGCCGCTGTCGGCGAGCAACGTGACCACCGATCCACTACGGCCTTGGGCAATCATCTCGGCCAGCAGACCGAAGGCGCCCCACACGTTGGTGCCCGTCGACGGTCCCACCCGCCGGCCCAGCACCGTGCTGACGTGCCGCGCCGCCGCCACCGACGCGGCGTCGGGCACCGGAATCATCCGATCGACCACGGCCGGTAGGAACGACGGTTCGACCCGCGGCCTGCCGATGCCTTCGATCCGCGACGATTCGCCGGTCTCGATATCGGCGCACCCCTGCGAGTAGGCGGGGTAGAACGCCGAATTCTCCGGGTCCACGACGCACAGCCGGGTGGGGTGGCGGCGATAGCGCAGGTAGCGGCCGATGGTCGCGCTGGTCCCGCCGGTGCCCGCACCGACCACCACCCACTCGGGTACCGGGTGAGCCTCGTCCCGCATCTGGTCGAAGATCGACTCGGCGATGTTGTTGTTGCCGCGCCAGTCGGTGGCCCGTTCGGCGTTGGTGAACTGGTCCAGGTAGTGACCACCCGTTTCCACCGCCAGCCGCTCGGCCTCCGCGTACACCTGGGCCGACTTCGCCACGAAATGGCAACGGCCGCCTTGTGATTCGATCAGCTTCACCTTGCTGGCGCTGGTCGAGTGCGGCATCACCGCGACGAACGGCAGTCCCAGCAATGCGGCGAAGTAGGCCTCGGAGACCGCGGTCGAACCGGACGACGCCTCGATGACGGTGGTGTGCTCACCGATCCACCCGTTGCACAACGCGTACAGGAACAGCGAACGCGCCAACCGGTGTTTGAGGCTGCCGGTGATATGTGTGGACTCGTCCTTGAGGTACAGCTGCACGTCCACTCCGCCGGCCCACGCATCGGGCAGCGGATAGCGCAGCAGGTGCGTGTCGGCGCTGCGGCGCGCGTCGGCCTCGATCAGCCGGACGGCGTTGTCCACCCACGCCCGCGGTCGGTTCCGGTCGCTGAACGTCCCGGCGTTCACCGGGCCGTGACGGTCGGGTGCGCCTGCCCGGCCCTGGCGCCTACGGCCGGCCCGCCGGTCGGCGCGGCAACCAGCGTCAGCAGGGTGGCCTCCGGCCGGCAGCAGAACCGCACCGGCGCATACGGGGAGGTGCCCAGGCCCGCCGACACGTGCAGCTTCATATCGGCACCCCACTGCGACGGACCCTTCACCCGGGAGCGGTCCAGGTCGCAGTTGGTGACGACGGCGCCGTAGAACGGCAGGCACAGCTGACCGCCGTGGGTGTGCCCGGCCATGACCAGCTGATAGCCGTCCGCGGCGAACCGGTCCAGCACCCGGGGTTCGGGTGAGTGGGTGACGCCCAGCCGCAGGTTCGCCGCCGGGCTGGCCGCGCCGGCGATGGTGTCGTAGCGGTCGCGATGCAGGTGCGGGTCGTCCACCCCGGCGGCGGCGATGCGCAGTCCGGCCACGTCGAATTCGCGGCGGGTGTGGGTCATGTCCAACCAGCCGCGCTCGGTGAACGCGGCACGCAGATCCTGCCAGGGCAGCGGGGCGCCATGGATGCGCTTGTGCTTCCTGAACAGATAGTTCGCCGGGTTCTTCGGGCGTGGGGCGAAATAGTCGTTGCTGCCGAACACGAACACCCCGGGCACCGACAGCAGATCGCCGAGCGCCTGCACGACGGCCGGGACTGACCGTGGATGGGACAGGTTGTCGCCGGTGTTGACCACGAAATCCGGTTCCAGCGCCGCCAACTCGCGCACCCACGCCTGCTTGCGGCGCTGCCGGGGCAGCATGTGCAGATCACTGAGGTGCAGCACACGCAGCGGTGTGGAGCCAGGAGAGAGCACCGGCATGGTGTACTCCCGCAGCGCGAAGGCGTTGCGCTCGATCAGCGACGCATAACCGATGCCGGCGGCCAGGGTCCCGGCAGCGACGGCGGCGGTGTTCTTCACGTACGGCATGTCAAAAGACTACTGCCACCGGCGCACCAGGGCCTGGGTATCACCTGTGATCACGGCGGGGGCGGTGGTGGCGGCGGCCCCAGCACCGGCACCGTGATCGGCGGCAGGCCGGGGATCTCGATGACCGTCGAGCCCACCTGTGGCGGCGGTGCATTCGGGTCCAGCCCCGGGATGCCGATCGGCGGGGGCGGCGGTGGCGGCGGGATGCCGTTGCTGGTCTGGATGGTGATGATCGAACCCGGAATGGTCTGCCCGGTCGGCGAGGTCCCCACCACGGTGCCGGCGGGGGACACGCTGTTCACCGAGGTGGCCTGGTCGGCAACCTGGAAGCCGGCGTCCTTGAGGCGCTGACGCGCGGCGTCCACGGTCATGCCTGCGACGCTGGGCACCTTCGAACCGGGGCCGCCCTCGACATAACGGGGATCGGTCGGCGGCAGTTGCACCGTGTCGGGGGTGATCGGCTTCATCGCGGTGAACCAGGTGCGCGCCGGCTCGTTACCGCCGTAGAGGTCACCGGAGCTGCACTGGCGCAGCGGAAACGAGCACAGATCACCGGGGGTGCTGGAATCGTCGTAGATGTAGTTCGCGGCGGCGAAGGCACTGGTGAACCCGAGGAACCCGGACGAGCGGTGCGCTTCGGTGGTCCCGGTCTTACCCGATACCGGCAGGTTCCAGCCGACCGATCCGGCGGAGCCGGAGGCGGTGCCGCCACTGGTGGCGTCGTGGCTCATGGCGGTCGCCAGGGTGTTGGCCAGCCCCTCCGGCACTACCTGCTCGCAGGTCTCGGTGGTGACCGCCACCTCCTGGCCGTGCCGGTCGAAGACCTTGTCGACCGGGTTGGGCGGGCACCAGGTGCCCGACGAGGCCAGCGTCGCCGCCACATTCGACAGCTCGAGCGCGTTCACCTCGACGGGGCCGAGGGTGAAGGATCCGAGGTTCTGCCGTTTGATGAAGTCGGCCAGGCTCTCGTTGCTCTCGGGGTCGTAGTCCCGCGCGGTGCCGGGCAGCGCATAGGACCGCAGGCCCAGTTTCACGGCCATGTCCACGGTGCGCTGCACGCCGACCTGGCTGATCAGCTTGGCGAAGGCGGTGTTCGGCGAGGTGGCCAGCGCGTCGGTGACACTCATCTGGCCGCGGTAGTTGCCGGCATTCTGGACGCACCAGGTGGCCGGTGGGCAGCCCTTGGCGCCGCCGCTGCCCAACCCCTTGGCCTCGAACCTGGCCGGGGCGTCCAGGGTGGCGTTGATGCCCATACCCATATCCATCGCCGCGGCGGTGGTGAACAGTTTGAAGATCGAGCCGGCGCCGTCACCGACGAGCGAGAACGGCTGCGGCTGCATGGTTTCACCGGCATCGGTGTTCAAGCCGTAGGTGCGGTTGCTGGCCATCGCCACCACCGGATGGGCGGTCTTACCGGGCTTGATGACGCTCATCACGCTGGCGACGCCGGTGAGATCGGGGGCCGCGATGCTGTTGACGGCCGATTTGACGTCGGCCTGGACATCGGGATCCAGCGTCGTGCGGATCAGGTAGCCGCCCTTGGCCACCTGCTCCTTGCTGATCCCGGCGCGGGCCAGGTAATCGAGCACGTAGTCGCAGAAGAAGGCCCGATCCCCGGCGGCGATACACCCGCGGGGCAGTTCGTTGGGCTGCGGCAGGATGCCCAGCGGCTGCTGTTTGGCGGCCCGCAACGCGTCGGCCTCCTGCGGGATGTTCTCGATCATGGTGTCCAGCACCAGGTTCCGCCGGGCCAGTGCGCCATCGGGGTTGGTGTACGGATTGAGGGCGCTGGTCGACTGCACCATGCCTGCCAGCAGGGCGGCCTGCTGCCAGTTCAGCTCGGAGGCGTTGATCCCGAAGTACGTTTGCGCGGCATCCTGGATGCCGAACGCACCGTTGCCGAACGACACCAGGTTCAGGTAGCGGGTCAGGATCTCCGGCTTGGTGAACGTCTTGTCCAGGGTCAGCGCCATCCGGATCTCGCGCAGTTTCCTGGCCGGCGTGGTCTCGATGGCGGCGCGCTTCTCGGCGTCGGTCTGCGCGATCACCAGCAGTTGGTAGTTCTTCACGTACTGCTGTTCCAGCGTCGACCCGCCGCGGGTGTCCACATCGCCGGAGGCATATCCGGCCAGGCCGGTCAGCGTGCCCTTCCAGTCCACGCCGTTGTGTTCGGCGAACCGCTTGTCCTCGATGGACACGATGGCCAGCTTCATGGTGTTGGCGATTTGGTCGCTGGGCACCTCGAACCGGCGCTGGGTGTACAGCCAGGCGATGGGGTTGCCGCGGGCATCGGTCATCGTCGAGACGGCCGGCACCTCACCCTCCACGAGCTGCGCGGACCCGTTGGCGACGACGTCGGAGGCGCGGTTGGACATCAGGCCGAGACCGCCGACTGCGGGGAACATCAATCCGGCCGCGATCACACTGGCCAGCAAGCAGCACCATGCGAGCTTGATGAGCGTCACCGCAACGGGTGGGCGCACGGTGTGCTGCTCGGGCATGGGTAACAGACTAACCAGACCTTCCTGGCAGGGCCTCCGAGCGGTGCGTTTGTACGACGGGCGGCCCGGCGGCACGCCCGTCCCAAAAAATCGTGATCTGACTGTTGCGTAAAACCCCTCTGACCACCTAGCTTGGACACACAGTGCGATTCAGGTAACACTATTGGACGCAATGTGGCGTAGATCGCACTAGTGATCTCGCCGGCCGGAGCGAAAGGGTTGCTGATGTCAGTTCCGTCGACTGCAATACGCCACACGGGTACGGGCCAGCAACCCGCCAGTGCCACACACAGTGCCGAGGCCGAAGCCCGCATCGCGTGGGTATCCCAGGCCCGCTGCCGGCAGGCGGACCCGGACGAGCTGTTCGTCCGCGGCGCCGCCCAGCGTAAGGCCGCGGTGATCTGCAGGCACTGCCCGGTGATCGCCGAGTGCGGCGCCGATGCGCTGGACAACCGGGTCGAATTCGGGGTGTGGGGCGGGATGACCGAGCGTCAGCGCCGAGCCCTGCTCAAGCAGCATCCCGAGGTGGTGTCCTGGGCCGATTTCTTCGCCGCCCAGCGCAAGCACCGCAGCGCCGTCTGACCCTCTCCACCGTTTTGCCGTTTACCCCGCGTTTCGCGGGGTAAACGCTTTTCTCACGCGGATTCGCCGACACCTGTCAGCTGATCGCCGATCGCCCGCAGCGCGTCCAAGTCGGAGACGTCGAACGGTAACGACGGCACCCCGACGATCGCGACATGCGGATTGGCGCCGGTGAACCGGCCCAGCAGTCGTACCTCCCGCTTGGCGGTGGTCGCTCGGGCCGCGTGGATCCGCAGCACCGCCGCGGCCAGTCCGCCCGGCGCCTGTGCATCCAACTGGTCGGCCGCCACCTCGGCCTTCTCCCCGGGCAGACTGCTGAGCGTCGGATGGGTGCGGTTGAGGATCATGCCGGCCAGCGGCATGTTCTCCTGGGACAGCCGGTCGATGAAGAACGACGCCTCGCGCAGCGCATCCGGTTCGGCGGCCGAGACCACCACGAATTGGGTGCCCCTGCGCTTCAGCAGCTCATAGGTGCGGTCAGCCTTCTCCCGGAAACCGCCGAAGGTGGCGTCCAGCGATTGCACGAATCCGGCCGCATCCGAGAGCATCTGAGATCCCAGGACGGTCGACATGCCCTTCATGGCCAGTCCCACCGCGCCCGTCACGATGCGGCCGATGCCGCGGCCCGGCGCGAGCAGCAGCCGCCACAGCCGGCTGTCCATGAAGCTGCCGAGCCGCTTCGGGGCATCCAGGAAGTCCAGGGCATTGCGGGACGGCGGCGTGTCGACCACCACCAGATCCCACTTGTCCTCGGCCAGCAGTTGGCCGAGTTTCTCCATCGCCATGTACTCCTGCGTGCCGGCCAGTGAGGTGGCCACCGTTTGGTAGAACTGGTTCTCCAGAATCGCGTCCGCGCGGTCGGTACCGGAGTACTGCAGCACCATCTCGTCGAAGGTGCGCCGCATATCCAGCATCATGGCGTGCAGTTCGCCAGGGACCTCCGGTGCCAGTGGTACCCGCTGCGGGGTGTTGCCCAGGCTTTCGATGCCCAGGGCCTGCGCCAGGCGCTTGGCCGGATCGATGGTCAGCACCACCACCGTGCGGCCGTACTCAGCGGCGCGCAGCGCCATCGCCGCGGCCGTGGTGGTCTTGCCGACACCGCCTGCGCCGCAACACACCACGACACGGTTGGACGTGTCGGTCAGGATGGCGCTCAGGTTGAGCGTGGGGGGTGTGGTGCTCATGGTCGTTACCTCACTCCCTGCTGGGCGAGCGCCTCGGCCAGCTCGTAGAGGCTGCCGAGGTCCACGCCGTCGGAGATGGTCGGCAGGTCCAGGCGGGCGACATCGAGCTGCTGCAGCTGCTCGGCGCTCTCCGCGCGGGCGGCGATCAACGTGGCATGCTGGATCGATTCGGTGAGCAAGCCCGCAAAATCGCTGTCGGACAACGTGATTCCCACCTTCTCCAATCCCGCCCGGACCGCGTCGGCGTCGATGTCGCCTTCGGTGGCCTTGCCGAGCGCGTCGGCGGGCAAGTAGGTCGGGATGTTGCGGTTGACGATGACACTGCCGATCGGCAGCTCCAGTTCACGCAACTCCTCGATCGCCTCCAGGGTTTCCTGGACCGGCAAGGCCTCCAGCAGCGTCACCAGATGCACCGCGGTCAGGGGTGAGTGCAGGATCTTGACCACCCCCTCGGCTTGGGAGTGCACCGGGCCGCCCTTGGCCAGCTCGGACACCGCCTTGGTGACGTCGAGGAAGCGGGAGATCCGGCCCGTCGGCGGCGCGTCGACGACGATGGCGTCGTACACGGTCTGCCCGGACTTGGCCGGCTTGTTTCCGCGCACCACGATTTCTTTGATCTTGCCGGTGAGCAGCACGTCGCGTAGGCCGGGGGCGATCGTGGTGGCGAACTCGACGGCGCCGATGCGGCGCATCGCTCGGCCGGCGATGCCCAGGTTGTAGAACATGTCGAGGTATTCGAGGAACGCAGCTTCGGTGTCGATGGCCAGGGCGTTGACCTGACCGCCGCCCTCGGCGGTGGCGACCTTGACCTCTTCATACGGCAGCGGTGGCACGTCGAACAGTTGGGCGATGCCCTGGCGTCCCTCCACCTCCACCAGCAGCACCTTGCGTCCGCCCGAGGCCAGGGCCAGCGCCAGCGCGGCGGCGACGGTCGATTTGCCGGTACCGCCCTTGCCCGACACGAAATGCAGGCGGGCCTCGGTCAGGCGAACTGGCCAGCCGACCGGGTTGGGTGCAGGGTCCACCAGTGCATGCTAACTGTGAGCCGATGCGCTCCGGATAAGCTCTGCTGCATGAGCGAACTGACAAGGTGGGCGGCGTGAGCGAAGCGAAAAAGTGGGAATACGCCACCATCCCGTTGCTGACCCATGCCACCAAGCAGATCCTGGACCAGTGGGGCGCCGACGGTTGGGAGCTGGTGTCGGTGCTGCCCGGGCCCACCGGCGAGCAGCACGTGGCGTACCTCAAGCGGCCGAAGTGAGCGGCTGGTCCGCCCGACTGGCCGAGCTCGGCATCGAGTTGCCGGCCGTCGTCGCTCCGCTGGCGGCCTATGTGCCCGCGACCCGCACCGGCAATCTGGTCTACACCGCGGGGCAGCTGCCCATCGCCGACGGTGAGCTGCTGGCCACCGGCAAGGTCGGTGCCGAGGTCACCCCCGAGCGGGCCAACGAGCTGGCCCGGGTCTGTGGTCTCAACGCGCTGGCCGCGGTGCACTCGCTGGTCGGCATCGACGCGGTGGTCAAGGTGGTCAAGGTCGTCGGGTTCGTCGCGTCCGCACCGGGTTTCGGCGGTCAGCCGGCGGTCGTCAACGGTGCCTCCGAGCTGTTCGGCGAGGTGTTCGGCGACGCCGGAGCCCACGCCCGGTCGGCCGTCGGCGTGTCCGAATTACCGCGCAATGCGCCGGTCGAGGTCGAGATTATCGTCGAGGTCGCGTAAGCGACCGAGCATCAACTGAGAGGTTGCGTAGCGCGTCATGACCCATCCCGCGTACGGAGTGCTGCGGCCGGTGACGGACACGGCCTCGGTGCTGCTGTGCGACAACCCCGGGATCATGACGCTGGACGGCACCAACACCTGGGTGCTGCGCGGGCCGGGCAGCGACGAGATGGTGATCGTCGACCCCGGTCCCGACGACGCCGACCATATCGGCCGGCTGGCTGACCTCGGGAAGATTCCGCTGGTGCTCATCAGCCACAAACACGAGGATCACACCGGCGGTATCGACGCGATCGTCGAGCGCACCGGCGCCGTGGTGCGCGCGGTGGGCAGCGGTTTCCTGCGCGGGCTGGGTGGGCCGCTGACCGACGGTGAGGTGATCGACGCCGCGGGCCTGCGGATCACGGTCATGGCCACACCCGGGCACACCAGCGACTCGCTGTCATTTCTTGTCGACGACGCCGGCGGCGGGAGAGGCGCCGTGCTGACCGCGGACACCGTGTTGGGCCGCGGCACGACCGTCATCGACAACGAAGACGGCAGCCTGGGCGCCTACCTGGATTCACTGCGCCGGCTGCAGGGACTGGGCCACCGGACAGTGCTGCCCGGTCACGGTCCGGAGCTCGACGATCTGGCCGCGGTGAGTGCGGCTTACCTGGCTCATCGCGAAGACCGGTTGAACCAGGTACGGGCGGCGCTGCGGGTGCTGGGGGAGGACGCCACCGCGCGGCAGATCGTGGAGCACGTCTACACCGACGTCGACACCACGCTGTGGGAGGCGGCTGAGAAGTCGACCCAGGCGCAGCTGGACTACCTCAGAGCGTGACCTGTGGAGTGCTACCCGTAACGGTTACGGTTGGCACTCCACACATCGCAGTTATCGCGCTCGCCTCGCCAGGCGTTCGCTGTCACTGATCAGCACGCTCTTGCCCTCCAGCCGGATCCAGCCGCGGTGGGCGAAATCGGCCAGCGCCTTGTTGACGGTCTCGCGGGAGGCACCGACCAGCTGGGCGATCTCCTCCTGGGTCAGATCGTGGGTGACACGCAGCGCGCCGCCCTCCTGGGTGCCGAACCGCTGCGCAAGCTGCAGCAGCTGCTTAGCCACCCGGCCGGGCACATCGGTGAAGATCAGGTCGGCGAGGTTGTTGTTGGTGCGGCGCAGGCGGCGGGCCAACACCCGCAGCAGCTGCTCGGCGATCTCGGGGCGGTCGGCGATCCAGGCGCGCAACGCCTCACGGTCCATCGACACCGCGCGCACCTCGGTGATGGTGGTGGCGCTGGACGTCCGCGGACCCGGGTCGAAGATCGAGAGCTCACCGAACATGTCCGACGGACCCATGATGGTCAGCAGGTTCTCCCGACCGTCGGGTGAGCGGCGGCCGATCTTCACCTTGCCGGACGTGATGATGTACAGCCGGTCGCCGGGCTCGCCCTCGGCGAACACGGTGTGTCCGCGCGGGAAGTCGACGGGCTGCAGCTGTTTGGTCAGTGCCGCGACCGCAGTGGGTTCGACTCCTTGGAAGATTCCGGCCCTGGCCAGGATCTCGTCCACGTTGCCCCTCTTAAGCTAATTCGGTGATATGACGCGCGCCGGCCAACGCAGGCTGGTGAGCGCATTCAGTCTAGTTGTTGGCCACTCCGCGACGTGCCAACGCTACACACGATTGGCCTGGCGAGTCGCCGGAAACTGCGGATTCAGTCCCGTCGGAGGGTATATCCGGGTCGGCAGGCCGGGGGGCTCCACCGGTATGGGGCGCGGTGCCGGTACCCGGTCCAGCAAATTGCCCTTGGTTCGTGGCGCCGGATTCTCCTCGCGCAGCCCGGCTTCCAAGCGGTCCAGACCGAAGGTTGCCAACATCAGCAACCCCGGAACGAACGCGACCAGCAACCACGACACGAGTGATGAGTAAACACGGTGAAGGTCTCAGCCAGATCACGTTTTGTCACCGGTCAGCACAGCAGTGCGGGTCGCTGCGTCCCGTCGGGTCAGCCGACCACCAGTGCACGTCAGTACGCTGATCCGGTGAGCGTTCGCACCGCCGGGAGCAAATCGGCAGCCAAGCGGTCCGCCAAATGGGACACCGAGACCCATCTCGGCCTGGTCCGCCGGGCCCGCCGGATGAACCGCACGCTGGCCACGGCCTTTCCGCACGTCTACTGCGAACTGGATTTCACCACGCCACTGGAACTGATCGTCGCGACGATCTTGTCGGCACAGTGCACCGACAAGCGCGTCAACCTCACCACCCCCGCGTTGTTCCAGAAGTACCGCACCGCGCTCGACTACGCCCAGGCCGACCGCACCGAACTGGAGGAGCTCATCCGGCCCACCGGCTTCTATCGCAACAAGGCCAACTCGCTGATCAACCTCGGTCAGGAATTGGAGGCCCGGTTCGACGGTGAGGTACCTGCGACCCTGGAGGAACTGGTGACGCTGCCCGGCGTCGGCCGAAAGACCGCCAACGTGGTGTTGGGCAACGCCTTCGACATCCCCGGGATCACCGTCGACACCCATTTCGGCCGGCTGGTGCGTCGCTGGCGCTGGACCGCCGAGCAGGACCCGGTGAAGGTCGAGCACATCGTCGGCGCGCTCATCGAGCGTAAGGAGTGGACGCTGCTGAGCCACCGCGTGATCTTCCACGGTCGCCGGGTCTGCCATGCCCGCCGACCGGCGTGCGGGGTGTGCGTGCTGGCCAAGGACTGTCCGTCGTTCGGTGAAGGCCCCACCGATCCCGCGACGGCGGCCGCCTTGGTCAAAGGCCCGGAGACCGAACACCTGCTGGCCCTCGCCGGCCTGTGAGCAGATCCGCCCGTTGGACCGCGGTGGTGTTGATCATCTTCGCGGCGCTCGCCGTCGGGTTGTGGCGGGAGATCGGCACCGAACAGCCCGAGTCCGCGGCACCGCCAGGCGCCCCCACCGCGCGCGATCATCGCGACGCCGACACTGCGGAGGCACTGCGCCAGCCGCGGGCCGAGGCCGACCTGCCGCCCTGCCCGTCCGATACCGGCCAGCCCGGGCCGCCCGCTCTGCGCGGCATCACGCTGGAATGCGCGGGCGACGGAGCGCCCGTCGACGTCGCGGCCGCACTCGCCGGTCGGCCGGTGGTGCTCAACCTGTGGGCCTACTGGTGTGGACCGTGCACCGACGAACTCCCGGCGATGGCCGAATATCAGCGTCGGATGGGGTCCTCGGTGACGGTCGTGACCGTGCACCAGGACGAGAACGAGTCGGCCGGGCTGCTGCGCCTGGCCGAACTCGGTGTGCGGCTGCCGATGCTGCAGGACGGGCGGCGTCGCGTCGCCGCCGCCCTCAAGGTGCCCAACGTGATGCCTGCGACGGTGGTGCTGCGTGCGGACGGTAGCGTGGCCGAAATCCTGCCCCGGCCGTTCACCGACGCCGACGCCATCGCCGCGGCGGTGAATCCATCGATAGGAGTGCCGGGATGAGCACGCTCGATGCCGGCCGGAACGCCGGCGTGCAGCCGGAGTCGGCCCCGCCGTGGCTGCGCAAGCTGGTCGCTGACATCCACCAGGTGCCCGACGCCTACCGAAGCCGGGTGCCCGACGATGTGCTCGCCGCGATCGCGGAGGCCAACACCACGGCCACCCGGTCGGGCACCAACCGCGACGCCGCGGTACTGGTGCTGTTCTCCGGTTCCCCGGACGCGCCCGCCGGGGCGCTGCCGCCCGACGCCGACCTCCTGGTCACGGTCCGCGCCGCCACCCTGCGCAACCACTCGGGCCAGGCCGCCTTCCCCGGTGGAGCCGCCGATCCCGGGGACGGCGGCCCGGTGGGCACCGCGCTGCGCGAGGCCACCGAGGAAACCGGCGTGGACACCACCAGGCTGACCCCGCTGGCCACCCTGGACCGAATGTTCATCCCGCCGTCGGGCTTTCACGTCGTACCGGTGCTGGCCTACTCCCGGGATCCGGGCCCGGTCGCGGTCGTCGACCCCGCAGAGACGGCGATCGTGGCGCGGGTCCCGGTGCGCGCGTTCGTCAATCCGGAGAACCGGCTGATGGTCTACCGGCAGCAGAACACCCGGCGCTTCGCCGGCCCGGCGTTCCTGTTGAACCAGATGTTGGTGTGGGGATTCACGGGGCAGGTCATCTCCGCGATCCTGGATGTCGCGGGCTGGGCTCAGCCGTGGGACGCCGACGACGTGCGCGAACTCGACGAGGCAATGGCGCTGGTTGGGCGGGCCAGCCAGTACGGTGTAGAGCAACAATGACCTCGTCTCAGTGGCTTGACCTCGTCATCCTCGCCTTCGCCTGCGTCGCCGCGCTGTCCGGATTGCGCTCCGGTGCCCTCGGCTCGGTGCTGTCGCTCGTGGGCGTGGCGCTCGGTGCCGTCGCCGGGGTGCTGCTGGCGCCGCACATCGTCAGCCATATCGACGGCCCGCGCACCCGATTGTTCGCGACGCTGTTCCTCATCCTGGCGTTGGTGGTGATCGGTGAGATCGCCGGCGTGGTGCTCGGCCGCGCGGTGCGTGGCGCCATCCGCAACCGGTTGTTGCGCGGCGTGGACTCGCTGGTGGGCGCGGCGCTTCAGCTGGTCGCGGTGCTGCTGGCCGCGTGGCTGCTGGCCGCGCCGCTGACCACGTCGAACCAGCCCGGTCTCAGCGCCGCGGTCCGCGGATCGCGGGTGCTCACCGAGGTGAACGAGCTCGCACCGGAGTGGATGCGCAAGGTGCCCACCCGGCTGGCCAACCTGCTCGACACCTCCGGTCTGCCCGATCTCCTGCCGCCGTTCGGGCGCACTCCGATCGTCGCCGTCGACGCTCCGGATGAGGCGCTGATCAACTCGCCGGCGGTCGCGGCGGCCAAGGGCAGCGTGGTCAAGATCCGTGGGGTCGCGCCCAGCTGCCAAAAGGTGCTCGAGGGAAGCGGTTTCGTCGTCGCCCCGAACCGGGTGATGTCGAATGCGCACGTGGTGGCCGGCGCCGAGACCGTCACGGTCGAGGCGGACGGCAAAACCTATGACGCCACCGTCGTGTCCTATGACCCGAACGAGGACATCTCCATCCTCGCGGTGCCCGACCTGCCCGCGCCGCCGCTGTTGTTCCATGACGCCGAGGCCAAACCGGGAACAAACGCCGTGGTGATGGGGTATCCCGGTGGCGGCGAGTTCACCGCCACGCCGGCGCGCATCCGCGAGACCATCGAACTCAACGGGCCCGACATCTACCACACCACCACGGTGAACCGAACCGTCTACACCATCAGAGGCACTGTCAAACAAGGCAATTCGGGCGGACCGATGATCGACACGGACGGCAAGGTGCTCGGCGTGGTGTTCGGTGCGGCGGTGGACGACGCCGATACCGGGTTCGTGCTCACCGCTGACGAAGTGCTGCAGCAGCGCCTGAAGGTGGGCAACACCGCGCCGGTGCCCACCGGCACCTGCATCTCCTAACCCGGGTAAACCTGCGCCAGGAACCGGGTCAGTTGGGCGTTGACGGCATCCGGGCTTTCCTCGTGCGCGAAATGTCCGGCGCCGTCGATCGAGGCGAAGTGCCCGTGCGGTGCGTAGCGCCGGGTCCGGTGTACCGCGTCGGGCAGCACGTACGGATCGGCGTCGCCGCGCATGTGCAGGACGGGGATCGCCAGCGGCTGTTTCATCGACCGCATGAACCGGCGACCCTCTCCGCGCAACTGGCTGCGTACCGCCCACCGCTGATACTCCAGGGCGCAATGGGTGGCGCCGGGGATCTGGGCGGCCGTGCGCAGATGCTCGATGGTCTCGGTGAAGTCTTGGGAGCCTTGCCATTTCGCGCTGGTCCTGCTGCGGACCAGTCGTTCCAGCTCGGCCGCGTCGCGGCGGGTGAGCGCCCGTTCAGGCCAGAACGGCAGCTGATAGCTCAGCATCGAGGGCAGCAGTGCCCGGCCCTGATCGCGCCGGGTCAGCGTCGATGCGCGCAAGGCCACCGGATGCGGTGAGCTGACCAGGGCGATGGCTTTGACCACCCGAGGGTGCAGCACCGAGGTGGCCCAGCACACCAACCCGCCGTCGGCGTGCCCCACCAGGGTCGCGGTGCGGTGTCCCAGCGCGCGTACCAGCCCGGCCGTGTCCCCCGCCAGCGTCCAGCCGTCATAGCCGCGCGGTGGCTTGTCACTGCCGCCGTAGCCGCGCAGATCGACCGCGACCACCCGGGGGTTGCCCGGCAACCCGCGCAGCTGATGACGCCACGACCACCAGAACGAGCCGAAGCCGTGCAGCAGGATGACCAGCGGACGGTCGGCGTGGTCCTGCTGCTCGGTGTGCGCCTCCACCACGTGGAAGCGGATGCCGTTCGCGTGGACCTGCAGATGACGCCACGGGCCGTCGATGTACACCACCGACGGATCGGGCGGGAGCATCTACCAGCCCGAGGGGTCGGCCGGCGCCGGGCGGGCCGGCTCAGCCGGCTTGTCGTGTCCGGGCGTCAGCGCGGCCGGGATCTCCTTGACCGTCTCGATGGTCTGCCGCGGCCCGCGGATCCGCCGCACCTTCAGGTAGCCGAACAGCGCCAGCGCTCCGGTGGTCAGCACCATGAGGGCGAAGACGATCAGGAACGCCACCCAGCGCCACAGCCACTCGTCGAGCAGCTCGGCGAGGAAGAAGAAGAAAAAGAACGTCGAGTAGAACAGCACCACCAGCGCGGCGATGAAGAAGACGCTGCCGGTGAGGCCCTTCTTCACGTCGCGGGTGATCTCGGCCTTGGCCAGCTCGACTTCGGCCCGCACCAGGGTGGACACCTGCGCGGTCGCGTCCTTGACCAGGTCACCGATCGACGGATCCGCCTTGGGGGCATGCGGGTCAACGAGCGGAATGGATGCCACCGTGGTCGGCACGCCGTTCTTGCTTTGCCCTGTCGTCATGGGGCTATGGTGCCATGTCGCGCGACGTCCCTCGATCCAGCCCGACGATAGAATGGCGCCGGCTGCTTCGCGGCCCGAGCGAATTGGGGATGCATTGAGACACCGCCGGCACAAGACGGCTTACGCGCTTGCCGGGGCGGCCACCGCTTTCGCCGCGACCGTTCTCGCACCAGCCGCGCACGCCGACGCACCGGTCGATCTCGGCGGCGGATCCGGCATCGTGATCAACGGTGACACCTTCTGCACGTTGACCGCGATCGGCACCGACGCCACCGGCAAGCTCATCGGGTTCACGTCGGCGCACTGCGGCGGGCCGGGCGCGCAGGTCGGCTCCGAGGCCGCGCCGCAAGCCGGGGTGCTGGGCACCATGGTCGCCGGCAACGACGGCCTGGACTACGCCGTCATCCAATTCGACCCCGCCAAGGTGCACCCCGTGGACACCGTCAACGGGTTCCGCATCGACGGTCTGGGCCCCGACCCGGGGTTCGGGGACGTCGCCTGCAAGCTGGGCCGCACCACCGGGTATTCGTGTGGGGTGACCTGGGGGCCGGGCAAGGACCCGGGCACCATCCTGAATCAGGTGTGCGGTCAACCCGGCGATTCGGGCGCGCCCGTCACCGTCAACAATCGGCTGGTCGGCATGATCCACGGCGCCTTCACCGAGGACCTGCCGACCTGCGTCGTGAAGTACGTGCCGCTGCACACCCCGGCGGTCACCGTGTCGATGAACGCGGTGCTCGGCGACATCACGGCCAAGAACCGCCCGGGGACGGGATTCGTTCCCGTCCCCTGAGCCCGATCCCCCGTCGCTTCGCTCGCCCTGAGCCCGATCCCCCGTCGCTTCGCTCGCCCTGAGCCCGATCCCCCGTCGCTTCGCTCGCCCTGAGTCGGATCTTGCTACTTACTGGCCCGGATCGCCTCGAACACACTCGGATCCACGAGGGTCGAGGTGTCGCCCAGTTCGCGGCCCTCGGCCACATCGCGCAGCAGCCGGCGCATGATCTTGCCGCTGCGGGTCTTGGGCAATTCCGGCACGACGTGGATCTCCCGCGGTTTGGCGATCGGCGAGATCTCGGTGGCCACCTGGGCGCGCAGTTCCTCGACCATGTTCTCGGTGCCGCCGTGCGCAGACGCCTTGAGGATGACGAACGCGCAGATCGCCTGGCCCGTGGTGTCGTCGGAGGCGCCGACGACGGCGGCCTCGGCGACCCCGGAGTGCCCGACGAGTGCGGATTCCACCTCGGCGGTGGAGATCCGGTGCCCGGAAATGTTCATCACGTCATCGATGCGGCCCAACACCCAGATGTTGCCGTCGCTGTCGTAGCGGGCACCGTCACCGGCGAAATACCAGCCCTGCTCGGCGAACCGGGACCAGTAGGTGTCCTTGAAACGCTCGGGGTCACCCCAGATTCCGCGCAGCATCGACGGCCACGGCTGGTCGAGCACCAGGTAGCCGGTGACGTGCTCGGCTTCGTCGGCGCCGGGCACCAGTTCGTTGCCCTCGTCGTCGACGATCTTGGCCGAGATGCCGGGCAGCGGGGTCATCGCCGAGCCGGGTTTGGTGGCCGTGACACCGGGCAGCGGGGAGATCATGATCGCCCCGGTCTCGGTCTGCCACCAGGTGTCCACGATCGGAGTCTTGTTGGCGCCGATGTACTCGCGGTACCAGCGCCAAGCCTCCGGGTTGATCGGTTCGCCGACCGAGCCGAGCAGCCGAAGGCTGGACAGGTCGTGCGCCGCCGGGATCTGGTGGCCCAGCTTCATGAACGTGCGGATCAGGGTGGGCGCGGTGTAATAGATTGTCACGCCGTACTTTTCGATGACCTCGAAATGCCGGTGCTCGGTCGGCGAGGTGGGTGTGCCCTCGTAGACCACCTGGGTGACCCCATTGGCCAGCGGCCCGTACACGATGTAGGTGTGCCCGGTGACCCAGCCGATATCGGCTGTGCACCAGTACACGTCGGTCTCGGCCTTGATGTCGAACACGTTGTGATGGGTGTAGGCGGCCTGGGTCAGATAGCCCCCGGAGGTGTGCACGATGCCCTTGGGCTTACCGGTGGTGCCCGAGGTGTACAGCAGGAACAGCGGCTGCTCGGAGTCGAACGCTTCGGGGGTGTGCTCGGTCGAAGCCTTGTCGACCGTCTCGTGCCACCACAGATCACGGCCCTCGGTCCAGTTCACGTCGATTCCGGTGCGACGCACCACCAGGACGTGCTCGACGGACGGCTGGTCGCTGACGGCGTCGTCGACGGCGTCCTTGAGCGAGGCTGCCTTGCCGCGGCGGTACTGCCCGTCGGTGGTGATCACCAGCTTGGCCGCCGCATCCTCGATGCGGGCCCGCAACGCCGAGGCCGAGAAGCCGGCGAACACCACTGAATGCATGGCGCCCAGGCGGGCGCAGGCCAGCATGGCCACGATGGCCTCAGGCACCATCGGCATGTAGATGGCGACCCGGTCCCCGGCCACCAGGCCGAGCTCGGTCAGCGCGTTCGCCGCCTTGGACACCTCGTCCTTGAGCTGGGCGTAGGTGATGTCGCGGGCATCACCGACCGGTTCACCCTCCCAGTGGATGGCCACCCGGCCCCCGTTGCCTGCCTCGACGTGGCGGTCCACGCAGTTGTAGGCGACGTTGAGTTTGCCGCCGACGAACCACTTCGCGAACGGCGCCTCCGACCAGTCGAGCACCTCGGTAAACGGTGTCTGCCACGACAGCCGGTCGGCCTGGGTGGCCCAGAAGGCGAGCCGGTCGGTGGCCGCGTCGTCATACAGCTGGCCGGTGGCGTTGGCATTCGCCGCGAAATCAGCGGGCGGCGGGTAAGCGGACGGGACGTCGGCATGCGTCAGCGGCGTAGTACTCATGGGTGTGAGCGTAGTCACCGAACGTTGCACGAGTGTTGGAGCGTCACAACCTGCTGCGGGCGGCAGGACGACTGCGATGAACGGTCGGAGAATCGGTGGTCAGCGGTCCGCTAGCGTAATCCCGATGACCGATCCACTTGCACCGTTGGCCGAACTGGAGGGCGTGGCGGCCGCCGGCGAAGAGGCGCGCGAGGCGCTGGGCCGGGCGCACCGGCACCGCACCAACCTGCGCGGCTGGCCGGCGACGGCGGCCGAAGCCGCGCTGCGCGCGGCTCGGGCGTCCTCGGTGCTCGACGGCGGCGCGCTGAGCCTGTCCGATTCCGGGCAACCGGACCCGGTGCTGGCCGGTGCCCTGCGGGTGGCCGAGGCGTTGGAGGGCGGGTCGACCGCGCTGGTGGGCGTGTGGAAGCGGGCCCCGTTGCAGGCGCTGGCCCGGCTGCACGCACTGGCCGCCGCCGACCTGGTCGACGACGACGAGCGGCTGGGCCGCCCGCGCCCCGATCCCGAGGTCGGTCCGCGGCTGGAGTTGCTGGCCGACCTGGTGACCGGTGGGACGAAGGTGCCGGCCTTCGTGCTGGCGGCCGTCGCGCACGGCGAACTGCTGACCTTGGCGCCGTTCGGGGTGGCCGACGGTGTGGTGGCCCGCGCGGTGTCGCGGTTGATCACCATGGCCAGCGGACTGGATCCGCACGGCCTCGGCGTTCCGGAGATGTTCTGGATGAAGCAGTCCGGCAACTACCGCGCGGCCGCGCGTGGGTTCGCGTCGGGCACGCCGAACGGACTGGGGGCGTGGTTGGTGCTGAGCAGCCAGGCGCTGCATGCCGGTGCGCGAGAAGCGCTTTCGATCGCCGAGGCGGCGAAGAAGTAGTCGGACAACATAAAGCGGGCGGCGCTCCGGTATCAGACCTGCATCTGATTCGGCTCGCCGCCCGCTAGCACGGACTCCGGTTACCAAGCGTGCTCTGTGGGCTGCGTGGGTGGCCTCGGCGTTCTTGCGGTGCGCTGTGTCTGCGATCCCACCCAAAGGACCGTCGATGTCATCCGCTATCGCAATTCCGCAGGCCCGCAACACTTTTACCTCTATCGCGGTATGTGCTCCGCGTGGGTACCGGGATCCGTGCTGGGGAGCTCGGCTCGGGAGACTACGCCTTCTCTTCCGGCGTGGCCTTGGCCTTACCGCGCTTCCGTGACTCCATTTGTACTACGTGACCGCGGTCACATCAAGGGTCAATTGATGCCGATTCCGGATCGTTACCGCGTGACCGGGCCTACGACCGAGCGTCGTATCAGCGGTCGTCAAACATGAACCGGCGCAACAACGAATACGTCAGCGCCCCGCCGGCCAGCGCACTCAACCCGACCGCGAACGTGGTCGCGACGGCCGCTCCCGACGGCGCGGGGATCCGGTCCCGCAGCGAAACCGGCCGGCTGAAGGTCAGCACCGGCCACTCCCGCGCACCGGCTTCTTTGCGTAACGCGCGGTCGGGATTGACCACCGACGGGTGCCCGACGGCTTCCAGCATCGGCAGATCGGTGATCGAGTCCGAGTACGCGTAACAATGCTCCAACGCGTAACCCTCACGGGCGGCGAGCTCGCGGATGGCCTCCACCTTGCCCTCGCCGTAGCAGTAGAACGCGACCTCGCCGGTGTACTTGCCGTCCTCGACGACCATCCGGGTGGCCATGGCATGCGTGGCGCCCAGCGCCCGGGCGATGGGCGCCACGATCTCCTCGCCCGACGCCGACACCACGACGACGTCGCGTCCACACAACTTGTGGTCGGCGATCAGGTTGGCGGCTTCGGCGAACACCAACGGGTCGACGATGTCGTGCAGCGTCTCGCCCACCACCGACCGCACCTGCTCGACATCCCAGCCGGTGCACATATCGGTCAGATAAGTACGCATCCGGTCCATCTGGTCGTGGTCGGCGCCCGACATCAGGAACAGGAATTGTGCGTACGACGACTTCAGCACCGCGCGTCGGTTCAACAAGCCTTGGTCGAAGAAGGGTTTGCTGAACGCCAGCGTGCTGGACTTGGCGATCACCGTCTTGTCGAGATCGAAGAACGCCGCGGTGCGGATCGGTTGGCCCGATTCGGCGCGGCCATCAGCGGCGGCGGGCGCGTCGTCGGCCCGGTCGGAAACCGTCACGGGACCAGCATATGCCCGGTGTCCGGGAGCCCATTCCCATAGCTGGGAAAGTGGCAGCTCACGCCAGGTGTTGCCGGCTGCTGGATTTTCCGTTCTCAAGTGTCTTCACAGGCAAGTTCAACTTGCGCCACCCGACTGGCCGGTGTGTATAGTGAGCATTACCCGGCTTATGCTGGGTGTGGATCAGCCCGACCCCCCGGGGCTGATACACGACGACCTCCGCCTCCTCCCCCCCTGGCGGGGGTCGTCCCTTTTTCCGGGGTGTCTCGGGACCGTGCGGACGGTCAATCTCTCTCGCGTTGCGGAATGTCGTTTTCGGTCAGCCGTCGTTCGCGGTTTATGCACAGTTCGGGTTTCATCCACAGATTTCCCTCGGGCGCTGGCGTACGTTCGCCGGTTGTTCGCACAGTGAACAGGTGACCCCAGCACCGATCACCCGACCGCCGACCCCTTCGGTCCTGGCGCTGCTGACCGAAGTGACGGCCCGCGACGACGTCGACCGGGTGGCGGCCGCCGCCGGTGTTCGGGTGGTGCACGCAGAGGAACCGTCCAGTCGCGCGGTATGGGCGAGCGCGCCGGTGGTGCTCCTGGATCGCCTGGCCGCCGACCGCTGTGTGGCACGCGGGTTACCGCGGCGCGACCGGGTGCTGTTGGTGTCCCACGACGATTGCCGGGCGGACTGGGAATCAGCGGTGGCGGTCGGCGCCGAGCGGGTGCTGCATCTGCCCGGCCAGGACGGGGTGCTGATGGCCGCGCTGACGGCGACCCCCGAAGCGCCAGGGGCAGGTGGGCCCCGCGGGCCCGTGCTGGCCGTGCTCGGTGGTGTCGGCGGTGCGGGCGCCTCGGTGTTCGCCGCCGCGGTGGCCCAGGCGGCGGTCGATTCCCTGCTGGTCGATGCCGATCCGTGGGGCGCCGGGCTCGACCTGGTGCTGGGCAGTGAGGGCGAAACAGGTTTGCGTTGGCCCGATCTCGCGCTCAGCGACGGTCGGCTCGAGTACGCCGCACTGCGTGCTGCGCTGCCGGCGCGCCGCGGCGTCACGGTGTTGTCCGGTGCGCGCACCGGTACCCCGATCGGGCCTGCCCCGCTGGCATCGGTCATCGACGCGGGTCGGCGTGCCGGGGTGACGGTGGTCTGCGACGTGGCGCGCCGGCCCGGAACCGCCACCGAGACTGCGCTGCGGGCGGCCGACCTCGTTGCCCTGGTCACCCCCGCCGATGTGCGTGCCACGGCGGCCGCCGGGGTGATCGGCAGTTGGGCCGGCACCGTCAACCCCAATATCGGTGTGGTGGTTCGCGGACCGGCGCCCGGTGGACTGCGTGCCGCCGACGTGGCGCGCACCATCGACGTGCCGCTCCTGGCCGCGATGCGTCCGCAACCCGGGTTGGCCACCACGATGGAGCACGGCGGCTTACGGATCCGCGCCAGATCACCGTTGGCCGTTGCGGCCGGTCGGGTGCTGACCTTGCTGCGGCAACAGCCGGTGGCGGTGTCCCGATGACGACCTCGTTGATCGACCGGGTCCGGGAGCGGCTCGCGGTCGAAGCCGCGCCGTTGCGTCCGGCGATCGTCGCCGCCGCGATCCGCGCTGAATCCGGGGGCTTGCTCGGTGATACCGATGTCCTCGCCACCATGCGGGTGTTGCAGACCGAACTCACCGGCGCCGGGCCGCTGGACCCGCTGCTGCGGCTCCCCGGCACCACCGACGTTCTGGTGACCGCGCCCGACGCGGTCTGGGTGGACCGTGGTGACGGGTTGTCGCGCAGCGATATCCGCTTTGCCGACGAAGGTGCGGTGCGTCGGCTCGCGCAGCGGCTGGCCCTCGCCGCGGGCCGCCGCCTCGACGAGAACCAACCATGGGTGGACGGCCAGCTGACCTGTCTGGGCGCGGATCCGGTCCGCCTGCACGCGGTGCTGCCACCGATCGCGGCGGCAGGCACCTGCCTGTCCCTGCGCGTGTTGCGGCCGGCCGACCAGGATCTGGGTGCCCTCATCGCCGTGGGGGCGATCGCCGAACCGGCGGCGCGGCTGCTCGACGCCATCCTGCGGGCCCGGCTGGCGTTCCTCGTCTCCGGCGGAACGGGCGCAGGCAAGACCACCTTGCTGGCGGCCCTGCTCGGCGCGATCGATCCGGCCGAGCGGATCGTGTGCGTCGAAGATGCCGCCGAACTGGCCCCCCGTCATCCGCATGTGGTGAAGCTGGTGGCGCGCGGCGCCAACGTCGAAGGCGTGGGCGAGGTCGCGGTGCGAGACCTGGTTCGGCAGGCGCTGCGGATGCGGCCGGACCGCATCGTCGTCGGCGAGGTGCGCGGGGCCGAGGTGGTCGACCTGCTCGCGGCGCTCAACACCGGTCACGACGGCGGCGCCGGGACCGTGCATGCCAATCGTCCCGCCGAGGTGCCTGCCCGGCTCGAGGCGCTGGCCGGTTCCGGCGGGCTGGATCGGGCGGGCCTGCACAGCCAGTTGGCGGCGGCGGTTCAGGTGGTGCTGCATGTGCAGCGCACGGCGACCGGACGCCGGCGACTGCTCGAGATCGCGGTGCTGGACCGCGCCGCCGATGGCTGGGTCAGGGCCGCCACCGCGTGGCACGCCGATGATGGATTCGGTCCGGGCGCAGCGGCGCTGACCGGTCTGCTCGGTGACAGGTCGAGCCGATGATCACCGCCGTCCTGCTGCTGGCCGCGGCGTTGACCGTTGCTCCACCGGCGGCCCGGCTGCGCCTGGGTCTACCGGGCGGGCATCTTCGCCGGGTTCGCCGGATATCGCCGTGGTGGGGCGCGGGACCGGTCGCGATGGTCGCGATCGTGCTGCTTCCGGCGGGCACCGCGATCGCCGCCGGGGTGTTGGTCGGCACTGTGCTGGTGCGCCGCAGCCGGTCGAAACGCCGGGCCCGCGCGCGGTCGGAGGCGGCGGCCCTGCGTGACGCGCTGGATGTGCTGGTCGGTGAGTTGCGGGTGGGCGCGCACCCGGTGACCGCCTTCGAGGTGGCGGCGGCCGAAGTCGACGGTGCGGTGGCCGACGCGCTGCACGGTGTGGCGGCCCGGGGACGGCTCGGCGCCGATGTCGCCGCCGGGCTGCGGGCGGCCGGTCGCCGCGCCGCCGAACCCGCCCACTGGGAGCGGCTCGCGGTCTGCTGGCAGCTGGCCCACGTCCACGGCCTCGCCATCGCGACCCTGATGCGGGCGGCACAGCGGGACATCGTCGAGCGGGAGCGTTTCGCGGTCAAGGTCGAGGCCGGAATGGCCGGTGCCCGGACCACTGCCACCATCCTGGCCGGGATGCCGGTGCTCGGTATCGCGCTCGGCCAGCTCATCGGTGCCGACTCATTGCGGTTTCTGCTGTCGGGCGGCACCGGCGGCTGGCTGCTGGGCGTCGGGGTGACGCTGTGCTGCCTCGGGTTGTGGTGGTCTGACCGAATCTCCTCAGGAGTGCTGCGATGACCTGGTCTGCGCTGCTGCTTGCGGCCGCGGTGTTGATCGGCACCGGGCCGGCCCGGCTCGGTCGCTCGCCGGGCGCCCCGAAACCAGCGCGGTCGAGGGCGGATCCGCTGGCGGCCGCGTCCTGCTTCGACGTGCTGGCGGCATGTCTGAGTGCGGGGATGTCGACGCCGGCGGCGGTCGCGGCGGCCGCGCAACTCGCTCCTGCCGGCCTGGCGCAGCGGCTCATCCGGGCCGGCAACCTGCTGGCCCTCGGCGCGGACGCCGGCACGGCGTGGGACCGCGGGCAGGCGCCGGACGACCCGCACGGCGTCGCGCTGGCGCGGATGGCCAGGCGTTCCGCCGAATCCGGTGCGGCTCTGGCGCAGGGCGCTGCCGAACTCGCCGACCAGGTGCGCAGTGCCGCGGGCGCGTCGGCCGAAGCCGCCGCCGGACGCGCCTCGGTGCTCATCGCCGGGCCGCTGGGCGTGTGCTTCCTGCCCGCGTTCATCTGCCTCGGGGTGGTTCCGGTAGTTGTCGGGCTGGCCGGCCACGTCCTGGGCGCGGGTTTTTCGTGAGCACATCCAACGAAGGGAGAAGCAATGCCAGGCAGCATATTTCAGTCGGTGCAGGCCAAACTGGTGGTGCTCGCCACCGACGACTCCGGCATGTCCACGGTCGAGTACGCGATCGGCACCATCGCGGCCGCCGCGTTCGGCGCGATCCTGTACTCCGTGGTCACCGGCGACTCCATCGTCAGCGCACTGTCGAACATCATCGCCCGCGCGTTGAACACCAAGGTCTGAGCGGCGATGCGGGTGCGGTCACCGTGGAGGCGGCCTTCGCGGTCGCCACACTGGTGGCGGTCCTGGTGTTCTGCGCGGCCGGGCTCACCGCGCTCGGCATGCAGGTGCGCTGTGTCGATGCGGCGCGGGAGGCCGCCCGGCTGGCCGCCCGTGGCGCCGACGGTACCGCCGCGGCCGAACGGGTCGGGCCGCCGGGTGCGGTGCTGGCGCTGCGCCGGGACGGTGGTTTCGTCATCGCCAGGGTCAGCGCGAAAGCGCCCTTGCTGCCCGGTATCACGCTGGTCGCCGAAGCCGTCGCGGCGGCCGAGCCCGGCCCGTGACGATCGTGGTTCGGCCACCCTGATCGCGGTGGCCATGGTGGGTGTGCTGATCACCGTGACCACGGGGCTGGCGGTGCTCGGCGCGGCGGTCATCGCCAGACACCGCGCGCAGGCGGCGGCCGATCTGGCCGCCCACGCCGCCGCCCTCGGTCTCCCGGCCGGTCGCCAATTCGCTTGTGCGCAAGCCGACTCGGTGGCCGTCGCGATGGGAACGGTGGTGGCCGGCTGCGTTATCGACGGGTTGGACGCGGTGGTGACCGTGGATGCCGACACCGGGGTGCGGCGGTGGCGGGCCAGGGCGCAGGCCCGGGCCGGCCCGGCAGATCACTCCGCTTCGTCCTCCGATTTGCCCAGCCGCAGCAGCGATTTCAGGGTGGGCCTGGTGTTCGCCTGGTCTGGGTCTTCGGCCACCACGGCACCCTGTACGGCGGCCGCAAGTTCCTCGTCGGTCGGCAGCCGCACCGACAGCAGGGCGGCGACGGTGTTCTCGTCCAGCTCGACCCGAGTAAGCGTCACGTGGACGGGGGTGTAGCCACCGCCGTGCGCCCGCAAGCCCAGCACCCGGGTGGTCGGGCCAACCGCGAATTCCCGTGCCATGGAAAGGACGTGATGTTCATCGGCCGGGTCGAGCATCGGGATCTCGCGGTCACCGGCCCGCCAGTCGTAGAACGGGCACGGGTCGTCGAGCCACTTCAGCACCCGCCAACTGTTGATGTCGACCAGGGCCCGGTGCACGCCGGGAGTGGCCAACCCGTGCAGGATGCGCTGCGCCAGATCGTCGGGTGGTGACGACGGCTCGGCACGTTCGGCGCGCCAGTTCATCGACCGGCAGATCAGCCGCTCGGACCCGTCGTCTTGCACCTCCAGGCCGGCGCGAGCCACGAAGCCGACCGCAACGGGCTGGCCGCGAAAGTCGGTGACGTTCCAGGTACTGCACAGCACATTGCCCGGCTTGGCCTGGATCACCATGGACAGCACCTTGGATTCGTCCGGTTGCAGGGTCCGCGCGGGCAGGTCCTCGGCGAATGCGCGCCCGTGGGTGGCTTCCCGGGACGGGTCGCGGCCACTGTTGGCCAGCGCCTCCGGGGTGTCGGTGGCGACGCCGGACTCCAGGTCCCATTTCAGCGGCCCGATCACCGGGCGTTGTGGCGCTTCGATATCCGGCGGGCCGATCCACAGCTGCACGCCGTGGATCACCCCGTCGGACATCCGCACCACGTCGGTGCGGATCACCCTGTCGTGCTTGGAGGTGATGCTGGTCAACGGCTGGCCGCCACGCACCGTCTCGCCGATCGCCGACTGGATCGCCATCAGGTGCGGATTCCGTCGTAGGAAGGTGGTGATCGGAACGAGGTTCTTGGTGCGCGATCCCTGGGCCACCACGGCCGGCTCGTCCCCGAGCGTCTCCACGAGCAGCCAGTCGTGGTCCATGAGGGCAGTTTAGCTGGCAACCCTGGGCCCGCCCGAAGTTTGCGGCAGCTGCGGATTCCGTCGGAATTTGCTGATCGGAGGGCTCGAAGCGCGGACTCGTCGGGGTCGCTGCGCCCAGGACGGGTTGCGTCTGCCCAGGTCGCGGGGTACTTTACGTCGGCACCCGGTTTGATCCGGGGTTGAAAACGGATCGCGTTGTCCGACCGTTTGTCGCAATGTCGCGGTGCTCGGCGTGCCGCAGCGGTACGTCGGGGCAGCGGGCGATTGCCGAGGGGTGAATCGTCACTGCTCGTGGCGCGCGAGTACGCCGAGCACCATGCGCAGCACCGCAATCGCCCCGGCCTTGTCCAGCGGGTCATTTCCGTTGCCGCACTTGGGCGATTGCACACATGACGGGCAGCCTGACGGGCATTCGCACGCTTCGATGGCGGCCGCGGTGGCACCCCACCAGGTGCTGAACCTACGGAATCCGCGGTCGGCGAAACCCGCCCCACCCGGGTAGCCGTCGTAGACAAAGATGGTCGGCAACCCGGTCAGGTCTCCCGGGCCCGGGCCCGCCGCCGTCGACACCCCGCCGATATCGCCCCGGTCGCAGCTGGCCACCAGCGGCAGCAGGCCGATCGCCGCGTGTTCGGCGGCGTGCAGCGATCCGGGCACCCGCAACATATCAATACCGTTGTCCGCCAACAGCTCCGGCGTCAGCGTGCACATCGCCGCCACGGTGTCCAGCGTCCGCGACGGCATGTCCAGCTCGATGAAGTCGATGACTTCACCATCCACCCGGCGTCGCAGATAGCCGGTCACCGTGTTGGTCACCGACACCGGAACCAGGCCGATGGTGATATCGCCGAACGTTTTTCGTTCCCCCGGTCCGGACACACTGATATCGGTGATCTCGCGGGCAGAGGTGGTGTAGCCGGGGTCCTCGGCGTGGACGAAGGCGATACCTTCCTCGAAATCCAGCGAATCCACCAGGTAGGTCTCACCCTGGTGCAGATACACCGCCCCGGGGTGGATCGAGGCCGGGGCCTGGCCGGTGCCGGTGGTGCCCAGCATGCGTCCGGTGCCGTCCTCCAGGATCGCGATCTGCCCGCCCGAGGAACCCCGGATGTCGACGGCGTGGTGCGGATCCACACCGGGCGTGGGGAAGTAGCCGCCCGGTCGGTGCCGCAGCAATCCGTCGTCGACCAGTTCACCGGCCACCGCCTCGGCCCCCCAGGTGCGCACCTCGGCGTCGGTCAGGGGCAGTTCGGTGGCAGCGCACAGCAGCTGCGGACCCAGCACATGCGGGTTGGCCGGGTCGATCACCACCCGCTCGATCGGCTTGTCCAGCAGGGCCGCCGGATGGTGCACCAGGTAGGTGTCCAGCGGATCGTCGCGGGCGATCAGCACGATCAGGGCGCTCTGCCCGCGCCGGCCCGACCGGCCGGCCTGCTGCCAGAACGAGGCGACGGTGCCCGGGAATCCGGCCAGCAGCACGGCGTCCAGCCCGGCGATGTCGACACCGAGTTCCAGCGCATTCGTCGTGGCCAGGCCGCGCAGGTCACCTTCGGCCAAGGCCCGTTCCAGTTCGCGGCGGTCCTCGGCGAGGTACCCGGCCCGATACGACGCCACCTGGTCGGCGATGTGCGGCGCGATCTCCTCCAGCCGGGCCCGCGCGCCAAGGGCGGTCAACTCGGCACCGCGCCGGGACCGCACGAACGTCAGCGTGCGGGCACCTTCGGCCATCAGGTCGGCCATCACCCGGGCCGCCTCGGCGCCGGCGGACCTCCGGACCGGGGCGCCGTTCTCCCCGGTGAGGTCGTCGAGCAGGGCCGGCTCCCACAACGCCACCGTGCGCCCGCCCTGCGGTGAGCCGTCGTCGGTCACCGCGACGACGGTCTGGCCGATCAACTCGGCGGCGGTCTCGGCGGGCGAAGCCGTTGTGGCACTGGCGAAGACGATGGTCGGGTTACCCGAATACCGCTCGCACAACCGCAACAGGCGGCGCAACACCATCGCCACGTTC
Organism: Mycolicibacterium chengduense; assembly: GCF_033741155.1. Classification (NCBI taxonomy): domain Bacteria; kingdom Bacillati; phylum Actinomycetota; class Actinomycetes; order Mycobacteriales; family Mycobacteriaceae; genus Mycobacterium; species Mycolicibacterium chengduense. The sequence continues at coordinate 787,415 of NZ_JAWQNH010000001.1, read as the reverse complement.
GACCCGAAGATGCCCCGGTAGTAATGACACTCGTCGACCACGATGTATCTGAGATTGCGCAGGAACACCGCCCATCGGGCATGGTTGCGCAGCATCGACAGGTGGATCATGTCGGGATTGGAGAAGATCCACCGGGACCGTTCCCGCGCGAAACGCCGCATCTCGGTGGTGGCGTCGCCGTCGTAGGCGCTGGGCGCGACGTCGCGCAGGGCGCCGATCTCGCCGGTGAGGGCCTGGGCGGTGCGCAGCTGATCGTGGCCCAGCGCCTTGGTCGGGGACAGATACAGCGCCCTGGCCCGCGGATCGGCCGACATCGCGGTGAGGATCGGCAGCTGGTAGGCCAACGACTTGCCCGACGCCGTCCCCGTCGACAGCACCACGTGCCGGCCCGCGTGGGCCAGCTCGGCGGCGGCCAGCTGATGCGACCACAGGCCGGTGACGCCCCGATCGGCGTACGCCGCGACCACGTCGGCCGGTGCCCACTGCGGCCACGGGCGGGTCTGCGCCCGGCGCGGCGGCAGGTCGGTGACGTGGCGTAACGGATGCTCGTCGGCCGCCGTGCCGTCGAGCGCCCTGGCCAGCAGGTCATGCCCGAATTGCGACCCGGATTCGGCCGCCGAACCGCCCACCTGACTTCCTCTCTCACATGCCCGGAGGATCGCTGCAAATTTCGCCGGTGTTTCCCGGATTGTGTCCCCAGGTGAATTGTTAACTACTGACGCGTGCCGAGACTGTCGCAGACGGCTCGAACATGATTGACTTATCGCGGTCGCAGCTTCTGTGTTCGTGTACTAGCACTCGCAGGATCGTCGTTGCGATCGCGGTTCCTGCGAGGGTTGTAGGTCGGGGCTAGTTCCGACGACTCCACGAAGGATTGGCGGTCGGAACGGGCCCGGTACACCGGAAGTCGGTGAACCGCACCCGGTAAGAGAAGGAATGTACGGAAAATGCCACAGGGAACTGTGAAGTGGTTCAACGCGGAGAAGGGCTTCGGTTTCATCGCCCCCGAGGACGGCTCCGCTGACGTGTTTGTCCACTACACGGAGATCCAGGGGTCGGGCTTCCGGACCCTGGAGGAGAACCAGAAGGTTGAGTTCGAGGTCGGCCAGAGCCCCAAGGGTCCGCAGGCCACCGGCGTTCGCGCCGTCTGAGCCAGTCGATCTGAGGAAACACCCCCGGCCACGCCGGGGGCGTTTTCGTTTAGGGTGGCCAATCTCCCGTCACGCGTCGATCTCCCGTCGCTGCGCTCGCCACGCGTCAATTCCCCGTCGCTGCGCTCGCCCCGGATAGTGTCGTGCGGGTGAGCCAGCTGTCGTTCTTCTCGGCTGAGTCGATACCTCCCCAGGTAGCCGACCTGACGGGGATTCTGGCGGCGTCCGGCCAGGTGGTGATCTCCGGCCAGGAGGCACGGCTGTCGGTGGTTGTCGACCGGCTCTGGCGTGCCGAGGGGCTGGCCGAGATGATCACCGAGGCGGGCTTGACACCCGAGATCGCCAGGACCGACGAGAACACCCCGCTGGTCCGCACCGGGATGGACAACCGGCTGATCGGCATCGCCAGGGCGTGGACCCGGGGTGCGGTCAAGACGGTGCCCCCGGAGTGGTTGCCCGGTCCGCGCGAGCTGCGGGCCTGGACACTGGCCGACGGCACGCCGGAGGCCGACCGGTACCTGCTGGGCCTGGATCCGCACGCGCCGGATACCCACGCGGCCCTGGCGGCGGCGCTCATGCGGGTGGGAATTGCGCCCACCCTGATCGGCACCCGCGGCTCGCGCCCGGCACTGCGAATCAGTGGCCGTCGGCGACTGTTACGCCTGGTAGAGACGGTCGGGGAACCGCCGGGGGACACCGATGCGTTCGCCAAGTGGCCGCGGACATGAGCGCCTCCTGCGGGCGAGCCGGTTTGCGTTGATCAGCGCGGGGTGCGAAATTGTCAATTGCTGACGCGCTGGACAAGTGGCGGCACGCAGTACATATAGAAGTGGAGTGTAGGAGCAGGTGGCTGACGACGACCGGAGCCGGGGAGGCGCCGGTACCGTTCGGCGGCTCGTCATAGTCGAGTCGCCGACCAAGGCGCGCAAAATCGCCGGCTACCTGGGCTCCAACTATGTCGTGGAGTCTTCCCGGGGGCACATCCGCGACCTGCCGCGCAACGCCGCCGACGTCCCGGCCAAGTACAAATCGGAGCCGTGGGCCCGACTCGGGGTCAACGTCGACGACAACTTCGAGCCGCTCTACATCGTCAGCCCCGACAAGAAGGCCACCGTCGCCGAGCTGAAAGATCTGCTCAAGGGTGTCGACGAGCTCTATCTCGCCACCGACGGTGACCGCGAGGGTGAAGCCATCGCCTGGCATCTGCTGGAGACGCTGAAACCACGCGTCCCGGTCAAGCGGATGGTGTTCCACGAGATCACCGAACCGGCCATCCGCGCCGCCGCCGAGAACCCCCGCGACCTGGACATCGACCTGGTCGACGCTCAGGAGACCCGCCGCATCCTGGACCGCCTCTACGGCTACGAGGTGTCCCCGGTGCTGTGGAAGAAGGTGGCGCCCAAGCTGTCGGCGGGCCGGGTGCAGTCGGTGGCGACCCGGATCATCGTGCAGCGCGAGCGTGAGCGCATGGCGTTCCGCAGCGCCGGCTACTGGGATGTCACCGCCGAGCTGGATGCCAGCGTGTCGGATCCGCAGGCGTCGCCGCCGCGGTTCACCGCCAAGCTGAACACCGTCGACGGCCGGCGCGTGGCCGCCGGCCGGGATTTCGACTCGCTCGGCGCGGTCCGCAAGCCCGACGAGGTGCTGGTGCTCGACGAGGCGGCCGCGGGTGCGCTCGCCGCCGGGTTGCGCGGCGCGCAGCTCACCGTGTCCTCGGTGGAGCAAAAGCCGTACACCCGTAAGCCGTATGCGCCGTTCATGACCTCGACGTTGCAGCAGGAGGCCGGCCGCAAGCTGCGGTTCTCCTCGGAGCGCACCATGAGCATCGCGCAGCGGCTGTACGAGAACGGCTACATCACCTACATGCGTACCGACTCGACCACCCTGTCGGAGTCGGCGATCAACGCGGCGCGCAACCAGGCCCGTCAGCTGTACGGCGAGGAGTACGTGCACCCCTCGCCGCGGCAGTACACGCGCAAGGTCAAGAACGCCCAGGAGGCGCACGAGGCCATCCGTCCGGCGGGTGACGTCTTCCAGACCCCCGGCCAGCTGCACAGCGCACTGGACACCGACGAGTTCCGGCTCTACGAGCTGATCTGGCAGCGCACCGTCGCCTCGCAGATGGCCGATGCCCGCGGTACGACGCTGTCGTTGCGGATCTCGGGTCAGGCTCGCAGTGGCGAGCAGGTGGTGTTCAACGCCAGCGGCCGGACCATCACCTTTGCCGGCTTCCTCAAGGCCTACGTCGAGAGCCTCGACGAGCAGGCCGGTGGCGAGGCCGACGATGCCGAGAGCCGGCTGCCCAACCTGACCCAGGGGCAGCGCGTGGACGCCGCCGAGCTGACCGCCGACGGGCACACCACCTCACCGCCGGCCCGCTACACCGAGGCTTCGCTGATCAAGGCGCTGGAAGACCTCGGCATCGGCCGGCCGTCGACGTACTCGTCGATCATCAAGACCATTCAGGACCGCGGCTACGTGCACAAGAAGGGCAGCGCCCTGGTGCCGTCCTGGGTGGCGTTCGCCGTGATCGGCTTGCTGGAACAGCATTTCGGTCGACTGGTGGACTACGACTTCACCGCGGCCATGGAGGACGAACTCGACGAGATCGCCTCGGGAAACGAGCGGCGCACCAACTGGCTGTCCAATTTCTATTTCGGCGGCGAGCACGGGGTGGACGGGTCGATTGCCCGCGCCGGTGGCCTCAAACAACTGGTGGGCGGCAACCTGGAGGGCATCGATGCCCGAGAGGTCAACTCCATCAAGCTCTTCGACGACGACCAAGGTCGTGCCATCAACGTCCGGGTCGGCCGCAACGGGCCGTATCTGGAGCGGATGGTCGAAGACCCCGAGAACCCCGGTGAGCTCAAGCCGCAGCGCGCCAACCTCAAGGACGAGCTGACCCCGGACGAGCTGACCCTGGAGCTCGCCGAAAAGCTCTTCGCCACACCGCAAGAGGGCCGCTCGCTGGGAGTCGATCCGGAGACGGGACACGAAATCCTGGCCAAGGACGGTCGTTTCGGGCCGTATGTCACCGAGGTGCTGCCCGAGCCCCCCGAGGATCCGGATGCGGGCGTGGGTGCCAAGAAGGGCAAGAAGCCGACCGGCCCCAAGCCGCGGACCGGTTCGCTGCTGCGTTCGATGGACTTGGAGACCGTCACCCTGGAGGACGCGCTCAAGCTGCTGTCGCTGCCGCGGGTCGTGGGTGTCGACCCGGCCAACGGTGAGGAGATCACCGCGCAGAACGGCCGCTACGGCCCATACCTCAAGCGCGGCACCGACTCTCGTTCGCTGGCCACCGAAGAACAGATGTTCACCATCACCCTGGACGAGGCGCTGAAGATCTACGCCGAGCCCAAGCGGCGCGGCCGTCAGGGCGCGGCCACCCCGCCGCTGCGTGAGTTGGGGGTGGACCCGGTTTCGGAGAAGCCGATGGTGATCAAGGACGGCCGGTTCGGCCCGTACGTCACCGACGGTGAGACCAATGCCAGCCTGCGCAAGGGTGATGACGTGCTGTCGATCACCGACGCGCGCGCCTCGGAACTGCTGGCGGACCGCCGGGCACGCGGCCCGGTGAAGAAAGCGGCCAAGAAGACGCCTGCGAAGAAGGCCGTCAAGAAGACCGCCGCCAAGAAGGCGCCGGCGAAGAAGGCCGTCAAGAAGGCCTGAGCGCCAGTCGCTTTCGCGCGAACAACTCAGCTCTGCGAGTCCGACGGAGTGTCTGCGACCAGGTCGCGGCGTTCCGGCATGGCCAGCTTGACCGGTCGCGCCAGCTGAGTGGGGGCCACCCGGCCGCGCAGCGAGACGATCTCGCCGACATCCCAGCACAGGGCCTCGGCGTCCAGCGCGCCGCTCACCGCGATCGCCGACGCCAGCACGTGACCGGCCTCCAGCTTGGCCAGTTCGGTCAGGCGCGCAGCCTCGTTGACCGGGTCGCCGATCACGGTGTACTCGAACCGGGCCTGCGCGCCGATATGCCCGGCGATGGCGCGGCCGGCGGACACCCCGATACCGAATTCGGTCTGGCCCAGCACCGTCACCAGTTCGTCGTGCAGTTCACGGGAGGCGGCCAGCGCGGCACCGGAGGCGTCCGGGTGCTCAATCGGCGCGCCGAAGATGGCCAGCGCCGCGTCACCCTGGAACTTGTTGACGAACCCGCCGTGCTTGTTGACGGTGTCGACGATGACCCGGAAGAACTCGTTGAGCAGGTTCACCACTTCCGACGCGGGCACCGTCGAGGCCAGCTGGGTCGAGCCCACCAGGTCGACGAACAACACCGCGACGTCACGCTCCTGGCCGCCGAGTTCGGTGCCGCGCTCCAGCGCACGGCGGGCCACGTCCTCGCCGACGTAGCGGCCGAACAGGTCGCGCAGCCGCTGCCGCTCGGCCAGGTCGCGGACCATGTCGTTGAACCCGGCCTGCAGCAGGCCCAGCTCGCTGGCGTCGTAGATCTGCATGTGCGCGTTGTAGTTTCCGCGCTGCACCTCGCCGAGGGCCCAGCGCAGCTGGCGCAGCGGGTCGGCGATGGACATGGCGACCAACACCGTGCCGGACAGTCCGATCACCAGGGCGGCGATGGCCAACAGCAGCAGCGGGGTGTTCAACCGATCCGCCGGTGCGGTGAGGATGGCGAACTTGCTGGCCACCAGCGCCAGCACGATGGCCAGCAGCGGCACCCCGGTGGACAGCACCCAGGTCAGCACCTGGCGCAGGATGACGCCGGGGGCGCGGAAGTTCTCCGGCACGCCGCCGCGCAGCGCGGCCACGGCGACCGGGCGCAGCACCCGTTCGGACTGCAAGTAGCCGATGATCGCGGTGGCGGTGGCACCCAGGGCCGTGGCGACCGCGACGACGGGCGCGGACTTACTGGCCACCGGCCAGCTGGCGATGATGAACACGATCGACCCGAGCAGCCAGTTGGAGACGCTGATCAGGGTTCGGTAGAAGGGCATCTTCAGCGCGCGCACCCGCGCCAGGCCGGTGATCGTGGGGTCGCCGTCGGCCAGCAGGGTGTCCCGACGTTGCCAGCGGATGACGGGCAGCAGCAACCGCAGGCTCAGATAGGCGCCGACGGTGAACGCGACGAACAGGTAACCGAGGAAGACCGCGAGGTTGACCGCCGGGAGGTCCTGCAGCTGGATACGGTCCTCGGCCGGTAGTCCGAACCGCAGGAAACCCAGCACGAACAGCGCGCCGATGATGTCGGACTGCACCATGCCGAGCGTGAACACCGGCCACGGCGTACGCGCCACCCAGCGGACGAATGCGCCGATTCGCCCGATCGGGTTGGTTGCCGTGCTCACCCGTTTACCGTATCGGTCGGGTGTGACCTCGTGCGTCGCAGTTCTTATGTCGTGTCTGTCGGCACCACTAGTCTTGCTGCGGTGGGAAGCGGTGTATTCGAGCGGCTGGTGGGCCAACATGCCGTGGCGGCCGAGTTGGTGGCCGCGGCTCGGGCGGCCCGTGGTGATTCGTCTCACAGTGCGCTCACAGCCGGCGGGATGACGCATGCGTGGCTGATCACCGGTCCGCCCGGGTCCGGCCGGTCGATCGCCGCGGTGTGCTTCGCGGCGGCGCTGCAGTGCCAGTCCGAAGGCGATCCGGGCTGTGGTGAGTGCCGGGCCTGCACCACGACGCTGGCCGGCACGCACGCCGACGTGCGGCGCATCATCCCGGAGGGGCTGTCCATCGGCGTCTCGGAGATGCGCGAGATCGTGCAGATCGCGTCGCGCCGACCGGGCACCGGCCGTTGGCAGATCGTGGTGGTCGAGGATGCCGACCGGCTCACCGAAGGTGCGGCCAACGCGTTGCTCAAGGTGGTCGAGGAACCGCCCCCGTCGACGGTGTTCCTGCTGTGCGCGCCCTCGGTGGACCCGGAGGACATCGCGGTGACGTTGCGCTCCCGCTGCCGCCATGTCGCATTGGTGACGCCGCGGGCCGAGGCCATCGCCCAGGTGCTCACCGACAGCGACGGGTTGGCCGAGGATGTCGCCGCCTGGGCGGCCTCGATCAGCGGTGGGCACGTGGGCCGGGCCCGCCGGCTGGCGACCGACCCGGAGGCCCGGCAGCGCCGGGAGCGGGCACTGGGGCTGGCCCGCGACGCCGCCACGCCGGCCCGCGCCTACGCCGCCGCCGAGGATCTGGTGGCCACCGCGGAGGCCGAGGCCAAGGCGCTGACGGCCGGGCGTAATGAGACCGAAGCCGAGGAACTGCGGACCGCCCTGGGTGCGGGCGGCACCGGCAAGGGCGCCGCCGGGGCGATCCGTGGCGCCGCCGGCGCGATCAAAGACCTTGAGAAACGGCAGAAGTCGCGGCAGACCCGGGCATCCCGGGATGCGCTGGACCGGGCGTTGATGGATCTGGCGACCTACTTCCGCGACGCCCTGGTGGTGTCCGCCGGTGCGGGCGGGGTGGTGGCCAACCATCCGGATATGCAGGACAAGGTCGCCGCCCTGGCCGCGCATGCCCGCCCCGACAAACTGCTGCGGTGCATCGAGGCGGTGCTGGAGTGCCGCGAGGCGCTGGAGACCAACGTGAAACCCAAGTTCGCCGTCGACGCCATGGTGGCGACGGTGGGGCAGGCGTTGAAGGGCTGATGCGGGGCGGCCTTTTGGGTGGTGGGCGGGGACTGCCGTAGACTCACCTGCGCCTGCGTGTCGGGCATCGCCGCCTTAGCTCAGTCGGTAGAGCATCTCACTCGTAATGAGAAGGTCGGGGGTTCGATTCCCCCAGGCGGCTCCATCTCGCCCTCGGGATATCCCGGCGGCGCATCCAGCCCACACTCCGCCAGATTGCGGTTGTTGCGGCGAAGTTCGAGTGGAAGCCGCACCAACCGCAATCTCGCGTGCGGCCCGCAGACCGTCCGCGTGGACCCCTCGTCCCAAGCGGATGCCGCGAGCCACCGCAGCGGCGTGCCTGCACGACGCTAAGGGACTCGAGCCCGCGGGTACTGAGTAGTCGACTACTCGATCGCTCAGGCCGGCCGCGCGGCCCGGGTCCACGCCAACGGGTTCAGCTCCCGGTAGGGATCCTCGACGCGCACGGCCTGCAGCTCCTGCAGGGTGCGTTCCAGCGTCTTCTTGGTCTCGTCGCGCACCGTCGCCACCCACGTCTGCTCGTCGATGCCTGCCGGCTTCGTGGTGTCGATGGGGGTGGCGAAGCGCAGGTACATCCGCTGCGGGTGGGGGATCAGGGTGGGGCCGACGCCCCGCAGCAGCGGCATGGCCATCTCCGGCTTGCCGCCCAGCTTCTCGGCCAGCCCCTGGCTGAACCGGCCCCACCGGCCGTCGCGCCGGGTCAGGCTGGTGTAGACGTCGTCGCCGCCGAGCAGGGCCACCGGCACGATCGGGTAGTCGTGCTCCACCGACAACCGGGCGAACCCGGCGCGGCCTTCCCAGCGCAGGGTGTTCTGCTCACCCTTGAACTTCGCGATCTCGCGGCCACCGCCGGGAAAGACCAGGATGGGTTGATCGTGGCGCATCAGCTGCCGCGCGGATTCCGGTGAGCCGACGGTGGCACCGAACGCGGCCATCAGCTCACCCGCCGGGAACGGCATCTTGCCGAAGCCACGGTCGGTCAGCGGACGGACCAGAACACCGAGTTCTCGACGGACCGCGAACGGGATCAGGAAGCCCTCGACGCCGCTCTGAGAATGGTTGCCCACCAACAGGAATCGGCCGTCGCGGGGTAGCTTGTCCTGCCCGTCGACGTACGGCCGGTACAGGTCGACCAGCGGGGCCGCCGCATCGACGACGGATTCGGCGGCGCGGCGCAGGGCGCGGATATGGGCGGGCGGGTCGAGGAGGGCATCCACATTGGTCATGATGTGCGCGGACATGGTCACCACGCTACCGAACGAACTAGTTCGTATGGCTATGATCCAGCTGTGAGGTCCACGACCGAATTGCGCGACGAGATCCTGACGGCGGCCCGCGCCGAATTCGCCCAGTACGGGCTGGCAGGCTCCCGCATCGACCGCATCGCCAAAGCCGCCAAGGCCAGCAAGGAACGCCTGTATGCCCATTTCGGCGACAAGGAGACGTTGTTCCGGGAGGTGGCACTGGCCGACGCCGCCGAGTTCTTCCGATCCGTCACGATGGCGCCCGAGGATGTCGCCGAGTACGCCGCGGGCGTCTACGACCTGGCCTCCCGGCACCCCGAGCATCTGCGCATGCTCACCTGGGCCCGGTTGGAGGGCTTCGCGCTGCCCGGACCGGACAGCGACGGCCATCCCATCCCGGCGACGGTGCTCGCCGCCATCGCGGCCGCCCAGGCCGACGGCCGGGTGGACCCGTCCTGGAAACCCGACGACCTCATCGTGCTGTTGTTCGGCGTCGGGCTGGCCTGGGCGCATCTGCCCGACGCCGTCACCGGCGCCGCCGACGAAACGACCATCGCGCACCGGCGGACCCTCGTCATCGAGGCCGCCCGACGGATCATCACCGCCCCGGGCGCTTAACCGGCCTCGGCTCGCAACGCCTCCCTGCGCACCGCCAGGCGCTGGAACAGATCGTCGAGGTCGATGTCGTTGGCCTGACGCGGCCGGCGCCGGTAATGCCGGGAATCGTCGTAACTGGCTGGGCAGCCGAACCTGTGCAGGCTCAGACATTGTGCCGGCCAGCGTGATTCGAGGACGTTGTCCAGATCGACTACCTGACGGGTACGGCGCGCGATGGCGAACCGGTTGCCCGGCGCGCTGTCGTCGATCGGCTGCATCTTCGCGTCGAACAGCTGCCAGCCCCCGTGCACCGTCTGCAGCCAGACCGTCTCGGTATCGCAGTGCGGGCACGGCGCGACGACCGACGGTCGGGAATCTGGCCAACTCATGGGCAAAAGCGTAGGCAATGCCACCGACAAGTCCCGGTGTCACACGCCGGGGATCACCGGGGCGCCCACGTCACTTCGGTGCCACGAACCCGACCGGACCCGAGGCGATACACACCGACAGCGCCGCGGTGTTGGCCCGCACCCGGATGGCCGCTCCCGCGCCGGACAACCGCACGAACACCCGGTTGAGGCCGGGCCGCACCGGCACCTTTGCCGGCACTCCCTCGGGCAGTGTCATCGTCAGCGAGCCGTCGTTGTTGGCCAGGTAGTTGATCTCGGCGGTCCAGTCGGCGGGCAGGAGCGGCCCATCGAGCGGCATGGTGACCTCGGTATCGGGCTGCACCAGGTAACCGCAATGCGGTGCCGGCCCCTCGACGATGGTCCGCACCCAGGTGACTTGGGCGTCCAACAGCCGTCCAGCGCTGTCGAACATCCGCAGTTCCGTTGTGGCGGAGGCGAACTCCGGGCGAGGTCGGGTGAGCGCGAACATATGGCTGGCCAGGTTCTCCGGCGCGGCCACCCGCTGCAGGATCAGCGGGTCCACCTCCTGGTCCAGCAGGGGAGTGTCGACCGCGGCCAAGCCGGCTCGGGCGTTGGCCAGGTACGCGGGCACCGGGCTGTCCCGCCACACCCGTAGGAATGTCACCGTCGAGTACAGGCTGCTCGCCACGAACGCCACCGCCACCGCGACCACCGCCACCGAACGCGATACCGAGGCGTCCAGACGCGCAGACGGCCGGTTCGGCGCACAGAACGCGACGGCGGTCAGCAGTGCGAGCACCACCACCAGGTCCGGCAGATAGCGCAACGTCTGGGCCAACTCCAGCGCCGTGAACCGGGAGGACCGCATCAGATAGATGGGCACCTGACAGGCCACGGCATAACCGAGCGCGGCCGCCCACACCCAACCGATCCGGCGTTTGCGCGCCAACGACACCGCCACCACCGCCGCCAGCACCACCCAGCCCAGCACCATGGCGCCGACCGGCGGTGTGGCCCACGGCGACGCCGGCGCCCAGCGCTGCCACTCCCACGGGCCGCCGGCCAGGCTGGGCACGATGGCGTGAGTCACCGAGCGGCGCAACAGGTCCCACGTCATCGCCGGATCGAGCGTCCAGCGCTTCTGGTCGACGACGAGCAGGTACACCCCGATCCACGCCACGGTGATCGCGAGCAGCGCCACCCACAAGTCCCGGCCGCGCACCCACACCGCCCGCACCGAGTCGCCACGGACGTGCGCGAGAAGTGCGGCCACCGTGAACGCGACGAACGGGATCACCGCCGACTTCTCGAAGAACAGCAACGCGCCGACATACGCCAGCACCGCCGACCAGAGGTGCCGTCGCTCACCGCTGCGCACCAGCAGGATCGCCGACCCGCACACCCAGGCCAGCGCGGCCTGCAGTGGCAGCGAATTCAGCCCGGCCGCCCACCACGCGAACGCCGGCACCGTCAGCGGGGTGAACAGCGCGAAAGTCAAGGGCACCAACAACACCGGACGCCATCCGAGGATCACCTGCAGCGCCCGCAACAACGCCAGCGATGCCAGCAGCTGCAACACCAACAGGCTGAGGGCCGGCCACACCCACGAGAACGGGGCCAACCGAGTGATGATTCCGGCCACCAGGAACGCCCCCGGCATGACGTGCCCGTCGTGATCGTCGAACAGATAACCCGGAGACAGCAGGCCCTGGGTGCCGGCCCGGCCGATCAGGATCAGGTCATCCCAGTAGAAGTACCCGCCGAAGGCCACCACGGCGCGGATCACCAGCTGCGCCACGATCAGCGCGATGGCGGCGCGGACCCATTTCCCGTCGCTTCGCTCGCCCAGGAGCCATTTCCCGTCGCTTCGCTCGCCCAGGAGCCATTTCCCGTCGCTTCGCTCGCCCAGGCCGATCCATTTCATCGTCGCCGACTGTACGGACGCACATCTGCGCTCGTTAGAGTGAGCCCGTGCGCACACTCGTCACCGGGGCAGCCGGATTCATCGGATCAACCCTCGTCGATCGTTTGCTCGCCGACGGGCACACCGTGGTGGGCATCGACGATCTCAGCACCGGCCGACGACCCAACCTGACCTCGGCTGAAGCTCATCCGAACGGCACCTTCATCGAGGCCGATATCGTCGACGCCGACCTCGGCGCCATCGTTGCCGACGCCAAGCCGGAGGTGATCTTCCACTTGGCCGCGCAGATCTCGGTGCGCCACTCGGTGGACAACCCGCAATTCGATGCGACGGTCAACGTGGTGGGCACCATCCGGCTGGCCGAGGCCGCCCGCACCCACGGTGTCCGCAAGATCGTGCACACCAGCTCCGGCGGTTCCGTCTACGGCACCCCGCCGGTGTACCCCACCGGCGAGGACGTGCCCACCGACCCGGCGTCGCCGTACGCGGCGAGCAAGGTGGCAGGCGAGGTGTACCTCAATACCTTCCGCAACCTCTACGGGCTGGACTGCTCCCATATCGCGCCCGGCAATGTCTATGGCCCGCGCCAGGATCCGCATGGTGAGGCCGGTGTAGTGGCGATCTTCGCCAAGGCGCTGCTGGCCGGACAGTCCACCAAGATTTTCGGCGACGGCACCGACAGCCGCGACTACGTCTACGTCGACGACGTGGTGGATGCGTTCGTCAAGGCGGCCGGGGAAGCCGGCAGCGGGCAGCGGTTCAACATCGGCACCGGCGTCAGCACCAGCGTCCGTGACCTGCACACGGCGATCGCCAAGGCGGCCGGGGCCCCCGACGATCCGGAATTCCTGCCGCCGCGCCTGGGGGATCTGCGCAAGTCGCAGCTGGATATCAGCCGCGCCGCGCAGGTGCTGGGTTGGCGCCCGCAGGTCGGCATCGACGAGGGCATCGAGCGGACAGTCGACTATTTCCGCGACAACTGATTTCGTCAAAAGATTGTGAGCGCTCGCTATCTAACCTAGGCTCGCGTGATGTCCTACGACGTGATCATCCGCGACGGCCTCTGGTTCGACGGAACGGGACGCGTCCCGCTGGTCCGCACCCTCGGAATCCGCGACGGTGTCGTCGCCGACGTGTCGTCCGGCCCGCTCGACGAGACCGGCTGCCCCGAGGTGATCGACGCGGCGGGCAAATGGATCGTCCCGGGGTTCATCGACGTGCACACCCACTACGACGCCGAGGTGCTGCTCGATCCCGGCCTCCGCGAGTCCGTGCGCCACGGTGTCACCACCGTGCTGCTGGGCATGTGCTCGCTGTCGACGGTGTACGCCGACAGCGAGGACGCCGCCGACCTGTTCAGTCGGGTCGAGGCCGTCCCGCGCCAATACGTGCTGGGCGCCCTGCAGGGCCACAAGACCTGGTCCACCCCGGCCGAGTATGTGGCCGCCATCGACGCGCTGCCACTCGGCCCAAATGTCGCGTCGCTGCTGGGGCATTCGGACCTGCGGGCCTCCGTGCTCGGTCTGGACCGCGCCACCACGCGCGATGTCGTGCCCACCGACGCCGAACTGGAGACCATGGCCGCCCGGCTGGACGCGGCGCTGGACGCCGGGATGCTGGGGTTGTCCGGGATGGACGCGGCCATCGACAAGCTCGACGGTGACCGGTTCCGGTCCCGTGCGCTGCCGTCCACCTTCGCCACCTGGCGGGAACGTCGACGGCTGATCAAGGTGCTGCGCAAACGCGGGCGCATCCTGCAGAGCGCGCCGAACGTCGCGAAAATACAAGAGGCGCTGAACTTCTTCCTCGAAAGCAGCACCCAATTCGGGCGGCGTCGCGGCGTGAAGATGAGCCTGCTGGTCTCTGCCGACGCCAAGTCGTCACCCGGCGCGGTGCACGTGCTGGGACGAGGCACCCGGCTGTTGAACCGGCTGCTGGCCGCGAAGGTCCGCTTCCAGCACCTGCCGGTCCCGTTCGAACTGTATTCCGACGGTATCGATCTGCCGGTGTTCGAAGAGTTCGGCGCCGGCACCGCGGCCCTGCATCTGCGCGATCAACTCGAACGCAACAAGCTGCTCGCCGATCCGGAGTACCGCAGGCGCTTTCACCGCTCCTTCGACCGGCGCAAGCTCGGACCGGCGTTGTGGCACCGCGATTTCCACGACGCCACCATCGTCGAATGCCCCGACGCCACACTGGTCGGCAAGAGTTTCGGACAGATCGCCGATGAGCGGGGCCTGCACCCGCTGGACGCTTTCCTCGACGTTCTCGTGGAGAACGGCGAACGCAACGTGCGGTGGACCACCATCGTGGCCAACCACCGGCCCAAGCAACTGGACCGACTGGCCAAGGAACCGTCGGTGCACATGGGGTTCTCGGATGCCGGTGCGCACCTTCGCAACATGGCCTTCTACAACTACGCGCTGCGGCTGCTCAAGCGCGTGCGCGACGCCGACCGGGCCGGCCGGCCGTTCCTGACCACCGAGCACGCCGTGCACCGGCTCACCGCCGAGGTGGCCGACTGGTTCGGGCTCGATGCGGGCACCCTGCGCCGCGGTGATCGGGCCGACTTCGTGGTCATCGACCCGGCCGCTCTTGATGACTCGCTGAACGAGTACCACGAGGAGACGGTGCCGTTCTACGGCGGGCTGAGCCGCATGGTCAACCGCAATGACGCCGCCGTGGTCGCCACCGGGGTGAACGGGCAGGTGGTGTTCCGCGCCGGTGAGTTCCGCGACGGCTACGGAACGACCGCCAAGTCCGGCCGGTACCTGCGGGCGGGCACCGGGACCGTGCAGTACCCCGCCACGGTCTGATGGCCCGCACCCAGCAGCAGCGCCGCGAACAGACGGTCGCCCGACTGCTCGACGCCAGCATCGAGACGATCATCGAAATCGGTTACGCCAGAGCGTCGGCCGCGGTCATCTGCAAGCGGGCCGGGCTGTCCGTGGGGGCGCTGTTCCGGCATTACCCGACCATCGGGGACTTCATGGCCGCCACCGCCTACGAGGCGCTGCGCCGTCAACTGGAACTGTTCAGCAAGCGGGTCGCCGAGATCCCGACCACGGAACCGCCGCTGCCCGCCGTGCTGACCGTGCTGCGCGACATCACCGGCAACGACACCAACGCCGTGCTGTACGAGCTGATGATCGCGGCCCGCACCGACGGCAAGCTGCGGGCAACGCTGGCCGACGTCCTCACCGAGTACAGCGCCAAGATCGTCGAGGCGGCCGGCTCGGCACCGTCGGCCGAACTGTTCCCTGCCGAAGGTCGCGCCGTCGTCACCGCACTGCTGACCAACACCTTCGACGGCGCCGCCATGCTGCGCCCGGTGCTGCCCGACCCGGAGTTGGAGGCCCGCAAGATCGCCCTGCTGACCAAGCTGCTCAGCGGTCAGTGAGCGGGTTCGTCCGGGGGACGGGCCGATTCCAGGGCCACGGCCCGCGCCAGCCGCGCATACCGCAGTTCCAGGTCCTTGAACCGCATATAGGTGCTGATGGTGGTGAACAGGAACGCGATGATCAGGGCGTACTCCAGCAGGTCGGCGCCGCGTTTCACGCCCAGCCAGTTGGCCACCACGGTGGTGTCGTCGGGTCGCACGATCGCGTAGACGGCCGCGACGACGAACAGCAGATAGCCCAGCTTCACCCATGCCTTGGCCTGGGCGCTGCGCCGGGACCGCAACAGGTACACCAGCAGCGTGATGACCGAGGCGATCAGCAGCACCTGGATCCAGTTCATCGCGGCATCCTTCCGCGCAGCAGACCGTCGAACAAGATGTTGACCCCGTTGAGCAGCGGCTGGCCCTTGGACTTGGAATAGTCGGTGTAGAGGATCTCTACCGGTTCTTCGGCCACCCGCCAATGGTTTTCGACCGCCAGCGCGATGAACTCGCCGGCGTGCGACATCCCGTTCATGGTGATGTTGAGTTCGTCGGCCACCTTCTTGTTGAACACGCGCAGGCCGTTGTGTGCGTCGGTCAAGCCCAGGCTGCGGCTGTGCGGGCTGACGGCGGCCGCGACGCGCAGGATGATCCGTTTGAGCGGCGGGGTGTGGGTGACCGTACCGCCGAACCGGGTGCCGATCACCAGATCGACCTCGTCGGTCCGGCCGGGCGCCAACCGGTCGATCATCCGGATCACGTCCTTGACCCGGTGTTGACCGTCGGCGTCGAACGTGACGAACACCGCCGCACCCGGCCTCGCCCTGGCGTACTCCACGCCGGTCTGGATGGCCGCCCCCTGGCCGAGGTTGACCGGATGACGTACCAGGTGCGCGCCGGCGGCATGCGCGGCCTCGGCAGTACCGTCGCGGCTACCGTCGTCGACACACACGACGTTGGGAAAGGCGGTGCGCAGATCGGCGACGACATCGGCGATGACGCTCGCTTCGTTGAAGGCGGGGACGATGATCCAAACGTCCTGGTACGGGGTATCGATGCGCATCAGACTACCGCGCGTCATCCCCGCGCCAGCGCGGTCAGGTGCACGGCGATTCCGACCACCGGGCCGCACAACAGCGCGATGATGGTCCGGGTCTCCAACCCGACCGGCAGCAGCAACAGCAGGGTGGCCGCCACCGTGGCACTCACCCACCCGACCGCATACGCCCGCTGCCGGGCGGCGGCCACGGTGGCCGCGCCGGTCAGCGTCAACAACGCAATGGCCACCGCCCCTGCGGTCAGCCAGGCCAGCAGCGGCCCACCGGCCACATAGTCGGATCCGAACGCGGTACGCAGCAGCCACGGCCCGGCCAGTCCGGCGGCGACCACGCCGAGCAGCCCGATCACGGCCACCACCAGCACCGGGGTGGTCAGGGCGCGGATCCGCTCGTGCGGTTTGTCGACGAAGTAGGCGATCAGGTTGCCCTGCAGCGCGGTCAGCGGAACCAGCAGCGGTGCCCTGGTCAGGGTGACGGCCAGGATCACCACCCCGCCGGTGGCGCCCAGATGCGTGGTGGTGGCCTTGAGTAGCACCGGAAACCCCATGATCAGAATCGCGCTGGCACCGGCGGCCGCGATCGAGTGGGTGGCGCCGGCCAGGAAGGTGCGCACCCCGCCCGGGGTCGCGAGCCTCGCCGCGGCCCGGCTGGCCGGTGAGGCCGACAGCAGGATCAGCCACGCCACCGAGCCGGCGACCGTCGCCCACAGATAGCCGGTCAGCCCCCACCCGGCCAGGAAACTCGCCGCCGCGACCAGCACCCGGATCCCGGCGTCGGTCACCATCAGGGCGCCGTACTGGCTCCAGCGATCCACCCCCGCGAGCATGCCCAGCAGCGTGGCGTGCAGACAGAAGCCGGCCAGCCCGACGCTCAGCAGCGCCACCGACAGCAACCTGGACTGCGCGAACACCTGCGCCGACCACAACGGTGCGCTCAGCGCGGTGACGATGGCGGCGGCCACCCCCACTCCGGCCGCCACCCGCATCGGGTGGGTGCGCGGACCGGTGTCCGCCGCGGTGTACCGGGCGGCCCGAACCTCTCGGGTGGACTCCTGCAGCAGGCCGAAGGCGGCGCCGGTCACCAGACCGAACGCCCCCCAGAACACCCCGAACAGGGAGAACCCGGCCGGTTCCAGACTGCGGGCCGCCAGGTAGAGCACGGCGTAGCCGCACACGGCGGACAGCACCGTGGCCACCCCCACCCTGGCGACGCTGTTCCGCGTGACCGGCCCCTCCGTCATCCGGCCGTCACAGCTCCGGCACGGCCGTCGAATACAGCCAGGCATCCCACAGTGGGCGCAGCGACACGGTGGCGTGGTTGGCGGCCAGCCCGGTGAAGTCGTCGGTGACCGCGGTGCTGTGCCGGTATCGGGTGGTCCAATCCCTGAGCAGCGCAAAGAAACTCGCATCGCCGATGGTCAACCGCAGGGCGTGCAGGGTCAGCGCGCCCCGTTTGTACACGCGGTCGTCGAACATATCGGCCGGCCCCGGATCGGTCAGCAGCAGATTCTGCGGGGAATGCTGCAGGCGCTTGTGATACGAGCGGGCCCGCTCGTCGGCGCTGGGACCACCGGACTGCTCGGACCACAACCACTCGGCATAACAGGCGAACCCCTCGTGCAGCCAGATATCGCGCCAGCGCCGGGCCGTCACCGAATTGCCGAACCACTGGTGGGCCATCTCGTGGGCGATCAGCCGCTCGCAGCTGCGCCTGCCATCGCAATGGTTGGCGCCGAAGATCGAAAGACCTTGCGCCTCGAGGGGAATTTCCAGATCGTCATCGGTCACCACGACGGTGTAGCCGTCGGCCAGCGGGTAAGGGCCGAACAGCTTGATGAACAGCTTCATCATCTCCGGTTGCCGGCTGAAATCGTGATCGAAGTTGCGGCGCAACCGATCCGGCAGCACCGCGTACATCGACACCGGACTCTTCTGCAGCCGCAGCCGTTCGTACATCCCGATCTGCAGGGTGACCAGATAGGTGGAGGTGGGCTCGGCGAGCTCGTAGGTCCAGATGTTCAGGCTGGCTCGGCTCTGCCGGGACACCAGCTCGCCGTTGGCAATCGCGTAATAGGGATTGTCGGTGGCGATCCTGATGCGGAAGCTGGCCTTGGCGGCGGGATGGTCGTCACACGGGAACCAGGACGCCGCGCCGTTGGGCTGGCCGGCCACGAGTGCGCCGTTGGTGAGTTCCTCGAAACCCACCTCACCCCAGACACTTCGGATGGGGCGCGGGTTCCCGCCGTAGCGGACGGTGATGGTCATCGCCGCGCCGGCGGGCAGTTTGGCGGGCAGCGTGATGTGCAACTTGCCGTTCGAACATCGGAACTGGTCGGGCCGGCGCCCGTTGACGGCGACCTTTGTCACGCTCAGTGGGTCGGCCAGGTCGAGGGTGAAGGTGCGCAGCTCGGCCAGTGTCACCGCGGTGATGGTGGCCGACCCGCTGAGCCGGTTGCTGGACACCTTGTACTCCAGGTCCAGTTCATAGCGTGACACCCGGTACCCGAAATTGCCGTTGGCCGGCAGGTACGGATCGATGACAGGTGGGCTGGAAGCGGCCGCTCCCGCGGGCTTCTTCGCGGCCTTCCTGGCGTTCGACCTCATCCGTTCTTCTTCTTACGCGAGGGATCCCACACCGCGATCGGGTTGCCCTGCCAGCGGGTGGACGCCGGCACCTCGTCACCGCGCATCACCAGCGATGCCGGGCCGACGGTGGCGCCGGCGCCGATCCGGCTGGCCGGCAGCGCCACGCAATGCGGCCCCAGGGTGGCGCCCGCATCCAGGATCACGGTGTCCATCCGCATGATCCTGTCGTGGAACAGGTGCGTCTGCACGACGCAGCCGCGGTTGACGGTGCTGCCGGTGTCCAGCCGCACCAGGTCGGCCTCCGGCAGCCAGTACGTCTCGCACCACACGCCGCGGCCGATCTTCGCGCCGAGCCCGCGCAACCAGATGTTCATCACCGGTGTGCCGGTGGCCGCCCGCGCGAACCACGGCGCCGCGACCGTCTCGACGAAGGTGTCCGACACCTCGTTGCGCCACACGAACGACGACCACAGTGGATGCTCGACGGCCCGGATGCGGCCGATCACCAGCCATTTGGCGACCACCGCGATGGCGCCGGCGACCGCTCCGGCGATCAGCAGGACCAGCCCGCCGGCCACCGCGGCGACACCGAACCCGTAGGCGCCGGCCAGTGCCTGCAGGGCGCCGAGCACCGCCACCCCGATCGCGAACGACACGATGACCGGGATGATGCGGCAGGTCTCGACCACCGAACGCATGATCTTCAGCTGCGCCGACGGATGGAAGGTGCGCATCGCGTCCGCGTCGGTGGGGTTGCGGCGCAACCTGATCGGTGGGCTGCCCAGCCACGACGAGCCGGCCTTGGCCTTGTGCGGCGCGGCGGACAACACGGCGACCAGACCGTCGTCGGGCACCCGGCGCCCCGGCTGGGTGATACCGGAGTTGCCCAGGAAAGCCCGTTTCCCGATGGTGGCCCGCGCGACGTGGATCCAGCCGCCGCCGAGTTCGTAGGAGGCGACCATGGTGTCGTCGGCCAGGAACGCGCCGTCCTCGACGACGGTGAACTTCGGGGTCAGCAGGGCCGTGGAGATCTCGGTGCCCTTGCCGACCTTGGCGCCCAGCAGTCGCAACCACCACGGCGTGAGCAGGCTGGCGTAGATGGGGAACAGATAGTTGCGCGCGGCATCCATCAGGCGTTCGGTGGCCCACAGCTGCCAGCCCACCCGGCTGCGCACCGGGTGGTAGCCCTCGGTCAGGCCGATCGAGAGCATGCGCACCCCGATGACGGTCAGCGCGGCGTACGCGGCCATCGCCGCCACCGCGGCCACGGGGGTCCAGATCAGCGCAGGCACGATCGCGGCGGTGGGTGTGGTGGTGTCGCGGACCGCCCAGGCCAGCACGGCCAGCCCCGCCCCGATACCCGCCAAGGGCAAGGCCCCCAACAACATCGACGTCACCGCATAGATGCCCATCCACACCGGGGAACGCGGCGGCCTCTCGTCGGGCCAGGGGTGGCGGGCCTTACCGGATTTCGCCGCGGGCGAACCCTTCCAGTACTGCCCGTTCTTCACCTTGCCGACGACACCGGAGCCGGGCGCCACGTCGGCGTTCTTGCCGACGCTGGCCCCGGGGAACAGCGTGGTGCGCGCGCCGATGGTGGCGTCGTTGCCGACGCTGATCGGACCGACGTGGAACAGGTCACCGTCGATCCAGTGCCCGGTGAGGTCGACCTCGGGTTCGATCGACGCGCGATGCCCAATGGTGAGCATGCCGGTAACCGGCGGCGCCGAATGCAGGTCGACGCCCGAGCCCACTGAATTACCAAGGGCCCGTGCGTAATACACCAGCCAAGGGGCGCCTGCCTGATTCTCCGCGCCGCTGGCGTCGGCGAGCCGTTCGGCGAACCACACCCGCAGGTGCTCCGATCCGCCGCGCCGGTAGGTGCCCGGCTGCAGATTCGACAGCAGGGTGCGCGCGCCGAGCACCGCGATGCCCATCCGGCCGATCGGGGTGATGAAGACGACGAATCCGGCCAGCACGATCCACCAGTTCAGGTGTGTCGCCCAGGGCACCAGGTGCGTCGCGGCGGCGATGTTGTTGAGCACGGCCAGCCACACCACCCACTGCAGTCCGCCAAGGGTGGCCAGCGGAACCGACAGCACCACCTGGGCGAGCTGGCTGAGCAGCGGGGTGGGGGCCACCGTGCGGGTCTGCACCTGGGGCGGGGGAGCCAACTCGTCGAGATAGCCGGCCAGCGAACCCAACCGGGGATGGTCATAGAGGTCGGCGACGGTGACCTGCGGATAACGGGACCGCACGGCGGTCACCAACTGGGCGGCCGACAGCGATCCACCGCCGAGGGCGAAAAAGTCGGCTTCCGGCCCGTCGACGATGGCACCCAACACATCGCGCCACAGGCCGGCCAGCCAGCCGGTGGTCCCGGTGCCCAGATCGGGTTCGTCCGCCGCGGCGGATCCCGGTGGCGGCCAGGGCAGCGCATTGCGGTCGACCTTGCCCGAGGTTCGGGTGGGCAGTTCGTCGAGCAGCACCAGCCTGGGTACCAGCGCCGCGGGCAGCGCGGCGGCCAGCGCGGTGCGCGCGGCGGCCAGATCGAACGCCGGGTCGGCGCTGGCGATGTAGCCCACCAACAGCGGGGTGCCGCTGGCGGTCTTGCGCACCGCCGCCGCACCGCCGCTGACCCCGGGCAGGTGAACCAGGGCGGCATCCACCTCGCCGAGTTCGATCCGGCGGCCGCCGACCTTCACCTGATCGTCGGCGCGGCCCTGGAAGTACAGGCCGTCGGGCTCCAACCGCACCAGGTCGCCGCTGCGGTAGGCGCGATCCCAGCCGAGGGTCGGCATCGGCGCGTACTTCTCGGCATCCTTGTCCGGATCCAGGTAGCGGGCCAGGCCCACCCCGCCGATGACGAGTTCCCCGACGTCGCCGTAACCGACCGGGGCGCCGTCCTTGTTGACCACCACCAGGTCCCAGCCGGGCAGCGGCAGCCCGATACTGACCGGGCCCCTCCCGTCCAAGCGGGCCGCGCAAGCCACCACGGTGGCCTCGGTGGGGCCGTAGGTGTTCCACACCTCGCGCCCGACAGCATCCGGACCGGTCGCCAACCGCTCGGCCAGTTCCGGCGGGCAGGCCTCACCGCCGAAGATCAGCAGCCGCACCGCCTCCAGGGCCTCGGCCGGCCACAGCGCGGCCAGCGTCGGGACCGTCGAGACGACGGTGATATCGCGGGACACCAGCCACGGGCCCAGGTCCATGCCGCTGCGCACCAGCGATCGCGGCGCCGGCACCAGGCAGGCGCCGTGGCGCCAGGCCAGCCACATCTCCTCACACGATGCGTCGAACGCCACCGACAACCCGGCCAGCACCCGGTCCCCGGGGCCCAGCGGATTGGCCTGCAGGAACATCCGCGCTTCGGCGTCGACGAAGGCCGCCGCGTTGCGATGTGTCACGGCCACCCCCTTGGGCGTGCCGGTCGATCCGGAGGTGAAGATGATCCAGGCGTCATCCCTGGTCAGCGGCGCCGCGGCACGCCAGCCGCGCGATGAGCCCGATCCGCGCACCAGGCCTTTCTCGGTGATCACCGCGACCACATCGGCCTCGCCGAACACCAGCGCGGCGCGCTCGTCGGGATCGTCGGCGTCCACCGGGACGTAGGCGGCCCCGCAGGCCAGGGTGGCCAGGATGGCGGTGTAGAGCGCGTAGCTGCCCGAGGGCATCCGGATGCCGATCCGGTCGCCGCGGCCGATACCGCGGGCAGCCAGCCAGGCCACGCTCTCCTCGATATCGCCGATCAGCTCGGAGTAGGTGAGCTGGATCTCGCCGTCGTCGATGGCGGGCGCGTCGGGGTGGCGGCGTGCGGTGTCGTACAGGATGTCGATCAGCGTGCGGGGCTCCGGTGCCGACGACGACAAGAGGTACTGAGGGGGAATCACCGGGACCGGTTCCGCTGTCACCCGTACAAACTACTAAGCGTCGGTGACGGGCCGGTGACGGCGCACCTGCCGGAGGCATTCCCATTCGGTCTCGCTGATCGCAACCGTTTGGCCGGGTACGGTCCGCGCCTAGGGTGACGCCGTGCGGCTATTTCTGGCAGACGAAGCATGGAGTGAACTGACCTCCGGCGCGGAACCCGCGGTGCGGGTGGCGGCCGCGGACCTGGGCCAGGCCAGGCGCGCCCGGGCGCGGCTGCGCGGTGGGCCGGAGCGGGTGGCGGTGATCCTCGATATCGAGGTGGCGGTCGCCGGCGATGTGCGCGTGGCGGCTGCGTCGCTGGCCGGGACGACCGCGGGGGTGCGCTACGCCGGCACCGTCGACGGTCTGGCCGGCTTGATCGCCGATATCGAATCGGCCGAGGTGGCCGACGGGGTGACGTTGATCGCGTCGGCATCCGCGCAGGATCTGCGTGGTCTCGGCGAGGATGTGCTGCGCCGGCTGGCAGAACGGGGCCGGATCTCGGCCTGACGGGCCGATCACTCCATTCAATACAGGTATCAGTGGGTGCTAAATCGGTCTTGGACATGAATTGATTGGCGTCCTAGCGTTGGACGGGTGACCACCCAACTGACCGCCCGCCCGACCGGCCAGATGATCATCGCCGGGACGCCCGTCACCGGGACCGGCACCGAAATCCGCGGCTTCAACCCCGCTACCGGCGAGACTCTGGAGCCCCCGTTCCGCTACGGCGACGAGTCGCACGTCGATGCCGCGTGCGCGGCGGCCGCGCAGGCATTCGGTCCGTACCGGTCCACCACCGCCGAGCAGCGAGCCCAGTTCCTGGAGACCGTCGCCGCCGGCATCGAGGCCATCAAGACCGAACTGGTGCAGCGCGCCGTCGCCGAGAGCGGCTTGCCCGAGGCCCGCATCACCGGGGAGGTGGGCCGCACCACCGGGCAGCTGCGCCTGTTCGCCGCGGTACTGCGTGAGGGCAGTTGGAACGGTGCCCGCATCGACCCCGCCCAACCCGAGCGCAGCCCCATGCCCCGGCCCGACATCCGCCAGCGGGCGGTGCCGCTGGGCCCCGTCGCGGTCTTCGGTGCGAGCAACTTCCCGCTGGCGTTCTCCGTCGCCGGCGGCGACACCGCCTCGGCGCTGGCCGCCGGCTGCCCGGTGGTGGTCAAGGCGCACGACGCTCATCCGGGTACCTCCGAATTGGTCGGGTCGGCCATCACACGCGCGGTCGCCGAGGCCGGGCTGCCTGCGGGCACCTTCTCGCTATTGTTCGGTTCCGGGCCCGGTCTGGGTACCGCGCTGGTCACCGACCCGCGGATCAAGGCCGTCGGGTTCACCGGATCACGTTATGCCGGAACCGCATTGGTGGCTGCCGCGGCTGCCCGCCCCGAGCCCATCCCGGTGTACGCCGAGATGAGCGCCGTCAACCCGGTCTTCCTGCTCGACGGTGCCCTGCGGGCGCGCGGCGCGCAGATCGGCGCCGCCTTCGTCGGGTCACTGACCATGGGATCCGGCCAGTTCTGCACCAATCCCGGACTGGTGCTGGCCGTCGACAGCCCGGGGCTGACGGACTTCCTGGCCGCCGCCGAGGCGGCGCTCGCGGGTGTCGCGGCCACCCCGATGCTGACCCCTGGCATTGCCGCCGGATATGCCAAGGGTGTGGACACCTTGCGCGGCGAGGCCACGCTGCTGGCTCAGGGCCGGCCTGCCGACGACGAAACATCCTGTCAAGCAGCGCTTTTCAGTGCCGATGCCGAGACCTTCCTGGCCTCGGAGGCGTTGCAGGCCGAGGTGTTCGGCGCCGCCAGCGTGCTGGTTCGGTGTGCCGACGTCGACGAGATGGTGCGCGTGGCCGCCGCATTGGAGGGCCAGCTGACGGCCACCGTGCATGCCGAGGAGTCCGACTACGGCGTCGCGGCCACGCTGCTGCCGGTGCTGGAACTCAAGGCCGGGCGCATCCTGTTCAACGGCTGGCCCACCGGTGTCGAGGTCGGCTACGCCATGGTGCACGGCGGCCCGTACCCGGCCACCTCGGACGCGCGCACCACCTCCGTGGGCGCCCGCGCCATCGAGCGTTTCCTGCGTCCGGTGTGCTACCAGGATGTCCCACCGGCGTTGCTGCCCAGCGCCATTGCCGACGGCAACCCGGATCGCATCTGGCGCCGGGTCGACGGCCAACTATCCCGCGACTGACCTTCCACGATTCCCGCTAGGAGTACCCCCATGCTTGACGGCGTCTTGTTCTTTCCTGTCACCCCCTTCACCGGCACCGGCGAGGTGAACCTGGAGGCGCTCGCCGCGCACGTCGCCAAGGGCGTGGATGCCGGCCCCGGCGGCGTGTTCGTCGCGTGCGGCACCGGCGAGTTCCACGCCCTGGAAGCCCAGGAGTTCGGCGGGGTGGTACGCACCGCGGTGGCGGCCACCGCGGGCCGGGTTCCGGTGTACGCCGGCGCGGGCGGTGCGGTGGCCCAGGCCAAGGTGTTCGCGAAGACGGCCGCCGCCGCCGGCGCCGACGGGTTGCTGCTGCTGCCTCCGTATCTGGTCACCATGCCGCAGCAGGGTCTGATCGACTACACCCGCGAGGTCGCGGCGGCCACCGACCTGCCGGTGATCGTCTACAACCGGGGTAATGCCCGCTACACCGAGGAGTCCGCGGCCGAGGTGGCCCAGATCCCCAACGTGGTCGGATTCAAGGACGGCACCGGCGATGTCGACCGGGTCGCGCGCATCGTGCGGGCCGTCACCGACGTTCTCGCCCCGTCCGGCAAGACCTTCCAGTTCTTCAACGGACTGCCCACCGCCGAGGTGTCCCAGCAGGCCTACCGGGCCATCGGGGTCACGCTGTACTCGTCGGCCACCTTCGCCTTCGCCCCGGAACTGGCACTGGCCTACTACCGGGCGCTGGAAACCGGCGACGAGGAGGCTCTCGGGGCGTTGCAGCGCGAGTTCTTCCACCCCTTGGTGCGGCTGCGTGACACCGTGCCGGGATATGCCGTGTCGCTGGTCAAAGCCGGTGTGACGATGGAGGGTATCGACGCCGGGCCGGTGCGCCCGCCGCTGGTCATGCCCTCGCCCGAGCACCTTTCCGAACTCACCCAGATCGTCAAAGCCGGCCGCGCGGTGCTGTGATGGCGCCCGCCTCCATCCGGATCACCGGGGCCCGCATCACCCCGGTGGCCTTCGTCGACCCGCCGCTGTTGAACACCGTCGGTGTGCACCAGCCCTACGCGCTGCGTGCCATCGTCGAACTGCGCACCGACGCCGGCCTGGTCGGACTCGGCGAGACCTACGCCGATACCCGTCACCTGGCCCGGCTGAACGCGGCGGCCGAGGCGATCACCGGACTGGATGTGTTCGCGCTCAACGCCATCCGGGCCGCCATCGCCCAGCGGCTGCGCGGTGACGACGCCGCTGTCGGAACGGCGGGGATGATCACCTCCGCCAGCGCCGTCGACCAGGTGTTCTCGCCGTTCGAGGTGGCCTGCCTGGACGTCCAGGGCCACGCCACCGGCCGGCCGGTGGCCGACCTGCTCGGTGGTGCGGTGCGCGACGCGGTGCCGTTCAGCGCGTACCTGTTCTACAAGTGGGCCGCGCATCCAGGAGAGCGGCCCGACCGGTTCGGCGAGGCGCTGGACCCGGCCGGCCTAGTCGCGCAGGCGCAGCACATGATCGACGAATACGGTTTCACCGCAATCAAACTCAAGGGCGGGGTGTTCCCTCCCGAGGAGGAGATGGCGGCCATCGAAGCGCTGCACGCGGCGTTCCCGAACCACCCGTTGCGACTGGACCCCAACGCCGCCTGGAGTCCGCAGACCTCGGTCAAGGTGGCCTCCGGGCTGGCGGGCATCCTGGAATACCTGGAGGACCCGACACCGGGCATCGCGGGCATGGCCGAGGTGGCGGCCCAGGCTCCGATGCCGCTGGCGACCAACATGTGCGTGGTGGCCTTCGACCAGCTGGCGCCCGCCGTCGCCGCGGGTGCGGTGAAAGTGGTGCTCTCCGATCATCATTACTGGGGCGGCCTGCAGCGCTCCCGGCTGCTGGCCGGCATCTGCGACACCTTCGGGCTCGGCCTGTCCATGCACTCCAACTCGCACCTGGGCATCAGCCTGGCCGCGATGGTGCACCTGGCCGCGGCAACCCCGAACTTGACCTATGCCTGTGACACGCACTGGCCTTGGAAGAGCGAAGACGTCGTCAAGCCGGGGGTACTGAGCATCCGGGACGGCAGTGTGGCCGTGCCGACCACCCCGGGCCTCGGCGTCGAACTCGACCGTGACGCGCTGGCCGCGCTGCACGAGCAGTACGTGCGGTGCGGTATCCGCGACCGCGACGACACCGGTTACCTGCGCAGCATCGACCCGACCTTCGAGGCGATCAGTCCACGCTGGTAGTGGTCCGTACGGCCGCGAACAGGGTCACCAACACCTCGACGAGGTGGGCGCGCTCCACCTGGACGTCACCCTGCAGCACGGCACCGACCGTGCTGATCATCCCGCCGACCAGGAACTGCGCGATCAGCCGGATATCGGTGGGCAGGCTGTCGGGCTCCAGGCCCGGATCACCACCACTGGCGGCCGACGATGCCAGCATGCCGGCGAACCGGCGCGACTCGGCCAGGCTGCGCCTGCCCAGTGCCGGTGAGGCGGTGGACTCCAGCACCAGGATTCGGCCTTTGCGCGGGTCGGCGAGGATCAGGTCGACCATTTCCTCGAGCACCGCCCTGATGCGGGCACGGTCATCGGCGGGTGCGTTGGCCAGCGCGGCCACCGAGCGCTGAGCGCCCTCTTCGATCACCTCGCCGTACACCGCGAGGTGCAGCGCCTCGATATCGGCGAAGCTCTCGTAGAAGTATCGGGGTGCCACGCCCGACAGTTCCGTCACGCCGCGCACCGTCGTTCCCGCCACGCCGCGGGTACCCATCAGTTCGAGGCCGGCCGCCAGTAACCGGCTGCGGCGCTCGGCGACTCGGTCCGCTGCCTCCTGGCCGCCGTAGCGCCGGCGGACGCGGGGCGCGTTGTCGGGCCTGGGATCGGACACCGAATCATCTTGACACAGACGCCCATCCGATTGGCCTAGCGGACATTGGCCCTGCCCGCGCGGCGGCGCGCATAGACTGCAGCGATGTTCTCGTTGGCCCGGCTGTCCTGTTTCATCGCCGTCGCCGAGGAACTGCATTTCGGCCGCGCTGCCGAACGGCTGCACATGACCCAGCCCCCGCTGAGCCGGCAGATCCAACAGCTGGAGGCCGAGCTCGGCGTGCAGCTGATCGATCGCACCACCCGCTCGGTCACCCTCACCCCGGCGGGGGTCGCGTTCCTGCCGGACGCCCGCCGCATTCTGCAGCTGGCCGAGAGTGCGGCCCTGACGGTCAAGCGGGTGCCGGCCGGTGACTTGGGCACCGTTGTCGTCGGATTCACCGCGGCCTCGGCCCATGCGGTGCTACCGCGGCTGCTCGAACGCACCAGGGCCAAGCTGCCGGATGTGAAACTGGAACTGCGCGAGATGGTTTCGGCCGCCCAGATCGAGGGGCTGATGACCGGCGAGATCGATCTGGGCATGGCGCGGCCGCCGCTGAAGCGGCCCGGCATCGTGTCCCGGCCGCTGCTGCACGAGCAGCTGGTGGTGGCGCTGCCCGCCGAACATCCGCTGGTCGGTCAGGCTCGGCAGCTCACGCTCAACGACCTGGACGGCCACGACGTCGTCATGTACTCGCCGATCGAGGCGCGCTATTTCAACGAACTACTCATCAGCGCATTCACCATCGCCGGCGCGACGCCGCGGTACGTGCAGTTCGTGACCCAGGTGCACACCATGCTGGTGCTGGTCCGCTCGGGCATCGGGATCGCGCTGGTGCCGGCATCGGCCGCCACGCTGCACCCCGAGGGCGTGGTGTTCCGGTCCATCGGTGCGTTCCGGGAACGGCCGGTCGAACTCGATGCGGCCTGGCGTCAGGACAGCACGAATCCGGCGTTGCTGCGGCTGCTGCGCGATGTTCTGCCCACCCGGGAGTGGACCACTGACGACCTGGTGGAACGACACACCTGAGCGGTCGGCGTCAGACCCGCGCCGCCGGCTGCAGCACCGGGGTGACCAACCGCCCGGTGGCCAGGAATTCGTCAAGGTTGCGCAGCGTGAGGGCCTCCATCGCGGCACGGGTCTGCACCGTGCCGCTGCCGACATGAGGCAGTAGCACCACGTTGTCCATCCGCAACAACTCCACCGGGACATTCGGTTCGTCGGCGAAGACGTCCAGGCCGGCGCCTGCCAGCCGGTCCTGCTGCAGCGCGGTCACCAGCGCGGCCTCGTCGACGACGCTGCCGCGCGCGATGTTGATCAGGTAACCCGCGGGTCCGAGGGCATCCAGCACGTCGGCGCCGACCAGGCCGCGGGTGGCATCGCCGCCGGCCGCGGCCACCACCAGGGCGTCGACGTCGCGAGCCAGTTCCACCGGCGTCGCGGCGTAGCGGTACGGCGAATCGGGCACCCGATGGCGGTTGTGGTAACTGATGGTGCATCCGAAAGCTGTGAGCCGCTTGGCAATTGCGCCGCCGATCCGGCCCATCCCGATGATGCCGACCCGGGTGTTGCTGACCTGCCTGGTCAGCGGGTAATTGCCGTCGACGGTCCAGCGGCCGGCCCGCACGTAACGGTCTGCGTCGGTGAACCGGCGCAGCACGTCGATCAGCAGCCCGACGGCGGTGTCGGCGACGCAGTCGGTGAGCACGTCGGGGGTGTTGCTCACGCCGATACCGGCGGCGGCCGCCGCGTCGATATCGGTGGTGTCATAACCGACCCCGAAGTTGACCACCGCACCCAAGGCCGGCAGTGCCGCCATCAACGCGGCGTCCACGCCGGTGCGGCCCGAGGTGACCGCCGCCGTGACGTCGGCACCGTGTGCGGCCAGGAACTCGGCGCGTTCCGTCTCCTCGTCGGGCAGGACCAGGGCGTCGTACGTGGCGTGCAAGGTCTGGGCGAGCGAGGGCTTGAGCGGGCCGACCTGCAGGACGCGTGGCGCGGGCACGGCACGGGGCGCCGAATCGGACCTCATATCGGACATGGGCACTCCTTCGTCGCTCATCACGCTAAGGATGCCCGCGAATACCTGTCCAACACGGAAATAGCATAGGTTGATGCCGAACCGGCATAACGTTTCAAACGGGTGCCGGAACTCGGTATCAAACATCCCGGACGAACGGCAAAACAGCAGTACAAGGGGTATAGCCCCGCCGTCCGACGGGACGGGAATGCGCCCCGCAGGGCCCCGAAACGGCCCTTTTGGGCGGGCTTGACGCCATTCGAAAGGCGCTCCTACGGTGTGTCTACCGTCACAGATTCCGTCCACATACATGGACATCACACGGAACAGCCCACTGTCGAACCGGAGGACCAGATGGCCGCACCAGTGACGCCTGCCGTCGCATCCCTTGCCGCAGCGGGCGTCGTGCTGCTGACCGGCGGGTGCACGGTGGCCAACACCGGTCATGGCGGATACGACCCCGACACCCTGCGCCTGGTGATCTCCCAAGAGCCGCCGACGCTGGAGCCCTGCGAGAGCTCACTGACCTCGACCGGCATCGTGGTGCGTTCCAACATCACCGAGCCGCTGATCGAGCGCGACCCGACCACCGGTGATCTGCAACCCCTGCTGTCCACCGGGTGGCGCCAGGACACCCCCAACCGGTGGACCTTCGACATCCGCTCCGGGGTCACCTTCTCCAACGGGGCGCCGTTCACCGCGGCCGACGCGGCGTTCGCCATCGACCGCGCGGTCAACTCCGATCTGGGGTGCAATGTCGACGGATACGTGTTCGGTGACGAGAAGCTCGCCCTGGCCAGCCCCGACGACGCGACCTTGACCGTCACCACCGAGAAGCCGGATCCGATTCTGCCGCTGCGTATCTCGTTCGTCGAGATCGTCCCGCGCGGCACCAGCACCACGGCGAAGGTGCGCGAACCCATCGGCACCGGGCCCTACGTCATCGCCGGCTGGGACTATGGCCAGAAGCTCACCCTGAGTCGTAACGAGCGCTACTGGGGGCCAAAGCCCGCCTTCGCCCGCGCCGAATACCAGTGGCGCAGTGAGGGCAGTGTGCGCGCCGCGATGGTCACCAACGACGAAACCGATATCGCGACAGGCCTCGGACCCGAGGACGGCGCGGGGGAGCTGGGGGTGGAATTCCCCAACAACGAGACCACCGCGCTGCGCATCACCTGTACCGATGCACCGCTGGACGACATCCGGGTCCGGCAGGCCATCAACTACACCGTCAACCGCAGCGGCATCGTCAAGGCACTCTTCCGGGGTATGGGTCAGCCAGCCGCCCAACTGGTCCCCGACGGCGTGGTCGGTCACAACCCGGATCTGACACCGTGGCCGCACGACGTCGACAAGGCCAAGCAGCTCGTGGCCGAGGCGAAAGCCGCGGGCGCTCCGGTGGACCGGCCGATCCGATTGATCGGACGCACCGCCCAGTTCCCCAACATCACCGAGACCATGGAGGTGATCCAGAGTGAACTGGCCGAGATCGGCCTGAACCCCCGCATCGAGATGATGGACACCGCGGGGCAGCTGCAATTCCAGCTGCGACCGTTCCCGTCCGGTGCGGGTCCCTTCCTCGCGATGATCCAGCACGGCAACCAGGCCGGGGATGCGGCATTCAGTGTGGACCAGTACATGCGCACCGACGGTGCCCAGAACGGCTGCGGCACTGCGGCATTCGATCGAAAGATCGAGGCGGCCGGGCAGCTGACCGGCTCGCAACGCCAGGATGCCTACGCCGCGCTGTTCGCCGAGGAACCGACCGAAGTGGCCCAGTTCGCCTATATCGCGCACATGACCGGCATCCTCGGGAAGTCCCCGCGCGTCGAATACGCACCCAACTCGGCCACCGGAGACGAGATGCGGCTGGCCGAGATGACCAAGGCCGGCAACGGCTCTGATCGATCAGACAGGAGCTGAGCCGACATGTTCTCCTTTGTCCGGCGCCGGATGTACACCAGCACCATCCCGCTGATCGTCGTGCTGCTGGGGGTGTTCCTGCTCGCCCGCCTCACCGGCGACCCCACCAACCTCTACCTGCCCGAATCGGCGACCGCCGCGCAGCGGGCCGCGTTCGCGCAATCGCACGGCTTCGACCAGCCGCTGATCGTGCAATTGACGGATTACTTCAAAGG
The DNA here is from genome assembly GCF_033741155.1 of Mycolicibacterium chengduense. NCBI lineage: Bacteria > Bacillati > Actinomycetota > Actinomycetes > Mycobacteriales > Mycobacteriaceae > Mycobacterium > Mycolicibacterium chengduense. The sequence goes on along the minus strand of NZ_JAWQNH010000001.1, from coordinate 755,424 downwards.
CGTGCTGCACCTGGATTTCGGCACCTCGCTACGCACCGGCGAATCCGCATCGGCGATGGCGCTGCGCGCCTTCCCCGCCACGCTGCAGCTGGCGGTCACAACGATGGTGCTCGCGATCCTCGGCGCCGTGATCGTCGGCTGCTGGGCCGCGTACCGGCCGAACTCGCTGGCCGACCGGTTCTCCAGCCTGCTGTCCATGACCGCCGCCAGCATCCCCGATTTCTGGTTCGCCATCACCGGGGTGTGGCTGTTCGCGGTGCTGCTCGGGGTTTTGCCCACCTCCGGCACCGACGCCGGCATGCTGTCCTGGATCCTGCCGATCGCCACCTTGATGATCCGTCCGCTCGGGGTGCTCACCCAGGTGGTGCGCGGGGCCATGGTCGCGGCCCTGTCGGCGCCGTATATCCGGCTGGCCCGCAGCAAGGGCGCCGGTGACTTTCGCGTGGTCACCCACCACGCGCTGCGCAACGCGGCGGCACCCGCGCTGACGGTCGCCGGTGACCTGGCCGTCGGCCTGATCAACGGTGCGGTGGTGGTGGAGGCGATCTTCGGCTGGCCGGGCATCGGCAAACTGATGATCGACGCAATCCTGCAGCGCGACTTCGCGGTGCTGCAGGCCGCAGTGCTGCTCACCGCGGTCAGCATCTTCCTGCTCAACATCCTCATCGATGCCTGTTATGCGCTACTGGACGCGCGCGTCCGCGAACCCGCAAAGGTCTGACCATGACGCAAATCGACCTCGTACCAGCCAAACCCGCCGCCGCGGAGCCGCACACCGAACCGCCCGCGGCCCGGTCGTTGTGGTTGCGGTTGCTGGTCAACGACCGGGTGGCCACCGTCGCCGCGGTGGTGCTCGGCCTGGTGGTGCTCACCGCGGTGTTCGGCCCGATGGTGGTGGGCGGTGCGGCCACCCACATCGACCTGGACAACTCGAACCAGCCGCCGTTCACCCTCGCCCACGGTTGGGTGAACGTCCTGGGCACCGATCCGCTGGGGCGCAGCATGCTCGCCCGGTTGGTGGTGGCCTGCCGCACCACGCTGTCGGTCGCGATCCCCGCCGTCGTCATCTCTGCGGTGGTCGGCTCGGTGATCGGCATGTGGGCCGGCTACCACCGTGGCTGGCGGGAAACCCTGGCGATGCGGGTGGCCGATGTCATCATGAGCTTCCCGTCGCTGCTGCTGGCCGTCGTCGTGCTCTACGTCTTCTCGCCCAGTGCCGCCAATATCGTTCTGGTACTGGCCATCACCCGTATCCCGGTGTACCTGCGCACCGCCCGCGCCGAATCCGCCGAACTGTCCAGCCGGGTCTTCGTGGACGCCGCGCGGACGTTCGGCGCCAGCGGATCATCGATCATCATCCGACACGTACTGCCGATCGTTCTGCCGACCTTGCTCACCGTCGCCACCCTGGATTTCTGCTATGTGATGCTGGCCGAGAGCTCACTGAGCTTCTTGGGCATCGGGATCCAGCCGCCCGATGTCAGCTGGGGGTTGATGGTGTCGCAGGGTCGGACCTACCTGCACACCGCGTGGTGGCTGTCCTTCTTCCCCGGCCTGGCCATCGTCATCACCACCGTGTCGGCGACCATCCTGGCCGCGTGGGCGCGGATCGCCACCGACCCCGGCCAACGCTGGCGACTCACCGTGCCGAAGACCGGAAAGGCCATCTGATGACCGTGCACGTACACAGCGACCTCGCCGAACGCCGCACCACCGACCGTCTCGACGTCGACCCGGCGCTGGAAGTGGACGGCCTCACCGTCGACATCCGCACCATCGCCGGCACCGTCCGCGCCGTCGACCACGTATCGTTCACCGCGCGCCGCGGCGAAACCCTGGCCCTGCTCGGCGAATCCGGATGCGGAAAGTCGATGACTGCGACCGCGTTGGTCGGGCTGCTGGAACCGGTCGCCGAAGTCGTCGACGGCTCCGCCACCCTTGCCGGGGTCGACCTGCTGACCGCCGACCGCAAGGCGCGCCGCAAGCTGGCCGGACCGGAACTGGCCATCGTGTTCCAGGACGCGCTCACCGCGCTCAACCCGCTGTACACCGTCGGCACGCAACTGGCCGAACCCTTCCGCATCCACCACGGGATGAAAGCCAAGGAGGCCAGGCGCAAAGCCGTCGAACTGATGGCCCGGGTTGGTATCCCGCAACCCGAGGACCGGGTGAACGCGTATCCGCACCAGTTCTCCGGAGGTATGCGTCAGCGGTTGCTCATCGCCATGGCCGTGGCCCTGAACCCGCGCGTGCTGATCGCCGACGAACCCACCACGGCCCTCGACGTCACCGTACAGGCGCAGATCATGGCGCTGCTGAAGAGCCTTCGCACCGAATATGACATGGCCGTCGTCCTGATCACCCACGATCTGGCGCTGGTGGCCGAGGAGGCCGACCGGGTCGCGGTCATGTACGCCGGCAACGTCGTCGAGACCGGGCCGGTGGCCGAGGTGTTCGCCGACCCCCAACACCCTTACACAAGAGGCCTGCTGGAGTCGGTGCCGGTCAGCGCCGAACGTGGCAGCGAGCTGAAGTCCATCGGCGGGGCGCCGCCGGATCTGCACTCCATCCCGAAAGGCTGTGTCTACCAAGACCGCTGTCCCAAGGCGGCGGCGCTGTGCCGGCAGAGCCGGCCCGAACTGACCGCTGTCGCCGCGTTCCGCGCAGTCGCGTGCCACTTCCCCGGGGAGACCGACCATGAGTGACGAACTGTTGTCCGTGCGCGGGCTGGCCAAGAGCTTCCGGGTGGCCGGTGGTAAGAAACTGCACGCGCTGGACGGGATCGACCTTGACCTGCACCGCGGTGAAACCCTGGGGCTGGTAGGCGAATCCGGCTGTGGAAAGTCCACGTTGGCTCGTACCCTGATGATGCTCGAGCGCCCGGATGCCGGCGCCGTCAGATTCGACGGTATCGACCCATACGGCCTGCGCGGCAAGGAACTGCTGAGGTTCCGTCGTCGCGTGCAGATGGTGTTCCAGGATCCCTACGCCTCGCTGAACTCCCGGATGACGGCGGCCGAGATCATCGCCGAACCGTGGCGCACCCACAAGACGTTGCACCCGTCCCGCAAGGATCGCGACATGCGGGTGCGCGGGCTGCTCGACATGGTCGGGCTGGGACCCAAAGCGTTCGGCAAATACCCGCAGGAGTTCTCCGGCGGTCAGCGCCAGCGGATCGGCATCGCGCGGGCCCTGGCGTTGAACCCCGACGTCATCATCTGCGACGAACCGGTCTCCGCGCTGGACCTCTCGGTGCAGGCGCAGGTGCTCAACCTGCTCAACGATCTGCAGCGGGAACTGCGGATCTCCTATGTGTTCATCTCACACGACCTGTCCGTGGTCCGCCACGTCGCCGACCGGGTCGCCGTGATGTATCTGGGGCGCATCATCGAAACCGGCCCGACCGAAGCGGTATTCGATCGTCCCCAACACCCCTACACGGCCGCACTGATGTCGGCGGCGCCCAGGCTGCACGCCGAGCATCGCGGCGAACGCATCCTGCTCACCGGCGAGGTCCCGTCACCGCTGAACCCGCCGTCGGGGTGCCGGTTCCGCACTCGGTGCGCGCACGCCACCGACATCTGTGCGCGGCAACGCCCCCCGGTCGCCCGCGACCCGCAGACGGTCGAGCATGCGGCCGAATGTCATCACCCGCTCGGGGCGTCGCCCCGGTTGTCCCACAGCGCATGAGCGATGTGAGTGCGTCCGGTTTCGCGACCATCGCGGTCGCGGTGTTGATCGCGTCCTGTCTGCAGGCCTCGATCGGCTTCGGCCTGGGCATGTTGGCCGCCCCGATCGTCGCGTTGGTCGACCCGGCGCTCATCCCCGGCACCCTGATCATGTTGGCGGCCATCGTCACCTTGATGGTGGTGGTGCGGGAGCGGACGGCGATCGACGTGAGGGGCACCGGCTGGGCGCTGGCCGGCCGGATACCCGGCACCATCGCCGGGGCGCTGATCCTCACCGCCATACCGCAACAGGCCTTGGCGATGCTCATCGCGGCCGTCGTGCTCGGCGGTGTCGTACTGACCAGTCTGGGTTGGATACCCGCGCCCCGGCGCCGCAACCTCGTGTTGGCCGGTGCCACCTCGGGCATGCTGGGCACGGCCACCTCGATCGGCGGCCCGCCGATGGCGTTGGTGTGGCAGCGAAACAGCGGACCGCGGCTGCGTGGGACGATGTCCGGATTCTTCCTGATCGGCTCGCTGATGTCGTTGACGATGCTGACCGTCACCGGCGCGGTGAACCGGCACATCCTGGTCATGTGCGCCATGCTGATACCGGCCACGGTGGCGGGATATGCGTTGTCCCGCTATGCGAATCGGCTGCTCAATCCGCGACGGCAGCGGTGGACGGCGATCACTGCCTCGGCCGTCGGAGCCCTCGTCGTCGTCGTTCAGCAGATGGGACTGCTATGACCGAACACACCGTGCGCAGTATCACCGGAACCGGTGTGAAATCCGCCGTCCGCACCGTCGAACTGCTGGAGTTCCTCGCGGCCCGCCACGACCAGCCGGCCCGCATCCGGGAGGTCAGTGCCGCCCTGGACATGCCGCGTAGCAGCGCCCACGCACTGTTGCGCACGCTGATCGCGCAGGGCTGGGTGCGGTGCGACGAGTCGGGCACCTTGTACAGCATCGGGATTCGTGCCCTGCTGGTCGGGACCAGTTACCTGGACACCGACCCATACCTGCCCGGCATCACGCCCTTCCTCGACGAGCTGCGCGGCGCCTGGGACGAGACGTTCCACCTGGCCCGCCTGGACGGCTACGACGTCGTCTACCTGGCCACCCGGGAATCCCGGCAGTACCAGCGCACCACCAACCGGGTCGGCAGGCGGCTGCCCGCATACACGACCGCGCTGGGCAAGGCGCTGCTGGCCGAACGGGTCGGCGCCGAGCGCGACGCCCACATCCCGACCGAGCTGACCGCCATCACCGAGCGGACGGTGACCAACCGTGCCGCGTTGGACGAGGCGCTGGATACGGCACGAATCCGGGGCTACGCCACCGACGACGAGGAAAACACCGTCGGCGTGCGGTGTTTCGCGGTGCCGCTGCGCTACAGCCGGCCGGTCCAGGACGCGATCAGTGTCTCGGTGCCGGTCGCCCGGTTGACGGCCGACCGGGAGGTCGGCCTCATCGAGGCATTGTGCGCAACCGGTGACAAGGTGAGCCGAGTTCTACGGCCATTGGCAGAGAAGGTGAATTCATGAGTACCCACAAGAGTCCCCACCGGACACCCACCGTCACCGAGATGCGGGTGGTCCCCATCGCCGGACATGACAGCATGCTGCTCAACCTCAGCGGCGCCCACGGACCGTACTTCACCCGGAACTTGTTGATTCTCAAGGATTCCGAAGGCAACACCGGAGTGGGGGAAGTGCCGGGCGGGGCCGCCATCCAGCACACGCTGGAGGAGGCCCGCCCGCTGATCGAAGGCCGCGGCATCGGGGATCACCACGCCGTGCTCGGTGATGTCCGCCGCGAGTTCGCCGGCCGCGACGCCGGTGGCCGCGGTGCCCAGACCTTCGACCTGCGGGTCACCGTGCATGCCGTCACCGCGGTGGAATCCGCGCTGCTGGACCTGCTCGGCCAGTATCTCGGGGTGCCCGTCGCGGCCCTGCTCGGCGACGGCCAGCAGCGCAGCCGGGTGCAGGCGCTGGGATACCTGTTCTTCGTCGGGGACCGCACCCGAACCGACCTGGCTTACCGCTCGGCGGCCGACGAATCGCCGGGAGCCGATGACTGGCTGCGCCTCCGGCACGAGGAGGCGATGACACCGCAGGCCGTGGTGCGGTTGGCCGAGGCGGCCCGCGACCGGTACGGCTTCCGGGATTTCAAACTCAAGGGCGGTGTACTGCCGGTCGCCGAGGAGGCCAAGGCGGTGATCGCGTTGGCCGATCGGTTCCCCGACGCCAGGATCACCCTGGATCCCAACGGCGGCTGGCTGCTGGCCGACGCCGTCACCACCTGCCGGGAGCTCACCGGGGTGTTGGCCTACGCCGAGGACCCGGTGGGCCCCGAAGGCGGCTTCTCCGGCCGCGAGGTGATGGCCGAGTTCAAACGCGCCACCGGGCTGCCGACGGCGACCAACATGATCGCCACCGACTGGCGCGAGATGGGGCATGCGATCCGGTCCGGTGCCGTGGACATCCCGCTGGCCGATCCGCACTTCTGGACCATGAGCGGGTCGGTTCGGGTGGCGCAGCTCTGCGATGCGTGGGGTCTGACCTGGGGATCGCACTCCAACAACCACTTCGACGTGTCGCTGGCCATGTTCACCCACGTCGCGGCCGCTGCGCCCGGTGCCATCACCGCGATCGACACGCACTGGATCTGGCAGGACGGTCAGCGCATCACCAAGGCGCCCTACCGGATCGTGGACGGTTACCTGGATGTCCCGGACGCGCCCGGCCTGGGCGTGGAGCTGGACGAGGACCGGGTGGCCGCCGCGCACGAGCTGTACCTCGCCGAGGGACTCGGCGCCCGCGACGACGCGGTGGCCATGCAGTACCTGATCCCCGGCTGGACCTTCGACAGCAAACGTCCAGCCCTGCAACGGGATATCTGATATGCAGATCCTGGTCGCCGACCGCAACCTGGTACCGCACCGGACTCGCTTCGAGGCGGCGCTGCCCGCCGGAGCATCCGTGGTCTGGGGTGACGGGCACGCCCTGCGGACCGCGGAGGTCTTCGTCGGTGGCCGGTTCACCGCCGAGATGGCCGCGGTGGCCGAGAAGCTGCGACTCATCCACGTGGCCGGGGCCGGCACCGACCGGGTCGACTTCACCGCGCTGGACCCGGATGTCCAGGTGGCCAACACCTTCCATCACGAGCACTCGATCGCCGAATACGTGCTCAGTGCCGTGATCACGCTGCGCCGGGACTTCCTGGCGCAGGACCGGGCGCTACGGCGCGGGGTGTGGGCCACCTCGGTGTACGACGACACCATCGCACAACCGCCCACCGTGGCGGGCGCGCGGGTCGGCTTCGTCGGGTTCGGGCATATCGGTCGCCGATCATGGGAGTTGTTGCGGGCGTTGGGTTGCACCGGCGCGGCCGTCACCGGGTCGGGGCGCGTCGACCCGGCGCACGGTCTGGCCTGGGCGGCCGACACCGCATCGGCCCTGGACCGGCTGATGGCCGAATCCGACGTCGTGGTCGTCTCGGCCCCGCTGAGCGCCGCGACCACCGGCATGATCGGGGCAGCGCAACTGGCCGCGCTCGGGGCCGACGGGGTGCTCATCAACGTGGGACGGGGCCCGCTGGTCGACGAGCGCGCGCTCTACGAAGCCTTGCTGCACAGCCATATTCGCGCCGCGGCCATCGACGTGTGGTATCGATACCCGACGCCGGGCGCGGGCGATGGCGCACCCGCCGACCTACCGTTTCACGAGCTGACCAACATCCTGATGACGCCGCACTCCTCGGGGGTCACCGCGGACACCTTCGCGGGCCGCGCCGACGATATCGCCGCCAACATCGGCCGGCTGGGCCGGGGCGAACCGCTGCACAACCTGGTGTCTCACAGCGCGTCGTAGACCAACCGGAAGTACCGGTCGGTGCGCGCCGATCCCTCCACACCGGGACCCATCTTGTTCATCACGTAGGCGACGGTCGCGCGGCGGTCGGGGTTCATGGTCTCCCACGACCCGCCCCAGCCGCCCCAGAAGCAGATCTTCTCGTCCGGCACATACGGGATCGTCTCCGGTTTCGGTAGCCCGAACCCGAGTCCCCAGCGCAGCGGATGGCCGGCCAGCACCAGATCGGGCCCGTCTAGTTGCACCTCGAAGATCTGCTCCACCGTTTCGGGGCGCAGCAGGGTGACGCCGTCGACGGTGCCGCCGAGCGAGATCACCGACAGGATCCGGGCCAGTGCCCTGGCGTTGGTGTGCCCGTTGACCGCACCGAGGTCCGCGGCCCGCCAGGCCGCGGTATTGGCGATGGCGGGGTCGGGTGCCGGTCCGGTGAAGGTCTTGCGCATCGGCACCGTCCACTGGTCGATCGGCGGTAGGTCGAAAGGTTCGGTGGACGGGATGATCTCGGCGATCCGGTCGGTGTCGGCCGGGGCCGCACCGATCTGGAAATCGGCCCCGAGCGGCCCGGCGATCTCGTCGCGTACGAATTCCTTGAGCGGGCTGCCGGTGACCCGGCGCACCACCTCGCCGATCAGGTGTCCGTAGGTCAGGGCGTGATACCCCGACGCGGTGCCCGGCTCCCACCACGGCGCCTGAGCGGCCAATGCGGCAGTCGAGCTGTCCCAGTCCAGGATGTCCTCCGGGACGACGGGTTGCTCCCACCCCGAGACACCGGAGGAATGGGTGAGCAGGTGACGGATCCGCACATCGTGTTTGCCGTTGGCGGCGAACTCCGGCCAATGGTCGGCCACCCGGTCGTCGGCAGTGATCAGTCCGCGATCGACGAGCATCAGCGCGGCCAGGCTGGTGACCGTCTTGGTCGACGACCACACGTTGACGATGGTGTCGCGGGTCCACGGCACCGTCCGCGCCGCGTCGGCGTGACCGGCCCATACGTCGACCACCAATTCGCCGTCGATGTCCACGGCGATGGCCGCACCGACCTCGCCGCCGGTCTGTACCTCCTCGGCGAGCGCCTCGACCAGCCCAGTGAAGCGGTTGTCCCAATGTCCGTGCACGGTCATCGGGACATCATCCGCCCGATTCAGGCGCTGGCCGCCCAGATCTGGCGAACCTGTTGCAGCCCAGACTCGGTCAAGTGACCGAAGAGCCGCAGCCGGGCCATTCCGCCGTCCGGGTAGATGTCCAGCTGGGCCTCGGTGACCGGGCGGTCGTCCTCGATCAGGAAGCGGTGCCGGGTGTCGGGCTGAAGTTCGGTGCGCGGTAGCACCTCGAACCAGTCGCCGTCCCCGCTGCGTCCGGACAACCGGGCCCAGCCCGGCGCGTTCCCGACGAAGTAGCTGGTGTCCAGTTCGGCGGCGGCGAGCAGTCCTTGCCCGGCCAGCCGCACCTGCACCCAGTCGTTGCCGGCATCGCGGCGCCGCGACGTCTCCCAGCCCTCGCCCATGTGCCGCGGGGTCCCGGGCAGCAGCAGATTGTTCGGCGAGCTGTAGAACATGTTGGAACACGCCGTGATCCGGCCACCGTTCTCCAGAGCGGCGAGGTCCAGCGGCAGGGCGGCGGCGAAATCGGGATCGAGCACGCCCTGGCCGTGTACCCGGAACCGGGCGATACCGCCGTCCGGGTACATCGAGAGGCGTACATGCGTCCAGCGTCGGGTCGACTTGACCGGGAAGGGGTTTCGCGTGTCCCCGTTGACCGCGGCGCGTTCCACGATGGTCGTCCACTCCGTCTTGTGCACCAGTTCCTCGACCGAGGGGTGGCCCGCCACGTTGGCGGCCTCGACCGAGATGTGCGGCGGGTAGTTGCCGGTGAACCAGGCGGTGTCGACCACGACGCCGTGCACCAGGGCCGGTGCCCCGAGCCTGACGATGGCCGAGTCGCAGGAGTCCGGGGTGGCCCCGCGGCGCCTGCGCGTCTCCCAGCCGTCGTAGATCTGACCCTTGTGACCGAAGGTGGCCGGCCGGTGCTCGGCGGCGGCCGGGGTGATCAGGTTTTCCTTCTCGGCGAACACGTCATCGTTGGCCCAGAGCACGGCACCGCCCGCGGCGCGCGACGCCAGATCCGGGAAAGCTTGGAAGGGGGGAGGGGTAGCACTGCTCACCGGGCGAGCCTAATGCTCTTCGCGCGAGCGCTCATGCCGAGTCTGATGCTCTTCGCGCGAGCGCTCATGCCGAGTCTGATGCTCTTCGCGCGAGCGCTCATCGCTGCCACGGCTACCAGTTGTCGAAACCGCCCTCCGGCCCGAGCATCCGCTCCAACCGGGTCCGGTTGATCTTGGCGAGCTCGTTGCGCACCACCTTGCGCTCGGTCTCCACGTCGTGGTGCATGCGGTCGGCGATCGTGGTGAGCACGTCAGGGGCACACAGGCCGGCAACGTACATCACGTAGTCGAAGCCGAACTTCTCGCTGTAGCGCTGCTCGGCGGCCAGCAGGGCGGACCGCTCCGTATCGTCACAGGGCCGCACCGAACAGGGGTAGGCCTGCAGGATGGCGTCGACCGACTGCTCGGACAGCCCGAACAGCAACCCGTCGGCCCGGCGGAACAACGCGTCGTGGTCCGGGTAGGGCCGCCCGGCCACGAGGTCCCCGGCCAGTGTCACGCAGTGCACGCACTCGTAGACGGCGTGCATGGCGCGCCGCTGTGGCATGGCGTTGAACGCCTCGAGGCCGATCCCCTGATGCATCAACACGCCTCTCATGATCGAAGGCGCAAGACACGCGGGGGTTACCGCGTGTTACGGCAATGCAAAATCAGCTACCGCTGAACTTCAGTGCGTCTTGAACCGCTCGATCGAGCGCTGCAGCTCGGCCACCGCGGCGTCCCGACCGGCCCAGTCGGCGGCCTTGACGAACTTGCCCGGCTCCAGGTCCTTGTAGTGCACGAAGAAGTGCTTGATCGCCTCGAGCTCGAACGGCGGCACATCGGCCAGGTCCTGGATGTGATCCCAGCGCGGATCGCCGGCCGGCACGCACAGCAGCTTGTCGTCACCGCCGGCCTCGTCGGTCATCTGGAACATCGCGACGGGCCGGGCCTCGACGATGACGCCGGGGAATACCGACTCGGTCAGCAGCACCAGCGCGTCCAGCGGGTCGCCGTCCTCACCGAGGGTGTTCTCGAAGAAGCCGTAGTCGGTCGGGTAACCGAACGACGTGTAGAGGTAGCGGTCCAGCTTCACCCGCCCGGTCTCGTGATCCACCTCGTACTTGTTGCGCGATCCCTTGGGGATCTCGATGACGACGTCGAACTGCTCGCTCAAAGCTCCTCCATGGGGACGGATAACGGTGCGGGCACCGCTGTCGCGGCGCGGGTCCACCCTAGAGGTAGCGATACCCTGCTCTATATGCGGCCCGCTCGGTGGCGCCGATCCACCCACCTGGTGATCGGCCTGGTGGTACTGGTACTCGTGGGTGCCGTCGTCGGTGTCGCCGCGGTGATGGCCTCCGGGGACACCGCGGCGCGCAACACCGACGCGATCCGGCCCCAGCCGGCCCCCGCCACGGCCGCCCCCGGCGTCCAGGCGCTGGGCAATGACACCGACGAGCCGTCGGCGGCCGGGCTGGCCGCCGCTCTGGCCGGTCCGCTGGCCGATCCGAACCTGGGCATGCTCACCGGGCGGGTGACCGACGTCGGCACCGGCGCCGAGCTGTGGGCCCAGGGGGCGACCGTGCCGATGCTGCCCGCCTCGACCAACAAGGTGCTCACCACCGTGGCCGCACTGGCCACCCTGGACCGCGGCGCCACGCTGAGCACCACGGTGCTGGCCGGGCCGACGCCCGGTCTGGTGGTGTTGCGCGGCGGCGGTGATCCCACCCTGTCGGCGGCCCCGGCCGGCAAGCCGACCTGGTACAAGGGTGCCGCGCGGATCAGCGACCTGGCCGATCAGGTCAAGCGCAGCGGTATCACGGTGACCGCCGTGCAGGTGGATCTGTCCGCGTACAGCGGGCCCACGATGGCGCCGGGCTGGGATCCCGCCGATATCGACGGCGGTGATATCGCCCCGATGGAGTCGGTGATGCTCGACGGCGGCCGCACTCAGCCGGTATCGGTCGATTCACGACGGTCCACCACGCCCGGCCTGGATGCCGGCCGCGCGCTGGCCACCGCGCTCGGCGTCGATCCGGCCACCGTCACCGTGGCCGCAGGCCCGATCCCGGACGCCAGGCAGCTCGCGTCGGTGGCATCGCCGCCGCTGCTGGAGCGGCTGCGGCAGATGATGAACGAATCCGACAACGTGATGGCCGAATCGACGGGGCGTGAGGTCGCCGCGGCGCTGGGCCGCCCGCAGAGTTTCGACGGCGCCGTGCAGGCCGTGCTGACCCAGTTGCGCAAGGTCGGTGTGGACACCGCCGGCGCGGTCCTGGTGGATTCCAGCGGACTGTCCGTGAACGACCGGTTGACCGCCGACACGCTCGACGGTGCGGTGGCCGCGGCGGTGAGCGGGGACCATCCCCAGCTCCGCCCGCTGGTGGACGTGCTGCCGATCGCGGGCGGCAGCGGCACGCTGTCCAACCGCTACCTGGACACCGATGCCGGTAAGGCGGCCGCCGGCTGGTTGCGCGCCAAGACCGGGTCCCTGACCGCGGTCAACACGCTGGCGGGCATCGTCACCGATGTGAGTGGGCGGGTGCTGACCTTCGCGCTGATGTCCAACAATGCCGGGCCGACCGGGCGGACATCGCTGGATGCGCTGGCCGCGGTGCTGCGGTCGTGCGGGTGCGGCGGATGAGCCCCGGTTCACGGCTGACCGTCGGTGGCGCGGTCGACTGGGAGTTCGCCGCCACGGTCGGCGCCAAGCTGACCAGGCCCGCCCCCGTCACCACCGACTACACCCGCGACCAGGCCATTGCTCAGCTCTCCGAATTGTCAAGGCGCGCAGAGCTTCCGGTACGCGAGGTGACCGGGATGAACGAGGGCGCCGACATCGCCGACGCCAGGGTGGTGGACCGCCCGCAATGGGTACGCGCGGCCACCGGCTCGATGCGGACGATGACCGGTGGCACCGGTACGCCCGGCGGATTGCTGACGTCGAAGATCACCGGGGCGCAGACCGGTGCGGTGTTGGCATTCGTGTCGGCGGGCATTCTCGGCCAGTACGACCCGTTCGGTGAGAACGGTGGTGAGCTGCTCCTCGTGTATCCGAATATCATTGCGGTGGAACGACAATTGCGGGTGGATCCGACGGACTTCCGGTTGTGGGTCTGCCTGCACGAGGTGACCCACCGGGTGCAGTTCCGGGCCAACCCGTGGCTGCCCGAGCACATGTCGTCCGCGTTGGCCGCGCTCACCTCGGACGCCGGTGAACAGGTCGGCGAAGTGGTCGGCCGGCTCGCCGAGTACATCAAGGGGCAGCGCAACGGCGAAGCCGGCGAATCGCATTCGGGCGGTGTGGTGGGTTTGCTGCGCGCCGTGCAGGCCGAACCGCAACGGCAGGCGCTGGACCGGCTGCTGGTGCTGGGCACCCTGCTGGAAGGCCACGCCGAGCATGTGATGGACGCCGTCGGGCCCGCGGTGGTGCCGACGGTGGCCACCATCCGCCGCCGATTCGACGACCGGCGTCAGCGCCGACAACCCCCATTACAACGGATCATCCGGGCACTGCTGGGTTTCGACGCCAAGATGAGCCAGTACACCAGGGGTAAGGCATTCGTCGACGAGGTGGTGGGCCGGGTCGGCATGGCGCGGTTCAACACCATCTGGACCAGCGCCGAGACGTTACCGCTGCCCACGGAAATCGAAGAGCCGCAACGGTGGATCGACCGGGTGCTGTAACGCTCGTGCGCGCTGCCGTCGGCGCCTTTGCGGCCGCACACGGTGGCCAACGCTGGTGCGTCGCGCTGTCCGGCGGTGCCGACTCGCTGGCCCTGACCGCCGCCGCCGCGACGCTGCGGCCCACCGTCGCGCTGATCGTCGACCATGGGCTGCAGCCCGATTCGGCCGATGTCGCCCGGCACGCCCGGCAGCAGGCGCTGGATCTGGGATGCGTTGCGGCGCACGTGCTCACCGTCGACGTCGGTACCGAGGGCGGACCGGAGGCGGCGGCCAGGGCCGCGCGTTACCGGGCGCTCGACGAGGCCCGTGCCGGGCTGCCGGTGCTGTTGGCGCACACGCTCGACGATCAGGCCGAGACGGTGGTGCTCGGGCTGGGTCGCGGGTCGGGGGCCCGGTCGATCGCCGGGATGCGCGACTACGACGCCCCGTGGGGGCGTCCCCTGCTCGCGGTCCGCCGTACCGTGACCCGGGCGGCCTGCGCCGAACTGGGTCTGCGGCCCTGGGAAGACCCGCACAACACCGACCCGCGGTTCACCAGGGTCCGGCTGCGCACCGAGGTGCTGCCCTTGCTGGAAGAGGTGCTCGGGGGTGGCGTGGCCGAGGCGTTGGCCCGCACCGCCGCGGCGCTGCGGGAGGATTCCGAGGCGCTGGACGCGTTGGCCGCCGGGGCCACGGACGAGGTGCGGCGCGGTGACGGTTTGGACATCGCGGGGCTGGCCGGCCTGCCCGCCGCGGTCCGCCGCCGGGTGATCCGGCGCTGGCTGCTCGACGGTGGTGCGCGGGACCTCACCAGCGCCCAGATTCACCGCGTCGACGCGCTGGTGACCGAGTGGCGCGGTCAGGGCGGGGTGGCAGTCCCCTCGGCAGGCCGTAGCAGTGAGCGGCGCGCCCGGCTGTTCGCGTCCCGCCGCGACGGGATGCTGACGATGCACACCGAACCGGTCTGATCCGAGACCGCCGTTGGAACCGGGCGCGTTGACGTGGCACGCTGTGGGCGTGCCTGCGCATTCCGCCGCCGAGTTGTACTCCGGTGACATCAAGTCGGTGCTGTACACCGAGGAGCAGATCCAGACGCGCACCGCCGAATTGGCGGCCAGCATCGCCGAGCACTACCGCGACCTCGTCGCCGGTGCCGACGACCTGCTGCTGGTCACGGTGCTCAAGGGTGCGGTGATGTTCGTCACCGACCTGGCGCGGGCCATCCCGCTGCCCACCCAACTGGAATTCATGGCCGTCAGTTCCTACGGGTCGTCCACCTCGTCGTCGGGCGTGGTGCGCATCCTCAAAGATCTCGACCGCGATATCAACGACCGGCACGTGCTGATCGTCGAGGACATCGTCGACTCCGGGCTGACCCTGTCGTGGCTGCTGCGCAACCTGGCCACCCGGCGTCCGCGTTCCCTGCAGGTGTGCGCGTTACTGCGCAAACCGGAGGCGGTGCGCGCGGACGTGGACATCTCGTTCATCGGCTTCGACATCCCCAACGAGTTCGTCGTCGGCTACGGCCTGGACTACGCCGAGCGCTACCGCGACCTGCCGTTCATCGGCACGCTGGAACCCAAGGTGTACGAGCTCCCCTAACCGGCGCAGAATGCGGTGATGACCGAAACAGCCCAACGGATCTGCCCGCTCTGCGAAGCCACCTGCGGTTTGGTGCTGACCATCGAGGCAGGCCGGGTCACCCACGCCCGCGGGGACGCCGACGACGTATTCAGCGCCGGATTCATCTGCCCCAAAGGCGCCAGCCTGCCCGGTCTGGACAACGACCCGGACCGGTTGCGTCGCCCGCTGATCCGGCGCGACGGCGAATTGGTCGAGGCCACCTGGACCGAGGCGTTCGACGCGGTCGCCGCCGGACTCGGCGATGTGCTGGCCGCACACGGCGGGACGTCGGTCGGGGTGTACCTGGGCAACCCGAATGCGCACACCGTCGCCGGAGCGCTGTATGCGCCGGTGATCGCCAAGGCGCTGGGCACCAAACAGGTGTTTTCCGCCAGCACGCTGGATCAGATGCCCAAACACGTCGCCCTCGGCTACCTGTTCGGCAGTCCGGTCGCCTTCACCGTGCCCGATATCGATCGCACCGACCACCTGGTGATCATCGGCGCCAACCCGATGGTGTCCAACGGCTCGTTGGCCACCGCAGCGGACTTCCCCGGCAAGCTGCGCGCACTGCGTAAACGCGGCGGTCGGCTGACGGTCATCGACCCGGCGCGCACCAGGACCGCTGCCCTGGCCGACCGGCACATCACGCCGCGCCCCGGCACCGATGCCGCACTGCTGTTCGCGGTGGTGCACGTGTTGTTCGACGAGGGGCTCACCGATCTGGGTGCGATCGCGGATCTGGTCGACGGTGTCGAGCAGGTGCGCACGCTGGCCGCGGGATTCGCGCCGGAGACGGTGGCCGAGCACTGCGGGGTGTCCGCCGCCGAGATCCGGGAACTGGCCCGCGAGATCGCCGCGGCGCCGTCCGCGGCGGTGTACGGCCGAATGGGAACCTCCACAGTCGAATTCGGCACGCTGGGCAGCTGGCTGGTCGACGTGGTCAACATCCTGACCGGCAACCTGGACCGGCCCGGCGGGGCGATGTTCCCGCTCGGGGCGACCGCCCCCGCGCCGAAGAAGCCGGGGCCCGGGCGCGGATTCGTCACCGGTCGGTGGTCCAGCCGGGTGTCCGGGCATCCCGAAGTGCTCTCCGAACTGCCCGCGGCCGCACTCGCCGAAGAGATCGACACCCCCGGCGACGGTCAGGTCAAGGCGCTGATCACCATCGCGGGCAATCCGGTGCTGTCCGCGCCCGACGGTGCGCGGCTGGACCGCGCGCTGGCCACCGTCGGGTTCATGGTGTCGGTCGACCCGTACCTCAACGAGACCACCCGGCACGCGGATGTCATCCTGCCGCCGCCCCCGCCGTCGGCCAGCCCCCATTTCGACTTCGCGCTGAACAATCTGGCGTTGCGCAACAACGTGCGCTACACCCCGCCGGTGTTGCCCGCCGCGGACGGCAGGCCCGACGAGGCCGAGATCCTGTCCCGGATCGCCCTGATCATCTTCGGCGTCGGCGCGCACGGCGACCCCGGCCTCGTCGACGACCAGATCATCGCCGCGGCACTGGCCAAGGCCACCGCCGACCCGAACTCGCCCGTGCACGGCAGGCCGGTCGAAGACCTGACCGCGGCGCTGAGCGGGACGCGGGGGTACGAGCGCCGGCTGGACATGATGCTGCGCCTCGGTCCGTACGGCGACGGTTTCGGCGCCGACCCGGACGGACTGACGCTGGCCCGGCTAGGGCAGGCGCCGCACGGTATCGACCTGGGTCCGCTGAAACCCCGACTGGCGCAAGTCCTTTCGACTCCTTCGGGCAAGGTGGAGCTGGCCCCGGCGCCGCTGGTGGCCGACAGCGCCCGGCTACGTGAATCGATCGGACGGGCCGCCGAAGCGTATGTGCTGATCGGCCGTCGGCACCTGCGGTCCAACAACAGCTGGATGCACAATGTGGCGACGCTGACCGGCGGAAGCAACACGTGCACGCTGCAGGTGCATCCAGACGACGCCGCCGAACTGGGCCTGACCGACGCGGCCAAGGTGCGCGGCCCCGGTGGGGAACTGATCGCCCCGGTCGAGCTGACCGCGGATATGCGCCGCGGTGTGGTGTCCCTGCCGCACGGTTGGGGGCACGACCGTGCGGGCACCCGGCTCGGTGTCGCCGCGGTGGCGCCCGGGGTGAACGTCAATCAGCTCAACGACGGTGCCGCGTTGGACCCGCTGTCGGGAACGGTCGTGCTCAACGGCATCCCGGTCGATATCGCACCCGCCGGTTAAGTCAGCTCCCACACCACCGTCACCGAGAAACCGACCGTCTGCTGGCCGGGCTCCAGCGGCACCGCCTCGGCCATCGCCGCGCGCGGCATCGGGGTCGGCGGCTGCGGGGGAGTACTGCCGGATGGCGCTTCGGAAATTGAGATGACCTTGCCCAGCGCGAGCCCGGACAGCTGCGCGTACTGGTCGGCCCGGTCCTTGGCGTCGTCGAAGGCGCGGGCCCTGGCGTCCTTCACCAGCTGCGAGTCGTCCTCGATCGAGTAGTTGATGGAGTTGATCCGGGTGGCCTCACCACCGGTGTTGGCGATGAGCGCCAACACGTTCGACGCGGTGTCGATCTTGCGGATCTTCACCTCGATGGAGTTGCTGGCCCGATAGCCGGAGATGGTGGAACCGTCGATGTTGTACTGCGGCTGCAGCGACACCTGCGACGTGCTGATGTCCTTCTTGTCGACACCGGCCCCGCCCAGCGCGGTGATCACCGCCTGCTGGCGCTGGCTGGTCTGGTTCAGCGCCGCGGTGATATCGGGTGCGGTGGCCTCCATGGACGCCGACACCGTCAGCGTGTCGGGGGTGCCCTGCACCTTCCCGCTGCCGATCACCGTGACCTGACGCGGCGCGTTCTCACCCGGCTGCGGGGCCGGTTTGGAGTCGCAGGCGGCTACGCCGACAGCAACCGCCGCGGCAACGATGGCCAGACGGAGGGCGAGGCTGATACGGACCGGTGCACGCAGTGCAAGGGGCATGTTCGCACCCTAGCGGCTGTGGGTAGCCGCACAGGTCAGCCCGTTGTGGCGGACGTCACTGCAGTTCTCGGCGGCCTGTACCGGACGATTACTGGAAGGGAAAGGCTGTCGGTGGTGGGGGCGGGGGTTGAGTTGAGGGCTGGGAAGCGCGGCGGGGCATCGTCGCCTGGACGGTATGGACTGGCGATCGCGGCGGTCGTGACGGGTCTCGTCGGCTGTAGTGCACCGGGAGCCGGCTCACCGGTGGAGGCGACGCCGCCGTCGGCACCCGGATGTGCGCCGGTGGAGGCGACGGAATGGGTCGCCGACGAAGGAGCCGCATCGCTCGGAGTCCACGTGGAGGTGCCTCGACCGCAGCGCTGGCAGTCCCGGCCTGAGGACGCCGCACGGTTGCTGGCCGCGGGGCGACGCGCAGAACAATCGGAAGGGGAATCCGCACGGCCGCAATCTGCGGTGGTGTTGACGGGTCCGGTGCAAGGTGCCGACGCGCAGCCTCCGATAGCGGTGGCGACGGTTTCCGATGTGACCGCGGATATCGATGGACGCAGTCCCGACGACTACCTGGACTACCAATTCGAAGTCGTCGACGACCTTGCCACGCAGGGCCAGCACGTCGACAAACAACCGCCGACCACCTTGTGCGGCTTTCCTGCGCGCTCCCACGTGTTGCTCGACTCGCCTCGCGGACGAAGAGTTTTCAACATCATGGCCCTGGTTCCCGCGGCCGGACGCAGCTATCGAGTCGATCTCGGCGTCGCCCCGTTCGGCGCCACCGACACCGCGCTGCGTGACGAGATCGCTCTTGTCCTAGCGGGGGTGCGAATCCGCGCCGGCGTGTCGGGTACGGCTATGTGAGGGCGGGTTGCCGAGGGGCCGCAAGAAGTCCAGCAGCACGGCGTTCACCTCGGCGGGGCGTTCCTGCTGCAACCAGTGCCCGGCCCCGTCGAGCAGCACCTCGCGGTAGTCGCCGGTGACCACGTCGTGCACGCGATGACGTGGCGTGAACGTCAGCACCGGGTCCGCACTGCCGGCGAGGAAGAGGGTCGGGACCGCGATGGTGCGCGCCGGGGTGGTTTCGGTCAGCTCCCAGTTGCGGTCGAAGTTGCGGTACCAGTTCAGCGGGCCGGTGAACCCGGTCCGCTCGAACGCCGCCACATACCGGTCGAACTCATCGGCACTCATCCACTCCGGCAGCGGCGGCACCGGATCACCCGCGAGGTCGCCGGCCGGCGCGGTGAATCCCTGCATCGCGAAGATGCGGGCCATGGTGACGCGCACATCGTGGGCCAACTCCGCGTCGGCGACACCCGGCTCCTGGAAATGCAGGATGTAGAAGAAACCGTCGCCGACCAGCCTGCGCCAGATCCGGGTGGGCGGCTCCGTCGCCCGAGGCACCGGCGGCACACTCAGCGCCGCCACGGCCGCCACCCGCTCCGGGTACAGCAGGGCGAAATTGCACACCACCGGCGACCCCCAGTCGTGACCGACCATGACGGCCCGCTCGGCACCGACGTCGTCGAGCAGGCCGGCCAGATCCGCGGTCAGCGCCACGATGTCGTAGTCACCGATGGCGGGCGGGCGTGCCGACCCGCCGTAGCCGCGCTGATCGGGGGCGATGACGTGATAACCGGCGGCGGCCAGCGCCGGTATCTGATGCCGCCACGAGTACGCCAGCTCGGGGAACCCGTGGGCCAGCACCACCACCGGCGCGCCCCGCTCGCCGGCCTCGGTGATCCGCAGCGTCACACCGTTGGTGTGCACTGACCGCTCCGTCGGTGTCGGCACGCAGCCAGCCAAGCACACCGGTGATGCAAAGGTGAGCTTGATCCCACGGTGGGAACTGCCGATCGTTGGTCTAGCGGTAGCCTGAAAGTTCTCAACTGCGCACATTGGAAGGACCGGGCCGGCCACCGCGCCGGCGGAAGACATCGATGAACCGTAAAAACGTGATCCGCACAGTCACCGCGATCGCGGTCGTGCTGCTGCTGGGTTGGTCCTTCTTCTATTTCAGCGATGACACCCGCGGATACAAACCCGTCGACACCTCGGTGGCGATGGCGCAGATCAATGCAGACAACGTCAAGAGCGCCCAGATCGACGACCGCGAGCAGCAGCTGCGCCTCGAGTTGAAATCCGGCAACGGTGACACCGAGAACAGCAACAAGATCATCACCAAGTACCCGACCGGGTACGGGGTTGACCTCTTCAACGCCCTGAGCGCCAAGAACGCCAAGACCAACACCGTGGTCAACCAGGGCAGCGTGCTGGGTTCCCTGCTCATCTACCTGCTGCCGCTGCTGCTGCTCGTCGGCCTGTTCGTGATGTTCTCCCGCATGCAGACCGGCGGCCGGATGGGCTTCGGTTTCGGCAAGTCGAAGGCCAAGCAGCTGGGCAAGGACATGCCCAAGACCACGTTCGCCGATGTGGCGGGCGCCGACGAGGCCGTCGAAGAGCTCTACGAGATCAAGGACTTCCTGCAGAACCCGAGCCGCTATCAGGCCCTCGGCGCCAAGATTCCCAAGGGTGTGCTGCTGTTCGGTCCGCCTGGCACCGGTAAGACCTTGCTGGCGCGTGCCGTGGCGGGTGAGGCCGGGGTTCCGTTCTTCACGATCTCCGGCTCGGACTTCGTCGAGATGTTCGTCGGCGTCGGCGCGTCCCGGGTCCGCGACCTTTTCGAGCAGGCCAAGCAGAACAGCCCGTGCATCATCTTCGTCGACGAGATCGACGCCGTCGGCCGCCAGCGCGGCGCCGGCATGGGCGGCGGCCACGACGAGCGCGAGCAGACGCTCAACCAGCTGCTCGTCGAGATGGACGGCTTCGGTGACCGGCAGGGCGTCATCCTGATCGCCGCCACCAACCGGCCCGACATCCTGGACCCCGCGCTGCTGCGGCCCGGCCGATTCGACCGCCAGATCCCGGTGTCCAACCCCGACCTCGCGGGCCGGCGCGCTGTGCTGCGCGTGCATTCGCAGGGCAAGCCGATCGCCCCCGACGCCGATCTGGACGGGCTGGCCAAGCGCACCGTCGGATTCTCCGGTGCCGACCTGGCCAACGTCATCAACGAGGCCGCACTGCTGACGGCCAGGGAGAACGGCACCGTCATCACCGGACCGGCCCTGGAAGAGGCCGTCGACCGGGTGATCGGCGGCCCGCGCCGCAAGGGTCGCATCATCAGCGAGCTGGAGAAGAAGATCACCGCCTACCACGAGGCCGGGCACACCCTGGCCGGTTGGGCGATGCCGCACCTGGATCCGGTGTACAAGGTCACCATCCTGGCCCGCGGCCGCACCGGCGGGCACGCCGTCGCCGTCCCCGAGGACGACAAGGGCCTGCAGACCCGGTCCGAGCTGATCGCCCGGCTGGTGATGGCCATCGGCGGCCGGGCCGCCGAGGAACTGATCTTCCGCGAGCCGACCACGGGCGCGGTGTCCGATATCGAGAACGCCACCAAGGTCGCGCGCGCGATGGTCACCGAGCACGGCATGAGCCCGAAGTTGGGTGCGGTGCGCTACGGCACCGAGCACGGCGACCCGTTCCTGGGCCGCACCATGGGCACCCAAGCCGATTTCGGTCACGAGGTGGCCCGCGATATCGACGACGAGGTGCGCAAGCTGATCGAGGCCGCCCACACCGAGGCGTGGGAGGTGCTCACCGAATACCGCGACACCCTCGACGTGCTCGCCGGCGAGTTGCTGGAGAAGGAAACCCTGCACCGCCCGGACCTGGAGCGCATCCTCGCCGACGTCAAGAAGCGGCCGCGGTTGACCATGTTCGACGACTTCGGTGGCCGCATCCCGTCGGACAAGCCGCCCATCAAGACGCCGGGCGAGATCGCCATCGAACGCGGCGAACCGTGGCCGCCCCCGGCGCCCGAACCGGCATTCAAGGCGGCGATGGCCAAGGCCAACGCGGCCGCCGAGGCCGCCGCAGGCACGAACGGCAACGGTGTCGGCGGACATGCCAACGGCAGCAACGGGGCGCCCAACGGTGCCCATCCCGCGCAGCCCGACTATGGCGCCCCGGCCGGCTGGCACGCCCCGGGCTGGCCGCCGCGTCAGCCCGGCGGGCAGCCGCCGCAGCAGGGGTACTGGTACCCCCCGGCGCAACAACCGCCACAACAGCCCGGGTATCCGCCGCAGCACCAGCAGCCGTATCCGCCCTACCCGCCCCACGGCGAGCCGGCGCCGGAGGAGCGTCGATGACGGCCAGCGAGGCCAACGCGGCGCTGCGCGATTTCGACCAGCCGCGCGCCGAGGCTGCCGTGCGGGAGCTGCTGCTCGCGGTCGGCGAAGACCCGGACCGGCACGGTCTGGTGGATACCCCGGCCCGGGTGGCGCGCGCCTATCGGGAGATCTTCGCCGGGCTGTACACCGATCCGGACGCGGTGCTCAACACCACCTTCGACGAACAGCACGACGAACTGGTGCTGGTGAAGGAAATCCCGATGTACTCCACCTGTGAGCACCACCTGGTGTCCTTCCACGGGGTGGCCCACGTCGGGTATATCCCCGGTCGGGACGGCCGGGTGACCGGGCTGTCCAAGATCGCCCGCCTGGTCGACCTGTACGCCAAGCGCCCGCAGGTGCAGGAGCGGCTGACCGCGCAGATCGCCGACGCGCTGATGCGCAAGCTCGACCCGCGCGGGGCGATTGTCGTGATCGAGGCCGAGCACCTGTGCATGGCTATGCGCGGGGTGCGCAAACCCGGTGCCGTGACCACCACGTCGGCCGTGCGCGGACAGTTCAAGACGGACACGGCGTCCCGGGCCGAGGCACTGGAACTGATCCTGCGCAAGTGAGCGACAGCCCGCTTCCGCCCGCCCCGGTGGTGATGGGCGTCGTCAACGTCACCGACGATTCCTTCTCCGACGGCGGACAGTTCCTGGATCGGGACCGTGCCGTGGCGCACGCCCTGCAGCTGGTCGCCGATGGGGCCGCGATCATCGACGTCGGTGGGGAGTCCACCCGGCCCGGTGCCACCAGGGTGGACGCGGCGGTGGAGACCGGCCGGGTGGTGCCGGTCATCAAAGAGCTTGCCGCCCATGGCCTCACCATCAGCATCGACACCATGCACGCGGCGGTCGCCGAGGCGGCGCTGGCGGCGGGCGCGCGGATCGTCAACGACGTGTCGGGCGGGCGGGCGGACCCGGCCATGGCGGGTGTGGTCGCCGAGGCCGGCGCGCCATGGATCCTGATGCATTGGCGTTCGGTCGGCGCGGACCGCCCGCACGAGGTGCCGCAGTACACCGACGTGGTGCGCGAGGTGCGCGAGGAGTTGCTGCGCAGCGTGGACGCCGCGATGTCGGCGGGGGTGGCCGCGGGCAATCTGATCATCGATCCCGGGCTGGGCTTCGCCAAGACCGGGCAACACAATTGGGCGCTGCTGCGGGCATTGCCCGAATTCGTCGGCACCGGCCTGCCGGTGCTGGTGGGTGCCTCCCGTAAGCGATTCCTGGGCACCTTGTTGGCCGGCGACGACGGCCAGGCGCGTCCCCCGGCGGGGCGGGAGACGGCGACGGCCGTGATCTCTGCGCTCGCCGCACGCGACGGTGCATGGGGAGTGCGCGTGCACGACGTGCGGGCGTCGGTCGACGCGCTGGCGGTGGTGGGAGCCTGGCAGCATGGCTGATCGAATCGAACTGCGCGGTTTGACCGTCCGCGGACATCACGGGGTTTTCGACCATGAGCGCCGCGACGGCCAGGACTTCGTGGTCGACCTGACGGTCTGGGTGGACCTGGCCGCGGCCGCGGCCAGCGACGACTTGGCCGACACCCTGGATTACGGTGCGCTGGCCCAGCGGGCCGCCGCCATCGTCGCAGGCCCGCCGCGCAACCTGATCGAGACCGTGTCGGCCGAGATCGCCGACGACGTGATGACCGATCCCCGGGTGCATGCGGTCGAGGTCGTCGTGCACAAGCCCAGTGCCCCGATTCCGTTGACCTTCAACGATGTTGCGGTGGTGGCGCGGCGGTCCCGGCGCGGTATGCGGGAGCGGGCATGACCCGCACCGTGTTGTCCATCGGGTCCAACCTCGGTGACCGGCTGGCTCATCTGCAGTCGGTGGTCGACGGTCTCGACGGCTGTGTTCGAGCGGTCTCGCCGGTCTACGAGAGCGACGCCTGGGGTGGGGTCGAGCAGGGCCCCTTCCTGAACGCCGTCGTCATCGCCGAGCACCCGGACCGCAGCCCGGCGGACTGGCTGCGGATCGGCCAGGAGTTCGAGAACGCCGCCGGTCGGGTGCGCGAAATCCATTGGGGACCAAGGACGCTGGATGTCGACATCATCGTCTGCCAGGACGGGTCCGGGCAGCTTCGCAGCGACGACCCGCAGCTGACACTGCCTCATCCTTTCGCCCATCTGCGCGCCTTCGTGCTGATTCCCTGGTTGGCCGCCGACCCCGACGCGCTGCTGTGGGTGACCGGCACCGAACGGCCGGTCGCCGCCTTGCTGGCCGAACTGGACGCCAAGGACCGCGCCGGTGTCCGGCCGACCGACCTGGTGCTGAGTCCCTGATGGGCCCGACCCGCAAACGCGATCTGGTGGTGGCGGCGGTGATCGCCGCCGTGCTGAGCTACCTGCTGGTGGTCGGCTTGTACAAGTGGTTCCCGCCGATCACCTTGTTGACCGGAGTGTCACTGCTGGCGGTCGCGGCGGCGGAAGCCGGCTGGGGACAGCACGTGCGGGCCAAGATCCGCGCGGGCCGCATCGGGGTGGGCGGCGGCAGACTGCACCCGCTGGCGGTGGCCCGCTCGGTGGTCACCGCCAAGGCGTCCGCCTGGCTGGGTGCGCTGGTTTTCGGCTGGTGGGTGGGCGTTCTCGGCTATCTGCTGCCGCGCCGCGGCGAGTTGCGCGTCGCCGGTGAGGACACCGGGGGTGCGGTGGTGGCCGCGCTGTGCGCGCTGGCCCTGGTGATCGCGGCCCTGTGGTTGGAGCATTGCTGCAAGTCACCCGACGAACCGGAGGAGCCGCGGGACGCGGCGCCCGAGTAACCGAGCGGCGCCGAATCCCTGTCGAATCGCCGGAGCGGTCGACACGCGATGTGACCTGTGAACGGTACAGTCGGCCCATGACCGATCCGTCCCGCGGCATGCGTGTTCGGCGCGTGTCCCGCAGGCCGGGATGGATGCTGCTGTCGGTGTTGCTGGTGCTGGCCATCGTGGCCAGTTCCGTGCTGGTGTTCACCAACCGGGTCGAATTGCTCAAACTCGCGGTGGTACTGGCGTTGTGGGCGGCGGTGGTCGCCGCCTTCGTCTCGGTCATCTATCGCAGGCAGAGCGATGTCGACCAGGCCAAGGTGCGCGATCTCAAGCTGGTCTACGACCTCCAACTCGACCGTGAGATCTCGGCGCGCCGCGAATACGAACTCGCGGTGGAGGCGCAACTGCGTCGCGAACTGACCGCGGAGCTGCGCGCCCAGGCCGCCGACGAGGTTGCGGCCCTGCGGGCCGAGTTGGCGGCGCTGCGCAACAATCTGGAGATCCTGTTCGACACCGACCTCGACCAGCGGCCGGCGCTGGAAACCGATCGTCCGGCCGGCCGTGTCATCGCCAGCCGTATCGACGAGGGGGAGCGGGCCGACTCCTTCATCCCGTCGTTCACCCCGCCCCGCCCGGCCGCGGAGCCGCGCACCGAGGAAAGCCCGATCATCGACGTGCCCGCCGAGCCGCCGGTGCCGGAACCGCAGTGGGCGCCGTGGCAACCCGCCGGTGGAGCGCACCGCCGGGCCGGTGAAGCCGAGCAGCCACCATGGACCGAGCCATGGACCGAGCCTGCCCCCCAACCAGCCCCGCAACCGTCGCCGCAGGTACCCCCCCAGCCCCAGCCACCCGTCGCCCCGCCGGCCCGGGAATCGGTATGGCAAGCCCCGGCAGCGCCGCAGCCGGAACCCGCGCCGGCGCAGGCATGGGCACCGCCGCCACCGGCCCCGCCGACCCAGCCGGGCACCGGCTGGCAACCCGCACCGGCGGAAGGCCAGTTCATTCCGGCCGGCGCCCCCGGCAGCAACTGGGTGTCGCCCCCGGCCACCGGCACTGCGCCGCAGGCTCATCCCGAGCCGGCCATGACCCCGCCGCCGGTGGAGACCCGGCGTGGGCGGCATTCCAGCACCGGCGAACCCGAGGCCCCGCCGCGTTCGCGGCACGCCGCACCGCCCGAGAGCACCGCCGCGCCGACGCTGGCGACGCCGCCACTGCCGCAGGAACCGTTGCGGGCAAGCGAGGCGCCGGGGGACACAGCTGACCGGCCGGCTCGGCACCGCGGGCCGGGCGAGCCCCAGCCCACCGCCGAAACCCCGGAGGAAAGCGCAGGTCAGCACGCTGGCGGCCAACCCGTCTCGGAGCTGCTGTCGCGGTTGCAGGCCGGCCAGACCGGAGGTGGGCGGCGCCGCCGCCGCGAGGAGTGAGCTACGCTCTTGGCGACCGTCCGGTACCTGCAGGGCAGGACCGGAACGACCGAATCTCAAGAAATGTGCGAGGTCACTGCGATGGTGCAGTCCCCTTCGGCTTCGTGGTCTGCCAGCGGTGGGCCCGACGGCCTGCGTCCGGCCCGGCTGACGGTCGGCGTGGTGTCGGCGGGGCGGGTCGGGTCGGCGTTGGGGGTGGCGCTGGAACGTGCCGGCCACGTGGTGGTGGCCTGTAGCGCGATCTCCCGGGCATCCCGCGACCGCGCGGCTCGTCGGCTGCCGGACACCGCGGTTCTGCCGGTCCATGACGTCGCTGCCCGTGCCGAACTCCTGGTGCTGGCCGTCCCGGATTCCGAGTTGGGCGCACTGGTGTCCGGCCTGGCGGCGACCTCCGCGGTCCGGCCGGGGACGATCGTCGCGCACACCTCCGGCGCCAACGGTGTCGGTGTGCTGGCCCCGCTGACCGAGCAGGGCTGTATCCCGTTGGCCATCCATCCGGCGATGACCTTCACCGGGGCGGATGAGGACATCAGCCGGCTGCCCGACACCTGTTTCGGTGTCACCGCCGCCGACGAGGTCGGCTACGCCATCGCCCAGGCTTTGGTGTTGGAGATCGGCGGCGAGCCGTTCCGGGTGCGCGAGGACGCTCGCGCGCTGTATCACGCGGCCCTGGCGCACGCCAGCAATCATCTGGCCACCGTGGTGCTCGACTCTCTGACCGCGCTGCGTCATGCCTTGCGCGGCAACGAATTGCTCGGCCAGGAACTGGTGGGCGACGCACCGGGCGGGCTGGCCGAACGGATCGTCGGCCCGCTGGCCCGGGCGTCGCTGGACAACGTGCTGCAGCGCGGGCAGTCCGCGCTCACCGGTCCGGTGGCGCGCGGCGACGCCGCGGCGGTGGCCGGCCATCTGGTAGCCCTTGCCGAGTCCGATCCTGAACTGGCACAAGCATATCGGGCCAATTCGTTGCGTACCGCCCAGCGGGCGCACGCACCCAAGGACGTGTTCGACGTGCTCGCACAAAAGGGGACCGATCAGCAGTGAACGCCACCAGACCGCCCAGCTTCACCGCGGGGGAGCTCAATCTCTACACCCGCCCGTCGGACGTCGCCGACCTGACGCGGGCGCTGCGGGCCACCGGCCGCCGGGTGGCGCTGGTGCCGACCATGGGCGCCTTGCACGACGGGCATCTGAGCCTGGTGCGCACCGCCAAGCAGGTGCCGGGTTCGGTGGTGGTGGTGTCGATCTTCGTCAACCCGTTGCAGTTCGGCGCCGGGGAGGATCTGGACGCCTACCCGCGCACCCTGGACGCCGACCTCGCTGCGTTGCGCTCCGAGGGGGTGGATGTGGTGTTCGCGCCGAGCGTGGCCGAGATGTACCCGAACGGGCCGCGGACCAGCGTGCACCCCGGTGCGCTCGGTTCCGAGCTCGAAGGTGCCTCGCGGCCAACACATTTCGCCGGGATGCTGACCGTGGTGCTTAAGTTGCTGCAGATCGTCCGGCCGGACCGGGCGTACTTCGGCGAGAAGGACTACCAGCAGCTGGTGCTGATCCGGCAGATGGCCGACGATCTGAACCTGGACACCCGCATCGTCGGGGTGCCCACGGTCCGGGAAGCCGACGGCCTCGCCATGTCGTCGCGCAACCGCTACCTCAGCGAAAGCGACCGCGAACAGGCGAGCGCACTGTCGGCGGCGCTGTTGGCCGGGATGTACGGTGCCGGCGAGGGTGTGGAGTCCGCCCTCGACGCGGCGCGGGCGGTGCTCGACGAGGTGCCGGCCATCGAGGTCGATTACCTGGTGGTGCGTGACACCTGGCTGGGCCCGGCGCCCGAGCAGGGCCGGGCGCGAATGCTGGTGGCGGCCAGGATCGGTGGTACCCGGCTGCTGGACAACGTGGCCGTCGATATCGGCGTGCCGTCCGGACTGGGCCCGGACGTCGAGTACGACGAGCATGAATTACCTTGGAGGAATTGATGTTACGTACCATGCTGAAGTCGAAGATCCACCGCGCCACGGTGACCCAAGCAGACTTGCATTACGTCGGGTCGGTGACCATCGACGCAGACCTGATGGACGCCGCCGACCTGCTCGAGGGTGAGCAGGTGACCATCGTCGATATCGACAACGGCAACCGGCTGGTTACCTACGTCATCACCGGCGAACGGGGCAGCGGGATCATCGGGATCAACGGTGCCGCAGCTCATCTGGTGCATCCGGGCGATCTGGTCATCTTGATCGCCTACGGCACCATGGAAGACGCGCAGGCCCGCGAATACCAGCCCAGGATCGTCTTCGTGGACGCCGCCAACCGGCAGGTCGACCTCGGTTCGGATCCCGCCTTCGTACCGGCCGATGCGGCCGGCTTGATGTCGCCGCGCTGATGCTGCTCGCCATCGACGTTCGTAACACCCACACGGTGGTCGGACTGGTCGCCGGGTCCGGTGATCACGCGAAGGTAACCCAGAACTGGCGCATCCGAACCGAATCCGAGATCACCGCCGACGAGCTGGCGCTGACCATCGACGGGCTGATCGGCGATGCGACCGAGCAGCTGACCGGTGCCACCGCGCTGTCCACGGTGCCCTCGGTGCTGCACGAGATCCGGCTGATGCTCGACCAGTACTGGCCTGCGGTGCCGCACGTGCTGATCGAACCCGGGGTGCGTACCGGCATCCCGCTGCTCGTCGACAACCCCAAGGAAGTCGGCGCCGACCGGATCGTCAACTGCCTGTCCACTTTTCACAAGTACGGCTCGGCGGCCATCGTGGTCGATTTCGGATCGTCGATCTGTGTCGACGTGGTGTCGGCCAAGGGTGAATTCCTCGGCGGTGCCATCGCCCCCGGTGTGCAGGTGTCCTCCGACGCCGCCGCCGCGCGGTCGGCCGCGCTGCGCCGGGTCGAATTGACCCGGCCGCGCTCGGTGATCGGCAAGAACACCGTGGAGTGCATGCAGGCCGGGGCGGTGTTCGGGTTCGCGGGCTTGGTGGACGGGTTGGTCAGCCGGATCCGTTCGGATGTCGACGGTTTCGCGGGCAGTGAGGTGGCCGTGGTGGCAACCGGGCATTCGGCCCCGCTGGTGCTACCGGATCTGCGCACCGTCGAACACTACGAGCCGAACCTGACGCTGGACGGTTTGCGGCTGGTGTACGAGCGCAACCGGGACAACCAGCGGCTGCGCCGCTCCAACTAGAAGGCCGTCTCGACTAGAAGAACGTCCGCACCAGGTCCACCACCCGGTCGGCGTCGTCGAGCACCGGGATCAGCTGCCATTTGTCGAATGTCGTGCAGGGGTGCGAGATGCCGAATCCGAGCCGATCGCCGACCGCGACGGTGTGCCCGGCCAGCTGCAGGTAGGCGTGCTGGTCGTTGAGCTTGGTCACCGCGGCGCCGGGCAGGCTCAGCGCGACGGGCAGGCCGGCGTCGAAGGAGACGTCGCGCCGGCCCATCCCGACCAGCGCCAGACTCGGTTCGGGGCGGGACAGCACCGGGGCCCAGACCTGCATCGCGGGGCGCATCGGCAGGGGCGAGGTTGCCGCGTACAACCCGTGATCGTGGGTCAGATAGCAGCCGCTGCGCAGGATCACCCGCTGGGCCGCGCCCGCGAGTTCGTCGGCGACGACGTCGGGATAGGTGCTGCCGCCTGCGGTCACGATCACTTCGTCGGTCTCGAACAGCGGGGCCAGCCGGGTCAGCGCCGCGCGCATCTCGGACAGCTGGGCGCGCACCTGGGCGACGGCCTCCGGACCGGCATCCCGTGCGGCGCCCGTTCCGACCGCCTCATAGCCCGCCACCCCGACCAGCCGTAACCGTGGCGACGCCGCGGCGGCCGCGGCCACCGCGTCCACGTCGGCTGCGGCCCGGCAGCCGGTCCGGCCGCCCGCCATGCCCACCTCGACGCACACGTCCAGCGGGCGGGTGGCGCCGGCCAGCGCCTCCGTCATCAGCTCGACCCCGCGCACCGAGTCCACCCAGCACACCGCATCGAGAGCGGGGTCGGCGTCCAGCTCGCCGGCCAACCAGGCCAACCCGACCGGTTCGACGAGTTCGTTGGCCAGCACGATGGCGTTCACTCCGAACGCCCGGTACACCCGCGCCTGCGCGATGGTGGCCACCGTGACAGCGCAGGCTCCGGCGGCGGACTGCCTGCTGAACAGCTGCGGTGACATGTGGGTCTTGCCGTGCGGCGCCAGTTGCACGCCCCGATCCCGGCACCAGGTGGACATGGCCGCGAGGTTGTGGGCGAGCGCGGGCTCCCGCAGCACGCACACCGGTCCGGTCAGACCGGCGTCGAAGAGCACCGGCGCGGCGGCCAGGATCTCGACCGTCGTGGCGTCCTGCCAGCCGGGCGGAACGCCTTTGAAACGCCAGTCGAGGCGCTCACCGGCCAGGGCGGCGAAGGCGGCGTGCGGCGGCGGGCTCACGTGTTCATTTAAGCTGGCACGTCGTGAGTTCTTCTGATGCGTCCGCCCACCCCGCCGCGAACTCGGCCGACTCCGACGACATTCCGGAGCAGTACCGCATTCGTCAGGCCAAGCGTGAGCGCCTGCTCGCCGAGGGACGTGACCCGTACCCGGTGCACGTGGCCCGCACCCACTCGCTGGCGGAGCTGCGCGCCGCCTACCCGGACCTGGAGGTCGACACCCAGACCGGCGATATCGTCGGGGTGGCGGCCCGGGTGGTGTTCGCCCGCAACTCTGGCAAGCTCTGCTTCGCCACGCTGCAGGATGGTGACGGCACCCAGTTGCAGGCGATGATCAGCCTGGCCGAGGTGGGGCAGGAATCGCTGGATGCCTGGAAGGCCGATGTCGATCTCGGTGACATCGTCTTCGTACACGGCCAGGTGATCAGCTCGCGGCGCGGTGAATTGTCTGTGCTTGCCGATTCCTGGCAAATTGTTTCCAAGGCGCTGCGACCGCTTCCGGTGGCGCATAAGGAGATGAGCGAGGAGAGCCGGGTCCGGCAGCGCTATGTCGACCTGATCGTCCGGCCGGAGGCGCGGACCATCGCCCGGCAGCGCATCGCGGTGGTGCGAGCGGTCCGCTCGGCATTGGAGCGTCGGGGTTTCCTCGAAGTCGAGACGCCGATGCTGCAGACCCTGCCCGGCGGGGCGGCGGCCCGGCCTTTCGTCACCCACTCGAATGCCCTCGATGCCGACCTGTACTTGCGCATCGCGCCGGAGTTGTTCCTCAAGCGGTGCCTGGTGGGCGGTTTCGAGAAGGTCTTCGAGTTGAATCGCAACTTTCGGAACGAAGGCGCGGATTCCACGCATTCGCCCGAATTCGCGATGCTCGAGACATATCAGGCCTACGGCACCTACGACGATTCGGCGCGGGTCACCCGCGAAATTATTCAGGAGGTTGCCGACGAGGCGATCGGCACGAGGTTGGTGCCACTGCCGGATGGCAGCACCTATGACCTGGACGGAGAATGGCCGTCGCTGCAAATGTACCCGTCGCTGTCCGAAGCGCTGGGCGAGGAGATCACACCGGAAACCGGTGTCGACACGTTGCGCGCAATTGCCGATCGGCTCGGGCTGGAGATACCGACGGATCGTGGCTACGGCCACGGCAAACTGGTCGAGGAACTGTGGGAGCACACCGTCGGCGAACAGCTGTGGGCGCCCACGTTCGTGCGGGACTTTCCGGT
This sequence comes from Mycolicibacterium chengduense, assembly GCF_033741155.1. Classification (NCBI taxonomy): domain Bacteria; kingdom Bacillati; phylum Actinomycetota; class Actinomycetes; order Mycobacteriales; family Mycobacteriaceae; genus Mycobacterium; species Mycolicibacterium chengduense. The sequence continues at coordinate 723,437 of NZ_JAWQNH010000001.1, read as the reverse complement.
CGAGACGACGCCGCTCACCCGTGCTCATCGCAGCATTCCCGGCGTCACGGAGAAATGGGACCTGTACGTCCGCAAATTCGAATTGGCCACGGGCTATTCCGAACTCATCGACCCGGTGGTCCAGCGGGCACGGTTCGAGGACCAGGCTCGCGCGGCGGCGGCCGGTGATGACGAAGCAATGCGCCTGGACGAGGATTTTCTCGCCGCACTGGAGTATGCGATGCCGCCCACAACGGGCACCGGAATGGGTATTGACCGGCTGTTGATGGCATTGACGGGGTTGTCGATTCGGGAGACTGTTTTGTTCCCCATTGTGCGAAGGCACGGCAACTGATTGTGCGGAGGCACGGTAACTGATCGCACCCATTGCCGGCCTTGTTGAATGAATTTCGATCCTATGCAAATATTGCTTTGGGGATCAAGTACAACCACGGCGGCCACAGAAGGGTCAGTGTGAGCTAATGGCGAAGAAAGTAACCGTCACGTTGGTCGATGATTTCGACGGCGAAGCGGCTGCGGATGAGACCGTCGAATTCGCTCTCGACGGCGTGAGCTACGAGATCGACCTTTCTTCGAAGAACGCCGCCAAACTTCGCAACGACCTCAAGCAGTGGGTTGAAGCCGGCCGGCGGGTCGGCGGCCGGCGTCGCGGTCGTTCGGCCGGTTCGGGCCGCGGTCGCGCCGCGATCGACCGTGAGCAGAGCGCTGCCATCCGGGAGTGGGCCCGCCGCAACGGCCACAATGTGTCCACTCGCGGCCGCATTCCCGCCGAAGTCATCGACGCATTCCACGCGGCAACCTAACCGGTCGTTGCCAGGACGGTTCGCGCGTCGACCCGTCCCCGATGCCGCCACGGCAGACTCTTGTGCCGTTCTTTCGCTACCGGCGAACCGAAATGGGTATTCCGTCGGTAACGCCGGGTACTCCCTGTGCGTTACACCTGTGCACCACGGATGTGAACCGTCGGCGATGCACCAAAGCACAACCAAGGCAACGCACCCGTCGGCACCGCCCATTAGAGTGGACGGCAGGCGCCATGTGTCGAGCAGCGCAAGCCGTGCCCCTCGTAGATAAGGCCCCAGCAGGAAGAGCAGGTAAGCACCGATGTTTGAGAGATTTACCGACCGTGCCCGCAGGGTCGTCGTCCTGGCTCAAGAAGAAGCCCGGATGCTCAACCACAACTACATCGGCACCGAGCACATCCTCCTGGGCCTCATCCACGAGGGTGAAGGCGTCGCGGCCAAGTCGTTGGAGTCGCTGGGCATCTCCCTGGAAGGCGTGCGGAGCCAGGTCGAAGAGATCATCGGCCAGGGCCAGCAGGCCCCGTCCGGGCACATCCCGTTCACCCCGCGCGCCAAGAAGGTGCTGGAGCTGTCCCTGCGTGAGGCACTGCAGCTCGGCCACAACTACATCGGCACCGAGCACATCCTGCTCGGCCTGATCCGCGAGGGCGAGGGTGTCGCCGCTCAGGTGCTGGTGAAGCTCGGCGCCGAACTGACCAGGGTGCGCCAGCAGGTCATCCAGCTGCTGAGCGGCTACCAGGGCAAGGAAGCCGCCGAGGCGGGCACCGGAGGCCGTGGCGGCGAGTCCGGCAACCCGTCCACCTCGCTGGTCCTCGACCAGTTCGGCCGCAACCTGACCGCCGCCGCGATGGAGGGCAAGCTCGATCCGGTCATCGGCCGCGAGAAGGAAATCGAGCGGGTCATGCAGGTGCTGAGCCGGCGCACCAAGAACAACCCGGTGCTGATCGGTGAGCCCGGTGTCGGCAAGACCGCCGTCGTCGAGGGCTTGGCGCAGGCCATCGTGCACGGCGAGGTCCCCGAGACGCTGAAGGACAAGCAGCTCTACACGCTGGACCTGGGGTCGCTGGTCGCGGGCAGCCGCTACCGCGGTGACTTCGAGGAGCGTCTGAAGAAGGTGCTCAAGGAGATCAACACCCGCGGCGACATCATCCTGTTCATCGACGAGCTGCACACGCTGGTCGGAGCCGGTGCCGCCGAGGGCGCGATCGACGCTGCCAGCATCCTCAAGCCCAAGCTGGCCCGCGGTGAACTGCAGACCATCGGTGCCACCACTCTCGACGAGTACCGCAAGTACATCGAGAAGGACGCCGCCCTGGAGCGTCGCTTCCAGCCGGTCCAGGTTGGCGAGCCGACCGTCGAGCACACCATCGAGATCCTCAAGGGGCTGCGCGACCGGTACGAGGCGCACCACCGCGTCTCCATCACCGACGGCGCCCTGGTCGCCGCGGCGACGCTGGCCGACCGCTACATCAACGACCGGTTCCTGCCGGACAAGGCGATCGACCTCATCGACGAGGCGGGCGCGCGCATGCGCATCCGCCGGATGACCGCGCCGCCGGACCTGCGCGAGTTCGACGAGAAGATCGCCGACGCGCGCCGGGAGAAGGAATCCGCGATCGACGCGCAGGACTTCGAGAAGGCAGCGCGGCTGCGCGACTCGGAGAAGCAGCTCGTCGCCCAGCGGGCTGAGCGTGAGAAGCAGTGGCGCTCAGGCGATCTGGACGTGGTCGCCGAGGTCGACGACGAGCAGATCGCCGAGGTCCTCGGCAACTGGACCGGTATCCCGGTGTTCAAGCTGACCGAGGCCGAGACCACGCGCCTGCTGCGCATGGAGGACGAGCTGCACAAGCGGATCATCGGTCAGGTCGACGCCGTCAAGGCGGTCTCCAAGGCGATCCGCCGCACGCGTGCCGGTCTCAAGGACCCCAAGCGCCCGTCGGGTTCGTTCATCTTCGCCGGACCGTCCGGTGTCGGTAAGACCGAGCTGTCCAAGGCGCTGGCCAACTTCCTGTTCGGTGACGACGACGCGCTCATCCAGATCGACATGGGCGAGTTCCACGACCGCTTCACCGCGTCGCGGCTGTTCGGTGCCCCTCCGGGCTACGTCGGCTACGAAGAGGGCGGGCAGCTCACCGAGAAGGTGCGCCGCAAGCCGTTCAGCGTGGTGCTGTTCGACGAGATCGAGAAGGCACACCAGGAGATCTACAACACCCTGCTGCAGGTGCTGGAGGACGGTCGTCTCACCGACGGTCAGGGCCGCACGGTCGACTTCAAGAACACCGTGCTGATCTTCACCTCCAACCTGGGCACCTCGGATATCTCCAAGGCGGTGGGTCTCGGCTTCACCCAGGGTGGCGGCGAGAACAACTACGAGCGGATGAAGCTCAAGGTGCACGACGAGCTGAAGAAGCATTTCCGCCCTGAGTTCCTGAACCGTATCGACGACATCATCGTGTTCCACCAGCTGACGCAGGACGAGATCATCCAGATGGTCGACCTGATGATCGGCCGGGTCTCCAAGCAGCTGGCGGCCAAGGACATGACGATGGAGCTGACCGACCAGGCGAAGGCGCTGCTGGCCAAGCGCGGATTCGACCCGGTGCTGGGTGCCCGGCCGCTGCGTCGCACCATCCAGCGCGAGATCGAGGACGCGTTGAGCGAGAAGATCCTGTTCGACGAGGTGGGTCCGGGCCAGCTGGTGACCGTCGATGTCGAGGGCTGGGACGGCGAAGGCCAGGGCGAGAACGCCAAGTTCACGTTCTCGGGCAAGCCGCGGGCCTCGGCCGAGGCCGACCTGGCCGCCACGGCAGCGGAATAGTCGCGACCCGCGACGCCCCCGAATAGTCGCAACGAAAATGCCCCTGGCGATGCCGGGGGCATTTTCGTTGTCGGGTCAGCGGACCCCGAGGGCCGGGCCGACCGTGGTGTTCCAGGACTCCTGCATCTCGGACTCGAACAGGCCCCAGGTGTGCGATCCGTCGGGGCGGACCACATAGGTGACCGGGACGCCCGCCGCCTTCGCGGCATCGGCGAAGGCCCTGGTGCTGTCGGCGACGATGCGCTCGATCAGGCCGCCGGTGAAGTTGGGCCCGAATCCTTCCGGCAGTCGGTCCACGGCGCCGACATTGCCGGACCCCGAAGCGGCCACATAGACGGCCGTCCCCTTCAGCGCGCCCGCGTTGAGCGTCGGATCGTGCTGGATCCACAGCGGGCCGCCGCCGGGTCCCCACATGTTGTCCGCGCTGAGACCGCCGCCCATCAGGGTGATACCGACCTGCCCGGGATCGGCGGACGGATTGAGCATGCCGCTGTAGGACGCGACCGCGCGGAACAGGCCGGGGGCCTGCACGGCGTAGTCCACCGCAGTACCACCGGTGCTGGACAGGCCGCCGACGGCATTGCGGCCGTTGGTGTTGTACTGCTTGTTGATCAGCGGCGGCAGTTCCTGCGTCATGTAGGTCTGGTACTGCTTGTCGGCGTCGTTGACCCAGTTGGTCCACCAGCTGAACTGACCGCCCAGCGGGGACACCACGTTCACGTTCTTGTTGGCGAAGAAGCCCTGGATATCGGTCATGCCGAACCAGGATTTGGACCCGGGCGCGAAATTGCCACCGGGATCCAGGTTGTCGCCGCCGTCGATGCCGGGCAGCAGGTAGAACGTCGGGGCACCCGAGGACCGCGCTTTGAACACGTCGTTGACGATCACCTTGTTCATCGCCGGCGAGTACACCGAGACCTTGTCCCAGCGATCGTTGACGTGCTGGATATCGGTGATGTGCGGAGCATCGGCTGCCGCGGTGGGTGCGGCGACGAAAGACAGAACCGCCAAAAGTGCGAAGGCGCACACGCGGGAACGGCGTATGAGTTGGGTCACGCGGGTGAGACTAATGCATAGGAAACTCCAAGGTTTGCCGCGCTGACCAGGTGTTTGCGTGCTCAACGAGTCCGCGCCGCATCGGGTCGGCACCGATTTCCCGGACTAGGTGCGCCGAACAGGGCTGCTGTGCTTACTATGCGTGTGTACTCGACGGACGAGGAATCTGGTGTAAGTCCAGAACGGTCGCGCCACTGTGAAAGTCAGACCCGACTCCGTCATCAGCTTGACGACTGGGACGCGATATCCCGAAAGGACTGGACATGACTTCTGCTGAGGCACCCAAGACAAGGGTCCCCGCCATCGACCTCTCTGCCGCCCGGGCCGTGGTGTGGCTGACGGCGACGGCTTTCCTGGCATTGCTGGTGCTGTACTTCGTCGGGATGGATCAGGGCGCGACGTCGGTGTTCGGCAACAACACCTACGTGCATGAGTTCGTGCACGACGCGCGCCATCTGCTCGGCTTCCCCTGCCACTGAGCCATGGAAAAACACCTCATCGGGCGCGGTCTACTGGCCGGCGCCCTGGCCGGCCTGCTCGCGTTCGTCTTCGCAAAGATCTTCATCGAACCGGTGATCGGCCGGGCCATCGACTTCGAGGATGGTGCCGGCGCCGCCCATGAAGCCATGGCGGGGCATGCGCACGGCGGCCACGAGCACGGCGCCGAGTTGTTCACCCGTGGCGTTCAGTCGAATATCGGTATGGGCTTCGGCGTGCTGGCGTTCAGCGTGGCGATGGGTGCCCTGTTCGCGGTCGTGTTCTGTGTGCTGTACGGCCGGGTGAATGTGTCGGCTCGGGCCACCTCGGCGCTGATCGCGGCCGGCATGCTGGTGGCGCTGTGGGTGGTGCCGGCGTTGAAGTACCCGCCGAGCCCGCCGGCGACCAGCCTCGACGAGACCATTAAACAGCGCACCTTGCTGTACCTCTTGGTCGTGGTGCTCTCGGCTGCGCTGTTCGTCGGCTCGGTGTTGCTGGTCCGACGGCTGGCGCCGCGCTTCGGAAGCTGGAATGCCGCGTTGCTCGGCGCTGCGGGCTACATCGTCTCGATGGCCGTCGTGTTCCTCGTCCTGCCGGCCATCCACGAGGTGCCCGGCCCGATCACCGATGCCGGTGGCACCATCGTCTTCCCCGGTTTCGCCGCGGAGGACCTGTACCAGTTCCGGCTGTACTCGCTGGGAACACAGGTGGTCATGTGGGTCACCATCGGGCTGGTGTTCGGCGCCTTGGCATCGCGATTGCTGGAAGGCAAGCGCGCGCAGCGCACCGTCACAGTGTGAGTGAGATCGTCCGGCTGACCCTGGTGTCACATGCCATGACCGACGCCATGGCGGCCGGGCGATTCCCCACCGACGAGCCGCTCAACGCGCTGGGACAGCGGCAGGCGACCGATACCACGATCGATGTCGGTCCTGCCGATATCGCCATGAGCGGTCCGGAACGTCGTGCGGTGCGGACCGCCGAACTGTTGGGGCTACAGCCCCATACCGAGCCGGCGCTGGCCGACCTGGATCACGGTCGGTGGCGGGGCACGGCCCTCGACGGGGTGGATCCGGCGGAACTGGCCGTCTGGCTCACCGATCCGGCCCGGGCTCCGCACGGCGGTGAGACGATCGTCGACCTGATCGGTCGGGTGCGCGCCTGGCTGGGCACACTCGCCGATCGACCGGCCAAAGTGGTGGCGGTGACGCATCCGGCGGTGATCCGCGCGGCCGTCCTGACCGCCCTGGAGGCGCCACCGAAGTCGTTCTGGCGCATCGATATCGGGCCGGTGAGCCGTACCGTGCTGCACTTCCGCGGGCAGGCCTGGACGGTGCGCAGGCTCTAACTGCGGTGCGCCAATGCCCACATCTGCTTGATCACCGTCATCAGCCAGCCCGCGGTCCGCACACTGTAGAAGCGCGGCCAGTTGGTTTGCAGGCTCAGCACCCAGGCTTGGCCGGCACGGTCCACCGCGTACCAGCTGAAGGTGAGCTCACCGGGCAGGTTCCCGGCTTTGGCGGCGATATAGGGCCATTCGTCGCGGTCCAGGTCTATCCCCGGGATGGCCGAAACGATATCGCGGACCGGCGCGGCAGCCCCGACGGCCGCCGACTGCAGTGCCGCGTGCACCCGGCAGATGTCCTCGGCGCTGCCGTACCACTCGGCGCCGTAGGCCGACGCGGGGGAGTGGGTGCGTAGCGGATCCGGTTCGTACGGGCGGGCGCTGGTCTGCTTGAGCAGTTCGATCCGGCCTGCGGCATCGGCATGCTGCCATTGCGTACGCAGATCCGGCTCGCCCCAACCGATCGAGAACATCTCGTGCATGGTGGGGAACGGAGTCATGCTGGCCGGGTCATGGTGTCCGGCCTCGGCCAGCGCCCGTTCCACCGCGCCGGGCCCGAGTCGCCCGATCAGCAGATCGGTGGCCATGTTGTCACTCGTGGCGATCATCTTGTCGGCCGCCTGCCGCACCGAGATATGGGCGCCGGGGGGCAGCTTGTCGAATCCCGAGGACCCCAACTTCTTGCCTTCGGCGGTGATGGTCAGCTGGTCGTCCCACCGCACGGTGCCCGCCTTGACGGCATCGGCCACGGCGTAGAGCACGTACAGCTTGAAAATCGAAGCCAGCGGCAGGGATTCGGTGGTGTTGGTGCCGGCCACCTTCACGCATCGGCCGTTGTCGACCTTCGACAACTGGTAGGCGTACCGAGCGCCGGTCTTGGCCAACACCGCGTCTACATCGGCCCAACTGTGAAGTGCCAGAGGCTGATTGGTCACCGTCATGCGTTCGACCAAGGTGGTGGTGTCGTCGGTGCGCAACTCGATGTCCTGGCGTGCGCCATAAGACGTCACCACGTGCAGGGTGGACACCCCGGCGCCGATATCCACGCCGGCCAGGGTGTAGGGCCGATCCCACCACATCATGTCCATCGTGGTGCCGATGTCGTCGACCTGGGCGGGATCGGCGAGAGTTTTGACCCCGACCGGACCGATCGGCCAGTCCGAATTGAGCATGTCCATCAGCTGTTTGGCGCGCACACCCGGCGGGGTGCTGGTGCTGATGACGGCACCGCCCGCGTTGGCGGGCGGTGTACTGCTGGGCGTGCAGCCTCCCAGCGTCGCGGTGGCCAGGGCGAGGGTGCCGATCAGTGCCGTGAACCGGCGGGCCGCCCCGGCACCGTCAGGACTGGGTGCCGGTCCCCGCAACGTCCAACACAACCTCGAATTCCAGCAGCGAGGCTCCGGTGGCGACCGGGTTCTTCTGCTGGCCGGCGTGCGCCTCGACGGCCGGCCCGCTCGCCCAGGCCTGGAACGCCTCCTCGGACTCCCACTGCGTCACCACGAAGTAGCGGTTCTCGCCCTTCACCGGGCGCAGCAGCTGGAAGCCGAGAAAGCCGGGCTGGTTGTCCACCGCGTGGGCGCGGTGCGCGAACCGCTTCTCCAGTTCCGGGCCTGCGTCGGGCGGGACCTCGATGGCATTGATCTTCACGACGGGCATGGCATGAGGTTACCCGTGTCCGGCACGGGCAGGATGTCGGCATGCGGACCGAACTTCTGACGGCGCGCGGTGGCACCGGCACCCCGCTGGTTCTGGTGCACGGCCTGATGGGCAGGGGTAGCACGTGGTCGCGCCAGATACCGTGGCTGACCCGGTGGGGCGCGGTGTACACCTACGACGCGCCGTGGCACCGGGGCCGCGAGGTCGACGATCCGTATCCGATCAGCACCGAGCGGTTCGTCGCGGACTTGGCCGACGCGGTGTCCGAACTGGGCCGGCCGGCCATCCTGGTAGGTCATTCGATGGGTGCGCTGCACTCCTGGTGTCTTGCCGCGGCCCGACCCGACTTGGTGAGCGCGGTTGTGGTGGAGGACATGGCGCCGGACTTCACCGGGCGCACCACCGGCGCCTGGGAGCCGTGGTTACATGCGCTTCCGGTCGAGTTCTCCTCGCCGCAGCAGGTTTTCGACGAATTCGGCGCGGTGGCGGGCCAGTACTTCCTCGATGCTTTCGATCGGACCGAGTCGGGTTGGCGCCTGCACGGTCATCCGGCACGGTGGATCGAGATCGCGGGGCAGTGGGGTGTGCGGGACTATTGGGAGCAGTGGCGAGCGATTCGGGTCCCGACGTTGCTGATCGAGGCCGGCGGTACGGTGGCGCCACCGGGTCAGATGCAACGGATGGCAGAAACCGGTTACCGCACAACGTATCTGCGCATTCCGGGTGCCGGCCATCTGATCCACGACGACGCTCCTGCGGAATACCGCGCCGCTGTGGAGTCGTTTCTAACGGCGTTCGCCCAGCACGCCTGACGTGGGCCAGGACGGGGCCTGCTCGAACCGGGTGCGGATGGCCTCCAGGTCGTGGTGCAGCCGGCTCGCGTCGGGATCGGTGTCGAACAACCGGTCCCATGCCGAGGTGGGAACCCGGAACTGGTCGAGGTGCAGTCGCAGGATGTGCGACCGGTTGGCCAGCCAGCCGAGTGCGACGGCGAGGGCGAAGGGGGTCAGCAGGATGAGGATGGCGAGTGCGACGGTCATGGCAGTAATTCTTCGACAGCCAATATCCCGCCGAACAGTGGCAGCGCTGCCTCGGTTGGATAAGATGCTGCCATGATTAAAAGCGTATCGGCGATGGTGCTGGACGGTCTAGCGGTTTTCGAGTTCGGCGTCATCTGCGAGGTCTTCGGAATCGACCGGTCCGCCGACGGTGTGCCCAATTTCGACTTCAAGATCTGCGGGCCGGTGGCCGGTCAACCGGTGCGCACGTCGGTGGGTGCGCAGGTCACGCCGGATCATGACTTCTCTGCGCTGGTCGGCGCCGACCTGGTGGCCGTTCCCGCGGTCAGCACGCAGTACGGCCCTTATCCGGAGGTGGCACTGGAGGCGCTGCGCGCCGCGTCGGCGGCAGGGTCGATCATCCTGACCGTCTGCTCCGGCGCCTTCGTCGTCGGGGCGGCAGGGTTGCTGGACGGGCGACCGTGTACCACCCACTGGATGCATGCCGACGAACTCGCCACGATGTATCCCACCGCGCGGGTCGATCGCAACGTGCTCTTCGTCGACGACGGCAACCTGATCACCAGCGCGGGCACCGCGGCCGGGATCGACGCCTGCCTGCACCTGGTGCGCCGTGAACTCGGCAGCGAGGTGACCAACAAGATCGCCCGCCGGATGGTGGTCCCGCCCCAGCGCGACGGTGGCCAACGTCAGTACATCGACCAGCCCATCCCGATCCGATGTTCGGAAGGTTTTGCACCCCAACTGGATTGGATTCTGGCCAACCTGAAGGAGCCGCATACGGTGGCCACCCTGGCCGCCCGTGCCAGCATGTCGGCGCGCACCTTCGCCCGGCGCTTCGTCGAGGAGACCGGGACCACCCCCATGCAATGGGTCACCGACCAGCGGGTGCTGTACGCGCGGCGCCTGCTCGAGGAAACCGACCTGGACATCGACCGGGTTGCCGACAAGTCGGGTTTCGGCACGGCGACTCTGTTGCGCCACCACTTCCGCCGGGTCATCGGTGTGACCCCGTCGGACTACCGGCGTCGGTTTGCGCGGGCCTCCTGAGGCTCGCCCTCGCCCGCCAGGGCGAACAGCCCGTCGGGGGTCTGCTCCACCAACCCGTCGACCAGTAGCGAGTGCAGGGCCCGATCCCGCTGCGCGGTGTCCGAGCGCCACACCACGTCCAGCGCCGCCCGGGTCACCGGCGCCGGGCTGGCCCGCAGCACGTCGAGCAACCGGCCCCGCACCTGGCGGTCGGTGCCGGCGTACTTCTGCACCTTGCGGGCCGGGGCGTCGGCGGGGTCTCTGGTGGGGTAGCCCGCTGCGCGCCATGCGCAACTGCTCAGCGGGCACAGCCCACACTTGGGTGCCCGGGCCGTGCACACGATCGCGCCCAGCTCCATCAGGGCAGCCGAGAAGCGTTGTGCGACGGCATCGTCGTCAGGCAGCAGGGCCGCCACGTCGTCGAGGTCGCGGGTTCGGGCCGGGGCCTCGTCACGACCGTGCACGGCGCGGGAGAGCACCCGCCGCACGTTGGTGTCCACCACCGGGACCCGCTTGCCGTAGGCGAAGCACGCGACCGCTCTGGCGGTGTAGGCGCCGACGCCGGGCAGCGTCAGCAGCGTGTCCACGTCGTCGGGAACCACGTCGCCATATTCGGCGGCGATGGTCTCCGCGCATTCGTGCAACCGCTTGGCCCGCCGCGGGTAGCCCAACTTGCCCCACGCCCGAAGGACGTCGGCGGCGCCCGCGGCGGCGGTGGCCGACGGGGTGGGCCAGCGGGCAACCCAGGCCAGCCAGATCGGCTCGACCCGAGACACCGGCGTCTGCTGCAGCATGAATTCACTTACCAGGATCTGCCACGCCGAAACTCCTGGTTGGCGCCATGGCAGCGGTCGCTGGGTGGTGTCGAACCAGTCCACGAGTTCGCCCGAGTCGATTGCGGACCTGGCGGCCGCACCGTCAACATCCGTCGGCTCAGGCAGAATGTCGGTCATGCCCAACTCGAATCCGATATCCGCTTGGAAGGCACTCAAAGAGGGTAACGAGCGCTTCGTCGCCGGTAAGCCCGAGCACCCCAGCCAAGGTATCGACTACCGCGCGAGCCTGACCGCCGCCCAGAAGCCGACCGCCGTCGTCTTCGGCTGCGGGGACAGCCGGGTGGCCGCCGAACTGATCTTCGACCAGGGCCTCGGCGACATGTTCGTGGTCCGTACCGCCGGGCACGTCATCGACTCGGCCGTCCTCGGGTCGATCGAGTACGCGGTGGCGGTGCTCAACGTCCCGCTGATCGCCGTGCTCGGGCACGACAGCTGTGGCGCGGTCAAGGCGACGCTGTCCGCTCTCGACGAGGGCGCCGTCCCCGGCGGCTACATCCGCGACATCGTCGAACGCGTCACCCCGTCGATCCTGCTGGGCCGCCGCGACGGACTGACCAGGGTCGACGAGTTCGAGGCCCGCCACGTCACCGAGACCGGCGCCCAGCTGATGGCGCGCTCGACCGTCATCTCCGAACGGGTCAACGCCGGCTCGCTGGCGATCGTCGGCCTCACCTACCACCTGGCCGACGGCAGGGTGGTGCTGCGCGACCACCTCGGCGACATCGGCGAAGTCTGAGAGCAAGCCTGAGACCGACACGCCGGGCCGCCTCGGACGGCACGGCGTGACACCGGCTTACCGTTGAGTTCGTGCTAGACGTAGAACCGCATGGTGGCCCCACACCGAGCCAGATCTACCGGCGGCGCCGGGTCGCGGCGATCGGCATCGCGGTCGTCGTGGTTGCCATCATCGCCGGCATCATCGCGGTCGTGGTGGCCAACAGCACCAGCTCGGGAACGCCGACGCCGGACAAGACGGCGGCCACCGGCAACAGCCCGGCCGCCGCACCGCCGCCGCTGCCCGGCGAGACGCCCGGGGTGAAGACACCCGTGGTGCCCGCCCAGCAGCCCGCGGCGCCGACACCGACGCCGACCGCGGCGGTCACCCCGCCGCCGGTGCTCAAGGAGGGTGACGACTGCCCCGATTCGACGCTGGCGGTCAAGGGCATCACCAGCGCGCCGGACTACGTCATGGGTGATCAACCGAAGTTCACCATGGTGGTCACCAATATCGGCTTGGTGGCCTGCAAGCGCGACGTGGGTGCGGCGGTGCTGTCGGCCTACGTCTACTCGCTGGACAACAAGCGGTTGTGGTCCAACCTGGACTGCGCCCCGTCCAACGAGACGCTGGTGAAGACGTTCAACCCGGGTGAGCAGGTCACCACCGAGGTCACCTGGACCGCCATGGGTTCGGCCCCGAACTGCCCGCTGCCGCGGGAGCCGATCGGCCCGGGCACCTACAACCTGATCGTGCAGTTGGGCAATCTGCGCTCGGCGTCGGTGCCGTTCATCCTGGCCGAGTCCAAGCCCGCCGATCCGGCCGCGCCGCCGGCCGATCCGGCGGCACCCCCGGCCGAGCCCGCCCCCGCCGGGGAGCCGGCGCCCGCCCCCGCGCCGGCCGGATAGCTCAGGCCAGCTGGTCGGCGATCGTCGACTCGGCCAACTGGGACAGCCCCTCCCGGATGTGCCGGGCCCACATCGAGCCGATGCCGTCCACCGACTGCAGATCGCTGGCGCTGGCCGCCAGTACGCCCTGTAACGACCCGAACGACCGCACCAACAGGTCGACGTGGGCGAACTGCAGCCGCGGGATGCCGGCCATCGCCCGGTACCCCCGTGAACTCATCGCCGAATCCTGCGCTTCGACCGTCGATGGGTAGCCGAAAACCCTTGCCAGCGCGGTGAAGTCGAGCAGCTCGTTGTCCGAAAGGGCATCCAGTTCCTCCAGCGTCGCGCCGACCTGCGCGGCGCTGGGCGGGTCCGGGTTGGCGTGGTAGTCCCGCACGATCAGCTCCCGTGCGGTGTCGTTGTCGCCGACCAGTTCTTCCAGCTGCAGTTGCAGCTGCCTGCCGTCGGTGCCCAGTTCCACCACATCGGCGTCGATCTCCAGGCTGATGCGGCGCACCATCTCCAGGCGCTGCACCACCGTCATGACGTCGCGCAGCGTGACGAAGTCCTCGATCTCGGCCGTCGACAGTTGCCGGTTCACCTCGTCCAGGCGGGACTTGTAGCGCTCCAGGGTCGCGATGGTCTGGTTGGCCCGCGACAGGATGGTCGGGGTGTCCGGGACGACGTGCCGTTCGCCCGCGACGTAGACGGTCACGATGCTCATCGAGTGGCTGACCGAGATCACCGGGTAGCCGGTCTGCACGGCGGTGCGCTCGGCCGAGCGGTGCCGGGTGCCGGATTCCTCGGTGGGAATGGACGGATCCGGCACCAGCTGGACGTTGGCCCGCAGGATGCGGGTGCCGTCACTGGAGAGCACGACGGCGCCGTCCATCTTCGACAGCTCGCGCAGTCGGGTGGGCGCATACCGGACGTCCAGGGAGAACCCGCCGTCGCAGATCGCCTCGACGCTGTCGTCGTAGCCCAGCACGATCAGGGCGCCGGTGCGTCCGCGCAGGATGCGTTCCAGGCCGTCGCGCAGGTCGGTGCCCGGCGCCAGCCGACCGAGGGTTTCGCGCAGCGTGGGCCGCGCCAGATGCACCACCGTGCGGCCGGCCCTGGATTTCACCGCCATCGCGCCTCCTTGGACTGGCCGCCATTGTCCGTGATGGACTTCAGAACCTGCAATGCCTCCCCGATATTGCCCGCGGTGGTGATGCGCAGGCCGGCGGGCACGTCGGTGACCCCGGGCGGTACCACGGCATGCCGGAAGCCCAGCCGGGCCGCTTCGGCCAGCCGCCGCTCCATACCGGTGACCCGGCGCAGGTCACCGGCCAGGCCGACCTCGCCGATGGCCACCACGGTGGCCGGGACGGGCAGGTTGGTCTGGGCCGAGGCGACGGCCAGTGCCACGGCCAGGTCCGAGGACGGGTCGGTCAGCCGCATTCCACCGACAGTGGACAGGTAGATGTCGTTGCCGGCCAACCGCAGCCCGGCACGCTTCTCCAGGACCGCGGTGATCATCGCGGCCCGCGCCGAGTCGATACCGCTGACCGCGCGCCGCGGGGTGCCCTGCGCGGCGCTGCCGATCAATGCCTGCACCTCCCCGAGCAGGGGCCGTTTGCCGTCCATCGTCACGGTCACCGCGGTACCGGGCACCGGGGCGGGCCGCTCGTCGCGGAACAACCCCGACGGGTCGGCGACACCTTCGATGCCGTTGTCGCGCAACAGGAAACAACCCACCTCGTCGGAGGCACCGAACCGGTTCTTGACTCCGCGCACCATCCGCAGCGCGGACGCGCGGTCGCCCTCGAAGTGCAGCACCACGTCCACCAGGTGCTCCAGTGAGCGCGGCCCGGCGATGGCGCCGTCCTTGGTGACGTGGCCGACCAGGAGCAGCGCCAGGCCGCCAGGGCCGGCGGCCTTGGCATACGACGTCAACGCCGTGGTGACGGCCCGGACCTGGGTGACACCGCCGGTCACCCCGTCGACCTCGGTGGTCGACATGGTCTGCACGGAATCGACCACGACCAGGCTGGGCCGCACCGCTTCGATATGCCCCAGTGACGTCTGCAGATCTGATTCCGATGCCAGGTACATCTCGTCGTGGGTGCAGCCGGTGCGCTCGGCGCGCAGCCGGATCTGGCCGGCCGACTCCTCACCGGACAGGTACAGCGCGCGTCTTCCGGTGCGGGCCCAGCGGTGGGCGACCTCCAGCAGCAGGGTGGACTTCCCGACACCGGGATCGCCGGCCAGCAGGGTGACCGAGCCGGGCACCAGACCGCCGCCGAGGACGCGGTCCAGCTCACCGACGCCGGTCGGCACGTGTCGCGTGACCCCCGGATCGATGGCGGTGATCGGTACCGCGGGGGAGGTCGGCGCGACGGCCCGCCGGATGGACTTGCCGTCGAGGGCGGTCAGCGTGGCCACCTCGTCGACGGTGCCCCACGTTCCGCAATCCGGGCAGCGCCCGACCCACTTCGCAGTGGTGTGGTTGCACTCAGAACAACGGTATTGCGAACGTACTTTCGAAGCCACGCTCAAACGGTAACTGCCGGGGGTGACAGAACCGTCAGATGATCAGTGGCCGCCGTCCGTGTCGCTTCCGGCCTTCTCGGTGCCCGCGTTCGGCTCGCCGTCGCGGCGCGGGGTCTCGCCCGCCGAGATCGGCACGTTGACCGTGGTCTGGCCGGACTTCTCGAAGGTGAAGGTGAACGGGTACGTCAGCCCGTTGGTGATCGGCTTGCTCAACGCGACCTCGGCCCGCACCGCGTCGGCGCGTTCGGCGGCGTCGAGCGCCTTGAGCTGACCGTCGGGTTCGCCGATCACGAGGACGCCGCCGGCCGGGACGGAACCGTCCCCGGTGAGCGTGACGTTGCCGACGTCGGAGGTGATGGACACCAGCTTGTCGTTGGCATCGGCCGAGTTGTTGGCGGCGACCAGCAGCAGTTCGACATCACTGCCGGGGCGCACGTAGTCGGTGACCTGCGGGGCGCGCAGATGCACGTTGCGCAGCGCGATATTGCCCGCCGTCGCGGCCGCGCCGTTGACGGCAGGCTCCTGGTTGGCCGTCTGCGACACCTGGCCGGAGCCGCAACCCGTCAGGGCGACGCTGACGACCGCCGCGCAGGCGGCGAGTCCGATGACGGACGCCTTGAAAGCTTTTGCAGCCACTGGAGCCTCCTGCTCGCCGTTGCGGTTCAGCCGTGCAATTCAACTATGCACAGTAGTAGGTCGCCATCGGGGGCGGTAGCGGAGGGCCTGGGACGGTCTCTCGGGGGTGCATCGCGGGTTGATCTGGGGTGCATCACCGCCCCGCGCGACGCCGGCAAAACCATGTCGCGTTGCACGTAACGGTCGCTGTGTCAACCCCTAGTATTCATCTGCTATGCCCCTGACCTGCAATGTTGGTGCACGCACGGAGGCGCCCCGTGCTAAGATTGAGATGTGAAAGGGGCTCTAATCTGATGATTTTCAAGGTCGGAGACACCGTCGTCTATCCACACCACGGTGCTGCGTTGATCGAGGCGATCGAAACCCGGACCATCAAAGGCGAGCAGAAAGAGTACCTCGTCTTGAAGGTCGCCCAGGGTGATCTGACAGTTCGAGTCCCCGCCGAGAACGCCGAATACGTGGGTGTGCGCGACGTTGTGGGCCAGGAAGGTCTTGACAAGGTGTTCCAGGTGCTGCGCGCCCCGCACACCGAGGAGCCGACCAACTGGTCGCGCCGGTACAAGGCCAATCTGGAGAAGCTTGCGTCAGGAGATGTGAACAAGGTGGCCGAGGTCGTTCGCGATCTGTGGCGCCGGGATCAGGAACGTGGACTGTCCGCCGGTGAGAAGCGGATGCTCGCCAAGGCGCGGCAGATCCTCGTCGGTGAGCTCGCGCTGGCCGAGAACACCGATGACGAGAAGGCTGAGACCATTCTCGACGAGGTGTTGGCCGCAGCTTCCTAAGCTGTTGGAGTTGCCGCGCGTCGGTCTGGGTACCGACGTTCATCCCATCCACGCCGGACGGCCGTGTTGGCTGTTGGGTTTGTTGTTCGACGGTGTCGACGGCTGTGCCGGGCATTCCGACGGTGACGTCGCTGCTCATGCATTGTGCGACGCGCTGCTCAGTGCCGCCGGGCTCGGCGACCTGGGCAGCGTGTTCGGCACCGATCAGCCGCAGTGGCGTGGCGTCACCGGGGCCGACATGCTGCGTCACGTTCATGAGCTGGTGCGGGCCGAGGGCTTCCGGGTGGGCAATGCCGTGGTGCAGGTGGTCGGCAACCGTCCGAAGATCGGCCCCCGGCGCGCCGAGGCTCAGCAGCTGTTGTCAGGTCTGCTCGACGCACCGGTGTCGGTCTCGGCGACGACAACCGACGGACTGGGCCTGACCGGCCGCGGCGAAGGGCTGGCTGCGATTGCGACGGCGTTGCTCGTCCGGGTCGAATAGGCCGGTAAGCTGGCCCGTCGTGAATGGAAGTGGGCCCCAAGTGAGCGGTGCGAACGGTGAGCTCGCGTGAGCGGTGCGAACGGTGTACCGAAGTGAGCGGGCTGCGACTGTACGACACCCTGTCGGGTGGCGTTCGTGATTTCGTGCCGCTGCGTCCCGGCCACGCGTCCATCTACCTGTGCGGTGCGACGGTCCAGGGCCTACCCCATATCGGACACGTGCGCAGTGGTGTCGCCTTCGACGTGTTGCGGCGCTGGCTGACGGCAAAGGGTTTCGACGTGGCGTTCATCCGCAACGTCACCGATATCGACGACAAGATCCTCAACAAAGCCGCGGACGCGGGCCGGCCGTGGTGGGAGTGGGCGGCCACCTTCGAGCGCGCATTCACCGCGGCCTATGACGCGCTCGGCGTGCTGCCGCCGTCGGCCGAACCCCGCGCTACCGGGCATATCACCCAGATGGTGGAGCTGATCGAGCGTCTCATCGAGCGCGGCCACGCGTACGCGTCCCAGGGCGATGTGTACTTCGACGTGCTGAGCTACGCCGAGTACGGGGCACTGTCGGGGCACCGGATCGACGATGTGCACCAAGGCGAGGGCGCCGCGACGGGTAAGCGTGATCAGCGTGATTTCACGCTGTGGAAGGGCGCCAAGCCGGGTGAGCCGTCGTGGCCGACGCCGTGGGGGCGCGGACGACCCGGCTGGCACACCGAATGCGTGGCCATGTGCGAGTCCTATCTGGGGCCGCAGTTCGACATCCATGCTGGCGGCATGGATCTGGTGTTCCCGCACCACGAGAACGAGATCGCCCAGGCGAAGGCCGCCGGTGACGGTTTCGCGCAGTACTGGCTGCACAACGGCTGGGTCACCATGGGCGGCGAGAAGATGAGCAAGTCGCTGGGCAATGTGCTCGCTATTCCCGCTGTGCTGCAACGGGTTCGGGCCGCCGAGCTGCGCTACTACCTGGGCAGCGCGCACTACCGGTCGATGTTGGAGTTCTCCGAGAACGCTCTCACCGACGCCGCCAAGGCGTACACCGGTGTGGAGGAGTTCCTGCACCGCGTGCGTCATCGCGTCGGCGCGGTGGAGCCGAGCACCTGGACCGAGAAGTTCGGCGCCGCCCTCGACGACGATCTGGCGGTGCCCATCGCCCTTGCCGAGGTGCATGCCGCCAGGGCCGAGGGCAACCGCGCGCTGGACAGCGGGGATCACGACGCGGCGATGGCAGCGGCGCAGTCGATCCGGGCCATGATGGGCATCCTCGGCTGCGACCCCCTCGACGAGCGCTGGGAGTCCCGCGACGAGACGTCGGCCGCGCTGGCCGCCGTCGACGAGTTGGTGCACTGGGCGCTGGCCGGTCGCGCCGAGGCCAGAGAGAAGAAGGATTGGGCGGCCGCGGATGCTATCCGGGACCGGCTCAAGGCGGCCGGTATCGAGGTCACCGACACCGCCGATGGCCCGCAGTGGTCACTGCTGGAGGGAAGCAACTGATGGCCGGCAATTCACAGCGCCGCGGCGCGATCCGCAAGGCCGGCACCAAGAAGGGGCCCACGGTCGGCTCCGGCGGCGTCCGCAGACGCGGCCTGGAAGGTAAGGGCGCCACCCCGCCCGCGCATATGCGGCCCCATCATCCGGCAGGCAAGAAGGCGGCCAAGGCGGCGCGGCAGGCACAGGGCAGGCAGCGCAAGACCGACGAGGTCGAGGTCGTCCTCGGCCGTAATCCGGTGGTGGAGTGCCTGCGCGCGGGCGTGCCGGCGACCGCGCTGTTCGTGATGCTCGGGGTGGACTCCGACGAGCGCATCACCGAATCGGTGCAGCGCGCGGCCGATGCCGGCATCGCCATCATGGAGGTCCAGAAGCACGATCTGGACCGGATCGCCAGCAATGGCTTGCATCAGGGTTTGGCGCTGCAGGTGCCGCCGTATGCCTACGCGCACCCCGACGATCTGCTCAAGTCGGCCCAAAGTGACAGCATGCCAGCACTTTTGGTGGCGCTGGACAATATCTCCGATCCGCGTAATCTCGGCGCCATCGTGCGCTCGGTGGCCGCCTTCGGCGGCCATGGTGTGGTTATCCCGCAACGGCGTTCGGCGTCGGTGAGCGCGGTGGCGTGGCGCACCAGTGCCGGTGCCGCGGCCCGGTTGCCGGTGGCCAGGGCTACCAACCTCAGCCGCACCCTCAAGGCCTGGGCCGACGCCGGCCTGCAGATCGTCGGTCTGGACGCCGGTGGAGACACCCAGCTCGACGAATGGGATGCGTCCGGACCCACGGTCGTGGTGGTGGGGTCCGAGGGTAAGGGCCTGTCGCGTCTGGTCCGGGAGAACTGCGACGCCATCGTCTCCATCCCGATGGCCGGGCCGACGGAGTCGCTGAACGCCTCGGTGGCGGCCGGTGTCGTGTTGGCCGAGATAGCCCGCCAGCGCCGGGTTTAGAGTCCAAGCACCCGGGCCGCGGCCCACAGTGCCAGCACCCCGGTCACCAGGCACAGCGGTGTGGTCAGCATCCCGACGCGGCTGAACTCCAGGAAGCTCGCCGACATGCCCTCCCGACGAATAATGTTGCGCCACAGCAGGTTGGCCAGCGAGCCGGGATAGGTGGCGTTGGGTCCGATGTTGACTCCGAGCAGCACGGCCAGCACCGCGACCGGGCCGGCCGCCGGGCTGGCGGCGACCACCGGGAGCAACACCAGCACCGCGGGCAGGTTGTTCACCACGTTGGCCAGCACCGCCGCCACGGCGGCGATCACCAGCAGGGCGGGCAGCGAGGTGCCCAGCGGCATATGGGCTTTCATGAAATCACCGAGACCATGCCGCATCACGGCATCGACCACCACGCCAAGGCACAGTACGAAAACCAAGAACGGGACGTCCAGGGCTTTCACGATGCCGACGATGCTGGTGTGCCCGCGGGCCAGGCTGCGTACCCCGAGTACGACGGCGCCGGCCAGCGCCGCCCAGGCTGGCGCGATATCGAGGGCTGAGGTGACGGCGAAGCCGGCCAGCGTGAGCCCGATGACGACGAGCGCGAACACCGGAAGGTCGGTAGCCGGTGGTGGGTCTTCTTGGGTCGTCGGCGCGACCAGCTCACGCCGAAAGAGCAGGCGCAGCACCAGATATTCGACGGCGATGACCGCCAGCCAGGGCAGCGCCATGACGGCCGCGAACATGCCGAACGAGATGCCGGCGGCGCCGAAGGCCAGCAGGTTGGTCAGGTTGGACACCGGCAACAGCAGTGACGCGGTGTTGGACAGGTGCGCCGTGGCGTAGGCGTGCGGTTTGGGCGACACCGACATGGTGCGCGCGGTGGCCAGTACCACCGGGGTCAGCAGCACCACCGTCGCGTCCAGGCTCAGCACCGCCGTCGTCGCGGCGGCCAGCACGAACACCCCGACCAGCAGGCGGCGCGGGTCGCCGCGGCTGAGTCGTGCCATCACCGCACCGGCGGCACGGAACAACCCTTCGTCGTCGCACAGCTTGCCGAGCACCAGCACCGCGGCCAGGAACCCGGTGACAGGCAACAACTCCCGGACTTCGTGGGCCGCCGACTCGGTCGTCGTCACCCCGGTCAGCAGTAGCAGGCCGGCGGCGGGGGCGGCCACGACGACCTCGGGCCAGCGGTGGGGCCGCACCATGGTGAAGATCAGGACGATCGCCAGCAGGGCGGCAGCGAACAGCAATGGGACGTTCAAGGCGGGGTCAGTTCCAGGGATCCGTCGGTTGCCACAGTGTCGGCAGGTGCAAGCCGACGCCGTCCTGTTCGGCCAGCCCGCGCAGCACGCGCATGGACGCGTCCAGGTCGTCGCCCGCGTAGGGCAGTGCACGCAGCGGGGCATCGAGCGGACGGAAGAAGTCGTCCCAATGGGTCAGCACCACCCGGCGCGCCCCCACAGTGCGTACCGTCTCGGTCCAGTAGTCGATGAGGTAGCGCTCGGGCTGCAGGCCCAACTGTCCGATGCCGAGGTAGACGACCTCGGCGCGCTGCCCGGCCAGGGCGCCAGGGACGAAGCCGGCGCTGCCGACGATCAGCAGCCGACGGTCCGACGGGCGGTGGTGCACCACGGTGGACCAGGCCTCTCCACATCGGTAGGCCGACGCGCGCACCGGCGGGTGAACGGGGGCGGTGATCGGGCCGGGGAACCGGTCCGGCGGGCAGTGCTCGCCCACGATGAGCGTGACGTCAAAAGCGCCGAGGCGCTGGGGTTTTCCCGGGGTGGCAACGATGGTGCGGTCGGCTGCCAGACCGTGCCCCAGGTGTGTCACCGACGCACCACCGACCAGCGCGGCCCCGGTGCGTTCGGCCACCACCGCGGAGTCCATCGCATGATCGAAATGGGCATGCACCGGTAGGACCGCCGCGAGTCTGCGCACCCGCAGTCTGGCCAGGCAGCCGTCGATGCGCGGAGCAGACGGGGCAATCCGGCGCAGGCCGACGCGCAGTAGCGACGGCCTGCTGAAGAATCCGTCGGTCATGATCGCGGATGCGCCGTCGTCGATCAGCAGGGTGGTGACGCCGGCCCAGGTGACGGTGAGGGGCGCCGGGCCGGCCGCGGGCAGATCGAAGAACTCCGCGTAGTCCGCGAGGTCCGGGCGGCCGGTCTTGAGGCGCATGCCCCCACCCTAGGGGGTGCGGCGCACCCCGTAGCGACGGCGGAACTTCTCGACCTGGCCGGCAGTGTCGATGTGTCGGCTCGAACCGGTCCAGAACGGGTGCGAATCGGCGCTGACGTCGACGACGATCAGCGGGTAGGTGCGCCCCTGGAAATCGACTGTGCGATCACTGGTTGCGGTGGAGCGGGTCAGGAACATGGCACCCGTGTTCGCGTCGGCGAATACGACGGGGTGGTAGTCGGGATGGATATCAGGTCTCATTGCGTGCCTCCGTGCTCGTGTCGGTATCGGCGGTCTCGTGCCAGTCGCCGAACGGATCCGGGTAATCCGGCCAGTCCTGCGGGCTGGCCAGCTCGTCGTCGGTCAGCAGTGCTCGGTTCAGGGCGCCGGTGATCACATCGGGGTCGGCACCGCAGACCAGGGCGGTCATCGCGATGTGCCGGTCACCGAACCGGTCGTCCCAGATCGAGGCGGCCAATGCAATGCGCTCCGGGTCCACGTAGGCGCGCTCGCCGGGCTCCATATCGGCCAGCCAGGTGCCGCAGTGTCCCACCCCGAGCCCGGCACCCGCCGATTCGATCCAGACGACGGCGTCGGGCTGACTGGCCAACCAGGCCCGACCGCGGATGCGCACCACGCCGTCGAGCAGCTCGTCGATCGCGTGGTGCAGGCGCAACGGGTGAAAGGGTCTGCGGGAGTTGAATTCCAGCAGCTGGACCGCGCCCTCGGGGCGCAGCGGTGGTTGGCCGGCCAGCAGCGGGTCGTGTGGATCGTCGGAGCGGCCACGCCTGGCCCCGGAATCCAGGTTGGCCAGCGCCAACTCGACGTTGTCGGTGCCCACCGTGATGCGGGCCCGTGGGGTGAGCCGGCGCAGTACCGCCAGGGTCTGCGCATCGGGCTCGGTGAGCACCAGCACGTCGGCGAACTCGGCCTGGCCTACCACCACCTGCGCCACCGTGCGGTCGTCGTCCAGATCATCGTCGCCCAGTGCGTCGGCCAGCCAGCTGCCGGTGTCGATCCCGGTCACCACGGCGGTGACGACGACGTCGCGAGCGGCGGGCCCGTCGATATAGCCGGGACCGAGGTGCAGCGGGGTGTGTTCTATTGCGTTACAGAGTGATTCGGGGTCACCCCAGGTGGGCAGCTGGACGGCGATTCGGGCGACGTCTGCGCGCCGGTGCAGGCGACGCAGCAGCGGTAACAGGTCGGCCCGGATGGCGCAGTTCAGGCAGCCGGTCACCTCGATCGGCCACACCGAGATGAGCCGCCGCTGCGCGCGCATCTCGGTGATCTGCCGGATCGCAACGTGTCCCTCGATCGCGTAGCCGACGCTGATCGTGCCCGGCGTCTGGATCAACGTGGTGGCCACGTCGTCCGTCGTTCCCTGACCCGCCACCAGTACCACTGGGGTCCGCATCAAGCCTCCGTACTATTGACAATGATTTCCATTAGTGCGCCCCGTACGTTACCGTGCCGGAGTCGACTTGTCGAAAATCATTTTCAATAGCTAGAGGAGGCTCACGTGTCGGCGCACTGCCAAGTCACCGGCCGCGCACCCGGTTTCGGTAACCGGGTGTCCCATTCGAACCGGCGTACCCGCCGGCGCTGGAACCCCAATATCCAGCTCAAGACCTACTACCTGCCCTCCGAGGATCGCCGCATCCGGCTGCGAGTCAGCGCCAAGGGCATCAAGGTCATCGACCGGGACGGCATCGAGGCCGTCGTCGCCCGGCTACGTCGCAACGGGGAGAAGATCTGATGGCCCGCAACGAGATCCGTCCGATCGTCAAACTCCGGTCCACTGCTGGAACCGGCTACACCTACGTCACCCGCAAGAACCGACGAAATGATCCGGACCGGCTGGTGCTGCGCAAGTATGACCCGGTCGTACGCCGCCATGTCGACTTCAGGGAGGAACGCTGATGGCCAAGACTTCCAAGATCGTGCGCAACGAGCGGCGCCGGGTGCTGGTGCAGCGTCATGCGGCACGCCGAGCCGAACTCAAGGAGATCATCCGGCGGCCGTCCAGCAGCGTGCAGGAACGGACCGAGGCGCAGGCGGCGTTGCAGCGGATGCCGCGCGACGCCAGCCCGGTGCGGGTGCGCAACCGGGATGCTGTCGACGGCAGGCCCCGTGGGCACCTGCGCAAGTTCGGGCTGTCCCGGGTCCGGGTACGCGAACTGGCCCATCGTGGCGAGCTGCCCGGTGTGCGCAAGGCGAGCTGGTGATGGCGACCAAACGCAAGCGGGCCCCCGCCCCGGAGATCAAGCGGCCCAGAGAAAATCGGCTGAAGAAGCTCGGTATCACCCGGGTCGACTACAAGGACGTGGCGGTACTGCGCACGTTCCTCTCCGAACGCGGGAAGATCAGGTCGCGCCGCGTCACCGGGCTCACCCCGCAGCAGCAACGTCAGGTGGCCACCGCCATCAAGAATGCCCGCGAGATGGCGCTACTGCCCTAAGCGGTGAAGGCCGTCAGCGCGATACCGTCCGCGCTCAGGCGGTCGCGCACCGCCTGCGCGATGCGCACGGCATCCGGTGAATCACCGTGCACGCAGACCGATTCCACGGTGATGGGGATGGTCGAGCCGTCGACGGCGGTGACCTGGCCGCGCTGCACCATGGAGGCCACCCGGTCGGCGATGCGGGCCGGGTCGTGCAGCACCGCGTTGGGTAGCCGGCGTGAGACCAGCTGGCCGTCGGCGCGATATGCCCGGTCGGCGAAGGCCTCCGGCACGGTCTGCAGGCCCAGCTCGCCGGCCGCGGCGAAGAATGCCGAGCCGGCCAGGCCGAGCACCGGCAAACCCGGGTCGACGGCGTGCACCGCGGCGGCCACCGCGGCTGCCTGTTCGCGGTGTGTGACGATCGAGTTGTACAGCGCACCATGCGGTTTGACGTAGGACACCGTGGCGCCGACGCTGTGCGCGATGGCCACCAGCGCGCCGATCTGATAGATCACCTCGGCGCGCAGCTCCTCGGGTTCGGCGTCGATGAAGCGGCGCCCGAAGCCGGCCAGGTCGCGGTAGCTGACCTGCGCGCCGATGCGCACCCCACGCTCGGCGGCGGCCCGGCAGGTCCGCACCAGCCGGGCCGGGTCGCCGGCGTGGAAGCCGCAGGCCACGTTCGCGCTGGTGACGATGTCCAGCATGGCGTCGTCATCGCCCAGGTCCCACGCCCCGAAGCCTTCACCGAGATCGGCGTTGAGATCCACGCTCATGTCAGCAGCCCGGCTCGGCCCCAACGGTTTTCCGAGACGAACTCGGGCAGCGGCCGCCCGTACGCCCAGTCATCGATCTCCAGGGACGGCCGCGGCGGGAACTCGGGCACCGGGCCCAGGCACAGGATGGCCACCGGCTCGGCATCCGACGGCATGTCTAGCAACGCGGCCAGCCGCCCGGGATCGAAGAGCGACACCCAGCCCATGCCCAGGCCTTCGGCGCGGGCGGCCAGCCACAGGTTCTGGATCGCGCACGACACCGAGGCCAGATCCATGTGCGGCATGGTGCGCCTGCCGAAGACGTGCGCCTGCCTGCCTTCGCCGAGGGCCACCACGAACAACTCCGCGCACTCCAGGATGCCTTCGACCTTGAGCTCGAGGAACTCTTCGCTGCGGGTGCCCAGTGCGGCCGCGGTCGCCCGGCGCTCTTCGTCCACCAGGTCGTGCAGCTGCACGCGCAAGTCCCGATCGGTGATCCGGATGAAGCGCCACGGCTGCATCAATCCGACACTGGGTGCGGCATGGGCCGCGGCCAGCAGCCGCGCCAACACCTCGGCAGGAACTTCGGAGCCAGGAACGAACCGGCGCATATCGCGGCGCTCGGCGATGGCCCGGTACACGGCCTGACGTTCGGTGTCGCTGAACGCATGATCGGTCACCACCGCAGCCTAGGCTGGTCGGGTGAGTACGCGAGCGCAGGTTCTGATATCCGCCGCCGAACTAGCCGAAATGATTGAATCCGGTTCGCCGGTGGCCATTCTGGATATCCGCTGGCAGTTGGCCGAGCCCGACGGCCGCGCGGCCTTCGAACGTGGCCATCTGCCGGGGGCGGTGTACGTGTCGCTGGAAGACGAGCTGTCCGACCACGGTGTCGCCGGCCGCGGCAGGCACCCGCTGCCTTCAGGCGCGGCCGTGCAGGCTGCCGCTCGTCGCTGGGGTGTGCGCACCGGGGTTCCCGTGGTCGTGTACGACGACTGGAACCGGGCCGGCTCCGCGCGGGCCTGGTGGGTGCTGACCGCCGCAGGTATCGGTGACGTCCGAATCCTCGACGGCGGGCTTGCCGCATGGCGCGGCGAACTCGCCACCGGGCCGTCGTCGGTACCGCCGGGTGACGTAACCGTGCAGTACGCGGATCTCTATGCCGGTGCCCGCCCGACGCTGACCGCCGAACAGGCTGCGGTGGCCCCGGTTCTGCTCGATGCCCGGGCGCCCGAGCGGTTCCGCGGCGACGTGGAACCGGTCGACCCGGTGGCCGGCCACATCCCGGGCGCGCGCAATCTGCCGAGCACCGCGCTGCTGGCCCCCGACGGCACCTTCGCGCTGGACGCGCTGCCGCGTTTCGACGGGCCGGTCGGTACCTACTGCGGATCCGGGGTGACGGCCGCCGTTCTGGTCGCGGCGCTGGCGGCGACGGGGGTGGACGCCGCGCTGTTCCCGGGGTCATGGTCGCAATGGAGCGCCGATCCGGCGTTGCCCGTCGACACGGGCGACTGATCGGCGTCGATTCAATGCGTGTGCGTGACGCCCCAGGCCGGCAGCGGATCGGGGAAGTGCAGCCAGCTCTGCTCGCCCGCGGCCACCTCGTCGTCGGTCAGCAGCGCCGAATCGAGTAGGCCACCGATCCGGTCGCGATCCAGCCGCACACCGATGAACACAATCTCCTGACCCGGGGTGACGTCGGTGGACGACCAGTACTGTGCCGGCTCGATCACCAGATTGGGGCCGGCCTGCGACCAGATCGCGGCAATGGCCGGGCGGCTGGCGATCCAGCAGAAACCCTTGCTGCGCAACAATCCCCGCATCTGCTCCAGGGCTGTGGCGAGCCGGTCGGGATGAAAGGGCCGGTCGGCGCGGAAGGTCATCGACCCGATGCCGTACTCCTCGGTTTCGGGCGTATGGCCGTTGGCGATCTCCTCATCCCAGCCCGGCACCTTGGCGGCCGCGTCGGGATCGAATCGGCCGGTGTCCAGCACCTCGCCGAGCGCCACCACGCCATGATCGGTGCGCAGCAGGCGCGCGGTGGGGTTGAGCCGGCGCACCACGGCTTCGACGGCACCCAACTGCTGCTCGCTGACCAGGTCCGTCTTGTTCAGCAGGATGACGTCGGCGAACTCCACCTGGTCGGTGAGCAGGTCGGCGATATTGCGGCCATCGCCGGGGCCGGCGACCATATCGCGGTCGGCCAGCGACTGACCGCGGGCCAGTTCGGGCAGGAAGGTGGACGCGTCCACCACGGTCACCATGGTGTCCAGCCGGGCCAGCCGGCCGAGGCTGAAGCCATCCTCAAACTCCCAGCCGAACGTCGCCGCGACGGGCATGGGTTCGGAGATGCCGGTGGATTCGATGACCAGGTGATCGAACCGGTTCTGCCGGGCCAGCTTGGCCACCGCCTCGACGAGGTCCTCCCGCAGCGTGCAGCAGATGCACCCGTTGGTGAGCTCGACCAATTTCTCCTCGGTCCTGTCGAGGTGCCCCTGGCCGGCGATGAGCGCGGCGTCGATGTTGACCTCGCTCATGTCGTTGACGATGACGGCGACTCGGCGGCCCTCGCGGTTGGCCAGGATGTGGTTGAGCAGGGTGGTCTTCCCGGCGCCGAGGAAGCCGGACAACACCGTGACGGGCAGCAGCATGACACTCCTTAATGAAAATGATTTCCAAAAAGCATGATCCGATTGTGCGGCGGTTAATGCAAACGGTTATCGTTATCGCCATGACCGCGCCGAAGACCTTCCGCGCCCTGGCCACCGGCCTGGCGCTCGCTGTTCCGTTCGCCCTCGCCGCCTGCTCGAGCGGCGGCACCACCACGGCGACGTCGAGCTCGACAGCCTCCGGGGAGTGCCCGACCACCCCGGTGAACGTCGTCGTCAGCGTCGACCAGTGGGGCCAGATCGTGAACGCCCTCGGCGGGGCCTGCGCGAAGGTGACGACGATCCTGGCCGGATCGTCGGTCGATCCGCACGATTTCGAGCCGTCCCCATCGGACGCCGCCACCTTCACCGGTGCTGCGCTGGTCGTCGTCAACGGCGGCCACTACGACGACTGGGCGAGCAAGCTGGCGGCGAGCTCGGCGCCCAACGCTCCCGTGATCAACGCCCTGGAGGCCAGCGGCATCGAACACGACGAGCACCCCGAAGGCGAGGGCCACGATGGTCACGATCATGGCGACGGGGTGAATCCGCACGCCTGGTACAACCCCGCCGCGGTGACCGCGGTCGCCGACGCGGTGACCGCCAAGCTCGGCGAGCTGGCTCCGCAGGCCAAGGACTACTTCGCGACTCAACGCAGTGCGTTCACCACCTCGATGCAGCCATATGACGCGCTGATCGCCAAGATCAAGGCAGGCGCCGCCGGCAAGACCTACGGGGCCACCGAATCCGTCTTCGACTACATGGCGGCGGCGGTCGGCTTGCAGAACAAGACGCCTGCGGGCTTCCAGGCGGCGGCAAGCAACGAGACGGACCCCTCCCCGGCCGACCTGGACGCCTTTCTGAAGCTGTTGAATGGCAAGGGTGTCGAC
The DNA here is from genome assembly GCF_033741155.1 of Mycolicibacterium chengduense. Taxonomy (NCBI): domain Bacteria; kingdom Bacillati; phylum Actinomycetota; class Actinomycetes; order Mycobacteriales; family Mycobacteriaceae; genus Mycobacterium; species Mycolicibacterium chengduense. The sequence continues at coordinate 695,020 of NZ_JAWQNH010000001.1, read as the reverse complement.
GTTCTCATCTACAACACCCAGACCGAGGGATCGGTGCCCGAGCAGATCCGCACCGCGGCGCAGAATGCCGGGATTCCGGTGGTGAACGTGACCGAAACGGTGGCGCCGGGCGCGAAATCGTTCGAGGCTTGGCAGGTGGACCAACTCACCGCACTGGCCAAGGCCCTTGGTGTCCAGCCCTGACGCGTCCGAACCCGAACCGCCCGCACTCTCGTTCTCCGACGTCAGTGTCGTTCGCGGCGGCCGGCTGATCTGGTCCGACGGCACGTTCGACGTGCCTGCCGGCGGCATCGTCGCCGTCATCGGCTCCAGCGGGTCGGGCAAAACCACCCTGCTGCATGCCGTGCTCGGCACCATCCCGGTCGGCTCGGGCACCATCCGGGTACTCGGCAAGCCGCCGGGCGCCGCCACCGGATTGATCGGGTATGTACCGCAGAACTACGCCGTCGCGGCGGGTAACGCGATCAGGGCCTGTGATGCGGTGCTGCTCGGGTTGACCGGTAATCGGTGGGGATTCGGGCGGGCCAGCGCCGCCGAACACGCCAGGGTCGCCGACGTGCTCGACGCCGTCGACGCCTCGGAGTTCGCGCACCGCAGGCTCTCCCAGCTGTCCGGCGGCCAGCGGCAGCGCATCGCGATCGCCGAGGCACTGGTCGCCCGGCCGCGGCTGCTCATCCTGGACGAGCCGCTGACCGCCCTGGACGTCCGCAATCAGCGCGATATCGTGCGGCTGCTGGCCAAGATCCGCGACGAACTGGGGGTGACCATTCTGGTGGTCGCGCACGATCTGAACCCGCTGCTGGCCGTGTTGGACGGCGCGATCTACCTGCTCGACGGGCACGCGCATTTCGACACCACCGACGAAGTCGTCGACGCCGAACTGCTGAGCCACCTGTACGGCACCTCCATCCAGGTGGTGCACACCCCGCAGGGCGACCTGTACGTCCGGAGTATCTGATGCACACCACCGTGTTGGCGCTGGGCTACCAGGAGAACTGGTGGCAGATCCTGACGTCGGCGTTCATGCGCAACGCGCTGCTCGGCGGCACGCTGGTGGCCCTGGCCGCCGGGCTGATCGGCTATTTCATCGTGGTGCGCAACAGTGCCTTCGCCGCACATGCGTTGGCGCACATCGGTTTTCCCGGCGCCACCGGAGCGGTGCTGCTGGGTCTGCCCGTCACCGTGGGGCTGGCGACATTCTGCATCGGGGGCGCCCTGGTGATCGGCGCGCTGGGCAAACGCGCCGACGAGCGGGAGGTGGCCACCGGCACGGTACTGGCCGCCGCCACCGGGCTGGGGCTGTTCTTCAGTTCGCAGGCCACCAAGAGCAGCAGCACCGTCACCAACGTGTTGTTCGGGAATCTGCTCGCGGTGACCCATGAGCAGCTGGTGTCGTTCGGGGTGGCGGTGCTGGTGCTGGCCGTCGTCGTCGCGTTCGTCTACCGGCCGCTGTTGTTCGCCTCGATCAACGCCGAGGTCGCCGAGGCCAAGGGTGTCCCGGTGCGGGTGCTGTCGGTGGTGTTCATGGCACTGCTCGGGTTGGCGGTGACGATGGCGGTCCAGGCGGTCGGCACATTGCTGCTGTTCGCGCTGGTCGTGACGCCTGCGGCCACGGCGATCATGCTGGTGGCCCGGCCCGGACTGGCCATGCTGGTCTCCACGCTGCTTGCGGTGTTCTCGGTGTGGGCGGGGCTGGCATTGTCGGCCATGTTCAACGTTCCGCCGAGCTTCGTCATCGTCACGATCGTCAGCGCCATCTGGTTGGTGGTGTGGGCGATCGCGCAACGGACCGGAACGGATCGGCGAATCGCGCCGCCACACGGCGCTTCCGGGCTGCCCGTCCACTAACCTCGGAGAGCATGTCCAGAAGCCCGGCGCCCAGGCGACGGGCCACCCTGGCCTCGTTGGCCGCCGAACTGAAGGTTTCGCGCACCACGATCTCCAATGCCTACAACCGTCCCGACCAACTCTCCACCGAACTCCGGGAGCGGGTGCTGGCCGCCGCCAAGGAGATGGGGTACCCCGGGCCGGACCCGGTGGCGCGGTCGCTGCGCACCCGCAAGGCCGGCGCCGTTGGGCTGATGATCACCGAACCGCTGCATTACTCGTTCAGCGATCCGGCCGCCCTGGATTTCGTTGCCGGGCTTGCCGAGTCATGCGAAGAGGCGGGCCAAGGCCTGCTGCTGGTGGCGGCCGGACCCAACCGGAGTGTCGCCGACGGCACGGCCGCGGTGCTGTCGGCGGGGGTGGACGGGTTCGTCATCTATTCGGCCTCCGACGACGACCCCTATCTGCCGGTGGTGCTGCAGCGGCACCTGCCGGTTGTCGTCGTCGACCAACCCAAGGATGTGCCGGGGAGTTCCCGGGTGTGTATCGACGACCGCGCCGCCATGCGCCAGCTCGCCGAACACGTTGTGGGACTTGGCCACCGCGAGATCGGCCTGTTGACCATGCGGCTCGGTCGGGACTGGCCGCACGAACATCGCACCCCCGCGGTGGCTCAGCCACAGCGGCTGAACTCCCCCCATTTCCACGTCCAGCGCGAACGCGCGCACGGTGTCTTCGACGCGATGAAGGCGGCCGGCCTGGACCCGGCATCGGTCACCGTGGTGGAAAGCTATGACCATGGGCCCGCTTCCGGCGGGCAGGCCGCCGAGGTGGCGCTGGCCCGCAATCCGCGCATCACGGCGCTGATGTGCACCGCCGACGTGCTGGCGCTGTCGGCCATGGATTCCCTTCGGGCGCGTGGCATCTATGTGCCGGGCCAGATGACGGTGACGGGTTTCGACGGGGTGCCCGAGGCGTTGCGCCGCGGCCTGACCACGGTGGCGCAGCCCAGCATGGAAAAAGGCCGGCGTGCGGGGCGTTTGTTGCACAATCCGCCGCGGTCGGGCTTGCCGGTCATCGACATGCTGGCCACCGAACTGATGCGCGGACGCACCGCGGGCCCGCCCGCCTGATCAGCGGCGCGCGGCCACCAGAAAGCGCAGCACCTCGGCGACGTCCTCGGGAGCCGGGACGCGATAGCGGGCCAGGGTGTCGCCCGGGCCGACCTTGACCCCGACATCGGTCTCGCGCAGGCGGCGGAACGCCTTCTCGTCGGTCACGTCGTCACCGAGGAACACCACGGCGGTGGCATCGTGTCGGCGTCGCAATTCGTCGACGGCCTCGCCCTTGTCGGTGACGATCACCGCGAACTCCAGTACCGCCTTGCCCGCGGTGAGGTGCGCGTCCCAGGATCCGGCGGCGGCGCGGGCCGCCTCGAGCGCCGCGTCGCCGTCGGCCGGATCGGCATTGCGGACGTGCAGGGCGACGCTGGCCGGCTTCGTCTCGACGGTCACCCCGGGCCGGCCGGCGGCGATTTCACGCAGCGTGGTCGTGATGGTGGCCAGCAGGTCGGTGTCGATATCGCGGACGAAGCCGGTGTCGAATTCCGCGCCGTGGCTGCCGACCAGTGCCACGCTGTCGGGCATGCCCGACAAGTCCCGCAGCACGTCACGGGCGCGTCCGGAGATCAGCGCGGCGGTGGTGTCGGGCAGCGTCGACAGGGTGACCAGGGCTTCGGCCGCAGCGGGTAGTGGCCGTGCGTCAGCGGGATTGTTGACGATCGGCGCCAGCGTGCCGTCGAAATCGGAGGTGACTAGCAGGCGTGGGGTCCGGGCTATGGCAGTCAGCGCGTGCTGCAGGTCATCCACGCTGGGTCACACTCCCGTCGCTTCGCTCGCCCTGTCAAACCTTAGATTGTTCCCCATCCCCGATGAGTAACCGGACCGCCAGGTCCAGACGTTTGCTGACGTCGGTGGCCGAGGCGCGCCGGGTCAGCCACGCCAGCAGGTTCGACAGCCACACGTCGGAGATGACCCGGGCGATGTGGTACTGGTCTTCGGTCGGTTCGCCGTCGCTCATGGCGCGGGCGAACATCGAGTCCATCAGCTTGCCGACGTGATCGACTTCACCCGCGGCCGACGCGTCGGCGAACACGAACGCCCGGGTCATGGCCTCGGTCAGCAGCGGGTTGCGCTGCATCGACCGGTTGAGTCGGCCGACCATCATGTTCAGCCGCTGGTATGGCGTGCCGCCGGTGAGCGAGGCGCGGTCGGTCTTGGCGTCGATGCGCTCGAATTCCCGGCCGAGTGCCGACACGAGCAGGTGCACCTTGGACGGGAAGTACCGATAGAGGGTGCCGACGGCGACGTCGGCCCGTTCGGCGACGGCGCGCATCTGGACCGCCTCGTAACCACCTTTGGACGCGATGGCCAGGGTGGCGTCGAGGATGCGCTTGCGGCGCTCGCGCTGCGCTTCGGACCCCAGTTCGGATTCGGCGAGGACGGCCACCGTCGTCACCTGACGTGGCGAGTCAGAACCCGATCCGGGCTGTGCTGGTGACGACATTCGGTGAGCTGCTCCTTGGTAGTGCGTTCTTGACAAAAAAGATACGCATGTCGACAGCTAATTTCCCACCTCCGAGCACCCTGCACAAGCGGCGTGTCCTGCCGTGATGGCGGTCGACTTGACGTTCGAACGCTGGCACTATTAGAACACGTTCTAGTGGGAAGCGTGGCCTTCTCACCCAATGTGAGGAGACGCCGGTGTCCGTGTTGTCGTCCAGGGCCGACACGTCCGAACAGTTTGCCGCCCGCGAACTGGTCAGGAGCTGGGCGGCCAGTTCCCACTCGATCACCGCGGTGCGCGATGTGGAACTGGGCGACCCGGACGCCTGGCGGGGTCCCTACGACGGTTTCGCGCAACTAGGGACCTTCGGTGTCGCGGTCCCCGAGGAGCACGGCGGCGCAGGCAGCGGTATCGAGGATCTGCTCGGCATGATCGATGAGGCGGCCGCTGCCCTGGTGCCCGGCCCGGTCGCGACGACGGCACTGGCGACCCTGGTGGTCGACGACCCGGCGGTGCTGGAGGCGCTCGCGGCCGGCGAGCGCAGCGCCGGCCTGGCCGTGGAATCGGACATCGCGTTCGACGGCAATACCGCGTCGGGATCGGCGAAATGGGTGCTCGGGGCGGACGCGTCGGGTCTCTTGCTGCTGCCCGCCGGCGCGGTCTGGATTCTGGTCGACGCCGCCGCCGACGGGGTGCACATCGAGTCTCTGGAGGCCACCGACTTCTCCCGTCCGCTGGCGCGTGTCACGCTGACCGCCGCGCCCGCGCACCAAGTTTCCGCGCCCGCGCAGCGCGTGCAGGACCTGGTGGCCACCGTGCTGGCCGCCGAGGCGGCCGGGCTGGCCCGATGGTTGTTGCAGACCGCGACCGAGTACGCCAAGGTGCGCGAACAGTTCGGCAAACCGATCGGCAGCTTCCAGGCCGTCAAGCACATGTGCGCCGAGATGCTGCTCCGCAGCCAGCAGGCCGCCGTCGCCGCCGCCGATGCGGCCGCCGCGGCCGACGATCCCGACGGCAGCCAGCTCTCGATCGCCGCGGCTGTCGCCGCCGCAGTCGGCATCGAGGCCGCCAAGGAGAACGCCCGCGACTGCATCCAGGTGCTCGGCGGGATCGGCATCACGTGGGAGCATGACGCACACCTGTACCTGCGTCGCGCCTACGCGTTGTCCCAGTTCCTGGGTGGCCGCTCGCGCTGGCTGCGCCGCACCGCCGAGCTGACCAGGGCAGGCGTGCGGCGCCACCTGCACGTCGACGTGACCGAAGCCGAGGCGGTGCGCGCCGAGATCGCCGCCGCGGTGGCCGATATCGCGGAGCTGCCCGAGGATCAGCGCCAGCGTGCCCTGGCCGAGGCAGGCTTGCTCGCCCCACACTGGCCCACGCCGTACGGGCGGAACGCCACGCCCGCAGAACAACTGGTCATCGACCAGGAAATGGCCGCGGCCCACGTGGCGCGTCCCGACATCTCCATCGGGTGGTGGGCGGCGCCGACCATCCTGGCGCACGGCACGCCCGAGCAGATCGCGAAGTTCATCCCCGGCACCCTGACCGGGGACATCTACTGGTGCCAGCTGTTCTCCGAGCCGGGCGCCGGATCGGATCTGGCGGCCTTGCGTACCAAGGCCGTTCGCACCGACGGGGGTTGGCTGCTGACCGGCCAAAAGGTGTGGACGTCCAACGCGCACCGCTCCAACTGGGGGATCTGCCTGGCGCGCACCAACCCGGACGCGCCGAAACACAAGGGCATCACCTACTTCCTGGTCGACATGAGTGCTCCCGGCATCGACATCCGGCCGCTGCGCGAGATCACCGGCGAGGCCCTGTTCAACGAGGTGTTCTTCGACGATCTGTTCGTGCCCGACGAGCAGGTGGTCGGCCCGGTCGACGGCGGCTGGCCGCTGGCCCGCACCACACTGGCCAACGAGCGGGTGGCCATCGCCACCGGCGGCGCGCTGGACAAGGGCATGGAACATCTGCTCGGCGTGATCGGAGACCGCGAACTCGACGGCGCCGAGGCCGACCGGCTCGGCACGTTGATCGTTGCGGCACAAGTGGGTTCGCTGCTCGATCAACTCATCGCCCGGATGGCCGTCGGCGGGCACGATCCGGGTGCACCGTCCAGCGTGCGCAAGCTGATCGGGGTGCGCTACCGGCAGGGCCTGTCCGAGACCATCATGGATTCACTCGACGGCGCGGGCATCGTGGACGGCCCTGATGTGCGGTATTTCCTCAACACCCGCTGCCTGTCCATCGCCGGCGGCACCGAGCAGATCCTGCTCACCCTCGCCGGCGAGCGGCTGCTGGGGTTGCCGCGCTAGAGGTCTGCTTATCCGGGCTCAGTTGAAGGTGGTCTGCGCGCACGCGCTCGGCGTGGTCACGTTCACCCCGCCGAACACCACCTGGATGTCGGAGCAGGCGATGAAGCCGCCCTTGAGGTTCGGCTGGCCCGTCTGCCAGTCCGTTTGCACCGAATCGCCATCCACCGCAAAGCGTTCCATGGGGCCGCCACCGAAGTAAGTCACCGAGACCTGGTAGTCGGAGATGGACTTGTATGCCTTGGACAACACGTTGTCGTGGTTGGCGCCCTTGAGTTCCCGCGGCATCCCGGCGGGGGCGCTGTACCAGGCGTTCTGATACACATCGCGGTTGGTGCTGCGGATGGTGATGGTCTGCCGGGCCCAGGTGTCCCCGGGCAGCCCGATCGGTCCGTCCGGCGTCAGCAGATTGGCCTGGGTGTTGAAGAAGCAGCGACCTTCGGGGCCCGCGCAGTTGGCCGTGACGTGCATCTCGACGGTCCCGTTCGGCGTCGGTATCGACGTGGTCGCGGTGTTCACCCCGGCCGCTGCCGCCGGGGCTTCGAGTACGCCGAGCGCGGCGACCGAGCATGCGGCCGCGAGCACTCCCAGAAACTTCTTCACGGCTCTCCCTCCGGTCCGCCGAATGTTAGCCTGGGCGCTATTCGTCGTAGGTGACTTCCACGGAATCGGAGGTGGGCAGCGCCTGGCACGCCAGGATCAGCCCCTCCTCCAGATCCGAGGGTTCCAGCACGTCGTTGATCTCCATCTCGACGTCACCGGATTTCTTGACCACCGCGCAGGCGCCGCAATGGCCCTCTCGGCACGAGAACGGTGCATCCAGTCCCTTGTCCAGCAGCACGTCGAGCAGCTTTGCCCGGCGCGGCCACGTCACCTCCTGGGTGGTGCCGTCGAGAGTCACGATGGCGGTGGCCGGTCCTTCATCGCTGTCGTCTTCTTCGATCACGACCGCAGCGAACGGATCGGAGTCCAGCGATTTGAACACCTCTATGTGGATCCGATCGGCGCCGACGGCCTTGAGGGCCTCCTCGGCGGCCGCCATGAACGGCGCTGGTCCGCAGATGAAGGCGTCGTGTCCGGCGTAGGGGCCCACCAGGCCGGCCAGCGTCGCCGCGCTGGGCAGACCCTGCACCGTTTCCAGCCAGTGGACGACGGTGAGCCGGTCCGGATATTTGGCGGACAGTTCGCGCAGGGTGGCGCCGAAGATCACCGAGTTCTCGTCCCGGTTGGCGTACACCAGCACCACCCGGCCGTTGCCCTCGGACAGCGCCGATTTGCAGATCGCCAGCATCGGGGTGATACCGCTGCCCGCGGCCAGCAGCAGGAAGTCGGTGTCCAGGGTGGTGGGCACGAAGGTGCCCGACGGAGCGAGCACGTGCATGCGCATGCCGGCATGCGCGTTGTCGCACAACCAGTTCGAGGCGTAGCCGTCGGCGGTGCGCTTGACCGTGACGGTCAGCTGGTCACCGGTGAACGGCGAGCTGGACAGCGAGTAGCAGCGAGCCACCGAGCCGGTGCGGTCACTGGGCACCCGCAGAGTCAGGAACTGGCCGGGGGAGTAGCGCAACCGATCCTGCGGGATGGCTGGATCTTCGGGGCCGTCAGGAACGGAGAACACCAGCGAACGTGCGTCCGCGGTCTCCTCGACGACCCGGGCCACCTGCAATTCGAGCACGTGGTTGCCGAGCGGCTCGTCGGTCACGCTTTGACCCCTCTCCTCACCCAATAACTAGAACAGGTTACAAAAATGAACATGCCCAGGTCCAGCCGCTGAAAGAATGCCCTGCTCGACACAAATCGTAACGTGTTCTAATCTCTGTCTAGTGGTGGATCTCGATCCGGGAGGCATTTCAGTGACGTCCATTGAACAGCGTGACGTGCAGGCGGTCCTCGCCGGCATCGATGATCTGCTGCCGAAGCTGCGCGAACGCGCCCAACAGGCCGAAGACCAGCGCCAGGTGCCGTACGAAACCGTCAACGAACTGGACGAGGTGGGCTTCTTCAAGCTGCTGCAGCCCGAGCAGTGGGGCGGCCTGCAGGCCGACCCGACGTACTTCTACGAGGCGGTCCGCCGACTGGCAAGCGCGTGCGGTTCGACCGGCTGGATCAGCTCCATCATCGGTGTGCACAACTGGCATCTGGCGCTGTTCGACCAGAAGGCCCAGGACGAGGTGTGGGGCGATGACCCGACCGTCCGGGTGTCCTCGTCGTACGCCCCCATGGGTGCCGGCACCGTCGTCGACGGCGGCTACCTGGTCAGCGGCGCGTGGCAGTGGTCCTCCGGCAGTGAGCACGCCACCTGGGCGTTCCTCGGCGGACCGGTGATCAAGGATGGTCGCCCCGTCGATTTCGGCAGCTTCCTCATCCCGCGCACCGAATACACGATCGACGACGTGTGGCATGTCGTGGGTCTGAAGGCCACCGGCAGCAACACCGTCGTCGTCAAGGACGTATTCGTGCCGACGCACCGCTTCCTGTCCTACAAGGCGATGAACGACGGCACCGCGGGCGGTTACCAGAACAACACCGCGCCGGTGTACAAGATGCCTTGGGGCACCATGCATCCCACCACCATCTCCGCGCCGATCGTCGGAATGGCCTACGGCGCCTACGCCGCCCATGTCGAGCACCAGGGCAAGCGGGTGCGTGCGGCGTTCGCCGGCGAGAAGTCCAAGGACGACCCGTTCGCCAAGGTGCGGATCGCCGAGGCGGCCAGCGATATCGATGCCGCCTGGCGTCAGTTGATCGGCAATGTGGGCGAGGAGTACGCACTGCTGCAGGCCGGCAAGGAGATTCCGTTCGAGCTGCGCGCCCGCGCCCGCCGCGACCAGGTGCGCGCCACCGCGCGGTCCATCGCCTCGATCGACCTGCTCTTCGAATCGGCCGGTGCCACCGCGCTGGTGTCCACCGCGCCCTTGCAGCGGTTCTGGCGCGATGCGCATGCCGGCCGGGTGCACGCCGCCAACGAGCCCGAGCGCGCCTACCTGATCTTCGGCAACAACGAGTTCGGTCTGCCGCCCGCGGACACGATGGTCTGATGACTGCTATTTCGGAGATCACGTTCGAATCGACCTCGAGGTACGCAGATGTCGAGGCCGGGGATCTGACCATGCGGTTGCACTACCACGAGGCCGGTGATCCGACCTCGCAGACCATCGTGCTGTTGCACGGCGGTGGCCCGGGTGCGTCGAGTTGGTCCAACTTCGGCCGCAATATCGCGGTCCTGGCCGAGCATTACCACGTGTTGGCGATCGATCAGCCCGGCTATGGCCTGTCGGACAAGCACACCGAACACGAGCAGTACAACCGGTACAGCGCCAAGGCGGTGCTCGGCCTGCTCGACAAGCTCGAAATCACGGGTCGGGTTCCGCTGCTGGGTAATTCGCTCGGTGGCGGCACCGCGGTGCGGTTCGCGTTGGACTACCCGGACCGCGCGGGCAAGTTGGTGTTGATGGGGCCCGGTGGTCTGTCGGTCAACCTGTTCGCTCCGGATCCCACCGAAGGCGTCAAGGCGCTGGCCAAGTTCAACTACGAGCCGACGCGCGAGAACCTCGAGGCCTTCATCCGCATCATGGTGTTCGACCAGCAGTTGGTCACCCCGGAACTGGTTGAGGAACGCTTCAAGATCGCCAGCACCCCCGAGTCCCTGGCCGCCACCCGCGCGATGGGAAAGTCCTTCGCGGGGCCGGATTTCGAGCTCGGCATGATGTGGCGCGAGGTGTACAAGCTGCGCCAGCCGGTCCTGCTGATCTGGGGTCGCGAAGACCGGGTCAATCCACTCGACGGCGCGCTGGTGGCGGTGAAACAGATTCCGCGTGTGCAGTTGCACGTGTTCGGTCAGTGCGGACACTGGGCGCAGGTCGAGAAGTTCGATGAGTTCAACAAGCTCACCATCGATTTCCTTGGGGGTTAACGCATGAGCATCAAGTCGCTGGGGTACATGCGTATCGAGTCGACCGATGTGGCGGCGTGGCGCGAGTTCGGGCTCAAAGTCCTCGGCATGGTCGAGGGCTCTGCCCCCGCCAACGCCACCCCCGGTGCGCTGTACCTGCGGATGGACGAGGTCGCGGCTCGGCTGGTGATCGTGCCAGGAGAGCAGGACCGGTTGCTCATCTCCGGGTGGGAGGTGGCCGATGCGCCGGCCCTGCAGAACCTGCGCGAGACGCTGTCCAAGGCCGGCGTCAGCTTCACCGAAGGCACCCGCGAGGAGAAGTCGGAGCGCCGTGTCGAGGGCCTGATCCGGTTCACCGATCCGGCGGGCAATGTTCTGGAGGCGTTTCACGGTGCCCAGTTCGTTGGCCGCCGATTCGTCAGCCCGTACGGCCACAAGTTCGTCACCGACCAACAGGGTTTGGGGCACGTGGTGCTCACCTGTGACGACGACGCCGCGGCGCAGGCGTTCTACCAGGATGTGCTGGGCTTCCGGCTCCGGGACTCGATGAGCCTGCCGCCGCAGCTGGCCGGCCGCCCTGCCGACGGTGACCCGATCTGGTTGCGGTTCTACGGCTGCAATCCGCGCCACCACGCGCTGGCGTTCATGCCGATGCCCAACCCGACCGGCATCGTGCACCTGATGGTCGAGGTGGAGAACGCCGATGATGTCGGCCTGTGCCTGGATCGCGCGTTGCGTCGCAACGTGAAGATGTCGGCGACGCTCGGCCGGCACACCAACGACAAGATGCTGTCCTTCTACATGAAGACCCCCGGCGGCTTCGACATCGAATTCGGTTGTGAGGGACTCGAAGTCGAGGACGCGAATTGGGTCGCCAGGGAGAGCACCGCGGTGTCGCTGTGGGGCCACGACTTCAGCGTCGGTTTCAAGTAGCCCTGCGATGGCCCAGCCGATCGATCCGCGCACATTCCGTAATGTGCTCGGCCAGTTCTGTACCGGCGTCACGGTGATCACGACCACGCTCGACGACGTGCCGATCGGGTTCGCCTGTCAGTCGTTCGCGGCGTTGTCGCTCGATCCGCCCCTGGTGCTGTTCTGCCCCACCAAGCAGTCCCGGGCCTGGCAGGCGATCGAGGCCAGCGGCCGGTTCTGCGTCAACATGCTGCACGAGAACCAGCAGCACGTGTCGGCCCAGTTCGGGTCGAAGGCGACGGACAAGTTCGCCGGAATCGACTGGCACCCCTCCGACCTCGGCTCTCCGGTGATCGACGGCTCGCTGGCGCACATCGATTGCACGGTGCACTCTGTCGTCGATGGCGGCGATCATTTCGTGGTGTTCGGTGCGGTCCAGTCGATGTCGGAACCACAGGCCATCAAGCCGCGCCCGCTGCTGTTCTACCGCGGTGAATACACCGGTATCGAACCGGACAAGAACACGCCGGCGCAGTGGCGCGACGATCTGGAGGCGTTCCTCACCACGACGACATCGGACACCTGGTTGTGACGGACTCGCTCTAGTCCCCGGTGCGCTGCAGTGTGACGTCGAGCTCGACCTTCGCCGGGCAGTCGCCGGTGTAGTCCTGATACGACTTGCCCGCCAAGCCCAGCAGCGGATCCTGCGGCCCCTGCGGCAGCGGGAGCTCGTCGCGTGAGGACTGCCGCACCTTGCCAATCCCGTCGGTGCAATGGGCATCGCCGTCGGGGAAGTTGGCGGTGAAACGCCCGTCGCCGTAGACCATCACGAACAGGTTGTGGGTATCGGGACTCGCCATCAGCGATATACACCGCTCACCGGTGCGCAGGCAGAACGTCGTCGCTTCATAGGTGTGGGACGGGAAAACCTCACCGGTCTGCGGGTAGGTCTGGGTGTAGACGTAGCTACCTCGCAGTGCCGCACCACGGGAGGACTTCAGTGGCGGCTGGGTCGCCGGGTCCGGCGGCTGGGTGGCGTTGTCGGTGCCGCGGGTGGGCGTCAGGTTGACGGCTCGTTTGTTGGCGCACAGGGCCGGCGCGGTGGCCCAGGTGTACTCACCGCCGAGCGAACCATCAATCCTGGACTGCAGTTTCATGATCGTCCAGCCCATGACGTCGACGTCGGCGTCGCCCACCTTGCACTTGTCCGGTGCCTCGCGGACCATCAGCCAGTCACCGCCGACGTAGTCGAACACCATGGTGTCCCGCGCCGGCTCACCGGGTTTTCGGGGATCGACGACGGCCACCGTGGCGACGCAGCCGCCGCCGTCCTGGCACGCCGACCGCGCCACCCACGTCTCGGTGCGCGCGGTGCCGGGAACCGGTTTCCCGTCCGGTGTGGCGGTCGGGCCGATATCGACCTTGAACGTGCCGTCGAGCACCGGGCCGGTTTTCGGCGCGGCGGCCTGCTTGCCGGGCATGCCGACCGTGAACAAGCACGCGGCGAAACCGCCGAGCACGGTGGCGACCAGAGCCGCCGCAGCCAACAATCTCACCAACGTGCGTTGCGCACTCTTGCTCAATGCCATCGCGCTACAGGATGCCATCCCGGAACGCCATCAGTTGCCGATATGCGTCCCGACGAAGCCGATGACGGCGGCCGCCACCTCACGGTGCACCGTCTCGTTGAGCACATCGTGATGCGCCCCGGCGAACTCGGCGATGCTCAGCGCCTCGATCTGGTCGGCGTAGGCCCGGACCGGACCCACGGGGGCGATCGGATCGGCCGTGCCGTGCACGGCCAGGGTGGGCACCGTCAACGCGGGAAGCTCGGTGCCGAACCGGTCCCAGGCCGCGTCCAGCGCGCGCGCCAGCGGCGTGCCATCGGCGTCGGTGAAGGCCAGGGGGTCGTTCTCCAGCGAGTCCACATAGAACGGATCGCCGGACAACCAACTCGGGTCGAGGTCGAATTCGGAGTCGGTGTCCAACAATTCGGGGATCGGGATCAGCGGGGCACCCGACACCACCGCGGCCCGGTAACGGTCCGGCTGTTCCAGCACCCGCAGCAGGGTGACCACCGCCCCGAACGAATGTCCGGCCGCGATCAACGGCAGTCCGGGCCGGTCCCGTTCGACGATCTCGGTCAACTGCTCACCGAGGGCGGAGCTGTCGGCCAGGGTGCCGAAGTTCCCGCGCGGTCCCGGGCTCAATCCGTGCCCGAGTTGATCCACCGCCCACAGGTCGATCCCGGCCGCGTTGAGTGTGAAGCCGTACCGGTGGTACAGGCCGGTGTGCTCACCGAACCCATGCAGGAAGACGACGGCGGCGCGCGGATCGGTTGCCGCCCAGTGCCGGTAGTACGCCCTGGTGTCGCCGGACTCGAGGAATGGCATGACACCACTGCAGCAGGTGGGGGCGGGTAAGGACAAGCCTTTCGCTCACCGCGCACCGAGCAGCACATCACGCTGGGCGGCCACCTGTCCGCGCAGCGCCTCCACGACGGCGGACACCTCGGGTCTGCGCAGCGTCTCGGCGTGGCTCACCAGCCAGTAGGACAGCCGGGGGGAGATGGTGTCGGGCAGCACCCGGACCAGATCGGGCCAGCGGTCGGCCATGAAGCACGGCAGCAGACCCAGTCCGGCCGCGGCACGGGTGGCCTCGACGTGCACGAAAACATTGGTCGACGAGACTGATTCCCGCATCGCGGGCATGAAGTTGGCGGCCAGGTCCAAGTCGTCGACTTGGAGCATCGAATCGATGAAGTACACCAACGGATGGTCGGCCAATTCGTCGACGGAGGCCGGCGTGCCGTGGTCGGCGAGATAGGGCCGGGAGCCGTAGAGGCCCAGGCTGTAGTCACCGAGCCGGATGGCCAGCGCACGGCGCACGGTGGGTTCGCCGACCACGATCTCGATGTCGACGCTGGAGCGCTGCAGGCTGGCCCGGCGCGTGGTGGCCACGATCTCGACGGCCACATCGGGGTGCTCGCGCTGTACCTGGGCGGCCGCCGGGGCGGCGATATAGGCGCTGAATCCGTCGGTCGCCGAGATCCGCACGACACCGGCGAGTCGGGGCGGGCGTCCCGGTGCACTGCCCACCGAATGCACCGCCGCCTCGACTGCTTCGGCGGCGATGAGGACCGCACGGCCGCGGTCGGTGAGTTCCCAGCTGCTGCCGACGCGAACCAGCACGCGCGCTCCGATGGCTTGTTCGAGAGCAGCGATGCGCCGCGAGATGGTGGTGTGGTTGATGCCCAACTGCTCGGCAGCGGTGACATAGCGCCCGGTCCGGCCGACGGCCAGCAGGATCAGCATGTCATCGGCGCTCGGCGCGGTCATATCTGCATTTTTGCAGAGCGGAACTGCGCATCTCGTCATTGTGAAGGCCTGAGCCTGCATGAATACTCATCAGCGTGTGTGCTGCCGATCACAATTCCTTCACGCCCGCGGGCCTCAAACGCGTCGTCACCGCCTCCATGGCGGGCACCGTCGTCGAGTGGTACGAGTTCTTCCTCTACGGCACCGCCGCGACGTTGGTGTTCAGCAAGGTGTTCTTCGCCCAGACCGGCAGTGAACTCGACGCCATCTTCGCGGCCTTCGTCACCTATGCGGTCGGTTTCGTGGCGCGCCCGCTGGGCGGCATCGTCTTCGGTCATTACGGCGACAAGTACGGCCGCAAGAAGCTGTTGCAGTTCTCGCTGTTGCTGGTCGGCGCCGCCACCTTCCTGATGGGGTGCCTGCCCACGTTCGGGCAGATCGGCTATTGGGCACCGGCGCTGTTGGTCGTGCTGCGGTTCGTCCAGGGCTTCGCGGTGGGCGGCGAATGGGGCGGAGCCGTGCTGCTGGTCGCCGAACACAGCCCCGACCGCAGCCGCGGGTTCTGGGCCAGCTGGCCTCAGGCCGGTGTGCCTGTCGGCAACATGCTCGCCACCATCGTGCTGATCGTGCTCACCTCGACACTGTCCGACGCGGCGTTCCTGTCCTGGGGTTGGCGGGTCGCGTTCTGGCTGTCGGCGGTGGTGGTGCTGATCGGATACTACATCCGCACCAAGGTCACCGATGCGCCGATTTTCGTTGCCGCCCAACGAGAAGCCGAGGAACTGAAGGATTCGTCGTTCAGCGCCGTCGAGGTGCTGCGCCGCTACCCGCGCGGCGTACTGACCGCCATGGGGCTGCGGTTCGCGGAGAACATCATGTACTACCTGGTGGTCACGTTCTCCATCACCTATCTGAAGGTGCATGCGCACGCCGACACCGGCTCCATCCTGCGCTGGTTGCTGGTCGCGCATGCCGTGCATTTCGTGGCGATCCCGCTCGTCGGCAGACTGTCCGACAGGATCGGGCGGCGCCCGGTGTACCTGGTCGGCGCGGTGGCCACCGGCACCTGGGGCTTTTTCGCCTTCCCGATGATGGACAGCCAGAACCACCTGGTGATCATGGCGGCGGTGGTGATCGGTCTGCTGTTCCACGCGTTCATGTACGCGCCGCAGCCGGCGATGATGGCCGAGATGTTCCCCACCCGGATGCGTTATTCCGGTGTCTCCCTGGGCTATCAGGTGACCGCGATCGTGGCGGGATCGCTGGCACCGATCATCGCGGTACGGCTGTTGGAGGACTTCCATTCCTCGGTGCCGATCGCCGTCTATCTGGCCGGGGCGTCGGTGATCACCCTGGTCGCCGTGTACTTTGCCAGGGAGACCAAGGGTATCGACCTGGCCGATGTCGATCGGGCCGACGCGAAAGCAGTTGCCGCGTGAGCGATCTGACCGGGCGAACCGCATTGGTCACCGGCGGGGCGAGTGGTATCGGAGCCGCCTGCGCGCGGGCACTTGCCGCGCGTGGAGCGCACGTCACCGTCGCCGACCGCGACGGTGCGGGCGCCACCGAGCTGGCCAGGGAGATCGGGGGTACGGCCTGGGCAGTGGACCTGCTGGACGCGGCCGCCCTGGAAGATCTGCGGCTGCAGACCGACATCCTGGTCAACAATGCCGGGGTGCAGCGGGTTGCGCCGATCCAGGAGTTCGCACCCGCCGATTTCCGCACCATCCTCGCGTTGATGGCCGAGGTGCCGTTCCTGCTTGTCCGCGCGGCCCTGCCGCACATGTACGCGAACGGATTCGGCAGGGTGATCAACGTGTCGTCGGTGCATGGGCTGCGCGCCTCGGAGTACAAGGTGGCCTATGTGATGGCCAAGCATGCCCTGGAGGGCCTGTCCAAGGTCACCGCGCTGGAGGGCGGCCCGCACGGTGTCACCAGCAACTGTGTGAACCCCGGCTACGTCCGTACCGCGTTGGTGGACAAGCAGATCGGTGATCAGGCCCGTACCCACGGCGTGGACGAACAGCAGGTGCTGGAGCAGATCCTTTTGAAGGAGAGCGCCATCAAGCGACTGGTGGAACCGGCGGAGGTGGCCGATCTGGTCGCTTGGCTGGCGTCGCCGAGTGCGGGCATGGTGACCGGGGCGTCCTACACCATGGACGGCGGATGGAGCGCACGGTGATCGGAGCGACGCTGACGTGACATATTCTCCCCAGGTGACGACGCCGCAGTGGGAACCGACCCCGGCCGGGATCGAGGCAGCCCGGATCACCGATTTCGCGCGGTTCGCCGGCCGGCCCGGTGACTATCCCGCGCTGTGGCAATGGTCGGTCGACGAGCCCGCCGAGTTCTGGGGCACGCTCTGGCGATACTTCGATCTGGGCGATATCGCCGGTGAGGTGCTGGCCGGCTCGGATATGCCCGGCGCGCAATGGTTCCCGGGCACGTCGCTGAATTATGTCGATCAGATCGTTCGGCAGGCGCGCACCGATCGGCCGGCCATCCTGTGCATCGGCGAGGGCGTCGCCGACACCGAACTTTCCTGGACGGAATTGCTGGGCCGCACGGCGGCGTTCGCGGCCACCCTGCGCGATCTCGGTGTCCGGCCCGGTGATCGAGTGGTCGGGTATCTGCCGAATATCGCCGAGGCCGTTATCGCCTTCCTCGGCACGGTCAGCATCGGCGCCGTGTGGAGTGCGTGCGGCCAGGACTACTCGGCCAAAGCCGCCCTGGACCGGCTGGGCCAGCTCGAGCCGGTGGTGCTGGTGGCGGCCGACGGCTACCGGTTCGGCGGCAAGGTGCACGACAAGAGTGCCGATGTGGCCGAACTGCGGGCCGGCCTGCCCACCCTCAAGGCGACCGTGGTTGTGTCGCGGCTGGCACCGGTGCCAGCCGGATGTCTGGACTGGGCGCAGGCCAGCGCGCCCGGCGCCGACGAGCTGGTGACCACCGCCGTGGACTTCGACCATCCGCTCTGGATTCTGTTCTCTTCCGGGACGACCGGCTTGCCCAAGGGCATCATCCACGGTCACGGTGGGGTGCTTGTCGAGCACCTCAAAGCCGTTGCCCTACAAAGTGATATCGGACCCGGTGACACTTTCTTCTGGTTCACCAGTCCCAGTTGGATGATGTGGAACTTTCAGGTCGCGGGGCTGCTCACGGGCGCAACCATCGTCTGTTACGACGGCAGCCCGTCGCACCCCACGCCGGATGCGCTGTGGCAGATCGCCGCTCGGCTCGGGGTTACCGTGCTGGGCACCAGCCCGGGTTATGTGCTCAGCTGCGCCAAGGCCGGCTCGGTACCGCGCACCGACCATGATCTGTCGGCGTTGCGCACCGTCGGGATCACCGGTTCGTCGCTGCCGCCGTCGACGTCGTTGTGGATGCGCGACAATCTGGGTGAGCGAGTGCAGGTGGCCTCTATCAGTGGCGGCACCGATGTGGTGTCGGCGTTCGCCGGTGGCGCCCCGACGGTGCCGGTGTGGCCGGGCGAGTTGTCTGCGCCGTATCTGGGGGTGGCGCTGGACGCGTGGGACGAAACCGGCCGGCCGGTGCGTGGTGAGGTGGGGGAGTTGGTGGTGACCAAACCCTTGCCCTCCATGCCGGTGGCGTTCTGGAACGACCCGGACGGTGTCCGGTACCACGACGCCTATTTCGCGATGTACCCCGGGGTGTGGCGGCATGGTGACTGGATCACCATCACCGATCACGGCAGCGTCATCGTGCACGGCAGGTCGGATTCCACGCTCAACAGGCACGGGATCCGGATGGGCAGTGCTGATATCTATCAGTCGGTGGAGCGTCTGCCCGAGGTCGCCGAGGCCATGGTGATCGGCGTCGAGCAACCCGATGGCGGGTATTGGATGCCGCTGTTCGTGGTTCTGGCTGAGGGGATCGAACTCGACGACGCCTTGGTGCGCAAGGTGAACGAGACCATCCGCTCCGAGGTGTCGCCCCGGCATGTGCCCGACGAGATCATCGTGGCGCCAGGGATTCCGCACACCCGGACCGGCAAGAAACTCGAGGTGCCGGTCAAGAAGTTGTTCCAGGGCGCGGACGCTGCGAAAGTTGTCGAACGCAGCGCCGTCGACAATCCCGATCTGCTGGATTGGTATGTCACGCAGCGTCGAACATGACCAGATCGGCACTGAGCCGGCCCTCGGTGATGCTGATCCGTCTTCGGATCGGCGGCCCCGGTAGTGGCGGGGCGATCGACTGGTAGACGGCTCCGGTCGGAGTGGTGAAGTCCGCTCGGTGGCGACCGTCCCGCTCCGTCGTGCGCACCCGCCAGCCGGGGGATTCCTTGGCATAGTTGCACGCCTCGCAGACACCGAGTCCGTTGACCGCGCTCGTGCGGCCGGACTCACGGTGGGGTTGCGCGTGATCGTGGTGACGGATCGAGGCGTCGCAATACGGGGTGCGGCAGGTTTGATCACGCAACCCGATGAAGGTGGCCAGCCCTTTGGGGAAGATCCGCGAGCGTGATTCCATAGCGACAAGCTGCCCGCTGTCGGGGTGCCGGTAGAGGCGCCGCAGTGTGGCCTTGCAGGTTTCGTCCGTCGCCGCGTCGCCGACGATCTTGCACGCGAATCCGGCTGGCACCGGGCCGTAGCCGTCCAACCAACCGGGCTCGTCGTCGTCCCCGGCCAAGGTGGTATCCGCCATCACCAAATTGAGGGCGACCGGAACGGGTGCGTCGGCGGGGCGCCCGGTGACACGCTCGACCACCGTGTCGGCCATCACCTGGCCGCGGGAGCGCCCGTCGAACGTGGTATCCGCCTCTCGTTTGAGGCTGGCGTACACCGCCACTCCTTGCGCGACGGGCAACAACATCGTCACATAGGTCATGGTGTCCGGTGCGGGGCGGATCCACACGCATCGCTCCTCGGCCGCCTTGGCATTGCGTTCGACCACGGCTTCCGTGTCCAGTCGCACGGTGATCTTCTTCGCCTCGGCCGCGATCCGCTTGTCGCCCCAGCCTTCGAGCTTCGACGCATCACTGCACATCTCGGCGTCGAGCTGTCTGCGGTGCTCGACGGACAGACAGGCAGATTCACGCACGATCAGCGTCGCGCGCCATTCGGTGAGCACCCCGCGTTCCAGTGCCGCCAAGGTATGCGGCATCTCGCGCACCAGGGCCGTCGCCAGCCCGAGATGCTGGCCGCCACGCTTGGGAGCGACGCGACGGGCCAGGGCTACTTCGCTGGCCAGCCCGCGACCGCGCTTCTTCTTCGGTACGCCTGAGGCCATCTCCGCCGCATGGCGCTTCGTTGCCCAGGCCTCCGTTGCACGCGCCTGCGCCGCGGCGGCGGCCGCTTTCAGCCGTTCGAACTGCTCGACGAGCCCACGCAGCGTCACCTCGTCGGCATCGGCGTACGCATCGACACCGAAGTCGAAGCCGAACGTACTTTCGAACATGGCCTGACTGTACGCCCACCGTCCGACAAGTCAGGTCAACCAAGGCCCCATCCGGGACAACGCCTCGGTGATCTCACCGGCGGTCCCCGCAAAGGACAGCCGGACGAACGACCCGCCGTGCACGGTGTCGAAATCCACCCCTGGTGCGATGGCGACCCCGGTGTCGGCCAGCAGCCGCGCGCAGAAGTCCAGCGAGTCCTCCGAGTACCGGGAGATGTCGGCGTACACGTAGAACGCGCCATCGGCGGGGGCCAACCGGTCCAACCCGATCTCAGGCAGCCCGCGCAACAGCAGGTCCCGATTCACCGCGTACTCCTGGACCAGGGCATCGGCGGTGGCCAGCGACTCCGGATCGAAGGCGGCGATGGCAGCCAGCTGCGGCAGGGTGGGTGGACAGATGGAGAAGTTCCCGGTCAGGCGGTCCACGGCGCGGCGCAGCGGCGCGGGCACCAGTAGCCAACCCAAGCGCCAGCCCGTCATCGCGAAGTACTTCGAAAAACTGTTCACCACAATGGCATTGCGGGAGGTCTCCCACGCGCAGCTGGTGGCCGGGGCGCCGGGATAGACCAGACCGTGATAGATCTCGTCGCTGACCAACTGCACCCCGCCGGCGTCGCACCATCGGGCGATCGCCGCCAGATCGGCCGGGGCGATGACGGTCCCGGTCGGGTTCGCCGGGCTGGCGATGATCAGCCCCTTCACCGGCGGGTCCAGCGCCTCGAGCATGGCCACCGTCGGCTGGAATCGAGTCTCCGGTCCGCACGGCACCTCGACCACCTCACAGCCCAGCGCCGAGAGGATGTTGCGATAGCAGGGATACCCGGGACTGGTGACCGCCACCCGGTCGCCGACGTCGAAGCACGCCAGGAATGCCAGCAGGAAACCACCGGTGGAGCCGGTGGTCACCACCACCGCGTCGGGTTCCACATCCAGGCCGTGCCGGTCCTGGTACGACGCGGCAATGGCCGCGCGCAGCTCCGGAATGCCCAGGGCCACGGTATATCCGAGGTTATGGTGGTTCAGCGCCTCGGCTGCGGCCGCGCGCACCGGCGTTGGGGCCTGCGCACTGGGTTGCCCCGCCGACAAATTCACCAGGTCCCCATGCGTGCGCTGCCGCTCGGCGGCGGCCAGCCACACGTCCATCACGTAGAACGGCGGGATACCGGCGCGCAGTGCCACGGGGTTGGTCACCTGAGTCAGGCTAGAACACCTGGCCGCAATACCGGCTGGCCGGTCGAAGGTGCATGCACAATCATCGGATGACTCAGGTTGTGGTGGGTGTCGGCCCCGTCAGTGCCGACGACGTCGTGCGGGTGGCGCGTCAGGATGCGGAAACGGTGATCGCCGACGACGCGGTGGCTGCGATCACAGCCAGTCGAGCTCGGATCGAAGCACTGGCGAACGATCCCGTCCCGGCGTACGGCATCTCCACCGGTTTCGGAGCGCTGGCCACCCGTCACATCCCGGCAGAGTTGCGAACCAAGCTGCAACGCAGCCTGATTCGCTCGCACGCGGCGGGATCGGGACCGGAAGTCGAGCGAGAGGTCATCAGGGCGATGATGTTGCTGAGGTTGTCGACGCTGGCCACCGGCCGCACCGGGGTGCGACCGCATGTCGCCCAGGCCTACGCCGGGCTGCTGTCGGCCGGGCTGACGCCGGTGGTCTACGAATACGGCAGCCTCGGCTGCTCCGGTGACCTCGCGCCGCTGTCGCATGTCGCGCTCGCGATCATGGGTGAAGGTCACGTCCGCAGCCGCGACGGCGCGCTGCTGCCCGCCGCCGACGCCCTGCGCGCGCATGGGCTGGAACCGGTCACCTTCGCCGAGAAGGAAGGCCTGGCCCTGATCAACGGGACCGACGGGATGCTGGGTCAGCTGGTGCTGGCACTGGCAGATCTCGATCGGTTGCTCGTGCTGGCCGATATCGCGGCGGCGATGAGCGTCGAGGGTCTGCTGGGCACCGACCGAGTGTTCGCGGCACATCTGCAGGCTTTGCGACCCCAGGCCGGTCAGGCGATCGCGGCCGAGAACATGACGCGGATGCTGGCCGGGTCGCCCATCGTCGCCAGTCACAGCGGCCCGGACTGCCCGCTGGTGCAGGATGCCTACTCACTGCGGTGTGCTCCCCAGGTGGCCGGTGCCGCGCGGGACACGGTGGCGCATGCCCGCACCGTCGCCGACCGGGAACTGGCCAGCGTCGTCGACAATCCCGTCATCACCGATGCCGGCACCGTCGAGTCCAACGGGAACTTCCACGGCGCCCCGGTCGCCTACGTGCTGGATTTCCTCGCGATCGCCGTGGCGGACCTGGCCAGCATCAGTGAGCGGCGCACCGACCGCTTCCTGGACGCGGCGCGCAACCGCGGCCTCAATGCCTTCCTGGCCGACGATCCGGGTGTGGACAGCGGTCACATGATCGCGCAGTACACGCAGGCCGCCATCGTCTCCGAACTGAAACGTCTGGCACAGCCGGCGAGCGTCGACTCGATACCGTCATCGGCCATGCAGGAGGACCACGTTTCCATGGGGTGGTCGGCGGCCCGCAAGCTGCGCACGGCCATCGACGGGCTCACCCGGGTGCTGGCCATCGAAGTGCTCACCGCCGCGAGAGGAATCGAAATGCGGGCCCCGTTGCGGCCGGCGCCGGCCACCGCGGCCGTGATCGCCGCGGTGCGAGACAGGGTTCCCGGCCTGGGCCCGGATCGTCACCTGGCGCCCGAGATCGAGGCCGTCGTCGAATTGGCCAGGGAAACAACGCTGGTGACCGCCGCCGAGGCCGTCACCGGGTCGCTGCGCTGAACTAGGGGACGAGGCGGCCGAGATCGTCCAGCAGGGTCTCGGCCGCGGCGAGATCCCCACGCAGGTCCCGGTCCGCGTCGTCCCATGGCAGATCCGCAACCAACGCCAGAGCTTGTCCGGCGACACCGGTGAACGTGTGCTGCAGACCGCGCTGCCGCAACAGCCGGAGCGCCCCGAGCAACTCGCAGCACAACAGCACCCGGTAGGCGGCCACCGACCGTTCCAGCTGGAGGGCGCTCTGGGAGGCGAACGTGGCGTCCTCCTCCATGCCCCGGGACAGCACGAGCGTCCCGACGGACGCGGGCTGTGCCGCGGCCCGGATTTCCGCGATGGCCCCGGCGGCCACGTATTCGACCATCATCAGCCCGGACGAGCCATCCTCGGCCACCGCCAGAAAAGCATTGCGGCCGTTGGTCTCCGGATCGTTGAGCATGCGGATTCGGGAGTGCGTGATCGGCGCGGTCAACGCCAGTGCCAACGTGGTGCCGTCGAGTTCCAGTGACAGCGCCGCCTGGTAGAACGCCCCGTGGTGCACCACCTGATCACCTTCGATGTCGAACAGTGGATTCTCTTGGGTCGTGTTGATGGTCCTTTCAAGCTGTCCCACAAGAGATTTCAGCGTCGCGATGACGCTGGCCTGGGCGACAGGGTAGACCCGCAGCCCGTACGGATCCTGGATGCGCGCCGGCCGGTGATCGGGATGGCCGGCGCCGGTGAACAGCGACCGCAAGCGGTCGGCCAGCGCATCGACTTCGGGCGCGGCGGCCGCCCGTGCCGCCGCGGCGGCGAATGCCGACGGGTTACCGTCCAGGGCAAGGAAACTCAGCATGTAGATGACGCTCGACGCGCGTTCGAGCCGGATCAGTTCGTCGGCGGCCAGACAGCTGCGGCCGACGGTCAGCGCGCTGCTACTCATGAACGGCAGTGCGCTGTCGGCGCCCCACGGGGGCATCGGGCTCAGTGGTCTGGTAGCGGGCCGCTCGCCCATCAAGGTGAGCGCGGTTCCGGCCAACGCCGCCAGATCGCCGGTCCCGATCGACGCGTAGTGCCGCAGTTCGGGCAGGGCGTCGTCGTTGAGCATCTGCTGGAGGCCGCCCAGGATGTGCGGATCCAGCCCGGCTCCCGGAATGCACAGCTGGATGAGGCGGACGGCCAGCATGGCGCGCACCGTGCGATCGTCCAGCGGGTCACCCGCGTCGGCGGCGTGGCTGCGCAGCAGTCGCAGCCCGTAGTCGTCGTCATCGGGTGCCACCGGGGTGCTGCGATTGGCTCCCACGCCGGTGGTGCGGCCGTAGGTGGCAAAGCGCGAACTCAGATCGGCCGCCTGCTGATGGGCTCGGGTCACCGCGTCGAGCACGGCGGGTGCGACGCAGACCTGATCGCGCCGCTCTGCCAGCGCCACGACGTCGGCAATCGTGCCCGCTCCGGTCAGCGCAATCATCCGAATCTCCTCGTTCTCTACCGCAGCCGCGCGATCGGTCCTATCATCGCCGAAAGCCGAGAGTTTCCGCCAGATGGAAATCAGATTTTACTTAGTGGAAACGCGAGGTGTGTTGTTCGAAACGTCGGGGCCCTAATTTCGGTGTCGAGGACAGGACGTGCAGGAGGGAGGTCGCCGTGGCCGAAGCGTCCACGCGGACCGTCGAACGGGCGCTGGCGCTGCTCGCGACGGTCTGTGAGACGGGCGGCACGAACCTCGTCGACAGTGCCCGGGAATGCGAGTTGGCGCCCAGCACCGCGCTGCGGTTGTTGCGGACCCTCGAAACGACAGGTTTCGTCAGCAAGGACGAATCCGGCAACTACCGGCCCGGCGGGCGGATCATCCAGCTCGGCGCCCAAGCGTTGAGCAGCGAGTCCCTGATCGATCTGGCCAAACCTGCCATGGACGCACTGGTCGCCGAGACGGGCGAGTCCGCTTATCTGTCGGTGCGGGGGCACGGCCAGACCGCGCTCTACCTCAATATCGTCGAAGGCACCCACTCCGTCCGGCATGCCAACTGGGTGGGTAGGACGGTGCCCCTGGACACCTCGGCGGCCGGGCATGCGCTGCGCGGTGACATTCCCGCCGACGGCTACGTCGTGGTGGAGCGCGGCGTGGAAACCGATGTCACCGCCATCGCATGTCCCGTCCGCTCGGAGGCTCGGATCGTCGGGGCGCTCAGCCTCGTCATCCCGAGCTATCGGCTGACCGCGGCCGAAACGGCGCGGTACGGCCACATGCTGGTCTCGGCCGCCGCGGAGGTTTCCGCCCGGCTGAGCGGATCCACCAAATCAGGCCCCCCGGAAAGACAGTCATGATCACATTCGACACCGTCTCCAAGG
Source organism: Mycolicibacterium chengduense (assembly GCF_033741155.1). Taxonomy (NCBI): domain Bacteria; kingdom Bacillati; phylum Actinomycetota; class Actinomycetes; order Mycobacteriales; family Mycobacteriaceae; genus Mycobacterium; species Mycolicibacterium chengduense. Next base: position 669,657 of record NZ_JAWQNH010000001.1, on the reverse strand, counting down.
TGTACCCGGACGGCACCGTGGCCGTCGACAAGCTGACGCTCACCGCGCCCAACGGCAAGATCACCGCGCTGGTCGGCCCGTCCGGCTGCGGCAAGACGACCTCCATGCGGCTCATCAACCGGCTCATCGAACCCACGTCGGGCACCATCGAACTCGACGGTGTCGATACCCAGTCCCTGGACCGGGTGGCATTGCGGCGCAAGATCGGTTACGTCATCCAGAACGCCGGGCTCTTCCCGCACCGCACCGTGGTCGACAACGTCGCCGCGCTGCCCCGGCTACTCGGCGGCGGGAAGAAGGAAACACGTTCGGCGGCAATGGAACTGTTGGAACGGGTCGGCCTCGACGCCAAGTTCGCCCGACGATACCCATGGCAGCTGTCCGGCGGACAGCAGCAACGCGTGGGCGTGGCGCGAGCGTTGGCGACAGATCCGCCGTTCCTGCTGATGGACGAGCCGTTCAGCGCCGTCGATCCGATCGTCCGAAGCCAACTGCAGGACGAATTCCTGCGCCTGCAGGCCGACATCTCCAAGACCATCGTGATGGTCACCCACGATATCGACGAAGCGCTCAAACTCGGCGACCAAGTGGTGGTGCTGCGCGAAGGCGGCACCCTCGCGCAGGCGGCGACCCCGGCCGAACTGCTGGCGGCGCCCAAGGACGCCTTCGTCGCCGACTTCGTCGGCTCGGCGCGGGGCTACCGGGCTCTCGGCTTCCACACCGGTGACGACCGACTGCCCGTGCAGCAGGAGCCGACCATTGTGGTGGGGCAGCCGCTCTCGACGATTCCACCCGGGGTGGGACGGTGGGTGCTGGCGGTGGACGCGCACCGGTCGCCGATCGGCTGGGTCGACACCGCCGCGGTGTCCGGCGACACCGTGCTGGACAGCCACGTCAACCTGTGCGGCACCACCGCACGCCGTGGTGACCCGTTGCGTGACCTGCTCAACGCGGCGCTGTCCAGCCCGAGTGGACGCGGTGTCGTCACCGACGAATCCGGAGTCCTGCTCGGCACCGCCACCGACCACGACATCATCGACGCGATCCGCCGGGCCAAGGACACCAGGGCGGTTTCGGCATGAACTGGATCTCGTCGAATATCGACCGCATCATCTCGCTGACCATCAGCCACACCTGGCTCACCCTCGTACCAACGGTCCTCGGGCTGCTGCTGGCTTTGCCGCTGGGCTGGTGGGCGCACCGGTCGGGCCGCGGCTACGCCGCCATCGTGGGAACCGCCGGGCTGCTGTACACCATCCCGTCCCTGGCGCTTTTCATCATCCTGCCGGTCATCCTCGGCACCAAGATCCTCGACCCGGTGAATATCGTTGTCGCGCTGACCTTGTACACGCTGGCGCTGCTTGTCCGAGTGGTAGCCGACGGTCTGGGTTCGGTACCGCACGACACAGTTGCCGCCGCCGAAGCGATGGGCTACCGCGGCTGGCAGCGCCTGCTGCTGGTGGAGCTCCCCGTGGCCGTACCGGTGATCGCGGCCGGGTTACGGGTGGCGGTGGTGTCCAACGTCAGCATCGTCACGATGGCCGCCCTGCTCGGCATCCCGCAGTTGGGATCGCTGTTCACCCAGGGCTTTCAACTACGGCTGTACGTCCCGCTGATCACCGGTGTGGTGCTGTGCGTGGTGCTCGCCGTCGTCTTCGACGGGCTGATCATCTGGCTGAACAGACTGCTCACCCCGTGGCGGCAGCGGACGGTGACGTCATGAACATCATCGGCTGGTTCACCGATCCGGCCAACTGGACCGGAGCGGGCGGCATCCCGATGCAGATCGGCTACCACCTGCTGTACTCGGCCATGGCGCTGCTGGCGGCACTGGCCATCGCGGTTCCGCTCGGCATCATGATCGGCTACACCGGCCGCGGCGAAGCGGTGGTGGCCGGGCTCGCGAATGCCTTGCGCGCGTTGCCGTCCCTCGGCCTGTTGGTGCTGCTGTTCCTGATCATCTCACCGGTGGTGGCCGGCAAGCTGGTGTACATCCTGCCCACCATCGTCGTGCTGGTGCTGCTGGCAGTCCCGCCCATCCTGACCGGAACATACGCAGGCATCCAGAGCGCCGATCCGCATGCGGTGGACGCCGCTCGCGGCATGGGCTTCACCAGAACCCAGATCCTGCTGCGCGTGCAGTTGCCGTGCGCGTTGCCACTGATGCTGTCCGGCGTCAGAAGCGCCACCCTGCAGATCGTTTCGACGGCCACCATCGCGGCGTATCTCGGTCTGCAGGGCCTTGGCAGGTTCATCCTGGACGGTCGGGCGACGGCCAGCTTCAGCGAGATGGCCGGTGGCGCGATCCTGGTCGCCCTGCTTGCCATCGTGCTCGAGTTCGCCTTCGCCTGGATCGGCCGGCTCGTCGTCTCGCCCGGCCTGCGCCGAGCCACCACCGAATCCACGTCCCCCGTCGAAACCTCAGTAACCACCGTCACCTTGGAGAGAACATCATGAACAAGCGCAGCATCCTGTCGATCGTCGCCACCACCGCAGCGCTCGCGCTCAGCGCATGCGGAGGCGGCGGGGGCGACCCGCTTTCCGGCGGCGGGAACAGCACCGGATCTGCCGGCTCGCAGATCATCGTCGGGTCCGCCGACTTCACCGAGAGCCAGCTCATCGCCAGCATCTACTCACAGGCGTTGCAGGCCAAGGGTGTCAGCGTGAAGGAGCAGTTCAACATCGGCAGCCGCGAGGTGTACATCCAGGCGCTCAAGGATGGATCCATCGACCTGGTCCCGGAGTATTCGGGAGCGCTGCTGAGCTACCTGGACCCCAAATCCACCGCGGCCACCAAGGACACCGTCACCTCCGAACTCAAGTCCAAGCTGCCCGCCGGCATCGCCATGCTGACCCCGTCCGATGCCGAAGACAAGGACGTCGTCGCCGTTACGCAGGCCACCGCGGACAAATACAAGCTGAAGACCATCTCCGATCTCGCGCCGGTCGCCGGTGAGCTGGTCCTGGGTGGACCGGCGGAATGGAAGACCCGCCAGCAGGGTGTGGTCGGGCTGCGTGACGTGTACGGACTGAACTTCAAGGACTTCGTCAGCCTGGACGCGGGGGGCACACTGACCATGACCGCCCTGACCAACGGTCAGATCCAGGCCGGCGACCTGTTCAGCACCGACCCCGGGCTGAAGACGAATCACCTTGTCGCCCTGGAGGACGACAAGAACCTGTTCGCCGCGGAGAACGTGGTTCCGCTGATCAAGGCGGGTAAGCAGAACGACACCGTGACCAAGACCTTGGACGCGGTGTCGGCCAAACTCACCACCGACGACCTCATTTCGATGAACGCCGAGGCGGCCACGGGCGCCAACCTCTCCGATATCGCCAAGAAGTGGCTGGCCGGCGCCGGCATCAGCGCACAGTGAACGACTCTCTCGTCAAAGGAACTGCAGTGACCCATTCCGAGCCCCTTCCCGTGACCGGCCCCCGCCCCGTCCGCGCCCCGCGCGGCACCGAAATATCGTGTCGCGGCTGGCAACAGGAAGCCGCCCTGCGGATGCTGATGAACAATCTCGACCCCGAGGTGGCCGAGCATCCCGAGGACCTCGTCGTCTACGGCGGCACCGGCCGCGCGGCGCGCAGCTGGGAAGCCTTCGACGCCATCGTGCACACACTGCGCTCGCTGGCCGATGACGAGACGATGCTCATCCAATCCGGTAAACCGGTCGGCGTCGTCCGGACCAACGTCTGGGCGCCGAGGGTGTTGCTGGCGAACTCGAACCTGGTGGGCGACTGGGCCACCTGGGAGCAGTTCCGCAAGCTGGAGGCCGAGGGATTGACGATGTACGGCCAGATGACGGCCGGTTCGTGGATCTACATCGGCACCCAGGGCATCCTGCAGGGCACCTTCGAAACCTTCGGCGCCGTGGCGCGCAAGTTCGCGGCCTCTGGCCGCTATGAGCACAGCAACGGAACCCTGGCCGGCACCATCACGCTGACGGCCGGTGTCGGCGGGATGGGTGGCGCCCAGCCGTTGGCGGTCACCATGAACGAGGGTGTGGCGATCTGCGTCGATTGTGACGAGAGCCGGATCGACCGGCGTATCGCCCACCGCTACCTGGACACCAAGGCCGCCGATATCGACGAAGCCCTGGCGATGGCGATCGAGGCCCGGGATGCCAAGCGGCCGTTGTCCATCGGCTTGGTGGGCAACGCGGCGGCGGTGTTCCCCGAACTGCTGGAACGCGACGCCCCGATCGATATCGTCACCGACCAGACCTCCGCACACGACCCGCTGTCCTACCTGCCACTGGGTATCGACTTCGAGGACATGAAGAAGATGGCGGACAAGGACCCCGCCTACTTCACCGAGCAGGCCGAGCTGTCGATGGCCAAGCATGTCGCGGCCATGGTCGGCTTCATGGACAAGGGCGCCGAGGTATTCGACTACGGCAACTCGATCCGCGACGAGGCTCGCAAGGCCGGCTACGACCGAGCCTTCGCCTTCCCCGGTTTCGTCCCGGCCTACATCCGCCCGCAGTTCGAGGAGGGCCTCGGACCGTTCCGCTGGGCCGCGCTGTCCGGTGACCCCGCCGATATCGCCGCGACGGACCGGGCGATCCTGGAGCTGTTCCCCGACAATGCCCATCTGCGGCGCTGGATCACCATGGCCGGTGAGAAGGTGGCGTTCGAGGGTCTGCCCGCCCGGATCTGCTGGCTCGGCTACGGCGAACGGCACCGGGCGGGCTTGCGGTTCAACGAGATGGTGGCCTCCGGTGAGTTGTCCGCACCCCTGGTCATCGGCCGCGACCACCTGGACTCGGGGTCGGTGGCCTCGCCGTACCGCGAGACCGAATCGATGCTCGACGGTTCCGATGCGATCGCCGACTGGCCGCTGCTGAACGCCTTGGTCAACACCGCGTCCGGGGCGTCCTGGGTGTCCATCCATCACGGCGGTGGCGTGGGCATCGGGCGCTCGATCCACGCCGGTCAGGTATGTGTGGCCGACGGCACCGCACTGGCCGCGCAGAAGCTCGAGCGGGTGCTCACCAATGATCCGGGAATGGGTGTGATCAGGCACGTCGACGCCGGCTACGAGCACGCCGCCGACGTGGCACGCGAACGCGGTGTGCGTATTCCGATGTGGGAGACCGCGTGACATCGTCTGGCACCTCGTTCGACACGCTGTGGCCGGCCATCCTCGAGGTCGGCCGCAACCCGGCCAACGGCGGCTATCGCCGGTTCGCGTGGACGGACGCCGATCTGACCCTGCGGGAGTGGTTCACCGGCGAGGCCGCGCGACGCGGCATGGATGTCGAGGTCGACCGCAACGGCAACCTGTGGGCTTGGTGGCTGCCGCCGGGGTGGTCCGGTGATCCGCGCGACGCATTCGTGACCGGCTCACACCTGGATTCGGTGCCCGACGGTGGGGCGTTCGACGGGCCGCTCGGTATCGTGTCGGCCTTCGCCGCGGTCGATATCGTGCGCGAGCGCGGTGTGGTGCCGGCCATCCCGGTCGGGGTGGCGGCGTTCTCGGATGAGGAGGGCGCCCGGTTCGGCGTGGCGTGTGTGGGATCGCAGTTGTCCACCGGCGCGCTGAGCGCCGACCGGGCCCGAGGTCTGCGTGATATCGACGGAATCACGTTGGCGGAGGCCCTGACCCGGGTGGGTCGCGATCCTGCGCACCTGGGCCCGGATCCCCGGCTGGCCGAGCGGGTGGGCGTGTTCGTCGAGCTGCATGTGGAGCAGGGCCGGGCGCTGGATCTGGTCGACGCCCCGATCGCGGTGGCCTCGTCGATCTGGCCGCACGGCCGGTGGGAGTTCACCTTCGACGGTGAGGCCAACCACGCCGGTGCCACCCGGCTGATCGATCGGCGTGACCCGATGCTGGCGTTCGCGTCCTCGGTGCACACCGCGCGTGAGCAGGCCGCCGCTCACCAGGCGGTGGCCACCTTCGGCAAGGTGATCGTCGCCCCCAACGGGGCCAACGCGATCCCGTCGCAGATCCGTGCGTGGCTGGATGCCAGGGCCGCCGACGAGGCCACCCTGGGCGCGTTGGTCGAGGCCATCTCGGTGGAAGCGCAGCGGCACGCCACCCGTGAGTCGGTGATCCTGGACGTGATCGCCGAATCGATCACGCCGATCGTCGAATTCCCGGAGGGGCCGCGCGCCCGGCTGACCACAGCGCTGCGGCACCTGGGTGATATCCCGGTGCTGCCGACGGCGGCCGGCCATGATGCCGGCATCCTGTCCGCCCTGGTGCCCACGGCCATGCTGTTCGTCCGGAACCCGACCGGTGTGTCGCATTCGCCCGCCGAGTACGCCGAACCGGCCGACTGCAACCGCGGCGCGGTCGCCCTCGCCGACGTGATGGCCGACTGGGTCACCCGGTGACGTCCACCTGGTGGTGTGAGTACGCCTGGCTGAACCAAGCGGTGCAGCCAGGCGTGCTCATCACGGTGCAGGACGGGCGGATCACCACGATCGTGGCGGGCGATCCGGCCCCGGCCGGAGCGAAACGGTTGTCCGGCTTGGTGATTCCCGGCATGGCCAACGCCCATTCGCATGCCTTCCACCGCGCACTGCGGTCGCGCACCCAACGCGACCGTGGATCGTTCTGGACGTGGCGTGACCTCATGTATCAAGTGGCGGACCGCTTGGACCCCGACCGATACCGGGCGCTCGCGCGTGCCGTCTACGCCGAGATGGCGCTGGCCGGTGTCACCGCGGTGGGGGAGTTCCACTACCTGCATCACGACGCCGGCGGGCGGCGCTACGGCGACCCCAACGCGATGGGACACGCGCTGATCGAGGCTGCCGCCGACGCGGGGGTGCGGCTGACCCTGCTCGACACCTGCTATCTGAGCTCCGCACCCGACGGCGCCCCGCTGCACGATGGACCCCAGCGACGGTTCGGCGACGGCAGTGGTGCCGGGTGGGCCGACCGGGTCGAAACGCTGCGCGACCAAACCCGTTCGCGGCCAGGTGTTCTCGTCGGTGCGGCGCTGCACTCGGTGCGCGGCGTCCCGGTCGGCCAGATGCCCGATGTGGTGGAGTGGGCGTCGACGCACCAGGCTCCGCTGCACGTGCACTCCTCCGAGCAGCGCGCCGAGATCGAGCAATGCCTGGCCGTGCACGGTCGCACCCCCACCGCGGTCCTGCGCGACGCCGGTGCGCTCGGCCCGCGGACCACCGCGATTCATGCCACCCACCTGACGGCCCAAGACATCACCGACATGAGTGTCTCGGCGACCGGTGTCTGCTTCTGCCCCACCACCGAACGGGACCTCGGTGACGGGATCGGCCCGGCGCCGGCCCTACTCGCGATGCCCGGGCCGTTCAGCCTGGGATCCGACAGCCATGCCGTCATCGACATGTTCGAAGAGGCCCGTGCCGTCGAGCTCGATGAGCGACTGGCCCGGCAGGAGCGCGGCATCATCGGCGCACCCGCCTTGTTGCGCGCCGCCACCACCGACGGCCACCACGCGATCGGCTGGACCGATGCGGGCGTATTGCAGGTCGGGGCACGCGCCGATCTGGTAGCGGTGGACCTGCATTCGGTACGCACGGCCGGTGGCGGCGCCACCGCGGAGACGGTCGTGTTCGCCGCGTCGGCCGCCGACGTCACCGACGTGGTGGTCGACGGTGCGGTGGTGGTCGCCGACGGTAAGCATGTCCGCGTCGATGTGGCCGCGGAATTGCACGCGGCGATCGCCGATCTGCTGGAGGACGCATGACCATCCTGTACGACGGCATCGTCGAACTGGTCACCAATGATCCGGCCCAGGGTGACGGCAGCGCCCTCGGCGTGATCGGCGATGCGGCCGTGCTGGTCAGCGGTGACACGATCGAATGGGTCGGCCCGCGCGCCGATGCGCCGGCCGCAGATCACCATGTCGACTGCGGCGGTGTCAGCGTGGTGCCCGGTTTCGTGGACAGCCACGCGCATCTGGTCTTCGCCGGTGAACGGTCCGCGGAGTTCGCGGCCCGGATGAGTGGACGCCCCTACGCCGCAGGCGGTATCGCGACGACGGTGGCGGCGACCCGGACGGCCGACGATGCCATGCTGTCGGCGGGCGTGCGCCGGCTCGCCGATGAACTGCTCGCCGCAGGCGTGACGACGTTCGAATGCAAGAGCGGATACGGCCTCAACGTCGCCGACGAGACGCGTTCGCTGGCGGTCGCCCGCGAATACACCACCGAGACAACATTTCTCGGGGCACATGTGGTGCCCGTCGAGTACCGCGACGATCGCGCCGGCTATGTCGAACTGGTCACCGGCGCGATGCTGGATGCCTGCGCGCCGCTGGCCCGCTGGATCGACGTGTTCTGTGACCGCGGCGCTTTCGACGTCGACGAATCCCGCGCCATTCTCACCGCGGGCATCGAGGCCGGGCTACAACCGCGGATGCACGCCGGTCAACTCGGTCCCAGTGCAGGCATCCAACTGGCGGTGCAACTCGGCGCGGCCTCGGTCGATCACTGCACCTATGCCACCGACGCGGACATCGAGGCGCTGGCCGCCGGCAGCACCGTCGCCACGCTGTTGCCGGGTGCGGAGTTCTCCACCCGCGCACCGTGGCCGGACGCCCGCAGGATGATCGACGCCGGCGTGACCGTCGCCATCGCCACCGACTGCAACCCCGGGAGCTCCTTCACCACCAGCATGCCGTTCTGCATCGCGGTGGCGGTGCGTGACATGAATTTCACCCCAGCCGAGGCGTTGTGGGCGGCGACCGCGGGCGGCGCGGCCGCGCTGCGCCGCAACGACGTCGGCATGCTGGCGGCCGGTAAACGGGCCGACTTCGTGTGTCTGGACGCGCCGTCCTACATCCACCTCGCGTACCGGCCGGGGGTGCCGTTGATCCGCGATGTGGTGCGGGCCGGTCAGCCGGTCTAGAACACCTCGGCTTCCAGCCGGCGCAGGTGCTCGCGGGGCGGCCCGAGCAGCTGCGCGCTGCCGTGGGCTCGCTTGAAGTACAACTGGATATCGTGCTCCCAGGTGATCGCGATACCACCGTGCAGCTGGATTGCCTCGGCCGTGACCGTCGAGAGCGTCTCGCTGGCCATGAACCGGGCCAGCGCCGCGGCAGCCGGTGACGGTTCGGCGATCGCATCGTTGACGACGGCGCGGGTCGCCGACACCCGCACATACAGATCGGCCATCCGGTGTTTGAGCGCCTGGAAGCTGCCGATCGGCCGGCCGAACTGCACCCGGTCCTTGGTGTAGGACACCGTCAGATCCAGCACCCGGCTCGCGGCGCCGACCTGTTCGGCGGCCATCAGCAGCGCGGCGGTATCGGCCAGGCCAGGGTCGGCGCCGAGCGGGCTGGTCTCTGCGGGGGTGACGGCCGAGAGCCGGCGGGTCAGGTCCATGGTGGTCTTGGCCTGGGCGGTGAACGTGTTCCAGCGGGTCAGGTTCGCACCGTCTGCGGCGATCACCACGTCGGCGACGTCGCCGTTGACCACGAACTCGGGATCGAACACCACGGTACCGATCGAGGTGCCCTCGGCGAGCCCCTCGAGCGGCTCGTGCACATCGGCGGCCAGCAGGGCCAGCTCGGCCAGCGTGGTACCGAGCAGCGGGGTGGGCACCAACGCCTTGGCCAGTTCCTCCAGAACCACTGCCGCGTCGGCCAATTGACCGCCGGCACCACCCAGCTCCTCAGGTACCACGAGCGCCGCCGCGCCGACCTGTTCGCACAGCAGCTGCCACAGTTGTTCGTCGTAGCCGCGGTCGGAGACCATCGCCGCGCGCACGGCTTCCGGTCCGGCGTGCTTGTCGACCAGCGCGGCGACGGTGTCGCGCAGCAGCTCGCGTTCTTCGCTCATGGGTTAGATGGCCTCCAGCAGTCTACGGCGGTGCAGGGTCGGATCACCCCAGGCCGAGCGCAGTGCCTGCACCCGCAACAGCAGCAGCGACAAATCGTGCTCCTGGGTGAAGCCGATGGCGCCGTGGGTCTGCAACGACGAGCGGGCGGCCAGCAGCGCGGCATCGGCGGCGGCCACCTTGGCGGCGCTGATATCGCGCGCGGTGTCCGGTGATGCGTCGGCCAGAGCGAGCGCCGCGCCGTACACCAGCGGGCGGGCCAGCTCGACGGCAATGTGCACATCGGCCAGCTTGTGTTTGATGGCCTGGTAGGAGCCGATGATCCGGCCGAACTGGCTGCGCTGCTTGGCGTATTCCACGGAGTGGTCCAGCATGGCCTGCCCGGCGCCGACCAACTGGGCGGCGGTGGCCAGCACGCCGAACTCGTAGGCGCGGGCGGTGTCGGCCGGCGCTGCGGCACCGGATGCGGTGACGTCGAACAGGGTGCGGGTCGGATCGACGGACTCGTGGCCGGCGCCCTGCTGCGTGTCGATGCTGGCCTCGCTGACCTGACCGGCTTCGGCCAACAGGACCAGCCCGGCCACGTCGGCGTTCACCGCGCGCGGCACCGACGGCGGCAACGCGACGGTCGCGATCAGCTCACCGGATGCCAACCCTGCGCCGCGATCGTCCTCGGCGAGCAGAATCGGGGCGACGGCGATGGATTCGGTCACCGGGCCGGGCACCGCCCAATAGCCCAGCCGTTCCATCGCGACCACCAGGTCCACCGGATGCGCCTCGATGCCGTCGAACTTCTCGGGCACTAGCAGGGCGGTCACCCCGAGGTCGGCCAGCTGGGCCCACACCTTGCGGCCGGGCGCGGTGTCCCCGCCCGCCCAGGCCCGCACCGCGGCGGGCACATCGGCGGCGCCCAACGCGGCGTCGATGCTGGAGGCGAAATCGCGCTGTTGTTCGTCGAGTTCGAAGTTCATTTGCTCTTCCCCCCGGAGGCCTCACGCGGCAGCCCGAGCAGGCGTTCGGCGATGATGTTGCGCTGAATTTCGTTGGTGCCCGCGTAAATCGGCCCACCCAGGGCGAACAGCAGGCCTTCTGTCCAGGAATCGACACACTCGGCGTCGGGGCCCTGCATATCCAACGCGGTCTGGTGCAGCGCGACGTCGAGATCGGACCAGAACACCTTGGTCACCGACGATTCCGCGCCCAGCTCACCTCCGCCGGCCAGCCGGGTGACCGTGCCGAAGGTGTGCAGTCGATACGCCTGGGCCTTGATCCAGGCGTCGGCCACCCGGTCGGTGAACACCGGGTCGCGCTCGGACTTCCACAGCGCGACAAGCCGTTCCGCCGGTGCCAGGAACCGGGCCGGGCTGCGCAGCGACATGCCCCGCTCATTGCTCGACGTGCTCATCGCCGCTCGCCAGCCGTCGTGCACGCCGCCGATGACGTCTTCGTCGGGCACGAACACGTCGTCTAGGAAGATCTCCCCGAATCCGGTGTCCCCGCCGAGCTGGGCGATCGGCCGGACGGTGACGCCGTCGGCCTTCAGGTCGAACATGACATACGTCAGGCCCTTGTGCCGCTGGGCCTCCGGATCGGAGCGAAACAGGCCGAAGCCGCGTTCGCCGAAGGGTGCCCGGGAACTCCAGATCTTCTGGCCGTTGAGCAGCCAACCACCGTCGGTCCGGGTGGCCGTCGACCGCAGTGACGCCAGATCGCTGCCGGACTCCGGTTCCGACCAGGCCTGCGCCCAGATCTCCTCGCCGCTGGCCATTTTCGGCAGCACCCGGTCGAGCTGTTCGTCGGTGCCGTGCGCGAACAGGGTGGGCGCCAGCATGGACGTGCCGTTGGCGCTGGCCCGTCCGGGCGCGCCGGCGCGGAAGTACTCCTCCTCGAACACCACCCACTGCAACAGAGTGGCGTCCCGGCCGCCATACTTCTTCGGCCAGGCGATCACCGACAGCCCGGCGTCGAACAGGACCTTGTCCCACCGCCGGTGCTGCTCGAAACCCTCACGCGTGTCGTAGGACTCGGTGGGGAACGCGTCCCGGTTGGCCGAGAGGAACTCACGGACCTCGGCCCGGAACGCCTCGGTCTCCTCGTCGAAATGCAGATCCACCTCAGGCCCTTCCACCGATCTCACGCAGCATTGGTTTGACCACTTTGCCTCCTGGGTTTCGCGGCAGAACCTCGAGGAACTCCACCGAGCGGGGCACCTTGAAATTCGCCAGATGCTCACGGGCGTAGGCGATCACCGCGGCCTCGTCGAGTTGTGCACCGGGCTTGGTGACCACGAATGCCTTGCCGACTTCGCCGAGCCGGTCGTCGGGCACCCCGATCACCGCCGAGTCGGCGACCCCGTCGAGGCGGGCGAGCGCCTGCTCGATCTCGGCGGGGTACACGTTGAAGCCGCCGCAGATGTACATGTCCTTGAGTCGGTCGGTGATGGTCAGATTGCCTGCCGCGTCGAGGGTGCCGATGTCGCCGGTGTGCAACCAGCCGTCGGCGTCGATCGCGGCGGCGGTGGCCTCCGGGTCGTCCAGATAGCCGAGCATCACGTTCGGGCCCCGCAGCAGCACCTCACCCGAGTCGCCGAGGCGCAGTTCGAAATCGGCGATGGGCCGGCCGCAGGTGGTGGCGACGGTGACGGCGTCGTCGTCCGCGCGGCACATGGTGCCGAACCCGCTGGCCTCGGTCAGCCCGTAGGCCGTGAGCACGATGTCGATGTCCAGCTCGGACTGCATCCGCTCGATGAGCACTACCGGCACCACCGCGGCTCCGGTGACCGCGAAGCGCAGCGAGCTCAGGTCGTAACGCTCGCGGCTGGGATGGTCGAGCAGCATCTGGTAGATCGTCGGTGGGCCGGGCAGCACGGTGATCTGGTGCTCGGCAACCGCTTTCATGGCTTGCTCGGGATCGAAGGTCAGCTGCGGGATCAGCGTGGCTCCGGTTTGCAGGCAAGCCAGGATGCCGGCCTTGAACCCGAAATTGTGGAAGAAGGGGTTGATGCACAGGTACCGGTCGGCGCTGGTCACCTGGCCGCACGCCGCCCAGGCCGCCGAGGCGTCCAGCGACTGCCGGTGCGCACAGCGCACCCCCTTGCTGCGGCCGGTGGTCCCCGAGGTGAACAGGATGTCGGAGACGTCGTCGGGACCCACGGCGGCGGCGCGGGCGTCGACAGCGGCCAGCGCCTCTTCTTTGCCGCCATGGGCCACGAATTCATCCCAGGTACCGTCGTCGGCCTCGATCGGGATCCGGACGATGTGGCGCAGCGCCGGCAGCGCGGCCCGGTTGAGTTGGGTCGTGCGGTCGGCGCCGAGGAACTGCCCGGCGGCGAACAACAACGGGGCGTGTGTGCGGGCGAGGATATCCGCCGCTTCACTGGCGGTGTAGCGGGTGTTCAGCGGGACGACGACGGCGCCGGCGTAGTGCGTGGCCAGCGCGGCAACCACCCAGTGCCAGGTGTTGGGAGACCAGATGGCGATGCGGTCACCGGGCTGCACACCGTGTTCGATCATGGCGCCAGCCGTGAGCCGGACCTCGTCGCGCAACTGCCCGTAGGTTAGGCGGCGCTGGTCGGTCACCACCGCGAGATGGTCGGGAAGCTGCCCGGCCACCCGATCCAGCACCGCCGGGACGGTCCGCGGTTCCCTCGTCATCGACGCTCCTCTAACAAAGCAAGTGCTTGGTAGGTTAGCCTACAAGGGTGATAGAGGTCGAGGACTTCCGGGCCGAGGTCCGGCAATGGCTCGCCGAGAATCTCGTCGGCGAATACGCAGCGCTCAAGGGTCTGGGCGGCCCGGGTCGGGAGCATGAGGCCTTCGAGGAACGCCGCGCATGGAACCAGCATCTGGCCGCCGCCGGGCTGACCTGCTTGGGCTGGCCGAATGAGCACGGCGGGCGTGGCCTGACCGTCGCGCACCGGGTGGCCTTCTACGAGGAGTACGCCAAGGCCGACGCCCCCGACAAGGTCAATCACCTGGGTGAGGAGCTGCTGGGCCCCACCCTGATCGCATTCGGCACCCCCGAACAGCAGCAGCGTTTCCTACCGGGCATCCGCAACGTCACCGAACTGTGGAGCCAGGGTTACTCCGAGCCCAACGCGGGCAGCGATCTGGCCAACGTGTCGACCACCGCCACGCTCGACGGTGACGAATGGATCATCAACGGGCAGAAGGTGTGGACGTCGCTGGCGCACTGGGCGCAGTGGTGCTTCGTGGTGGCTCGCACCGAGAAGGGCTCCAAGCGGCACGCCGGCCTGTCGTATCTCCTGGTGCCGCTGGACCAGCCCGGCGTGCAGATCCGACCGATCATCCAGCTAACCGGTGACTCGGAGTTCAACGAGGTGTTCTTCGACGACGCTCGCACCGACGCGTCGCTGGTCGTCGGGGAACCCGGTGACGGCTGGCGGGTGGCCATGGGCACGCTGACGTTCGAGCGCGGCGTGTCCACCCTCGGTCAGCAGATCCGTTATGCCCGTGAGCATGCCAATCTGGTCGAGTTGGCCAAACGCACCGGCGCGGCCGACGACCCGCTGATCCGCGAGCGGCTCACCCGATCCTGGACCGGTTTGCAGGCCATGCGCTCGTACGCGCTGGCGACGATGGATGTGGAACAACCCGGCCAAGATTCGGTGTCAAAACTGCTGTGGGCCAACTGGCATCGCGAGCTCGGTGAAATCGCCATGGACGTGCAGGGCATGGCCGGTCTGACGCTGCCCGGCGGTGAGTTCGACGAATGGCAGCGGCTGTACCTGTTCTCCCGCTCGGACACCATCTACGGCGGATCCAACGAGATCCAGCGCAACATCATCGCCGAGCGGGTGCTCGGCCTTCCCCGAGAGGCAAAGGGATGACCGACCTTTCAGTCGCACCGCAGGAGATCGAGGGCCACGGCCTGCTGGCAGGCAAGGTCGTGCTGATCACTGCAGCCGCCGGCACCGGCATCGGGTCGACAACGGCGCGGCGCGCCCTGCTCGAGGGTGCCGATGTGGTGGTCTCCGACTACCACGAACGCCGACTCAACGAGACCAGGGACGAACTGGCCGCACTGGGGCTGGGCAAGGTCGACGCAGTGGTCTGCGATGTCACCTCCACCGACGCCGTCGACGCGTTGATCACCCAGGCGGTGGCTGCCGCCGGCCGGATCGATGTCCTGGTCAACAATGCCGGGCTGGGCGGGCAGACCCCCGTCATCGACATGACCGACGACGAGTGGGATCGCGTCCTGAACGTGACCCTGACCTCGGTCATGCGCGCCACCCGGGCGGCGCTGCGGTACTTCCGCGACGCCGGACACGGCGGTGTCATCGTCAACAACGCCAGCGTGCTGGGCTGGCGCGCGCAGCACTCGCAGTCGCACTACGCCGCCGCCAAAGCCGGCGTGATGGCGCTGACCCGTTGCAGCGCAATCGAAGCCGTCGAGTACAGGGTGCGGATCAACGCGGTGTCGCCCAGCATCGCACGACACAAGTTTCTGGAGAAGACGTCGTCGGCCGAACTGCTGGACCGCCTCGCCGGTGACGAGGCCTTCGGTCGAGCCGCCGAACCGTGGGAGATCGCGACCACCATCGCCTTCCTGGCCAGCGACTACTCCAGCTACCTGACCGGAGAGATCATCTCGGTGTCGAGCCAGCGCGCCTGACCATTCCGCCAATTTCGGGTCGAGGGTCGGTTAGCGTGCGAATTCATGCAGCAACTCTCGGCGTGGATGGGTGCGGGCGTGGTCACCGCCGGTATGTCAGCGGCGATGCTGGCCGGTGCGGGCGCGGCGGCGGCCGACCCACCCACCGGGTCTGACACCGGAAGCTCCTCGGCGAGTACCAGCGCGCCGAAGACCGGCGAGTCCAAGCAGGCCGAGACCAAGCCGCCCGAGACCAAGACTCCCAAAACGGAAACCGCGGGCCAGGATTCGCTGAAGCCGACGACAACACATCGCAAGAAGAAGAAGACGTCCGACGCCGAGACGCGGTCCGCCAAGACCACCGCAGCCGAGGCCGCCGACGGCACGGATGCCACGGCCGACAAGTCCGCGCGCCGCACCCGCTCGACCACCCAGCCCCCGGCCGAGCCCGCCACCGTTTCGGTGAGCCGGCCGGCTGCGGCGTACGCGGCCCCGCTCGCTGCGGCGAGTAGCACCACCGCGCCACGGGTGCCTGCGCTAGTCGGGCTTGTCCAGTCCGTCGTCACCGGCATCGCCCGTGAGGTGCGGGTCGCCGTCAACGGGGTGAGCGCGGTCGCGGTGGCGGTGGTGCGCGCCGCGCAGACCGTGGTCACCGGACCGCCACCGAAGTCGTCGGCCGAAGCATTCCAGCGTTTCGTCTACGCGCCGGTACACACCGTCGCCGAGGCGTGGATCGACACCGAGCTCGGCCGTCAGGTCAACGGTGTCATCAACAGGGTGGCCGGATCGTATGTGATCGGTGACGGAGCCGACGGCACCGCAGCGCACCCCGACGGCGGGGTGGCCGGTTGGTTGCTCGGCGACGGCGGCAACGGCTGGAACAGCACCGAAGCCGGGGTAGCCGGCGGGACCGGCGGCAAGGCCGGACTGCTGGGCAACGGCGGTGAGGGTGGAAACGGTGGAACCGCGGCGGCCGGCGGCCGGGGTGGCGCCGGTGGTCTGCTGATGGGGATCGGGGGTGACGGCGGTGACGGTGGGGCAGGTCCGGCCGGGGGTTCCGGCGGATTCGGCGGCGATGCAACCGGTTTGGTGTTCGGGATCGGCGGCGCCGGTGGCGACGGAGGTGCGGGGGTCGACGGCGGTCGAGGCGGCAACGGTGGGGACGGCGCGCGGCTGCTCGGCAGCGGTGGGGCCGGCGGGGATGCCGGTAACAGCGGCGTGGGCGGAACTGCCACCACACTGCCCGCCCTCGGTGGCGCCGGTGGCAATGGTGGCCTGTTCGGAACACACGGCGGCGTCGGGCATTTCGGCACCGGCGCGGTGATCGCGGGCAGTCCGGGGACCGGACTGTCCACCACCGGCACCTGGATCACCAACGGGGACGGGCAGGTCGTCATCCTGCACGGTGTCAACGAGGTCTACAAGATCGCCCCCTATGACCCGGCCGCCAGCGGCTTCAGCGAGGATGACGCAGAGTTCCTGGCGGCCAACGGTTTCAACGTGGTGCGCCTCGGTGTCATCTGGGCGGCGGTGGAACCCCAACCCGGCGTGTACGACACCGCATACCTGGCATCGCTCGAGCAGACCGTGCAGATGCTGGCCGACCACGGTATCTACACGTTGCTCGACATGCACCAGGACCTCTACAGCAGCACGTTCGCCGGCGAGGGCGCACCCGAGTGGGCCACGCAGACCGGTGGGCTACCCAACCAGAACTTCGGCTTCCCTGGCAGCTACTACCTGAACCCCGCCATGAATTACGCCTGGACCCGGTTCTGGAACAACGCCGAGTCACCGACCGGTCTCGGCTTGCAGGACGCCTACGCCCAGATGTGGGAGAACGTCGCCAGCCACTTCAGCGGTAATCCGGCCGTCATCGGGTACGACGTGATCAACGAGCCGTTCCCGGGCTTTTCCTGGTTGCCGACGCTGCTGGGCAGCCCGCACTTCGGATACCAACAGCTGACCCCGTTCTACAACCAGGTGATCGCGGCCATCCGGGCCGTCGACCCCACCACGGCGGTGTACATCGAACCGGCCAACCCGGCGGTGTCCGAGATCCTGGACATCCTCGGTTTCCCTACGATGCTGGGCACCGTCGACGACCCGAATGTCGTGCTGGCATTCCACGATTACTGTGGCGGACCAAGCCTGAGCGCGCTGTGCGAGTATATCGCCAAAGCGCTTGCCCGCGGCGCCCACAACTACGCGACGCAGCACGGCATCCCGGCGTTCATGAACGAGTTCGGGGCGACCAGTGCCAGCGGTGATCTGACAGCGCAGCTGGCCGCCGCCGACCGTTACCTGATGAGCTGGGCGGTGTGGGCGTACACCGGCAAGGGTGATATCACCACCAGCGGAACGCATGACGGCGAGGCGCTGGTGTACGACCCGGCGTCGCCACCGACCGGTGACAACGTCAACACGGGCAATCTCAAGCTGCTGTCGGCGCCCTATCCGCAGGCCGTGTCGGGCACCCCGACGTCGTGGAGTTACCGCGACGGCACCTTCCGGTTCAGCTACTCGACCGCCAAGGCCGACGGGTCGGGGCACTTTCCGGTCGGGGCGCAGACCACCATCTCGGTGCCCGCCGTCCAGTTCCCGGACGGGTATCAGGTGAGCGTCACCGGCGGGCAGGTGGTGTCGGCGCCGGGTGCGGCGCAGCTGGTGATCGCCGCCGATGACGGGGCGGGCACGGTCAGCGTCGTCGTGACGGGCGCGGGCGGTACTGCGGGGGCGGCTTGACCTCCACCACACATTCGACCTAGCAAGCGCTTGGTTGCTATGCTCTGGTGATGGGGACGGAATCGCCCGGCCAGCCGGCGAGCAGGCGCGACGAGCTGCTGGATCTCGCCGCCACCATGTTCGCCGAACGGGGTCTCAAGGCGACCACCGTTCGCGATATCGCCGATTCCGCGGGCATTCTGTCCGGCAGTTTGTACCACCATTTCAAGTCCAAGGAACAGATGGTCGAGGAGGTTCTCCGGGACTTCCTGGATTGGCTGTTCGCCAAGTACGAGCAGATCGCAGCCTCCGAGGACAGCCCGCTGGAACGGCTCAAGGGACTGTTCCTGGCTTCGTTCGAGGCGATCGAGCACCGGCACGCCCAGGTCGTGATCTACCAGGACGAAGCCAAACGGCTGTCCGCCCTGCCGCAGTTCGCCTTCGTCGACAAGCGCAACCGCGAGCAGCGCAAGATGTGGTTGGACCTCCTGAACCAGGGCATCGCCGACGGATCGTTTCGACCCGACCTCGATGTCGACCTGGTCTACCGGTTCATCCGCGACACCACCTGGGTGTCGGTCCGCTGGTATCAGCCGGGCGGACCCCTCACGGCCGATGAAGTCGGCCGGCAATACCTGGCCATCGTTCTCGGCGGCATAACGAAAAAGGAGATCAGTCATGGGTGAGGCGTACGTCATTGATGCCGTTCGCACCGCGGTCGGCAAGCGCGGGGGATCGCTGTCCGGAGTGCATCCGGTCGACCTGGGGGCGGCCGCCTGGCGCGGACTGTTCGACCGTAACGACCTGGATCCCAGCGCCGTCGACGACGTGATCGCCGGCTGCGTGGACGCCATCGGAGGCCAGGCCGGCAACATCGCCCGGCTGTCCTGGCTGGCCGCCGGCTACCCCGAAGAAGTCCCAGGGGTGACGGTGGACCGCCAATGCGGATCCTCGCAACAGGCCATTTCCTTTGGCGCCCAGGCCATCATGTCCGGTACCGCCGATGTGATCGTGGCCGGTGGCATGCAGAACATGAGCCAGATCCCGATCAGCTCGGCGATGATCGTCGGTGAGCAGTTCGGCTTCACCTCGCCGACCAACGAATCCAAGAGCTGGCTGCACCGCTACGGCGACCAGGAGATCTCGCAGTTTCGCGGCTCCGAAATGATCGCCGAGAAGTGGAACCTGTCCCGCGAAGAGATGGAGCAGTTCGCGCTCACCAGCCATCAGCGCGCACAGGAGGCCATCCGGGCCGGGTACTTCGAGAACGAGATCATTCCGGTGGAGGGGTTCGTCACCGACGAGGGCCCGCGTGACACCTCGCTGGAGAAGATGGCCGGACTCAAGACCCTGGTCGAGGGTGGCCGGCTCACCGCCGCGATGGCAAGCCAGATCTCCGACGGCGCCAGCGCGGTGCTGCTCGCCTCGGAAAGCGCGGTGAAGACGCACGGGCTCACGCCGCGCGCCCGAATCCACCACATCAGTGCCCGCGGCGCGGACCCGGTGTACATGCTCACCGGTCCCATCCCGGCCACCCACTACGCGCTGCAGAAGACGGGATTGTCGATCGAGGACATCGACACCGTCGAGATCAACGAGGCGTTCGCCCCCGTTGTTCAGGCTTGGATCAAGGAGACCGGCGCCGATCCCGCCAAGGTCAACCCGAGCGGCGGCGCCATCGCGCTGGGCCACCCACTCGGTGCCACCGGCGCCAAGCTGTTCGCCACCATGCTGAACACGTTGGAGCGCACCGGCGGTCGCTACGGCCTGCAGACCATGTGCGAGGGTGGCGGCACCGCCAACGTGACCATCATCGAACGGCTCTGACCGCGCGGTCGGTGCTCACCCGTCGACGATGACGAACGACTTGCGGATCGTCTCCCGGATGACCCAGGTTCCCCGCCACCCGCGCGGCAGGACCAGCAGTGAACCCGGGCCGATGTCGGCGGCGGCGCCGTCCTCGCCGGTGACCGTTCCGTAGCCCGAGATGATCTGACACACTTCGGTATTGGTGCTGCGGTCGGCGGTAAACTCACCGGGCCCGCATTCCCACACCCCGGTGGACAGGGCTCCTGCCGACCACACGTCGAGGGTCGATTCCAGCTGATTGCTGCGGCTGGTCGGCTTGGGTTCCGGCGTCGGCAGTTCGGTCACGGTGGCGTGCACGTGGTGCAGACGGACCGCAGTGGGCAGGCTGTTCGATTCGGCAGACACGATAGGGTCCTCGGCGCTCAACGTCCGGTGATCATGTTCGCGATCCGGGCAATTCGGCTGGTGGTCGGCAGATCCCGTGTGCCCTCGCGGCGATCGGCCATCCGGTACAGCACATACATGCTCTGCACACCCAGCCACCGCAGCGGCTCGGGTTCCCAGCGGCGCACGCGGCGGCCCACCCACGGCAACCGGGTCAAGGCGGTGTCCTGGCGCAGCACCAAGTCGGCGAGGGTGCGGCCGGCGAGGTTGGTGGTGGTCAGTCCGCTGCCGACGTAGCCGCCGGCCGTGCCCAGACCGGTCACCGGATCGAGGTCGACCGTCGCCGTCCAGTCCCTCGGCACGCCGAGCACCCCGCACCACGCGTGCACGATGGGCACCGACCGGGTCGCGGGGAACATATCGTGCATCAAGTCGGTGAGCGCGCTGACCGTCCAGTCCTGGGTGGCCCCGTCGATATCGGTGCGGGAGCCGTAGCGATAGGGGATGCCGCGCCCACCCAGCGCGATCCGGTTGTCGGCGGTGCGCTGGGCGTACATGTAGCCGTGCGCGAAATCGCCCACCAGTTCTGCTCCGCGCCAACCGATCTCAGAGGACGCCTGCTCGGACAGCGGTGCGGTGATCACCATCGAGGAATTCATCGGCAGCCAGTCGCGTCGCTGTCCTTCCAGACTGGCGGTGAACCCCTCCAGGCACCGCAGCACCACCGGTGCGCTGACCACCCCGTGATCGGTGACGGCACGGCCCTGCTCGATCCGGGTGACGGTGGTGCCCTCGAAGATCGTGACACCGGCCTCCTCGACGACACGGGCCAGCCCGAGCACCAGTTTGGCGGGTTGCACCCGAGCGCAATGCGGGGTGAACACGCCACCCAGGGCGCCGGCGATCCTGATGCGTTCGTCCAGTTCGTCGCGGGTCAGCGCAACGAAATCCTCGGGCTCTGCACCCCATTCCCGTTCGTAGCGCAGCATTTCGTGCATCCGGCCGAGTTGTGCGCGCGACCGTGCAACGTGCAGCACACCGTCCTTGACGATATCGGCGTCGATTCCCTCGGCCTGCGTGACGGCGATGACGTCATCGACGGCGGTCCGCATGGCCCGCATCAGGTCGGCCACACCTTCACGGCCGTGCGTCGCGGCGTAGGCGTCGCGGCTGCCTGCCAATTCCGCCGACAGCCACCCGCCATTGCGGCCGGATGCGCCGTATCCCGCGAATTCCTTCTCCAGGATGGTGATACGCAGATCGGGTTGTTGCCGCTTGAGGTAGTACGCGGTCCACAGACCGGTCAGGCCGGCACCGACGATGCATACGTCGGCGTCCTGATCACCCGGGAGCGCGGGTCGGCGCTGAGGGAGGCCGATCGATCGATACCAGTACGACACAGCACCGTTGATGAACTGCGTCGAGTCCGAAGACATTTCGGAAGACATTGCTGTACTCCTGTTCGTGTTCGTCACGTGTGCCACTGCGGTTGCGCGCCGTCCGGAAGCGGCACGTCTCATATCGTCGGCGGGCTGACGATCCAGAGAAGTTCGGCGCGTTCGGCGCTGTGGTTGTGCACGGTGTGCGGCACCGATGTCCGGTATTCGGCACTGTCACCGGCCTCGAGCTGATGCATCGCCCCGTCGAGCTCGAGCACGATGCTGCCGGCGATGACGAGCATGATCTCCTGCGAGTCGTCGTGCACGTAGGCGTCTCCTGCGCTGCCACCGGGAGCGAACTCTGCGACGTAGACCTCGAGATTGCGCAAGGGCTTCTGGGACAGCAGGTATTTCGCGCTGGTATCCGAGACGTGGATCTCCGGCCGGTCGCGCTTGCGCAGGATACGCGCGCCGTGCGCATGGTGGTCGGTGAACAGATCGGGCAGCGTGACACCCAGTTCTTCGCACAGCCGGCGTAATGTCCCGACGCTAGCGTTGACCTGACCGCGCTCGAGCTGGCTCAGGAAGCCCGCCGACGTCGCGGCCCGGCTGGCGAGGTCCCGCAGGGTCAGCCTGCGGGCCAACCGGAATTCGCGGATCCGCGCACCCAGATCGGCGTCCGCATCCGCGGCCGCGGGTGCCGCGGCGACGCCTGCGCCGTCAGATTGCATCGATCTGAACCGCCCGTTCGTGGAGGTAAATCCGAAATTCTGTATAACTAAACAAAGTGTTCGTTGACGATATGGCATCGGTGGATCGGGCGCAACCCGCAGACCTGCCTCATGCGCTGACACCGCTCCGCTGTTCGGCGGCAGCCCCGGGGCTAGGGTTGAGCATGGGCAATTCGGGGGAGGCATCCGCAACCGATGTAGGTCAGAACGAGAGCCTGCTCACCGTCGCCGTCGCGCTCGGCGCGAATGTGCTTATCGCCGTTGCCAAAACCGTTGTCGCCGGGCTAACCGGGTCGGCGTCGATGTTGGCCGAGTCCGCGCACTCGTGGGCCGATACCGGCAACGAGGTGTTCCTGCTGATCGGTACCCGCCGGTCGATGAAACCGGCCGATGCCGACCACCGGTTGGGTTATGGCCGCGCCGGCTATATCTGGTCGATGTTCGCGGCCTTCGGCCTGTTCACGGTCGGCGCCGCGGTGTCGGTCTGGCATGGGGTGCAATCACTCGGCGGCGAATCGGAGGCGACCTCATATGCCTGGGCCTATGCGGTTCTCGGGGTCTCCTTCGTGCTGGAGGGAACGTCGTTCCTACAAGCCTTGCAACAA
Organism: Mycolicibacterium chengduense; assembly: GCF_033741155.1. Lineage (NCBI taxonomy): Bacteria > Bacillati > Actinomycetota > Actinomycetes > Mycobacteriales > Mycobacteriaceae > Mycobacterium > Mycolicibacterium chengduense. Next base: position 646,628 of record NZ_JAWQNH010000001.1, on the reverse strand, counting down.
ACCAGATCCGGTGCTGCGCAACGCCGAATCCATCCGCTGCGGTACGTCCGGGTGATGTCCAACCCGATGCTGCGCTCGGTGTTCGCCGAGGACCTCTCGGCGTTGATCGGGATCGTCATCGCTTCCGCGGGAATCCTGGCGCACCAGCTGACGGGGGATGCGGTCTGGGATGCCGTCGGCTCCATCCTGGTGGGCATCCTGTTGGGCGGGGTCGCGCTGTTCCTGATCGGTCGCAACATGGACTTCCTGACCGGTGAGGCCGTCACCCCGCTGGCCCGCAATACCGCGCTGCAGAGCCTGCTCGACCACCGCGACGTCGAGCGGGTCAGCTACCTGCACATGGAATGGGTTGGCGCCGATCGGATCTACCTCGTCGCAGCCGTCGATCTGGTCGGGGATGCGGCGGAATCCAACGTCGCTGCCCGGCTGAACGCCATCGCAGACGAGCTCCAGTCGCGGCCCACCATCGTGCGGGCGGTGCTGACGCTGACCCGGCCCGGTGATACCACCGACCTGCGGCCCGGTGAGTTACCGGACTGGTATCGCTGAGCGCTGCTGGACGGTCGTGATTCGGTAGGCGCCGGCGCATGATGTCGAGCAGACTGGAACCATGACCGAGCCAGGCAGCGCCGACAACTCCACCGACCCGCACCGCCCGGAGTTCCACCCGTATCACCACCCCGCTGCCGGGTGGGGAGCGGCCATCAGCGTCACCAAGTTCCTGGCGCGTGAACGCGAGCCGTTCGACGGACCCCGGGCCATCATGAAGATGAACCATGAAGACGGTGGCTTCGACTGTCCCGGCTGCGCCTGGCCCGACGACCTCAAGGGTCTCAAGCTCGATATTTGCGAGAACGGCATCAAGCACGTCACGTGGGAGATGACGCACAAGCGTTGCGGGCGGGAGTTCTTTGCCGCGCATACCGTCTCGGAACTCGCGAGCTGGAGTGACTTCGCGCTGGAAGACCAGGGCCGGCTGACCGAACCCATGGTATACAACCCGGATACCGACCACTACGAGCCGATCGGCTGGGCGGACGCGTTCGCCATGGTGGGCGGCGCGCTTGCTGATCTCGACGATCCCAACCAGGCCGCGTACTACACCTCGGGCCGGCTCGGGAACGAAGCGACCTTCCTCTACCAGCTGATGGCCCGCGAGCTGGGGACCAACAATCTTCCCGACTGTTCGAACATGTGCCACGAGGCCAGCGGCCGCGCGATGCAGGCCGCGCTGGGCACCGGCAAGGGCACCGTGGACCTCGCGGACTGGGAGACCGCCGATGCCCTGTTCGTTCTCGGGGTCAATGCCGCATCCAACGCGCCGCGGATGTTGACCGCGCTGTCGGAGGCCTACCGCCGCGGCGCGCAGATCGTGCACATCAACCCGCTCGTCGAGGGCGGCGCAACCAGGACCATCATCCCGCACGACTTCCTGCGCATGGCGACGTTCAAATCGACCAAGACCAGCACCTTGAACCTGCAACCCAAGATCGGCGGCGATCTGGCCCTGATCCGGGGTATCGCCAAAGTCGTTCTGGAACAGTCGAAAACGGATCCCAAGGCGCTCGACGTGGAGTTCATCGAACGCTTCACCGCCGGATTCGAGCAGTACCGTGACGTGGTCGAAGCCACCCCGTGGGACGAGATCGAAGCGAAATCGGGCGTGTCCGAGCGCGATATCCGCGCTGCGGCCAAGATCTACCGCGACGCCGACCGCAGCATCATCAGTTGGTGTCTGGGCGTCACCCAGCACGAACACGGCGTCGACACCGTCCGCGAGATCGTCAACCTGCTGCTGCTGCGCGGGAATCTGGGCCGGGAAGGCGCCGGCCCGTCGCCGGTGCGCGGCCACAGCAATGTGCAGGGCAACCGCACCTGCGGTATCGATCACCGGCCCACCGAGGGCTTTCTGGACAGGCTGGCCGACGTCTGCAAGATCGACCCGCCCCGCGCTCACGGGCTGGACACCGTCAGGACCATCGAAGCCATGCACAGCGGCGCACTGAAGGTGTTCGTGGGCATGGGCGGAAACTTCGCCGCCGCCGCACCCGACACCGAATACACCTACGCCGGCCTGCGCAAATGTGAACTCACCGTGCAGGTCAGTACCAAACTGAACCGTAGCCACGTCGTCCACGGCCGCCGTGCCCTGATCCTGCCCTGCCTCGGCCGGACCGAGAAGGACCACCAGCGCTCAGGGGTGCAGTCATGTTCGGTCGAGGACTCGATGAGCATGGTGCATCTGTCCCGTGGGATGAAGAAGCCCGCATCCCCGCAGCTGATGTCGGAGCCGGCCATCATCGCCGGTATGGCGGCGGCAGCCCTTCCCGGTAGTGCCACCCCATGGCACTGGTACGTCGAGGATTACGACCGGATCCGCGACACGATGGCCAAGGTGCTCGACGGATTCGAGGATTTCAACAGGCGGGTCCGCCTGCCGCTGGGGTTCCGGATCAAGCAGCCCGCCCGTGAGCTGGTGTTCCTGACTCCTTCGGGCAAGGCCGAATTCTGGGCGCCGCCACTGCCCGACGACACTGTCGGCGAAGACAACCTCATCCTTGCGACACTGCGTTCGCACGATCAGTGGAACACCACCGTCTACTCCGACAACGACCGCTACCGCGGGGTGAAGAATCTGCGCACCCTGGTCTTCATGAACGCCGCGGACATGGCCGATCGCGGCATCCGCGAGTTCGACGAGGTCGATATCGTCGCCACTGCACGCGACGGCAGCACCCGATCGCTACGCCGGTACAAGGCCATTCCGTACAGCATTCCGCGTGGCAACGCTGCCGGCTACATGCCGGAGATGAACGTGCTGTGCGCCATCGGCGATTACAGCACGCAAAGCGATCAGCCGATCATGAAGAACATCAAGGTCCGGGTGCAGCGTTCCGGCTGACTCCGCTGACACGAGCAGCCGGATCAGGCCTGGATGTACTTGGCGGCCGACTCCAGATGCTCGATAGCCTCGGCGACGATCGCCGGGACCAGCTCGGCGCAGGTCGGTAGGTCGTCGAGGATGCCGGCCACCTGGCCCGAGGCCAGCACGCCGGCCTCGGTGTTGCCCTCGACCAACCCTGCTTTGAGCAGCATCGGGGTGTTGGCCGCCATCACCACCTGTGACCAGGTGAGGTCTTTGCCGTGCCGCATCGCCAGGCCGTCGGTGATCATCGACTTCCAGGTCATGCCGGACATCTTCTTGAACTTCTGGGCGTTGGCCACCGCGGCGGCCAAACCCCGCACCGGCGAACCGCTTTCCAACTTCTCGACCAGGCCGGTGCGCAGCACGCGATGCGGCATCCCGTCGACCCGGGTGGACACCACGGTGCCGTCCAGGGCTGCGTCCAGGTACCGGCGTTTGACCGCGTCGGGCACCGTCGAGTCGGCCGTCAGGAGGAAGCGGGTCCCCATCGCGACACCGGCCGCGCCGTAGGACAGCGCCGCAGCCAGGCCGCGACCGTCGAAGAATCCACCGGCGGCCACCACCGGCATACCGGTGTCCTTGACCGCGTCGAGCACCGACGGCAGCAGCAGTGTGGTGGCGATAGGACCGGTGTGGCCACCGCCCTCACCGCCCTGCACGATCACCGCGTCGGCGCCCCAGCCGGCCACCTTCTTGGCGTGTTTGGCCAGTCCGACCGACGGAATGACCACCACGCCGGCATCTTTGAGCTTGGCGATCAGGTCGGGCTTGGGAGCCAAAGCGAAGGAGGCGACTTTGACTCCCTCGCGGATCAGGAGGTCGACGCGGTCGTTCGCGTCGCCGGCGTCGGCACGGATGTTGATGCCGAACGGTTTGTCGGTCGCGGCCTTGACCTTGGTGACGGCCGCTTGCAGTTCTGCCAGTGTCATGGTGGCCGACGCCAGGATGCCAAGACCGCCGGCGTTCGAGGTCGCCGAGACGAGCCGGGCACCCGCGACCCAACCCATCCCGGTCTGTACGACGGGGTGCTCGATACCGACCAGCTCGGTGAGGGGGGTGACCAGCTTACTCATGACCTAAACCTTGACTTCTTTGTCGCGCAATGACTTCGGATCGATCACCTCGCGCAGCAGGCGCTGCTCGTCGGCGTCGGGCAGGCGGGTGGTCTCGGCTTCGCCCAGCCCGTGCACCTCGAACGAGGTGTTCTCGGCGACCTGTTCGGCGTCCACCCCGGGATGCAGCGAGACGGCCCGCATCTGGTGCTCCGGACCGTTGAAGTCGAACACGCCCAGGTTGGTCACCACCCGGTATATGTTCGCGAACCGGTAGGCGGGGTTCTTCGGATCGACTTTGTCCCAGCCGATTCCGGACACGATGTCGACGTTGTCGGTGAACACCCGCTTGGAGTGATTGCCCACCCAGTAACTGGTGGCATGGTTGATCGAGTTACCCGGCGCGCCGCGGACGCCGAACATCTGGCGGGTCGGATGCTGGATGGGGCCGAACGCCGACAGGTTCTGGTTGCCGTAGCGGTCGATCTGGTTGGCGCCCATCACCACGTGGCGCTTGCCCCAGGCCAGGGTTTCGAAAACGCGGTTGAACGGCATCCAGCCCTCGATCGCCGCGGCCGCGCCGATGGCCGGGGTGTCGGCGATGATGCGTGCTTCCCCGTCGGTCAGCACGATGTCGGGGGAGAAGGTCAGGCGTGCCAACCGAGCACCCACCGACACGATGGTGGTCATGGGGGACACCATGATCTCGCCGGCGTCGCGGAACAATTCGGCGCAGGCGACGGCGCAGACCTCGGCGCGGGTGGGAGTCATCGGTTGGCCTCCTCGGCAAACGTGCGCACGGCAGCTTGGTAGTCGTCCTCGCTGCCGGACAGATACGTGGCGACGAACTGGGCCCAGGTGTCATCGGAGCCCGCTGCCTCGGCATAGTGCCGCTGGAACTTCTCGGCCCGCCGGTAGTCGGGCTCGTTGGTGGTGAAGTGCGCACCGCCCGGCGCCTCGACGACGGCATCGACCATCATCCGGTTGATCAGCAGTGCCTGCGGCGGAACGGCTTTCACCAGCTCTTCGGTGGTCACGACGCGTTCCACCGATAGGAACCGCTGCTGTGCGGACATCAGGAACAGATCGTCGAAGTACGGGTCGATACCGGTGTAGGCGGCGTTGCCCCGCTCATCGCCGAGGTTCATGTGCACGAACGCGGCATCCAGGTTCAGTGCCGGCATGGCGATGAGTTCCTGAGCGTCGTAAGGAGATTTGACGGTTTTGAGCTCGTCGCCCCAGAAGGTGCGGACGTCGCTGCCCAAGCCGGCGCGGATCGGCAGGAACGGCAATCGCTGGGCGGCAGCCTGTAGGCCGCAGCGCAGCATGCCCTCGTCCATTTCGCGGGCCTCGATGGCACCGGTGGTGCGGGCCTTGGCGAACCACGGGTCGTAGAACGGCGGCGAGTCCAGCGACACGAAGCCGTAATACACGCGCTTGACCTTGCCCGCCGAGCACAGCAGGCCCAGGTCGGGTCCGCCGTAGGTGACCACCGTCAGGTCCGTCACGTCGGTGCGCAGCAGTGCGCGGACGAAGGCCATCGGCTTGCGCCGGGACCCCCAGCCGCCTATGCCGATGGTCATGCCGCTCTCGATCGAGGCGACCGCCTCATCGAGTGTTGTTCTCTTGTCTGCCACTATTTCCCACCCTTGTCCGTCCCGGCGAACGCATCGCGGTGCTCGTCGGAGACGCCCGCGAGGTTGAGTTCGAAGGTAAAACCTTGTTCCATCCGGTATCTCGCGTTGACCGGCTGGACGTCGATGAAGTTCAACGCCTCCTTGGCTGCGCGGATCACCCGGGTGTCCTTGCTGGCGATATCGCGGGCCACCCGCAGGGCGGACTCGTCGAGGTCGGCGCGCGGCACCACCTCGTGTACCGAGCCGAAATGGTGCAGGGTTTCGGCGGGCACGGTCGCGGCGGTGAAGAACAGCCGGCGCATCAGATGCTGGGGCACCAGCCGGGACAGGTGGGTGGCGGCACCGAGGGCGCCGCGTTCCACCTCGGGCAGGCCGAACTTGGCGTCGTCGGAGGCGACGATGACGTCGGCATTGCCCACCAGCCCGATACCGCCACCCACGCAGAAGCCGTTGACGGCGGCCACCACCGGCACCTCGCATTCGTACACCGAGCGGAACGCGTGGTAACAGCCGCGATTCGCGTCGATCAGGGCGGTGAAGCCCTCGGTGTTCTGCATCTCTTTGATGTCCACGCCGGCGTTGAAGCCGCGCCCCTCGGCTCGCAGGATCACCACATGGGTGCTGCGATCGCGCCCGGCGGCGGTGATGGCATCGCCGAGTTCGAACCATCCGCGCGACGGGATGGCGTTGACCGGTGGGTAGTTGACGGTGACCGAGACGATGCCCGGTTCGACTGTCGTGGTGGTGATCGTCATCAGACACACTTCCTGAAGGGGTCGCTACCTAAGCAAGCACTTGCTTGGTACGCTAGCACAGTGACTGACGGGGCTGGAATCAATCTGCAACTCGCGGGCCGGGTGGTCCTGGTGACGGGCGGGGTGCGCGGGGTCGGCGCCGGGATCAGCGCGGTGTTCGCCGCCCAGGGCGCCACCGTCATCACCTGTGCACGCCGTCCGGTCGAGGGCTCGCCGTACGAGTTCCATGCGTGCGATATCCGCGACGACGAGGCGGTCAGGGGCCTGATCGGCACCATCGTCGCGACGCACGGCCGCCTCGACGTCGTCGTCAACAATGCGGGCGGATCGCCCTATGTGCTGGCCGCCGACGCCTCGGCGAAATTCAGCACCAAGATCATCGAACTGAATCTGATCGGCGCGCTGTCGGTCTCCACGCACGCCAACACCGTCATGCAGAAGCAGGACGGCGGCGGGTCCATCGTGAACATCTCCAGTGTCAGCGGCCACCGGCCCACTCCGGGCACCGCCGCCTACGGGGCGGCCAAGGCCGGCATCGACAACCTGACGACCACCCTGGCCGTCGAATGGGCACCGAAGGTGCGGGTCAACTCGGTGGTGGTGGGCATGGTGGAAACCGAGCAGTCCGAATTGTTCTACGGCGACGCGGACTCTATCGCGGCTATTTCCAAGAACGTGCCCTTGGGGCGCCTTGCCAAGCCGGCCGATATCGGTTGGGCAACAGCATTTCTGGCTTCCGAGGCAGCTTCCTATATCAGTGGTGCTTCGCTACAGGTCCACGGCGGCGGTGAGCCGCCGCACTACCTGAGCACCACGACCGCCGACATCAAATAGAGGAGAGAACAGCAATGGGTTTGCTTGACGGCCGCGTGGTCATCGTGACGGGCGCCGGCGGCGGAATCGGCCGTGCGCACGCGCTCGCCTTCGCCGCCGAAGGGGCGCGCGTGGTGGTCAACGACATCGGTGTGGGCCTCGACGGGTCACCCGCCGGCGGTGGCAGCGCTGCGCAGGCCGTCGTCGACGAAATCCGCTCGGCCGGAGGCGAAGCCGTCACCAGCGGCGCGAACGTCGCGGACTGGGCGCAGGCCGAGGGTCTGATCCAGACCGCGGTCGAGGCGTTCGGCGGACTCGACGTGCTGGTCAACAACGCCGGCATCGTGCGTGACCGGATGTTCGCCAACACTTCCGAGGAAGAGTTCGACGCCGTCACGGCCGTTCACCTCAAGGGCCACTTCGCCACCATGAAGCACGCCGCAGCGTACTGGCGTGCCCAGTCGAAGGCCGGTAACACCGTCGACGCCCGCATCATCAACACCAGTTCCGGAGCCGGGCTGCAGGGCAGCGTCGGTCAGGCCAACTACAGTGCCGCCAAAGCGGGTATCGCCGCCCTGACCCTGGTGGCCGCCGCCGAGATGGGCCGTTACGGTGTCAGCGTCAACGCCATCGCACCCTCGGCCCGTACCAGGATGACCGAGACGGTGTTCGCCGACATGATGTCCACGCAGGAGCAGGATTTCGACGCGATGGCCCCGGAGAACATCTCCCCGCTGGTGGTGTGGCTGGGCAGTGCCGAGTCGCGCGATGTCAGCGGCCGCGTCTTCGAGGTGGAGGGCGGCATCATTCGGGTCGCCGAAGGCTGGGCGCGGGGTGCCGAGATCGACAAGGGCGCCCGCTGGGACCCGGCCGAACTGGGGCCGGTGGTCAGCGACCTGTTGGCCAAGTCGCGGACCCCGCTGCCGGTATACGGCGCCTGAGCGGGCGCGGTCGGCCCCCGGCGCGGCCGGGGGCCGGCTACGCCGGATCGCAGATGACGATCGGGATCTTGCGGTCGGTGTAGGACCGGTAATTCGCGAAATCGGCGTACATGGCATCCAGCTTGGGCCAGTATTCGGCGCGTTCGGCGTCCGTTGCATCGCGGGCCACCAGGTTCAGCTTCTCGTTCTTGGTCTGGAAGCTGATGTTCGGGTTCGCCTTCAGATTCAGATACCACATGGGGTTGGTGGCCCGACCGCCCTGCGAGGCGACCAGGACGATCCGGCTGCCCTCCTGCAGGAAGAGCAACGGACTGTCCCGCAGCTCGCCGGTCTTGCGGCCGGTCGTGGTCAGGATGCCGACCTCGGCGCCGCGCAGGAACTTGTTGGCCAGCTTGCCGCCCGACTTCTTGAACAGCCAGGTCTGCGCTCGCGACATCCACTTGATCGCGGTGCCCGTGGCCGGGGCATTGAGCCGTTCGACCTGCTTGGCATTGAGTGGGCGAGGCGGAGTGGCCATGGCTGCGATCCCTATCGGCTGATGAAGGGGGTGAGTGAGGCTCTGATGTGGTGAATCTTGCCGTCGGAGGCCGGGATCAGGAACGTCTCGTCGACGTGTGAGCACACCCGCCGGCCGAACAACCGCGGTTTGGTCAGCACGTCGAACCGGGCCCGCACCTGATCGCCGTCGACGGAGAACTCCGGCGTCGTCGTCGCCTCGATGATCTTGAACTGCGGACCGTTGTTCAGGCTGCGCCGCAAGTGATCTCCGGAGCGGCCGGTCTTGAGCCCCATCTCGATGCGCACGCATCCCGGTGCGAAAGGCACCTCGTCGGCCCGGTGGGTGACGAGGGCATCGATATACGCCTGCGCCGCGGCGATGCGGTCGGCTTCCGAAGCTGGCACCGGCCGGACTCAGATCCGCTCGATGATGGTGCCGGTGCTCAGCGCCCCGCCGGCGCACATGGTGATCAGCGCCGTGCTCTTGCCGGTGCGCTCCAACTCGTGCAGCGCCGTGGTGATCAACCGGGCGCCGGTGGAACCGACCGGGTGGCCCAGCGCGATGGCCCCACCGTTGACGTTGACCTTGTCCATATCGGCCTCATGGGCGCGCGCCCACGAGAGCACCACCGATGCGAACGCCTCGTTGATCTCGACCAGGTCGATATCGCCGAGTTTCATCCCGGCCTTCTCCAGCACTCGGGCGGTGGACTGCACGGGACCGTCGAGGTGGTAGTACGTTTCGGCGCCCACGTTGGCCTGCGCGACGATGCGGGCACGGGGCTTGAGCCCGAGCGCACGCGCCTTGTCTTCGTCCATCCACAGCACCGCTGCCGCACCGTCGGAGATCTGCGATGACGTCCCCGCGGTGTGAATACCGCCTTCCAGCACCGGTTTCAGCGATGCCAGCCCCTCGGCGGTGGTGTCACGCAGGCCTTGGTCGCGGGTCACCGGAGCCCATTCGGCGGTGGGTTGTCTGTTCTCGTCGAGCACCGGCGCGGAGATGGGCGAGATCTCGCGGTCGAAGCGGCCCTCGGCCCAGGCCTGCTTGGCCTTGAGTTGGGAGGCCAGGCCGAGCGCGTCGATGTCGGCGCGGGTGATGCCGCGGCGCTTGGCAATCCGCTCGGCAGCCTCGAATTGGTTGGGCATGTCGATATCCCATGACGCGGCCCGGATCAGGCCCCGGTCCGGGCCGGCGTTGGCGCCCAAGCCGACCCGGCTCATCGCCTCGATGCCGCACGCGATGCCGATATCGATGGCACCGGTGGCGATCAGACCGGCGATCAGGTGGTTGGCCTGCTGGGCGCTGCCGCACTGGCAGTCGATCGTGGTCGCCCCGACGTGCTCGGGCAGGCCCGCGGTCAGCCAGCCGACGCGGGTGATGTTGTTGGACTGCTCGCCGTACTGCGTGACGCAGCCGCCGATGACCTGCTCGACATCGCCGGCGTCAATCCCGGCCTTCTCCACCACGGCCTTCTGCACCGCGCCCAGCAGTTCGGTGGCGTGCAGACCGGACAACCAGCCGTTGCGCTTGCCGATCGGGCTGCGGGTGGCTTCGACGATGACAGGATTACCCATGTCGTCAGGCTAGAACACGTTTCATTACTCTGACAAGCGACGATGCCACCGTGCCTTTTATCTGCGGTGGAGGCATGTTTTACTGGCACTAGAACACGTTGCATTCTTAGGAGCGCACTTCCATGCCATGCCCCATCCCGAGTGATTTCGACCTTCTCGACGCCAGCCTCAACCTCGAACGGCTGCCCGTGGAAGAACTCGCCGAACTGCGTAAGTCCGAGCCCGTGCACTGGGTCGACGTGCCCGGTGGCACCGGTGGGTTCGGTGACAAAGGCTACTGGCTGGTCACCAAACATGCCGACGTCAAAGAGGTGTCCAAGCGCAACGACATCTACGGCAGCTCACCCGACGGCGCCATCCCGGTGTGGCCGCAGGAGATGACCCGAGAAGCGGTCGACCTGCAGCGCGCCGTGTTGCTGAACATGGACGCTCCGCAGCACACCCGGCTGCGCAAGATCGTCTCCCGCGGATTCACCCCCCGCGCCATCGGCCGACTGGAGGCCGAGCTCGCCGAGCGCGCCCAGAAGATCGCGCAGACCGCCGCGGCCGAGGGGTCCGGCGATTTCGTGGAGCAGGTGTCTTGCGAGCTGCCGCTGCAGGCCATCGCCGGACTGCTCGGTGTCCCGCAGGAGGATCGCGACAAGCTTTTCCGCTGGTCCAACGAGATGACCGCGGGCGAGGATCCCGAGTACGCCGACGTCGACCCGGCCATGTCGTCCTTCGAGCTCATCAGTTACGCGATGAAGATGGCCGAGGAGCGGGCCAAGAACCCGACCGACGACATCGTCACCAAGCTCATCGAGGCCGATATCGACGGTGAGAAGCTCTCCGACGACGAATTCGGCTTCTTCGTCGTGATGCTCGCGGTGGCCGGTAACGAGACCACTCGCAACTCGATCACCCACGGCATGATCGCCTTCTCTCAGCATCCCGAGCAGTGGGAGCTGTACAAGAAGGAACGCCCCGAGACCGCCGCCGACGAGATCGTCCGGTGGGCCACCCCCGTGTCGGCCTTCCAGCGCACCGCGCTGGAAGACACCGAATTGGCCGGCGTGCAGATCAAGAAGGGCCAGCGGGTGGTGATGTCCTACCGCTCGGCGAACTTCGACGACGAGGTCTTCGAGGACCCGCACGCGTTCAACATCCTGCGCAACCCGAATCCGCACGTCGGGTTCGGCGGCACCGGCGCGCACTATTGCATCGGCGCGAATCTGGCCCGCATGACCATCAACCTGATCTTCAACGCGGTCGCCGATCACATGCCCGATCTGAAGCCCGTCGGTACGCCGGAGCGGCTGAAGTCCGGCTGGCTCAATGGTATTAAGCATTGGCAGGTCGACTACACGGGTAAGTGCCCGGTCGCGCACTGAGCAAGGAGCACACGGGTGGACTTCGCACCGAACCCGGAGCAGCAGGCTGTCATCGATGTGGTGACGTCCGTGCTGGATCGGGACAACAGTTGGGACGCACTGGTTTCCGGCGGTGTTCTTGCGCTCGCCGCACCGGAGCGGCTCGGCGGTGATGGTCTCGGGCTGCTCGAGGTGGCGACCGCGCTGACCGAGATCGGCAGGCACGGCACCATCAGCCCGGCGCTGGCGACGCTCGGTCTCGGGCTGGTGCCGCTGCTCGATCTGGCGTCGGCCGAGCAGCAGGATCGCTACCTTGCCGGGGTGGCCAAGGGGGCGGTGCTGTCGGCCGCCCTCAACGAGCCGGGTTCCTCGCTGCCCGAGCGGCCGGCTGTCACGTTCGCCGGCGGGCGGCTCAACGGCACCAAAATCGGTGTGCCCTATGCCCAATCGGCCGAATGGCTGGTGGTCACCGCCGACAGTGCCGTCGTCGTGGTCTCCCCGACTGCCACGGGCGTAACCCTGGTCAAGACGCCGGCGGCCAACGGCTCCGACGAGTTCGTGGTGACCTTCGCCGACGTGCAGGTGCCGGCCGCCGACGTGCTGCAGGGTGCGACCACGCATCGGGTGAACCAGTTGGCGCTGGCGAGCACCGGGGCGTTCGCCGCCGGTCTGGTCGCCGGTGCGCTGCGGCTGACCGCCGACTACGTCGCCACCCGTGAGCAATTCGGCAGGCCGCTGTCCACCTTCCAAACGGTGGCCGCGCAGCTGTCCGAGGTCTACATCGCCTCGCGCACCATCGGTTTGGCGTCCACCTCGGCGGTGTGGTTGCTGTCGGAGGGGCTGGACGCCGATGACGACCTGGCGATCCTGGGATACTGGGTGGCATCGCAGGCCGCCCCGGCGATGCGCGTCTGCCATCACCTGCACGGTGGTATGGGTATGGACATCACCTACCCGATGGATCGTTACTACTCGTCGATCAAGGATCTGACCCGGCTGCTCGGCGGTCCGACGTATCGCCTCGACCTGGTGGGAGCGTAGACCACATGTATATCGAGTTGACCCCCGAGCAGCGGGCGCTGCAAGCCGAACTGCGGCAGTACTTCTCGAACCTGATCACGCCCGAAGAAGCCGCGGCGATGGAAACCGACCGCCATAACGAGGCCTACCGCGCCGTCATCAAGCGGATGGGTTCGGACGGCAAACTCGGCGTCGGCTGGCCGAAGGAATACGGCGGCCTGGGTTTCGGACCGATCGAGCAGCAGATCTTCGTCAACGAGGCCAACCGTGCCGACGTCCCGCTGCCGCTGGTCACCTTGCAGACCGTGGGTCCCACCCTGCAGGTGTACGGCACCGAGGAACAGAAGAAGAAGTTCTTGCCCGGGATCCTCTCCGGCGATATCCATTTCGCCATCGGCTACTCCGAACCCGACGCCGGCACCGACTTGGCCTCGTTGCGGACCACCGCCGTCCGGCACGGTGACGAGTTCATCGTCAACGGGCAGAAGATGTGGACCACCGGCGCACATGACGCCGACTACATCTGGCTGGCCTGCCGTACCGATCCGTCGGCGGCCAAGCACAAGGGCATCTCGATCCTCATCGTCGACACCAAGGATCCGGGCTACAGCTGGACCCCGATCATCCTGTCCGACGGTGCCCATCACACCAATGCGTCCTACTACAACGACGTCCGCGTTCCCGCCGACATGCTGGTCGGTGAGGAGAACGGTGGCTGGAAGCTGATCACCACCCAGCTCAACCACGAGCGGGTCGGCCTGGGTCCGGCCGGACGGGTCGCCGGCATCTATGACCAGATCAAGACGTGGGCCTCCAAACCGGGTTCGGACGGAGTCACCCCGATCGAGCACGATGACGCCAAGCGGCTGCTCGGCCAGATCAGGGCCATCTGGCGGATCAACGAACTGCTCAACTGGCAGGTCGCGGCGTCCGGCGAGACCATCGCCGTCGCCGATGCCGCGGCGACGAAAGTCTTTTCCACCGAACGGATTCAAGAGGTCGGCCGGCTTGCCGAGGAACTCGTCGGCAGATACGGCAACCCGGCCGATCCGGAGACCGCCCACCTGCTGGACTGGCTGGACAAGATGACCAAGCGCAACCTGGTCATCACCTTCGGCGGTGGCGTCAACGAGGTGATGCGGGAGATGATCGCGGCGTCGGGCCTGAAGGTCCCGAGGGTTGCCCGATGAGCGCTTGCGCGAAGAGAAGAGTTGCGCGATGAGCGCTTGCGCGAAGAGAAGAGAGCTTGAGTGAGCGATCTGCAGCAGGGGATCGAGGAGATCCTCGCGTCTGGACGCGGTGAACCCACCGTCGCGCGAGATCCGGTGAATCAGCCCATGATCCATCATTGGACGGATGCGATCGGCGACAAGAACCCGATCTACGTCGACGACGAGGCGGCAAGGGCGGCCGGCCACGACGGTATCGTCGCGCCGCCGGCGATGATCCAGGTGTGGACCATGATGGGTCTGGGTCGCTCGCGGTCTGACGATGATCCGCTGGCGCGCGCGATGAAGCTGTTCGACGACGCCGGATACGTCGGCGTCGTCGCCACCAACTGCGATCAGACCTATCATCGCTACCTCCGGCCGGGCGAACAGGTCGCGATGAGCGCCGAGATCGTCAGCATCATCGGCCCCAAGCAGACCGCACTGGGCGAGGGCTACTTCATCAACCAGAAGATCCGTTGGCATGTCGGCGCCGAGGAAGTCGCCGACATGGACTGGCGCATCATGAAGTTCCTGCCCGCCGCCAAGCAGGCACAACCCGAGGCAGCGGCGATCCCGGAGGATCTCGACCCGGACAAGCTGATGCGCCCGTCGTCGTCACGTGACACCACGTTCTTCTGGGACGGTATCAACGCCCACGAGCTGCGCATCCAGCGCCGCCCCGACGGCACCCTGCAGCATCCGCCGGTTCCCGCCGTGTGGGCGGACAAGGATGCACCCGTCGACTACGTGGTCGCTTCGGGCAACGGCACGGTGTACAGCTACGTGGTGCACCATGCCCCGAAGGTGCCGGGTCGCAGCCTCCCGTTCGTCATCGCGTTGGTGGAACTCGAGGAGGGCGTCCGCATGCTCGGGGAACTGCGCGGGCTCGAGCCCGATCAGGTGAAGATCGGATTGCCGGTGCGCGCAACGTATCTCGACTTCCCCGACAGTGACGTCAGTCCGGCATGGTCGTTGTACGCATGGGAGCCCCAAGCATGAGTGTGACAGCCGAGGTCGGGACCAAGCTGCCCGAACTGCAGATCTACGGCGACCCGACGTTCATCGTGTCCACCGCCATCGCGACCCGCGACTACCAGGACGTGCACCACGATCGGGACAAGGCGCAGGCCAAGGGATCCAAGGACATCTTCGTCAACATCCTCACCGACACCGGGTTGGTCGGGCGTTACGTCACCGATTGGGCCGGGCCCGACGCCCTCGTCAAGTCGATCAAGCTGCGCCTCGGCGTGCCCTGGTATGCCTACGACACCATCACGTTTCGGGGCGAGGTGACAGCGATCGACGGTGACGTGGTGACGTTGAAAGTGGTGGGCAGCAACAGCCTCGGCGATCACGTCATCGCCACATCCACCGTTGCGTTGGGGGGAAGGCAGTGAGTCTGTCGGGTAAGGCGGCCATCGCCGGAATCGGCGCGACCGACTTCTCCAAGAATTCCGGGCGCAGCGAGCTGCGGTTGGCCGCCGAGGCGGTGCTCGACGCGCTCGACGACGCGGGCCTGGCCCCGTCGGACGTCGACGGGCTGGTCACGTTCACCATGGACTCCAACCTGGAGACCGCGGTGGCGCGCTCGACCGGCATCGGTGACCTCACGTTCTTCAGCCAGATCGGTTACGGCGGCGGCGCTGCGGCCGCGACCGTCCAGCAGGCAGCGCTCGCCGTCGCCAGCGGGGTCGCCGAGGTCGTGGTGGCCTATCGCGCGTTCAACGAGCGCTCGGAGTTCCGGTTCGGCCAGGTGATGACCGGCCTGACGGTCAATGCCGACTCCCGCGGAGTCGAGTACAGCTGGTCCTATCCGCACGGGCTGAGCACCCCCGCCGCATCGGTGGCCATGATCGCGCAGCGGTACATGCATGAATACGGAGCCACCAGCGCCGATTTCGGCGCTGTCTCGGTCGCCGATCGAAAGCACGCCGCCAACAATCCGAAGGCGCACTTCTTCGGCAAGCCGATCACCATCGAGGATCACCAGAATTCGAGGTGGATCGCCGAACCACTGCGGCTGTTGGACTGCTGCCAGGAAACCGACGGCGGCGTGGCGATCGTCGTCACCACCCCCGAGCGGGCCAAGGACCTCAAGCACCGGCCGGCGATCATCGAGGCCGCCGCGCAAGGCGCCGGCACCGACCAGTTCACCATGTACTCCTACTACCGGGATGAGCTCGGTCTGCCCGAAATGGGTCTGGTGGGTCGACAACTGTGGGAGCAGAGCGGGCTGTCACCGTCCGATATCCAGACCGCGATCCTGTACGACCACTTCACCCCCTACACGCTGATCCAGCTGGAGGAGCTGGGGTTCTGCGGTAAGGGTGAGGCGAAGGATTTCATCGCGGGCGGCGCCATCGAGATCGGTGGGCGGCTGCCCATCAACACCCATGGTGGTCAGCTCGGTGAGGCCTACATCCACGGCATGAACGGCATCGCCGAGGGCGTGCGCCAGCTGCGTGGCACGTCGGTGAACCAGGTCGACAACGTGGAGCATGTGCTCGTCACGGCGGGCACCGGAGTGCCGACGTCGGGCCTCATCCTGGGCTGAGCCGCGGGCCCGGCACGTGCCGCCGGCCAGAACGGTGCAGGAAGTGTCGAGCGGTGGGCCGCAGGCGCGGTAATCTCGAGAGCGCTGTTACGTGTGCTCGAGGGGGGCCTTGGCATGGGCATTCAGCCCGATATGAGTCCATTCGGCTCGCAGACGGTGACCGGACCGGGCTGGCCGAACGTCGACGAGGATGCGCTGGGTGCTGCGGCGGCGCAGTACGAGGCGCTGGCGGCGAAGATCACCGGGACGGTGGTGCCGCAGCAGCAGGGCCAGCTGATGAAGCTCGCCGACGCATGGCAAGGCGGATCGGCCATCGCCGCGGCGGGTGAGGCGACCACCATCATCGGCGGTCACGAGTCCAACGGGGCGCTGGCGGCCGCCATCGCGGCCAAGCTGCGCAGCATGGAGGCCGCCGTGGTCGCCACCAAGACGCTGGTGAACACCATGGCCGAAGAGACGAATGCCGAGTGCATGGCCATCCAGTCCATGCCGGTCAGCAATGTGCAGGAGCTGCTCCAGGCCAGGATCAAACTGGGGCTGTCGCAGAACACCGCCACGGTGACCGCCAACGCCACCGAACTCGCCAACACCATCGGCGCACCGCCGAGCCTGCCGGCATCGGGTCCGCCCGCGGTCGGTGCGCAGCAGTTGGCCGGTCAGGACCCGCAACAGGCGATGCAGATGATGAGTCAGATGGGCTCCATGCTCACCCAGCTGCCGCAACAGCTGGGCCAGGCGCTGGGGCAGGCACCGCAGCAGATGATGCAGCCGCTGCAACAGCTGACCCAGCCTCTCCAGCAGCTCACCTCGATGCTCGGCAAGGGTGGCTCCCCCTCGGCCGGTGGTGGGCCGTCGCCCTTCGCGGCGTTCTCCAACCACCCGCTGGCGGGTGGTTCGGGCGCCGGCGGTGGCGCCGGGATGGTGCGTGCGGCTGGGCTGCCCGGTGCCGGTGGCGGATCGGCGCAAACCCCGCTGATGGCCAGTTTGGTCGGCAAGACCCTGCCGGTGGCGGTAGCCCCGGCCGAGGCCGCGGCCGGTGCTGTGGTGGGCGGTGTCGCGCCGGTCGCGGCGGGTGGCGGCGGCATGGGCGGTGGGCCGATGGGCATGATGGGCCAGCGCGGCGGCGAGGGCGGGGGAGTCAAGCAGGGTCTGGCGTTACCGCCGTCCCTGGATTACGGGGAAGACGAGGTTGACGACGATGAGTGGTGATCGGCGATGACGAGTCCGCTGGAGAAACCCGAGGGACTGAGTTGGGATGCGGCGTCGGTGGAACTGCCGCCGATGCCGACCATCCCGCCCGGCGCCGACGCGATGAGCATGACCATCGCGGCCGTGTTGCCGACCCTCGAAGCTTCCCTGACGGCCAACGTGTCCGCCGTGGCGGCGAAGGAGAACATGTTCTCCGGCAAGGTCGGGGCGGCGCAGTCGGCGTACCAGAATGCCGATGAGGCCGGTGGCCAGTCGGTCGGCCAACTCGGCAGCATGCTCGGTCAGATGGGTCAGATGAGCCAGTTGGCCCAGACGCCGATGCAGGCCGCCGGCAGCCTGGGCGGGCAGACCGGCAGCTTCGGCTCGATGATGCAGCAGGCCATGGGCAGCGCCGGTCAGGGCGGTGGCTCCGGTTCGGGTGCCGGCGGCGCCGGCGGACTGGGCTCGCTGGGGTCGTTGGGCTCGCAGCTGGCCGGGCAGATACCGCAGGATCAGGGCCGCCCCGAGGACCGTGAGCAGCTGGATCAGCGTGAGCAGCAGCTCAATGAGCGGCAGACGCAGCAGGATCAGCGCCAGACCGAACAGGATCAGCGCGAACACCAGCTCGACCAGCGGCAGGCGCAGCAGGACGCGCGCGACGCGGTGCCCCAGCACGGCGCGGCCGGGCCCGCACCAGGTGCGGCCGGCCCGGCGCCGGTGTCACCGCATGAGCACGGCCGACCGTCCGGTGGTGAGGACCTGTCCCGCCGGGTCTGATCAGGCGGGGACGAGTTCCACACCGGACAACACCACGGCGTTGTCCCGGCTCGGTGCCGTCAATTGCCCGACCAGCTTGCCGTCCTGCTTCCAGATGGCGGCCCGCAGCGTCTCCCCCGGGATGACGGTGCCGGCGAACCGCGCCCCGTAGCTGCCGACCTGGGTGACGTCGCCGTCGAGGAAGTGGTCGACGATGGCCTTGCAGCCGATGCCGTAGGTGCACAGGCCGTGCAGGATCGGCCGGTCGAAACCGGCCGCCTTGGCGAACGCGGGGTCGGAGTGCAGCGGATTGCGGTCCCCGCACAGCCGGTACAGCAGTGCCTGCTGCGGCAGGATCGGCAGCGCGATCTCCGCGTCGGGGGCGCGGTCGGGCAGCTCGACGGACGTGGAGGGCCCCCGCTCGCCGCCGAAACCACCCTCGCCGCGGGCGAAGATCGACCGTTTGGTGGTCCACAGCACGGTGCCGGACTCGTCGGTCACGGTGGACTCACTGACGATGACGGCGGCCTTGCCCTTGTCCCATATCTCGGTGAACCGCTGCTTGGACCAGGCTTTGCCGCTGGTGGGGATGGGGCCGGGCACGGAGACGCCCTCGCTGGCGTGCAGCACCTTGGACAGTTCGATGTCGATGCCGGGGAACTGCACCGTCGGCGCCTCGGTCATGTGGAAGCTGGCCGCGACATTGCCGAAGGTGGGCAACACCTGCGGGGTGTTGTCGGTCAGATAGCGCAGCTCGCGTTCGTCCATCGGGTCGGCGCCCGCGCCGAGGCCCAGGTGGTAGAGCTGGATATCGCTGCTGGTCCACGAGAACTCGATGGGGTCCAGGTCGGCGGCGAGCGCCTTGTCGACGTCGATGGGCATATCAGCTCTCTGTCTTGGAGGTGGCCGACCCGGCCGAGGCGAGATGAAGGGCGGCGAGGTAGCCGAACGTCATGGCGGGCCCGATGGTGCCGCCCGGTCCGGGGTAGGTATGGCCCATCACGGGCGAGCTGACATTACCGGCGGCGTAGAGCCCCTCGATGATCGAGCCGTCGTCGCGCAGGGCGCGGCCGTGCACATCGGTGCGGATACCGCCCTTGGTGCCCAGGTCGCCGGGCACCATCTTGGCCGCGTAGAACGGTGCGTGCTTGATTTCGCCGAGGTTGGGGTTCGGCTTGTTGGTGGGATCGCCGTAGTAACGGTCGTAGGCACTCTCGCCGCGGTGGAAGTCCTGGTCCACACCGGTGCGGGCGAACCCGTTGAACCGCTCGATGGTGGCACCGAGGGACTCGGCGGGCAGACCGGTTTTCTCGGCCAGTTCGGCCAGGGTGTCGGCCTTGACGACGACGCCGGACTCCAGCCACTTCTTCGGGATGCGTTGTCCTGGCTGCAGACCCGCGAAGATGTAGCGGTCGCGGTACTGCTGGTCGAAGACCAGCCAGGCCGGCACGTTCTCGCCAGGGCCGGGGCCCTGGCCGAACTCGCCGCCGTACATGTGGTGGCAGGCCTCGACATAGGGCATCGACTCGTTCATGAAACGCTTGCCGCTGAGGTTGACGATGATCGACCCCGGCGAATTACGCTCCGACAGGGCGAACCACGGCGCGTCGACCAAGGGGACCGTCGGGCCCCACCACGAGTCCTCCATGATTTCCAGTGCAGCGCCGAGCTTTTCGGCAGCCAGGATGCCGTCGCCGGTATTGGCCTTCGCGCCGACGGTCCACTCCGTGGTGATCGGTTGCCGCTGGTACTTGGTGCGCATCTCCTGGTTGTGTTCGAAGCCGCCGCACCCGAGGATGACCCCCTTGCGAGCCCGGATCAGTTGCGGCTCAGCGGATTCCGAAGCACCTTCGGTGCGCACGTAGATACCGCGAACCAGGCCGTCCTCGACGTACAGGTCTGTCAGGGCGGTGTTGAGCAGCACCGGCACCCCGGCGTCACGCAGGGCGATGCGCAGCGGGGCGATCAGTGCGCGGCCCATGCCGACGAGATTCTTACCGGTGGCGTTGGCCCATACCGAACGGACGCCGACCTTGATGCTGCGCAGCACGCCGCGCGGGTGCCGCTTGAGCTGGTTGAGCCGGACATAGTCCTGCTGCAGCACCACCATGTTCATCGGGACCTTGCCGTACGGCGGTTCCAGGCCCTTTTCGTCGGGGCCGAGCTTCTTGGCGTTGAACGGCTTCGGCTCGACCGAACGTCCGGTGGCCTTACCGCCCGGCGTCTCCGGGTAGTAGTCGGAGTAGTTCGGCACCCAGCACAGTTTCAGTGGCGAGTTCTTCAGCACGAACGACAACATCTCCGGACCACGGTCCAGGTAGGTGTCGATCTTCTCGGCCGGGACCACGTCGCCGACGATGGTGTGCAGGTATTTGCGGGCGGCGTCGGCGGTGTCCTTGACCCCGTCACGCTTGAGAATCTCGTTGTTCGGGATCCACACTCCGCCACCTGACCGCGCAGTGGAACCTCCATAGTGCGGAGCCTTTTCAACGACTACTGTCGAGAGGCCCTGGTGGGCAGCGGTGAGGGCGGCGACCATGCCGGCGGCTCCGCTTCCCACCACGACGACGTCGAACGCACCGTACTCCTGTCCAGTCATGTAGAACACGTTATAGAATTGCGGCGGCATTCGACAACAGGCCTGCAACTGTGCCGGTCGAAGGCTTGATCAGATTATGAGGGGAATTCATCGAGATGCTGAGTGCGCAGGTCCGTGACGAACTCGCGGCAGATCTCGCCCAAGCGGAGCGCAGCAGGGTCCCGACCACGCCGTTGACCGACCGCTACCCCGATATCGACGTGGTGGATGCCTACGAAATCCAGCTGATCAACATCCGGCAGCGGGTTGCCGAGGGTGCCCGGGTCATCGGGCACAAGGTGGGCCTGTCGTCGGAGGCCATGCAGAAGATGATGGGCGTGGACGAGCCCGACTACGGTCATCTGCTCGCCGATATGGAGGTTTTCGAGGACAAGCCGGTCCCGACGGCGAACTACCTCTACCCGC
This sequence comes from Mycolicibacterium chengduense, assembly GCF_033741155.1. Lineage (NCBI taxonomy): Bacteria > Bacillati > Actinomycetota > Actinomycetes > Mycobacteriales > Mycobacteriaceae > Mycobacterium > Mycolicibacterium chengduense. Next base: position 625,346 of record NZ_JAWQNH010000001.1, on the reverse strand, counting down.
GGGTGGAGGTCGAGGTGGGCTTCGTGCTGGCTGATGACCTGCCGGGCGCGGGCTGCACCGAGGACGACGTGCTGGCCGCGACGGCCGCCTTCGCGCCGTCGATCGAACTGATCGACACCCGCATCACCGACTGGAAGATCCAATTGTGCGACACGATCGCCGACAACGCCTCGTCGGCCGGCTGGGTGCTCGGGCCGGAACGCGTGTCGCCCAAGGACATCGATATCAAGGCCATCAACGCGATCCTCAAACGCAACGGTGAGGTGGTGGCGGAGGGGCGCAGCGACGCGGTCCTCGGAAATCCGGTCACCTCGGTGGCCTGGCTGGCCCGCAAGGTCGACCAGTTCGGGGTGCGCCTGAAGGCCGGGGACATCGTCCTGCCGGGCGCCTGTATGCGGGCGATAGATGCCCGTCCAGGCGACGATTTCGTAGCAGATTTCGACGGACTGGGTTCAGTCCGACTGAGTTTCGAGTAGGGGACGTTTGCAATGGCGGATAAGGCGTCAGTGGCGATTGTCGGGTCGGGCAATATCAGCACCGACCTGCTGTACAAGTTGTTGCGTTCGGAGTGGCTGGAACCGCGCTGGATGATCGGGATCGACCCGGAGTCCGAGGGGTTGGCCCGGGCGCGCAAGCTGGGCCTGGAAACCAGCCACGAGGGTGTGGATTGGCTTCTGGCACAGAAGGAATTGCCGGATCTGGTGTTCGAGGCGACCAGTGCTTACGTGCATCGGGACGCGGCGCCCCGGTATGAGGGGGCCGGCATCAGGGCGATCGATTTGACCCCGGCGGCCGTGGGCCCGGGAGTGATCCCGCCGGCGAATCTGCGGGCGCATCTGGACGCGCCGAACGTCAACATGGTCACCTGCGGCGGGCAGGCCACCATCCCGATGGTCTACGCGGTAAGTCGCGCAGTGGCCGACAAAGGGGGCGTGCCCTATGCCGAGATCGTGGCGTCGGTGTCCTCGGCCTCGGCCGGTCCGGGCACCCGAGCCAATATCGACGAGTTCACCAAGACCACCAGCGCCGGGGTGCAGAACATCGGCGGGGCGGCCAGGGGTAAGGCGATCATCATCCTGAACCCGGCCGAGCCGCCGATGATCATGCGCGACACCATTTTCTGCGCGATCCCCGAAGATGCCGACCACGCCGCGATCACCGCGTCGATCAAGGAGGTGGTGGCCGAGGTGCAGACCTATGTGCCCGGCTACCGGCTGCTCAACGAACCGCAGTTCGACGAGCCGTCGGTGGTGAACGGCGGCAACCATGTCGTCACCGTTTTCGTGGAAGTGGAAGGTGCCGGTGACTACCTTCCGCCGTACGCTGGAAATCTGGACATCATGACCGCCGCGGCCACCAAGGTCGGCGAGGAAATCGCCAAAGAACGTGCCTCTGCAGGAACAGGAGCGCAAGCATGAGTGCAGAAGTCTGGTTCGACGCCAGCTGGGACGTCCGGATGACCGACACGTCGTTGCGCGACGGGTCGCACCACAAGCGTCATCAGTTCACCAAGGATGAGGTCGGCTCGATCGTCGCGGCGTTGGATGCCGCCGGGGTGCCGGTCATCGAGGTCACTCACGGCGACGGCCTCGGCGGGTCGAGCTTCAACTACGGGTTCTCGAAAACCCCTGAGCAGGAACTGATCAAGCTCGCCGCCGAGACCGCCACCCAGGCCAAGATCGCCTTCCTCATGCTGCCAGGGGTGGGTACCAAGGAAGACATCAAGGAAGCCCAGAACAATGGCGGTGAGATCTGCCGGATCGCCACGCACTGCACCGAGGCCGACGTGTCGATCCAGCACTTCGGGCTCGCCCGCGAGCTCGGGCTGGAGACCGTCGGGTTTCTGATGATGAGTCACACCATCTCCCCGGAGAAGTTGGCCGCCCAGGCCCGGATCATGGCCGACGCCGGCTGCCAGTGCGTCTACGTCGTGGACTCTGCCGGTGCGTTGGTGCTCGAAGGGGTCGCCGACCGGGTGGCCGCGCTGGTCGCCGAATTGGGGTCGGATGCTCAAGTTGGTTTTCATGGCCACGAGAACCTCGGCCTCGGCGTCGCCAATTCGGTCGAGGCCGTGCGCGCCGGTGCCAAGCAGATCGACGGGTCCTGCCGCCGCTTCGGCGCCGGTGCCGGCAATGCGCCCGTCGAGGCGCTGGTCGGGGTCTTCGACAAGATCGGCGTGAAGACCGGTATCGACTTCTTCGATATCGCCGACGCCGCCGAAGAGGTCGTCGCGCCGGCGATGCCGGCCGAGTGCCTGCTCGACCGCAACGCACTGGTGATGGGCTACGCCGGGGTGTACTCCAGCTTCCTCAAGCACGCGGTTCGCCAGGGCGAACGTTATGGCGTGCCCGCCCACGAGTTGTTGCTCCGGGTCGGGCAGCGCAAGCTGATCGGCGGCCAGGAAGACCAGCTCATCGACATCGCCTTGGAGATCAAGCGCGAGCAAGAGGCCGCCGCGAACGCTTGACCCCCTCCCGCCCAATTGATCAAACGGGCGGAAAAGTGCGAGAGCGAGCCGGCAAAAGGTCGGTTTGGGTAACTACCAGCCGGCACCGGCAAGATGGGCGCATGTCCACCCCTGCGACTGCACGCCGACGGGCGGGCTCGCTCGAACTGCTGCTGGTCGGTCTCATCGCGCTGGCCTTGTCGGCGAGCTTCGTCAGTGATCTGCTGACGACGCATCCTCGCATCGCCGCGGCGGCGACCATCTTCTGTGGCGTGTTCGTCCAAGCGCTGCCGTTCCTGGTGCTCGGCGTCATCGTCAGCGGACTGGTCGCGGCGTTCGTCACCGCCGAGCGGTTACAGCGCTGGCTGCCGCGCCGGCCGGTGCTCGCCGTGGCCGCAGCGGGCGTAGGCGGGGCTGCGCTGCCCGGCTGCGAATGCGGTTCGGTTCCGGTGGCGCGCCGATTGTTCAGCGCTGGCACCGGAGGGGCCGCGCTGACCTTCATGCTCTCCGCACCGGCGATCAACCCAGTGGTGCTGGTGGCCACCGCCGTCGCCTTTCCCGGCCAGCCGCAGATGGTGGTGGCCCGCTGCGGTGCATCACTTGTCACCGCGGTCGTCATGGGCCTGCTGTGGCAGCGGTGGGGCCGCACCGACTGGGTCACCCGCACCCTGCCGACCCCGCACGACGACGCAGCGCCGCGCTGGGCGGTGTTCACCGGCGCGGCCCGGCATGATTTCCTGCAATCCGCCGGTTACCTGGTGCTCGGTGCGGCCGCCGTGGCGCTGCTGCGGGCGTTCGTGCCGGCCTGGGTGTTCGGCCACGTCGCGGGCAATATGGCGGTGGGTATCGTCATGATGGCGGTGCTCGCGGTGGTACTGGCGCTGTGCTCGGAGGCCGACGCCTTCGTCGCCGCCGGGTTCACCATGCTGCCGTTACTGCCCCGGCTGGTGTTCCTGGTCGTCGGTCCGGCGATCGACGTGAAACTGTTCGCGATGCAGGTCGGCATGTTCGGGCGCGCGTTCGCGGTGCGGTTCGCACCGGTGACATTCGTGGTCGCGACGACCAGCGCCGTCGTCGTCGGGTTGCTGGTGCTGGGCACGACATGAGTCGGGTCACCGAGAACACCCTGGTGCTGTTGATCGGCCTGAGCGCGGGCTTGCTGGTGCTCAAGGGCACCTACCTCAACTTCGTCAAACCCGGTCTGCTGCCGTGGTTGATCGCCGCCGCGGTGCTGTTGGTGGCTCTCGCGCTGGCCGGCTTCGTCGCCGACGCCCGGCATGGTGCCGCCGAACACCAGCACCATCGCAGCATGGCGTGGCTGCTCCTGATTCCGGTGGCACTCACCGCTTTTGTGGCGGTACCCGCGGTCGGTGTGGTCGGTGCGACACCGGAAACCGTAGCTGCCGCCCAGCCGCAGAAGCGGGCGTTTCCACCGTTACCGGCCGACGGCACGGTGTCCCTACCGGAGCTGCTCATGCGTGCGGCCGCCGATTCGACCAACAGCCTGGACAACCGAACAATCACCACCACCGGTTTCACCATGGGCGGTGACCTGGGCCGGGTCGTCATCATCTGCTGTGCGGCGGACGCCCAACTGGCCCGGATTCACCTGGCGGGCAACATCTCCGAACATCCCGAGGACACCTGGCTACGGGTAGAGGGCCGCGTCGTTCCCGGAACCTCGAATCCGTCCACCAACTTCGTCCCGACTCTGGAGGTCATCCGGGCCACCCCGATTCCGAAACCGGCCAACACCTACGCGTACTGAGCGACTGGTCAGCTGGGCGTGTATCCCGGTTCGGCCAGCAACTCGCGCAGACCCGCGTCGATGAAATCGGTGTCGACGGGATTGCTGCCGCCACCGGCGAAGTGCCCCCAGATGCCGGGGATCACCCGGACCTCGCCATGCGGGATGAACTGGCTTGCCCACTGCTCGTCCTCGGGCGGGAAGTACAGGTCCTTCTCCGCGGGCATGGCCAACAGTGGACAGCGGATGGAAGCCAGCGCCTTTTCCACATCGCCTCCGAAACCCGGTGTGTTCCCGACGTTCCCGCTGTGCCACGTCCCGATCATGGTGATCAGGTTGTTGGGGTCGCGTCCATCGCGGAAAAAGCCCTCCCAGAACCCGTACAGGAAATCATCCAACGACGTGTAGCCCAGGGTCCGCCAGGTCTCCTCCCAGTAGAACGCCTGCGAATAACCCCAGCCCGAATAGACCCGAGCGAAGGCCCGCAGTCCTTTGATCGGCGGCTTCTCGGGGTCGTAGTCGCCGGCAGCGAAGGCGGCATCGGCAGACAGGGCGGTCACCAAGGATTCGAGGAACACCTTGTTGTGCGGAGCCGTCACACTTGAGCCGCAGAACGGTGCGGCCCGCTGCACCATCTCAGGGTGGCTCACCGCCCACTGGTAGGTCTGGCCCGCACCCATCGACCATCCGGTCACGAGGGAGAGTGACGAGATCCCGAACTTCTCGGTGACCAACCGGTGCTGTGCTTCCACTTGGTCGTAAAAGGTGACGGCCGGAAAGCGGGGGCCGTCATAAGGGGCGGGCGTGTTCGACGGCGAGGAGGACAGGCCGTTGCCCAGCATGTTCGGGATGATGATGAACCGTTCATCGGGATCGAGGGCGCGACCGGGCCCGATGAGCCATTCATTGTTGGTGTGCCAGCCGGAGTACCAGGTCGGGTAGACGATGGCATTGGACTTGTCCGCGTTCAGGGTGCCGTAGGTCTTGTAGGCCAGCGTTGCATCGCGCAGTGTGCAGCCGTTCTGCAGCGTGAAATCGCCGAGATCGAAGTACTCGGCATCCGTGGGTGCGGGCATGGACGTCCTCCGTCGCAGACTTTTACTGCCATTTGGAAATAATGGTCAAACCTACTCGTAGCACGCCCGGCGTCAAGCGGAAGCGTGCGGGTCACGGGAGCGCCGTGTCGAGGGCCATCGGCCGCCCGGCATCATGGGGGCATGCCAACACGCTGCGAGGCACAGGCGATCCTGGAACAACTCGCCGGCCCGGGCGCCGAGCTGCGCGACGATCAATGGACGGCCATCGAGGCGCTGGTGGTGCACCGGCGGCGCGCACTCGTGGTGCAGCGCACCGGCTGGGGTAAGTCGGCGGTGTACTTCATCGCCGCCAAACTGCTGCGGGCCGCCGGGCGTGGTCCGACGGTCATCGTGTCGCCGCTGCTGGCGCTGATGCGTAACCAGGTCGCCGCCGCCCAACGGGCCGGGGTGGCCGCTGCGACCATCAACTCCAGCAACGTCACCGAATGGGACGACGTGCATCAGCGGGTGACCGCGGGTGAGCTCGACGTGTTGCTGGTCAGCCCGGAACGGCTGAACAATCCCGACTTTCGCGATGCGGTGCTGCCGGCGCTGGCCGCCGATGCCGGGCTGGTGGTGGTGGACGAGGCGCACTGTGTCTCGGACTGGGGCCACGATTTCCGCCCCGACTATCGCCGCATCCGCACGCTGATCGGCGAACTGGGTTCCGATATACCGGTTCTGGCCACCACAGCCACGGCCAACGACAGGGTGGTCGCAGACGTTGCGGCGCAGCTGGGCGTCGGCGTCGGCGGTGCCGACAATGCAGCTGGCGTCGGCGGTGCCGACAATGCGGCCGCTGCCGACACCCTGGTGCTGCGCGGCGGGCTCGATCGCGAGTCGCTTCGGCTGTCGGTGGTACAAGCCGGCGGTCCCGCACAACGCGCGGCATGGGTTGCCGCCCAACTGGATTCGCTGCCCGGTTCGGGCATCATCTACACGCTCACGGTGTCCCAGGCACACGACATCGCCACGCTGCTGCGGGAGCGTGGCCATCAGGTCGGCGCCTACACCGGGTCGACGGAAGCGGCCGAGCGGGAACAACTCGAGGCCGACCTGTTGGCCAACCGGGTCAAGGCCCTGATAGCGACGTCGGCACTGGGCATGGGATTCGACAAACCCGATCTCGGGTTCGTCGTGCATCTGGGGGCCCCGTCCTCGCCGATCGCCTACTACCAGCAGGTGGGCCGAGCCGGGCGCGCCACCGCCAGCGCCGAGGTGATCCTGCTGCCAGGGCGTGAGGACGCCGACGTCTGGCGGTACTTCGCATCGGTGGCCTTCCCGTCGGAAGCCATGGTGCGCAAGGTGATCGGTGCGCTGGAGGCCGACCGGGCATTGTCAACGGCCGCACTGGAACCGCTGGTCGACCTCAACCGGTCTCGCCTGGAAATGGTCCTCAAGGTGCTCGATGTGGATGGCGCGGTCCGCCGGGTCAAGGGCGGCTGGATCAGCACCCGGCAACCCTGGGAGTACGACGAGCCGCGCTACCGCCGGCTGGCGGAGGCCCGGCAACGGGAGCAGCAGGCCATGCTCGACTACCAGTCGACCAGCGAGTGCCGAATGGCCTTCCTGCGCCGGCAACTCGACGATCCCGAGCTGACCGCCGATCATTGCTGCGGGCGGTGCGACAACTGCACCGGCCCGCGATACGCGTCGACGGTGGACTCGGCGGCAGCCGAGTCGGCCCGGGCGCAGTTGATGCGGCCCGGCGTGGAGCTCGCCCCGCGTAAGCAATGGCCCACCGGGCTGGCGGCCATCGGTGTCGAGCTGTCCGGACGTATCCCGGACGGACCCGAGCCCGGCCGGGTGATCGGCCGGCTCACCGACCTCGGGTGGGGGACCCGGCTGCGGCGGCTGCTCGACGAGCCCGACGGCGATGTGCCCGACGACCTGGTGCAGGCGGCCGTCGAGGTGCTCAAGGCGTGGAATTGGACGACCCGGCCCACCGCAGTGCTGGCCATGGATTCGGCCACCCGCCCGCTGCTGATCCGTTCGCTGGCGGCGCGGCTCGCTCAGCTGGGCCGGCTGACCGACCTCGGCGTGCTCGACTACCGGGCCGGGCACCGGCCGATCACCGCGGCCAATTCGGCCTATCGGGTGGCCGGGTTGCGGGACGCTTGGGACCCGCCCGCCCAGATCGACACCGGCCCGGTGTTGCTGGTCGACGATGTCACCGACACCGGCTGGACGCTGACCATGGCGGCCCGGGTGGTGCGCCGCGCCGGCGCCTCAGCCGTCCTGCCGTTCGCGTTCGCTGCGGTGCGCTGAGAACCCCAGCTGACCGGCGACCGCCTCGACGCCGTCGAGTCGAATATCGCTGCGCCGGATGGTTTCCCATCGATCACGGCTCATCGCGAAGGAGATGATCACGTCCCCGCGGTCGCGCCGGGGCTCGACCGCGTCGCCGGTGCGTACGTAGGGCAGCGAACGGGTGACGGCCAGCGATGCCGCGTTGTCATGCCACGCACGAGTGCGGGCCTGCTGGGCGCCCATCCCCGCGAAGATCAGGTGCAGCGCGGCCTGACGCATCTCCTTACCGATGCCGCGGCCCTGGTGGGCGCGGCCCAGCCACGATCCCGTCGTCACCGAGCGGCGCTGCGGAAAGTCTTCCGCGTGCACCGTGCACACCCCGACGGCCCGACCGTCGACCACTACGGCGAGGGGGATGTCCCAGTGCTCGGGCGTGACCTCGGCTCGGCACCGCCACAAGTACTGCAAGGTATTGCGTTCCAGCTGCGGTGACGCGACGTCGGTCCAGGGCTCGGAGAACGGCATGGTGGCGGGATCGTGGATGCCGCGGGCCGCCAGCACCGCCAATTCGGTGGCCAGCTCGTCGGTGATGTAGCGCAGCACCAGGTTCGGGGTGGTCACCTCCAGTTCTGCCAGAGGCCAGATCGGATCCGCCATGGCTGCCATCGCAGCACAGAAAGCGGTTCAGGGGAAACGATTTTGCGTGCGCCTAGAGGATCTTGATATCGGTCGCGGGATCCCACACCGCACGCATGGTGGCGATCTTCCCGGAGTCGTCGAAGGTCATGATGTCGATCGGCTGCACCTCGTAGCCGTTACCGGCGGTGCTGACGCGCAAGCGGAACTCGAAGACTGCGGTATCCCCGGCCACGCGGCTCCACAGCAGTTCTGACGTGGTCTCCTCCATGCCGGCGATCACGCTGTAGAACTCGACGAAGGACGCGCGGTCGGTCCTGAGTTCGGAGCCGACCGGATCTTCGATCGTGGCGCCGACGGCGAACAGGTCCGCGACGGCCTCGGGCTGATGGGCGGCGACGAGTTCGACGTATCGCGCCACGGTGTGCTGGATCTGGTCTGGGGATGGCATGCGTGTCTCTTCCGGAGATGGGTGCTCGAACGGCACGACCATACACCAATCGAGCAAATGTATGGTCAGTGTGTGGCGTCGGGACCGGGTGCGGTACCGCCCAATTGGGCCGTCAGTGCGCCTGCGGTGGCCATCACGGCGTGCGCCCGCTGGGTGATCTCGGGTTCGGTCAGCGCATGGCCGACCTGGAGTGAGACGACCATGACTTGGCGTTGGTGGTGGTCGAACACCGGGGCGGCGATGACGCTGACATCGTGGCGGGCGTGGGGGTCCGCCTCGCTGCCCTCTGCTCTTCGCGCAAGCGGCTCATCGCTGCCCTCTGCTCTTCGCGCAAGCGGCTCATCGCTCGGCAGGTAGACGCGCTCGCCGATATCGGACACCAATTCGCCCAGCAGTGCCCGCAATTCGTCGGGCAGCGTGCTCGACATCCCGGCCATCAAGGCGTAGAGCCGTCGTCCGCCGGGCGTGAGGCGTTCCACCAGATATCCGGTGCGCCGGCATTCGGTGATGACCCGGTCCAGGCGCTCGCTGTCGGTACGCAGCGGGATGGTCGGCTCCTTGGCAAGCCAGTCGCGCACGGCCCGCTCGTCCCACAACACGAACATCAGCCCGACCGGCGGGGCGAACGGATAGCTCTGGCCGACCCTGACCGCCGGCGGGGTGCCGGTCGGCGCGACCAGCTCGAGCAAGGTGATCCGGTCGTCCACGACGCCCGACAGCGCCGCGGTGCCGGCGAATGTCTCGCTGAGGCGCCCGAGCTCGGCCCGCGCGGCGGGGCTGACCCGCATCGATTCCTGCGCGGTGTGCCCCAGCGCGATCAGCGCAGGGCCCAATCGATACGTCTTCTCGGTTGTGTCGCGCACGAGATAGCCGGCATCGGCGAGCGTCGTCACGATGCCCAGGCAGGTGGGCTTGCTGAGGCCGACCTGGCGGGCCAGTTCGGACAGCCCGAATCGGTCATGGGGATGGCGGGCCAGGAACTCCAGTACCGCCACCACTCGAGCCGTCGGGGGTGAGGCGCGCCCGGCCGGTTCCGGCAGTGGCATGGCGACCCCTTCGTTGACGCGGATTAGAACGCGTTCTAGTCTCAGGTCGGAAACTCTACCACCGTGTTCCAATATTGGAACGCGGGGATCGGATGGAGATGTACGCACAGCCATTCCTGGACGCCATCGCCGAGGCCGAGCGCCTGGTGCGCGAGGCGCACTTCATCGAGTCCGAGGCCGACCTGATGGAAGGTCTGCAATACCTCGCCGGAGGCATCTCGGCCTGCACCCACATCGCGTTCGACTACGACCGCGATCACCCTTTCCTGCATACCGGCACCGGTCCGTTCAACAAGATGGGCCTGGACAATCCGGACACCATGTACTTCGGCACCCGCGTGCAGGCTGGTCATGAATACGTGGTGACGGGGCGGCGTGGGACCACGACCGACGTCAGCTTCCAGCTGCTCGGCGGCGAGTACACCGACAAGGTGGTGCCCGACAGTGAGACCGCGTTCGACGACCGCAAACTGGACATCGCCGCCGACGGCACCTTCGAATGGCGGTTCACCCCGGACGCGCCGTCACAATTGGTGATCCGCGAGGTCTACAACGACTGGTCGGCCCAGCGTGGCTCCTTCGCCATCGCCCGGACCGACACCGCAGGCACCGCGCCACCGCCGCTGACCCGTGAACTGATCGAGAAGCGTTTCGCGGTGGCGGGCACCCAACTGGTGCAACGGGTCAAGACGTGGCTGCAGTTCCCCAAATGGTTCTACGACAATCTGCCGGTCAACACGCTGACCGCGCCACGCCTGACCCCGGGCGGCTTGGCCACCCAGTACTCGTCGGTCGGGCACTACGACATCACCCCCGACCAGGCGGTCCTGATCACGCTGCCTGTCACGGACGCGCCGTATCTGGGCTTCCAGCTGGGCAGCCTCTGGTACATCTCGCTGGACTACATCAACCACCAGACCTCGCTGAACGGCACTCAGGCCCAAGCCGATCCGGACGGCAAGATCCGCATCGTGGTCTCCGATGCGAACCCCGGGGTGACGAACTGGTGCGAGACCCTCGGGCACCGCAAGGGTTACCTGCAGTTCCGGTGGCAGCGGGTGTCACGTGAGCTGACCGAGGCCGACGGCCCGACCGCCGAGATCGTGGACCTGGCCGAGGTGCCGGCGAAGCTGCCCTACCACGAATCGAACAAGATCTCCGAAGATGACTGGCGCGCCCGGATCGCGCTGCGGCAGAAGCAAATCGGCGAAAGAATGGTGGGTTAGATGTCCGGACTGTTGCAAGACAAGGTCGTCGTCATCAGCGGTGTCGGGCCGGCACTGGGCACCACGCTGGCCCGCCGATGTGCCGAGGCAGGTGCCGATGTGGTGCTGGCCGCGCGCACCGTGGAGCGGCTGGACGATGTTGCCAAGCAGGTCACCGCGTTGGGCCGGCGGGCGGTGGCCATCGGCACCGACATCACCGATGACCAGCAGGTTGCCAATCTGGTCTCGGAATCGGTGGCGGCCTACGGCAAGATCGACGTGCTGATCAACAACGCGTTCCGAGTTCCGTCGATGAAACCGTTCGCCAAGACCAGCTACGACCACATTCGGGAGACCGTCGAACTGACCGTGTTGGGCGCGCTGCGGCTCATCCAGGGCTTCACCCCCGCACTCACCGAGGCCAAAGGCTCGGTGGTGAACGTCAACTCGATGGTGGTCCGGCACTCCGATCCCAAACAGGGTGCCTACAAGCTGGCCAAGTCCGCACTGCTGGCCATGTCCCAGTCGCTGGCCAGTGAGCTCGGCGAGGCCGGCATCCGGGTCAACTCCGTTCTGCCCGGGTATATCTGGGGTGGAACACTGCAGAGCTATTTCGAGCACCAGGCCGGCAAATACGGCACCACGGTGGACGAGATCTACAAGGCGGCCGCGGCCAACAGCGACCTCAAGCGGTTGCCCACCGAGGACGAAGTGGCCTCGGCGATCCTGTTCATGGCCAGCGATCTGTCCAGCGGCATCACCGGACAGACGCTGGATGTCAACTGCGGAGAGTACAAGTACTGATCATGAGCCCGAGAACCAATGTAGGCACTGTCGACGACCTGCACGCATCGGCCGTGAAGGCTTGCGGTCTCGACGATTTCGGCCCCGACGAAGACAACTACAAGGAGGCGCTCGCCGTCCTGCTGGAGGCTTACCAGCGCGAGGCCGACCTCACCGAGCTCGGCAGCAAGATGCAGCGCTTCTTCGTCAGGAATGCGTTGGTCGCCCGCTTGGTTTCCGAAGCGGCGTTCAAGCAGTACCCCCAGCACGCCGACGTCCCGATCGAGCGACCGATCTTCGTCACCGGGCTGCCGCGCACCGGCACGACGGTGATCCATCGGCTGCTCACCGCCGACCCCGCACACCAGGGCCTGGAACTGTGGCTGGCCGAGTTCCCGCAGCCTCGCCCGCCACGGGAAACATGGACGCAGAACCCGGTTTTCGCGCAACTGGACGCTCAGTTCAGCAAAGCGCACGAGGAGAATCCCGACTACACCGGCCTGCACTTCATGACCGCCGACGAGGTGGAGGAGTGCTGGCAGTTGCTGCGCCAGTCGCTGCACTCGGTGTCGTACGAGACGCTGGCGCACATCCCCACCTACTCGCGGTGGTTGGCCCAGCAGGACTGGACCAAGTCGTATCAGCGGCATCGCCGCAACCTGCAGCTGATCGGACTCAACGAGCCGGAAAAGCGGTGGGTACTCAAGAATCCCAGTCACCTGTTCGCACTCGACGCGCTGTTCGCGACATATCCCGACGCACTGGTGGTGCAGTGCCACCGGCCGGCCGAGACGATCATGGCGTCCATGTGCTCGCTGGCCCAGCACACCACCGAGGGCTGGTCGAACACCTTCCGCGGCGAGGTGATCGGGGCCGACTCGATGGAAACCTGGTCACGCGGACTGGAACTGTTCAACGCCGAGCGGGCCAAGCATGATCCGGCTCAGTTCTGCGATGTCGACTATTTCGAGTTCGTCAAGGATCCGATCGGCGCGGTGGAGGGCATCTACCGGACCTTCGGGATCGAGTTCACCGATGCGGCGCGCCACGCCATGGCCGACAGCCACGCCAAGAGCCAGCAGGGGCCGCGTGCACCGAAGCACACCTATTCACTGGCCGACTACGGGTTGACCGCTGAGCAGGTCAAGGAGCGGTTCACCGGATTGTGACCGTCACGCGGCGGTATTGGCCAGCTGTTCAATACGTTTGAGTGCGTCCTTGGCCAGCGCGCCGACGTTGTAACCGTTCACCGGGCCGCAGGTGGTCAGTTCGACGGCGGCGTTGTGTGCCGCGACGAAGGCGTTGTCGCATGCCCAGTCGGCGGCGTGGAATGACCACACCACGATGTCCGGAGACCGCGGATCGGCCGGTGCCGGCCCCATGGTGAACAGGTACTTGCGGCCCTTCATATCGGTGACGCTGAACGGGGTGTCCCCGCACGACGCCAGGGCAGCACGTGCCCCGTCGACGGCGGCCCCGGGATCGAAGTCCGAGGGGTAGACGGCGACGATCTCCTCGACGTACACCTCGTGGCCGTCCGTGGTGACCCAGTGCCCGCCGTCGGTGGCGGCCGGATGGTGATCGACGATGAAGGGGGCGTCCTGCTCACGGGCCACGCCCGCGCAGGAGGCCGGTTCGACGGTGACGAACCGGTTGCCGTCCTTGCCCTTGGCCTGCTTGCTGAGCAGATCACCCACCTGGGTGGCCAGAATGGGGCCAACCCGTGGCGCCGAATGGGGTACCGCGGTGTCGATGAGGCGAGTGCACCCGGTCAGGCCGGCGGTCAGCGCGACCGCGGCGATGCAGCTAGCCGTCGCCAGGCGACGGCGCGCTCGACACCTCTTCCAGACAGCCTTCTGCGATGGCATGCCTGATGCTATCGGTCAGCTTGGGACAAGACCGGGTCCTGGCGGGATCGCCCCCTGCGGTCCGGATCTCGCCGAACACGGCGCAGCGCTGTGTGGCGTCGCTGTTCCACTGCACCGAGGTGTGCTCCGGACCGAGCTTCTTCACCTGTACGGCGACATGACAGAACCGGCAGTCCACCGACACCAGGCCCGAGGTCAGGTAGCGCTCGCGATCCCGCGCCGTGGCCTCCCGCACCTCGGCGGCCCGCTGCGGATCGCCGGTGAAATCCGGTGCCTTGGACCAGGATCCGGCCGCCGGCGCTCCGGTACCGACAGGCTGGTCGTGCTCGTCATGGCCGAGCAGTTCCAGCATCGAACGGGCCAGATTGTCGACATCCGGTGTCTGGGCCCGCTCGTTGTGGGTGGTCATTGGGTCGGTTGGGTCGCGGCTTCGTTCTGGCGCTTGAGGTTCTCCTCGACCTCGACATGCCACTTCTCGTTGGCGGCCGTGGTGTCGACCTCCATCTCGAAGCGGTCGGTCATGTCCGCGGTGATGTCGGCGACGTCGACGTAGAACTGCTGGTACCACCGGCGCATCTGGTAGACCGCGCCGTCCTCCTCGACCAGCAGGGGATTGTCGATCCGGGTCTTGTGCTTCCAGATCTCGACGTCTTGCAGGAAGCCCTTGCTCACACCGTCGGTGAAAGCCGACGCCAGCTTGTCGGTGGTGGCCTCGTCCATGCCCTTGGGCTTCTCGACGATGACACCCCATTGCAGGATGAACGAGTCCTGGGTGACGGGGTAGTGGCAGTTGATCAGGATCGACTCGGCCTTGAAGCCGCCGTAGTTGTTGTGCAGCCAGTTGATCATGAACGACGGGCCGAAGTAGGACGCCTCGGAGTCCAGGTGCGCCTCGCCGTAGGCGGTGCCCATGCCACCGATGTCGGGCCGGCCGACGTTGTGCAGGTACTGCGAGGCGATGTGGCCTTCGAAGACGTTCTTGAAGTAGGTGGGCAACCCGAAGTGGATGTAGAAGAAGTGCGCCATGTCGGTGACGTTGTCGATGATCTCGCGGCAGTTGGAGCCCTCGATCAGCATCGAGTTCCACCGCCAGTCCGTCCAGTCGTCGCTGGCGAACTCCGGGATCTCGGGGATACGCACCTCGGGCTGCGGCGGGTTGCCTTCGTGGTCGTGCCAGACGAACAACAGGCCGCCACGGACGTCGGTGTGCCAGGCGCGGGTGCGGGCCAGGCGCGGCGTGCGCTTGGCGTACGGGACCAGCTTGCACTTGCCGTCACCACCCCAGCGCCAGTCGTGGAACGGGCAGGCCACCTCGTCGCCCTTGATCGTGCCCTGCGACAGGTCACCGCCCATATGGCGGCAGTACCCGTCGAGGATCTTGAGTTCACCCTGTGAGTCGGCGAAAACGACCAGTTTGGTGCCGAACGCTTGCACCGGGTGCGGCTTGCCGTCCAGGAACTGCCGTACCGGCCCCAGGCAGTGCCAGCCACGCGCAAAACGATCTGGCAGGGCGCCAGTGTCGATCTCCCTGATGGCGGCGGCAGATTCGGTATTCACGGTGGGCCTCCCGTATCGGTCTCTCTAACTAGAACACGTTACAGTTTTGCTCCTCCATCGCGCAACGCGGGTATGCCCACCTGCGGTATATGTGAACCATGCCTCTTTACGAATTCGAGGGCCGGGCCCCGGTGGTGGACCCGGACGCCTTCGTCGCGCCGACGGCGACCCTCGTCGGGGATGTGCATGTCGCCGCGGGCGCATCGGTCTGGTTCAACGTCGTACTGCGGGCCGATTACGCACCGGTCATCATCCGGGAAGGGGCCAACGTGCAGGACGGGTCGGTGCTGCACGCCCCACCCGGAATCCCGGTCGATGTCGGCCCGGGGGCGACCATCGCGCACGGTTGTGTCATCCACGGCGCGCATATCGGCCGCAATGCGGTGATCGCCAACCACGCCACGGTGCTCGACGGCGCGGTGATCGGGGCACGCACCCTGGTCGCCGCGCATGCGCTGGTGGTGGGCGGGACAAAGGTGCCCGACGAAGTCCTGGTCACCGGCGTCCCGGCCAAGGTCAAGGGTCCGATCGCCGGCACCGGTGCGCAGACCTGGGTCCAGACCAACGGCGAGGCCTACCAGGAGTTGGCGCGCCGCTACCGGGAAGGCCTCACCGAAGTACTCACAGGGCAGTAGCCAGCCCGGTGCGCAGGGCGATCGCCTGCATCTTGCCGACATTGGTGACGAACTGATCGGTCGTCGGATCGCCGATCGCGCTCTGGAACTCCAGTCGCACCAGGGCGCGGTCCACCGTGAAGAACATCAGCGTGACCGACTTGTCCTCCTCGGGCTTGGCCCCTCGGACGACGATGCCGCCATTACCGACCGCGATGGGCTGCGGAGTGCCGCCGGCCACCAGCGAGGGCAGCGTCGCCTGGGCCTGTTGCAGGGTGGCTGCGGCGGTCGCGGCGTTCGGGTACACCAGCACCACCGTGCTGATGGCGCGGGTGTCCTCGTCGTTGACAAAGAAGGCGCTCGCACCGGGCATGCCGTCAGGTTGGGATTGCGCCGACTGCTGGTGGAAGGTGTCCTCGGCGTCACTGAGGTCGTCGGCGGTGATCAGCAGCTTCTGGTAGTCCGGTGCGGCCTTCGGTTTGGACGGTGCCGAGGTGCTGGTGGAGGTGGGTTGCGCGGGTAGTCCCGGGAGACTGGTCGCCGCGGGAGTGCTCCCGTCGGGGGCGGTACAACCGCTGATCAGCAGGGCTGACAGAAGGGCGAGAACGGCGAAGCGGAAGCGAAACACTGGGCTCTATTGACTCGTGGGGAAGGTTGACGTCGGAACTACCGACAACCGTACAGAGCCTAGGTAGGTGTTGCCGTGCTCGCGGCCCGGCTCACTTCCCAGTACGCCCGCAGGGCGAGCATCTCGCCCTTGTCGTTCACCCGGTAGGTGAACACGCCCTCGGTGGTGATCCGGTGCCCGCCCATGGTGGTGACGATGCTGCCGATATTGGCCTCCTCGTCACCGCACTGGAAGGTGTCGACGAAATGGAATTCCAGCTTGTCGGTCGGGGCGATGGCTTTGTCCCAGAACGCGGCGATGGCTTCCTTGCCGCGGTGCCCGGCGCCCTCGGGGTCGAAGAACGACGGTCCGATCGGATCCTGCACCACCGCGTCGTCGGCGAACACCGCCAGCCACGCCTCCTTGTCGCGCGCGGCCACCGCGGCGCGGGAGCGCTTGCCCGCCAGATGTGCGGGATGGTCGGGATCGGTGACCGCCATGTCAGCCCTTCGGCGTCGGCTTGTCGGCGCCCACCACCCACATCGAGTAGTACTGCGCACCACCGCCGTAGGCGTGGCCGAGCGCCTTCCGAGCACCGGGTACCTGGTGGTCGCCACCCTTGCCCATCACCTGGATGGCGGACTCGGCGAACCGGATCATGCCCGAGGCGCCGATCGGATTCGACGACAGCACCCCGCCGGACGCGTTGAACGGGATCCGCCCGCCGATCGCCGTCTCGCCGGCCTCGGTCAGTTTCCAGCCCTCGCCCTCCGGGGCGAACCCGAGGCTTTCCAGCCACATCGGCTCGTACCAGGAGAACGGCACGTAGACCTCGGCGGCGTCGATCTCGTCGATGGGCGAGGTGATGCCGGCGTCTCGCCAGAGCGCGGCGGCGGCATCCCGGCTGGCCTGCGGATTCACCTGATCGCGACCGGCGTAGGCCAGGGGTTCGGTGCGCAGGGCGGTCGCGTGCACCCAGGCGACCGGGTGCCCCTTGGCGAGATGCGCTTCCGCTGAGTTTTCATCGCCGATCACCATGGCCGCCGCACCGTCGGAGGACGGGCAGGTCTCGTCATAGCGGATCGGATCCCACAGCATCGGGGACTGCATCACCTTCTCGACGGTGATATCGGGCTGGTGCAGGTGCGCCAGCGGGTTCTTGGCCCCGTTGAGGCGGTCCTTGACGGCCACGATGGCGCCGATGTGGTTGGGGGCGCCGGAGCGGCGGATGTAGGCGCGGATGTGCGGGGCGAAGTACCCGCCGGCGCCGGCGCCCACCGGCTTGGTGAACGGCACCGGAATGCTCAACGCCCACATGGCATTCGACTCGGACTGCTTCTCCCACGCCATGGTCAGCACGCGCTTGTACTTACCGGACTGCACCAGGCTGGCCGCGACGATCGCGGTCGACCCACCGACCGAGCCTGCGGTGTGCACGCGGATCAGCGGCTTGTTGGTGGCGCCGACAGCGTCGGCCATGAACAGTTCGGGCATCATGACGCCCTCGAAGAAGTCGGGCGCCTTGCCGACCACCACCGCGTCGATATCGTCGAACGTGGAGTCGGCGTCCGCCAGCGCCCGGTCGATGGCCTCGCGCACCAGCCCGTTCATCGACACGTCGTGGCGTTTGGCGACGTACTTCGTCTGCCCGGTGCCCAGCACCGCTGCGAGCTTGCCCGCCACTAGATCTTCTCCTCTTCGCGCAAGCGGCTCATCGGCTACTTCCCTTCCAAAACGGCGACGAGATTCTGTTGCAGCGCTGGCCCACTGGTCGCGTGGGCCAGCACCCGCTGTGCTGAACCGTCGAAGATGTGCTGTGCGGCGAAACCGATGCGTTCCAGGCCCGCCGAGAACATCGGATTGGCGGACAGGGCACCACCGGAGGGGTTGATCTTGGTCTTGTCCGTCAAACCGATCGCTTCCTTGAGGATCAGGTGTTGGTGGGTGAAGGGTGCGTAGATCTCGGCCACGTCGATCGAGCCGGTATCGCCTCCCGTCGCCGCCTGCGCCGAGGCCGCTGTCGACGGCGATACCGTCAGGTCGCGGGCGCCCAGAATCGGTGTCTCGATCCGGTGCTCGAAACCCGTTATCCAGGCCGGGTTTTCGCGCAACTCGCGGGCCCTGTCACCGGCCGCCAGCACGATGGCCGACGCGCCGTCGGTGATCGGGGCGATGTCGTGGCGGCGTAGCGGATCGGCGAAGTAGGGCCGGGACAGCAGGTCGCCGATGCTGCCGGTGACCTCTTCCCGATCGGTGCGCCCACCCGCGGCGTAGGAGTCCAGCGCCACCTGGGCCATCAGCTCGGCCGTCCACTTACCGGCATCCAGGCCGGCCCTGGCCTGCAGCCCCGCCATGGACACCGAGTCCGGCCACAGCGGCGCAACGGTATACGGATCGGTCTGCAGGGCCAGCACCCGGCGCAGGGTGCCCGCCGAGGACTTGCCGAAGCCGTACACCAGCGCGGTCTCGACCTGCCCGGTGAGCAACTTGATGTAGGCCTCGTACAGCGCCCATGCGGCGTCCATCTCGACGTGGCTCTCGTTGATCGGCGGGATGGCGCCGATCGAGTCGATCGCCGAGATGAACGAGAATGCCCGGCCGGCAAGGTAATCGGATGACCCCGAGCACCAGAAGCCGATATCGGTCTGCTTGATGCCGAGTTCTTCGTAGAGCTGGTGGAAACACGGCATCAGCATCTCGACGCCGTTCGTGGTGCCGTCGGTGCGGCGGACGTGGGGCGCGTGCGCGAAGCCCACCACTGCGATATCAGTCATATGCGTGCAGGCCTTTACAGGTGGTGCTTGTAGGAGTCGTAATCGGCGTCGGGTTCACCGGTCGGCTTGAAGTAGTCGATGTTGTCGATACCCAGCCCCCATTCCTCGCGGGGCTTCCACACCGCCTGCACACGCATTCCCATCCGCACATCGGCCGGGTCGATCTCGGTGACCAGATGCAGGAACGGAATGTCGGCACCGTCGAGCAACACGTACGCCGCGACGTACGGCGGCTTGATGCGCTGCCCGGTGAACGGGATGTTGATGATCGCGAACGTGGTCACGGTGCCCCTGTCGGGCAGTTCGATGAACTCGTCGAGTGCCAGGCCGGTCGCCGGATCGGCTTCCTTCGGCGGGAAATACACCTTGCCGGGCTTGCCGTCGCGGCCGCTGCGAGTCCGGCCGCCGAGCAGCTTGCCCTCTTCCAGCGCCTTCAGGAAGGTCGTCTCGGGTAGCGACGCGGTGTGCTGGATCTCGATGAAACTCGGCGCCACCTGCACGGTGACCGGCTCCCTGGGATCTTGCGCGTCGGACGCGCCCTCGGGCTCGGAATCTTCCCCTGGCAAGAAGTAGGCGATATCGGTGATGGCGCCGACGGGTTCGTCCACCCAATGCGCGTGCACCCGGGCGCCGGTGCTGATCTCGTCGGCCGAGTTCACCGCGACCGCGTGCAGCAGCGGGGTGTCGGCACCGTCGAGCAGGATCAGCGCCCAGGCGAACGGCTTACTGAGGGGCTGTCCCTCCAGCGGGGTGGACTGCCAGGTCCAGGACCGCACGGTGCCGACCGCGCTCACCGGTACTACCTCGGTCAATGCCGCGTAGGTGACGGGGTCATACTCGGCAGGTGGTACGTGCACCCGGCCGTCCGAACCGCGCACGCCGACGATGCGTCGTTCGCGTAGCGCGGTGAAGAACTGAGACAGGAGCGGTCCGACTGAACGGGTGTAGTCGAATGAAAGCCTCAGCGGCGCCGAGAGGGGCCGCTCATGCTTGTCGATCTGCACCGGGCTGCTTTGGCCTGTGGTCACGGCATCGAGTAGAACAGGTTCTAAGAATGGTTTCAAGGACAGGTCTGGAGAAGCTATGAAGTTGGGTTTGCAGTTGGGTTATTGGGGCGCGAAGCCGCCGACCAACCACGCCGAACTCGTCGCGGCGGCCGAAGAAGCGAACTTCGACACCGTGTTCACGGCGGAGGCCTGGGGGTCGGATGCCTACACCCCGCTGGCCTGGTGGGGCCGGGAGACCACCCGGATGCGGCTGGGCACGTCGGTGCTGCAGCTCTCGGCGCGCACGCCCACCGCGCTGGCGATGGCCGCGCTGACGCTGGATCACCTGTCCGGTGGCAGGCATATCGTCGGCCTCGGGGTTTCCGGGCCGCAGGTCGTCGAGGGCTGGTACGGCGCGAAGTTCCCCAAGCCGTTGGCCCGCACCCGGGAGTACATCGACATCCTGCGTCAGGTGTGGGCGCGCGAGGCTCCCGTGCACAGCGACGGTCCGCATTACCCGCTGCCCGTCACGGGCGAGGGCACCTCGGGATTGGGCAAGAACCTCAAACCGATCACCCACCCGCTGCGCGCGGACATCCCGGTGATGCTGGGCGCCGAAGGCCCGAAGAACGTGGCGCTGGCCGCCGAGATCTGTGACGGCTGGTTGCCGATCTTCTACTCGCCGCGCATTGCGGGGATGTACAACGAGTGGCTGGACGAGGGTTTCGCCCGGCCGGGGGCGCGGCGCACCCGAGAGACCTTCGAGATCTGCGCGACCGCGCAGGTGGTGGTCACCGACGACCGGCCGGCCATCATGGAACTGATGAAACCGCACCTGGCGCTCTACATGGGTGGGATGGGTGCCGAGGACACCAATTTCCACGCCGACGTCTACCGCCGGATGGGTTACGCGGAGGTGGTCGACGACGTCACCAAGCTGTTCCGCAGCGACCGCAAAGACGAAGCGGCCAAGATCATCCCGGACGAACTCGTCGACGATTCGGCGATCGTGGGGGACCTCGACTACGTCAAGCAACAGATCAAGGCCTGGGAGGCCGCCGGCGTCACCATGATGGTCGTGGGGGCGCGGTCCGTCGAGCAGATCCGCGATCTTGCCGCCTTGGTGTGAACAGATCTTGCTGAGTGTCTAGAACACGTTCTAGATTGACGGTGTGACGCAGAACACCGACTTTTCGCGCGAGCGCTCATCGCAGCACACAATCCAGGGTGCCGTGCTGACCATGCCGGTGCGCGTGCGCACCGCCCGGCAGCACATGGCGATGTTCTCGGTGAACGCCGACGCGGCCCAACGGATGATCGACTACAGCGGTCTGCAGGTCTGCCGGTACCGGACGAACAAGGCCATCGTCGTGCTGATGTTGATGCACTACCTCGACACCGACCTGGGCCAGTACTACGAGTACGGCACCAATGTGATGGTCAACCCGCCGGGTTCGCGTGCGACGGGTCTGCGGGCGCTGCAGTCGGCCGGTGCGTTCATCCACCACCTGCCCGTCGATCAGTCGTTCACGCTGGAGGCCGGCCGGTCCATCTGGGGATACCCGAAGGTGTTGGCGGACTTCACCCTCCGTGGTCGGCCACACTTCTCCTTCGACGTCAGCATCGACGGCCGGCACGCCGTCGGGATGGATTTCCGGCCCGGACTGCCGATCCCGGCGATGGTCACCTCGGGCACCCGGGTGCACGCCACGTACTCCCATCTCGACGGCGTCACCCGGCAGACCGCCGGCGAGATGCGCATGACGGGTGTGCGATACCGGCCGGGTGGTGCCACGGTCCGTCTCGGCGACCACCCGTACGCACGCGAACTCGCCGATCTCGGCTTCCCCAGGCGCGCGCTGTTCTCCGGTTCGGCGGCGAACGTCGACATGACTTTCGGTGACGCCGAGGTGATCTCGTGACATCGGTGCTCGCCAAACCCGACGTCGACCTGGCCGACGGCCGTTTCTACGCCGACGGCCCTGCGGCTCGCGAAGCGTACCGGTGGATGCGGGCGAATCAGCCGGTGTTCCGGGACCGCAACGGTCAGGCCGCGGCCGCCAGCTATCAGGCGGTACTGGACACCGAGCGCCATCCCGAACTGTTCTCCAGCGCCGGCGGCATCCGGCCCGATCAACCCGCCATGCCGTACATGATCGACATGGACGACCCGGCACACCTGTTGCGGCGCAAGTTGGTCAACGCCGGATTCACCCGCAAGCGGGTGATGGACAAGCTGCCCTCCATCGAGCGGCTCTGCGACGCCCTGATCGACGGCGTCTGCGAGCGGGGCGAAGCCGACTTCGTCCGGGACATCGCCGCTCCGCTGCCGATGGCGGTGATCGGGGACATGCTCGGCGTGCTGCCCGAGGAACGCGAGATGCTGCTGCAGTGGTCGGATGACCTGGTATGCGGATTGTCTTCGCATGTCGACGAATTGACCGTGCAGAAGCTGATGGACACGTTCGCCGCCTATACCGCCTTCACCATGGACGTCATCGCCAAGCGGCGGACCGAACCCACCGAGGACCTGTTCTCCGTGCTGGTGCACTCGGAGGTGGACGGGCAGCGGATGAGCGATGACGAGATCGTCATGGAAACCCTGCTCATCCTCATCGGCGGCGACGAGACCACCCGGCACACCCTGTCCGGGGGCACCGAACAGCTGCTCCGGCACCGGGACCAATGGGAGTCGCTGGTGGCGCATCCCGATCTGCTGCCCGGCGCCATCGAGGAGATGCTGCGCTGGACATCGCCGGTGAAGAACATGTGCCGCACCGTCACGGCCGACACCGAATTCCACGGCACCCAGCTGCGAGCCGGCGAGAAGATCATGTTGATGTTCGAGTCGGCCAACTTCGACGAATCCGTCTTCGAAAATCCCGACGAGTTCCGCATCGACCGAAACCCGAACAGTCACTTGGCCTTCGGCTTCGGGACCCACTTCTGCCTGGGTAATCAGCTGGCCCGGCTGGAACTGCGGTTGATGACCGAGCGGGTGCTGCGCCGGCTGCCCGACCTGCGACTGGCCGACGATGCCGAGGTGCCGTTGCGGCCGGCCAACTTCGTCAGTGGTCCCGAGAGCATGCCGGTGGTGTTCACTCCGATGCCGCGGCTGCTGGGCTAGGTTCGGCGGCCGGCCCGGACGACGATCGGGCCATCTCCCGCATACCCACATCGAAACCCACCAGCGGTCGGTAGCCGAGGTCGGCGCGCGCGGCGCCGATGTCATAGCTGCGGTCACGGCCCATGATGGTGATCAGCCAGTTGTTCAGCGCAGGGGCGGTCGGTCTGCACAGCAGCCGGGCGCCGGCATCCACCACGGCCGCGATCGGCGCGGCGACGGCCACCGGAATGCTGCGGCTGTCGGAGACGTCGACGCCCTGGGTGGCCATCAGTGCCGTGAAGAAGTCGCGAATCGGCATCGGATGTCCGTCCGTCACGTAGTAGATCGCGCCGTCGCGACCGCGGGTGAGCGACAGGGTGACGGCCTCGGCGAGATTGTCGACGTGGATGTGGTCCATGACATGGCGGCCGTTGTCCAACCACACCCACTGGCCCCTGGCGGCCCTGTCGACGGCGTCGGCGATGGTGCCGATGCCCGGTCCCCAGATGAACGGCGGGCGAAGGATGACCAGACTCATGCCCGGTGTGGGGGTGCCGCGCAGCGCCCGCTCGGTCTGCAGCTTGACGCGGCAGTACGCGATGTTCGGAGTGCCGTCGTCGGTGGTCTCGTCGACGACGGTGGCGCGCTGGCTGCCGAGCGAGACACCAGCGGCGCTGATCAGGACGAAGCGCGACACACCCGCTTGCGCGGCAGCGGCGTGCAGGGCGACGGTGGGGTCGTGGTTGTCGGCCCGGAAACCGGCGTCGGGTCCCCAGAAATCCATGCGGGCGGCGGCGTGCACCACGGCGTCGACCGTGCCCAACTGGTCCAGCCATCCCGGCAGCTGGGTGGAGCTGGTGTCGGAGACCTTGGTGAGCTCGATGAGGTCGCCGCGCACCGCTTCGGCGCCGGCGTCGGTCACGGTGGCGGCACTGGAGGCCGAGCGCGCCAGCGCCAGCACGGTGTGGCCGTCGGCGCGTAGTCGGCCGATCAGATGCCGGCCGACGAAGCCGCTGCCGCCCGTCAGGAAAATACGCATGGAAGACTCCTCGTTCAGATCGCGATGCATCGGCAGAGATACATCAGTTTCGATGCATCGACGTAGATGTATTGATGTCAATAGATTGGCATCAATACACTTTGCTGTCAAGAGAGGTCACGGAGGTACGGCGTGGGGACGACTCGATCAGACGGCGACCAGCCCACGGCCGTCGAGCTCGCGGATAGCTTCGGGCGGGTGGCCAAGATCCTGGCCAGAGAATTCGACGAACGCCTCGCCGAGGTCGGGGTGTCGCTACCGCGGTCCCGCGTGCTGGCCGAGGTGGTCCGGTCGGGACCGGTCCGCGTCACCGATGTCGGCCAGGCCGTCGGCATCGCCCAGGGCACCGCCTCCACGCTGCTCGAGGCGCTGGTACGCGATGGTCTGGTCACCCGATCCGAGGACTCGGCGGACCGGCGGGTGACCAAGATGGTTGCCACGCCCAAGGGCATGCGGCAGGCCGAACTCTGGCAGCGGGCCTACCGGGCGGCCGCGGAGGATCTGTTCGCCGTCCTGCCGCGCTCGCGCTGGGCTGACCTCGTCGACATCATGGCGATCCTGGGCGGCGGTGGCCGGCCGGCGTCATCCGACTAGATCGAACACGTGGCAGGGTGAGAACGCAGGGTGAGAACTCCGCACTATTTGGGCTGAATTTCGGGCAGAGCCTTCACCCGGGCCCCGGGAGCCCGCTAAAGATGGTCCAATGACCACATCACAGGATCGGGCGGGGACGCGGGCGGACACTCGCCGGGCCATCTGGAACACCGTCAGGGGATCGTCGGGCAACCTGGTCGAGTGGTATGACGTCTACGTCTACACCGTCTTCGCGACGTATTTCGAGAAGCAGTTCTTCGACGAGGCCGACCAGAATTCGACCGTCTACGTCTATGCGATCTTCGCCGTCACCTTCCTGACCCGGCCGCTGGGCTCGTGGTTCTTCGGCCGGTTCGCCGACCGCCGTGGCCGCCGCGCCGCACTGACCGTCAGCGTCTCGCTGATGGCGCTGTGTTCGCTGGTGATCGCCCTGGTGCCCGGCCGGGAGAGTATCGGGGCGGCGGCTCCGATCATCCTGATCCTGTGCCGGCTGGTGCAGGGTTTCGCGACCGGCGGGGAGTACGGCACGTCGGCCACCTACATGTCCGAAGCGGCCACCCGGGAGCGGCGCGGCTTCTTCTCGTCGTTCCAGTACGTCACGCTGGTCGGCGGTCACGTGCTGGCCCAGTTCACCCTGCTGATCATCCTGACCACGCTGAGTAACGAGCAGGTGCACGAATTCGGTTGGCGCATCGGCTTCGCCATCGGCGGTGCGGCCGCCATCGTGGTGTTCTGGCTGCGCCGCACGATGGACGAATCGTTGTCGGCCGAACAACTGGCGGCCATCCGGGAAGGCAAGGACGACAGCGCGGGCTCGATCCGGGTGCTGCTCACCGACTACTGGAAGCCGCTGCTGCTGTGCTTCCTGATCACCCTCGGCGGCACCGTCGCGTTCTACGCCTACAGCGTCAACGCGCCGGCCATCGTCAAGGCCACCTACAAGAACGAGGCGATGACGGCCACCTGGATCAACCTTGTCGGACTGATCGTGCTGATGCTGCTGCAGCCGGTCGGCGGGCTGATCAGCGATAAGGTGGGGCGCAAGCCGCTGCTGCTGTTCTTCGGCATCGGCGGAGTCATCTACACGTACGTGTTGTATACCTATCTGCCGCAAACACATTCACCGATGCTGTCCTTCCTGCTGGTGGTCGTCGGCTACGTGATACTCACCGGCTACACCTCGATCAACGCGCTGGTGAAATCGGAGCTGTTCCCGGCCCGGGTCCGAGCCCTCGGCGTCGGCGTGGGCTACGCGCTGGCCAATTCGGCCTTCGGTGGCACCGCGCCACTGATCTACCAGGCGCTCAAGGCCCGCGACCAGGTGCCGCTGTTCATCGGATACGTGACGGTGTGCATCGCGGTGTCGCTGCTGGTGTACGTGTTCTTCCTGAAGAACAAGGCCAGCACCTATCTGGACCGCGAACAGGGTGAGGCGTTCCTGGCAGCCGCCGAAGACGGGGTCAGTGGTCTTCGCCGGTACAGCTGACGGCCGGCGGCGTCTCGGGTTTGCCTGCCGTCACCTCTGCCGCCCGCTGAAGGAGGCCGTGCAAGGTGCTCAGCTCGTCATGGGTCAGCGCGCCGAACATGTGATGCTCCATGGTCGCCAGGGCCTTCTCCGCCTCGGCGAGCCGGGCCGCACCGGTTTCGGTGACGACCACGGTGTGCCGGCGGCGGTCCTCGGGGGAGCGCCGGCGTTCGGCCAACCCGGCCGACTCCAGTTCGTTGAGCAGGATCACCACATTGGTCGGATCGATACCGAGGGAGTCGGCGAGCCCCGCCTGGCCCTGCTCGCCGAAATCGCGGAGCAGTGTGAGCGCGATGATATGCCTGGTTCGGAGGCCGACCTTGGCGATCTCGGCCTCCGCGGTACCACGCAACCGTCGTAGGACCAGGTCCAACAGGGGGCCGAGCAGCAACTCCTGGCGCGGCGGCGTGCTCACGGCGTGAGTCTACGGGAATTCGAAAGCCTAGAATGGTGTATAGATAGTTAGTGAACCACTAACTATCCATCAGGAGTCGATCATGTCGAATCTGTTGCACATCGATTCATCGGTGCAGGGCGAACGGTCGGTGAGCCGTCGCCTCACCGCACGCGCCGCGGAACGCTGGCTGGCCGCGCATCCCGGCGGCACCGTCACCTATCGGGATTTGGCCGCCGATCCGCTACCGCACCTGGATCCGGCGACATCGGCGTCCTTGAGCGCGACGTTGGTCGGGGAGATCACCGCCGCCGACGCGATCGTGCTCGGACTGCCGCTCTACAACTTCGGGCCGCCGAGCACCGTGAAGGCGTGGGTGGATCACATCGTGGCGGCCGGCCTGTCCATGGACGCCGACACCGGCGCCGGGCTGCTGGGCGGCACCGATTTCGTGGCGATCGAGACGCGTGGTGGCGGGTACGGCCCCGGAACGCCGCGCGAAGGGTGGGACCATGCCCAGACCTGGCTGACGCACGGGGTGTCGCTGACGGGCCTGCAGCCCCGTTTCGTCGTCGTCGAGTTGACCATGGCCGACGTCAACCCGGCCATGGCCGAGCTGAAACCCCTTGCCGCACAAAGCCTTGCTGATGGCGAGGCGCAGATCGATGCGCTCTGGGCGTCGGCGGGGTTGAGCCCTACCTCATCTTGAACTGGGGCGCCCGCTTCTCCTTGAACGCCAACGGACCTTCCTTGGCGTCCTCGGACAGGAACACCGGGATGCCGTTGGCGGTGTCGGGCTTGAACGCGTCCAACTCGTGCATGCCCTCGGTATCGCGGATCGTCTTGAGGATGGCCTGCACCGCCAGCGGTCCGTTGTTGTTGATCACCTCGGCGATCTCCAGCGCCTTGTCCAGCGCGGTGCCGTCGGGCACCACATAGCCGATCAGTCCGTAGTCCAGTGCCTGCTGCGCGGTGATGTGGCGTCCGGTCAGCAGCATGTCGCACGCGATGGTGTACGGGATCTGGCGCACCAGGCGAACCGCCGAGCCGCCCATCGGGTACAGGCTCCATTTGGCCTCGGAGATGCCGAATTTGGCGCTCACCCCGGCCACCCGGATATCGGTGCCCTGCAGGATCTCTGTGCCGCCCGCGATCGCCGGACCTTCCACGGCCGCGATCAGCGGCTTGGTCAGCCGGCGGCCCTTGAGCAGCCCGTCGATGCGGGACGGGTCGTAGCTGCCGTCCTTGAACGAATCGCCCGGCGGCTTCTTGGTGGCGCCCTTGAGGTCCATGCCTGCGCAGAAGTACCCGCCGGCGCCGGTCAGGATGCAGGTGCGGATCTCCGGATCGTCGTCGACGCGGTCCCAGGCCTCGACCATGATCGAGAGCATCTCGCCGGAAAGGGCGTTACGCGCCTCCGGGCGGTTGAGCGTCACGATCAGAGTGTGTCCGCGCTGCTCAATGAGGGCGTCGGGCCCTTTCTCGGTCTCACCCACGGGTATCAGCCTCTCTGCAATTTCGACCCAGACTTGTCTCGAAATGTAACACGTTCTAGTTTAGGTTCCGTGGTCCTGAATATCGCCGATCTCGCCGAGCACGCCATCGACGCTGTGCCTGACCGTGTCGCCCTCATCAGTGGCGACCAAAAGCTCACCTATGCCGAGTTGGAGGAGAAGGCGAACCGGTTCGCCCACTACCTCCAGACCCAAGGTATCCAGAAGGACGACAAGGTCGGCCTGTACTGCCGCAATCGCATCGAGATCGTCATCGCGATGCTCGGCATCGTCAAGGCCGGCGCCATCCTGGTGAACGTCAACTTCCGTTATGTCGAGGGCGAACTGAAGTACCTGTTCGACAACTCGGACATGGTCGCGCTGGTGCACGAGCGCCGCTACGCCGACCGGGTGGCCAATGTGCTGCCCGAGACGCCGAACGTCAAGAGGGTCCTGGTCGTAGAGGACGGAACCGACGACGATTACCAGCGGTACGGCGGCGTGGAGTTCTACTCCGCCATCGCGCCGCACTCCGCTGACCGCGACTTCGGTCCGCGCAGCGAGGACGCCATCTACCTGCTGTACACCGGCGGCACCACGGGATTCCCCAAGGGAGTCATGTGGCGGCACGAGGACATCTACCGGGTGCTGCTGGGCGGCACCGACTTCGCCACCGGTGAACCGCTGGCCGACGAGTACGACCTGTCCCGCCAGGCCGCGGCCAACGGGCCGATGGTGCGCTACCCGATCCCGCCGATGATCCACGGTGCCACCCAGTCGGCCACCTGGATGGCGCTATTCTCCGGCGGCACCGTGCTGTTGGTCCCGGAGTTCAACGCCGACGAGGTATGGCAGGCCATCCACGACCACAAGGTCAACCTGCTGTTCTTCACCGGTGACGCGATGGCCCGCCCGTTGCTGGATTCGCTTCTGGCACATCAGGACAACGGCAACCAGTTCGACCTGTCCAGCCTGTTCCTACTGGCCAGCACCGCCGCCCTGTTCTCCACCAGCCTCAAGGAGAAATTCCTCGAGCTGCTGCCCAACCGGGTCATCACCGACTCGATCGGCTCGTCCGAGACCGGCTTCGGTGGTACCAGCGTGGTGGCCAAGGGGCAGTCGCACACCGGCGGGCCGCGGGTGACGATCGACAAGAACACGGTCGTGCTCGACGAGGACGGTAACGAGGTGGTGCCCGGCTCGGGTGTGCGCGGCATCATCGCCAAGCGCGGCCACATCCCGGTGGGGTATTTCAAGGACGAGAAGAAGACCGCCGAGACGTTTCGCACCATCAACGGTGTGCGGTACGCGATCCCGGGCGACTACGCCACCGTCGAGGCCGACGGCAGCGTGACCATGTTGGGCCGCGGTTCGGTGTCGATCAACAGCGGTGGCGAGAAGATCTACCCCGAAGAGGTGGAGGCCGCCCTCAAGGGCCATCCCGACGTGTTCGACGCCTTGGTGGTCGGCGTGCCCGACGAACGCTTCGGCAATCACGTCGCCGCCGTGGTCCAACCGCGCGACGGCACCCGGCCGACACTGGCCGATCTCGACGCGTTCGTACGTACCGAGATCGCGGGATACAAAGTGCCGCGCAGCCTTTGGCTGGTCGACGAGGTGAAGCGGTCCCCGGCCGGTAAGCCCGACTACCGCTGGGCCAAGGACGTCACCGAAGAGCGCCCGGCCGACGAGGTGCACGCCAAGCATGTAGGAGCCAAGTAATGCACACAGAACTCTGCGACAGGTTCGGGATCGAATACCCGATCTTCGTCTTCACCCCGTCGGAGAAGGTGGCCGCCGCGGTCAGCAAGGCCGGTGGTCTCGGCGTGCTGGGCTGTGTGCGGTTCAACGATGCCGACGACCTCGAAGAAGTCCTGCAGTGGATGGACGCCAACACCGACGGCAAGCCGTACGGGGTGGACGTGGTGATGCCTGCCAAGATCCCCACCGAGGGCAGCGCCGTCGACATCAACAAGCTGATCCCGCAGAGTCACCGTGACTTCGTCGCGAAAACCCTTGCCGACCTTGGTGTTCCGCCGCTACCTGAGGACGGGGAGCGCAACGAGGGCGTGCTGGGCTGGTTGCACTCGGTGGCCCGAAGCCATGTCGACGTGGCGCTCAAGCACCCGATCAAGCTGATCGCCAACGCGCTGGGTTCCCCGCCGGTGGACGTCATCGAGCAGGCGCACGCCGCCGGCGTCCCGGTGGCCGCGCTCGCCGGTAGCGCCAAACACGCGCTGCGCCATGTGGAGAACGGCGTGGACATCGTCGTCGCGCAGGGCCACGAGGCGGGCGGACACACCGGCGAGATCGGTTCGGTCGTCCTGTGGCCCGAGATCGTCGATGCGCTCGACGGTAAGGCGCCGGTGCTGGCCGCCGGCGGTATCGGTACGGGCAAGCAGGTGGCCGCCGCGCTCGCGCTCGGCGCCTCCGGTGTGTGGATGGGCTCGGCCTTTCTCACCTCCGCCGAGTACGACCTCGGCCATCGGGAGCCCGGTGGCACGTCCACCATCCAGGAGGCGCTGCTGCGCGCCACCACCGCAGACACGGTGCGCCGCAAGATCTACACCGGCAAGCCGGCCCGGTTGCTGAAGACCAAGTGGACCGAGGCGTGGGACGCCCCAGACGCACCGGAGCCGCTGCCCATGCCGCTGCAGAACATCCTCGTCAGCGAGGCGCACCAGCGGATGAACGAGTCGGACAATCCGGACACGGTGTCCATGCCGGTCGGTCAGATCGTGGGCCGGATGAACGAGATCCGTCCCGTCGCCGACATCATCGCCGAGCTGGTGGCCGGGTTCGAGCAGGCCACCAAGCGCCTCGACGACATCGCCGGCGGGTAGCGCTCAGACGCCCCTGGCCCCGTCGATCCGCTCCCTGATCAGGTCGGCATGCCCGCAATGACGGGCGTACTCGGCGATCACATGGGTGTAGATCCAGCGCAGCGTCACGGCTGCACCCATGAAGGGGCTGGTGTCGTCCAGTGCGCGGCCGGCACAGTTGGCCTTGGCGACGGCGATCTCGTCCTGCCAGGTGCGCAACACCGACGCGAACGAGGTGTCGGGTGCGATGTCGAAACCACCGGAATGTCCGTCGGGGGAGCGTTCGCCGTCGAGCGGCGGCACATCCTCGCCCAGCAGCACCCGGCGGAACCAGTTGCGCTCCACTTCGGCCTCGTGCTGCACCAACCCCATCAACGTCAGGGGCGACGGTTCGGCACTGGCCGTGCGTAACTGGTCGTCGGTCAGGCCGGAGCATTTTTCGGCCAGGGTGCCGCGATAGAAGTCGAGCCAGCCCTCGAGGTTGGTGCGCTCGTCCGCGTCCAGCGGGGGTCTGGTCCGTTCGGTATCGCTCACCGCCCGGGGAGCTTCTGCACCGCTTGGATCATCGGGGTCAGCGCCTTCTGCCACCAGGCCGACGGAATGCCCAGCGGCGGATCGAGATTGAGCACTCGCGCGGTGGACACCGTCTGGGATTCCGTGTACTTGAGGATACCGTCGGCGCCGTGCCGGCGTCCGACACCGGAGGCCTTCATGCCGCCCATCGGCGCGGCCGTGCTGCCGAAGGCTAGCGCGTAACCCTCGTCGACGTTGACGGTGCCGGCCTGCAGCCGGGCTGCGATCGCCTCGCCCTCGGCTTTGGTGCCGGCCCACACGCTGGCGTTGAGGCCGTACTCGGTGTCGTTGGCCTTGGCGATCGCCTCGTCGACCGAATCGACGGGGTAGATCGACACCAGCGGGCCGAACGTCTCATTGCGGCCGCATTCCATCTCGTCGGTGACGTCGGTGAGCACCGTCGGCTCGTAGAACAGCGGGCCGATATCGGGCCGGGCGTTGCCGCCGGCGATCACCTTGGCGCCCTTGGCCTTTGCATCGTCGACATGCCCGGACACCGTCTTGATCTGATCCTCGGAGATCAGGCTGCCCATATCGGCGTTGAAGTCGTAGGTCGCGGCGAGCTTCATCGCGGTGACCTGCTTTGCGAACTTGGTGGCGAACTCGTCGGCCACCGCCCGCTCGACGTAGATCCGTTCGATGGAGATGCACAGCTGGCCGGCGTTGGAGAAGCAGGCCCGGGTGGCGGCCTTGGCTGCCACGTCCAGGTTGGCGCCCGCGGTCACGATCATCGGGTTCTTGCCGCCCAACTCGGCGGAAAAACCGATCAGCCGGCTGCCGCACTGCTCGGCCAGGTTCCGGCCGGTGGCGGTGGACCCGGTGAACATCAGGTAGTCGCAGTTCTGCACGATCGCGGTGCCGACCACCGAGCCGGGGCCGGGCACCACGGCGAACAGATCCCGCGGCAGGCCGGCCTGGTACAGCAACTCGGCATTGGCGAGCGTGCAGTAGGGGGTCTGGCTGTCGGGTTTCACCACGACGGCGTTTCCGGCCAGTAGGGCGGGGATCGAATCCGAGATGGACAGGGCCATCGGGTAGTTCCACGGCGAGATCACCCCGATCACGCCCTTGGGATGGTGGTTGACCACGGTCTTGACGATTCCTGGCAGGAGGCCCTGCACCCGCTTGGTGCCCAGTAGTTTGACCGCCTCGCGCGCGTAGTACCGCGCGTTGAGGATCATGTCGACGATCTCCTCCTGCGCGGCCGAGCGGGCCTTGCCCGTCTCCGCCTGCCCGACGTCCATCAGGAAGTCGCGGTTGGCGATCACCAGGTCGCGGAACCGTTCGATGATCGCGGACCGCTCGGCGACCGGGCGGTTGGCCCACTCACGTTGTGCGGCACGTGCTTTGGTGAACGCTGCGGCGACGTCGTCGGCGGTGCCGACCGGGATGGTGGTCAGTTCGCGGCCGGTGAACACCTCCTCGATCGGCTTGGACGGGCGCGCATCGATGTCGGCGATGGCGACCAGCGTGCGCAGTCGTGCGAAGTCGGCGGCTGATGGAGCGGGCATGGCCGACCCTCCCTTACTGGTGAGTAACTAGCGGTTAGGGCAAACCTACTCGGTACCGGCGGTCACGCAAAGAGCGCAGGTCCGATTTCTTCCCCGACGACGCACGATGCCTCCACGGGGCGTACCCGTGGAGGCATCGTCATCGGTTGCGTCAGGGCGTGATGGTGGTACCCGAATCGATGGCATCGGTTGCCGCGCCCACGATGTCCATCTGGTCCTCCAGACCGTCGGCGTTGAGCTGCAACACATACAGCCCGTCGCTGCCCGGGATCACGACCGTCTTCTGCGCCACGATCTTCTTCTGGCCGTCCTGGACCCAGGTTCCGCCGAGTTGGAAGGCCGGGTACTCGCCGAGCGTGCTCGTGGCACCTTCGTTCAGTGGTTCGTAACCGGACAGGTTCTGCAGCTCACCCGGCGCCAGGTCGAGGATCTTCTGCGGGTCGACGTTGCCGGTCAGCTTGGACACGATCGCGACGACGCTCGGGGTGTACTCCGCGGCCTCCGGACCGGTGTACACGATCGCACCGTAGGCCCAATCCGGGGTGTCGGCCCCGGCGGTTTCCCAGCCTTCCGGCACCGGCAGGTCGATGGTCGGCGAACCTGGGTCGCCACGCCTGACCTGGGTCTCCTGGATGTTGTTTTCCTTGATGTAGCTCGCGATGGTCTCGTGCGGACCGGTCGCATCCTCGTCACGGGGGGCCACCTTGGGCTTGCTGGTGGATGTCTTGCTGGTCGTCGGTTTCTCCGAGGACGACGCGGTGGTCTTTTCGCTGCTGCTGGCCGCGGTCTTGGTGTCCGAGCCGCAGCCCGACAGGACCACGGCGAAGGCGGTGGCCGCGGCCGCCAGGCCGGTGAGCGCAGATGCTCTCATGACATAAGCTCCTTGTGGGTAAAGTTCTTCCGAATGCAATTACGGCAAAAGGGCACCGTTATGCATTGCCGGTTGGAAGCGTAGCCCAGCTGCGTGTTCGCTGTGGTGAGTAGAACTACTCCAATTCGCGGGCATTAAAACATGTCCCGCGACGGCTAATTCTCGTACGATTACCGACCCGGTCGGCCCTGGTCCGCTGGGTACGTCGGGCTATGCAGCCCCCCGGCCAGGAATGGTTTGTCCGGCGCCCAATCCCGACAAATCCGACGCCGGGGATATCGACGCGCAGCCATTTCGTCGGCAATCACCGCCGCGGCGTCAACCGCGTACCGCCGGCCGTTCGATGGCATGCACCGGATCGGCGCAATCGGTCGCTTCGGCCGACAGTTCGCGCTTGAGCACTTTGAACGTCTCGGTGCGGGGCAGTGCCGTGCTGACCCGGATGAGCGACGGCCACTGCTTGGGGCCGAGGTCGGGCTGGGCGTCGAGGAACGTGACGAATTCGGTCGCGTCGAACGTCGCGCCGGGTGCGGGCACCACGGCGGCCATCACCCGGTCGCCGACAGCCGGGTCGGGGATGGGGTAGACGGCCACCTCGGCGATGCCGGGATGGCGCAGCAGGATCCGTTCGATCGGCGCGGTGCCGAGGTTCTCGCCGTCGACGCGCATCCAATCGCCAAGGCGCCCGGCGAAATACACGTAACCGGCGTCGTCGCGGTAGGCGAGGTCGCCGGTGTGGTACACCCCGCCGGCCATGCGCTCGGCCTCGGCTTCCGGTGCGTTGTAGTAGCCGCGGAACCATCCGGGGCCGGTCGGGTTCACGATCTCGCCCACCACACCCGGTGGACACGGTCGCCCGGTCTCCACATCCACGATGGCCACCTCATCGGTCAGCGGGCCCAACGATCCGTCCGGGGTGTCAGGGGTGCGCGCGATCGCCACCCCGCCTTCGGTGGAGCCGAACCCGTCGACCACCCGCACCCCGAACCGGTCGGCGAAGCGGACCAGATCCCGCGCAGCGCCCTCGTTGCCGTAGAGGAACTTCAACGGGTTGTCCGCATCATCTGCCTGCTCGGGGGCGGCCAGGATGTAGGACAGCGGTTTACCGACGTAGTTGGCGTAGGTGGCACCGTAGCGGCGGACATCCGGGATGAACTGCGAGGCGGAGAACTTGCGCCGCAACGCGATCGAGGCGCCCGCGGCGACAGCGACCGCCCAGCCGGCCATGATGGCGTTGGAGTGGAACAGCGGCATGGCCAAGTAACAGGTGTCGGTCGGGCCGAGGCCGAACCGTTCGGCCAGCATCCGGCCGGGGAAGGCCACCTTGTCGTGGGTGACCCGAACGGCCTTGGGCTCGCCACTGGTGCCCGAGGTGAAGATCAGCATGAACAGGTCGTCGGGAGAACGCTCGGCGAATGTCACCGAGGCGCCGGTATAGCGGCCCAGTTCGGCCGCCCACTGCGGGGATTCGACATCGATGTGGTCGACGCCCTCCGGTAGTTCCGCACCGGAGTCGGCGAGAACGACCTGACAGTCCGCACGTTCGATATCGCGGACCAGCGCCGCGCCGCGGCGGGTCGGGTTCAGGCCCACCGGTACCAGGCCGGACATCCCCGCAGCGACCAAGACGGTGGAAAAGAACGGCGTATTACCCAGCAGCACACCGATATGCGGAGGCCGGTCCGGGGCGAGCCGGGCCCGCAAGGCGCACGCCAACGACGCCCCCGCCGCGATGTGGTCATGCCAGCTGGTGAACTCGTCGCCGTAGTGCACGCCGCGGTCGGTGACGCCGACCAGCGGGGCCAGCAAGGAGCCAACGGTGTCGGTCATTCAGGCCGATCATTCAGGCCGGGGTGTCGGCCAGCTCGCGCCCGATCCGTAGCAGCTGCCCGGTGGCGCCGCCGAGAGTGAA
Organism: Mycolicibacterium chengduense; assembly: GCF_033741155.1. NCBI lineage: Bacteria > Bacillati > Actinomycetota > Actinomycetes > Mycobacteriales > Mycobacteriaceae > Mycobacterium > Mycolicibacterium chengduense. The sequence continues at coordinate 589,460 of NZ_JAWQNH010000001.1, read as the reverse complement.
CTCGGTCTGCTTGGCGGCCAGGAAGTAGCGGTGGACCGGGTGATCGATGTCGATGCCGACGCCGCCGTGTACGTGCACCGCGGTATGCGCGACGCGGTGGCCCGCGTCGGCTGCCCAGAACGCGGCGGTGGCCACGTCGATATCGGCGGGGAGATCCTCGGAGAGCCGCCAGGCGGCCTGGGTGAGGGTCGAGCGCAGCGCTTTGACGTCGATGTAGTTGTCGGCCAGCCGTGACGACACGGCTTGGAAGCTGCCGATCGGCCGATCGAACTGCTCGCGCTCGCGCGCGTAGAGGGCGGTCAGCTCCAGCGCCCGCTCCAGCACGCCGAGCTGGAAAGCGCTGCGGCCGAGGGCGCTGTGCACCGTCAGCCAGTCGAGTACCTCGTGTCCGCCGACGATCCGGGCGGCCTCGGCGGGAGCACCACCGAGTTCCAGATGCCCGACGCTGCCGTGACCGGTGGTGTCCAGCGAACTGACCGTCACGCCGGGATCGCCCGACGTGACCAGGAAAACCTGCACCCCGGAAGGTGTTTCGGCCGGGACCAGGAACGCGTCGGCCACCGGACCGTAGGGCACCTGGGTGCGGGTGCCGGTCAGGCGGAATCCGCCGTCAGCCTCCTGTGCCCGAACCGGACCCTCACCCATCTCACCGTCGAGGGCCACCGTGACGACCTTGGTGCCGTCGACCGCAGGGGCAGCCCAATCGCCCTGCAGGGCTGCGGATCCGAATTTGGCCAGCGCACCTGCGGCCAGCACGGCGGATTCCAGGTAGGGCACCGCGGCGAGCTGGCGCCCCAGCGCGGTGAGCACGGCGGTTTGCTCGAGCACGCCGAACCCGCCACCGCCGACGGATTCCGGTGCGGCGGTGGACAGGACGTCGGCATCGATCAGCTTGGCCCACAGATCGCGGTCGAAGCGCTGCTCGAGCCCGTCCAACGTGCGTTGGTGTTCGGGGGTGCACACCGACTCGGTGATGGTGCGGACCAGGCCGGCCAGGTCGGTCGACGCCTCGGTAGGGGTGAAGTCCATGTGACGTCTCCTCTTAACGGTTCACTCGGGGCAGGCCGAGCGCGACCATGCCGATGATGTCGCGCTGGATTTCGTTGGTGCCACCGCCGAAGGTGAGGATGAGGCAGGAGCGATGCATCCGTTCCACCCGGCCCCGCAGCAGTGCGCCGGGGGATCCGGCGCGCAGCGTCGCCGAGGTGCCGAGCACCTCCATGAGCAGGCGGTAGGCCTCGGTGGCCAGTTCCGTGCCGTACACCTTGGCGGCCGACGCGTCGGCGGGCGACGGCGTGCTGTCCGAGGCGGAGGCCAGCTCCCAGTTGATCAGTTTGAGGACCTCGGCCTTGGCGTGCACGCGTGCCAGGTTCAGCTGCACCCATTCCGAATCGATCAGCCGTTTGCCGTGCACATCCTTGGTGTTCTGCGCCCACTCCCGAACGCCGTTGAGTGCCAAGAAGATCGGCTGGGCAGATACCAGCGCGACGCGCTCGTGGTTGAGCTGGTTGGTGACCAGTTTCCAGCCGGCGTTCTCCTCGCCGACCAGGCTGCTGACGGGAACGCGCACATCCTGGTAGTAGGTGGCGCTGGTGTCGACACCGGCCACTGTGTGCACCGGCGTCCAGGAGAAGCCCTCGGCGGTTGTCGGCACGATGAGCATCGAGATCCCGCGGTGCTTCTTCGCCTCGGGGTTGGTGCGTACCGCCAGCCACACATAGTCGGCGTAGGCGATCAGGCTGGTCCACATCTTCTGGCCGTTGATCACGTATTCGTCACCGTCGCGCACCGCGGTGGTACGCAGCGAAGCCAGATCGGTGCCGGCGCCCGGTTCGGAGTAGCCGATGGAGAAATGCAGTTCACCGGCGGCGATCTTGGGCAGGAAGAACTTCTTCTGCTCCTCGGTGCCGAAGTGCATGATCGTCGGCGCCACGCTGTTGATGGTCAGGAACGGCACCGGCACGTTGGCGATCGCCGCCTCGTCGTTGAAGATCAGGCTCTCCATCGGGGTGCGGGCCTGACCGCCGTACTCGGTGGGCCAGTTCAGCGTGAGCCAGCCGTCCTTGCCCATCTGCGCGACGGTCTCGCGATAGACGTTGCCGCGCCCCATCTCGCCGTCGCTTGCGGCCAGCGCCTCGGCCCGCTCGGGTGTCATCAGCTTGGCGAAGTAGGCGCGCAGTTCACGGCGCAACTCCTCCTGCTCGGCGGTGTAACCGATCCGCATGGCGGCATCCTGTCTGTCTGAGGTTGCGGGGCGACCGGCCGAAACCGGTTGCCCGCCGATATGCTCGTTGTAACACGTTCTAGTCTTGCGGTCCAGGGCGGTACCGTTAGCCTGCACAGGGGCACACAGCCCGTGCCCGGAGCGCGAGGAGGTTCACATGCACGTAGAAGTCGACCGTGACCGCTGCGAAGGTAACGCGGTGTGTGTCGGGATAGCGCCCGACCTGTTCGATCTGGACGAGGATGACTATGCCGTGGTCAAGGTCGACCCGGTGCCGGCCGACCAGGAGGACCTGGCCGAGCAGTCCGTCGCCGAATGCCCACGGGCCGCCCTGATCCGAAAAGACTAGAGGTATTCATAAATTGAGTTCATCTGTGGAAAGCTCTGCTGCGCTCGACCTGTCCGGGAAGGTCGCCGTGGTGACCGGCGCCGCCGCTGGCTTGGGCCGTGCCGAGGCGATCGGTCTGGCCCGCGCGGGCGCGACCGTGGTGGTCAACGACATGGCCGCCGCGCTGGACCGCTCCGACGTCCTCGACGAGATCGCCGCGGCCGGGGCCAAGGGGGTGGCCGTCGCCGGTGACATCAGCGCGCGCAGCACGGCCGACGAGCTGGTGTCCACCGCCGATGGTCTCGGCGGCTTGGGCATCGTCGTCAACAACGCCGGCATCACCCGGGACAAGATGCTGTTCAACATGTCCGACGAGGACTGGGACGCGGTGATCGCCGTGCACCTGCGCGGTCATTTCCTGCTGACCCGGAACGCGGCGGCCTACTGGCGGGCCAAGGCCAAGGAGTCGGCCGACGGGCAGGTGTACGGGCGCATCGTCAACACGTCGTCGGAGGCCGGGTTGGCCGGCCCGGTGGGGCAGGCCAACTACGGCGCGGCCAAGGCCGGGATCACGGCGTTGACGCTGACGGCGGCGCGCGGACTGAGCCGGTACGGGGTGCGGGCCAACGCCATCGCCCCGCGGGCGCGTACGGCGATGACCGCCGACGTGTTCGGTGACGCGCCGGAATTGTCCGACGGCCAGGTCGACGCACTGTCGCCCGAACATGTGGTGACGTTGGTGACCTACCTGAGCTCGCCGGCGTCCGATGCCGTCAACGGGCAGCTGTTCATCGTCTACGGTCCGACGGTGACCCTGGTCGCGGCGCCCACGGTCGCTGCGCGTTTCCACGCGACCGGTGACGCCTGGGATCCGGCGGAGCTGAGCTCGGCGCTGCGTGGATTCTTTGCTGAGCGCGATCCGGAAATAGGATTCTCGGCCGCTGCGCTGATGGGCTCTTGAAGTCGAGAAGGGCGCACCCGCCAGGCCGGCCCGGACTAGAACACGTTCTAGAATGATGTCGGTCACACATGCCCTGAACAGCAGAAATAAGATGTTTTGGTGAAGATTGCCGTTCTTTGACACTGTGAACGTGTTCTAGTTAGTATGAGCCCGCTCACTAAGGGCAGCGTGCAGACCAGGGGTGGAAAGGCCGCCGGAGCGAACGGATACCCGCTATATTCGGGCTCTTCGCCAACGCGGGATTGCTCAACCCTCAACCGAGAACGGAGCCGAGGTTGATCGAACAGCTTGCGGCTCCGGCGCGGGCCGTGGGTGGGTTCTTCGAGATGACCATCGACACCTTCGTCAAGATGTGGCAGCGGCCCTTCCAGTTCCGGGAGTTCCTCGACCAGACCTGGATGATCGCCCGGGTGTCGCTCGTCCCCACGCTGCTGGTGTCCATCCCCTTCACCGTGCTGGTCGCCTTCACGCTCAACATCCTGCTGCGGGAGATCGGCGCGGCCGACCTCTCCGGGGCGGGCACCGCGTTCGGCACCATCACCCAGCTCGGCCCGGTGGTGACGGTGCTCGTCGTGGCCGGCGCCGGCGCCACCGCCATCTGCGCCGATCTGGGCGCCCGCACCATCCGCGAAGAAATCGACGCCATGCGGGTGCTCGGCATCGACCCGATCCAGCGGCTGGTGGTGCCGCGCGTGCTGGCATCGACGTTCGTGGCGCTGCTGCTCAACGGCCTGGTGTGTGCCATCGGTTTGGCGGGCGGCTATGTGTTCTCGGTGTTCCTGCAAGGGGTGAACCCGGGTGCGTTCATCAACGGGCTGACCATCCTGACCGGGCTGGGCGAGCTGGTGCTCGCCATGTTCAAGTCCGTATTGTTCGGTTTGATGGCCGGTCTGGTCGGCTGCTATCGCGGCCTGACGGTGCAGGGCGGACCCAAGGGTGTCGGCATCGCGGTCAACGAGACCGTGGTGTACGCGTTCATCTGTCTCTTCGTCATCAACGTCATCCTGACCGCCGTCGGCGTCCGAGTGCTGGAGCGGTAGGCAGCCCATGAGTTATGACGTGACACTGCGGGTGCGCAGATTCTTCCGCGGCGTGCCGCGCGCCGTGGACACCGTCGGCGAGCAGGCGCTGTTCTACGGCGAGACGATGCGCTACATCCCCAACGCCGTCACCCGCTACCGCAAGGAGACCATCCGGCTGGTCGCGGAGATGACCATGGGTGCCGGCGCCCTGGTGATGATCGGTGGCACCGTCGGTGTCGCGGCCTTCCTCACCTTGGCCTCCGGCGGCGTCATCGCCGTGCAGGGGTATTCGTCGCTGGGCAATATCGGCATCGAGGCGCTCACCGGGTTCCTTTCGGCGTTTCTCAACGTGCGCATCGTCGCGCCGGTCATCGCCGGTATCGCCTTGGCCGCCACCATCGGCGCCGGCACGACCGCGCAGCTGGGTGCGATGCGGGTCGCCGAGGAGATCGACGCGGTCGAGGCCATGGCCGTGCATGCGGTGTCCTACTTGGTGTCCACCCGGTTGATCGCCGGCCTGATCGCGATCATCCCGCTGTACTCGCTGTCGGTGCTTGCCGCATTCTTCGCGGCCCGGTTCACCACCGTGTTCATCAACGGGCAGTCAGCAGGCCTCTACGACCACTACTTCAATACCTTCCTGATACCCACCGACCTGCTGTGGTCGTTCCTGCAGGCCATCGTCATGTCGATCGCGGTGATGCTGGTGCACACCTACTACGGCTACAACGCCTCGGGTGGGCCGGTCGGGGTGGGCATCGCCGTCGGCCAGGCCGTGCGCACCTCGCTCATCGTCGTCGTGACCATCACCCTGTTCATCTCGCTCGCCGTGTACGGCGCGTCCGGCAACTTCAACCTCTCCGGGTAAACCGTCATGTCATCTGGAACATCGAAGCGCAGTCACGTCAGGATCGCCGCCGCGATCCTGGCCGTGATCGTGGCCGCCGCGGTGACGTTCACCTACCTGTCCTATACCGCGGCGTTCACGCAGACCGACACCGTCACCGTCACCTCGCCACGGGCGGGCCTGGTGATGGAGACCGACGCCAAGGTCAAGTACCGCGGCATCCAGATCGGTAAGGTCACCAACATCGCCTACGCCGGTGACCAGGCCAAGCTGACCCTGGACATCGACCGCAGCCAAATGCGCTTCATCCCGTCCAATGCCGAGGTCAAGATCGGTGGCACAACGGTTTTCGGTGCGAAATCGGTCGAATTCCTGCCGCCGCAGCAGCCCAGGAGCACCCCGCTGCAGCCGGGGACCAACATCGAGGCCGGCAGCGTCCAGTTGGAAGTCAACACGTTGTTCCAGACGCTGACCGACGTGCTGCACAAGATCGACCCGGTCAACCTGAACGCCACGTTGACGGCGCTGGGCGAGGGTCTGCGCGGTCACGGTGATGATCTCGGCGCCACCATGGCTGGCCTGAACAGCTATCTGGCGCAACTGAATCCGAAGCTGCCCACGCTGCAAGCCGATATCGCCAAGACCGGTGTGGTCGCCAACATCTACGGTGACGCGGGTGCCGATCTGGCCACCGTGATCGACAACGCGCCGAAGCTGGGGCAGACCGTCATCGACGAACAGGACAACCTCAACGCGGCGCTGCTGGCTGCCACCGGCTTCGCGGAGAACGGCACCGCCACGTTGGCGCCGGCCGCCGACGACTACATCGCCGCCATCCAGCGACTGCGTGCGCTGGCCAAGGTGTCGGCCGACTATTCGCCCGAATTCGGCTGCCTGTTCAAGGGAGTCCGGAAGGCCAACGACACCTTCGCCCCCGTCATCGGTGGTATCCGTCCCGGTCTTTTCGTGGCGTCGAACTTCCTGCCGGGTGCGCCGGCGTACACCTTTCCGGAGAGCCTGCCGATGGTGAACGCCTCCGGCGGCCCGAACTGCCGCGGTTTGCCCGATGTCCCCTCCAAACAATTCGGTGGCAGTTGGTACCACTCGCCGTTCCTGGTGACCGACAACGCGTACGTGCCCTACCAGCCGAACACCGAGGTCGCCTTCAACGCACCGTCGACGTTGCAGTTCCTGTTCAACGGTGCCTACGCCGAACGGGATGATTTCTGATGAGCGCTTGCGTGAAGAACATGGGCTGCTAATGGGTAGCGAGAGGCGAACCCTGATCAACGTTGCCGTCTTCACGGTGGCGATGCTGCTGGTGGCCGCCGGCCTGGTGGTGGTGTTCGGCCAGTTCCGGTTCGCCTCCAGCAGCGACTATCACGCGACCTTCGCCGAGGCCTCACGGCTCAAGGCCGGGCAGGACGTCCGCATCGCCGGCGTGCCGGTGGGCAGCGTGAAGGCGGTCAAGCTCAACCCCGACAACAGTGTCGATGTTTCGTTCGACGTCAACAAGCGCTACCAGCTCTACACGTCGACTCGTGCGGTGGTGCGCTACGAGAACTTGGTCGGTGACCGTTACCTGGAGATCGCCTCGGGCCCGGGCGAATTGCGCAAGCTACCGCCCGGAGCGACCATCGCGCGGGAGAACACCCAGCCCGCCCTTGATCTCGACGCGCTGCTGGGCGGTCTGCGGCCGGTGCTCAAGGGGCTCGACGGCGACAAGGTCAACGAGGTGAGCAATGCCGTCATCGAGCTGCTGCAGGGCCAAGGTGGCGCCATCCAGAACCTGCTGGCCAACACCAGCTCGTTCAGCCAGAACCTGGCCAACCGGGACCAGCTCATCGGCGACGTGATCACCAATCTGAACACCGTGCTCGGTACCGTCGACGAGAAGGGCGCCCAGTTCAATGCCAGCGTCGACGAACTGCAGAAGCTCATCACCGGTCTGGCCGAGGGACGCGACCCGATCGCCGGGGCGATCGGACCGCTGGCTTCGGCCGAGAACGACCTGACCGAGATGTTGCAGGCCTCCCGGCGACCGCTACAGGGCGTCATCGAAAACGCCCGGCCGTTCCTGCAGCGGGTCGACGAACGCAAGGCCGATGTCAACAAGGTGATCGAACCGCTCGCGGAGAATTACCTACGCCTCAACGCCCTTGGCGCCTACGGTTCGTTCTTCAACATCTACTACTGCTCGATCCGGATGAAGATCAACGGCCCGGCCGGCAGCGACATCCTGATCCCGTTCGGTGGTCCACCGGACCCGACCAAGGGGAGGTGCTCGGCCAATGGCTAGTCCCACGGGCAGCAACCCGCTACGGACCGGGGTCCTGGGCATCTTCGTGGTGGTCTGCCTGGTACTCATCTCCTTCGGCTACACCGGCTTGCCATGGTGGCCGCAGGGCCGCAACTACGAGGCCTACTTCACCGACGCCGGTGGCATCTCCCCGGGTAACGACGTCGCCGTCTCCGGGATCAAGGTCGGCAAGGTGACGTCGGTGGCCCTGGCCGGCGACCAGGCAAAGGTCGGTTTCACCGTCGATCGCAATATCAAGGTGGGCAACCAGAGTCTGGTGGCCATCAAGACGGACACCGTGCTGGGGCAGAAATCGCTGTCGGTGACACCCAAGGGCAGTGGTGATTCGACGGTGATCCCGGTGGGGCGTACCACCACGCCGTACACGCTGAACACGGCGCTGCAGGACCTCGGCGGCAACGTCAGCGCCCTGGACAAGCCCAAGTTCGAGCAGGCGCTGCAAACCCTGACCGACACCATGCGCGATGCCACCCCCCAACTGCGTGGCGCGCTGGACGGCGTGGCCAGCCTGAGCCGCAGCCTCAACAAGCGTGACCAGGCTCTGGAGGAACTGCTTCGGCACGCCAAGAATGTCTCGGACACCCTGGCTCAGCGGGCCGACCAGGTGAACAAACTGGTCACCGACGGCAACCTGTTGTTCGCCGCCCTCGACGAACGCCGGCAGGCCCTGAACAACTTGATCGCCGGCATCGACGATGTGTCCCATCAGCTTTCGGGGTTCGTCGCCGACAACAAGCGTGAGTTCGAGCCGTTGTTGCGCCGCCTCAACGCCGTGATGGACAACCTGCTGGAGCGGCGCGAACACATCGGTGAGGCACTCAAGCGCCTGCCGGGCTACGCCACGGCGCTGGCCGAGGTGGTCGGCAACGGCCCGGGCTTCAACATCAACCTTTACGGGCTGCCGCCGGCGACGATCTCCGAAGTCTTGCTGGACACCTACTTCCAGCCCGGCAAGCTGCCCGACAGCCTCGCGGACATGCTGCGCGGCTACATCTCCGAACGCCTGATCATTAGGCCGAAATCGCCATGACACAACCAGATTCGACATCCAAGCGCGCACCCTGGCTGCGTGCTGCCCTCGCCGTGGCGTTGGTGGCCCTGCTCGCCATCGGGGTGTACGTGGTGTGGCCCAGCCGCGGCGGGCAGAAGGTGGTCGCCTATTTCCCCACCGCGGTCGGGCTCTACCCCGGTGACGATGTCCGGGTGGTCGGGGTGCCGGTCGGGCGGATAGACGCGATCCAGCCACGGGCCGAGGATGTGAAGGTCACGATGACCTTGGATCCGGGTGTCAAGGTTCCCGCCGACGCCAGGGCTCTGATCATCGCGCCGAACCTGGTGTCCGCCCGCTTCATCCAGTTGACCCCGGCCTTCACCGGCGGCCAGACCTTGGCCGACGGCGCCGAGATCGGTCTGGACCGCACCGGCGTGCCGGTCGAGTGGGACGAGGTCAAGGAGCAGCTCACCGCGCTGTCGGCCCAGCTCGGCCCGAAACAGAACGGCGTCCAGGGGCCGCTGGTGGCCGCCGTCAACCAGGCGGCCGACACCTTCGACGGCAATGGTGACTCGTTCCGCCAGGCGCTGCGCGAGCTGTCGCAGACCGCGGGCCGGCTGGGCGACTCGCGCACCGACCTGTTCGGGACGGTGCGTAACCTGCAGGTCCTGGTCAATGCCTTGGCCAACAGCAACGAACAGATCGTGCAGTTCACCAATCACGTGGCATCGGTGTCCCAGGTGCTGGCCGACAGTTCGGCCGATCTCGACACCACCCTGGGTGCGCTCAACCAGGCACTCGTGGATGTCAAAGGGCTGCTCCATGATTCGAACAAGTCGTTGATCGACTCGGTGGGCAAGCTGGCCGACTTCACGCAGATCCTCAACGACCACAGCGATGACATCGAACAGGTCCTGCATGTCACGCCCAACGGGCTGGCCAACTTCTACAACATCTACAACCCGGCCCAGGGCACCGTCGGCGGGTTGCTGTCGCTGCCCAACTTCGCCAATCCGGTGCAGTTCATCTGCGGCGGCACCTTCGATGTCGGCGCGTCGGCGGACAACTACAAGCGGGCCGAGTTGTGCCGGCAGCGGATGGGGCCGGTGTTCAAGCGCATCGCGATGAATTACCCGCCGGTGCTGTTCCATCCGATCGACAGCATCACCGCGTACAAGGGGCAGATCATCTACGACACGCCCGCCACCGAGGCCAAGGCCCAGACCCCAGTGTCCTATCTGCAATGGCAACCGGCGCCCGGGGTCATACCATCGACGACCGGTCCCGACGGCAACCTCAGTGACCTCATCCTGCCGCCGCCCGCCGTCCCAGGACAGATCTCGCCGGCGGGCCCGGTGCCCCCGGCGCCGCCGATGGGTGCGGGTGCTCCCGCGCCGGCCGCGGCACCTCAGGGGGCGGGCCGATGAGGCACCCGAGGAAGGCGTTGAGGAGGGCGACGCTGCGCACCACCGCGCTGGGCTCGGGGGCGCTGCTGGTGGCCGGCTGTTCGTTCGGCGGATTGAACTCGCTGGACATGCCGGGTACGGCAGGCCACGGCCCCGGCTCGTACACCATCACCGTGGAACTGCCCGATGTGGCGACCCTTCCGCAGAATTCGCCGGTGATGGTCGACGACGTGACGGTCGGCAGCGTGTCGGGGATCGACGCCGTGCAGCGGCCCGACGGTACGTTCTACGCCGCGGTCAAGCTGTCGCTCGACGGGGATGTGAACCTGCCGGAGAACTCGACCGCCACCGTCGCGCAGACCTCGCTGCTGGGCTCCCAGCATGTCCAACTGGCAGCCCCGGAGGGCAAGGCCGTCGGGAAGCTGAAGCAGGGCTCGAACATCCCGCTCGGGAGCATCGGCCGCTACCCGACCACCGAGGAAGTGCTGTCCTCGTTGGGCGTGGTGGTCAACAAGGGCAATCTCGGTGCGCTGCAGGACATCACCGACGAGGCGTATGCGGCCGTCGCAGGCCGCACCGGCAGCTTCGCCGAGCTGCTGCCCCGGTTGGCTGAACTGACTGCGTCACTGGACCAGCAGACCAACGACATCATTGCCGCGGCCGACGGGCTGAACCGATTCGCATCGGTGCTGGCCCGCAGCAAGGACAACCTGGGCCGGACCCTCGACACGCTGCCCAATGCGTTGAAGGTGCTCAACGACAACCGGTCCAATATCGTCGACGCGTTCCGCGCGCTGCAGAAGTTCGCCACGGTGGGAGCGCGCGTGCTCTCGGAGACCAAAGCCGATTTCGCCGCGGATATGAAGGACCTGTTCCCGGTCATCAAGGCCTTCAACGACAATGTCGACGACGTCATCGTGGACCTGGAGCTGTTGCCCACCTTCCCGTTCCACTACAAGTATCTGCGCAATGCGGTGCGCGGTGACTATCTGAACGTCTTCGTCACGTTCGACCTCACCGTGCGGCGTTTCGGCGAATCGATATTCACCACGTCGTTCTTCGACCCGAACATGAAGCACCTGAACGAGGTCATCAACCCGCCGGACTTCCTGACCGGCGCGCTGGCCAATCTGTCCGGCCAGGCCGCCGATCCGTTCAAGATCCCGCCGGGCACGGCCACCCAGCACGGAGGTACGCCGTAATGCTGGACCGGTTGACGCGACTTCAGTTGTCGATCTTCGCGGTGGTCACCGTGCTGACGGTGACCGCGATCTCGGCGTTCTATCTGCACGTGCCGGCAGCGTTGGGGATCGGAACCTACAACGTCACGGCGAATTTCGTGGCAGGCGGCGGGCTGTACCCGAACGCGAACGTGACCTATCGCGGCGTCACGATCGGCCGGGTCGAATCGGTCGGGCTCACCAACGACGGTGTCGTGGCGCAGATGCGGCTCAACACCGACACCGACGTGCCCGAGAACGTGACCGCCACCGTCAAGAGCGTCTCGGCGGTCGGCGAGCAGTACATCGACCTGGTGCCGCCCGGCAACGGGGCTGCCAAGGCGCTGCTGCGCAACGGGTCCAACATCGGCGTCGAACGCACCGCGATCGGCCAGGACATCGCTGGGCTGCTGAAGCAGGCCGACGATCTGGTGAGCAGTATCGGGGACAGCCGCATCCAGGACCTGTTGAAGGAAACATTCAAGGCGTTCAACGGCGCCGGGCCCGAGCTGGCTCGGCTCATCCAGTCCTCGCGGCTGTTGGTGGACGAGGCCAACGCGAACTACGGGCAGACCACCCAGCTCATCGACCAGGTCGGCCCGTTCCTGGACGCCCAGATCAAGGCCGGCGCGGACATCAAGTCGACCGCCGACGGCCTGGCCCGGCTGACCACCCAGGTGGCCAACGCCGATCCGCAGTTGCGCTCGGTGCTCAAGACGGTGCCCGGTGCGGTGGCCGAAGCCAACACCACGTTCGCCGGTATCCGGCCGACCTTCCCGATGCTGGCGGCCAACCTGGCCGATTTCGGCCGGATCGGCGTGATCTACCACAAGTCGATCGAACAGGCCCTGGTCATCTTCCCGGCGTTGATCGCCGCGCTGAACACCGTCGGCGGCGGGCTGCCTTTCGACGAAGGCGGCAAACTGGACTTCAAGGTCGACCTCGGTGACGCGCCGCCGTGTGTGACCGGCTTCCTGCCGCCCACCCAGATTCGCTCGCCTGCCGACACGACGTTGCGGGATCTGCCCAACGATCTGTACTGCAAGACCGCGCAGAACGATCCGTCGGTGGTGCGCGGCGCCCGTAACTACCCGTGCCAGGAGTTCCCCGGCAAGCGGGCGCCGACCATCCAGCTGTGCCGTGATCCGCGCGGCTACGTGCCGATCGGGAGCAACCCGTGGCGCGGCCCGCCGGTCCCGTACGGCACTCCCGTCGAGGACGGCCGCAATATCCTGCCGCCCAACAAGTTCCCGAACATCCCGCCCGGCGCCGACTACGACCCAGGCCCACCTGCGGTGCAGCTGCCCCCCGGCGTGCAGCCGGGTCCGGGTCCGGCGCCGAATGCGCCGTTCCCGCTGCCGGTACCACCCAACGACAACCCGCCGGCGCCGCCGGGCACGTTCTACGCACCGCCGGATCAGGTGGTGCCGCCGTACGGACGCCAGCCACCGCCGCCGCCCGCGGGGGCACCGCCTGCCGACACGCCACCACCGCCGTTGCCCGCCGAGGCACCGCAACCCCAGGCCAGTGCGCCGGCGAGCACCACCTACGATCCGAGGACCGGTGTGTTCGCGGATCCGTCGGGCGGCACGGGAGTGTTCGCCTCCGGGTCCGACAAATTCTCACCGGCGGAGAACTGGGTAGATTTGATGATGGCGCCCAAGCAGGTTTAGGCAGGTCTAGATGGTTGAGGAACAGGTTTCGGCGGACGAGCCGAAGCCGGTCCGCCGGCGTGCCTCGCGCGCGGCAGGACCCGCGGGCGGCACCCCGGCGCCGGCACCTGATCCGGTGGTGGTGAGCGCGCCCAGCGGCGCACGAGCCGGTAAGCCGAAGAAGTCGGTGTCGTTGCCGCGGCGCCAACCCAACCGGGGCCGAGTGGCGCTGGTGTCGGCCATCGCTGCGGTGCTGGCGGCTGCCGCACTCGTCACCACCGTGTTGGTGCTTCTCGACCAGCATCGCCACGCCGACGCGACGATCGCGCGACAGCAGCGCTTCGTGGACACCGCGGAGCAGACGGTGCTGAACATGTTCAGCTACAACCAGAACAATATCGACGAGAGTGTGAACCGCTTCGTCGACGGCACCAGCGGTCCGCTGCGCGACATGATGAGCCAGGGCAACAACGTCGACAACCTCAAGGCCATCTTCCGTGACACCCAGGCCAGTTCGGAGGCTGTGGTCAGCGGCGCCGCGCTGGAGAAGATCGATGAGGTCGGGCGTAATGCCGCGGTGCTGGTGGCGGTGCGGGTCACGGTGACCGACCTCGACGGGGTGAACAAGCCGTCGCAGGCCTACCGCATGCGCGTCGTCGTGCACGAGGACGACAACGGCCACATGACCGGATATGACCTCAAGTACCCCGAGGGTGGAAACTGATGCGCGGCAAGCTCATTGCGCTCGTGGTGCTGGTCTTCGCGCTGGGCCTGGTCGGCCTGTCCGCGGTCGGTGGTGCACTGTACTGGGACCGCACGCAGAACCGGGCCGTGCAATCCGCCAGCGCGGATCTGCCGGCGCTGGCCACCGAGCAGATCCCGAAGGTTTTCGGTTACGACTATCAGACGGTGGAACGCAGCCTGACCGAAGCGGCGACACTGCTGACCCCCGATTACAGGCGTGAGTTCGAGGACCGTGCCGCCAAGGACATCATTCCACAGGCACGTGATCGCCAGGTGGTCAGCCAAGCCAACGTGGTCGGCGCGGGAATGCTGGCCGCTCAACGTGATTCGGCGTCGGTGCTGGTGTTCATGAATCGCACCGTCACCGACAAGTCGAAGCAGCCGGTGTACGACGGCAGCCGCCTCCGCGTCGATTACCGGAAAATCGACGGAAAGTGGCTGATCAACTACATCCAGCCGGTGTAACCGCTCAGTTCTTGTTGGCGGCCAGCGCGTCCAGGAACGAGCGCGCCCAACGATCCACGTCGTGTGCGAGCACCTGACGGCGCAGCGCTCGCATCCGGCGCCGGCCCTCTTCCGGCGTCTGGGTGAGCGCTTGCTCGATGGCTTCCTTCACGCCGTCGGTGTGGTGCGGGTTGCACAGGTAGGCCTGCCGCAATTCCGCTGCCGCGCCGGTGAATTCGGACAGCACCAGGGCACCGCCGAGATCGCTGCGGCACGCCACGTACTCCTTGGCCACCAGGTTCATCCCGTCCCGCAGCGGGGTGACGAGCATGATGTCGGCGGCGACGAAGAAGGCGATGAGTTCGTCCCGCGGCACGGGGCGGTGCAGGTAGTGCACCACGGGCCTGCCGACCTCGCCATACTCACCGTTGATGTGGCCCACCTGGCGCTCGATGCCCTCGCGCATCTCGATATAACTCTCCACCCGTTCACGACTCGGGGTGGCTAGCTGGACCAGCACGGTGTCGGTGCGATCCGCGCGCTTGTCGGCGAGCAGATCGGTGAACGCCTTGAGCCGGACGTCGATGCCCTTGGTGTAGTCGAGGCGGTCGACGCCGAGCATGATCTTGCGGGGGTTTCCGAGTTCGGATCGAATTTGTTTGGCGCGCTGCCGAATTCCACGGTCACGCGCCTTGGCGTCGAGTTCGGCGGAATCGATGGAGATGGGGAAGGCGCCGACCTTGACGGTGCGGAAACCCACCTGCACCTCGCCGAATCGAGACCGCACGCCGACGGTCCCGCGCGAGGTGTTCACGCCGACCAGCCGTCTGGCCAGGATCAGGAAATTCTGCGCGCCGCCGGGCAAATGGAAGCCGACCAGGTCGGCCCCGAGTAGCCCCTCGATGATCTCGGTGCGCCACGGCATCTGCATGAACAGCTCGACCGGGGGGAACGGAATGTGCAGGAAGAACCCGATGGTCAGGTCCGGGCGCAACATGCGCAACATCTTCGGC
This sequence comes from Mycolicibacterium chengduense, assembly GCF_033741155.1. NCBI lineage: Bacteria > Bacillati > Actinomycetota > Actinomycetes > Mycobacteriales > Mycobacteriaceae > Mycobacterium > Mycolicibacterium chengduense. Next base: position 574,288 of record NZ_JAWQNH010000001.1, on the reverse strand, counting down.
ACGAGTTGCAGCTGGTAGTCCTGTACCCAGACAGTGGCTCCGGGTGCCGCCGCCTTGGAGGTGGCTTCGGCGAAGCGCCGGTTCACGTCGACGTAGCGTTCCCACCATTCGCGGCGGTACTCGGGTTTGACGATGACGTCGTGGTAGAGGGGCCACAGTGTGGCATTGGAGAAGCCCTCGTAATACTCGGCGACATCCTCGGCAGACAGCCGCACCGGGAAGAGCCGCAGCCCCTCCTGGACGATCGGTTCCTCGTCACTGTCGGGGACACCCGGCCAGCCGATCCAGGCGCCGCGCTGTTTGCGAAGCAACGGCTCCAGCGCGGTCACCAGGCCGCCGGGACTGCGCTTCCATGTGGTTGTGCCGTCGGGCAGGCGCACTTGGTCGATGGGGAGCCGATTGGCGACCACGACGAAGTCGGATGTGCCCTCGACGGGTGTGGAGTCGGTCAAATTTCCGTCTCCGGCCACCACCTACGCCTCTTGCTTCGCCGGACCGATACCCAGCATGGACAGGAACATCCGGCATTCGTCGGCATCGGTGGCGTACGCCGCCACGACGCGACGCGCCTGACTGGCGGTGTCGTCGGCAACCGGCTCGACTTCGCCGATATCGGCGGTCTCAGATTTTGCAGGCATCTTCCTACTCTAGGTGACCCGGCACACCGCACGGCGACAGGCCGGGTCACCCGCCCGTTCCGGGCTTTTACGGGCTGGAGCTGACGCTGGTCTCCGGCTGCTGGAACTGCGTCGCGTCCTCGGACAGGCCGATGCATTGACCCGAGTTGTGGCCGGTGCACGGGATGCCGTTGATCGCCGGCAGATCGGGGTTGCCCGGGATGGAGTTGAACGGCGCTGCCGGGGAGTTCGGCACGGTGTGCGGCAGGCAGGTGCCCGTGAACAGGTCTTCTTCTTCACCGGAGTCGCAGGCCAGCGCCGGGCGGTCGACCGGGCCGAGGGTCGTGACGACGGCGACGACCGGGGCGGCGGTCACCGCGACCGCGAATCCGCCGGCAAGGATCAGTCGTGGAACGGAAAACTCGAAGCTCGCCATCGTCACGCTTTCTGTAGTTATTGACCGAGACGTCGGACAGATTCTAAGGAAGCTGACAGAAATCTGCATGAGATCCATGAGTTGCCTGGGAGTTTGTTTCGAACCGAGGCGGCCGATGGAACAAACGACGACACAAAGCGGCCGGGACGCCCGCGTGGGGCGTCCCGGCCGGATGATGTGCCAGCGACTTCGCTACGGGCTGGAGCTCACGCTGGTGTGCGGCTCCACGAACTGCGGCTGATCCTCGGACAGGCCGATGCACTGGCCGGAGTTGCCGCCGGTGCACGGGACGCCGTCGATGGACGGCAGGCCACCCGGCGAGGTGTTGCCGAATTCCGGCGAGTTGGGTACCAGCTCGGGAGTGCACGAGCCGGTGAAGGTGTCCTCGGATTCTCCGGACGGGCACGAGGCAAAGGCGGGTCCGGCGGGCGCCTCGAGGGCGAACGTCGCGAGCGCGGGTGCCGCGAAGACCGCTGCGGCGAAGCCGCCGGCAAGGATCAGTCGCCGGGCAGGAAAGGCGAATGTCGCCATGGCGTCACGCTTTCTGTGATTTGCTGGCCGGTTCTTCCCGGCCGAGCGGGGGCAGGGTCGGATGTGGATCCTGAGTCAAGAATACGCTGACGAGGGCGAAAATGCCTGGCAGGCCTACGAAATTCAGCCGACGCCGGTGTCATGCTGTGAGTGGTCTGCACGATAGCTGTGGTATGGCTGAACCCGCGAATGGCTGTACGGCGCGCAGGCGGCATGGTTCGATGACGAGAACGTGTTCCAGTTCTGGCGCGCACGTTGATACGCACGCTCTACGGAGGGATCGCGGTGCAGCTTTCGTTGGCGGATCGTACGGTGCTGGTAACCGGCGGTGGGAGCGGTATCGGCAAGGGGGTCGCCGCGGCGGTGGTCGCCAGCGGCGGCAACGCAATGCTGGTGGGGCGCAACGCCGATCGGCTCGCCGCGGCGGTCGACGAGATCGCCGCCGCCGGCGGGGCGGATCGGGTCCGCTACGAACCGGCCGATGTCACCGACGAGGACGAGGTGGCCCGCGTGGTGGACGCCGCCACGGCGTGGACCGGGCGGCTGCACGGCGTCGTGCACTGTGCCGGTGGGTCCTTGACCATCGGCCCGCTGACGCAGGTGGATTCCGAACTCTGGCGCCAGACCGTGGACCTCAACGTCAACGGCACGATGTACGTGCTCAAGCACAGCGCCAGGGCGATGGTGCGCGGCGGCGGCGGGTCCTTCGTCGGCATTTCGTCGATCGCGTCGAGCAACACCCACCGCTGGTTCGCGGCCTACGGACCGAGCAAGGCCGCGCTCGACCACCTGCTGCAGTTGGCCGCCGACGAACTCGGCCCGTCGTGGGTGCGGGTGAACAGCATCCGGCCGGGGTTGATCAAGACCGAGATGGTGGCACCCATCCTGGATTCTCCGGAGATCAGCGCCGACTACGCGAGCTGTACCCCGCTGCCGCGTCCGGGTGAGGTGGCAGACATTGCCAACGCGGCCGTCTTCCTGCTCAGCGATGCGGCCGCGTGGATCACCGGTCAGCTGCTCAACGTCGACGGCGGACATTGCCTGCGACGGGGTCCGGACATGTCCTCGATGCTGGGCCCGGTCTTCGGCGAAGACGCCCTGCGCGGTGTCGTCCCCTGATCAGGGCAGATACCTGGGGCAGTACATGCGCAGGGCCGCGCCACCGAACTTGGTGGCCTGATCGTCGGACAGGTCGGTCTGGTTCTTGATGCTGTACAGCGCATAGGACAGCGGCTTGCCGCGGAACAGCACCCCGCAGGCCGAGTGCGCGATACCGATCGCCTTGGTGTCGCTGCCCACCTTGATCTTGAGCTGGTCCAGCGCCGTCAAGAACTGCTGATCGGTGCTGTCGTCGGCCATCGCCGGTGCCGACAGGGCGGTCATGGCGCCCGCAGCGAGCACCGCCGCGGCCAGGGTGCGCTTGATCGTCATCGGTCGTCCCATCCCGTTTGCCAATGTCACGGGGAGTATCGCTGACGGCAGCGCCGGCGTTACCGCACGTCGTCGCTGGGCACCGGCGGGTGGGCGGCCAGTTCGTGGTGGATTCGGCCGTCGACGGCGGTCAGCGGGCGGCCACCGCCGCCCCAGCGTCGCGCGATGATCTCGGCCACGATGGAGACCGCCGTCTCCTCGGGGGTTCGGGCGCCCAGATCCAGTCCGATCGGGCTGGACAGGCGGTCCAGGTCGGTCTCGGTCAGTCCGGCTTCGCCGAGCCTGGCCAATCGGTCCAGGTGGGTGCGCCGCGATCCCATCGCGCCCACGTACCCGACCTGCGGTAGCCGCAGCGCCACCGCGAGGGCGGGCACATCGAATTTGGGGTCGTGGGTGAGCACACAGATCGCGGTACGGCCGTCGATCTCCCCGAGGTCCTGTTGCCCGCGCAGAAACCGGTCCGGCCAGTCGACCACCACCTGATCGGCCGCGGGAAAGCGGGCCGGGGTGGCGAACACCGGACGGGCATCGCACACCGTGACGCGGTAGCCGAGGAAGGCGGCCTGCTGGGCCAGGGCGGCGGCGAAGTCGATCGCGCCGATGATGAGCATGCGCGGCCTGGGCGCGTAACTGGCGACGAAAACCTCCATGCCGGTATCGGTCACGCCGGAGCTCTCGTCGAGGCGCTCGCCGTCGGGGCCGTAGGACAGCACCGCGGTACGGCCGGCCACCAGCAGGCCGCGGGCGTCGTCGACGACCGCCGCGTCGGCGCGTTCTGACCCCAGCGTGCCCAGATGCCGGTCCGGGTCGACGATCAGCCGCCGACCCAGCCGGGCCCGGTCGGGGTGGGCGATCACCGTGGCCACCGCGATCGGCCGGTGCGCTCCGATCGCCGCGGCGACCACATCGAGTTCGGGAAAGGTGTTCTGCGACAACGGTTCGACGAACACGTCGAGCAGACCGCCGCAGGTCAGGCCGACGGCGAAGGCATCGTCGTCACTGATTCCGTAGCGCTGCAATGCCGGCAGTCCGGCGCCGACCACCTCGGTGGCCAGTTCGTACACGGCACCTTCGACGCAGCCACCCGAGACCGATCCGGACACGCTGCCATCGGGGGCGACCACCAGGGCGGCGCCGGCCGGGCGCGGCGCGGACCTGATCGTGCGCACCACCGTGGCCAGCCCGGCGGTGCCACCGGATCGCCAGATGGCCATCAGGTCATCGAGAACCTCACGCACGGTGTGGAGTCTAGGGGGGTGGGCTGAGGTGGCGAGTCCTGCGCACCGGGAATTTCGCTGCTCCGCGGGGCGTCGGTTATGGGTGGGTCGGGGTGTTCGACCGATGAGCGATGGTGTTGGAGGTTGTGATGAACGGGCTGCGCAAGTTCGCCACGGGGGCGGCGATCGTCGGCGCATTGGGAATGGGCGCGTTGGGGGTGGGTACCGCGACGGCCGCCGCGGCCCCGTTCGCCGAGGACCCCGGTTGGGGACACGGCCACGGTGACGACTGGCGTTGGGACAACGGCCGCCACCGCGGCTGGGACTACGGGCCTGGGCCGGGGGTGTACCTGCCGTGCGTGACGGGTCCGTTGGGCTACGTCACGGTGTGCCCTTAGTCGGTACGGGTCCAGAGACAGTGCCCGGTCATCGTGATGTCGAACAGGCTGGGCAGTACCTGGAATGAAAGCGACTGGCCAGGTTCGCCTTTCGTGATGACGGGCGGGCCGACGACCCCGGCGCTGACGACAGTGTGCTGGGTGGCGGCGCACTGGGCTTGCGGGTCCAGTGGCGTCGCCGTCCACGCGCCGGAGCTCAGATTGGGGTTTCGCAGGCCTTCGCCGTGCAGGGCGATGGGCGGCCCGAAGCTGACCCAGCGATCGTTGGGATCCCCGGGTGCGGTGACGGCCTGCCAGTGCGCGTCCTGGCACACCAGCGGCAGGGACATTCCGTACGGCAGCGTGGCGGCACCGCTGAGATCCGGTGTGCACGGGGAGTCCTGTTGCGGCGCAACGGGATCGGCCCACGCGACGGCCGGGGCGGCCAGTGCCGTGGCAAACAGGGCGAGCAGCCGCGTCAGCACGGTCACAGCTTGGTCAGGTCGGTCTTCATCAACATCACGTTGTACTGACTCCACAGCGACAGGTTCCAGTACAGATCGGTGCCCGTGCCGACGGTGGACGGTGACCACGGGTGCAGCATCGGGGCGTAGATGCCGCCGTTCTGCTGGGTCATCAGCACCGTGGGGGCCGACCAGGTGCCCTCGGGGCTGTCCGCCGTGCGCAGGATGATGTTGTTGAACTGGTCGGCATGCAGCACCACGTACTTGTTCAGTGTCTGGTTGTACTGCACCGACATCTCACTGACCTGGTTGCCGGGTTTCCCGATGCCGCAGGCCCCCTTCTCCTGGCCGAAGACCGGGCTGGCCTTGGACGGATCGTTCTTGTACCAACCGGCGGAGTAAGCGCCGATTCCGAAGAGTCCGCCCTTGCTGCCCTTGCTGTAGAACTCGTACTTGCTGGCGTCGAGGATGTCCTTCTCCAGCACCCGCGACACGTAGGCCGACCCCTGCCTGCCGTTCGGGGTGCCGTAGGAGTAGACGTAACCGTCGCCGGGACGCAGCAGCGCGGCCTGCTGGAACTTGGCGTTGCCGCCGAAATTGGTGCGGACGCTCTTGGGGGCGATGTACCAGTTCTCGCCGTTGTCCTCGGAGTAGGCGATTGCCGAGTAGTTGGTGGTCCACTGTCCCGCGGCGCCCCACTGTTTGACGGACATGAAGCTGAGGTACTGTGTCGCACCGTATTTCGTGCCGGGGGTGGGCACCGAGATCCCGGCGGTGGGGATCAACGTCACGCCGGTGGGCAGCCCGGCCGGCAGCCGTTCGGGCAGGATGATCTGGCGGGAATAGGTCTCGCCCCACAACGGTGAGCCGCCGAACATGTTGCCGTTGAGCCATTGGCCGTTCGGAATGCTCATCCCGTTGGACAGGTCGGTGTCGGAGCTGCGGAACAGCGTGTTGAGGCGCCAGGTGCCGGTCATGTTGGGGCCACCGAAGGTGTCGCCGAAGGCGATGAGGACCTGGTGTTCGTTGATGGGGGTGCTCGGGTCGTCGGCAATCCCGTTGTCCCACATGGTGCCGACGTCGGTGCCCCAGATGCCGAACCGGGTGTAGGTGTCGTTCGGGGCGAAGTTGCCGGTGACCCAGTCGACGAAGCTGGTCGACGGGCTCAGCTGCTGGCCGGGGTAGGGGAAGCCCGGGCGCGGGTTCATCGCGGCCGCGGCCAGTGCCAGGCTGGTGGTATCGGTGGCGACGCCGCCGGTGGCCGCCGCGCTCTTCGGGTTGATCGCGGTCAGGAGGTTTTCCACTTCACGGCGGGCGAAGGCCAGCAGCGTCCAGCCCAGCACAGGCTGCGCCGGCGAGTTCGGTGCGAAACTCAGCGCCCAGTCCAGGACACCGGATACCGCCTTGAGGACGGTGGTGACCGGTTTGCGTAAAACGTCCGGGATCGACACGGGCGCCTTCGCGACCGACGTGGATGTCGCGGATGTCGTGGCCGCCGCAAGCGACCGGGCGTCGGCGAACACGGCGACCGAGGCGGCAGGTTGAACCGTGGCCGACACCGCCGCGGTCGCCGCCGTGGCCGTCTTTACTTCGGTAGCCGAGGGGGTTACGGCGGCGGTTGCCTTGGTGGTCTTGTTCTCGGCGGTCGTCTTGTTCTCGGTGGCGCCCTTGGTTTCGGGGCGGGCGTCCTTCTTGGGTTTGGCCGGTTTCGGCGTCTCCTTCTCCGGCTCCGGAGATTCGGGGTCGGAGTCGGCCTCGGGCTTGGTCTCGATGTCTGGTTTGGTTTCGGTGTCCGGTTTGGTCTCGGTGTCCGGTGTGGTTGACGTGCCGGTATTGGTCTGGGCGTTGACCTGCGTGGTGCTGGATTTGGTGTCGGTGGCTTTGGCGTCGGTCTTGGCGCTGCCGGTCGTGGTGCCCGAAGTCGTGGTGCCGGAAGTGGTGGTGCCCGAAGTCTTAGTGCCGGAAGTCGTGGTGCCCGAAGTCTTAGTGCCGGAAGTCGTGGTGCCCGAAGTCTTAGTGCCGGAAGTCGTGGTGCCGGAAGTGGTGGTATCGGCCTTGGCGCCGCCGGTCGCGGTACCGCCTGAGGACTGGGCGCCGGTGGATGAGGTACCGGAGGTGCCGGTGTCGTCGGCCGCAGCGATTCCGTGACCCGTCGCGATCGCCGTGCCCACGCCTAGGGCCACCGCCAAGCCGCCGACCCGACCGATGTGTGCTGCTGCGCGCATGCGTGCGTCCTCCGTCGATCACCCGGTTCGGGTCAACCCGTTTGTGCAACCCCCTCCATAGTCGCAGCGGCGACGGTATTTGTTACGCCGAACGTCTCAGTTGCTCAATCCGGCTTCGCGCAGCGCGTCCTCGTAGAGCCCGATCGCCTCGTCGATCCCGGCATCCACCCAGGCGTCCACCGCAGCAACCCGATCGGCAACCAGCTGTACCTGGTTGACCCAGGTCTCGAAGTCGGCATCGCGGCGCAGCGTGTCGATCTGGCCGGTGCTGCCCTGGATCAGGAAGAAGCCACCCAGTTCGGGGCTCTGCGGTCGGAGGATCACCGTCTCGAATCGCTCGATCCGGCCATCCTGTGCTGCTTGTTGCAGGTAGTCGCGGGACTTCTTCAGCAGCCCCAACGCGTTGGTCTCGCGACCCCGTGTCGGTAGTCCCCACGCGACCCAGAATGCGGCCTCGGCCATGACGGTTCCTCCTTGTCCGGCGCCGGGAAGAGGTGCGACCCGGTGCCCCACGCCGACCTTAGACTGGACCGCATGACCGCACCCCTGCATGTCGATCCTGCGGCCCTGCTGGCCGCCGCGGCGGCGCAGTCGCAGGTGGCAGCGGCCGTGGCGAGTCTCGATATCGGCACCGCGCTGGCCGGGGCGGCCGACGGGATGACCGGTATGGCCTCGGGTGCGGCCAGTCGATTCGCCGCCGAGGCGCTCGACTCGGCGGCAGACACTCTGCACAGTGGATTGACCACGTACGCAAGCAGTTTGACGGCCGCGGCGGCGGCGTACCGGCAGGCCGACGAAGAACTCGGCGGCCGGCTGGGCGACTCCTTGCGCTGAGCGGCCTTTGGCTACCGATCGGGGCCCAAAGACCCTACTGGCTGATCGTTTTCCGGAGTGGAATCTCCTCATGACCAGCACCTTGCACAGTCCTGCCGACTCGACCACCACCAATGTCATGCATGCCGCCGTCGTCACCGGCTTCGGCGAGCCACTGCGGGTGGAACAGCTCGATGTGCCCACCCCCGGCTACGGCGAGGTACTGGTCAAGCTCGAAACCTCCGGCGTGTGCCACACGGATTTACATGCCGCACATGGTGATTGGCCCGTCAAGCCGACGCCTCCCTTTGTTCCCGGGCATGAGGGGTGCGGCACCGTCGTCGCGCTCGGTGACGGCGTCGACGACCTGAAGGTCGGTGACAAGGTCGGTAACGCCTGGCTCTGGTCGGCGTGCGGCCGCTGCGAGTACTGCCGTACCGGGTGGGAAACCCTCTGCGAGAGCCAACGCAACGGCGGCTACACCGTCAACGGCAGCTTCGGCTCGTTCATGCTGGTCGAGGCCGCCCACGCGGCACGCATCCCCGAGGGTGCCGACCCGGTCGAGGTCGCCCCCATCCTGTGCGCCGGGGTCACCGTCTACAAGGGCCTCAAGGTCACCGATACCCGGCCCGGTCAGTGGGTGGCCATCTCGGGTATCGGCGGGTTGGGTCACATCGCGGTGCAGTATGCGCGCGCGATGGGGCTGCGGGTGGTCGCGGTGGACGTCGACGACACGAAGCTCGCGCTGGCCACCCGCCTCGGCGCCGAGGTGGTTGTCAACGCCCGCACCGCCGATGTCGTCGCCGAGGTGCAGAGGGCCACCGGCGGGGTGCACGGCGTGTTGGTCACCGCGGTGCATCCGCAGGCCTTCGGGCAGGCGATCGGGCTGGCGCGCCGCGGCGGCACGATCGTGTTCATCGGGCTACCTCCCGGCGAATTCCCGGCCCCGATCTTCGACATCGTGCTCAAGGGCCTGACCATTCGCGGATCGATCGTCGGCACCCGCCAGGACATGGCCGAGGCCCTGGACTTCTACGCCCGTGGCTTGATCCACCCCACCGTGCACACCGCGCGGCTGGAGGACATCAACGACGTGTTCGCCCGGATGGAGGCCGGCCAGATCGACGGCCGCATCGTGATCGACTACCGCTAGTACGACAGCCCGTCGGCGTAACGCTGCCTGCGGTAGCTGCGGCCGTTGCCGCGGTTGCGGCTCTTGTAGGTGGGCAGTTGCGAATCGCAGTTCGGGCACACCAGGCGGAGGTTCTCCCGGCGATTGTTGGTGGCATTGCCGTCGATGTGGTCCAAGACCAGGACCAGAGGCAGCCCTTGCCAGGTGCTCGCCCCGCCGCAGATCGCGCAGCAGCCCGATTGGGCTTCGGCGAGGTAGGCGCGGATGTAGTGGCCCTGGTGACCACGAACCTTCGCGTCCCCGGAGTCGAGCCATAACTTTGTGCTGTTCGTGCGGCGGACGAGTGCCTGGCACGCATTGCCGCAGTAGATCTTCTGGCTGCGTTTGAAAAGTGGTGCGCCGCAACCCCGGCAGAGGTTCATGAGGTCAAACTACGGGCAGGCACCGACAAGTCGGATGCCGTGTGGAGCCCCCTATCGGGATTGAACCGATGACCTACATATTACAAGTATGTTGCTCTACCACTGAGCTAAGGAGGCGTTGGTACGTCGCACAGCTTAGCGGGTCAATCCTCGTGCTCGATGACCCGTTGCGAGGTGACCGGCCGAGGCGTGGCACGCCGGCCACGCTGCCGCGGCAGGGGGATCCGGCCGGCGATATTGCTCAACGGGTTCACCACCTGACTCAGCGTGATGACCGCCTCGTGCAAAGCGTCGATGGTGGGGGTGAGCGCTTCCAGCCCCGGTGTCAGCCGGTTCAGGGTGTCGGCGACGTCGGCCAGTTTGAGCAGGGGGCCGTCCGGGTCGGTCAGCGTGTCGAGCAGGCCGCCCTCGGCCAGCAGCTTGTCGGCCACCCCGTCCTCACGCAGCACCCGTTCGATGAGACCGTTGTCGGCGAGCAGCTGGTCGGCCAGGCCGCCGGGGGCGATGACGCGGGACAGGGCTCCGCTGTCGGTGGTGAGCCGGTCGATCAGCCCGCCCTCGGCGGTGACCTGCTCGACCAGCCCGCCGGGTGCCAGGGCGCGGCCCACCGGTCCGTTCTCGGCCAGCAGTTGGTCGGCGACGCCGTCCTGGCGTAACGCGCGCTCCACCACGCCGTCCTCGGCGAGCAACCGGTCGGCCAGGCCGCCCGGGGCGATCACCCGCGACACCACGCCGCCGTCGGCGGTCAACCGGTCCATCAGCCCGCCCTCGGCGGTGACCTGATCGATCAGGCCGTCCTTGGCCAGCGCGCGGGCCACCGGGCCGTTCTCGGCGGTGAGCCGGTCCAGGAGGCCGCCGGGCGCGGTGAGTTGGTCGACCATGCCGCCCGGCCGGAGCAGCTGGTTGAGTGGCCCGTCCGGTGCCAGCGCCCGCCCCAGCGGGGCGTCGTCGTCCATCAACCGAGCCAGCCGGTTGGCCCGGTCCACCGCGTCCTCCAGGCCGAGCATGCCGGCGAACGAGGTGCCCCCGCCGCTCATCGCGGCCGGGTCGTTCAGCGAACGCTGGACCGTCTTGAGCGTCCCACCCGCTATGCTCAGGCCCAGGTCGGCAACGGCGAGTCCGAGGCGGACCGGAGCCGTGGCAAACTGCACGACGGTGTTGCCGAGGTTCATGGCGCCAGTCTAGGTGCGGGCGCGGGGGCCGCGCGGCCAGTCCAGGGGTTACCCTCACATCAGATTCCCAGGTTCACAGGAATCTCACAGTCGGTATGCAGGTTGAGTCCAAACGGCGGGTGGACAGTAGCTGTATGGCAATTGCGGCGGTACCTGAAAGCATTCCCGAAGCGCGGATCCTCGTGGTGGACGACGAGGTGAATATCGTCGAGCTGCTCTCGGTGAGTCTGAAGTTCCAAGGTTTCGAGGTGCACACCGCGTCCAACGGACCGGCCGCCCTGGACAAGGCGCGGGAGGTCAAGCCGGACGCGGTGATCCTCGACGTGATGATGCCCGGCATGGACGGCTTCGGGGTGCTGCGCCGGCTGCGGGCCGACGGTATCGACGCCCCGGCGCTGTTCCTCACCGCGCGGGACACCCTGCAGGACAAGATCGCCGGGCTGACTCTGGGGGGTGACGACTACGTCACCAAGCCGTTCAGCCTGGAAGAGGTGGTGGCCCGGCTGCGGGTCATCCTGCGGCGCACCGGACGGGGTATCGAGGAACCGCGCAATGCCCGGCTGACCTTCGCCGATATCGAACTCGACGAGGACACCCACGAGGTGTGGAAGGCCGGCGAACCGGTCTCACTGTCGCCGACCGAGTTCACCCTGCTGCGCTACTTCATCATCAACGCCGGCACCGTGCTGTCCAAGCCGAAGATCCTCGACCACGTGTGGCGCTACGACTTCGGCGGTGACGTCAACGTCGTCGAGTCCTACGTGTCCTACCTGCGGCGCAAGATCGACACCGGGGAGAAGCGGCTGCTGCACACGCTGCGCGGGGTCGGTTACGTGCTGCGCGAGCCGCGCTGATCGCGCCGACGATTCCGGAACAGCCGGACGGCCGGGCGATTCCGGCCAACAATGAGTACATGACCGACAATCCCCGGCGCGGGGTGCCGCTGCGGGTTGGCCTGGTGGCCGCGACCTTGGTGCTGGTGGCATTCGGCTTGCTCGCCTCCGGCGTCGCCGTCACCTCGATCATGTCGCACACCGAGGTGGACCGGATCGACCAGACGCTGCTGGACGCGTCCCGCAGCTGGGCGCAGGCTCCCCGCCGGATGCCGACGCAGCCCACCGAAGATCCGAATCCGGCCCGACCACCGTCGAACTTCTACGTCCGGGGGATCGGACCCGACGGCCACATCTGGATGGCGGTCAACGATCGCGACGCCGAACCCGACCTGCCCGACGACAACAACGTCGGCCCGGTGCCGGTGACCGTCGGATCGGTCGACGGATCCCGCGTCGAGTGGCGTGCCATGACGGTCCGCGGCCCGCACGGCGAGCTGACCACCGTGGCGATCGACCTGTCGGAAGTGCAGTCCACGGTGCGCGCGCTCATCTACGCCCAGGTCGGGATCGGCGTGGCCGTGCTGTTGGTGCTCGGCGTGGCCGGCTTCGCCGTGGTGCATCGCAGCCTGCGCCCGCTGGTGGAGGTCGAGCAGACCGCCGCTGCCATTGCCGCAGGCGAGCTGGATCGCCGTGTACCGCAACGTGATCCACGAACCGAGGTGGGTCGGCTGTCGCTGGCACTGAACGGCATGCTGGCCCAGATCCAACGCGCGGTGGCCTCCTCGGACGCCTCCGCCGAGCAGGCGCGCCGTTCCGAGGAGCGGATGCGCCGCTTCATCACCGACGCCAGCCACGAACTGCGCACTCCGTTGACCACCATCCGCGGTTACGCCGAGCTGTACCGCCAGGGCGCGGCCCGCGACGTGGACATGCTGATGGGCCGTATCGAGAGCGAGGCCCGCCGGATGGGCCTGCTGGTCGAAGACCTGCTGCTGCTGGCCCGCCTCGACGTCCAGCGACCGTTGGAACGCAACCGGGTGGACCTGTTGGCACTGGCCAGCGATGCCGTGCACGATGCGCAGTCGGTGGCTCCCGCCCGGCACATCCGGATGGAGGTGTTCGACGGTCCGGGCACGCCGGAGGTGCTCGGCGACGACGCCCGGCTCCGCCAGGTGCTGAGCAACCTGGTGGCCAACGCCCTGCAGCACACCCCGGAATCCGCTGGTATCACGGTTCGGGTCGGCACCGAGGGCGATCATGCGGTGCTGGAGGTCTGCGACGAGGGCCCGGGGATGAGCAGTGAGGATGCCCAACGCGTCTTCGAACGGTTCTATCGGGCGGACTCGTCCCGCACGCGGGCCAGCGGTGGCACCGGACTGGGGCTGTCCATCGTCGATTCTCTGGTCTACGCCCACGGCGGAACCGTGTCGGTGCAAACCGCTCCCGGACACGGCTGCCGGTTCCGGGTCAACCTGCCGCGCATCGCCGAGATCAGCACAGAAGCCGTCCCTGCGGCCTTGCCCGCGCCGGACGCCGTTCAGGTGAGCTGAGTCAGCGCCGCCTTGATCCGGGCCTGGGCATCGTCGAGCGATTCCGGTGACGGGTTGCGGTCCACGTTGGCGAATCCGAAATCGCTGAGGTTGCGGGCCGGGAACACGTGCACGTGCAGATGCGGCACCTCCAGCCCGGCGATGATGACGCCGGCTCGGTCGGCGTCGAACGCCGTGGTCACCGCCTTGCCGATGAGCTGGGACACCGACATCACCTTGCCGAACAGCTCGGGGTCCAGGTCCTGCCAGTTGTCCACCTCGGCGCGCGGCACCACCAAGGTGTGGCCCGGCGTCATGGGTTCGATGGTCAGGAACGCCACCACCTCGTCGTCCTGGTAGACGAAACGGCCGGGGAGCTCCCCGTTGATGATCTTGGTGAAGACGGTCGCCATGGCTACCGAGCATAGTCAGGGTGCAGCAAGCTCCCAGGGGCACGGCAGTGGGGTGGCAGCTTATTACGCGAGCGTGAAGGATATGACGGAGCTGGCTCGCCCCCAGACTGACGGGGGCCGGTTCTCGGCTGCGCCGGACACCCCGGTTCTCGACATCGTCATCCCGGTGTACAACGAGGAGCGGGCGCTGCCCGCCTGCGTTACCCGACTCCACCGCTACCTCACCGAGCAGGTGCCCTACCCGACCCGGATCACGGTGGCCGACAACGCCAGTACCGATTCCACTCTCGCGGTGGCGCGGCGGCTGGCCGGTGAACTGCCCGGCGTCGAGGTGATCCGGCTGGACCGCAAGGGCCGCGGCGGCGCGCTGTACACCGCATGGATGGCCTCACCCGCCGTCGTGGTGGCCTACATGGACGTCGACCTGTCCACCGATCTGTCGGCACTGATGCCGTTGGTGGCTCCGCTGATCTCCGGACACTCCGATGTGGCCATCGGATCGCGGTTGGCGGCGTCGGCCCGGGTGGTGCGCGGGCCTAAGCGCGAATTCATCTCGCGCTCATACAATTTCATTCTCCGGGGCGCGCTCGGCGCGCAGTTCTCCGATGCGCAATGCGGATTCAAGGCGGTGCGCGCCGACGTGGCCCGACAACTGTTGCCGTTGGTGGTCGACACCGGCTGGTTCTTCGACACCGAACTGCTGGTGATCGCCGAACGCGCCGGCCTGCGCATCCACGAGGTCCCGGTGGACTGGGTCGACGACCCGGACTCCCGCGTCGACATCGTCGCCACCGCGATCGACGACCTCAAGGGCTGCTGGCGGGTCGGTCGGGCGCTGGCATCGGGTGCACTGCCCCTGCGTGAGCTGCAGGTCAGCCTCGGACGCGAACCGCTGGTGCCCGGCGTGCCGCCCGGTTTGGTGGGGCAGCTGGCCCGGTTCTGCATCGTCGGCGTCATCAGCACCATCGTGTACGCCGTGCTGTTCATCCTGCTGCACGCGGCGATGGGGGCCCAGGCGGCAAACCTGACGGCGTTGCTGCTCACCGCGATCGGTAACACGACGGCCAACCGCGCGTTCACCTTCGGCATCCGGGGGCGCACCGGGGTGGCGCGGCACCAGGCCAGCGGTCTGCTGGTCTTCCTGTTCGGACTGGCCATCACCAGCGGTTCGCTGCTGGTGCTGCACCACTTCGGCTTGACCAAGGACAAGGCCGTCGAACTGTCGGTGCTGGTGGTCGCCAACCTGGTGGCCACGTTGGTGCGCTTCGTCGCGCTGCGCCGGGTGTTCGGGGTGCACCGGCGCTAGAGAATCGCGTCGGCAAGCCGGTCGAGCTGGTCGAGTCCGGCGGTCGTGGGATGGAACAGCAGCCGGTCGAACCCCATATCTCGATACCGGCGAACCGTGGCGCGGGCCTCGTCGGCGGAGCAGACCATATCGTCGATATTCACCTGCGCGTACTCGGGGCTGAAGCCGTAATAGCGGGCCAGGTGCGCCTTTCCGGCGTCGACGATGTCCTCGGGTCCCATCCCGAAATTCACCGACGCCTGGAGGTAGGGGCGGCCGCTGCGGCCCGCGGCCACCCAGCCGTCCTGGATACGGCCGACGAGCTCGGCCTGGATGTCGTAGTGGCGGACCGCGCCGGCAGCCCAGCCGTCGCCGACGGTGGTCACCCGCCGGACCGTGGCTGCCGAGTGGCCGCCGAACAGCAGGGGAACCGAGATGGGCGCAGCGCATACCGCGGCAGTGCCGGTATCGGTCCACAGTCCGCGCAACTGCTCGACCTGTTCGTCGAGGATTTTGCCTCGGCGATCGAAATCAGTTCCGGTGCTGGCATAGTCGTCGCGCCTGTTGCCGACGCCGAGACCGATCACCAGCCGGCCACCGGATATCTGTGCCACCCCGGCGATCTCCTTGGCCAGCGGTACCACCGGATAGACCGGGGCGAGCAGGACATTCGTCACCAGTGTGACGTCGGTGCTGGCACCGGCCGCGGCGGCCAGCGCGATGAGCGAGTCCAACCCCGGGTAGCGCAGCCGGTCGATGGTGGCCAGCGACTCGAATCCGCGTGCTTCGGCGCGCCGTGCCCACTCCGCGATGCTCCCGCCCGCGACCCCGGCGATGTGGTTCGGCAACCCGATTCCCAGTTTCATGATGTCCAGCATCGTTCGGCTGAGTGAATCCGGCCAGGGATCCGCATCTAAACGGCAAAAATCGGCGGCAAAGGCGTCAGATGCGTAGTGTTATCGACACCATGGAGCGCCTGGACGGTCAAATTCTGCACGCTTTGCAGATCGCGCCGCGGGTGCCGTTCCGGCGAATCGCGGAGGTCATCGGCACCGGTGAGCAGACGGTCGCCCGGCGCTACCGGGCGCTGCGCCGCGACGGCGTCCTGCGGGTGGTGGGAGTCGTCAACCCGAGGATGTATGGCGAGTGCCAGTGGCTCGTGCGGGTGCGGGCCAAACCGGAGAATCTGCCCAAACTGGCGGCAGCGCTGGTCCGTTGGCCGGAGGTGACGCACGCCAACGTGCTGTCCGGCGGCACCGAACTGATCTGCGTCATCCGCGCGCCGATCGGTGACACCGGCGACGGGCTGCTGCACCGGCTGCCCCGGACGTCGGCGGTTCTCGACGTCCGAGTGGACTTGGTGCTCAATGTGTTCGGGCAGGCGTCCGGCGGCCACTGGACCGGGCACGGCCACGCTCTGAACGAGCAGCAGCTCGCCGCGCTGCAACCGCCGGGAATCGTGCGTCCACCTCCACCGAGCCCACCGTCCGCCGATGACCGGCTGTTGATCGACGCCCTGGCCGATGACGGCCGCATCTCCGACAGCGCGCTGGCCGCCCGCACGGGATGGTCACCGGCGCGAGTCAAGCGCCGGCTGGCGGCACTGCAGGACTCCGGCACCCTGTCCTACGACCTCGACGTGCTGCCCGAACTGCTTGGATTCACGGTGAACGCGACGATCTGGATCTCTACCGCGCCGCGGCATCTCGCCGCGACGGCCGAACAGATCGTGGCGCATGACGAGGTGGCGTCGGTCATCGCGGTCAGTGGCTCGGCCAACCTGATGGTGGTGGTGATATGCCGCGACGTCGAACACCTCTACCGCTACCTGGCGGAGCGGCTGGCCACCGTCGAGCACATCCAGACCTATGACGTCAGCATCCGCAGCAAGCGGCTCAAACAGGTCGGCTCGCTGATCGCGCACGGCCGGTTGGTCCGGGCGGGCTAACCGCCGATCAGGGCGTGGACCTCCTCGATCGCATAGGGTGCGGTGTCCTTGTGGTCCCGATAACTGATGAATCCGGTTGTCGGGCGCGCGAATTCACCGACGAAACCGCCGGCGGCGATGAAGATCCGCCCGGTCACGTCGGCGGCCAGGTCACTGGCGAGATACCCGTAGGTGGGGGCGACGTACTCGGGCGGGCCGGCATCCAGCGCACCCTGGGCGCTGACATCGTCGAGCAGGCCGCGCCGGTTCAGCTCGGCGATATGCCGCTCGTAATCGGCGCCCTCCGATAGCCGGGTGCGCGCGCCCGGGCACACCACATTCGCCCGTACGCCGTGCTCTTTGAGTTCGGCGGCGATGGCCAGTGTCAGGCCGTTCACCCCGCCCTTGCCCGCCGGGTAACCGGTTCCCCCGTAGTCGCCGAGGAATGCGAACGAGCTGGTGTTCACGATCGCTCCCGCGCCCTGCCGGACCAGGTGTGGGGCGGCGGCCCGGCACGTCTCGAAGGCGGTCAAGAGGTGCGCGTCGAGCAGATCACGGAATTGGGCCGAACTGACGGTCAGGATCGAGGATCCGACCGGCTCGGCGGTGCCGGCACAGTTGATGAGGATGTCGATCCGACCGTAAGCCTGCACGCATGCCTCGATCAGACCGTCGGCCACGACCGGATCGGCCGGTGAACCGGCGAAGCCGAGGCCCGAAACCTGCTGGGCGGCTTGATCGGTAGCCACCGGGTCACGGCCGTTGACCACCACCGAAGCGCCCTGGGCGGCCAGCAGCTCGGCGACGGCCAGACCGATCCCGCGGGTGCCGCCGACCACGACGGCGGCCCGCCCGGCCAGCAGCGCGCTAATCGGCCTTCGCCTCGGTGAACTCCATCGCGTCCATGTTCCAGTAGCCGCGCAGATTGGTGATCAGACCGGCGTCGTCGACTCGGTAGGTGAACACGCCACGCACGCTGGCGACGAAGCCGTTCGGGAATTCGGTGCGCAGCACCAGGATGTAGGCGATCTCGTTGGGGGAGCTGGACGGGAACGTCGCCTCGCACGTCACTGTCAGCTGGTTCGGTCCGATATTGGTGTCGTAGAAGGCGGCCAGCGCTTCCTTGCCGCGCACCCCGGTGCCGTCGGGGTTGGTGACAGCCTCCCCGATCGGGTCCTCGAGCACGACGTCGTCGGCCATCAAGGTCAGCCAGCCCGCGCGGTCGCCGGACTGCACGGCGCGCCACGACGCCTGGGACGCCCGCACGACGGGGGATTCGGACATGTCTCTCCTCATGGCGATTTGTGGAGCGGCACCCGTAATGATTACGGGCGCCGCTCCACAAATCCCGGGTTAGCGATCGGCGTCGGTGTAGCGGATGACGCCGCGGATGTTGCGGCCTTCCAGCATGTCCTGGTAGCCGTCGTTGATCTGCTCCAGCTTGTACTGCCGGGTGACCATGTCATCGAGGTTGAGCCGGCCGGCCTTGTACATCGACAGCAGCTGCGGGATGTCGTGGTGCGGGTTGCCGCCACCGAAGATGGTGCCCTGCAGGCGCTTCTGCAGCAGGGTCAGCATCGAGAGGTTGAGCTTGACGTCGTTGCTGGCCATGTTGGCCACGGCGGTGGCCACCACGGTGCCGCCCTTGGCGGTGATGTTCATGTAGTGGTCGATGTCCTCGCCCTTGAGCTCGCCCACGGTCACGATGGTCTTGTGCGCCATCCGGCCGTTGGTGACCTCGGCGACCCCGGCCATCGCGGAGAAGATGTCCGGATAGGCGTGGGTGGCGCCGAACTTGAGTGCGTTGTCGCGCTTGAACTCCACGGGATCCACCGCGAAGATGTTGCGGGCACCGGCGTTGAGTGCACCTTGCAGGGCTCCGGTGCCGACGCCGCCGACACCGACGATCACCACATCGTCGCCGGGGCGGACATCACCGCTGCGGACGGCCGAGCCGTACCCGGTGGTCACGCCGCAGCCGACCAGGCAGGCGACCTCGAAGGGGATGGACGGGTCGATCTTCACGACCGAGCTCTTGTGCACCACCATGTAGGGGCTGAACGTGCCGAGCAGGGTCATCGGGATGACGGGCTGACCGTTCTTGGCAGCGTGGATGCGATACGTGCCGTCGGACACTGCGGTCCCGGCGAGCAGCCCGGCTCCCAGGTCGCAGAGGTTGCGCAGACCCTCCTGGCACGCCGGACATTCACCACAGGACGGGATGAACGACAGCACCACATGGTCACCCGGGGCGATGTGCTCGACGCCGGGGCCGACCTCGGTGACGACGCCGGCGCCTTCGTGGCCGCCGAGCACCGGGAACCCGGCCATCGGGATATCGCCGGTGACCAGGTGATGGTCGGAGTGGCACATGCCCGAGGCTTCCATCTGGATCTTGACCTCGTCCTTGACGGGATCACCGATCTCGATTTCCTCGATCGACCATGGCTGGTTGAATTCCCAGATCAGAGCGCCTTTGGTCTTCATATCTCCTGCTTTCGACGAGAGCCTCGAGCTCAAGACTAGAGGCTCTAGTTAGCCACATCACACCGCTCCCAAGCAACCGCTTGGTGGTGATTCACCAGATGGGCACTGGAGACTGGCCGAGCGGGTAGTAGCCGGGCAACTTCTCGCCGGCCAGTGAGCGTTCGATGCGCTTCTGCATGGTCGGCGTGAGGTCACCCGAGGTGATCAGGTCCATGAATGCCTTCTGCACATGCCCGAAGTCGAAGAAGTCGCGCTGCCATTCGATCAGTAGCTCGTCATTCAGCCGGAACCAGCTCCCGCCAATGCCGTAGATCTCGTCGGTGGTTCCGTCGGACTTGTTGGCGATCTGCTTCCAGAAGCCGACGATCTCGTTCTGCTTGTCGTCGATGAGCACCTTCTGGTACTCGTACACCCAGTTCTCCAGGCCCTCCATCTCCAAACCCAGTGCCACATCGCGGATTTCGGCGCGGCCGATGCACATGACATCTTCCTTGGGGCCGATGTTCCAGCCGTAGGTGGCGTCCTCGGTGTAGAAGTCCGCCAACGGTTTCCAGTCGCCGGCCGCCTCGGCGTCCCGGTTTGCCTGCAGCCAGTGCTGGGTCCAGTCCTCGAGTTGCTCGCGTGACGCCATTGTCAGTCCTTTTCTTCAAGAGATAGTGCTCGGGTGGGGCACATGTCGATGGCTCGCTCCACGTCCTCGCGGAGCTCGTCGGGCGGTTCGGCATCGACGATCTCGACGACGCCGCGTTTGGGTACCTTGAACACGTCGGGGGCCTCGAGCTCGCACATCGCGTGACCTTGGCACAGGTCCTCGTCGAGTTCGATTCGGTAACAGCCCATCATCGGCTCCTAGGATGTGCGCTTGCGGTAACGGACCTTCGCCGGCCGCGCCAATTGGACGACCATCTTGGAGTGGTCGTTGCGGTAGCTTTCCGGTGGCTGGGCCATCTCGAATTCGTACTCGCGCAGCAACACCGAGAAGATGGCCTTGATCTGCATCTGCGCGAACGCCGCACCCACGCAGCGGTGCCTGCCTGCGCCGAACGGGATCCAGGTCCACCGGTTGATCAGATCTTCCTGGCGCGGCTTGTTGTAGCGGTCCGGGTCGAAGGCGTCCGGATCGGGGAAGTCCTCGGGGATCCGGTTCGAGATCGCCGGTGAGGCGGCCACCATCTGACCTTTGTGTATCGGGTGCCCGGCCACCTCGAATTCGTCTTGGGCGACTCGCATCAGGATGATCAGCGGCGGGTGCAGGCGCAGCGTCTCCTTGAGCGCGTTGTCGATGTTCGGGATCTGGCGCAGCGCATGGAAACTCACCTCCTGGCCGTCGGAGTAGAGGTCGTCGAGCTCGGCCTGCACCTTGGCGTAGAACTCGGGGTGGCGCAGCAGCTCGATCAGCGTCCAGGACGAGGTGCCCGAGCTGGTGTGGTGCCCGGCGAACATCAGCGAGATGAACATGCCGGTCACCTCGTTGGCCGAGAAGCGCGGGTTGCCGTCCTCGTCCTTGATCGAGACCAGCACGTCGAGCAGGTCACGATCACTCTTGTCGGTCGGCGGGTTGGCGATTCGCCCGTCCATGACCTCCTGCACCAGCTCGACCAGGCTGGCCCGCGCCTCGTCGCGGATCCGGAAGCTCTCGATGGGCAAGTAGGGGTCGACGTAGCACAGCGGGTCGGTACCGCGTTCCAGCAGGTGATAGTAGTTCGCGAACCGGGAATCGAGCTGGTTGCGGAACTTCAGCCCGATCAGACACGCCGTCGACGTGTAGATGGTCAACTCGGCGAAGAACTCCAGCAGATCGATCTCGCCGGTGTCACCCCAGTTCTCGATCATCCGCCGGACTTCGTTCTCGATGGTGGCGGCGTGACCCTTCATCTGTTCGCCGCGCAGCGCGGTGTTGTGCAGCATCTCGGCGCGCCGCTCGGGGTCGGCGTCGAACACCACGCCCTCGCCGAAGATCGGCGTCATGAACGGATAGGCCTCGGCCTGGTTGAGTTCGCTGTCGGTGGACCGGAAGAAGAACTCGTTGGCCTCCGACCCGGTCAGCAGCACGACCTGCTTGTCGGCGAGCTGGAACCAGCCGGCGTCACCGCACTCCTCGCGGACCCGCCGCATCAGTCCGATCGGGTCGGTACGGAACTCCTCCAGGTGGCCGTGCTCCAGCTCGCCGCCCGAAACCCGTTGTACCTCTTCGATAATCGTCACGACGTCGGCATCCCTTCTGCGCCGAGCGCCAGCTTCTGACGGTCTGTGACATCGGCCAGTGGAGCCTCCGGCTGCAACTCCATGTTGGCGATGAACCCGCCGCGCGGCGTCTCGGCGACGAACGTGATGGCGCGTGCCAGATCGGCTGCGCGCAGGAAGTAGTCGTGCCGCGCCTGTCCCCATTTGGCCCAATCCTCCAGCGCAGGGCCGATCAGCTCGGCAGGCAGGCTCCAGCCCATGGCGGTCTTGGTGGGCCCGGGATGCACGATCGAGGCGCGCACTCCGGTGCCTTCCAACTCCATCTGATAGTTGTGCACCATGGCGACCAGGGCTGCCTTGGCGGCACCGTAGGCGCCCATGTGCGGCCGCTGCCGCAGGGCCACATCGGATCCGACGAAGATCAGGTCGCCGCGCCGGCGCTCCAGCATGCCGGGCAGCACCGCCCCGGCCACGCGGTTGGCGCCGATCAGGTGGATCTGCACTTGGGATTCGAATTGTTCGGTACTGATCGCCTCGAGCTTGCCGAAGTAGGTGTCGCCGGCGCCGGCCACCAGCACCTCGATGTCACCGAGTTCGGCGGTGGTCTGTTCGACGGCGGCCTTCACCGAATCCGGGTCGGTGACGTCGAGGTGCACGGCGATGGCCTCACCGCCGTCGGCGCGGATCTTCTCGACGATCTCCTGCAACTTGTCGACCCGGCGTGCACCGAGCGCGACGGGAAATCCATTGGCGGCCAGTTTGATCGCGGTCGCCTCTCCGATGCCGGAGGAAGCGCCGG
The DNA here is from genome assembly GCF_033741155.1 of Mycolicibacterium chengduense. Classification (NCBI taxonomy): domain Bacteria; kingdom Bacillati; phylum Actinomycetota; class Actinomycetes; order Mycobacteriales; family Mycobacteriaceae; genus Mycobacterium; species Mycolicibacterium chengduense. Next base: position 551,991 of record NZ_JAWQNH010000001.1, on the reverse strand, counting down.
CGACCAGTGCGGGACGGCGATCGGGAAGGGGATCGAATCTGGGCATGCAAGAAGGCCTTTCGGGCTGTCAGCGGTGCTGGACGGTGATCGGGAGGTGAGCGAATCCCCGGACGCTGCTGGAGTGCACGCGGACCGAGTTGGCCTCGTCCACCTCGTATCCGCGGATCCGCTTGAACAACTCGGTCAGCGCCACCCTCGCCTCCATGCGGGCCAGATGCGCCCCGAGGCAGAAGTGGGCTCCGCTGCCGAAACTCACCAGCTTCGAACCGATATCGCGACCGATGCGGTACTCGTCGGGGTTCTCGAAAGCGCGCTCGTCCCGGTTGGCCGAACCGGCCAGCAGCACCAGTACGTCGCCGGCGGGAACGGTGGTGTCGTAGAACGTCAGGTCTTCGACCACCGCGCGAGCCAGGATCTGGCTGGACGTGTCATACCGTAGCGTCTCCTCGACCCACGCCGGGATGAGCCCGTGGTCGTCGAACACCGGGGCCAGCTGGTCGGGAAACTTGGCACCCCAATATGCGGCGTTGGCAAGCAGTTTGGTGGTGGTCTCGTTGCCGGCCACCACCATGAGGAACAGGAAGGCCATGATCTCGTCGTCGGTGAGCTTGTCACCGTCGATCTCGGCCTCGACGAGCGCCGAGGTCAGGTCGTCGGTGACACCGTTGCGGCGCTGCCGGACCATGTCGGCGTAGTAGACCAGCAGCTCGCCGGAGGCCTCGATGGCCGACGCCGGCACGTCGGCCACACCGTCCTCGCGGTGCATGACACCGTCGGCAAGGGCCCGGATGTGCACCCGGTCTTCCTCGGGCACGCCCATCAGTTCGGAGATGACGTCCATCGGCAGCTTGCCCGCGAAATCGTCGACGTAGTCGAACGTGTCGCTCTGCAGGGCGGCATCGAGATGCTGTACCGCGATCTCGGTGACCCGACCCTCCAATTCGCGGATCCGCCGCGGGGTGAAACCCTTGGACACCAGGGTGCGCAACCGCAGGTGGGCTGGATCGTCGAGGGCGAGAAACGACATCACCCGGTGCGCCTCGTCGTTGCGCGAGATCGGATCGAGGGCGACGCCGTGCTTGTTGGACAGCGCGACACTGTTGCGGAAACCCTGCACGACGTCACTGTGTCGGGACAGCGCCCAGAACTTGAGGTCCTCGTTGCGGTACAGCGGCGCCTCGTCCCGCAGCCGGCGATAGTACGGATACGGATCCTCGTGGAAGTCGTAGTCATACGGATCCAGCAGGGGTGCAGCGGTGTTCAGGCTCATTGGTGGTCTCCGAGTAGCAGGCCGACGACGTAGCTGAGTCGGTCGGCGATCTGGTGGTAGGTGAAGGCACCGCTGCCCGCGTTGACGAGGGCGCCGAAGTACGTCATCTCGAGCGCGGAGACCACCCGGGGGTCGGCGTCCGGCCCGACGGCGGTGCGGATGCGCCGGTGAATCTCGGCGCCGATCCGGTCGCGCACCGTGCGCACCGTCTGATCGGCACCGGTCAGCAGCGCGGCCGTGCACGCGGCGGCCACCTCGGGTTCGTCGGCGACCACCAGCGCCATGCTGCGCAAGGCCTGTTCGACGCGGCTTGCCATCGGTTCGTTCACATCGGTGAAGTAGGGCACCTGCTTCACCAGGTCCAGGTAGATCTCGGCGATCAGGTGATTCTTGGACGAGAAGTAGGTGTAGGCGGTGGCCGGCGCGACCTTGGCGCGGGCGGCCACCGCCCGCACCGTCAGGTCTGAGTACGAGGACTCGCGCAGCATCTCCAGGCCGGCGGTGAGGACCTTTCGAAAGGTCTCTTCCTGCCGGCGGTTGCGCGGGGAATCCCCGGCTTCACTTGTGACGGCTGCCACGGCATCGCTGGACACATGTCTAAGTTATCCGACAATGGCTGCGCGCGGCAAGCTACTTCTTCAAAACGCCACTAAAACAGCACTATTGACGCCGCGCAGGCGACCCGCCCTTGCCTCTTTCGGTGGGCTGGGGCTATCGTTCGGATCAAAGTCACCGGACAGCTGTCCAGAATGTGTGAGGGAGAACCGATGCCACTGCTGGCTGACCGCGAGAGCCGGTTGTTCATCGACGGCAAACTGGTCACCGCGGGTGCGGGGACCTTCCAGACGATCAACCCCGCCACCGAGGAAGTCCTCGGCGTGGCGGCCAACGCCGACGAATCCGACATGTCGGCCGCCATCGGCGCGGCCCGCACCGCATTCGACACCACCGATTGGTCGACCGACACCGAGCTGCGGGTGCGCTGTCTGCGTCAGCTGCGGGCAGCGATGCAATCGCACGTCGAGGAATTGCGCGATCTGACCATCGCCGAGGTGGGTGCGCCGCGCATGCTGACCGCCGGCGCCCAGCTGGAAGGCCCGATCGACGACCTGGCCTTCGCCGCCGACACCGCGGCGGGCTACGCGTGGCGCACCGATCTCGGACACGCAGCACCGCAGGGGATTCCGACCAATCGGACCATCGCCCGCGAGGCCGTCGGCGTGGTCGGCGCGATCACCCCGTGGAACTTCCCGCACCAGATCAACTTGGCGAAGGTCGGCCCGGCGCTCGCCGCCGGTAACACCTTGATCCTCAAGCCCGCGCCGGACACCCCGTGGGCGGCCGCCGTGCTCGGGGAGCTGATCGCCGAGCACACCGATTTCCCGCCCGGCGTGATCAACATCGTCACCTCCGACGACCACGGTGTCGGCGCGATGCTGTCCAAGGACCCGCGAGTGGACATGGTGTCGTTCACCGGGTCCACCAGCACCGGCCGCGCCGTGATGATCGATGCCGCCGCCACGATCAAGAAGGTGTTCTTGGAGCTCGGCGGTAAGTCGGCCTTCCTGGTGCTCGACGACGCCGATCTGGGCGGCGCCTGCGCGATGGCCGCGTTCACCGTGGCCATGCACGCCGGTCAGGGCTGCGCCATCACCACCCGCCTGGTGGTCCCCAGGGCGCAGTACGACGAGGCCGTCGAGGCCGCCGCTGCGACGCTCGGCGGCATCAAACCCGGTGACCCGAACAGCAAGCGCACCGTGTGCGGGCCGGTGATCTCGGCGCGGCAGCGGGACCGGATCCAGGGGTACCTGGACTCGGCGATCGCCGAGGGCGGCCGGTTCGCCTGTGGTGGCGGCCGGCCGGCCGATCTGGATACCGGCTTCTTCGTCGAACCGACCGTGATTGCGGGCCTGGACAATTCGGCCAAGGTGGCCCGTGAGGAGATCTTCGGTCCGGTGCTCACGGTCATTGCCCACGACGGCGATGATGACGCGGTGCGGATCGCCAACGATTCGCCCTACGGATTATCGGGCACGGTGTTCTCCGCTGACGATGCTCGCGCGCAGGCCGTGGCCGCCCGGTTGCGGGTCGGCACCGTCAACGTCAACGGCGGCGTCTGGTATTCGGCCGACGCGCCGTTCGGTGGCTACAAGCAGTCCGGGATCGGCCGCGAGATGGGCGTGGCCGGCTTCGAGGAGTACCTGGAAACCAAACTCATCGCGACCCTGGCGAACTGAAGGAGAACCACAGTGGGGCAATTCGACAACAAAGTCGGCATCGTCACCGGTGCCGGCGGCGGCATCGGCCAAGCCTATGCCGAGGCGCTGGCGCGCGAGGGCGCGGCGGTGGTGGTGGCCGATATCAACGTCGAGGGTGCGCAGAAGGTCGCCGACGCCATCAAGGGCGAGGGCGGCACCGCGCTGGCGGTCCGCGTCGACGTGTCCGACCCCGAATCGGCCAGGGACATGGCGGCGCAGACGCTTTCGGAGTTCGGCGGCATCGACTACCTGGTGAACAACGCCGCGATCTTCGGTGGCATGAAGCTGGACTTCCTGCTGACCGTCGACCCGGACTACTACAAGAAGTTCATGAGCGTGAACCTCGACGGCGCACTGTGGTGCACCCGCGCGGTGTACAAGAAGATGGCCAAGCGCGGCGGCGGCGCGATCGTCAACCAATCCTCCACCGCGGCGTGGATGTACGCGAACTTCTACGGTTTGGCCAAGGTCGGCGTCAACGGTCTGACCCAGCAGCTCTCCCGGGAACTGGGCGGGCAGAACATCCGCATCAACGCCATCGCACCCGGGCCGATCGACACCGAGGCCAACCGCACCACCACCCCGCAGGAGATGGTCGCCGACATCGTCAAGGGCATCCCGCTGTCCCGGATGGGCCAGCCCGAGGACCTTGTCGGCATGTGTCTTTTCCTGTTGTCGGATCAGGCGAAGTGGATCACCGGGCAGATCTTCAACGTCGACGGCGGACAGATCATCCGCTCATGAAGCTCGGCTACATCGGCCTGGGCAACCAGGGTGCGCCGATGGCCAAGCGGCTGGCCGACTGGCCGGACGGGTTGATCGTCTTCGATGTCCGAACCGAGGCGATGACCCCATTGGCCGAACTGGGCGCGATGCTGGCCGACGATGTCGCCGGCGTTGCCGCGGCGGATGTCATCAGCGTGACCGTGCTCAACGACGCCCAGGTGCGTGACGTCGTCGCCGAACTGGGCCGGCATGCCGGCGGGGGCACCGTCATCGCGATCCATTCCACCATTGAGCCCGACACCGCCGCCGAACTGGCCGAGCTGGTGGCGCCCAAGGGAATTCATATCGTCGATGCCCCGGTCAGTGGGGGCGCGGGGGCAGCCGAGAAGGGTGAACTGGCCGTCATGGTCGGTGCCTGTGACGAGGCCTACGAACGGGTCAAGCCGGTGTTCAAGAAGTGGGCGTCGTTGGTGGTGCGTGCCGGTGAGCCCGGCGCGGGTACCCGGATGAAGCTGGCCAGGAACATGCTGACCTTCGTCGGTTTCGCGGCGTCCTGCGAGGCGATGGCCTTGGCCGAGGCGGCCGGTATCGACCTGCAGAAGCTGGGAAGGGTGGTCCGGCACAGCGATGCGCAGAGTGGTGGCCCTGGCGCGATCATCCTGCGCGACGACACCACACCCCTGGCGCCGGATCATTGGCTCTACCAGATGTTCACCCATACCCGCGGGCTCGCCGAGAAGGACCTGACGCTGGCCCTCGGGCTGGGCGATGCGCTGGGAGTGGATCTGCCGTTGGCTCAGGTGGCGTTGCAGAACCTGGCCGACGGTCTCGGAGTACCGCACACGAAGGAGCAGTGAGGATGACCGATCGCCGTCAGCAGGGCCTGCAGAAGATGAACGAGGTCTACGGCTGGGAGATGCCCGATGTGCAGGGCGACCCGTTCTTCGACCTCACCGTGGAACACCTCTTCGGCACCATCTGGACCCGGCCCGGACTGTCGATGCGCGACAAACGCCTGCTGACCCTGGCGGCGGTGACCGCGGTGGGCAATTCGGATCTCGCCGAGATCCAGATCAACGCCGCCCTGCACAACGGAGAGCTCACCGCAGAGGAACTCAAAGAGGTGTCGGTGTTCCTGACCCACTACCTCGGATTCCCGTTGGGCTCCAAGCTGGACGGGGCGGTCAGCAAGGTGGTGCGCAACCGGAAGAAGGGCACCGGTGCGGACAAGAAGGCCAACGTCGACGCCGCGGTGAAGATGCACTCCGGGGGCGGCGCCGATGACAAGTAGGTACGCCGCGCTGACCCGGGACGAGCTGGCGACCCTGGTCCCCGAGCTGCTGCTGATCGGACAGTTGATCGACCGCTCCGGAATGGCTTGGTGCATCAGCAGTTTCGGTCGCGACGAGATGCTGCAGATCGCCATCGAGGAGTGGGCGGCCGCCAGCCCGCTGTACACCAAGCGGATGCAGAAGGCGCTCAACTACCAGGGCGACGACATCTTCACCCTGTTCAAAGGACTGCAACTGGATATCGGTGCACCGCCGCAGTTCATGGATTTCCGCTATATCGTGCACGACCGCTGGCACGGCGAGTTCTATCTGGATCATTGCGGTGCACTGCTGGACGTGGAGCCGATGGGCCCCGACTACGTCAAGGGCATGTGCCACGACATCGAGGATCCGACCTTCGACGCCACCGCACTGGCCACCAATCGGAGGGCGCAGGTCCGGCCCATCCACCGGCCCCCGAGAACACCGGCCGACCGGCAACCGCACTGCGCGTGGACGGTGATCATCGACGAGTCCCACCCGGAGGTGCCGTTCATCCCGGAGATCGACCTCGTCGCCGCCACCCACGCCCATGCGTGTGAATTGGACCCGATCGACCCGGATGACGAAGGCAACGCCGACTATTCGGGTGATCTGCTCGCCGACGTCGACTTCGCCGCGTTCTCGCACTCGGCGCTGGTCCGGATCGCCGACGAGGTGTGCCTGCAGATGCATCTGCTGGTCAAGTCGTTCACCATCGCGGTGGAAAAGCGGGCTAAGGACGATGCGGCGCTGGCTCGGTCGATCCGAACCAAGCAGCTGATCGGCATCGCCGGGGTGGCCGCGGCCCGAATTCACAAGGCGCTCAAGCTCGGCAACGACGCCGAGGGTGCGTTGCGGGTGCTGGAATTGCACCCGTTGCTCAATCCGGCGGCCTACGTATACGCCCGGGTGCAACCGGACTCCGTGCACGTACGCCCGTCACCGGCACATGACGACGGTGCGTGGATCTCGCTGGTCTCACCGACCGCCGACGCTCCGCTACAAGCCATCGTCGCTGCGGTCGACCCGCACCTGCGCGCCGAGGTATCCGGCAGCGAGTCGGACTGGACCGTGCGGGTGATCACGACCGACACCGCGGCCAAGAAGCTGCCCGAGGTGGAGGTCTGCGAATTCAGCGGTGGCGCATCCTGGGTGTTCGAGGAACGAAAGTCGCTGCCGCTCACCGTCGTCTCGTCGTGATTTGTGGAGTCCTACCCGTAATCATTACGGGTAGGGCTCCACAAATCGCACTAACGGCGCAGCGCCGGCGCGACCCAGCGGCGCAGGTAATCGCGCAGCCGGGCGCCGGTGCGCGGCGGACGGCCCGGGTCGATCACGAACGACTGGATGATGCGCAGCAGGTACTCGGCCAGCTCGTCGAGTTCATCGTCGTCGAAACCCGCTGCGGCCCAATCGACGTCGAAGCGACGTACCACCGACTGCGCGAACTGTAGACCGAGGTCGGAGGTCACCGATTCGGTGTGCGCCGGCGTACGGCCCGGCGCCAACAACAACCCGATGTGCTTGTCCTTGGGTAACCACTCCAGCGCGGTCGCGATGGCCTCGACGGCGGCATCCATCGGATCGGTCAAGCCCTCGATGTGGGCCGCGAGACGGTCCAGGAAATCGGTGGCAGCGACGACGCCGGCCTGGATCAACAGCGCATCGGTGCTGGGGAAGTAGCGGTACACCGTCTGCCGGGTGACGCCCAGGGTGCGCGCAATGTCGGCGATGGAGAAATCGGCGCCGCGCTCGTCGATGGCCTTGCCCGCGGCGGCCAGGATGCGCGCGACGGCCTCATCGTCGGACGCCGGGGCGTCGCCGGACCAGCCGTGGGTGCGCACCCGGGCAGCTTACTGGTAGGCGACCTGCAGGTCCTTGACGCCGTTGATCCAGCCGGAGCGCAGTCGCTGGGGTTCGGCGAGCTTCGAGATGTCGGGGATCTGGTCGGCGATCTCGTTGAACATCAGCTTGATTTCCATGCGGGCCAGGTTGGCGCCGATGCAGAAGTGAGCACCGTTCCCGCCGAACGCCAGATGCGGATTCGGGTTGCGCAGGATGTCGAACCGGAAGGGGTTCTCGAAGACCTCTTCGTCGTAGTTGGCCGAGCTGTAGAACAGCCCGGCGCGCTGGCCCTTGCCGATGGTGACCCCGCCGACCTCGGTGTCCACCAGCGCGGTGCGCTGGAAGCAGTGCACCGGGGTGGCCCACCGGATGATCTCCTCGATGGCGGTGTCGGGCCGTTCGCGTTTGAAGAGCTCCCACTGGTCCGGGTTGTCGAAGAATGCGTTCATGCCGTGGGTCATCGCGTTGCGGGTGGTCTCGTTGCCGGCGACGGCCAGCAGGATGACGAAGAACGCGAACTCGACCTCGGTGATGGACTCTCCATCTATGTCGGCCTGCACCAGGCGGGTGACGATATCGTCGGCCGGACATGCCCGGCGCTGCTCGGCCATGGTGTACGCGTAGCCCATCAACTCCGCGTTGGCGGTGGTCGGGTCGGAGTCGAAATCCGGGTCGTCGGTGTTCATGATGCAGTTGGACCAGTGGAAGATCTTCTCCCGGTCTTCTTCCGGGACGCCGATGAGGTCCGCGATGGCCTGCAGCGGCAGGCCCATGGCGATGTCGTCGACGAAGTTGCCGGTGTCCTTCTCCTTGGCCGCGGCCACGATGGCGCGTGCCGAGTCGGCCAGTTTCTGTTCCAGCCCCGCCACCGAGCGGGGGGTGAACAGCCGGGACACCAGCTTGCGCAGTCGGGTGTGTTCGGGTGCGTCGTGATTGATGAGCAGTGCCTTGGTGAGCTCGAGCTGATCGGCGGTGATGCCGTCGGGTAGGCGCATGACCGCGCCTTTGGAGTTGGTGGACCAGATGTCGCCGTTGCGGGAGATGGCCTTGATGTCCTCGTGGCGGCTGATCACCCAGTAGCCGCCGTCGCCGAAGATCGATTCCTGCTGCTCGTTCCACCACACCGGCGCGGTCTTGCGCAGCGCGGCGAACTCGGTGACCGGAATGCCGCGCAACAGGACGTCTGGGTCTGTGAAGTCGATCCGGTCGCCGAAGGGGCAGGCATTTGTCGTGGTCATCGGTGTCCTCCTGTGACGTACCGCACTCGCTAAACCGACCATACACTGGAATGTCAACTGTATGGCCGCGGCTTTGGTGTCGGCGTCGGACCGCGGCCGATAGGGTGAGCACTCGTGCGCGTCCTCGTGATCGGATCCGGTGCCCGTGAACACGCCCTGCTGCTCGCCCTGAGCCGCGATCCGGGCGTCGACTACCTGGCCGTGGCCCCGGGTAACGCCGGCACCGCCGCTGTTGCCGAGCAATACGACGTCGATGCGACGTCGGGGGAGGCGGTCGTTGCGCTGGCGCAGCGGCTGAACGCCGACCTGGTGGTCATCGGCCCCGAGGTGCCCCTGGTGCTCGGGGTCGCCGACGCGCTGCGCTCCGCGGGCATCGCCACCTTCGGGCCGTCCAAGGATGCCGCCCGCATCGAGGGGTCCAAGGCGTTCGCCAAGGATGTGATGGCCGTCGCGGGGGTGCGGACCGCCACCAGTGAGATCGTCGACAATCCCGCTCACCTGGACGCGGCGCTGGACCGGTTCGGCCCGGCCGCCGGTCAGCGGGCCTGGGTGGTCAAGGACGACGGTCTGGCTGCCGGCAAGGGCGTCGTCGTCACCGCCGACCGGGACGCCGCCCGCGCCCACGCCGCCGAACTGCTGGAGACCGGGCACCCGGTGCTGCTCGAATCGTTCCTGGACGGTCCGGAGGTGTCGCTGTTCTGCGTCGTCGACGGCGAAACGGTGGTCCCCCTGCTGCCCGCGCAGGACTTCAAGCGCGTCGGCGACAACGACACCGGGCCCAACACCGGCGGGATGGGCGCCTACACGCCGCTGCCCTGGTTGCCGGCCGAGGTGCTCGCCCAGATCGTCGACGAGGTGGTGAAACCCGTTGCCGCCGAGATGGTCTCACGCGGCAGTGCGTTCTCCGGCCTGCTCTACGCCGGCCTGGCCATCACCTCCAACGGCCCCGCCGTCGTCGAATTCAACTGCCGTTTCGGCGATCCCGAGACGCAGGCGGTACTCGCCCTGCTGGACTCCCCGCTGGGGACGCTGCTGCACGCCGCCGCCACCGGCTCGCTGGCCGAGCATCCGCCGCTGCGCTGGCGCGACGGTTCGGCCGTCACGGTGGTCGTCGCCGCCGAGAACTATCCTGGCCGGCCGCGTGTCGGTGATGCGATCACCGGCTCGGAGGCCGAGGGCGTGCTGCACGCCGGTACCAGTCGGCGTGACGACGGTGCCATCGTGTCCTCGGGTGGCCGGGTGTTGTCGGTGGTGGGCACCGGCGCCGACCTGACCGCCGCACGGGCCGACGCCTACCGGCGGATCGACTCGATCCGGTTGCCCGGCAGTCATTTCCGCACCGATATCGGGTTGGCAGCTGCCGAGGGCCGGATCAGTCTAGGCGACCAGTAGCGGACCCAGCCAAGCCGCCTCGGCAGGCAGCTGCGAACTCCAGAAGCCGGCGTCGTGGCCGCCGGGCGAGAAGCCCCCCGCCGGCGGCGTCGGCAGCTGCGCGATGAACTCCCGCGTCGCCGACGCGAACGGGTCGCTGTTGCCGATGTCGATGCGGATCGGGATCTGGCCGAGCGCGGGCAGCCCCCACACACTGTTGGCGGCGTAGTCCTCGGCGCCGTCGAACGCTCCCGGCGCGGCCGCCCCTGACGATGTCCACAATGCCGGGCTGACCGCGCAGATCGCCGCGGTCCGCGCCGGGCCCAGCCGCGCGCCGAGCAGCAGCGCGCCGTATCCGCCCATCGACCATCCCAGGAAGCCGACCCGGGAGGTGTCCAGGCCCTGGGCCGCCAGCATCGGGATGAGTTCGTCGAGCACCATCGCGCCGGCGTCGTCACCGTCGGCGCGCTTGTGCCAGTACCCTCCGCCGCCGTCGACCGCCACCACCGCGAACGGCGGGATGCCGGTGGCCACCGCCTGCGCCAAACCGTCCTCCACCCCGCCGGCCATCACCGTGGCGGCGTCGCTGCCCTTGCCGTGCAGCGCGATGACGGGCCGCAGTGGCGCTGTCTGGCCGGGCGGGCGCGCGATGGCCCAGTTGGTGGTGATCCCGCCGCGAGCCGCCGACACGAACGACCCGGTGACATACGTCGGCGCCGGCTGCTGCGGCACCGGAGGCGGGGCGAGCGGCGCCCCCACACTCGTCATCGCCACCGGTGGGGCGGCGGTGTCCGGGGCGCTCGCGGCGGTGCCCAGCGCGTAGGCACCGGCCGCACCGGCGGCCGCGCCCAGGCCCAGTTGCAGAACCGTCCGGCGCGTCACGTCTGGCATGCGGGCCATCATGCCATCGGGCGCCCACCGAACTTGTGCAGTGGCTTGGTGATTGCCAAAAACCCCCATACAACAGGCCCTTTGCTGGCAGCATGCAAGGCGTGACGGCGGCAGTGACTCCCAAAGGGGAACGGCGGCGGGGCGCTCTTGTGAGCGCCGCCGCCGATCTGCTGTGCGAGGGCGGCATCGACGCGGTGCGCCATCGGGCAGTTGCGCGCCGGGCCGGTCTGCCATTGGCGTCGACGACCTACTACTTCTCCTCGCTGGAGGATCTCATCGCCAAGGCCGTCGAACATATCGGCGCCCGCGAGGCCGAGCAGATGAAGTCACAGGTGGCGACGCTGTCCCGGCGCAAGCGCGGCGCGGAGTCCACGGCCGACCTGCTGGTCGACCTGCTCGTCGGTGACGACCCCGGCTCGCGGGTGCCCGAACTGATCTCCCGCTACGAGCGCTATATCGCCTGCGCCCGGCAGCCCGAACTGCGCGATATCCAGCGCCGGATCCTGCGCCAGCGCACCGACGCCGTGGTCGAGGTGGTGGAGCGATCCGGGCGCACGGTGCACGCCGAACTGCTCACCGCGATGGTGCGGGCCGTCGACGGTGCGGTCGTCGCCGCCCTCGTCGACGACGGCGACACCCCGCGCGAGACTGCCCGCGCCACCCTGATGGATGTGATCGACGTTCTCGCGCCATTCGACTGACTCGTAAGCTGTGTGGTCGTGAGCATCCCGAACGTCCTGGCCAACCGCTACGCGAGTGATGAAATGGTGGCCATCTGGTCACCCGAAGCCAAGATCATCGCCGAACGCCGCCTGTGGTTGGCGGTGTTGCGGGCGCAGGCCGAGCTCGGCGTATCGGTGCCCGACGGGGTGGTGGCCGACTACGAACGCGTGCTGGAGAACGTCGATCTGGCGTCCATCGCGGCCCGCGAACGCGTCACCCGCCACGACGTGAAAGCCCGCATCGAGGAGTTCAACGCGCTGGCCGGACACGAGCATGTGCACAAGGGCATGACCAGCCGCGACCTCACCGAGAACGTCGAACAACTGCAGATCCGCCGATCACTGGAGCTGGTGTTCGCGCACGGGGTGGCCGTCGTGGCGCGGCTGGCCGAGCGGGCCGTGCTCTATCGCGACCTGGTGATGGCGGGGCGCTCGCACAACGTCGCGGCACAGGCCACCACGCTGGGCAAGCGCTTCGCGTCGGCGGCGGAGGAGACGCTGGTGGCATTGCAGCGGCTGCGTGAACTCATCGACCGTTACCCGCTGCGCGGCATCAAGGGCCCGATGGGCACCGCGCAGGACATGCTCGACCTCTTCGACGGTGACACCGCACGGCTGGCCGAGCTGGAGCGCCGCGTTGCCGAATTCCTGGGATTCGCAGACGTTTTCACCAGCGTCGGGCAGGTGTACCCGCGCTCGCTGGACCATGACGTGATCTCGGCACTGGTGCAGCTGGGGGCGGGACCGTCGTCGTTCGCCCACACCATCCGGTTGATGGCCGGCCACGAACTGGTCACCGAGGGCTTTGCGCCAGGGCAGGTCGGCTCGTCGGCCATGCCGCACAAGATGAACACCCGCTCCTGTGAACGCGTCAACGGCCTGCAGGTGGTGCTGCGCGGATACGCGTCGATGGCCGCCGAACTGGCCGGCGCGCAATGGAACGAGGGTGACGTGTTCTGTTCGGTGGTGCGCCGCGTGGCGCTGCCTGATGCCTTCTTCGCCATCGACGGTCAGACCGAGACCTTCCTGACGGTGCTCGACGAGTTCGGCGCCTACCCCGCGGTGATCCAGCGCGAGCTGGACCGCTACCTGCCGTTCCTGGCCACCACCCGCATCCTCATCGCCGCCGTGCGGGCCGGGGTGGGACGGGAGGCCGCCCACGAGGTCATCAAGGAACACGCCGTCGCGGTGGCGTTGGCCATGCGCGAAAAGGGTTCGGAGCCAGACCTGTTGGACCGGCTGGCGGCCGACCCCCGGTTGCCGCTGGACCGGGTGGCGCTCGACGCCGCGCTGGCCGACCGTGCGGCGTTCAGCGGCGCGGCCTCGGCGCAGGTCGACACCGTGGTCGGCGCGGTCGACGAGCTGGTGAGCCGCTACCCCGAGGCGGCCAAGTACACCTCGGGTGCCATCTTGTGACCCTGCCGGATCTGACCGATCTGGATAATTTCGCTCAGGGGTTTCCCCATGAGCTGTTCGCCGCGCATCGCGCGCAGGCGCCGGTGTACTGGCACGAACCCACCGAACACACCCCGGACGGCGAGGGCTTCTGGTCGGTTGCCACCCACGCCGAAACCCTTGCCGTGCTGCGTGACCCGGTGACGTTCTCGTCGGTCACCGGTGGCCCGCGGCCCTACGGCGGCACGTTGTTGCAGGACCTGGCGATCGCCGGCCAGGTGCTCAACATGATGGACGATCCGCGGCATGCGCAGATCCGCAAGCTGGTGTCGTCGGGACTGACACCGCGGATGATCGCGCGCGTCGAAGACGACCTGCGGTCTCGGACCCGCGCCCTGCTGGACGCCGTCACACCCGGTGAGCCCTTGGACTTCCTGGTCGAGGTGGCCGCCGAGCTGCCCATGCAGATGATCTGCATCCTGCTGGGAATCCCGGAGTCCGAACGGCATTGGCTGTTCCACGCGATCGAGCCGCAGTTCGACTTCTCCGGTCGCAGTGCGTCGGTCGGTCAACTGACCGCCGAGGAAGCCGGCTCACGGATGTACACCTATGGCATGGAGCTGATCGCCGCCAAACGCGCGCAGCCCACCGACGACATGCTTTCGGTCGTCGCCAACGCCACCGATGCCGCGCTGTCGGACCTGGAGCTCTATCTGTTCTTCAGCTTGCTGTTCAGTGCCGGTGCCGAGACCACCCGCAACGCGGTGGCCGGGGGGCTGTTGTCGCTGATCTCCCATCCCGAGCAGTGGGCGGCCTTGCGGGCCGATAGGTCGTTGCTGCCCACGGCAATCGAGGAGATGGTGCGCTGGACCACGCCGTCGCCGTCGAAAAGACGCACCGCGACGCGGGACGTGACATTGGGCGGATGCGCGATCGAGGCGGGGCAGAAGGTACAGGTGTGGGAGGGCTCGGCCAACCGCGACTCGGCGGTGTTCGCCGACCCGGATGTCTTCGACATCACCCGTAAGCCGAACCAGCACTTGGGTTTCGGTTACGGCGTGCACTACTGCCTTGGTGCGAACCTGGCCCGGCTGGAGTTGCGGGTGATGTTCTCCGAGCTGCTGGCGCGGTTCTCCGGCGCACAGTTGGTGGCCCCGGTGGAGTGGACGCGCAGCAACCGGCACACCGGAATTCGGCACCTTTTCGTGCGATTTGTGGAGCCGCAGCCGTAATGGTTACGGGTGCGGCTCCACAAGTCTCTGCTTCAGAGCCCGTTTGATCTCTGCGACGACCCGGTCGGGGTACTCGTTGAGGTCCAACCACGTGAATCGGAGAACCTGCCAGCCCGCGAGAATCAACGCGTTCTGCCGGATCCGGTCGCTGTGAAACACCTCCGCGTCGCTGTGGAAGGCCCAGCCGTCGGTCTCCAGTGCCAGAGTGGCCGCGGGAAAGCCGTAGTCGACTTTGTACCCGGCCACCCGAAAGTTGGCCTTCCATCCGGTGATGCCGGCTTGCCGGAGCAGCTTCCCGAGCAGGCGTTCGGCCTCGGAACGTGCGCCATCCCCGGCCGCCAACAACAGGATGCGCGCTCTCGGCGAGCCGTGCCTGCCCTTGTTGTTCAGGTGGGATTTCCAAAGCTCGGGCAGTTCGAGGTGGCGCTGCAGTGCGGTGTCCATGACCTTGGCGCCTCCACCGCGACGGACGGCAGCCTCGATGACCGTCAACGGGAGGGTTGTCACACGAAGATCGCTGACCTCGATGATTTCACGTGGGTCGAGATCGCGTCGCCGCAGCTTGGTGCCGGGGTGCATCCGACGTCGCCGCTCTCTGGGAACGGTCACCTCGACGATGTCGGGAGCGAACTGCGTCAGGTGATGCCACCATGCCGCGGTCAACCCGCTGGCTACGCCTTCCGCGCCGTAGGACCACACGGCAGCGCGTACGCGCGCCGCATCGGTGAACTGCCGGTCGTCGGCGAAGTAGACACCGCGAGCGCAGCGGAGCCATTGTCCGCTGCGAACTCGGTAATCGATGTCGTCTTGGCTGAGGCCGGCCCGCAGAGCCTGCGCCAAGGTGATCACACCGTCGTGTTCGCGTAGGAGATCACTGAGCATGCTGTTTCGGACGCGGGCCGGCGCCGACAGGTTCCCATCTTTGTGATTTGTGGAGCCGTACCCGTAATGGTTACGGGTGCGGCTCCACAAATCGCTACGACTTGAGCCGGATGCCGGCGGCGTGCAGTTCCAGCAGGGCCAGGCCCCGGATGGCCATCCGGTCGTCGCGGCGCCAGGCACCGATCGGGTCGGGGTCGACGGCGGTGAGCTTGGCCAGCGGCCGGTTGGCCAGCGCGCGCATGGCCAGCAGTTCCTGGCCGGCGTGGCTGGAGGCCAGGGACAACACCATCAGCTTGCGGCGGAAGAATCGCACCCGCAGGAACAACCAGGGCATCGCGACGGCCAGGATCGGGGTGGCCGCCACCGCCAACGCCAGCACCCAGGCCAGCCAGCTCGCGGTCACGTCGAGGCTGTGCCCGGCGCCGGCGATCTCATCGGCGGCGCGGCTGGCCGCCTTCAGCGGGCCGGCCAGGGTGCCGCCGATCAGTGGCACGTCATCGGTGCTGTCACCGGCCGAGGCCAGGTTGCCGGACACTCCGTCGGCGCCGCTCTGCACCTGGCGGCCCACCTCGGAGATGGTGGCGACGGCCGCGTACACCGCCCCGCCCACCATCACCCAGATGGCGGTCCAGACGATGACCGCGATGTCACTGAGCAGCTGCACCAGCAGCCGACCCGGTTTGGTGGCGTAGGGCAGGTACCGCGAAGTCATGGTTCCGATCCCAGCACATAGGGTGGGCGGATGCGCCCCGCTCTGACCGACTACCGGCATCTGGCCAGCGGCAAAGTTCGCGAGCTGTACCGCATCGACGACGATCACCTGCTGTTCGTGGCCTCCGACCGCATCTCCGCCTTCGACTACGTTCTGGACACCGAGATCCCCGACAAGGGTCGGATCCTCACCGCGATGAGCGTGTTCTTCTTCGACCACCTCGGCGTGCCCAACCACCTGGCCGGCCCGCCCGACGACGAACGCATCCCCGCCGAGGTGCTCGGGCGCGCGTTGGTGGTCCGCCGGCTGGAGATGCTGCCCGTCGAATGCGTCGCCCGCGGCTACCTGACCGGGTCGGGTCTGATCGACTACCGGCAGACCGGAGCGGTATGCGGGATCGAGCTGCCCGCGGGGCTGGGGGAGGCCAGCAAGTTCGCGCAGCCGATCTTCACCCCGGCCACCAAGGCCGAACTCGGTGACCACGACGAGAACATCGCCTTCGACGCCGTCGTCACGCTCGTCGGCGAGCAGCGCGCGGCGCAGCTGCGCGACCAGACCCTGGCCGTGTACTCCAAGGCCGCCGACCACGCCCTGAGCAAGGGAGTGATCGTTGCCGATACCAAGTTCGAGTTCGGTGTGGACGCCGACGGCGAACTGGTGCTGGCCGACGAGGTACTGACCCCGGATTCGTCGCGGTACTGGCCGGCCGACACCTATCAACCCGGCGTGGTGCAGCCCAGCTACGACAAGCAGTTCGTCCGTAACTGGCTGACCGGGCCGGACTCCGGCTGGGACCGGCACGGCAGCACGCCCCCGCCGCCGCTGCCCGCGGAGATAGCGGCAGCCACCCGGGCGCGTTATATCGAGGCCTACGAGCGCATCTCGGGCCTGAGCTTCGGCGATTGGATCGGCGCATGAGCCAGACCGCACCCATTGCCAAGCGCGTTCCGAAGCGCCGCGAGCACCACGGTGACGTCTTCATCGACCACTACGAGTGGCTGCGCGAGAAAGACAATCCCGAGGTCATCGCCCACCTGGAGGCGGAGAACGCCTATGCCGACCAGGTCACCGAGCAACTGGCGCCGCTGCGGCAGAAGATCTTCGACGAGATCAAGGCTCGCACCAAGGAAACGGATCTGTCGGTTCCGACCCGGCGCGGCAACTGGTGGTACTACGCCCGCAGCTTCGAGGGCAAGCAGTACGGCGTCCAATGCCGCTGTCCCATCGCCGATCCCGACGACTGGACGCCGCCGGAGCTGGACGAGAACACCCCGATTCCCGGCGAGCAGATCCTGCTCGACGAGAACGTCGAAGCCGAGGGCCACGACTTCTTCGCACTCGGTGCGATCAGCGTCAGCATCGACGGCAACATCCTGGCCTACTCGGTGGACGTCAAGGGCGACGAACGCTACACCTTGCGGTTCAAGGACTTACGCACCGGCGAACTGTACGAGGACGTGATCGCCGGAATCGGCTCCGGAGTCACCTGGGCGGCCGACAACCGCACCGTCTACTACGTGACGGTCGACGACGCGTGGCGCCCGGACACCGTGTGGCGGCACCGGCTGGCGTCGGGGCTGCCCGCCCAGAAGGTGTTCCACGAACCCGACGAACGCTTCTGGCTGGCGGTCGGGCGCACCCGCAGCGACAAGTACGTGCTCATCGCGGCGGGCAGCGCCGTCACCACCGAGGTGCACTACGCCGACGCGACCGACCCCGAAGCGGAGTTCACCGTCGTGCTGCCGCGGCGCGACCTCGTCGAGTACTCGGTGGAGCACGCCGTCGTCGGTGGTGAGGACCGCTTCCTCATCATGCACAACGACGGCGCGGTCAACTTCACCCTCGTCGACGCACCGGTCAGCGACCCGACCGCGTTCCGCACCCTCATCGAAGGCCGCGACGACGTGCGTCTCGATGGGGTCGACGCATTCGAGAAGCACCTCGTGGTCAGCTATCGCCGCGAGGCGCTGCCCCGAATCCAGTTGTGGCCCATCACCGCCGACGGTTCCTATGGCGCGCCCGAGGAGATCGCCTTCGAGTCTGAGCTGATGTCCGCCGGCTTGTCGGGTAACCCGAACTGGTCCTCGCCGAAGCTGCGTGTCGGCGCGACATCGTTCGTGCTGCCGGTACGCATCTACGACCTGGACCTGACCACCGGCGAGCGCACCCTGTTGCGCGAGCAGCCCGTTCTTGGCGACTACCGGCCGGATGATTACATCGAACGTCGGGACTGGGCCGTCGCCGGAGACGGTGCCAGGATCCCGATTTCGATCGTCCACCGGGTCGGGTTGCCTTTCCCTGCGCCGGCGTTGTTGTACGGCTACGGCGCCTACGAGTCGTGCGAGGACCCGCGTTTCTCCATCGCCCGGTTGTCGCTACTGGACCGCGGCATGGTGTTCGCGGTGGCGCACGTGCGCGGTGGCGGTGAGTTGGGCCGGCCGTGGTACGAGAACGGCAAGATGCTGCACAAGCGCAACACCTTCACCGATTTCATCGCAGTGGCAGAGCATCTCGTGGAAACAGGCCTGACCCGACCGGAGAATCTGGTGGCTCTGGGCGGCAGCGCCGGCGGTCTGCTGATCGGCGCGGTGACCAACCTGGCGCCGCAGGCGTTCGCCGGGGTGCTGGCCCAGGTGCCGTTCGTCGACCCGCTGACCACCATCTTGGATCCGTCCCTGCCGTTGACCGTCACCGAATGGGACGAGTGGGGAAATCCGCTGGAGGACAAGAACGTCTACGAGTACATGAAATCGTACTCGCCGTACGAGAACGTCGAGGCCAAGGATTACCCGGCCATCCTGGCCATGACATCGCTCAACGACACCCGGGTCTACTACGTGGAGCCGGCGAAATGGGTTGCCGCACTGCGCCATGTCAAGACCGATGACCACCCGGTGCTGTTGAAGACGGAGATGGCGGCCGGGCACGGTGGTATCAGCGGACGCTACGAACGCTGGAAGGAAGCCGCCTTCCAGTACGCCTGGGTGCTGGCCACCGCCGACCGCGACCACTACGGCAGCGGTCAGGTGGACGGCTAGGTTCGTCAACACCCCAGTATCTTGACGCTGTCAAGATACGATGTCCGGGTGACCAAGCGGACGTACCACCATGGCGACCTGCGAGCGGTCATCCTTGCCGAGGCCGCGGCGCTGGTCGCCGAGCGGGGCGCCGACGGGATATCGCTGCGTGAGCTGGCCCGCTCGGCCGGGGTGTCGCATGCCGCGCCGGCGCACCACTTCACCGACCGGCGCGGGCTGTTCACCGCGCTGGCCGCCGAGGGCTTCCGGCTGCTGACCGTGGCGCTGGCCGAGGCCCGCCCCGCGTTCATCGACGCGGCCAAGGCGTACGTGCGGTTCGCGCTCGACCATCCCGGCCACTACGAGGTGATGTTCGACAAATCGCTGTACGACGAGCGCGACCCCGACGTGGTGGCGGCCGCCGCCGCGGCCGGAGCCGAACTCGATCGCGGTGTCGGCACCCTGACCGACCCGCACGCCACGGCCGACCCGGCCGGTGCCGCGCTGGCCGCCTGGTCGCTGGTGCACGGCTTCGCGCAGCTGTGGCTCAACGACGCCATCGACAAGAGACGCACCACCGGCGATCCGATCGCCACCGTCGAGAGGCTGGCGGCGATCCTGTTCGACGGCTAGCGTCGGGTGCCGTGAGCTCAGGACATATCAAAGACCTCCCGCTGACCACGCTGTCCGGCACTCCCACCACACTGGCCCACTTGTCCAGTGGCGCAACGCTGGTCGTCAACGTCGCCTCGCAATGTGGTCTCACCCCGCAGTACGGCGCGCTGGAACGACTGGCCCAGACGTACGGCGAGCGTGGCCTCACCGTCGTCGGGGTGCCCTGTAACCAGTTCATGGGCCAGGAACCGGGCACCGCCGACGAGATCCAGACGTTCTGCTCGACCACCTACGGCGTCACGTTCCCGCTGCTGGCCAAAACCGACGTCAACGGCGCCGACCGGCACCCCCTCTACGCCGAACTGACCAAAACCCCCGACGCCGACGGCGCGGCCGGCGACATCCAGTGGAACTTCGAGAAGTTCCTGCTGGCGCCGGACGGCACCGTGGTGAACCGGTTCCGGCCGCGCACCGAACCGGACGCGCCCGAGGTGATCGCGGCCATCGAAGCGGTACTGGCCGGATAACTGTCCCAGAAGTCAACTTCCGTGCGGGTGTTGGCAACCGTCGCGACACCTGACGTTGCCACACTGGGCGGGTGGCAGGAGAACTGATCGTCTCCCTCTCGGGCATCAGGGATCGCACCCTGACCGAGGTGGTGGCGTTCTGCACCGAACTGGACGCCCGCGGCGTGCCGCTATCGCTGATGGTCGCGCCGCGGCTCAAGGGCGACTACCGGCTGGAAAATGATCGCGAGACCGTGGACTGGCTCGCGCAGCGTCGCGCCCGCGGTGACGCGATCATCCTGCACGGTTTCGACGAGGCCGCCACCAAGACCCGCCGCGGTGAGTTCGCGGTGCTGCCCGCGCACGAGGCGAACCTGCGGTTGATGGGCGCTGATCGCGTGCTCGAGCACCTGGGCCTGCGCACCCGACTGTTCGCCGCACCCGGCTGGAACGTCTCGCAGGGAACGATCACCGCACTGCCGCGCAACGGGTTCCGGTTGCTGGTCGGCCTGTCCGGCATCACCGACCTGGTGCGGGACACCACCGTGCGGGCCCGGGTGCTCGGCATCGGCGAGGGGTTCCTCACCGAGCCGTGGTGGTGCCGGACGCTGGTGCTCTCGGCCGATCGCAGCGCACGGCGCGGCGGAACGATCCGGCTGGCGGTGTCGGCCCGCCAGCTGTCCAGCGACGGGACCCGTCGGGCCATCCTCGATGCGGTCGACCTGGCGCTCATGCACGGCTGCCTGCCGTCGCTGTACCGCTGGGCGGTGCCTGCCGCCATCACGAAGCCGGATGCCGCCTGACGCTCGGCGCTTCGGGATAACGTGGGCGGCATGGATGCCGACGTCATCGTGGTGGGGGCGGGACTGGCCGGGTTGGTCGCCGCCTGTGAGCTGATCGAGCGCGGCCGCCGCGTCCTGATCATCGACCAAGAGAACGCCGCCAACATCGGCGGTCAGGCGTTCTGGTCGTTCGGCGGGCTGTTCTTCGTCGACAGTCCCGAGCAGCGCCGGCTCGGTATCCGGGACAGCCACGAACTGGCCCTGCAGGACTGGCTCGGTTCCGCAGGTTTCGACCGGCCCGAGGACCACTGGCCCAAGCAATGGGCGCATGCTTATGTCGATTTCGCCGCCGGCGAGAAGCGTGCCTGGCTGCGCGCCCGTGGGCTGCAGACCTTCGCGTTGGTCGGCTGGGCCGAGCGTGGCGGCTACGACGCGCGCGGACACGGCAATTCGGTGCCGCGGTTCCACATCACCTGGGGTACCGGGCCGGCGCTGGTGGACATCTTCGCCCGCCGCCTGCTGGGTCACTCCGCCGTCCGGTTCGCCCACCGGCACCGCGTCGACGAACTCATCGTGGAAAACGGTGCCGTCGTCGGGGTGCGCGGGGCGGTGCTGGAATCGTCGACCGCCGAACGTGGTGTCGCGTCGTCACGGAACACCGTGGGCGAGTTCGAATTCCGGGCACAGGCCGTCATCGTGGCCAGCGGTGGTATCGGCGGCAACCATGACCTGGTGCGGAAGAACTGGCCGGCCCGGATGGGCACGCCCCCGGCGACCATGCTGTCCGGGGTGCCCGAACACGTCGACGGACGGATGATCGGGATCGCCGAGGCCGCAGGAGCGCAGGTCATCAACGCCGACCGGATGTGGCACTACACCGAGGGCATCACCAACTACGACCCGGTGTGGCCCAACCACGGCATCCGGATCCTGCCAGGCCCGTCATCGCTGTGGCTCGACGCCACCGGGAAACGCCTGCCGGTGCCGCTCTACCCGGGCTTCGACACGTTGGGCACCCTGGAGTACATCGCCACCACCGGCTACGACTACACCTGGTTCGTGCTCAACGCCCGCATCATCGCCAAGGAGTTCGGCCTGTCCGGGCAGGAGCAGAACCCGGACCTGACCGGGCGCAGCGTACGCGCCGTGCTGACCCGCGGCCGGGACGGCGGACCCGCCCCGGTGCGCGCCTTCGTGGACCGCGGCCCGGACTTCGTGACGGCAAACTCGTTGCGGGAGCTGGTATCCGCAATGAACGGCGTCGACGGCGTGGTTCCCCTGGACTACGCCACGGTGGAGGCCGAGGTGACCGCGCGCGACCGCGAGGTGGTGAACCGCTTCACCAAGGACGGGCAGATCACCGCGATCCGCGGGGCGCGCGGCTACCTGGCCGAGCGGGTGGCCCGGGTCGTCGCGCCGCATCGGCTGACCGATCCCAAGGCCGGCCCGTTGATCGCCGTCAAACTCCATATCCTGACCCGGAAGTCGTTGGGCGGCTTACATACCGACCTGGAATCCCGGGTGCTCACGGCCGGCGGCGGCACCTTCGACGGACTGTATGCGGCCGGGGAGGCCGCCGGGTTCGGCGGCGGCGGCGTGCACGGCTACCGCTCGCTGGAGGGCACCTTCCTGGGCGGCTGTGTGTTCTCCGGCAGGGCCGCGGGTCGCGCTGCTGCCCGGGACACCGCCTGAGGTCCGGCCGCGAGCACCGCCAGGCACACCATCGCGGTGGCCCACAGCCAGCCACCGAAGATATCGGTCAGATAGTGCAGGTCGGTCGCGGCCATGCCGAGCCCGCCGATCACGCTGACCACCACGGCCAGCGCCACCCGCCACAGCGCATAGCCGGTGGCCAGCACCAGCATCGCGGTGACGGTGGTGACGACGGTGGTATGCCCGCTCGGATAGGCGTAGGCCCATGAGGTGCCGTCGCCCTTGGTCCGGCCGAACAGCTTCTTGAGCACCCGCGATCCGATCAGCGCCACGGCCGGGCACAGGGCCGCCACCACCGCGACCCGCCATCGTCGTCGCCACAGCGCCACCAGTACCGCGACGGCCAGCAGCACGACCATCGCCACCCCCCAGGTGACGTAGAGCATCCAGATGGGGTCGCGGCCGAAGATCCTGTTCAGCACGGTCAGCGCGGTGGTGTCGAACGCGGTGTTGCCGTGCCCGACCAGCAGCCCGAGCCCTACCATGGCCGCGATGGCGATGGGCGGCCACCAGCGCAGCAGTGCGTGCCCGTTCAGAACTGCGTTCCGTTCTCCGCTTCGAGCACCTGGAAGTCGGTATCGGTCATCTCCGAGAGTCGGCCGTAGTAGATCCCGCGGGCCGACGGGTCGATGATGCCCTGATGGATCGGTACCGCCCGGGCCGGCGCCACCGCACGCAGGTAGTCGACGGCCTCGGCGATCTTCATCCAGGGTGCCGCCGCGGGGGTGGCCAGTACGTCGACCGGCTCGCCCGGGGCGAACAGCGCATCACCCGGGTGCATCAGCCGGGCCGGGTGGTCCCCGTCGCCGATCAGGTAGGACGTGTTGTCGATCACCGGGATGTCGGGGTGGATGGTGGCGTGCGTGCCGCCGACGCCGCGCACCGTCAGGTGACCGACGGTGAACGTGTCGCCCGCGTGCACGGCCGTCCACGGCTCGCCCAGCTGCGCCGCGGTCTGCGGATCGGCGTACAGCGTGGCCTGCGGATTCGCCTCCACCAGGGCGGGTAGCCGGGCGGTGTCGGCATGGTCGGGATGCTGATGGGTGATCAGGATCGCGTCCAGGCCCGTGATGCCCTCGAAGCCGTGTGAGAAGGTGCCGGGATCGAACAGCACCGTCGTCTCGCCCTCGGTGCCGTTGCCGAAGCTGGCCAGCAGGCAGGAGTGGCCGAAGTGCGTGAGTTGCATGGCTCCATTGTGGCTTGTATTCACGTCGGTAGAGTTACAGCCGATCAAGACCACATTTACCGCTCGTGAAGGAGTACCCGTGGCCCGCGTCGTAGTGCACGTGATGCCCAAGGCCGAGATCCTCGACCCGCAGGGGCAGGCGATCGTCGGCGCGTTGGGACGGCTCGGCCATGGCGGTGTGTCCGACGTCCGGCAGGGTAAGCGGTTCGAGCTGGAGGTCGACGACTCGGTGTCCGACGCGGCACTGACCGAGATCGCCGAGTCGCTGCTGGCCAACACGGTCATCGAGGACTTCGTCGTGACCCGGGAGCAGGCGTGAGCGCCCCTTCAGGCGGGGCGAAAGTAGGTGTGATCACCTTCCCCGGCACGCTCGACGATGTCGACGCCGCGCGCGCGGTGCGGCTGGCCGGGGGAGAGGCCGTGGCGCTGTGGCACGCCGACGCCGACCTCAAGGGCGTCGACGCGGTGGTGGTGCCCGGCGGCTTCTCCTACGGCGACTACCTGCGCGCCGGCGCCATCGCCAGTTTCGCGCCGGTGATGCGCTCCGTCGTCGACGCGGCCCGCGGCGGGATGCCGGTGCTGGGCATCTGCAACGGCTTCCAGGTGCTGTGCGAGTCGGGCCTGTTGCCGGGTGCACTCACCCGCAACGCCGGGCTGCACTTCATCTGCCGCGACGTGTGGCTGCAGGTGGCGTCGAACACCACGGCCTGGACCACCCGTTACGAGCAGGACGCCGACCTGCTGGTGCCGCTGAAATCGGGCGAGGGCCGGTATGTGGCCTCCGAGGCCGTGCTCGACGAACTCGAGGGCGAGGGCCGCGTGGTGTTCCGCTACCGCGAGAACCTGAACGGGTCGATGCGCGGGATCGCCGGGGTCAGCTCGGCCGACGGCCGGGTGGTGGGGCTGATGCCGCACCCCGAACACGCCACCGAGCCGCTGACCGGACCGTCCGACGACGGCCTGGGCCTGTTCTACTCCGCGCTGGATGCGGTGCTGACGGCGTAACTGCCGGTTCACCGCAGCAGTCCGGGTTGGGCTGGCTGTCAAAGCGCCGGATGGCCAAAAGTTTTGGGTTTTCCGACGAATCGCTCGCGTCCGTAGTCGACGGATTCGGTATCCCCGGACTTAGACTCCTGATGTTCGCGCCCGCTCTTCCGGTCCGGACATTCGGCGAGCGAGTTCATCTGAAAGGCCTTTATGAAAGTCCGTGTGGCCCTTGGCGTCTTTGTCATCATTGCGGCATACGTCACCACCATCATCCTGTACGCGGCCACCGGTCTCGGCGGTCCCCAGGCGCTACCGGTCGATCAGCCGGTGCCCGGCGCCACCTCGGTCGTGTTCGACCTGGAAGAGGTGCACGCAGTTAAGGGTGAGATGGTTGCCAACGTCACCGTGACGCCGGGGCCGGGGTTACTCGATCCGGTAACGCACGGCCTGACCGAAGACCTCAGTGTCGCAATCCATTCGGCCGTCACGCCGACCACGCGCAGCTGGGCCAAGGGCACCGTGCCGGGGGTGTTCCCCGTCGCGCTCACCATCGCGGGCAACCCCGGTGGGTACCCCTTTGACCGGTACAAATCCGGCCCCATCACCGTCGAGGTGGTGCAGGGGACCAACCGAGTCCCGCAGCGAACCTGGGCAACGTTCGTCGACAGGGTGCCCGGCTGGATGTTCAGCGTCCCCTCGCACGAAGCGTCCGACGCGTCCGCGGTGTACCGGGTTGACTTGCTTCGGTCGCCGAGCACCGCCGCGTTTGCCGCCATCATCTTGGGCGCACTGATCACCATTGCCGTGCTGGGCGTCGTCGTCGCCACGCAGACCCTGCGCAATCAGCGCAAGTTCCAACCACCGATGACGACGTGGTTCGCGGCGATGCTGTTCGCCGTCGTGCCGCTGCGCAACGCGTTGCCCGATGCGCCACCGATGGGAACGTGGGTGGACGTCACCGTGGTGCTCTGGGTGGTGGTGGCCCTGGTTGCGTCCATGAGCATCTACATCGCCTGTTGGTGGCGGCACCTCAAACCCGAGGGCGACGACAAGCGGTGAGCGCCCGGGCCGATCAGGCGCTCAGGGCGACCGACGCTTCGGCGGTGTAGTTCAGGAAGGTGAACGTCTCCTGCAGGTACAGCTGCACGGTCTGGGCGTCGTGGCTCAGATAGCCGATCGACACGTCGGTACCGATCTGCAGATCGAAATCGCCTCCGCGGGTTGACAACACGAAGGCTCCGTCGATGGCCGGGGCCCAGATGATGTCCCCGTCGACCACCCGGTTGAGGTGCTCGCGCAGCGGGTAGCCGTGTTCGGTGGTCTCGCTGACCTTGGTGTATGCGTCGGCCGACAGCAGCACCGAGTACGGGCCGTCGACACCGGCCAGCCGCAGCTCCGACAGCGCCTGGGCGATCACGTCGGGGTAGCCGCGCGGATCCTCGGGCAGCGCCAGGCCGGGGTTCGAGCTGGCCGCGCGGATGCCTTGGATGTTGGCCTCGGCATACCCTTCGAAGATCGCCCGGTCCTCGGCGAACGCCAGCTTCTTGGCGGCGTCCTTGACCGGGTCCCAGTCCGAGTCCTGCGAGCCGCGTTCGACGTCGTCGATGGCGTCGCGGGTGATGGTGAACGGCACCCGCAGCCGCACCAGCGGCCGGCTGTCGCGCAGGTGTGCGATCACGCCGTCACCGGGGGAGGTCACGTCCAGCAGGTGGCCGGTGGACACCGCGGCGGTGGTGGCGCCGGTGGGGCCGGTGCAGTCGACCACCCGGCGGCCGGCGATATGCCGTTTGAAGGTGCGGGTGGCCTCCTGCTCGATCTCGGCCCACGCCTCGTCGGTGACCGGCGCCAGTTCGCGGTACAGGTTGTTCATTGAGGTTGTCCTTTCAGGCTGCCGATCGACAGTGAACCGGAGTAGGGGGGCGTGACGGTGACTGTTGCGGGGGCGGGTGCGGCCGCCCCGGGCATGGGTGGCGGGTCGTCGAGGAAATTGGCGGTCGGGGTGAAGAACAGGCAACCGGTGACCGCGGTGGAGAAGTCCAGGATCCGATCGGTGTTGCCGGGCGGATCGCCGATGAACATGTTGCGCAGCATTCGCTCGGTGACCGCGGCGGTGCGGGAATACCCGATGTAGTAGGTGCCGAACTCGCCCTTACCGATTTCGCCGAACGGCATGTTGTGCCGCAGGATCTTCAGCTCGTTGCCCTGGTCGTCGGAGATGACGTTGAGGGCTACATGCGAATTCGCCGGTTTCACCGCGTCGTCGAGTTCGATGTCGTCGAGCTTGGTGCGGCCGATCACCCGCTCCTGCTCCTCGACGGACAGCGCGTTCCACGCCGAAATGTCGTGCAGGTAGCGCTGGACGTGCACGTAGCAGCCGCCGGCGAAATCGGGATCTTCGTCGCCGATCTGGCTGGCGCTGACAGCCACCGGGCCGCCCGGGTTCTCCGTGCCGTCCACGAAGCCCAGCAGGTCGCGGTTGTCGAAGAACTTGAAGCCGTGCACCTCGTCGACGATGGTGATGGCACCGTCCATGGCGGCGACGATCTTGCCCGCCAACTCGAAACAGACGTCCAGCGATTCGGCTCGGATGTGGAACAGCAGATCCCCCGGCGTCGAGGGGGCGCGGTGCCGCGGGCCCTCAAGGGCGATGAACGGATGCAACTCGGCCGGGCGGGGCCCGCTGAACAACCGGTCCCAGGCGTCGGATCCGATCGAGGTGATCACCGACAGGTGCTTGGCCGGATCGCGAAACCCTATGGCGCGGACCAGACCCGAGATATCGCCGAGGGCGTCGTGCACGGTCTGCTCGCCGCCGTCGTCGATGGTGGCGACCATGAAGATGGCGGCCGGGGTCAGTGGCGCGAGCACCGCCTGCGGAACGAGATCGGACACATCGCAGACCCTAGCGCGGCCGGACGTCGTCGCACCGGTCAAGATGAAAAGATGCCTGCTAGCCCCCAAAGCCTGTGTGAGTTCATCGACGCGTCGCCGTCCCCGTTCCATGTGTGTGCGACGGCCGCGCGGCTGCTGGCGGCCGCCGGGTACACCGAACTGTCCGAATCGGAGTCCTGGCCCGACACCGGCGGCAAGTTCTTCACGGTGCGGGCCGGCTCGCTGGTCGCCTGGGATTCGACACCCGGCGACGTCCCGTTCCGGATCGTCGGCGGTCACACCGACAGTCCCAACCTGCGGGTCAAACAGCACCCCGACCGGATGGTCGCGGGTTGGCAGGTGGTGGCGTTGGAACCCTACGGTGGCGCGTGGCTGAACTCGTGGCTGGACCGCGACCTCGGCATCAGCGGCCGGCTGTCGGTGGAGGAGGGTGGGCAGCTGACACATCGGCTGGTGCGCATCGACGACCCGATCCTGCGGGTGCCGCAATTGGCCATCCATCTGTCCGACGACCGCAAGGGTGTCAGCCCCGATCCGCAGCGGCACGTCAACGCCATCTGGGGGGTGGGCGAGCAGCGATCGTTCATCGGGTTCGTCGCCGAACGGGCCGGCGTACGCGAGTCCGAGGTGCTGGGCTTCGACCTGATGACCCACGACCTGTCGCCGTCGGCGATCACCGGCGCCGGACAGGAGTTCGTCAGCGCCCCGCGATTGGACAACCAGGTGACCTGTTATGCCGGGCTGGAGGCGCTGCTCGCCGCCGAGCCGCACAGTCACATCCCGGTGCTCGCGCTGTTCGACCACGAGGAGGTCGGTTCGCAGTCCGATCACGGGGCGCAGTCCGAACTGCTGCCGACGGTGCTGGAGCGCATCGTGCTGGCGGCGGGTCACGGTCGGGAGCACTTCCTGCGTCGCTGCGCCGAGTCGATGGTGGCCTCCGGCGACATGGCCCATGCCACCCACCCGAACTACCCGGACCGGCACGAGCCCGGGCACCTCATCGCCGTCAACGCCGGTCCGGTACTCAAGGTGCAGCCCAACCTGCGGTACGCCACCGACGGCCGGACCGCGGCGGCGTTCGCGCTGGCGTGCAGGCAGGCCGGGGTGCCGCTGCAACGCTACGAGCACCGAGCCGACCTGCCGTGCGGGTCGACCATCGGGCCGATGACGTCGGCGCGCACCGGCATCCCCACCGTCGACGTGGGGGCGGCGCAGCTGGCCATGCATTCGGCCAGGGAGGTGATGGGCGCGGCCGACGTCGCCACCTACTCGGCGGCCCTGCAGGCGTTCCTGGCGCCGGCGGCGGCCACTCGTCGGGGGTAGTGGTTATCCTCCGCCCATGGCCATTGGTGTGGAGATGATCACTGTCGATTCGCTCGATCCCGACCGCCTGGCGGCGTGGTGGGCCACTGCCACCGGGGGTGAGCTGACGGCCCTGATGCCCGGCGAATTCGTGTACGTAACGTTGGCCGGTGGCCTTCGGCTGGGCTTCCAGCGGGTCGACGATCCGACGGCCGGTAAGAACCGGGTGCATGTCGACTTCCACACGCAGGATCTGGAAGCCGAGGTCACCCGCCTGGTGTCGCTGGGCGCCACTGAGACCGGTAGGCACGATTTCGGCCCCGAGTTCCAGTGGGTGGTCTTCGCCGACCCGGACGGCAACGCCTTTTGCGTGGCCGCGTCCTCCTGAGCCCTGCCATCTGGTTGGCAGTGTTCTGCTCTGGGCGGACTGGGGCCGGTGCTGGTCGGCCGATATCCCCGGAACGAATAAACTGTGCCGGTGACGTCTGGTAACAGCCCCGAAGTAGACACCGTCGACCGGGCAGCCACCACCCCTGACCACCCGCAGCCCTACCGTGAACTCGGCCTCAAGGACGACGAGTATCAGCGCATCCGCGAGATCCTGGGCCGCCGTCCCACCGACGCCGAGCTGGCGATGTACTCGGTGATGTGGAGCGAACACTGCTCCTACAAGTCCTCCAAGGTGCACCTGCGCTACTTCGGCGAGACCACCACCGACGAGATGCGCGCCGGCATGCTGGCCGGCATCGGTGAGAACGCCGGCGTCGTCGACATCGGTGACGGCTGGGCCGTCACGTTCAAGGTGGAGTCGCACAACCACCCGTCCTATGTGGAGCCCTACCAGGGTGCGGCCACCGGCGTCGGCGGCATCGTGCGCGACATCATGGCGATGGGCGCCCGCCCGGTGGCCGTCATGGATCAGCTGCGGTTCGGGGCGGCCGACGCCCCGGACACCCGCCGGGTGCTCGACGGCGTGGTGCGCGGTATCGGCGGTTACGGAAACTCCCTCGGTCTGCCGAACATCGGCGGTGAGACCGTGTTCGACGCCTCCTACGCCGGTAACCCCTTGGTGAACGCGTTGTGCGTCGGGGTGCTGCGCAAGGAGGATCTGCACCTGGCGTTCGCGTCGGGCACCGGCAACAAGATCATCCTGTTCGGTGCCCGCACCGGCCTGGACGGTATCGGCGGTGTGTCGGTGCTGGCGTCGGAGACGTTCGGCGGCGACGAGGGCTCGGGCCCGGGCCGCAAGAAGCTGCCCGCCGTGCAGGTGGGTGACCCCTTCATGGAGAAGGTGCTCATCGAGTGCTGCCTTGAGCTCTACGCGGCCGACCTAGTGGTCGGCATCCAGGACCTCGGTGGAGCTGGATTGTCTTGCGCCACATCCGAACTCGCGTCCGCTGGGGACGGCGGCATGCGGGTCGAGCTGGAGACGGTGCCGCAGCGGGCGGCGAACATGACCCCGGCCGAGATCCTGTCGAGCGAGTCGCAGGAACGCATGTGCGCCGTCGTCACACCGGAGAACGTGGACAAGTTCCTGGCCGTCTGCCGTAAATGGGATGTGCTGGCCACCGTCATCGGCGAGGTCACCGATGGCGATCGGTTGGAGATCACCTGGCACGGCGAGACCGTTGTGGACGTGCCGCCGCGCACCGTCGCCCACGAGGGCCCGGTGTATCAGCGGCCGGTGGCCCGGCCCGACACCCAGGACGCGTTGATCGCCGACACCTCGGCCACCCTGCCGCGTCCGGCGACCGGGGCCGAACTCAAGGCGACTCTGCTTGCGCTGCTGGGCAGCCCGCATCTGTGCAGCCGGGCCTACATCACCGAGCAGTACGACCGCTACGTGCGCGGCAACACCGTGCTGGCCGAGCATGCCGACGGCGGGGTGCTGCGCATCGACGAGGAAACGGGCCGCGGGGTGGCTGTCTCGACGGACGCGTCCGGGCGCTACACCCAACTGGACCCGTACGCCGGCGCGCAGTTGGCGCTGGCCGAGGCCTACCGCAACGTCGCGGTCACCGGCGCCACCCCGGTCGCGGTGACCAACTGCCTGAACTTCGGTTCACCGGAGGACCCCGGCGTCATGTGGCAGTTCTCCCAGGCGGTCCGCGGTCTCGCCGACGGCTGCGCGGCCCTTGGCATTCCGGTCACCGGTGGCAACGTCAGCTTCTACAACCAGACCGGGACCACCGCCATTCTGCCCACCCCGGTGGTCGGTGTGCTCGGTGTCATCGACGATGTGAAGCGCCGCATCCCGACGGGCCTGGGTACCGAGCCCGGCGAAACCCTGCTGCTGCTGGGGGACACCCACGACGAGTTCGACGGCTCCATCTGGGCGCAGGTGACCGCCGACCATCTGGGCGGGGTGCCGCCGAAGGTGGATCTGGCTCGCGAGAAGCTGCTCGCCGAGGTGCTGACCGCGGCGTCGCGGGACGGGTTGATCTCGGCCGCGCACGACCTGAGCGAGGGCGGGCTGATGCAGGCCGTGGTGGAGGCCGCGCTGGCCGGTGAAACCGGTTGCCGCGTCATCATTGGAGAAGATGCCGATCCGTTCGTGACGCTGTTCTCCGAGTCGGCCGGCCGAGTACTGGTGGCGGTGCCGCGCACCGAGGAGAGCCGGTTCCGGTCGATGTGCGAGGCGCGCGGCCTGCCGGTCACCCGGATCGGCGTGGTCGACCAGGGCAGTGACGCCGTGGAGGTCCAGGACCAGTTCAGTGTGACGCTGGACGAGCTGCGCCGTACCTCCGAGGGTGTGCTGCCCGGGTTGTTCGGGTGATCGAGCGGACCGGTAGCCATCACCCACTGTTGGTGTGGGTCTGGAGCCTGGTCCGCCTCGACTTCGTCGGTATCGCCTTCGCTGCCGTGCTGTTCTGTCTGTCGTTGACGCCATCGCTGCTACCGCGGGACTGGCTGTTCGCCGGCTTGATCGGCGGTCTCAACGCGGCCATCGGATACGGCCTCGGCGTGGGTATCGGAAAACTGGTGTATCGCCTGGTTTTACGGCACCGGTCGTGGTGGCCGCCGACCCCACGGGTCACCCGCATCATCAAGGCCGCGATCGTGATCGCAGCGGTGGGGTCGGCGCTGCTGGTACTCATCCCGGCCGCGGCCTGGCAGCGGCAGGTGTCGGCGGCGATGGGTATCCAGGGGCCGGGCACCGTGGGCTACCTACGCACGCTGCTGGTCGCGGTGCTGGTGGCGGCGGCCGCGCTTGCCACCTGGCGGATACTCGTCGACGCGGTCAAAATGCTGGCCCGCCTGCTGATCAGGCGCTGGCGGCTGCACAGCGAGGTGGCGTTCTTCATCGGCACCGCCATCGTGGTGGCATTACTCATCACGCTCGTCAACGGCGTCCTCTACCGCGGTTTCCTGATCGGCGCCAGCAGCGTCTTCCAGCCACAGAACTCCACCACGCGGGCCGGCGTCAGCCAGCCACTGCAGTCGGAACGGTCGGGCAGCCCGACATCGTTCGCGCCCTGGGACACCTTGGGCTACCAGGGCCGCAACTTTGTCGCAGGCGGCCCCGATGCCACCGAACTCACCCGGGTCAACGGCACACCGGCCCGCGAACCCATCCGGTTGTACGTCGGGTTGCAGACCGCCGACACCCCCGAGAGCCGGCTCGCGGTGTTGCTCAGCGAGCTCGAGCGCACCGACGCCTTCGACCGCAAACTGTTGGTGATCGTCCCCACGACAGGAACCGGGTGGATCAATCCGGTTGCGGCGCGCGCCATCGAGATGATGTACAACGGCGACACCGCCCTGATCGGAATGCAGTATTCGTATCTGCCGAGCTGGATTTCGTTCCTCAGCGACCGGGAGACATCGGTGCAGACCGGCCGGATGATGATCGACGCCATCCACGACCGCTGGTCCCGACTGCCGAAGGAGCACCGGCCGAAGCTCGCCCTGTACGGCGAGAGCCTCGGGTCACTGGCCGGCCAGGGCGCCTTCGGCTGGCTGCCCGATATCGCCGCGATGGACTTCTCCTCGGTGCTGTGGGTCGGGCCACCCAACGAGAGTTCGTTGTGGAGCGGTCTGGTGCAGCGCCGCGACCCGGGCACCCCCGAGGTGCAACCCCGCTATGACAACGGCCGTACGGTGCGGTTCTCCCAAGCGCAGAGCTCCGAGGCGATCGCCCGGGTGGCGGCGGCCCCCTGGACCGGGACCCGGGTGCTGTACCTGCAGCACGCGTCCGATCCCATCGTCTGGTGGTCCCCGAAACTTCTGTTCTCCCGGCCGGATTGGCTGACCGAACCGCCCGGCGTCGACCGGACGGCTTCCATGCGCTGGTATCCGATCGTGACGTTCTGGCAGGTGAGTGCCGATATGACCAACGCCGCGGGCGTTCCCGGCGGCCACGGCCACAATTACGGCGACTCGGTGCTCGACGGCTGGGTGGCCGTCGCGCCGCCGGACGGCTGGACGCCGGCGGACACCGAACGGGTGCGGGCCGCGCTGCACCGCGACGAGAGCGACGACCAATACTGATGTCCGCCAGCATGTTCCGGGCCGTCGCACTGGCCGTGGGAGTGGCGGCGGGTAAGTCCGTGCTGACCCGCGCGCCCGCGCTGGCCGCAGCGGCGACGGCCGTGCTGGCCCTCAGCGGCGCCACCGTCGGGGTGCGGCGCCCGGTGCTGGCCGCGGGGGTGCGGCTGGGATTGGCGGTGGCGGTGCCGGTCGCGGTCGGGGTGGCCGCCTCGGCGGCGCTGCCGCCGGTGCGCGCCGGGATGGCGGCCCGGGAGCTGCCTGACGATTCCCTGCGCTGGCTGGTGTTGCGCATCCCGCTGGCCACCGTGTGGGCCGAGGAGGCGGCGTTTCGTGCCGGCCTGGGCAACGTCACCGCGGCGGCGTTCGGCCCGCGCGCCGGCCGGCTGGTCCAGTCGATTGCGTTCGGGCTCAGCCATATCGGTGACGCGCGGCGTACGCGAGAGCCAGTAGCCGCCACGGTCGTGGCGACCGCGGCGGCCGGCTGGGTGTTCGACTGGCTGTACCGGCGCTCGGGCAGTCTGGCGGCGCCGATGCTGGTGCACTTGGCGATCAACGAGGCGGGTGCGGTCGCGGCGTTGGTGGTGCAGCGGCGGGGCTAGACGTCGCGGATATCGGGCACCAGGTCGTGCGGGTCGGTGTCCTGATCGTCGATCCCGAAACTGATGATCCGGCGCGGTGTCACCCGGATGATCGCCGAATCCAGATGCCCGTCCGGGTCGGAGGCGGCTGTCGCCTGCTCGGCGGTGCCCCGGATCTCCAGGCAGCGCACCCGCCAGGGGTCGTGCGAGGCGATATCGTCGACGACGAAGGCCACCTTGTTGTTGTGCGCCAGACTCCGGTACTTGCGGCTGGCCGACATCCGGTAGCCGGCGATGTCGATGGTGCCCAGCTCGTCGTTGTAGGTGAAGCCGACCGGGCTGTTCTGTGGAGCGCCGTGCGGGTCGACGGTGGCCAGTCGGCCCAACACCGTGCCGCGCAGGAAGTCCAGTTCGTGCGGTTTGAAGGTCATGGCTGCCACGGTAGGAGCTCAAGAAAGGTTGAGGTCAACCCTCACGGGTTGATGGTGGGCTCGCCGACCTGACGGCCCCAGACGTACTCGCTGAAAATCGGTGAGCCCCATTCGAAATGGTTGTACGGCGCGATCGACAGTCCGGTGTCCATCACCAGATACGGCGCGGGCCACAGATCTTTGGTGATCTTCTGCCAGCAGCCGGGCTTGCCCTCCGGCCCACCGTGGGCGTTCACCCTGGGCAGGTTGTCCGGATAGACATAGGCGTTGGGCAGCCCGAACCCGAAGACCGTACCGTCGGAATCCAGCGAGTAGCCGTTGTCACCGCCGAACGTCGCCGCCATCAACGGTTCCACGTCGTGGTAGTTGCGGATGGTGCAGAACAACTGCGGGCTGTAGTGGTCGAACAGCGTCGCTGTCGGGATCAGGTCGGCGGCACCGCGCACCAGATAAGGCCCGCCGCGCTCCAGGACGTCACCGCCGAGGGCTCCGAATCCGACGGCGGCCAGCAGGGCCCGATCGATCGTCGCGCGTTCGTCGTCGAGTGTGGCGGCGGTGCGCGCCGCGTGGGTCAACCCGTCGAACAGATCAGGAGCCGCGTCGGCGTAGCGATCGCCCAGGTCGGCCAGGGCACGGATGTCACGCCGGAACTGAGCGGTCCGGGCGTTGGCGTCGGCGAGGATGTCGTCGGCATCCGACAGGGACCGGCCGAAGCTGTCACCCATCCCGCTCAGCGCGTCGGCCGCGGCGGTCAGGGTGAGATTGAGCTTGACCGGGTCGACCCGCTCCGAGATGGCCAGTACCGTCTCGAAAAGCGAGTTGAACTCGGTGCTCACCCACGTCGCGGTGATCTCGCCGGATGCGGAGATGTGCTGCGAAGCAGGGTGTTCCGGTGACCTGAGGGCGATGTACTTGTTGCCGAACACGGTGGTGGCGTTGATATCCGCGGTGACGTTGGCCGGAATCAGCGCCAGGTAGCGCGGTTCGATCTGCACCGTCAACCGGGCGTGCGGCACCCCGCCCACGTCGGCGGGGGACACCATCTGTACCCGCCCGATCTCCACACCGTTGAAGGTCACCTTGGATCCCGGGTCCACGCCGAGGCCGGCCCGCGGGGACAGCACGGTCAGGGCCGCCCGGTACCGGAAATCGCCACGGAACTGCAGGTAGATGAGTACCGCCAGCACCGTGAGCACTGCCAATGCGACCGCCCCGACGGTGCGGTGAGGCACTGCGAAGCGCTCGGCGGCCACCTTGCGACACTAATGGGATGGCGGCGCGGCGCACGGCAGATCCGGAACAGACGCGGGCCGCGGTGCTCGCGGTCGCCGACTGGCTTCGCGACGACAGTGTGCCGAGCCCCGACCGCCCGGTGCTTGCCGAGGCGGTGCGCCTCACCGCACGCACGCTGGCCGCGCTGGCCCCCGGTGCCAGTGTCGAGGTGCGTGTCCCGCCCTTCGTCGCGGTGCAGTGCATCGAGGGACCGCGGCACACCCGCGGTACCCCGCCGAACGTGGTGGAAGCCGATCCGCGGACCTGGCTTCGGCTGGCCACCGGCTTACTGCGCATCGATGCGGCGCCCGGCCTGACCATGTCGGGCTCGCGGGCCGCCGAGATCGCCGACTGGCTGCCCGTGGTGCCGCTGCCGGACTGAACCCGGTCAGCGGAAGTACGGGTATTCCTGCACCCAGTGGAAACCGCGGTTGCGCAGCGGGAAGGTGTTCGGGTCCACCCGGTCCAGCTCGATGTGCACGGGGCTGCCGCGCAGCGTCCCGACCAACGTCAGCCGGTCGGCATCGGGGCGCTGGACGTGAAGGTCGGCGAACGGTGTCGGGTCCGGTACGGGTGCGGTACTGCCGTCGGGTATCGGCAGCGGTGTGGTCAGCGTCAGGGTGGCCGAGCCCGTGTCCAGGTCAGCCGGCGCGGTGTGCAGCCGGCCATCCATCGACTGGAAGGTCACCGCTCCCACCTCATCGAAAACGAGCCGCTGCCAACGGTTTTCATCGGTTGTCAGGGGTGCCACGGCTCGGCCGTCCAGCGTGAACGAGCGGACCGACCAGATCCCGTAGAGCTCCGGTTTGGGCCGCCCCCCGCCGTAGCTGTCCCACGCCTGCCAGCCCTGGATCAGCAGACCGGCGAGCACCCAGATGCCGAGGGCCAGCTGAACTCTGACCGCCCAGCGGTTGGCCCGCGCGCCGGTGAACAACCGCGGCACGGGTACCGGTTCGCAGGCCCGCTCCAGCACCACGGCGGCGAACAGCCGCCTGGCCTGGGGTGCCAGCAGTACGGCGCTGATCAGCAACAGATGCGAGGACAAGATCTTGACCGGAACGTCGAAGGTCATGTTGAGCAGGACCACCTGCGCCATGCTGAGCAGGCTCAGCAGCGCTCCGAACGTGGCGGTTCGGGGGAGGAACAACAACAAGCCGGCGACCATCTCGACCGCGCCGAGCGCCATCTCGTAGACGGGCGAGCTGCCGACCTGCAACCACAGCACCGACGCGGGGCTGAACTGGCCGAACGGCTGGAGCAGCGCGGATAGCGGCGGCTCGGGCATCTGCGTCGGGATGACCTTGGCCGCACCGTAGAACAGCATCTGCCCGCCCAGGCACAGCCGCAGGAACACCCGGAACCAGACGGCCAGCTCGGGATAGCCGCTGCTGCGGCGGTCCAGCAGCGTCCACACCACGGTGCCCAGCGCGGCGACGACCAGCAGGCAGAACATGGCCACCCAGATCGCCGCCTGGTCACCGCTGCCCGACCCCGGATGCAGCCGCGCGTCCACACCGAACAGCAGCCGTCCCACCCATCGGCTGGCCGGATCCGTCAACAGCATCTGCCACTGCACCGCGCCGGCGGGTAGCAGCATGGCCAGCGGACCGGTGAAGACGAAGGTGATCTGGGCGAACCACAGGCAGAACAACCCGAAGTACACAAAGCAGAATCGGAATGCGATTCGCGTCAGCGGCCCCCATGGGGCAGTCGGCTCGGTGGTCGTGGCGTTGACGGTGTCTTGGCTCACATCCATTTACCGTAGCCGTCGCCTGCGCTGGCGGAATGTGCGCACCCACCAACCTTGTTGAGGCTCACGAGGGAGCAATCCGCCGTTCGATTCCGTCAATGACGGTGATTGCCCGTAAACTCAGTTACGTCACCCCCAGCCCCCAGGGAGCAGCCATCGTGACCTTCGAGCCGGTAGAGCCTGAAGAGAACCCCAAAGAGGAGTGCGGCGTCTTCGGCGTCTGGGCACCCGGCGAAGATGTGGCCAAGCTCGCATATTACGGGCTGTATGCGCTGCAACACCGTGGGCAGGAAGCGGCAGGCATCGCCGTCGCCGACGGCTCGCAGGTGCTGGTCTTCAAGGATCTCGGCCTGGTCAGCCAGGTGTTCGACGAGCAGACCCTGGCCGCCATGCCCGGCCATGTCGCCATCGGACACTGCCGCTACTCGACCACCGGCTCCACCACGTGGGAGAACGCCCAGCCGGTGTTCCGCAACACGGCGGCGGGCACCGGTGTTGCGTTGGGCCACAACGGCAATCTGGTCAACACTGCCGAGCTGGCCAAGCAGGCCAGGGAGGCCGGGCTGATCGAGACCAGGGGCGCACCGACCGCCACCACCGACTCCGACATCTTGGGCGCGCTGCTGGCACACGGTGCCGCCGACGCGACGCTGGAACAGGCGGCGCTGCAGCTGCTGCCCACCGTTCGCGGTGCGTTCTGCCTGACCTTCATGGACGAGAACACGCTGTATGCCGCGCGTGACCCGTACGGGGTGCGTCCGCTGTCGCTGGGCCGGCTGGATCGCGGCTGGGTGGTGGCCTCGGAGACCGCGGCCCTGGACATCGTCGGGGCGTCCTTCGTCCGCGATATCGAACCCGGCGAACTGCTGGCGATCGACGCCGACGGCGTGCGCTCCACCCGCTTCGCGAACCCGACGCCCAAGGGCTGCGTGTTCGAGTACGTCTACCTGGCGCGCCCGGACAGCGTGATCGGCGGCCGGTCCGTGCATGCGACCCGGGTGGACATCGGCCGTCGGCTGGCCAGTGAGCACCCGGTGGAGGCCGACCTGGTGATCGGGGTGCCCGAGTCGGGGATCCCCGCGGCCGTCGGCTACGCGCAGGGCTCCGGTATCGCCTACGGGCAAGGCCTAATGAAGAACGCCTATGTGGGCCGCACCTTCATCCAGCCGTCGCAGACCATCCGCCAGCTCGGCATCCGGCTGAAGCTGAACCCGCTCAAGGAAGTCATCCGCGGCAAGCGGCTGATCGTCGTCGACGACTCGATCGTGCGCGGCAACACCCAGCGCGCCCTGATCCGCATGCTGCGGGAGGCCGGCGCGCTTGAGGTGCACGTTCGCATCGCGTCACCGCCGGTGAAGTGGCCGTGCTTCTACGGCATCGACTTCGCCACCCCCGCCGAGCTGATCGCCAACGGCTCCAGCGGTGACGAGGACGAGATGCTCGAGGACGTGCGGCGCGCCATCGGCGCCGACACCCTGGGCTATATCAGCCAGCAGGGCATGATCGCGGCCACCGAGCAGCCGTCGTCGCGGTTGTGCTCGGCGTGCTTCGACGGCAACTACCCGATCGAACTGCCCGGTGAGAGCGCCCTCGGCAAGAACGTCATCGAGCACATGCTGGCCAACGCCGCGCGCAACGGGATGCCGCTGCAGGACGCCAACGACAACGCGTCGGCGCTGCGCCGGCCCTAGCCGCTGTACAACCCGTCGGCGGACCGGGCGCTGACCCGCCCAGCGGTGTCCAGTCCGGCGTGCGACCGGTAGCCTTTAGCCTGATGAGTCAGGGTCGCGCCGAACAACACGGCATCTCTTATGCAACGGCCGGGGTGGACATCGAGGCGGGGGATCGCGCCGTCGAGCTGTTCAAACCGCTGGCCAAGAAAGCCACCCGTCCCGAGGTGCGGGGCGGACTGGGCGGGTTCGCCGGACTGTTCGCGTTGCGCGGCGGGTACCGGGAGCCGCTCTTGGCGTCGTCGACGGACGGGGTCGGCACGAAGCTGGCCATCGCGCAGGCGATGGACAAGCACGACACCGTCGGGCTGGACCTGGTGGCGATGGTCGTCGACGACCTCGTGGTGTGCGGCGCCGAACCGTTGTTCCTGCAGGACTACATCGCCGTCGGGCGCACCGTGCCCGAACGGGTCAGCGCCATCGTGTCCGGTATCGCCGACGGGTGCGTACTGGCCGGCTGTGCGCTACTGGGCGGTGAGACCGCCGAACACCCCGGATTGATGGAACCCGACCACTACGACATCTCCGCGACCGGTGTGGGCGTCGTGGAGGCCGACGACGTGCTGGGCCCCGAACGGGTCAAGCCAGGTGACGTCATCATCGCGATGGCCTCGACCGGTCTGCACTCCAACGGCTACTCCCTGGCCCGCAAGGTGCTGCTGGAGATCGACCGGATGGATCTGGCCGGCCACGTCGAGGAGTTCGGCCGCACCCTGGGCGAGGAACTGCTCGAACCCACCTACATCTACGCCAAGGACTGTCTGGCGCTGGCCTCCGAGACCCAGGTGCGCACGTTCTGCCACGTCACCGGTGGCGGACTCGCAGGCAACCTCGAACGGGTGATCCCGAACGGGTTGGTCGCAGAGATGGACCGCGGCACCTGGACTCCGGCGCCCGTCTTCGGCATGATCGCCCAGCGCGGCCGCGTGGAGCGGGCCGAGATGGAGAAGACGTTCAACATGGGCGTCGGCATGGTCGCCATCGTCGCGCCGGAGGACACCGACCGCGCGTTGGCGATTCTCACCGCACGCCACCTGAACTGCTGGACGCTGGGCACTGTCACCAAGGGTGGAAAAGGTGAAGCCCGAGCACACCTGGTTGGTCAGCACCCGCGGTTCTGATTTCGATCAGGACGCGGGGCTACCCGTACGGGTGGGAGTCAGCGGCGCCAGTCGTCGTCTTCGACGTAGCGATCGGCCAGGCCGTCGCTGAAGTCATCAGACTCGGGCGCGTTGGACAGCTCACGCTGCAACCGCTCGAAATCGGTTTGTGGCGAGCTGTACTTAAGGTCACGAGCAACCTTTGTCTGCTTCGCCTTCGCCCGGCCGCGGCCCATAGGGGACCCCCTCGCGCAATAACGGAGCGGCCCAACGTGCAGGCGGCTCCGATCTGAGTGTGTGTTTATTGTCCTGCCGTCACTTTACCGTGCCGGACGGCGCCGCGCTGGTAGGCCCTGCCGGTGGCCGGGCTGCGACGGTCAGCGGCCGGCGCCGCGCAGCCGGTCGACCGCGATCCGGCCGGCGCCGACGTGCTCGTCGGCGGCCACCGAGGTCGGGTCGATCACCGCCGCAACGATCACCTCGCCGCCGGTGCTCAGCTCGGTGTCCGCCGGAATACCGCGCTTGACCAGGCCCAACGCGATGGGGCCGTCGTCCACGTGGTCCACCACGGTGCCCAACCGGCCGACCGTGCGACCGCCTGCGGTGAGCGGATCACCCGTGCTGGGTCGGTCCCCGGAGCCGTCGAGTTGCAGCAGCACCAGCATGCGCGGCGGTTTGCCCAGGTTGTGCACCCTGGCGACGGTCTCCTGGCCGCGGTAGCAGCCCTTGTCGAGGTGCACGGCCCCCTCGCCGGGGCCGCCGATCCAGCCGACCTCGTGCGGGATGGTGCGCTCGTCGGTGTCCACGCCCAGGCGCGGGCGCCGAGCAGCCACCCGGTGCGCCTCATAGGCCCAGATCCCGGCCGGCACCACACCGGCGCCGGCCAGCGTGCGCTTCCAGTCGTCCACGGCCGACCGTGGCACCACCAGGTCGTATTCTTCGGGAAAGGTGCCGCGCAGGAACCCGCCATCGGGCAGCCCGACAGCGGTCCACGGGCCGGGCAGTGCGTCCACCCCCAGCGCAGAAGGCACCGCGGGTGCCGACAAGCCCGGGCCGAGCAAGGACAGCACGGCCAACTCGGCCGGCTCGACCACCACATCGGCCCAGAAGATCATCTTGCGCAGGAAGGCCAGCAGCGGTTCGCCGCGCCACGGCTCGGTATCCAGCACGGTGACGCCGTCGAGCTGGGACTGCAGCCAGTGATCTTCCACACGACCCTGCCCGTCCAGGCTCAGATTCTGCACCACGGCGCCGTCGGTCAGGTCACTGACGTGCTGGCTGGAGATGGTGTGCAACCACGAACGCCGCTCGCCGCCGGTCAGGGTGAGCACCGCCCGATGCGAACGATCGACCATCACGGCGCCGTCGGCCGCGGCGCGCTGCTCGCCGAACGGATCGCCGTAATGCCACACGGCCCCGGCGTCGGGACCGGTCTCGGGGGCGGGAACTGCGGACATGTCCCCAGCCTACGACGGCGTCGTCAGTAGGCTCAGGCCTCATGCCCGCCGGCCTGATCGTGACGCTCGACGGCCG
The DNA here is from genome assembly GCF_033741155.1 of Mycolicibacterium chengduense. Taxonomy (NCBI): domain Bacteria; kingdom Bacillati; phylum Actinomycetota; class Actinomycetes; order Mycobacteriales; family Mycobacteriaceae; genus Mycobacterium; species Mycolicibacterium chengduense. Next base: position 510,251 of record NZ_JAWQNH010000001.1, on the reverse strand, counting down.
GGTGCACGCCGCTGACGAGCCCCTGGTGCGGGGCACCGACCCGGCGCTGACCCACGGTGACGCGGTGTTCGAGACCGCGCTGGTGCGCGACGGCCATGTGTGTCTGCTTCAGGAACATCTGGTCCGGCTGCTGGCCTCGGCGCGGATCGCCGGCCTGCCCGACCCCGATGTGGCCGCGTTCCGCGCGGCGGCCGGCGCGGCCGTGACCGGATGGCCGGACCGGGACGCGGTGCTGCGGCTGGTGCACGGCCACGGTGTGGGTTTCGCTGCGATATCACCGGTGCCGGAACACGCGGTCGCCGCGCGCCGCGACGGCGTGGCCGCGGTGACCCTGGCCGCTGCACCGTCTGATGCGTTGGCCGGCGCGAAATCACTGTCCTACGCCCGGCATGTCGCCGCGCTGCGCGAGGCCGCCCGTCGAGGCGCCGGGGATGCGATCTACCTGGACGCGGACGGGCAGGTGCTGGAGGGGCCGCGGTCGTCGGTGGTGATCGCTGATGGCGAAACTCTCCTCAGCCCGCCGTCCACCCTGCCGATCCTGCCGGGTACCACCGTGGCCGCGTTGTTCGGCACCGCGCCGCGCGTCGCCCACCGCCGGTTGACCATCACGGATCTCTTTGCCGCGCAAGGTGTTTGGTTGCTATCGGCGGTGACATTGGTGGCCAGGGTGCATACCCTGGACGGTGTCGTGCTGGCGCAGGCGCCCCTGCACGCAGCGCTGACCGCGTGGGTGAACGACGCCGTCGGCCGCCGGGAGTGACCGAAAATCGGTTGTCGGCGCCGCCTGCCGCGGGTACTTTCGTCGGTACACAGGGAAGGAGGTGGTCCGACAAATTGAGTGACATACGGACATGTGAGGTGGCTGCTAGCTAGCAGCACCAGGCGCGAGGAATCCACCTGCGAGCGCTGGCGAATTCCGAGCAGCCACCCGACCCCCGAGCCCTTGGTTTTGTCCAACCAGGAATCACGGCTCGGGGGTCGCCCCATTTCTGGACTACTTCGGGGGTGTCGGCGCGAGCGACGCGCACGCCTCGTTGGCCTTATCCCACGTTTCCTGGTCGACGCCCGGCGGCGCCGGCGGCGTCTTGCCCTCGCCGGGCTGGGGTGCTCCCGCGGGCGGCGGACCGCTAGGCGGGGTCATCCCGGACGGCGGGGCCATTCCGCCGGGCGGACCACCCTCCGGCGGTGCGGGGACGCCGTGCTCTGTCAGGCAGGCGGTGAAAGCATCGTGACCGTCCGGCGCGGCCGCTGCCGACGTCGCTTCCGACGTGGCGGTCGACGAGGTTGATGCCGACGCCGAAGTCGTTGATTCCGTGGACGATCCGCCCGACGAACAACCAACCACGCCGGCGATCAAGGCCGCACCGGTGACGCCGAGCGCCGCGGTGCGCAGTGCAGTCAGACCCATGAATTCTCCGTTCTCGAATTGACGGAGACGACGGTATGGGCCATCGATGGGTGTCCGATGTAGCCAGCCTGGGCGCAGGTTAAGCGCTGCGAGCGGGTTATCCGACGAAGCGGCTCAACCGTGCCGACAGGTGCGGCACCAGCCCGCCGTCGGCGTCCACCCGCTCTTCCACGTAGGCCAGGTCACCGTCCTCGACGATGCCGTACAACCGCTTGGCGCCGCCGACCAACAGACCGGACTTGCTGCGCGCCAGGGCGTCGGTGGCCAGTTCCCAGGAGGACTGATTGCGCGGGCGACCGTAGAACAGTTCGATGTAGCCGGCCGAATGGGACAGCAGCAGTTCGATGGCCTGCATTTCCGACGGGTCCGACGGGTCGTTGACGAAGCGCCAGAACCCGGTCTCACGGAAGCCGGTGGAGGCGAATTCGCCCTCCGGGCCCAGCCGCCAAGACCGGCTGTCCCAATTCAGGTAATCGCCACCGTCGTGCGAGACGATGATCTGTTGGCCGAACCGGTAATCGCCATGGGTGTCACGGCCCTCGCCCTCGCCGCGCCACACGCCGACCAGCGGCAGCAGTGCCAGCAGAGCGGGATTGAGGTCCGCGCCCTCCCTCAGGTTCGCCGTATCGGCCGGTAGCGGCAGATCGTCGAAGGTGGGGATGTTCCGGGAGGCGGTGATCCTGGCCCGCTCGGCGGCAGCTGCCACGGCCCGGTCACCCGAGCCGGGCTCGACCGCGTCGCCGGCGCTCACGCCTCGTCGGTGATCAGACGGTACAGGGCGTACAGCGCGAACCAGGTGATGACGACGACGGCCGCCACAAGCATGAATTCGAAGAAGAGGACCACGTCAGGAGTCTAACTGCCGAGGGCCGCTGCGCTCGAACCGGAGTCCGGGCGCAGCGGCTCGTGCCTCGCCTTGATCGGCGTCAGGCGACCTTGATGTCGACTTCGTGGATGCCGGCGCCCGACGGGGTCACGCTGGCGTCACCGTTACCGGCGGGCGACAGCGCCCGCACGGTCCAGGTGCCCGGCGCGGCGAAGAACCGGAAATCGCCGGTCGCCGAGGCCACCACCTCGGCGGTGAACTCGTCGCTGGAGTCCAGCAGACGCACGAAGGCGCCACCGACCGTCTGGCCGCTACCGTCCACGACCCGACCGGTGATGACGGTTTCCTTCTCCAGGTCGACGCCGGCAGGCAGCGTCACGCCTTGCTTAGGTGCAGAGCACATATCAATTTCCCAACTCGATCGGGGCGCCCACCAGGGAGCCGTATTCCGTCCAACTGCCGTCGTAGTTCTTGACGTTCTGGTAACCCAGCAGCTCCTGCAGCACGAACCAGGTGTGCGAGGAACGCTCACCGATGCGGCAGTACGCGATGGTCTCTTTCTGTCCGTCCAGGCCGGCCGCGGCGTAGAGCTTGGCCAGGTCCTCGTCGGACTTGAAGGTGCCGTCCTCGTTGGCCGCCTTGCTCCACGGCACGTTGATGGCGCCGGGGATGTGGCCCGGACGCTGGCTCTGCTCCTGCGGCAGGTGCGCCGGGGCCAGGATCTTGCCGGAGAACTCGTCGGGGGAGCGCACGTCGACCAGGTTCTTGGCGCCGATCGCGGCGATGACCTCGTCGCGGAACGCGCGGATGGCGTTGTTGGGTGCCTTGGCCGAGTACGAGGTGGCGGGACGCGTGGGCACGTCGGTCACCAGCGGGCGGCCGTCCAGTTCCCACTTCTTGCGGCCCCCGTCGAGCAGCTTGACGTTCTCGTGGCCGTACAGCTTGAAGTACCAGTACGCGTACGCGGCGAACCAGTTGTTGTTGCCGCCGTACAGGATCACGGTGTCGTCGTTGCTGATTCCCTTGTCGGACAACAGCTTCGAGAACTGCTGCTGGTCGACGAAGTCGCGCTTGACCTGATCCTGCAGCTCGGTCTTCCAGTCCAGCCGGACGGCGCCGGCGATGTGGCCGCCTTCGTAGGCCGACGTGTCCTCGTCGACCTCGACGAAGACGGTGTTCGGCGCGTCGAGATTGCTCTCGGCCCAGTCGGTGGAGACCAGGACGTCGGAGCGTGCCATGTAGTGGTTCCTTTCGGGTTATCGGCTTGTCAGGAGGTTGCGCGTCGCAGGCGAGCGACGAACGGGTAGATCTGGCAGCCCAGGCAGATGCCGAAGGCCGCGTTCAGGAACGCCGCGAACAGGGCGAACGCGGTCGCAATCAGGCCGAGCGCATCGAGTCCGGCCGCGAAACCCGCGGTCCCGACGACGGCGAAGGCGAAGCCGACCAACTGGGCGAACTTCAGCGGGGGCACCGGCTCCTTCTCGGTGACCGGGCCCAGCCGCGGCGCGATGACGGTGGCGAACACCCGGCCGTAGGGATGCTGGCGGGGCCCGAGGGTGGCCCCGATCGCGAAGACCACTGCTTGCAGGCCGAGGATCACCGCCGCAGCGGGCACGCTGATCGGTGCGACGAGCAGTGTGAGGATCAGGACCGCGGTGGTGACCCAGGCGGCGAAACGTGGGCCGCGAACGTCGACCTGATCGAGGGTGGTGCTGGTGGTGGACATGTACGTGCTCCTGTTGCGTGGCTGGGGTCGGGCTGAATTGGGGCACATCCGGCCCTTCGGGCCCGGCCCCGAGCGCGGCGCAGTGAAAAAAGCGCGGCTACTCAGCAGCTACAACAACAACAGCAACAACCCGCGACGCGGCACAGATCGACTGCGCGGCGCTTGGTGAGCAGCAGCTCAAGGCGGGCGGACACGACGCACACAATACCCGTTGACCCGGTGATCAGGCCAATAGCGGTTCCAGCGCCGAACGCAGGTCAGCGGCCTTGGGAACCCCGGCGGCGCGATAGCGTTGCCGGCCCTGCGCGTCGAAGATGAACGTCGTCGGCAGTGACAGCACCGAAAGCCGCCGGGCGGCGGCCGGATTGGCGTCCAGGTCGATCTCGACATGCGCGACCGCAGGCAGCTCACCGCAGACTTGGGTGACGACGCGGCGCACGGCCGCGCACGGGCCACACCAGACGGCGGTGAAATGCACGATGGTCGGCCCGGTGCCGGACAGCCCGAGATCGGAGGTGTCGACGTCCTCGACGGCGGCATCCTCGGCCGCGGCCCGCAGCAGGCCGGCCCGCAGGGTCACCAGCCGACCGACGATGTAGCCGATGCCCAGCACGCCGATCACGACGACGATGGCCAGGGCCATGGAGGTGTTCATGATTGTCGAAACCCCTGCAGCGTGATGGTTACTCCCTCGGTGATGCCTTCCACGATGATGTCGGATCCGCGGACGCCCGCCGAGGTGGGCGTGAGACCGAACGGCAGCTTCTGGCCGGGCACCCGGGAGGTGAAGGCCTGCAGTACCGCCGCGGTCCGGTCCTCCGGGACGGATTGGTCGGCGGTGCCGGGGCCGGTCAGCACGCCGGTCGGGGTGAGCACCAACGTCGATTGATTGGGACCGTCGAGGGTGAGGTCCACCGACACGCTGACCCGTTTGCCGAAGCCCGCGGCGGTCGGGGTGCCGGTGAACACCAGCCCGTTGCCGCTGGAGATACCCGACTCGGTGGTGTTGTCCGCGGCGTCGTTGGATTCCCGCGGCGGCGCCTCGATCTGCAGATCCTTGATGCCCATGACATTGCCGATATGCCGGGAGTCGATGATGATCCGGCTTTCCAGTTTGCCGACCGGCAGGGCGGCGCCCGGGCCGATCAGCCACGACGAATCGTGCAGGTCGACGTGGTGCATGGTGGCTTCCAGGGACACCTTGCCGGTGACCGGGTGATCCACGCCCGCGGCTCGGATCTCCACCTCTTTGTAGTGATGGCTGGTGGCTTGGGTGACGAACGGAAAGCCCAGGATGCTGGCCCACGGGTCGAAGGACAGGTTGGCCGCGGTCCGGACACTGCGCGCCAGCCGGTACTCGGCGTAGATCGCCGCGCCGAAATCGGCGCCGACGGCCCCGACCACCACGGCGGTGAGAGCGGCGACGAGAGCGGCCAGCAGTTTGCGCACCGGGTCATTCTGGCGCACTTGAGTCCGACCGCAGTCGTAGGAGCCCGTTCAAGTCAGCTAACTACCAGGTAGCACGCTATCCTCAGGTATCGTCGGTCGTAACGGCCACGTGTCAGCCATGAATCTGGAAGATGACCTTCGACAGCGTTGTCCCAGGGAATCCGCCAGGGCGCCGGAGGGCCTTTTGGAGCTATTGCTACTCACCGTAGACCCGAACCCTGAGTCCGTGCTGCCGTCGTTGTCCCTGCTGGCACACAACGTCCGGTCCGCGCCGACCGAGGTTTCGTCGCTGCTGGAGGCCAGTACGGCCGATGTCGCCATCGTGGATGCGCGGACGGATCTGGCCGCGGCCCGCGGCCTGTGCCGGCTGCTGGGTACCACCGGGACGTCGATTCCGGTGGTCGCCGTGGTCAACGAGGGCGGGCTGGTGGCCGTCAACGTGGAATGGGGCCTCGACGAGATCTTGTTGCCGGGCACCGGGCCCGCGGAGATCGACGCCCGGCTGCGGTTGCTGGTCGGTCGGCGCGGCGGGGTGTCGGATCAGGAGAGCCTGGGCAAGGTGACCCTGGGCGAGCTCGTCATCGACGAGGGCACCTATACCGCCCGGTTGCGGGGCCGCCCGCTCGATCTCACCTACAAGGAATTCGAACTGCTGAAGTACCTGGCCCAGCACGCCGGGCGGGTCTTCACCCGGGCGCAGTTGCTCCAGGAGGTCTGGGGCTACGACTTCTTCGGCGGTACCCGCACCGTCGACGTGCATGTCCGGCGGTTGCGGGCGAAACTCGGCCCCGAATACGAAGCCCTGATCGGCACCGTGCGCAACGTCGGCTACAAGGCCGTGCGGCCGGCGCGTGGCCGGCCCCCGGCTCCGGAGACCGATGAAGCAGACGAGGACGTCTTCGACGACGACGATTTCGGTTCCGCGTCCGAGGCGTTCGACCCGCTGCACAGTCAGTGATCTCGTGGCAGACCGGGCTGGCGGTAGCCGACCAGCAGCGCATCATCGCGCTCATCGACGCGGCCACGGTCACCGATGGTGTCGCGCCTGTCGGCGATCAAGTGCTGCGTGAGCTTGCCCGCGACGACACCCGGCACCTGCTGGCGTCCGACGGTGACGAGCTGACCGGATATCTGAACCTGGCCTCCGGAATGGCCGAGGTGGTTGTGCACCCGGCCGCGCGGCGGCGCGGGATCGGCGCGGAGCTGGTCCGCACCGGCCTGGCGGCCGGCGGCGACGACACCCGGGTGTGGGCGCACGGCAATCTGGAGCCGGCCCGATCCCTGGCGGCGTCCCTCGGGCTGGTGCCCAAGCGGGAGCTGCTGCAGATGCGCCGCGCGCTAGCCGACCTGCCGCCGCTTCCGACGGCTGACGGGTTGCGCACCTATGCCGGCCCCTCCGACGACGCCGAGTTGTTGCGGGTGAACAACGCCGCGTTCTCCTGGCATCCCGAGCAGGGCGGCTGGACCGAGGCCGATATCGCCGAGCGCCGGGCCGAGGGCTGGTTCGACCCGGCGGGGCTGTTCCTCATCTTCGATGGACCCACACTGCTCGGCTTCCACTGGACGAAGGTGCACAACCCGGAGATCGGCGGGCAGGAGCGAAGCGACCCGGGGAATGTCTGGGGCGAGGTGTACGTGGTGGGAGTCGATCCGGCCGCGCAGGGCCGGGGCCTGGGCGCCACGTTGACCTTGGTGGGCCTGCACCACCTGGCGCAGGGGCTCGGCCCGCAGGCCGACGTGACGCTCTATGTCGAGGGGGACAACACCGCCGCGGTGAAGACATATCGGCGGTTGGGTTTCGAGGTGTTCAGCGCGGATGTGGCCTACGGGCGCTGAACCGCCGGGGCCCCTGCCGGGACGCGTTCTCAGCATCCTGTGAACGCCCTGGACCTATTCACCTTCCGTTCACTTTCCATCTGCGAAGAGTCCACCACCAGCGCATACGTTGCCGGGGAGTCTGAAGCCGTCAACCGAAAGTGGGATAAGTGAAGCTCAATCGCTTTGGCAAGGTCTTTGGTGTCACGCTGTCGGCCGCGGCCGCTCTGACCCTGGCCGCCTGTGGCAGCGACAACAACACTGGCACCGCCTCGTCGTCGTCCGCCTCCGGTACAGCAGCCTCGGCCGCCGACTGCGCCGGCAAGAACAGCCTGACCGCCGAGGGCTCGACCGCGCAGCAGAACGCGATCGCCGAGTTCAACAAGGTGTGGGGGCAGGTGTGCTCGGGCAAGTCCCTGGCGTACAACCCGACCGGTTCCGGCGCGGGTGTGGACCAGTTCATCGCCAAGCAGGTCGACTTCGCCGGCTCTGACTCGGCCCTCAAGGACGACCAGGTGAAGAAGGCCGCCGAGCGCTGCGGTGGCAACGAGGCCTGGAACCTGCCGCTGGTCTTCGGTCCCGTCGCGCTGGCCTACAACATCGAGGGCGTCGACAACCTCGTCGTCAACCCCGAGGTGCTCGCCAAGATCTTCCAGGGCCAGATCAAGAAGTGGAACGACCCGGCCATCGCCGCGCTGAACTCTGGCGCCACCCTGCCCGACGCCGACATCAAGCCGATCTACCGCTCGGATTCCTCGGGCACCACCGACAACTTCCAGAAGTACCTGGCCGCCGCCGCGCCGCAGGCGTGGACCAAGGGTGCGGGCAAGGAGTTCCAGGGCGGCGCCGGTGAAGGCGCGCAGAAGTCCTCCGGTGTGGTGCAGGCCATCCAGGCCACGCCCGGCTCGATCGGCTACGTCGAGAAGAGCCCGGCCATGGCCGCCAACCTGCACACCGCCCAGATCGACAGCGGTGCCGGTGCGGTCGCACTGACCGACGACTCCACCGCCAAGGCCGTCGGCGCCGCCACGTTCAAGGGTGACGGCAAGGACCTGACCCTGGACCTGAACGCGCTGTACGCCTCGAAGGAAGCCGGCGTGTACCCGCTGATGCTGGCCACCTACGAGATCGTGTGCTCGAAGGGTTACGACGCGGATACCGCTGCTGCCGTCAAGTCCTTCCTGACGGTGTCGGCCAACCAGGGCCAGGCGAGCCTGTCGCAGGCCGGGTACGTCGCCCTGCCGGACTCGTTCAAGCAGCGCCTGCTGGCCTCTGTCTCGGCGATCTCCTGACGGCTGGCGTCTGGCGAAAATTGCGGTGAGGATGGACTGGCGGACCGATGACCAACCAGGTCCCTGACGGGATAACAGTGACGACACCAGATCCAATGAAGGCGGGGTCGGGCGAAGCGCTCGCGACGCCCCACCCTGAGCCGGAACCCATCTCCACCAACCCATCCAAGGGCGCGAGAGTGCGCTTGGGAGACCGCGTGTTCCGCGGTCTGGCAGAAGGATCGGGCATCCTGATCGTCGCGCTCATCGCGGCGATCGGGGTGTTCCTTCTGTGGCGCGCGGTGCCTGCACTGCAGCGCAACGAGGAGAACTTCTTCACCTACGGCGGTAACTGGATCACCACCGACACGTCGGCGATGCACTTCGGCATCCTCGACCTGTTGCAGGTGACGGTTTTCGTCTCGCTCTTCGCTCTCGTGCTGGCCATGCCGGTGGCGCTGGGCATCGCGATCTTCCTGACCCAGTACGCCGGTAAGCGGCTGCGCGGCCCACTGGCCTACATGGTGGACCTGCTCGCCGCGGTGCCCTCGATCGTCTACGGCGTGTGGGGCCTGTACGTGCTGGCGCCGGTGCTCAAGCCCGTCGCCATGTGGCTCAACGAGAACCTGGACTGGCTGTTCCTGTTCAAGACGGGCAACGCCTCGGTGGCCGGTGGTGGCACCATCTTCACCGCAGGCATCGTGCTCGCGGTGATGATCCTGCCGATCATCACCGCGGTCACCCGTGAGGTTTTCGTGCAGACCCCGCGCGGCCAGATCGAGGCGGCGCTGGCCTTGGGCGCCACCCGCTGGGAGGTGGTGCGCACCACCGTGCTGCCGTTCGGACTGTCCGGTTACATCAGCGGCGCGATGCTCGGCCTCGGCCGTGCACTCGGTGAGACCATCGCGCTGCTGATCATCCTGCGTGGCACGCAGACGGCGTTCAGCTGGACCCTGTTCGACGGCGGATACACCTTCGCCAGCAAGATCGCGGCCACCGCAAGCGAATTCAACGACCAGTACAAGGCCGGCGCCTATATCGCCGCGGGCCTGGTGCTGTTCATCCTGACGTTCATCGTGAACTCGCTGGCCCGCGCCGCGGTGGCGGGAAGGGGTGCGAAATGACTTCGATATTGGAGCAGCCGGTCAAGGCGCCGGCTTTCCAGGGCGTCAGCGCCCGCCGCAAACTGACCAACAACATCGCCACGGTGTTGGTCACGGCGTCGGTCCTGGTGGCTCTGGTGCCGTTGGTGTGGGTGCTGATCTCGGTTATCAGCAAGGGCTTCAACGCCATCACCTCGCCGACGTGGTTCACCAACTCGCAGGCCGGGATGACCACTTTCACCGCGGGCGGCGGCGTCTATCACGCGATCGTCGGCACCCTGTTGCAGGGCCTGGTCTGCTCGATCATCTCCATCCCGGTCGGGGTGATGGTGGCGGTCTATCTCGTCGAGTACGGCGGCGGTACGCGACTCGGCCGGATCACCACGTTCATGGTCGACATCCTCACCGGCGTGCCGTCCATCGTGGCGGCGCTGTTCATCTACGCGCTGTGGGTGGCCACGCTGGGTTTCCAGCGCTCCGGTTTCGCGGTGTCGCTGGCCCTGGTGCTGCTGATGATCCCGGTCATCGTGCGCGCTACCGAGGAGATGCTGCGCATCGTACCGATGGATCTGCGCGAGGCGAGTTATGCCCTGGGCGTGCCCAAGTGGAAGACCATCGTGCGCATCGTCATCCCGACGGCGCTGTCGGGCATCGTCACCGGTGTCATGTTGGCGCTGGCCCGCGTCATGGGCGAGACGGCCCCGCTGCTGATCCTGGTCGGGTACGCCCAGGCGATGAACTTCGACATGTTCGGCGGATTCATGGGATCGCTGCCCGGCATGATGTACGACCAGATCTCGGCCGGTGCGGGCGCGAACCCGGTGCCCACCGACCGGCTGTGGGGAGCAGCGCTCACCCTGATCATCCTGGTCGCGCTGCTGAACATCGGCGCCCGGTTCGTCGCGAAACTGTTTGCCCCCAAGAAGGTTTAGTAGGTTTAGGAGCTCGTCATGGCAAAACGGCTTGATCTCAAAGACGTCAACATCTACTACGGTGCGTTCCACGCGGTCTCCAACGTCTCGCTGTCGGTGCAACCGCGCAGTGTGATGGCCTTCATCGGTCCCTCCGGCTGCGGCAAGTCGACGGTGCTGCGCACCCTCAACCGCATGCACGAGGTCATTCCGGGCGCCCGCGTCGAGGGTTCGGTGCTGCTCGACGGGGAGGACATCTACGGCGCCGGGGTGGACCCGGTCGGTGTACGCAAGACCATCGGCATGGTGTTCCAGCGGCCGAATCCGTTCCCCACCATGTCGATTCGCGACAACGTGGTGGCCGGGCTGAAGCTGCAGGGGGTGCGAAACAAGAAGACCCTCGACGAGGTCGCCGAGCGTTCGCTCAAGGGTGCCAACCTGTGGAACGAGGTGAAGGACCGCCTCGACAAGCCCGGTGGTGGTTTGTCCGGTGGTCAGCAGCAGCGGCTGTGCATCGCCCGCGCCATCGCCGTGCAACCCGACGTGCTACTGATGGACGAGCCCTGCTCGGCCCTGGACCCGATTTCGACGCTGGCCATCGAAGATCTGATTGCCGAGCTCAAGCAGGACTTCACCATCGTCATCGTCACGCACAACATGCAGCAGGCTGCGCGGGTCAGTGATCAGACGGCGTTCTTCAATCTCGAGGCCACGGGTAAGCCCGGCAAGCTGATCGAGATCGACGACACCGAGAAGATCTTCTCCAACCCGACGCAGAAGGCCACCGAGGACTACATCTCCGGCCGCTTCGGCTAATCGCTAGGGGACCAGTACGACTCGGGTACCGGACGGCTCAGCGGCGGTCCAGGCTTCGGACACCTCGGCCAGCGGCCGGGCGGTGGTGCCCAGCTGGAGCCGGCCGTCGGCCACCATCTCCAGCAGCTGCGGCAGTGCCTCGGTGCGGGCCCGACCGAGCACATCGGGCGGGACACTGCCGAAGCCGATGCCGGACAACGTGATTGCGGTGCCGCGCAGTATTCCGGCGGGCAGTGCGATATCCGGTCCGGCCATGGAGCCGATCTGCACCCAGCGTGTCGGGTGAAAATGCGTGGACGGATGACTGCCGGCCAGCGCTTGCAGCGTGGCGACCGCCGGTTCTCCCCACAGGTAGTCCAGGACCGCGTCGAACGGCCGCTCGGTGTGCAGCGCCGTGACGCGGGCGGCGAGGTCGTCCTCGCGCATGGCGATGGCGTCGTCGGCGCCGACGGTGCGTAACCAGTCCAGCCGGGCGGTGTCGCGCCCGGCGACCACCACCCGACCCGCGCCGAACAGCGACTTGGCCAGCTGGACGGCCGTCGCACCGGTGACACCGGTGGCGCCCAGCACCAGCACATGCTGGCCGGGTTGCAGGGCAGCGCCGTGCTGCAGCGCCATCCACGCCGACATGCCGGGGTTCGGAACAGCCGCGGCGGTGACGGAGTCGACACCGTCGGGTACCTCGAACGTGCCCTGGGTATTGATCGCGGCGCGCTCGGCCATCAACCCGTGGGCCCCGATCGCGCTGGCGTAGACCCGGCGACCGTCGGCGAGCCGGACCACGCCATCCACACCGGGGATGGCCGGCAACTGAATCTCCTTGCTGGCGTAGTGCAGTCCGGAGACGATGCCACGGGTGAGGTTGGTCAGCGCCGAGGCCTCGACGGTCGCGACGACCATGTCGTCACCGGCCTGGGGCTCGTCGAACTCGGTGTAAACGGGCACCTGGCCCCATTCGGTGACGACGGCGGCTTTCATCCGGACTCCTGTTTCCGTAGAAATCGTTTCTATGGAAACAATGTACGGCGATGTGCCGTGGAGGGCAATATGGTTTCCATGAAAACAAAGTCGGCCTTGATCGACGCCATCAACACGCTCGTCGGCGCGGTCGGGGACAAGTTCGACACCGACGAGGACGGGGACCCTGAACGCGATTTCATGGCGCGCCGCTGCCCGAAGCGGTTGGAGCCCGCCATTCGCCGGCTACCCACATTGTCGATGCACCTGCTGGCAACCCTTGCCGAGGAACCGTGCAGTCTGGTGGGCCTGTCCGCCCGCTCGGGCCAGCTCAAGGGCACGGTGTCCAAGCATGTGCAGCGTCTGGTGGACGCCGGCCTGGTGCGGCGCTCACCGGTTCCGGGCAACCGCAAGGAGATCCAGTTGGGACTCACCGCCGACGGGGAGCTGCTGGCCGCGGCGCACGCCGAACTGCACACCGAAATGGACCGCGGGATCCGCGAGTTCCTGCAGCGCTACAGCAATGCCGACCTGCAGGTGCTGGAAACCGTGTTGCGCGATCTGCTGGCTACGCGGAAGGAGGGCGTGCGGATCGTGCCCGGGGGATGACATCGGGGGCGAGCGAAGCGACGGGGAATGAGCGTCAGCGCGCGGCGAGGTCGTCTTCCTCGGGCAGCTGGCCGGTGACCTGGAAGATCACCCGGCGGGCCACCTCGACCGCATGGTCGGCGAAGCGCTCGTAGAACCGGCTCAGCAGCGTCACGTCGACGGCCGCGGTGACCCCGTGCTTCCACTCCTTGTCCATCAGAACCGAGAACAGATGACGATGCAGGTCGTCCATCGCATCGTCTTCTTCGCGGATCTGGGCGGCTTTCTGTGGATCCAGGGTACGCAGCACCTCCTGCGCACTGTTGCCCAATTCGACTGCGACACGACCCATTTCGGCGAAGTATCCGTTCACCTCTTCGGGCAGCGCGTGCTGGGGGTGCCGGCGGCGGGCGATCTTGGCGACGTGCAGGGCCAGCGCGCCCATCCGGTCGACATCGGCGACGATCTGGATGGAGCTGACGATGGCGCGCAGGTCACCGGCCACCGGCGCCTGCAGGGCGAGGATGACGAAAGCCTCCTCCTCGGCCAGCTTGCTGACCTCGGTGATGCGCTCGTGATCGGTGATGACCTGCTCGGCCAGCACCAGATCGGCTTGCAGCAGGGCCTGGGTGGCGCGCTCCATGGCCTGACCTGCCAGGCCACACATCTCGCCGAGCCGATCGTTGAGGCCGTCCAACTGCTCGTGGTACGCGGTACGCATGGGGTAGAGCCTACGGTTGTGGGCCACGATCGTCACGATGGTGCAGGTGAACGAACGATGAATGCCAGAGGGTTTCGCGTAGCGGCTATTCGCAGGTGGTGTCGGCCGCGTTGGTGACGGTCAGGTCCTCGGGCAGGTGCGTCGGCTCGGCCGCGGTGCCCTGCACCAGGTGCACCTTCACCGCCGAACCGCTGGGCGACGGCGGGGCGACCGCGCGGTAGTCCGACCCCAGCACCACGCGCACCACATCACCCAGCCCGGTGGCCCGTTCGATGGTCGCGTTGGCGAACGACGATGCCACGGTGGCCGCCGCCTGCTCGTTGCCGGGTGCGAAGAACACCGTCGTCGCGTCCAGGGGACCCGGGTAGTCGTCAGGGGTGTCGACGTTGAACCCGTGCTGCTGCAGCGCGGCGGCTGCGTCGGCGGCCAGGCCGTTCTCACCGGTGGAGTTCGACACCCGGACGGTCACCGAACCGGGGTCGGTGGCCACCGCGTCGACGAGTTCGGCGTCGACCGGCGCCGGACCGACCGCCATCTGCGGGGTCTGCGGCACGGGGGTGTTGTCCGGATTGCGTTCCTCGGGCAGCGGATCGTCGTTGATGATCGCGTCGAACAGGGCGTGTACGTCATCGGTGCGGGGCGGCTCGTTACCGTCGGCGTCCGTCACACCGGTGGTGGGCACGGTGATGAAGCTGATGCGCCCGGCGTTCACGCCCTGGATGGACTGGCCCAGGTCGACGAGGTCCTTGGTCTTGATGTTGTCGACGTAGCTGTCCTGGATGAACATGTTGACGACGTTGTTGAGCTTGCTCAGCGAGAAGAACGTGTCCTTGGAGATCAGCGACCGCAACAACGAGGACAGGAACAGCTGCTGGCGTTTGATCCGGCCGTAGTCACCGTTGAGCTCGGTGGTGACCTGCCGGGCACGGACGTACTGCAGCGCGGTGTGCCCGTCGACCATCTGTCGTCCGGCGTGGGCCAGCACCGTCCCGAGTTCGTAATCCTCCAGCGGGGTGGTGCTGCAGACCTCCACGCCGCCGAGCGCGTCGACCATCTTGGCGAAACCGGCGAAGTCGACGGCCATGAAGCGGTTGATCGACAGGCCGGACAGCTTCTGGATGACCTTCACCAGGCACTTGGGTCCGCCGAATGCGTACGCCGAGTTCAGTTTCGTCTCGGTGTAGACCTCGTCGGGCCCGTATTCACCGGTGTCCTCGTCGTACACCGGGCCGTACTGCCCGGTGTCGGAGTTCCACGCCTCGCACTTGGTGGGGGTGATGGCCAGGTCACGCGGGAACGACACCGCCACCACTCGTTTGCGGTTGGCCGGGATGTTCACCAGCATCACCGTGTCCGACCGCGCCCCAGCGGCGTCGTCGGTGGTCCCGGCGCCCATATCGCTGTTGGCGCCGATCCGACTGTCCACCCCGACGATGAGGAAGTTCTCGTCACCGAACTGGGCGTTGGGGTCGATGATGTCGCGGGAGTTGAGATCCAGCGCCGAGACCTTGTTGAGGCTGTTGTTCTTCATCGACTGCCACTGCCAGGCGCCGCCGGTCAGCACCAGGGCGGAGATCGCGATGAGCGCCGCCGCGACCCGGCCCATGAGGCGCACCCGGGGGTGCCGGCGCCGCGCGGCGGGCGTGGTCGGCAGGGTCGGGCTCGGCCGATCGGGATGGGTGAACAACGCCAGGTCGGGAAGCTCGGACGCATAACCGGAGGCGAAGGCCGGAGCGACGTGCAGGACCTCGGTGTCCGAATCGCGGGACTCGTCGCGGGGCTCGGGTGCCTGCGCCGCGACCGGTTCCTCAGGGTCCTCGACGGCGGGTTCCGGTTCGGGCTGGGGTTCGGCTTCGGCTTCGGGTTCGGCTTCCGGTTCGACACGGCGGCGGCGCCGGCCGCCGGTGCCCGACTCGTTGGCGAGTTTGGCGATGAGGTCGGCGACCGCGACCCCGTCGGTGTGGTTACCGGTGCCCTCCGCATCGGGGCGTGGGTCGGGCGGCAACACACCCTTGGCGCGCTCCCACGGCGCGGCGCCTGGTGCCGGCGGCGTCGATCGGGTAAGCCTCGGAGTGGACGGCGTTGGATCGGGGGGACCCCAAAGACCGGGAGTGGCGTTGTCGCCGTCACTCATGTCCTACCGGCCTTCGACTTTTCGCGGGGGACGTGCGCGCCGTTGCACACGCGGGGGTCGTGGGGGCTGCCTTGTTGTCTAGCAGCCCAGCACCCGCTTCCGCCAACCGGAAGCGGTCAAGTGGGTCCCCATCGTACTGAGACAACCCGAGCCCCAGCCAGTCCGAAGATATGTCGAGGCCGTCTCGATCTTGTTTCGGTCGCAACTATCCAGCGGGTTCGGGTCAGCCACCGGAGTGCATCACATCGGCCCCTTCGGGCACGGTGACATCGTCCGGATCGTCGAGCCAGCCTTCGGGCAGTGTCACCGACGACGGCGACCCCTGCCGGCCGCGCGGACCGGCGGCGTGCGGCGGGAACGGTACGTCGGCGTCGAGCTGACGCAGCAGGCCGTCGAGCTCGTCGAGGGTCTTCACCAGGGCCAGCGCCCGGCGGGTGTCGGCGCCGGCCGGGAATCCGTGCAGGTACCAGGCGATGTGCTTGCGCATATCGCGCATGCCCTTGTCCTCGCCGAAATGCGCGGCCAGCAGCTCACCGTGCCGGCGCATGATGTCGGCCACCTCGCCGAGCGTGGGTGGGGTCGCGACCGGCCGGCCGGTGAAGGCGGCCGACAGTTCGGCGAACAACCAGGGCCGGCCCAGGCAACCGCGGCCGATGACCACACCGTCGCAGCCGGTCTGCTCCATCATGGCCAGCGCGTCGTCGGCGTTGAAGATGTCCCCGTTGCCCAGCACCGGGATCGATGTGACGTGCTGCTTGAGGGCGGCGATCTGGCTCCAGTCGGCCGCGCCGGAATAGCGCTGGGCCGCGGTGCGGGCGTGCAGGGCCACCGCCGCCACACCCTCCTGTTCGGCGATCCGGCCGGCGTCCAGGTGGGTGTGATGAGCGTCGTCGATCCCGATCCGGAACTTCACCGTGACCGGGATGTCGGTCCCCTCGGTGGCGCGGACCGCGGCCGCGACGATCTTGCCGAACAGCCGACGCTTATAGGGGATGGCCGAGCCGCCGCCGCGCCGGGTCACCTTGGGCACTGGGCAGCCGAAGTTCATGTCGATGTGGTCGGCCATGTCCTCGTCGACGATCATCTTGGCCGCGGCGTAGGTGGTGTCCGGGTCGACGGTGTAGAGCTGCAGCGACCGCGGCGACTCGGTCGGGGCGAACGTGGTCATGTGCAAGGTGACCGGGTGACGCTCGACGAGGGCCCGCGCGGTGACCATCTCGCAGACGTACAGCCCGCTGACGGTTCCGGCCCTGGCCAGCTCCAGCTCGCGGCACAGCGTACGGAAGGCCACGTTGGTGACCCCGGCCATCGGTGCCAGCACGACGGGGCTGTGCAACGCGATCGACCCGATCCGCAGAGCTGCGGATCGGGTCGGAAGCGGTGCAGCGGCGGTCAGCGTCATCCGGCCGCGGAGGAGGTGACCAGGAGGTTCTTCATCGCCTTCTTCTCGGCGACCTTGCGCTCGCGCTCCAGGCGACGCTCCTTGGCGATCTCGAACTTCACGCAGGTCTCCTCGAGCTCCTCGACGTGCTTGCCGATCTCGTCGCGCAGCCGGGCGCCTTCGCCGGTGAAGTCCTCACGCTCGAAGATGCGCCACTTCTTGAGCACCGGCATCACGATGTCGTCGAGGTGGATACGCGGGTCGTAGACGCCGCCGGTGGCGATGACCACGGCCTTGCGGCGGAAGTCCGGAATCGTGTAGCCGGGCATCTTGAAGTTGGTCAGCACCTTGTGCAGCGACTTCATCGCCTGGTTGGGGGCGATGTCCAGGCCGGCGGCCGACACGTCCCGGTAGAAGATCATGTGCAGGTTCTCGTCGGCCGAGATCCGGCCCAGCAGCTGGTCGGCGATGGGCTCGTTGCAGGCCTTGCCGGTGTTGCGGTGGCTGACCCGGGTGGCCAGTTCCTGGAACGTCACGTAGATGACGGAGTCGAAAAGGCTTGCGGCGAACAGCTCGTCACCGCCCTGCTGGTTCTGGCCGGGGGAGAAGCCGCGGGTGACCTGCTCGACGCGCAGTTCTTCGAGTTCGATGGGGTCGATGGCGCGGGTCACCAGCAGGTAATCGCGCAGCGCGATGCCGTGCCGGTTCTCCTCGGCCGTCCAGCGGTTCACCCAGAAGCCCCAGGGGCCGTCCATGGTGAAGTTCATCGCGATCTCGCGGTGATAGGAGGGCAGGTTGTCCTCGGTCAGCAGGTTGGTGACCATCGCGATGCGCGCGACCTCGGAGAGCTTGGACTGCTCGGGATCCCACTCCTGGCCGCCGAGGGCGTAGAAGTTCTTACCGTCCGACCACGGGATGTAGTCGTGCGGGTTCCAGTCCTTGCGCATGGTCAGATGCCGGTTGATCTGCTGTTCGACCACGGGCTCCAACTCGTGCAAGAGCTGAAGATCGGTCAAGTCCTGCGACACGGTCACTCCCAGTTATCTGTACCTATTGGTTGCAGTCAATATATCTGTGGATCCCGGTTACATCAAGTTTGTCGCCGGGCCCGTCATGTAACGGTTGCCACTCATTTTCAGGAACTAAACAGGCTCGGCGGACGGGCTGCGTTCGGTTGCACAGCGCGTTACGATGCCCCGCATACATCAAGACCCTGAGTAATGGGAGTAGGGCCACACGTGAAAAAGCTGATCGTTTTGGGGTCGGGCACCGTCGGTGCGCTGGCAGCCGCTACCGCGTTGTTCGGTACGGGTGTGGCCGCTGCCGATAGTTACGCCGGGCAGACCTACAGCGATGCCAGCTCCGCTGCCGGCGACGCCGGTCAGACGGTCGTCGTGGCCGCCCGGGTCGGGGACAAGCTGGATCAGGGCGACTGCATCGTCACCCGCTCCCAGACCGCCCCGTTCGCCAGCGCGAACGACGGTGCGCACGTGTCCAACACCGTGCAGTTCTATCTGAACTGCAACGGCGGCGTCGCGACCGCCACCAGCCCGGGCGCCTCGGTGGCCAGCCCGGAAGGCCGGGCCGCCAAGGCCGCCGCCGACGAGGCCGCCGCCAAGGCGCTGGCCGAGCAGCAGGCCGCCGAGCAGCAGGCCGCAGACCAGCAGGAGCAGGAGCTGGCCCAGGTCAGCACCCCTGACCAGTAGTCAGCGGGCTCTCCTCCTGTTCCAGGGCCTGGTGTAGCACCAGGTCACTGCAGTAGTCGACGAACTGGTCGCGCGTGGCGCTGAGCCGTCCGTTCAGATAGCCGGTGAACAGCGCCGTCAGTGCGCCCACCAGGCCGGTGGCGATCATTTCCTGGCGGGCGGGATCGCTCACATGGCGCAACCGGCTCTGCAACAGGCCGATGAACGACGGCATCCAGTCGGCGCCCGATGTGGTGAGCACCGGTTCGCGCTCCGGTGCCAGCAGGAGCACCCGTCCGCGCGTGGGATCGTCGACCATCAGGGCGACAAAGCCTTCCACCGCCTCCCGCGGTGTGGTCGCCGACGCCAGCGTGGACATCGCGGTCGTGCAGACCTCGTCGTATACGGCGCGCACGAATTCGTCTCTGTCGCTGAAGCTTTCGTAAAAGTAGCGTTCGGTCAGCGCGGCCATCCGGCATACCGCGCGGACGGTCAGGCCGGGGCCTTCCGGACCGCCGAGCAGGGTGATGCCGGCGGCGATCAATTCGGCGCGCCGCAGTGCCTGGCGATCGGACAGGGGGACGCCCGACCAGCGGCCGCGTCGTTGACCGGATGGCTCCGGGCTCTTAAGCTCCATAGTGACAACGAGTGTAGTCAGAATTCGCTCGACAGCGAGGGGAACAGCGCCCGTGACACAGGACATGTCGCAGTCATGCCCGGCGGCCGAGGAGCAGGTGCCTGCCGCAGGGTGCCCGGTGACGTCCGGCGGGTACGACGCACCGCCGATCCCGCTCGGCCCGGACTCGCTGACCTGGAAGTACTTCGGTCAGTGGACGGGTCTTTTCCAGGGCACCTGGGCGGGCTCCATGCAGAACATGCATCCCCAGCTGGGTGCAGCGGTGCAGCAGCACTCGATCTTCTTCATGGAGCGGATCCCGCGGCTGTTGCGGTCGATCTACCCGATCGGCGGGGTGGTCTTCGACGGTGACCGGGCGCCGCAGACCGGTGCCGAGGTGCGCGACTATCACATCGGGATCAAAGGGGTCGACGAGCAGGGGCGCCGGTACAGCGCGCTCAATCCCGATGTCTTCTACTGGGCACACGCCACCTTCTTCAAGTCCACGCTGCTGGCCGCCGAGAAGTTCGGCGGCGGGCTGACCGAGGCGGACAAGCGTCAGCTGTTCGACGAGCACATCACCTGGTATCGCATGTACGGGATGAGCATGCGTCCGGTGCCCAAGAGCTGGGAGGAGTTCCAGGCGTATTGGGACCACATGTGCCGCGACGTGCTGGAGAACAACTGGGCCGCGCGCGAGGTGATGGATCTGTCGACCATGCCCAAACATCCTTCACTGCAATGGATTCCGGATCGACTGTGGGCGCTGAACCTCAAGGTGATGCAGCGCTTCCTGACGTTCATGACCGTCGCCCTGTACGACCCGCCGGTGCGTGAACTCATGGGCTACACGTGGTCTGCTCGTCAGCAGTGGTGGCACGACCGGCTCTGCGAGGTGATCACCCTGGTGTCCAAGTACGGACCCAAACGCCGGCTGATGCATCCGCGCAAGCGCTCGGCGATGGATCGCGCGACGGGCCGGCTGCCCGCCGACGCGCCGCTGGTGCACACCCCGGCCCGCAACCTGCCGCCGGTCGAATATCG
The DNA here is from genome assembly GCF_033741155.1 of Mycolicibacterium chengduense. Taxonomy (NCBI): domain Bacteria; kingdom Bacillati; phylum Actinomycetota; class Actinomycetes; order Mycobacteriales; family Mycobacteriaceae; genus Mycobacterium; species Mycolicibacterium chengduense. The sequence continues at coordinate 489,800 of NZ_JAWQNH010000001.1, read as the reverse complement.
CGACAGCCCGAACTTCTACTGTCCGAACGTCGGCTGACACACCGGGCGGCGGCTCGCCCCGCGCACGGGTTAGCGTTGGGGGCATGCAGGGGCCGGAACTTCTCGGCGGCCGATATGAACTGCGGGGGGTGCTGGGCCGCGGCGGGATGGCGGAGGTGCGCGCGGGCTGGGATGTCAGGCTCGGCCGCGCCGTCGCCATCAAAATGCTCTATCCGCAGCTGAGCGCACAGCCCGACAGCCGCAACCGGTTCGCGGTGGAGGCGCGGGCGGCCGCCGGGCTGAGCCATCCTCACGTCGTCGCGGTACACGATGTCGGCGAGCACCACACGACGCCCTACATCGTCATGGAGCGGTTGCCGGGGCGCACCCTCGCCGACGCACTGCACCACGGCCCGCTCCCCGAGCCGCATGTGCGCGCGGTGCTCGACCAGGTGCTCTCGGCGCTGTCGGCCGCGCACGGCGCCGGTGTGCTGCACCGCGATATCAAACCGGCGAACATTCTGCTCACCGAAGACGGCGCGGCGAAGGTGGCCGACTTCGGCATCGCCAAGAGCGCCGACTCAGCCGACACCGTGACCGGCCAGGTCATCGGCACCGTGGCGTATCTGTCCGCCAACCGGATCGCGGGCCGGCCGGCGACGGTCACCGACGATCTGTACGCCGTCGCGGTGGTGGGGTACGAGGCACTGGCCGGCCGGCGGCCGTTTCCGCAGCAGAACCTCGCCGAGCTGGCCCGCGCCGTGGCCGAGCGCCGGTATCCGCCGTTGGCCACCGTGCGCCCCGACGCCGATCCGGTGCTGGTGGATGTCGTCGAACGCGGGTTGTCCGGCGGCTTCGGCAGCGCGGCGCAGATGCGGGCGGCACTGGCCGGCGGGCCGCCCGTGCGGCCGCCGACGCTGGTGCTGGAGCATCCGCCGCTGCCTGATCCGGCGACGACGGTGCTGCCGCGGCGGCGCCGTCGCCGGCCGGTGCTCGCGGCGATCGGCGCGCTCGTCGTCGTGGTGTTGGTGGTGCTGGCCTCCGTCGTCGATGCCGCGTCGCGCACCGTGGCGCCGCAGCCGGCCGGCACGGCGACCTCCGAGACATCCCCGCCGCCGGTCACCACTTCGGTGACGCCAGCGACCTCGTTGGCGCCCGTCCCCGTTGATCAGCCAGGGCCGCCGCAGGGGCCCGGCAACGGAAACGGCAAGGGAAACGGCAACGGGCACAAGCCCAAACACGGCCAGGGCTGAGCGCGGCTGTGAGGTCCTCGTAGCGTGGCGTGAACGCCGCCGAAATTGCCGGGCAACGGCGCCGCGGTGTGCTTATGCCATGAGTATCTACGAGCAGATCGGCGGCGGTGCCGCCATCGAAGCGGTGGTGGAGGACTTCTACGTTCGCGTGCTCGCCGACGACGAGCTGGCCGGGTTCTTCACGGGCACGAACATGGCCCGGCTCAAGGGCAAGCAGGCGGAGTTCTTCGGGGCCGCCCTCGGCGGCCCGGAGCCCTACACCGGCGCGCCGATGCGGCAGGTCCATCAAGGCCGGGGCATCACCCTGCATCACTTCAATCTCGTCGCCGGGCACCTGTCGGACAGTCTGACCGCGGCCGGGGTGCCCGAGGAGTTGGTGGCCCAGATCATCGGTGCGGTCGCGCCGCTTGCCGACGAGATTGCGACCGCGCGGAGTGCCTGATCGTTCTGTCGTGACTTTGGTGCCCCCACCAGGGCTCGAACCTGGGACCTGCGGATTAAAAGTCCGTAGCTCTACCGACTGAGCTATAGGGGCGTGGAGCAACAGGATACTGCCTGCCGTCGCGGGGCCGCCGCAGGGCCGGGGTGAGCAGCGCGAGGGGACCCCGTTTGGGATTTCTGGCGGCCGTGTCCTAAGCTATCGAAGCTCCCAACGGAACGAAGTTGCGAGTACCCCGGAGGAATTCGGATTAGGCCCCCATCGTCTAGTGGCCTAGGACGCCGCCCTTTCACGGCGGTAGCACGGGTTCGAATCCCGTTGGGGGTACGCAACGACGGCAACGTCGGAGCACGCAGGAAAGCAAGGCCCTGTGGCGCAGTTGGTTAGCGCGCCGCCCTGTCACGGCGGAGGTCGCGGGTTCGAGTCCCGTCAGGGTCGCAGTATTGCGGCGTAAGGCTTGCTCGGTCGAGAGACCGGCGCCTTCCGGCCAGGTAGCTCAGTTGGTACGAGCGTCCGCCTGAAAAGCGGAAGGTCGCCGGTTCGATCCCGGCCCTGGCCACTTCAGAGGCGGTGTTCGCCTTGACACCGTACATAATCCGACGTTTATTCGTCGCTAATGCTGAGTTTCTCGTCGAGGATGTCCGCCACCTCGGTGTGCACGCGACCCCGGTTCATGTACACGTCTTGAGTCATGGATGGCCGTGCGTGCCCCAATTGGTCGGCACCGATCCGGGCAGACAGGCCGGCGTCATCAATCATCGTGGCCACCGACTTGCGGAAGCTATGGCTCGACACATCAGGCAGCCCGAGATCTTCTCGGACCTCGCGCCACTGCTTGCCCATGTTGTCCGGGTCTCGCAGCGTCCCCGCGGACGATGGGAATATCACGCCTGCGGTGTTCGGCCGCTGCCAGCCATCCTTGCGCCTTCGGAGCGCGTCAGCGGCGAACTGGGGGAGCGGCACCGACCGTGACCCGCCGCCCTTTGTGGTGTCCTGCCGTACCAATCCCTGACCCTTCAGCCGGACCACCGACGCCCGCACGGTAAGCACTCGGCCATCGAGGTCAACGTCCTCCCACCGCAGCGCCAGTAGCTCAGACCTCCGCAACCCCGTCGCCGCCAACACGGTGACCGGGTCGCGGAGGTCTTTCTGTTCGCATACCACCGACGGCGCCAGGGCGGTGAGCAGCTTGCGAACCTGATCGACATCGAGGGCCGGCCAGCACTACGAGATCCGCTTGACTCAAGAGACGTCGACCGCATCAAGGGCACCTCTGCGGCCATCTCGTCTGCCGACGCCGGGACTATCAACACGTGGCTCGATGACGCAGCCCGAGGCATACGCCAGTCCTGGCCAGCCGGGTACGAGGTCGGCGCTGGAGCCATTTTTTACATGTCCTCGACCCGACCCCTTGTCAGCCAGGTTGATCTATCTAATGAGCTTTTTCCACCAACATCTCTGGCGCCCCGCTTACGAGTTGGCAGAGACGCCCCACAGCGCCCGATTGAGCCGCTGCCGGAATGTTTTCGGCGCCTCTGGTTCGGGTTCTTCCGGCCAAAAGGAGTTGGGCGCGGTGTGGTGAAACGCGTGGTGGACGTCGTACGCAGTAATCCCGTGGATTCCGTCCGGGTTGTGATCGTCGAGAAAGCGTTTGATGTCGTCGGTTGAGGCTCCCAGGCGAAGCTGATTGGTGATCTCTCGATGAAACAGAAGCGGTATCCCACCAACATGATCGGCTTCTCGTGCGGCCCAGAGCCGCCGATACACGCGAAGTTCTGGCGGCGGCGGGTTGAGGTCGCGGAACCACGAGGTTGCTCCCGGCTCGAATCTCCACGCGGATCGTCGTGATGATCGCGTTGCTCGCCGGCCGACTGCGGTCGCTGAGGCGCGTACGAGCAGTGGGTTTCGGCCGCTACGGGTTCCCAGTGAGGGGCTGGCCAGCGTGGGCCACAAGTGGTACGCGGCAGTCACGTTGTCGCCGGGTTCAAGGCGGTGCGGTCTGCCGGACTCGAAAGGTTCAACTTCGGTGTCCGCGTCGGCGAATGAAGTGGGTACGACTGTGGAGCGTCCCAGTTTGAACCGCTGCGAGCGTCCAAGGTCGAACGAGATGTTTTCGACGGACACGGGGGTGCGACCGATGTTGGTGACCCGCACGAGCCCGTACTCGATGCCGTAGAAGAGCCCGTCATTTCGGCTGCGGATTGCTGCGAAGGTGGGCGTTCGGCGGCCTGGGCCTCGAAGGGTGAGTGTCATCCCGTGGTCGGTGAGGTAGCAGAACGCAATTTCGACCTTTAGGCGTGCTCCCTGCAGCTTGTATAGCGCGAGTTGCCACGCAAAACCGAAGAGGGTTATCAGTGCGCTACACGCGGCAACAACTAGCGCGATGACCGCGAGCGGGTCTGGACCCGTCGGTTCCGGAGTCACGACGATCACCGTAGGTCGGGGCGGGGCGAGCTCCTGCCTCCGCCACACCCATGGGTGATATGTCTGGTGCCTGTTACCTAGGCGGTGACCCGCGGGACCAGGGCAAACTGGTGTGAATGAAAAAATCACCCATCAGCGCGGTAGGCTCGGCTGGCGAGCCTGATAAAGAGCGCCGAGCCTACCGCGCTGATGGCACCACCAGGCGTTTTGTCGTTTAGTCAGCGAATGCTCTCCCACTCCTCCGAAAATTTTTCTCACCTGTGGAAGTCCAGCGCTAGGTCTGGGTGATGCGGATCTCACCCGGTTCAGAAAACAAAAACGCGCGACCTGCGTTTTTGCTAACAGCGGAGTTACGGTTTTCGAAAAACAGGGCACATGAGTACCGTGCGAGACGGTAGTTACGTCTAGAGTTCGGAAGTAGCAGGCGCTCGATCCGTCGGAAGGGAGGCTTCAGCATGACTGCCGCAATCAGTTATGACAGCGAGTCTGAGATCGTCGAAACCGGCGATGCCCCCGAAGTTCGGATTGAAGCCCCGGCGCACACCAAGTTCGTGAAGATCGTCGAGAGCGACGGGACGATCCGGCTAGTGCCATTCGCCCTGCTTGATGCCGCTGAACGAGCAATTCTTGAAGATGCTGCCCTGTACACGCAGACGCGTCGTGGCCTGGCCGCTTTCAGTGCTGGCAAGGGTGTGTCCTCGGACTGGCTGTTCGACGACGAGTGAATCCGCCCGCCGGGGTTGAGTTCAGCCCGGACGTTGACCAGTGGTTCCGCTCGGCTGAGCACGTTCCTGCGCTTCGGGTGAAGTTCAAAAAGGCGAAGAAAGCCGTCCGCTTGATGAGGGACGTTGGTCCTCATCACCCCGGGTTCGAGACCCACGCCATGAAGACTCTGAAGGGTCCAAATGACCTGACTATCTGGAACTCCTATGTGGAGAACCATACGGCTGGTGCGTGGCGGATGTACTGGGTGTGGAAGGGCTCGATCGTCTACATCATTTCAATCGGGCCGCACGACCACACCCCTGGTCAGCAGCTGGTGCTGCCCACGCCATCGGAGCCTGACGAGCCGCCGCCGGCCGCTTCCTAGGTAAGCCTGGCGGAGTGCGGTTATCCCTGATCGAGTACGAACTTCCGCAGCGACTCGGGCCAGCTCCACGCGAAGTCTGGATTGACTTCCCACGCGGTTGCAACCGGTCCGACGGGGCAGCGAGTGTCGATCAGGATTCGGATGCCGTCGGCGCCGACGTTGTACTTCCCAGCGGCTTGTTCGGCGGCCTGCTTCACCCGTGAGCGTAGGTCGTCGGTGAGACCGTCCCACCATTTGGCTACGAGAGCTTCCAAGGGTACGCCGTACCGCATCACCAGCTTGGTGGAGTCATCCCCTTCAAGCACGATCACCGCGCCGCCATGATGCGCCTCGTACCGGACAGGTCTGTCCGTCGTGGGGACGTGCTTCGCGGTCGCCACCAGATCCGGCACGATCACTCGCAGGCCATTTGGGTCACCGCCAGCAAATCCGATCAGATCGTGATAGAGGTGTTCCGTTGCGAAGCCGACCAGGACTCCATCGGTCGTCGCCGCGCCCAAGTGCCGAATGTCGACCAAAGCCGCACTGCCTGTCATAGTGCTGGAGGGTAGTCTCCAGATGCTTATTCGTCGGATATACCGGCGACTCGCCGATAAACGCTGACAAACGATGGGATCGGCAGACATACGAAACGCGCTGCTAATGAGTCGTTTTGGGAAGATCTTGCGGCGTGTTGAGAACCTCCGACCTAAAAGCGGAAGGTCGCCGGTTCGATCCCGGCCCTGGCCACTTCAAGAACCACCCGGTGTCGGGTGGTTTTTTCCGTTTCTGAGGCGGTGCGTGATCGGCTCTTAACTCTCCTGGATTCGTCTGGCGGCGGCACTCCACCTTTGAGTCCGCAGTGATCGCTTGCTTCACCTGAGCCAATCGGTATGGCCGGCGGTTCCTGCTCGGAGTTGCACCATGCGGTCTCGGCGCGTCTCAGTCGATAGGCTCCGCGGCGTTCCACTCCCGAGCCGCCTTACGCAACTCAGCGCGCAGCGCTGCACGGCGCACCTGCGGACGCGAGTGCCAGTGGCACATCCAGCAGCTGCACACATTGGTGCCGGTGAAGACGAACTGCCGATAGCAGCGGCCGATCTGGCCGGTCGACCAGGCGGGATCTAGGTCGGGCAAGTCGCAGTCGCGGCCACCGCAACGGTGGACGACGCGCACCGCAACTTCACGGCGAGCGACGCGGACGCGGTAAGGGGCGTGGGCATCGGTACGGGACACGGCGGTCTCCTCAGACAAGTAGCCCCACCGAGTCCGCAGTTCGCCGCGGGATGGGGCTACGGCATGAGCGGTAGGCCGCCGGCCGAGAACAGCGCGTGCATGAGTAGAGATCGTATGAGCGCGAGGTGACATAAGTCAGCCGAATATCCGACCCGTCACCGTCGCCTCCGCTGGAACCGCCAGATCCCGTGGTCGAGGGCAGCCGCCGACACGTCGAGTTCCCGAGCCGTGGCGGTCACGATCTCGGCGGCGAACTCTGACCCAACGCCGCAGCGCGCCAAAGTGCAGCGCGACGGGGCACCATTCGATAACGCACTCAGCGCCGCTATCGTCGCGACATTCGCCGCCGTGCGACCATCCCAGGATGGTCACGCCTTGTGTTGACCGCTCCGCGATCAACCGACAGAAGTGGACACCACCATGGACGAAGCCCCGACGCTGTCACAGTTTTCCTTGCATGCCTACGACAAGTTGCGTTACGCAGATACCGATCGGCAAGGGCACGTCAACAATTCGGTCTTTTCGACGGCGCTGGAAACCGGTCGCGTCGAACTTCTTTACGCTGCTGACGGCGGCATCGTCGAACCAAACAAATCCTTTGTTATCGCCCGTCTGGAGCTGGACTTTCGCGGGGAGTTGACCTGGCCCGGCGAGGTCGCGATCGGCACGAGCGTTGAATCGGTCGGCCGCAGCTCATTCACGCTGGCGCAAGCCCTGTTTCAACGAGACCGATGCGTAGCCGTCGCCCGTACAGTCATCGTGCAAGTCGACGACGAGACGCGCCGCGCGACACCCCTGAGTGCGGTCGCCGCTACCCACCTGGTGAATCTCCAACCTTGAGGATGACCGCGCTGACCAACACGGCACGGTTGCGTCCAGCGGAATGCCGTATGGGTCGGACTTGATCAGCGGTCCCGGTGTGTCGATCCACGCGTGACTTCCTCGCCTCACATCGCCTGCGCGGTCACCGGCGACTGCGTCCGCACGTGCAGGCGGGTGCGGTCGGCGCGGAACAGGTCGACGGAGTACTCGAAGGCCCGGCCGCGTTGGTCGAAACCCCGGCGTTCCAGCTTCAGCACCGGCGTGCCTGCGGGCCGCCCGAGCAGCTTCCCCTCGGCGCTGGTAACGCTGGCCACCTCGATCGACTCGTCGGCGGCACAGATCTGCAGCCCGAACTGCGTGCGTAAGGTGCGGTAGACCGACGTCATCCCGGTGCGCAATACGCCGGCCAACTCGGGCCGCAGGTACATCTGCTCCAGGGACAGCGTCTCCCCGTCGGCATGCCGCAACCGCAGCAGCGACACCACCGCCTCGCCGTCGGCCATCCCAAGGGCCGAGCTGACCGGCGCCGGCGCCGCCACCAACCCGGCCCGGATCACGGTCGTGCCGTCCCGGAACCCCTGATCGTGCAGGATCTCCGGGATTCCCTTCACGGTGTTCAAGCTGCGCACGATGCCGTGTGACTGGCAGAACGGCCGGGCCGCCTGAGGTGACGCGTCGCGTTGGGTGACGTCGGTCAGGTAGGCGCCGCCGGCGCGCCCCTTCACCCGGCGAATCCGGTGCTCGCGTTCGAGCAGATCCAGTGCCCGGCGCACCGTGGTCCGCGACATTCCCAGGCGCTCGGCCAGCGCGCGCTCGGTCGGCAACCGGTGCTCGCCGCGCTCGGCGAGTTCGTCGGCCAGCCTGCGCAGGGCCTGCTGCGCTTGCTCGTGCACGAGCATGACGTACCCCTTCCTGAGTCAGCCGCGGGGAGACCGTGCTGTCACGCTAACCCGGGCACGTCGTGTCCGCGTGTTCGCGGTGTAAAGATCACCGCCGGATGTGTTACACAACGTTTACAGGTGGCCCGATGAACCAGAAATGGTTCATCCCAAGGGTGTTACGTGTGAGCGACAACCGTGCTGATCGTGTCCGGCTCGCCCTCGAGCTGGCCGAGGTCGCGGGCGAGATCTCCCGCCGCTACTTCGCCACGCCCGACCTGTCGGTCCAGGCCAAGACCGACGGATCGCCGATCACCCGGGCCGACCGGGAGATCGAGCTGGCGATGCGCGAAGCGGTGGCCGGCGCGTTCCCTGCGGACAGTTTCACCGGTGAGGAATACCCGGACACCGAGGGCACTTCGGCGTATCGGTGGATCGTCGACCCGATCGACGGAACCAAATCCTTCATTCGCGGCGTACCGCTGTACGCCAATCTCATCGCCGTCCAGGAGGGCGATGAGATCGTCTTCGGGCTGATCAACCTGCCCAGCGCCGACACCCTGGTGCACGCCGAACGCGGTGGCGGGTGCTGGCGAAACGGTGCGCCGGCCCGGGTTTCGGGTCACGACGCCCTCGACGGCGCCTACGTGATGGCGACCTGGCTGGAGGACTGGGATCCCGAGATCATCGGCGGCCTGCACAGCCAGGGTGCCGTGCTGCGCACCTGGGGCGACGCGTTCGGCTACGCGATGGTGGCCTGCGGCCAAGCCGACGCCGTGGTGGACTACCGAGCACAACCCTACGATCTGGCACCGATGCCGGTCATCATCGAGGAAGCCGGCGGCCGCTTCACCAGTCTGGACAGTCGACGGGTGTTCGACGCGGGCAACGGCATCGCCAGCAACGGTCTCCTCCACGACACGCTGCTGTCCCATGTGGGATCCGAAACCACCCAGCGACAAGGAATTCCATTGTGAAAGATTTCATCCGCGGGCTCAGCCGCCGGTCGATCGTCATCTTCTTCGGCACCCTCTATGCCGTCGCGCTCCTGTTCGCGATCTTTCCGCCGCTCTACTTGTGGGGCAGCGGTAGCAGTTTCGAGATCCTCGGCATCCCGTTCGCGATCATGTACTGGATCATCGACGCCCTCGTGCTCGGACTGACCCTGGCAGCTTTCTACATCGTCGAAGACATTCGCGGCGAACTCGACGACGACTCGTTGGAACCACTCGCAGAGAACCTCGGAGGCTGACATGTTGATCATGCTTGCCATGCTGGCTGTGTTCTACGCCATCGTGATCGCCATTCTCTATGTCACCCAACAAAAGACATCGCCGACCTTCGACGAGTACGCCGTCGGCGGTCGCAGCTACGGACCGTGGTATGTCGCCATGAGCTATGTGAACTCATGGTGGCCGGGGTCGACCTTCATCGCCTTCTTCGGATTGGCCACCGGCGCAGGCGTGTTCGGCCTCTACGGTCTGGCGTACTCCAGCCTGGGCGTGGCGATGATGTACTTCATGGCCACCCGCGCATGGCGCTGGGGTAAGAAGTACGACCTGCGGTCCCAACCCGACCTGCTCGGCAAGCGCTTCGACTCACCCGCGGTGCGCATCGTCGCCAGCGTCATCGGCATCGTGTCCCTGTTCCCCTGGGTGGTGCTGGGGATGCAGGCCCTCGGCACCGTCTTCGAACTCGCCAGTGACGGCGCCTGGTCGGTCACCACCTGCCTGATCGTCGGGCTGGCCGTGATCCTGATCCGGCAGTACTGGACCGTCCGGATGGGGATGCGCGGTCTGATCATGACCGACGCCTTCCAGGGCACCGTGGCCTACGTGTTCTCGGCCCTGGTGTGCGTTGTTCTGCTCTCCGGTATCGCCGGTGGTCCGATCAGCATTGCCAACCTCAACGACGTCGCACACCAGTACCTGGTGCTGCCCGGTGACGGCGACAAGTACGGACCGCTCTACATCTTCGCCCTGATCTTCACCGGCGTCATCGGATCACTGTGCTGGCCGACGAGTTTCCAGCGCATCTACACCGCCTCCAGCGTGCGGTCGGTGAAATCGGGCACCTTGTGCACGGTGCTGATCTCCGGTGTCTTCTACACCTTGCTGATGCTGGTGGGTATCGCCGCGACGGTGATGCCCGACGTCGGCGCGAGCCCGCAGGCCGGCTGGTTCACCATCATGAGCGACTACGGCGGCACGTGGCTGCTCGGCCTCGGTATCACCATCGTCTTCGCGGCCTCCATGGGCCACATCGACGGCAGCGTGCAGGTGTGCGGTCTGCAGATTGCCAACGACCTCGTCAACACGACCAAGCGGCCGCTGTCGGACAAGCGGCTGACCCAGGTCGCCAAGACCTCGATGGTGGTCTTCATGATCGCCGCGGGTGTCGTCGCCTACGCCACGTTCAACATGACCCGGCTGCAGCTGCTGGCCCAGATCTCCTATCAAGGCGTCATCCAGCTGGCGGTGCCGCTGTTCCTGGGCATCTTCTGGCGGGGCGGCAACAAGCAGGGCGCGGTGGCCGGCATGCTCTCGGGCTTCCTGGTCGCGATGGTCATGACCTCGATCTACCCCGACGACGTGCGCTGGCTGGGCAGCCTGACCGGCGGTATCGTCGGCTTGGTGGTCAACCTGGCGGTCTTCCTCGCCGCTGCCGCGCTGATCGGCACCGACGATGCCGACAAGGCCCGGGTCGACGAGATGTTCGAAGCCGCCAAGACCAAGATGCGGGTCGCGGCGCCCAGCGCGCCGGTATCGCTGGAGGATCAGGTGCACGAGCTGGCCGAAGAGACCCGATGACCTCAGGCCTGACCGAATCCGGGTTTCTCGCCGATTTCGCCGCCCTGTCGGCGATCGGCGCGACCGCGGCAGGCGGGGTGGACCGCGAAGCGGCCACCGCCGCCGACGGGCGGGCCCGGGAGTGGTTGCGCGACTGGTTCATCGAGCACGGGCTGGATTGCCGTGTCGACGCCGTCGGCAACATGTACGGCTGCGCCGAGATCGTCGCGGGCGCGCCGTACGTCCTGCTCGGCTCGCATCTCGACAGCCAACCGACCTCCGGTCGTTTCGACGGCGCCTACGGAGTACTGGCAGCGGCCTACGCTGCGGCCGCGGCCGCGAGCCGGCCCGACGGAGCCCGCTTCAACGTCGCGGCGGTGAACTGGTTCAACGAGGAGGGCTCACGCTTCTCGCCGAGCCTGATGGGCAGCGCCGTCTACACCGGCAAGCTGCCCGCCGACGCCGTGCTCGACACCGTCGGAAAGGACGGCGTGACGGTGCGGGAAGCGTTGACAGCCATCGGTTTCCATGGCAGCGATACCCCGCCGCAGGCCGGCGCCTTCGCCGAGATCCACATCGAGCAGGGCCGCACGCTGATCGACCAGGGCCTCGATATCGGGGTGGTGACCGAGAACTGGGCGGCCTACAAGTACGCCATCACCGTGCACGGCGAGCAAGCCCACACCGGCGCAACGCATATGCGTTACCGGCGTGACGCGCTGGTGGGCGCCAGCCAGGTGGTGCTGGCGGTCCGAGCCGTCGCCGACGAGTTCGGCCCCGACACGGTGCTCGGCTCGGTCGGCAGCTTCACCGTCGAACCCAATTCCCCGGTGGTGGTGCCGGCGCGGGTCCGGCTGGCAGCGGATCTGCGCGCCCTGGACGGCGGAACCGTCGAAGCCGCGCACCGGTCTTTCCTGCAACGGGTTTCGGCGATCACCGGGGCCGGCGAGGTCCGTGTCGATATCGAATCGGCGACCCCGCGACCCTCCACCCGCTATCAGGAAGCCGGTATCGCCCTGGCCGGCGGCGTCGCCGACGATCTCGGACTGCGGTGGCGGACGCTTCCGACGATGGCCGGGCACGATTCGGTGAACCTGAAATCGCTGGTGCCGACGGTCATGCTGTTCGTGCCCAGCGTCGACGGCGTGTCACACAACGAGGACGAGTACAGCACCGATGCGCACCTGCTGGCCGGCCTGCGCATGCTGACCGGCACCGCGCGCCAGCTGGTGACCGGAGCTCTCGAGGCGGCCGCACTGTCATGAGCGATTCCATCCTGGACGCCACCGCCGACGCCCTGCGCGGCGAATACCGCAGCGGTGTAACGAGTCCGGTCGAGGTCCTGGAGTTGACGCTGGCGCGTATCGAAGCCCGCAATCCGGCCATCAACGCCATGGCCTACCTGGACATCCCGGGCGCACAGGCCGCGGCGCGGGCCTCTGCGCGACGCTGGGCCGACGGTACGCCGCTGAGCCCGTGGGACGGTGTGCCCGTCACCATCAAGGACAGCGTCAATGCGATCGGGATGCCGTGGCGGCACGGCTGCGCGGCCAACGCGGACCTGCCCGACGCGAGCGTCGACGCCCCGCCGGCTGCCCGGCTCAAAGAGGCCGGTGCCGTCATCCTCGGTAAGACCACCATGCCCGACTTCGGCATGATGGCAGCCGGTGTCAGCTCGTTGTACGGCATCACCCGCAACCCGTGGGACACCTCGCGCAGCACCGGCGGGTCCAGCTCCGGTGCCGGCGCCGCGCTTGCCGCCGGTATCGGGTTCGGCGCCGTCGGTAGTGACATCGCGGGCTCGGTGCGGCTGCCCGCCGGGCACTGCGGTCTGGTGGCGCTCAAACCCACTCAGGGCCGTATCCCGCACACCGCGCCTTCGACCATGCGCTCGGCCGGTCCGATGGGGCGCACCGTCGACGAGGTGATGGACATGTTCGAGGTGCTGAGCCGCCCGGACGCCCGTGACCTGTGGAGCCTGGCCCCCGAGCCGGCACCGGACGCCCAGGAAGCCCTGTCGCCCAAAGGTCTTCGCATCGGGGTACTCACCGAGCTGGGTGCCGGCTTCGGCGCCGACGATCAGGTGCTGTCGGTGGTCCACGATGCGGCCGCGGTGTTGCGCGACGCCGGCGCGCAGGTATCGGCGATGTCACCGGTGTTCTACGATGACCCCTACCCGGCCCTGGACCGGCTCTTCCAGGTGCGCGCTACAACCGAGCTGGAGTCGATCCGGGCCGATCTGCAGCCCCTGGTGCATCAGACGATCCGGCAGTGGTGCGCCCCCGGCGCCGAATACCGCGCAACCGACTTCACCCGCGACGGTGAGGCGGTCGCCCGCTCGGCCGAGCGGATGCGGGTCGCCTGCGCGTCGTTCGACTACGTCATCGCACCGGTCCTACCGGTGGTGGGATTCGCGGCCGAGGATTGCGGCCTGGATCCAGCATATCCGCTGGCGCACTGCGGTTTCACCGCGTGGTTCAACCAGACCGCGCAACCGGCCAGCGCGCTGTGCTTCGGGATGAGCGCCGGGATGCCGGTCGGTATCCAGGTGATCGGGCCGCGCTTTGCCGACCGCGAGGTGTTGCGGCTGACGAAATGGCTTGAGCAGCGCCGTCCCGTCACCATCGTCTGGCCTGCGCCCGCGGCGGCCGTTTTCACCGGAGGAGGTAACTGACATGAGTGCCACCGCACCGCCGATAGCGCTGCCGTTGCGGGCCATGGGCCTGTTCACCGGCGCCATCGCGGCCGATCCCACCCCCACGATGGCCAGCCCGAGTTGGTGGGGTGCGGACTCCGAGTGTTTCGATGTGCGCGGTGACGACGAGTCCGGCACGACGTCAGCTGCTTTCGTCAAGTCGATGATCGGCCACGCGGGCGCTTATATCGACATTCCGCACGCATTCGCCGCCGCGGCGGAGGCCGGTCTGCGCGGGGTGGGTCCCGCGGTGTACGCGGCCGACCCCACCGCCGGAATCCTGGTTCTGGAGAACCTGGTCGACAGCTCGTCCACGGCGACCCTGGATATCTTCGACGACGACGCCCGGCTGGAACAGCTGATCGCGCTACGGGCGCAGGTGCACGATTTCGGCGCGATTACCCGCACGGCCACCGTCTTCGACGATATCCGCACCTTGACCGCACTGGCCACGGCCAACGGGGTGACCCTGCCTGCCGACTTCGACTGGATGCTGCGCATGCTGAGCATGGCCGAGAAGCGGATAGCGGCATCCGGTTTCGACCTGGTGCCGTGCCACGGTGACGGCAACGTGTCGAATGTGCTGCTTGCCGACGACGGCCGGATGTTGCTGGTGGATTGGGATGTCGCGGCGTTGATGGACCCGCTGCAGGATATCGGCGTTCTGCTGGCTGAGGTCCGCCCGTTCGACTCGACGGCGCGTGAGGTGTTCGCGGCGGCCTGGGGGAGTTTCGATCAAACGCTGTTCGATCGCGCGCGGGTCTACGGTGTCGCCGACTGTGTCCGTTGGGGATTGATCGGCGCCTACGCGGACCACGCACGTCCGGGCACCCTCGAATACTCGAAACTCTCCGACTGGCAGTTCCTGCGGGCGCGGGCCGGTCTCGGTGAGCGCGCCTTCTACGATCGGGTGAACAACCTGTGACCGCCTCACCGACGACACGCGACGCCACCGGTAACCGGGTGCTCGGCAGCGCGCGCAACGATGTCGAACGACGCGTGGAAGCAGCGTTGGCAGCGATCGAGATCTGGCGCGGAAAGCACATCGAATACGCTCCGGTGTTCGGTGGCCTGCAGAACAGCAACTGGCGCATCACCGTTGCCGGCAGCGACACCCGCTACTTCCTCAAGATCCCCGGCGAGGGCAGCGACACCTTCATCGACCGGGCGCTGGCCAACGAAGCCGCGCGACGGGCCGGCGACAAGGGAATCGGCGCGCAGTTGGTGTACTTCGATGCCGGTACCGGTGTCGAGGTGATCGAGTTCCTGGAGGGCTACCGGGCCTGCACCAACGGTGATTTCAAGGATATCGCCGTCGCCCATCAGATCATCGACATCTACCGGGTGCTGCACGACGGCGGCCTGCTCAGCGTCACCAAGACGATGTTCGACATGATCGACGAGCACCTGGCTCAGGTCGGCGAACTCGGGGTGCGGCTGCCTGCCGATGCCGAGCTGATCCTCGGCGAGTACCAGGTGGCCAAGTCGGCGCTGCTTGCCTCCGGGCTGGATCTGGCTGCCTGCCACAACGATCCGATGCCCGGTAATTTCCTCGTCGCCGACGGCGGGCCGATGAAGCTGGTCGACTACGAGTTCGCCTCGAACAACGAGCGCGCCTACGAGCTGGCGTTGCTGACTACCGAGATGTTCTATACCGAGGAACAGATCATCGAACTCGTCGAGGACTTCTACGGCCGCAGTGATTTCGGCCTGCTCGCCCGGGTCCAGGTCTGCGGTGCGCTGGCCGACACCAAATGGGGCCTATGGGCATGCGTGAACCAACAGCTCAGTACGGCATGGGATTTCGACTATCACAAGTACGGCTGCTGGAAGCTGATGCGCGCCCGGTTGAAAATGGCGGACCCGCGTTGGCCGTTCTGGCTCGCGTCACTCTAGACAGCCGGCCTGGCGTCGGCCCAGGGCCGGGCCGCCTCGTAGTTGGCCGCGGCGCGCAGGACGGCGGCATCGGCGCGGTGCGCCCCGGCGATCTGCAGCCCGACGGGCCGGCCGTCGGCGGTGAATCCCGCGGGCACGGTGATGGCGGGTGTGGTGGTCATGTTGTACGGGTAGGTCAGCAGCCAACCCAGCAGCTGGCGTTGCAGCGACTGCCCTTCGAGCCAGTGCGGGGCGAAGCGCTCCAACGGAAACGTGGGGGTCGCCAGCGTCGGGCTGACCAGAATGTCATAGGTCCGCATGAATTCGCTGAAGGTGTCCCACATCTGGCCGCGAAATGCCTCAGCCCGGCCGATGTCCACTGCGGTCAGGGTCTCGGCCTGCTCGAAAATCTCAATCAGGTTGTCGTCGACCTGGCCGTGCTGGGATTTCCAGTCCAGGACGTCGTACTCACACGAGTACCCCGGAATCCACAGTCCCTTCCACATGGCTTCTTCCGGGTTGCCCCATGCCGGGGTGGCCTCTTCGACGGTGGCTCCCAGAGATTCGAAGGCCCGCACCGCTTCTGCGCATACCGCCACCACCTCTGGATCGACATGGCCCAGGCCGAGATCGGGCGACCAGGCGACCCGCCACCCCGTGACGTCACCGGCGGTGGCTGCCGCGTAGTCGATGCCGTCGGCGGGCACGCTGTTCGGGTCGGAGTCCGACGGCCCCGCCATCACCGAGAACATCAGCGCCGCATCGGCGACGGTGCGGGTGATCGGTCCGTGGAAGATGTGGGTGTAGTGCCTGCCGTCCAGGAGCGTGTGCGGGATGCGGCCCAGCGACGGTTTGAAGCCCACCACGCCGCACATCGCCGCCGGTATGCGCACCGATCCGGCACCGTCGGCACCTTCGGCCAGTGGTCCCAGGCCCGCTGCGACGGCCGCGGCCGCGCCGCCGCTGGATCCACCCGCGGTGTGGCCGTGCTTCCACGGGTTGTGGGTGGGGCCGTAGAGGTGACTGTCGGTGCCGCCGTAGTAACCGAACTCCGGGGCGTTGGTCTTGCCCAGGAACAGCCCGCCGGCCTCCTTCAACCGCGTCACCACGGTGGCATCGTGTCTGCCAACCTGTCCCGCCAGTGGTTTGAGCGAGGAGTCGAACGGCAGTCCGGCCATGGTGGTCAGGCCTTTGATCGAGAACGGGACGCCGTGCAGGGGCCCGCGCGGCGCGCCGCTGGTCAACTCGTCGTGCAGTGCGGCGGCGTCGGCCAGGACCTGGTCCCGGTCGAAGTGGATATAGGCGTTCAGACCGGGGTTCATCGACTCGATGCGATCGGCGAACGCGGTCGCGATCTCGGTGACCGCGATCGAGCCGGTACGGACGGCGTCGGCGAGTTCGGTTGCGGGAGTCCAGCACAATTCGTTGTCGGGCATGCTGGCATCGTAGGGCGTGGGCCGCCCTCTCGCAGTGCGAAAAATATTGTCCGGCAACAGATTACGTGATGGTTGCCGGACCGGCAGGCTGTGCGCTCACCGCGGCCGTCGGCCAAGGTTGCCGGGTGGTCACAAAGGTCTATCTCTGCAGACGGGCATCTGCGCTTGGCCGCCAGCGTGATGTGTTCGGTCCGGGTTCCGTCAGTTGTCACTTCCCGCCGTTTGAGTTTGAGGAAATTTGCTCCTGACCGCAGTCATCTGGCAGTACCACTCCGAGTAGCAGGCAGGCGACTCTAACGAAGGCAGGGCGGCATTTCCTGTGCCTCTATGGAGCTTGAGGAGGATCATGTGCCGGTGCTCGAAGAGCCTTTTTGAGAATCGTCGCCTGGCGATATCCACGGATACACGACATCGACGTATTCGTCGCGGGAGATGACGAGGGTGTCGGCGGGTGCCGTGATGTCTACGTAGAAGTGGCCGGGATTATGCCCGTCGCTCTCGTTCAGAACGCTCAAGTCCGCTGCTAATTCTGCCGCTTTGGCAGCGTCGAGCCGCCATGAGATACAACTAGGACTTAGTTCGATAGTGGCGGCGCCGGGCTCAATCCGGAATTCTTGAGTGACATCAGCATGAAGTAGCCGAGATGACCCGACGCGAATGGCCTCGCTGATCGCGGCGAGGATGTCAGCAACACCGTCGCCGTCCAGCGTCAGCAACACCGCGTCGTCGCCAAAATAGAACTCAGGCATCAAGTTCACGCGAATGACACTCACAACGGTTTCCGTCCCTGGTGTTTCTCTTGAGGTAGCAGCGAGTTCCGTGAGGCTGGGCATAACCGCTGTCACGCAGTGGCCGCACTGAGATCTGCGTCACCCCCACGTTTACCCAGCCCACCACATTGGTACATAACCTCCCGTTCAGCGTGTTCGGAGACAACCGCGTGGAGAGGAACGATCGATGAGGATCAAGAACGTGTGCGCGGGTGCGGCCGTGGCCACCGCCCTGTTCGCCGGGCCGCTCGCCCTGGCCGGTACCGCCAGCGCCGAGCCCGTCCCGATGCCGCCGGCCCCGCCGGCCGGTCCGACTGTTTCCTCGCCGCCGGCGTGGGCACCGCCCAAGCCGGTCGATCCCGTCTGGGCCAACGGCAACCCGCAGGTGTGGGACGCCGGCTGGAACCACTGGGGTGTCTGGGTCGACGGGACCTTCATCCCCACCTTCTGACCACCCTCCTCAAGAAGAGCCCGGGCCGCTGATGCCCCGGGCTTTTCTTATGTCCTCAGGCGGGTAGCCGGCGATTGCGGGTCAGCGCTGTCACCGCCGACGCCACCGTCACCAGCACGGCCAGCCGCAGCCAGCCGGCGCTGGCGTCCCCGGGCACCGTTTGGTACCCGATCTGCTGCTGCAGCGTGTCGTAGACCCCGTTGAGCTGGTCGAGATTCGACGCGTGGAACATCTGCCCCTTGGTGATCTCGGAGATCTTCTTCAGGGTGGCATCGTCGACCGGCACCGGCTGCCGGATGCCGTTGAGGTCGACGTAGCCGTCCGGGGTGCCGAACGAGATCGTCGAGATCGGCACGCCCTGATCGCGGGCTGCGCGGGCCGCGGTGAACGCACCACGCGACTCATCGGGCTCCGAGGGCACCGTCTCCTTGCCGTCGGACTCCAGCACGATGCGCGACGGCGGCGGACCGTCCCCGCCACCGACGATCGCGTCGGCGGTGGAGATGGCCTGCAGCGCGGTGAAGATCGCCTCACCGGTCGCAGTGCGTTCCTCCGGCTTGAGCCCGTCGATGGCGTTGCGCATCTTGGCGCGGTTGGTGGTCGGCGCCACCAACACCGTCGCCGACCCGCCGAAGGCGATCAACCCGAGGTTGATACCCGGGGTCAGCTCATCGGTGAACTTCTTCCCGGCCGCCTGCGCCGCGGCCAGCCGGCTGGGCGCCACGTCGGTGGCCCGCATGGACTCCGACACGTCGATCACCAGCATCACCACCGCCCGATCCCGTGGGATCCGCACATCGTGGGTGGGCCCGGCCAGGGCGCAGGTCAGCAGCAGCAGGGCAGCCACCAGCAGCGCCGCCGACACATGCCGCCACCGGTCCCGGCGTACCCGCGCCACCTGTTCCAGGATGTGCAGGTTCGCAAACCGCAGAACCTGGGTGCGCCGGCAGCGCAGCATCACCACGTACAACACCGCGACGGCCGCGGCGACCAGCGCGAACAGGAAGAACCAGGCGTGGGCGAAACCCGCCAGCGTGATCGGGCCCAGGAATGGCAGCGTCATCGCTGCGCCAGGTTAGGACGGGGTGCTGACGGTTGACTCGGTGACGAATGTCAACCGGCTGTGACCTCAGTTCACGCAGGGTGTGCGGTCGCCGCTGACCGGCAGTCCGTGGTCGGGCGTCGTGTCGTTGTCGGCGCCATCGTCGACACCGAACCACGGCGAGTGCGTCGCCGTGGTGGTGGTCGTGGGTGTCGACGAGGTGGTCGTGCTGCTGGACGTCTCGGATTCCGACGCGGTCAGTTTGGTCGGCACCAGGTAGCCGTTGCCGATCACCACGCGGACCTGGCCGGCGGGCAGATCCTTACCGGGCACGGTGACCACGTCGCCGAGCAACCCGGACAGCCGCTGGGCCACGTCCTCGGCGCCGGTCCCGTAGCTGATGGTGGTCAGGGTGGGCTTGTCGTCGAGCTGTACGTCGGGCTTTTCCACCTGGTATCCGCGCTTTTCCAGGGCGGTGGCCACCGCGGACGCCGTCCAGTTGCTCTCGGCGTTGACCACCTGGATCGGGTTGGTCGGAACGGCGGCCGTGTTGGTGACGGCGTTACCGTCGGAAAATGCTTCGCGCACCTGGGCTTTGATGGCATCGGGGTCGATGATGTTGACGTCCTGGCCGTTTCGGGTGTCATAGCGCAGCACCGGCAGTGTTTTGTAGACGACGTCGGAGCCGCTGATCGCGCCGAGCCTGCGGAACAGGTCGGAGTCCCAGCCGCCGGACAACACGATGTCCTTGTGCGCGATGGCCATCAACTCGTTCAGTTTGCCCAGATCGGTGAACGCGCCGGACTCTTGGAGCTGGCGCATCACCGCGACCAGGAACGCCTGCTGGCGATGCGTCCGGTCCAGATCACCGTTCTCCAGGCCGTGCCGCTGACGGACAAAGGCCAGCGCCTGTGCGGCGTTCAGGGTCTGATGGCCGGCCGGGAAATCGGCACCCGAATAGTCGTCGTGCACAGCGTGATTGAGGCACACCTGGATACCGCCCAGGCTGGAGGCCAGATCGTAGAAGCCGCCCAGGTTGATCTCGGCGAAGTAGTCGATGGGCACGCCGACCAGGTTGCGCACCGCGCCCAGGGTGGCCGCCCGGCCGGCTTCGCGCCCCGCCATCTCCAGCTGTTCGCGGTCGTCGATGCCTTGGTCGGCCAGGTGCTGCTCGGTGTAGAACTTCGTCAGCCCGTACGCCTCTTTGATCTTGATGTTGGTGTAGCCGGGCAGGCGGTGGAATTCGACGTAGTCGTCCCGCGGGATGGAGAACGCGGTGACCTTGTTGCCGGCGTCGATGTGCACCAGGATCAGGGTGTTGGTGTTGTAGCCGCCGGTCTCGGAGTCCCCGGCGTGCAATTGGTCGAGCACCTCTTGCGGCAGGTCGTTGCCGTGCTGATCTTTACGCGAGTCCAAGCCGATCAGCAGGATGGTGATCGGTCCGCCGTTGGTGTGCACGGTCTCGGCCAGTGCCTGCGAGACGGTGAAGCCGGTCAGCACGCCGCGGGTGGTCCACCATGCCGCCCCGGACACCGCCACCAGCACGGCCGAAACCATGGCAAGGACGACGCGGGCCCAGCGGAGCCGGCGCCGAGGCGGTTCAGGCATTCGGTGCCGGGCGGCGTCGGGCATATCAGGCGAAGTGTACGACCGAGGCCGCTCCCGCGATAACGCAATAGACGGCGAACGGCAGCAAGGTTCGGTGCTGGAAGTAGCGCGTCAGGAAGCGGACGGACAGGTATGCCGTCAGCGCCGCGACGGCGGATCCGGCGAGCACCTGCCCGCCGATGCCGTGCCCGGCGGGGCCGGCCAGCTCCGGCAGCTTGAGCACACCGGCAGCCAGGATTATCGGTGTGGCCAGCAGAAACGCGAACTTCGCTGCGTCCTCGTGGTCCAGGCCGCGCAGCAGGCCACCGACAATGGTGACGCCTGAGCGGCTGATCCCGGCCAGCAGCGCCAGGCTCTGCGCCAAACCGATCCCGGCGGCCTCCAGCGGCTGCAATTCGACCAGGGCGCGGGTGCCCGCGCGACGGCGTTGCAGCAGCTCGCCTATGGCAAGAATCACACCGTTGAGGGTGAGGAACACCGCGGCCACCAGTGGGGTCGCGAACAGTCTGCGCAGGGGATGTTCGAACGCCAGGCCCAGCAACCCGGTCGGCACCGTGGCGATGATGAGCAGCCAGCCCAGCCGCTGCGCGGAGGTCTCGATGCGGCGCGTGCGCACCGAGGTGATCAAGGCGCCGACGATGCGCACCCAGTCCCGCCAGTAGAACACCAGCAACGCCAGCGCGGTCGCGACGTGCAGGCCCACCACGAACGCCAGATAGGGCGTATGGCCGTTCGAATTGCCCTGTGTGACAAGGTCACTCCACGACCCGCCGAGCCAGGCCGGAACCAGCACGGAGTGGCCCAGGCTGGAGATGGGGAACAACTCGGTGACACCTTGCAAGGCGCCGATCAGCACGGCTTGGAGATAACTCAGCATGGATACCTAATCGGTTGTGCGGCGGTGGAATCGGTCCCGCAACTGCGGATCGGCTTCCCACCACAGCGTCGGAGCGGCGGCTTCGGACTCGGCGTCCAGTGCGGTATCGATGACCGCGGCCTGCTTTTTCTCGTCGGAGGACATCGCGCGCATCAGCACCATCAGGAACGGCACCCCCAGCACATCGCCGAGGATCCACAGGATGCCGGCGCCGACGGACTGGTCCACCCGCTGGCTCGGACCCCAGGTGCGGTTGACGGCTAGGTAGTAGTCGGTGGCGATCAGCGGGCCCAACCACAACACGATGCCCAGCAGTCCGTCGCCGAGGGTTTCGGCGATGCTGATGACCATCGACAGCATCTGGGGGTACCGACGCGGCACCGGATCGGCCTGGATGCGCGCATAGAAGTAACCGAAACCGATGAACGGCAGCATGATCCGGGTGAGCGGTGCCAGCACCGGGTTCGTCAACGACGCGACGTACCAGGGGGTCAGGTACAACAGCCACGGGGTGGCCAGCATCACGACCGAGGTGGTCGCCGGGTGGGTGAGGGCCCGCGCGGTGCGCCCGGCGAGCACCCGGTCGACGACGGCGGCGCCGCCGGCCTGGCGCACCGCCGTCAACGGGGTGCCCAACGCCAGCAGCATGGGAACCACGAACAGCAACAGCAGCACCTGCAGCGCCCGCACCCAGAACAGCACCGGGGCGTAGACCCCGACCATGCTCATGGTGGCCAGCACCCAGACCCCGATACCGGACCAGAACGCCGCCCGCCGCGCGGCGGGCACGGCGGCGCGCCGGCAACACCATGCGTAGGCGCTGCCTGCCAGCAGGAGCAGCGCCGCCGAAGCCGCGTCGACCGTCCACGACGTGAGCGCGGTGGACAGCGTCAGCGGAGCCACCGCCGGATACATGGCGGCCAGTATGGGGCTGCTCGCTGTGCATCTCCTGCGCGTTGCCGGGCAGTACGATGACTGCCCGATATGAGGTGGACCTGGTGACAACCGAACCCGCTGCACCCGACTTCCGGCAGCGACTGCTCACGGCCTTCGAAGAGTCGATTGCCGAAACCGGTTATGCCAAGACGACGATCGCCGATATCGTGCGTCGGGCCCGGACCTCCCGGCGCACCTTCTACGAGCATTTCGCCAGCAAGGAGGAATGTTTCGTCGGACTGCTCAGCGAGGCCAATGCCGACCAGGTGCGCCAGATCGCCGCGGCGGTCGACTCGACGGCGCCGTGGCAGCAGCAGGCCCGCCAAGCCATCGAGGCGTGGATCACCTCGGCCGAGTCCCGGCCCGACCTGACGCTGAGCTGGATCCGGGACGGCCCCTCCCTGGGTGCGGCGGGCCGCCAACTCACCCGCGACGCCATGGAACAGTTCGTCGGCCTGGTGCACGGCCTGGTGGACAGCCAGATGTTCCGGGACGCGGGGATCGGACCGATCTCGCGGCAGCGGTTGATCATGCTGTTGGGCGGGCTTCGTGAGCTCACCGCGGTCACCGTCGAGAACGGCGGAGCGATGAGCGATTTCACCGAGGAGGCGGTGGCGGCCACCATCGCGCTCATCACGCCGGCCTGCTAACTACCGCGCTGCGGTACGTTGCAGGGATGGTCCGGCCAGCTCAAACGGCGCGCAGCGAGCGCACCCGCGAAGCGCTCCGGCAGGCCGCCCTGGTGCGTTTCCTGGCGCAGGGTGTCGAGGACACCTCGGCCGAACAGATCGCCGCCGATGCCGGGGTGTCGCTGCGGACCTTCTACCGACATTTCTCGTCCAAGCACGACCTGCTGTTCGTGGACTACGACGCCGGTTTGGAATGGTTCCGCGCGGCCCTGGCCGAACGGACCTCCGGCGAGTCGATCGTCGAGTCGGTGCACTCGGCGATCCTGGCCTCGCCCTACGACGTGGAGGCGGTGGCCAAGATCGCCGAGCTGCGCGCCGAGGAATTGGAGCCGGGCCGGATCGTGCGGCACATCCGGCAGGTCGAAGCGGATTTCGCCGAGGTGGTCGAGGGGCATCTGCTTCGCGACCATCCGCCCCGGCCGGGCACCGACGACCAGCTGCGGGTGACGGTGGCGGCCCGGTGCATCGCGGCCGCCGTGTTCGGGGCCATGGAGGTGTGGATGCTGGGCGAGCGATCGCTGCCCGAGTTGGCGCGGCTGTGCAAGACGGCACTGAACTCTCTGGAGACCGGCATCCTGCCGATATAGTTTTGTCAATATTGACAAAACTTGCTCCGGCTGCGAGCCTCGGTTGATGCCGGATTCCACGGATTTCGATGCCATCGTCATCGGTGCGGGCCACAACGGTCTCGCCGCCGCCGCACTCCTGCAGCGCGCCGGACTGCACACGGTGTGCCTGGACGCCAAGCTCTACGCCGGGGGCATGGCCTCCACCGTCGAACTCTTCGACGGCTACAAGTTCGAGATCGCCGGGTCGCTGCAGTTCCCGACCTCGGCGGCGGTCAGCGCCGAACTCGGGCTCGACGAACTACCGACCGTCGACGTCGACGTGATGTCGGTGTCACTGCGCGGCATCGGCGATGATCCGGTGGTCTATTACACCGACCCGATGAAGCTGCTCACCCACCTCAACGAGGTGCACGGCGCCGAAGCGGTCAACGGCATGGCCGGGCTGATGGCCTGGAGCCAGGCGCCTACCCGGGCGCTCGGCCGGTTCGACGCGGGCCGCCCGTCCCGCACGCTCGACGAGATGTATGCCTGCGCCACAAACGAATTCGAGCGCTCGGCCATCAGTGACACGCTGTTCGGCTCGGTCACCGACGTGCTGAACCGGTATCTGCCCGACAGTGAGAAACACGGCGCGCTGCGCGGCATGCTGTCCTTCCTCGCCGTCAACACCACCTACCGGGGCCCCGCCACCCCTGGCAGCGCCGCGGCGCTGGCCTTCGGCCTCGCCGTCCCCGACGAGAACGCCGTGCTGATGAAGAAGCTGCGCGGAGGCATCGGAGCGCTCACCGATCACCTACTGCGCCGACTCACCGACGCCGGGGGTGAACTGCGGCTGCGGGCCAAGGTGCAGCAGATCTTGGTCGTCGGCGGCCGCGTCACCGGCGTGCGCCTGGAGGACGGGTCCACCATCACCGCGCCGGTGGTGGTCTCGGGTGTCGCCCCCGACCTCACCGTCAACGAACTCCTCGACCCCGCCGCCATCCCCGCCGATGTCCGGGAACGCTTCGCCCGCATTGACCACCGCGGGAGCTATCTGCAGATGCACTTCGCGCTGGACGGCATCCCCACCTTCGCCGAGCCCTACGGCATCCTCAATGACCCCGAGATGCAATCTGCCATTGGTCTTTTCAACACTCCCGAGGAACTGCAGCAGCAGTGGGAGGACAGCAGGCGCGGCATCGTGCCGGCCGACCCGGCCGTCGCGATGCAGCTGCCGTCGGTGCACGACCCCGACCTCGCGCCACCGGGGAAGCACGCCGTGTCGGCGTTCTCGCTGTGGTTCCCCATCCAAGACGGCCCCGAGGCGGCCTCGACGTCCTACGGTGAACTCAAAGCCGAGATGGGCCGCCGCGTCATCGAGAAGATCACCCGCATCGCACCGGATTTCGAGAAGCTCATCACCCGGCACACCACCTTCACCCCGAAACACATGGGCACCATGTTCGGTGCGCCCGGCGGGGACTACTGCCACGGTCTCATCCATCCCGAGCAGATGGGGCCCAACCGGCCCGGGCCAACCGGCTATGCCGACCACCCCCTTCCGGTCGAGGGCCTGTACCTCGGCAGTGCCGGCTGCCACGGCGGACCGGGTATCACCTTCATCCCCGGCTACAACGCCGCCCAGGCCGTGTTGAGGGGCTGAGCGGCGGCCGGGCTCAGTCCTGGCGCTCCTGGAGCTGGCTCATCCAGTCCCTCGGCACCCGCCCACGCGGCCCCGGCACCGGCTGGTCGACCGGATGGCCTTGCGGGGCAGCCAATTCCGGACCGTCGTAGTAGGCGTTGGTGTCATAGTTCCAGAACCAGTCCTCGTCCGGCTCGAAGCTGCGGATGACAGGGTGGCCGGACTGGCGCCAATGCGCCTGCGCGTGCCTGGCCAGCGAATCGTCGCAGCAGCCGATGTGCCCGCACGCCGCGCACCGGCGCAGGTGCACCCACCAGCCGCCCGCCTCCTCACATTCCACACATCCGGTACCACTGGGTGGCACAGTCGGGTCGACGTCGGGCGTAGCAGGGGCCATGGGTTCGAGCTTACTGCGCGGCAAGCGTTTCCATCGGCGAGATGGGATCAGCATGAGCAAAACGCTTCCCGTCAAACCGACCAGCAAAATCCGATATTGACGTCGACGTTCCTGTCGACGTTCCCTTTGACAGCTAACTGGTGCAGTCTTAACGTCCGCGCGGTGAACGGGTCGGCGCAGCTGAGCAAGTCCATGGATGCCGTGGGCGGCTTCGTGGTGCTGTCCGCCGAGACGCTCACGGCCGCGTTCCGGCGGCCGTTCGCCTGGCGCGAGCTCTTCGAACAGATCTCGTTCGTCGCCCGGGTGTCCATCTTCCCGACCATCATGCTGTCCATCCCGTACACCGTGCTGATCGTCTTCACTCTCAACATCGTGCTGCTGGAGATCGGCGCCGGGGATCTGTCCGGCGCAGGTGCCGCGCTGGCGTCGGTCACCCAGGTGGGGCCGGTAGTCACCGCCATCGTCGTCGCCGGGGCGGGCGCCACCGCGATGTGCGCCGACCTGGGCGCCCGCACCATCCGCGAAGAGATCGACGCGATGAAGGTAATCGGCGTCAATCCCGTTCAAGCCCTCGTAGTTCCACGTGTCGTCGCCGCCACCTTCGTGGCGCTGATGCTGTACTCGGTGGTCGCGGTGGTGGGCCTGACCGGCAGCTACATCTTCGTGGTGTACGTCCAGCACGTCACCCCCGGCGCATTCGTTGCCGGCCTGACACTGCTGACCGGCTTGCCGCAGGTCATCGTGTCGTTGGTGAAAGCCCTGCTGTTCGGCCTGTCGGCCGGCCTGATTGCCTGCTACAAAGGGCTTTCCGTGGGTGGCGGCCCGACCGGCGTCGGCAACGCCGTCAACGAGACGGTGGTGTTCGCCTTCATGGCGCTGTTCCTCATCAACATCTTGGCGACGGCACTGGGCGTGAAGGTGGCGCCGTGATGACCGACTCCACCGCCACCAGACGCACCGTGGTCGACCGGCTGCGCACCCTGGGGGAGCAGACCGCGTTCTACGGCCAGTCCCTGGCGTTCATCGCCGACGCCCTCCGGCGCTACCCCGGTGAGGTGCTGCGGCTCATCGCGGTCATGGGACTGGGCACCGGGGCGCTGGCCGTCATCGGCGGCACGGTCGTCATCATCGGGTTCCTCACCTTGTCCACCGGGGCGCTGATCGCCGTCCAGGGCTACAACACCCTCTCCAACGTCGGCATCGAAGCACTCACCGGATTTTTGTCGGCCTTCCTCAACGTCCGATTCATCGCCCCCGCCACGGCGGGGGTGGCCCTCGCCGCGACCATCGGCGCCGGCGCCACCGCGCAGCTGGGTGCCATGCGGATCAACGAAGAGATCGACGCGCTGGAGGTGATGGGTATCCGGTCCATCACCTACCTGGTGTCCACTCGCATCGTCGCCGGGGTGGTGGTGGTCATCCCGCTCTACACCGTGGCCGTGCTGATGTCGTTCCTGGCCACCCAGTTCGGCACCACCGTGATCTACGGCCAGTCCAACGGCGTCTACCAGCACTACTTCTCCACCTTCCTGCGCCCAATGGACCTGGTGTGGTCGTTCGTCGCCGCGCTGTCGATGGCGGCCGCGGTCATGGTTGTGCACACCTACTACGGCTTCACCGCCTCCGGCGGACCGGCCGGCGTGGGAGAGGCTGTCGGCCGCGCCGTGCGAACATCGGTCACCGCAACGGTATTCGTCCTGCTGACCATCACACTGTCCGTCTACGGCCAGTCGGGCAACTTCCACCTGTCGGGTTAGGTCACATGACCAACAGTGCCCGCCGCGAGAATATCGACCCGATCTGGTACGCGCCCATCCTCTTCATCGTCATCGGGGTGCTGGTCGCACTGACCGTGCTGCTGTTCAACGGGACCCTGCGGTCCTTCGTACCCGTCACCCTGGTCTCCGACCGGGCCGGCCTGGTGATGGAAAACGGTGCCAAGGTCAAGCTGCGGGGTGTGCAGATCGGTGAGGTCGGGGCCGTCGGCTCGCACGACGGGCTCGCGTCGCTGGACCTCAAGCTCGACCCCGGACCGTTCGCCTACCTGCCGAGCAACGTCGAGGCAGAGATCAAGTCCAGCACCGCCTTCGGCGCCAAGTACGTCGACCTCATCATCCCCGACGACCCCAGCGCCCAGCCGCTGCGCTCCGGTGCGGTGCTGCAGTCCCGCAACGTCACCGTCGAGGTGAACACCGTCTTCGAGAACCTGCAATCGGTGGTACACGCCATCGACCCGGCGAAACTGAACTCGGTGCTCTCGGCCGTCGCGCAATCGTTGCGCGGCAAGGGGGAACGCATCGGCGAGGCGATCACGTCGGCCAACAACCTGCTACTGACCGTCAACCCGCGGATGCCGACCATCCAGCGGGACTGGCAGCTGTTCGGCCAGACCACCGCCGCCTACTCCGCTGCCGCCCAGGACATCCTGTCGATCCTCGACTCGGCGGCCACCACGAGCACCACCATCACCACCCACGCCCAGGCGCTCGACGCGCTGCTGCTGTCCGCGGTCGGCTTCGCCCGCTCGGGCATCGACACCATCGGCGGCAACCAGACGAACCTGGTGCGCGCCATGAACATCCTGGACCCCACCACCAGCCTGCTGCTGAAATACTCGCCCACCTACACCTGCCTGTTCCAAGGTGCGCAGTGGTTCCTGGAACACGGCGGCCGAGACGCCATGGGCGGCAACGGGAAATCCGTCATCATGGACGCCGCCATGCTGGCCGGCGACGACCCGTACCGTTTCCCGGACAACCTGCCGATCGTCAACGCCAAGGGCGGGCCCGGCGGCAAACCCAGCTGTGGCTCTCTGCCCGACGTCAGCAAGAACTTCCCGGTCAAATACCTGGTCACCGACACCGGATTCGGTACCGGACCGGACATCCGCACCAACCCCGGAATCGGGTTCCCCGGCTGGGCCAACTACCTCCCGGTCACCCGGGCGGTGCCGGAACCGCCCAGTATCCGGTACAACGGCCCGCCGGCGCCCGGGCCCTTCCCGCCCCAATTCGCACCCGGCCCACCCCCGCCTGCGGCACCCGACACCCCGACCCCCTAGGACACCTCATGCGACGAGCCAGCATCGCCGGCACGGTGATACGCGTGGCGCTGTTCACCGCGCTGTGCCTGGTCTTCCTGTTCGTGCTGCTGACCGTGTTCGGGCAGTTCCGGTTCGACTCCCGCGCCACCTTCCACGCCGTGTTCACCAACGTGTCCGGGCTCAAGGAAGGCAACTTCGTGCGCATCGCCGGTGTGGAGGTCGGCAAGGTCGGCTCGATGACCCTGCAGAAGGACGGCACCGTGTACGTCGACTTCGCCATCGACAAGAACCTCACTCTCACCGAGGGCACCACCGCCGCGGTGCGCTACGAAAACCTGATCGGCGACCGGTATCTGGCCCTGGAAGAGGGCGCCGGCTCGGTACGCCGGCTCACCCCTGGCGAGACGATCCCGAAGGAACGCACCTCACCGGCCCTCGACGTCGACGCCCTGATCGGCGGGTTCCGCCCGCTGTTCCGGGCGCTGGACCCCGACCAGGTGAACGCGCTGTCCGGTGAACTGCTCAAGGTGTTCCAGGGCCAGGGCGGCACCATCTCCTCGGTGCTGGCCCAAACCTCGGCGCTGACCACCACGCTGGCCGGGCGCGACCAGCTGATCGGCCAGGTGATCACCAACCTCAACACGGTGCTCGGCACCTTCGCCGCACGGGATCAGCAGTTCTCGGTGGGGCTGGACAAGCTCTCGGAATTGGTACAGGGCCTGTCGGACCGCCGAACCGACATCGCGCACGGCGTCGCGCATATCAGCGCGGCAACGGCCACCATCGCCGATCTGTTGACCGATATGCGGCCGCCACTGAAAGAGGCTGTGGTGCAGACGGATCGGGTGTCCGGTCAGATCGAGGCCGACCACGCCTACGTCGACGACCTGGTGCGGACACTGCCCGACGCCTACCAGATCCTCGCGCGCAACGGACTCTACGGCGACTACTTCGGCTTCTACCTCTGCGACGCCATCCTCAAGGTCAACGGTAAAGGCGGTCAACCGGTGTACGTCAAACTCGCCGGCCAGGACACCGGACGGTGCACGCCGAAACCGGTCCAGCACAGCGACGGAGGGCGATGATGAAGCTGAAACGCCCGACCGTCAAACCCATCGCCGAACGCAACCGAGTCGCCGTCGGCGTCGTCGGCACCATCATCGCCGCGCTGGTCGTCGTCGCCGCGTTCTCGTACGACCGGCTGCCGTTCATCAAGGGCACCTCCGATTATTCGGCCTACTTCACCGAGGCCGGCGGGATCAAACCCGGCAGCGACGTCCGTGTTTCGGGACTCTCGGTCGGGCGGGTGTCCGATATCCACCTCGAAGGCACCAAAGTCCGCGTCGACTTCACCGTCAAGGACGGCGTCGACCTCGGTGACCGCACCGAAGCTGCGATCAAAACCGAAACCGTGCTCGGCACCAAGATGCTCGAGGTCACCCCGCGCGGGGACGGCACGCTGACCGGCACCATCCCGCTGGAGCGCACCACGTCGCCCTACGACCTGCCGACCGCGCTCGGCGACCTCACCACCGCCATCAGCGGGCTGGACACCACCCAATTGTCCTCTGCGCTCACCACTTTGGCCGACACCTTCAAGCAGACGCCCGCCGACCTCAAACTCGCCCTCGACGGCGTCGCGCAGTTCTCCGATACCCTCAACGCCCGCGACGCGCAGCTGCGCAACCTGCTGGGCAACGCCAACAAGGTCACCGCGGTGCTGGCCAAGCGCAGCGACCAGATCGCAAGCCTGGTCGTGAACGCCAATGCCCTACTGGCCGAACTGGTGGCCCAACGCGACGCGGTGGACGGTTTTATGACCAACCTGACGGCGGTGGCCCAGCAGATCTCCGGACTGGTCGCCGACAACAAGGCCGCCCTCAAACCCGCGCTGCACAAGCTCAACGGTGTGCTCTCCATCCTGGACAACCGCAAGAAGGAACTCCAACGCACCGTCACGCTGTTCCGCCGGTACGCCATGTCCTTCGGCGAGGTGCTCGGTGCAGGCCCGTATTTCAAGGCCTCCCTGGTGAACCTACTGCCCGGCCAGTTCGTCCAGCCGTTCATCGATGCCGCATTCTCCGACCTCGGCGTGGACCCGAACGTCAAGCTGCCCTCCGAACTGGTCGACCCCGCGATCGGGCAACCAGGCACCCCCGCGCTGCCGGTGCCCTACCCGCGCACCGGTCAAGGTGGGGACCCGAACCTCACCCTGCCCGACGCCATCACCGGTAACCCCGGCGATCCGCGCTACCCCTACCGCCAGCCGCTGCCCGCCCCGCCGCCCGGTGGCCCACCGCCGGGACCGCCGGCCCTCGCCCCGCCCGGTGTCGTCGGCCCGGTGCCGTATACCGGGCCCACCCCGGTCTACGTGCCGGCGCCTGGTGAGCCGGGAGGCCAGCCATGAGAGGTAACGCGCGACTGCTGACGGCGGCGCTGCTCGTGGTCGTCCTGGCTGCCGGGATCTCCGTGGTCGCCACGCCGGCTGGATCCAGATGGTGGAAGCACGTGGCCAAGGACACCTTTGTCGCCTACTTCGCCAACGCCAACGGCCTCTACACCGGTGACGAGGTGCGCATCCTAGGGGTCGCCGTCGGCACCGTGGACAAGATCGAGCCGCAACCGCACACCACCAAGGTGACCTTCTCCGTCGATGCGCAGTATCCGGTGCCCGCCGACGTGAAAGCGGCCATCCTGTCCCCGTCGCTGGTCAGCGCCCGCGCCATCCAGCTGGTACCCGCCTATGACGGTGGGCCGAAACTGGTTGCCGGCGCGTCGATTCCGCAGGAGCGCACCGCCGTCCCGGTGGAATGGGACGACTTCCGTCAACAACTGGAGAAACTCACCGCGTCCCTACAGCCGCAAACCCCCGGCGGGCCCAACTCCGTCGGCGAGTTCGTCAACAGCACCGCGGAGAACCTGCGCGGCGAGGGGGATACCGCCCACGACACCGTGATCAAACTGTCGCAGGCACTTTCGGCACTCGGCGATCACAGCACCGATATCTTCAGCACCGTGCGCAACATGCAGGCGCTGGTGTCGGCGCTGGCCTCCAGTAGTGATCTGCTGGCCGCCTTCAACCAGAACCTCGCCCAGGTGAGCACCGTGCTGACCAACACCCCCAACGAAGTCGCCGACGCCACCCAGAACCTGGACGCCGCCGTCGGGGACCTGCGCGGATTCGTGGCCGGCAACCGGGAAGCGCTGGGCACCACCTTCGACCACTTCAACCAGATCACCGCCGCGCTCAACGACAGCCGCACCGACATCAAACAGGTGCTGCACATCGCACCGACGGTGCTGCAGAACTTCGTCAACATCTACCAACCGGCGCAAAGCGCCATCACCGGCATCCTGGCGCCGGTCAACTTCGCCGATACCGTCCAATTCCTCTGCAGCGCCGTGCAAGCGGCGTCCCGGCTGAACTTCGAGCAGTCGTCGAAACTGTGCGTGCAGTACCTGGCGCCCATCGTGAAGAACCGGCAGATGAACTTCTTCCCGATCGGCGGCAACCCGTTCGTGGGCACCATGGCCCGCCCGAACGAGATCACCTACAGCGAAGACAGGCTGCGGCCACCGGGCGATCCGCTGCTGCCGCCGCCCCCGGCGCCGCCGACCGACCCCATGCAGGTGCTGGCGGCGGAGGCGCCGCCGGTGGCGACACCCGATCCCGCGTCCGAGCTGCCCGGCCTGATGGTGCCCGCCCCGTGAGGCGGCCGGTGCTGGCGGCGCTGCTGGTGGCCTGCGTGGCGATGATCCCGGGATGCCAATGGCGCGGCCTGAATTCACTGAGCCTGCCCGGCACCGAGGGGGGCGGCGACGGCTCCTACACCATCCAGGCGCAGCTGCCCGACGTCGTCGTCATCCAGCAGAACACCCGGGTCCGGGTGGCCGACGTCAACGTCGGTAACGTCACCAAGATCGAGGTACAGGACTGGCACGCCCTGGTGACCATGCGTATCAACGGCGACGTGCACCTGCCCGCCAACAGCACCGCCAAGGTCGGTCAGACCAGCCTGCTCGGATCCATGCACATCGAACTGGCACCGCCCACCGACGAAGCGCCGCAAGGACAATTGCACGACGGATCGGTGATCCCACTGTCCAGGGCGGCCACCTACCCGACCACCGAGCAGACGTTGGCCTCGGTGTCCGTCCTGCTCAACGGCGGCGGGCTGGGGGAGTTGCAGGAGATCAACCAGACCTTCGCCAAGGCGCTGGCCGGTCGGGAGGCCGATATGCGCAGCCTGCTGACCCAATTGGACACCTTCATCACCGGAGTCAACGCGCAGACCGCCGACATCATCACGGCCACCGAACATCTCAACAGCCTCGCCGGACAGTTCGCGGCCAACAACCCGACCGTCGACAAGGCACTGACCACGCTGCCACAGGCCCTGGCCGTTCTCGCCGACACCCGCACCAAGCTGGCCGACGCCATCGACGGGCTCGGCAAGTTCAGCGCCGTCGCCAATTCGACCGTCACGCAGAGCAAAGAGGCGTTGGTGAACAACCTGCGCAGTATCGGCCCGGTGTTGCGATCCCTGGCCGACGCCGGGCCGTCGCTGACCAAGGGCCTGGATTTCCTGTCCACCTATCCCTGGGTGAAGAGCAACCTGTCCAACTGGTTCCGCGGTGACTTCGCCAACATCACCCTGGTGCTCGACCTGACGCTGAGCCGGCTGGACAGCAGCATCTTCACCGGCACCCGGTGGGAGGGCAACCTCACCGAGCTGGAGATGCAGTGGGGCCGCACCATCGGGCAGATGCCCAGCCCCTACACCGCAGGCAATCCGCTGATCGCGCCCTACCACTTCGGGGGCTACTGACATGCTGCGCCTGCACCGCAAAATCTGGATCCAGTTGGCCATCCTGGCCGCCATCACCGTCATCTCGGTAGGGGTGATGGCATTCGGCATTGTGAATGTGCCCGCACTGCTCGGCTACGGCCGCTATACGGTGTCCCTGGACCTGCCGTCCTCCGGCGGCTTGTACGAGAGTTCGGTGGTGACCTACCGTGGCGACGAAATCGGCCGGGTCACCGGCATCGCCGTCACCAAGGACGGTGTGCGCGCCACGCTGACGCTGAAGACCGCCACCCCGGTGCCCGCCGACGTGTCCGCCGCCGTGCACAGCCGCTCGGCCGTCGGTGAGCAGTTCGTCGAACTGACCCCCGGCGCCGACGGTGGGCCCGCATTGCGCGACGGCGACGTCATCCCCGCCGGCAAGGTGTCGGTACCGCCGGACATCGGCAACCTGCTCGACGCCACCAACCGTGCCCTGCAAGCCATTCCGCAGGACAACCTGAAGACCGTCGTCGACGAGGCCGCCAAGGCCGTCGGCGGGCTGGGGCCCGAACTGTCGCGCATCGTGGACGGCTCCACCGCCCTGGCCATCGAGGGCGGTAAATCCACCGACCAGCTCGCAAGGCTCATCGACGAGGCGCCCCCCGTGCTGGACTCCCAAGTGCAGAACGCGGATTCGATCCAGGCTTGGGCCGCGCACACCGCGGCGCTGTTCGGCCAGTTCAAGGCCCAGGACCGGGCGTTCGGTGATCTGCTGGACCAGGGCGGTCCCGCGCTGAACGAGGGCACGCGGCTGTTCGACCGCGTGGCACCCGCACTGCCTGTGCTGCTGGCCAACCTGGTCAGCCTCGGTGATATCGCGGTGACCTACCGCAACGACATCGAGCAACTGCTGGTGCTGTTCCCGCAGGGCACCGCCGTCATGTCCGCGATCGCCGTCGCGGACTCCGGCGTGAAACAGCCCTACAACGGGATCTATCTCGACTTCAACCTCAACCTGAATCTGCCGCCACCGTGCAACACCGGTTTCCTTCCGGTACGCCAGCAGCGGGCACCGTCGGAGCAGGACTACCCGGACCGCACCGCCGGGGAGCTGTACTGCCGGGTGCCGCAGGACTCCGCCCTGAATGTCCGTGGCGCCAGGGACATTCCGTGTGAGACCAAGCCGTGGAAGCGCGCGCCGACGGTCGAGATGTGCGAGAGCGACGAGGAGTACGTCCCGCTCAACGAGGGCTACAACTGGAAAGGCGACCCGAACGCGACATTGTCCGGGCAGAGCGTGCCGCAGTACCCGCCCGGCACGCCGGCGGCCGCCACCCCGGAAGGGGCGGCCCAAGCGGCGCCGAGCCCGCCGCCGGTGGCGGCCGTCCCCTACGACCCGGCCACCGGTGACTACATCGGCCCCGACGGTCGCCGATACACCCAGGGTGACCTGGCGAACCCGGGTAACCGGACCTGGCAGTCGATGCTGGTGCCGCCGGGCCGGTAGGCACTCAGGCGTGGCCGTTGTCCCGCCATGCCCGCTCGAACGGCAACCGCCACGCGTTCGGCGCGATCAGTTGGTGGATGGCGTTGGGACCCCACGTGCCGGGCTGGTAGATCTTGGCCGGCGGGGGATCTTCCAGCAGTTGTACCGAACGCTCCCAAAGGGATTCGATGCCCTCGGCGGTGGTGAACAGCGTGTGGTCGCCACGCATCGCGTCCAGGATCAGCCGTTCGTAGGCTTCCAGCACATCCCCACCGGCGGCGATCTCCTGGGTGGAGAACTGCATGGACATCTTGTCCAGTTTCATGCCGGGGCCGGGACGTTTCCCGTAGAACGACAGGGACACCTTCGAGTTGTCGGCCAGATCGAACGTCAGGTGGTCGGGCCCTTGCGAGCCGACCCCGGAGCCGGCCGGGAACATGGTGCGCGGCGCCTCTTTGAAGGCGATCGAGATGATCCGCATGCCCTCGGCCATCTTCTTGCCGGTGCGCAGGTAGATGGGGACGCCGGCCCAGCGCCAGTTGTCGATGCCGACCTTCAGCGCGATGAACGTCTCGGTGTCGGAATCGCGTGCCACGCCGTCGAGTTCGCGGTACCCGACGAACTGGCCGCGCACCACGTCGGCACACTTGATCGGCAGCATGGAGCGGAACACCTTGTTCTTCTCCTCACTGATGGCCCGTGGCTCCAGCGCGGTCGGTGGTTCCATCACCACGAATGCCATCACCTGGAACAGGTGGGTGACCACCATGTCCTTGTACGCGCCGGTGCTCTCGTAGAAATTGGCGCGCTCGTCCAAGCCGAGCATCTCGGGGATGTCGATCTGGATGTGGTCGATGAAGTTGCGGTTCCAGATCGGCTCGAACAGGCCGTTGGCAAACCGGAAGGCCAGGATGTTCTGCGCCGCTTCCTTGCCAAGAAAGTGATCGATGCGAAAAACCTGGCGTTCCTTGAACGTCTCGTGCACGAAGTCGTTGAGTGCGACCGCGCTGGCCAGGTCGGTGCCGAACGGCTTTTCCATCACGACGCGGGAGCGGTCCACCAGGTCGGCCTCGCGCAGCATGGTGATCACCGCGCGGGCGGCCTTCGGCGGAACCGAGAGATAGTGCAGCCGTTGCGCATTACCACCGAGACGCGCTTCGGCCTCGGCGACCGCCGAGGCCAGCGCCGCCGGGCCGGCGCTCTGCGGCACATAGGTGACGATCTTGGCGAAGTTGGCCCACTGCTCGTCGGTGAGTTTGTGCGTGCCGAACCGCTCGATCGCCTCCTTGACCAAGGCGCGGAACTCGTCGTCGGTGAGATCCTCCAGCGAGGTACCGACCACCTGGATGTCGGGTGCCAGTTCCGACTGATCCAGATACGCCATGCCGGGCAGCAGTTTGCGTTTCGCGAGGTCGCCGGTTGCCCCGAACAGCACGATGACGTGCGGTTCGAGTGGATCGGTGTCCCGGCGGTGGGGGCGGGCGCCCGGCGCGGGATAGGCGATGGTCTGCGGGTTGTCTGGCTTGGGGTCGGCCACCCCGGTGATGCTTCCACCGGTAGGTGAACTCTGCACGACATGGAGGCGGTCAATTGCCACCTGCGCCCGTCGGGTGGTGGTTACTGTCAGCCCATGGCAACCAGTGACTCCCGCGAAGTGGTCATCGAAGCGACACCGGAAGAGATTCTCGCCGTGGTCGCCGACGTCGAGTCGACCCCCACCTGGTCGCCGCAGTACCAGAAGGCCGAGGTCGTCGAGACCGACGACGAGGGCCGGCCCCGCATCGTGAAACAGACCGTCAAGACCGTCGGCATCACCGACGAGTTGACCGTCGAGTACACCTGGGCGCCGGACAAGGTCAGCTGGGTGCTGCTGAAGGCGGGGCAGCTCAAGGCGCAACAGTGCAGTTACACGCTCACACCGCAGGGTGACAGCACGAAAGTTCGCTTCGACATCACCGTCGAATTGGCCATCCCGATGCCCGGGTTCCTGCTCAAGAAGGTGATGAAGGGTGCCCTCGACGTGGCGACCGACGGGTTGCGCAAGCAGGTGCTAAAGGTCAAGAAGGGTTGACGAGCGGCATTTTGCATACCGTTTGGCTTGAACGGTTTTGGTGACTTCGTGTTGAACTGCGTTGAAACGTGATCGTCACCGTCGCTAACACGTGCGCAATCCAAAACGGTATACCGTTTGCGATGTGAGCCTTCCGATCCGTGTCGCGCGATGATGCATCAGACATCAAGCGCTGGTGGCCACGGATCAGGTAGGGCGTGCGTCATCACGCCCTATCTAGGTGACCTTCTACGCGGCCTTGACACAGATGCGCCCGCAGCCGGGGGCTGAAGCACCCACGGGGGCGCCATGACCGCGCTCGCCGTGCCGCGCCGCCGCCTCTCCCCGTTGCAGCTCGAAGTGCACGGACGGTTCAACCACGCGATGGCCGCGCTCCTGGCGGTGATCACCGTGCTGGTCCTGGTGGCGCCGTGGATCGCGCCGTATGACCCGGTGCAGCCGGTCGGCGGACTCAACTTGCCGCCCCTCACTCCGGGGCATCTTCTGGGTACCGACGGGGTCGGGCGGGATGCGCTCAGCCGCACCCTGTTCGGTATTCGGGCCAGTTGGCTGTCGGCGTTGCTCGTTGTCGCCGTCGGCCTGCTCGTCGGCGGAGTCGTCGGGCTGGTCGCCGGGGCGACGGGGCGCTGGGTGGACGGGATCCTGATGCGGCTGACAGACCTGTTTCTTTCGCTGCCGGGAACGTTGGTCGCGATCGCCATCGTGGCCGCGCGCGGTCCCGGCTTGGCCAACACCCTGATCGCCATCTCGATCGTCTGGTGGCCGTACTACGCGCGCGTGGTCCGTGGTGAGGTACGTGCTCTCGCGGTACGCCCGCACGTCGAGGCGGCCCGGCTGGCCGGCGCTGGTCGGATCCGGGTCCTGCTGCGGCACCTGTTGCCCGGTGTGCTGCCGACTTCGGTGGTGGCGGCCAGCCTGGACGTCGGCAACGCCGTGTTATTGCTGGCGGGACTGTCCTTCCTCGGGCTGGGGCAGCGCGAACCCGCACCGGAACTCGGCTCGGACACCGCGGCGGCGTTACCGCAGCTGCTCGGCGAATGGTGGGTACCGGTGATCCCGGCGGCCACCGCCCTGCTGCTCAGCCTGGCGGCCAACCTGGGTGGCGACGCGCTGGGCAAAATCCTCGGCGAGAAGTCATGATCCGCTTCGTCATTCGCCGCTTCTGCTGGGCCGTGCTGCTGCTGGCGGTGCTGTCCGGGGCGGTGTTCGTGCTGCAGAAGATGAGCCCGGGCGACGGCGTCAAGGCCTATCTCGGCGGCAATGCCTCCCCGGCGGCCGTCGTCGCCGCCCGGCACCAGCTGGGGCTGGACCGGCCGATGCTCCAGCAGTACCTGGACTATGTGTGGCGGGCCTTGCACGGCGACTTCGGCACCTCGATGCGCAGCCGCGACGCGGTGTCGGCTGATCTGCTCACCTTCGGACCTGCCACCGCCGAACTCGTCCTGTGTGCCTTTGTGATCGCGGTGGCGCTGGCCCTGGTGTTCGCACTCTCGGGTGCCGTCCGGATCCCGGGCACGGCGTGGTATCGGGGCGCGCTGCTGGTCGGTGGGTGTGCGCCGCCGTTCCTCGTCGCGATGGTCACCTTGATCGTGTTCTACCGCAACCTGGCCTGGCTTCCAGGAGGTGGCCGCGGGCAGTCCGACGGACCCACCAATATCGTTCTGCTGGACAGCATTCTGGCCGCCGACCCGGACCGGTGGTGGTCCGGTGTTCAGCACCTGATCCTGCCGGCCGCGACCCTGGCCATCGCGCCTGCATTGGCCATGGGCCGGGTGTTGCGGACCAGTCTGGAGTCGACCATGAAGGCCGACTACATCCGCAGCGCGCAGATGAAGGGCCTACGCCCGGCTTCGCTGCTGATGCGGTACGTGCTGCGCAACGCCGTCAACCCGGCGCTGTCGATGGCCGGTCTGCAACTGGGCTTCATGTTCGCCGGTGTCGTCGTGGTGGAACAAATCTTCAACTGGCCCGGCATCGGCAACTACCTGGCCGCCAGCATTCCGGTCGACGACTTCCCGGCCATCGCCGGGGTCACCCTGCTGCTGGGCGCCATCTATATCGTCGCCAACGCCGTCGTCGACATCCTCCAAGCCATGGCTGACCCCCGAATCGCCCTGTGACGCGCGCCCGGACGATGCCAAAGATCTTCGAAATCAAGGAGTATCGCGTGATATCGCTGACATCGGGCGGCGTGCGCGCCGTCGCTGCCGCGCTCTGTGCGGTCTCGGTGCTCGTCGCGGGCACCGCATGTGGCGGCAAGAACGCCTCCGGTGGGGGCTCGAAGGCGCCCACCGACGGCGTGTTGGTGCTCGGGCTCAACGGCGATATCGGCCAGCCGCCCGACCCGGATATCTACTACGCCAACAACGGTGTGGCCATCATCCAGAATGTGTACGAGGGTCTGGTCAAATACAAGGACGGCGCCAACAGCCCGGAACTCGCGCCGGCGCTGGCCACCGCGTGGACGGTGAACCCACAGAACACGGTCTTCACCTTCCAACTGCGCGACGGTGTCACCTTCCACGACGGCACACCCTTCGATGCCTCGGCGGTCAAGGCATCGTTCGATCGGCGCACCGCCGTCAACGGTGGACCCGCCTACATGGTGGCCGGTGTGCAGAGCGTCGCGACCCCGGATGCCCACACCGCCGTCGTCACGCTCAAAGAACCCAACTCTGCCTTCCTGGACTACCTCGCTTCGCCGTTCGGGCCGAAGATGGAATCGCCTGCGGGACTGGTCAAGTATGCCGGATCCGACCACGGCCAGGACTATCTGAGCAAGCATGACCTGGGGACGGGTCCGTACGAACTGAGCAAAGCCGAGACCGGTAGGCAGTACGAGCTCGCCGCATACCCGGGCTACTGGGGCCAGAAATCCCCCTTCACCACGGTGCGGTTGACGGTCTACAACGATGTCTCGGCGCTGCAGCTGGCCCTGGAGCAGGGTGATGTGGCTGGTGCGGTGAATGCGCTGCCGTCCTCGAACCTCAAGCGATACCAGTCGATGTCGTCGGTGAACAACTACTTCCTGCCGACGCTCGGAGCCGCCCTGCTGACTCTCAACCCGAGCAAGGACTTCTTCCGCGGCCAGCCCGCACGAATGGCCTTCCTGCAGATGATCGATCAGCAGAAACTTGTCGGCGAGGTGATGGGGGAGACCTCCGAGGTGGCGACCACCATGTACGGAAAAGGGATGATCCCCGGCGGCGCGGATCGCCAGCACGTCAGCTATGACCCGTCGGTCATGGCGGCGTACGCCAAGACATTGCCTGCCGGTACCGAGATGACGCTCGGCTACGCCACCGGCAACGAAAATGCCCAGAAGATGGCTAATCTCATTGTCGCTCAGCTCCAGACGACGGGAATCCAGGCCGCGGCGCAGGCCTATCCGACCGCCACGGTGTTCTCCTGGCCCAACGACCCGACCAAAGGCCCTGACGCATTCGTCGACGGCAGCAACGGGCCCGACGGCGGCAACCCGTACATGTGGGGTCATGTGTTCTGGGACAAGTCCGGCGGTATCAACTACTTCCTCTGCGATAGCCCGGACGTGGACCGCCTACTCGACGACGCTGTCAAGACCGGCGACATCGCGACCTACGTGAAGGCCGGTGACGCCTACGGCGCCACCGGTTGCTACCTGAACCTGGCCTACAACAAGGACTGGGTGGTGGCGCAGAAGTGGCTGGGCAACGTGGAAAAGGCCCACAACATCGGGTCTTTCGAGCTCAACTTCAACCAGCTCACCATCAACGCTTAGCAGAGGTCACCCGAATGCCAATAAGGAATGACATGAACGACCACTCCGGCCCGCAGCTCAGCCCCAGCGCGGAGTACATGACCACCTCGCGCATCGCCGACGTGGCCAGCAGCGGTGTCGTCGAAGTCGAGACCGTCGATCTGACAGGTTCTCTCGGAGCCGACGCGTCCCGTGCCAGACTCGCCGAGGTGGCTGCCGAGTTGGTGGCGGCATTCGGCCGTACCGGATTCGCTGTGGTGACCGGTCACGGTGTCCCCCAGGACGTGTTCGACGACTTCTGCGCGACATCAAGGGAGTTCTTCGCTCTGCCCGTGGCCGAGAAGATGAAGGTGTCCTTCCCCGCCCCGGAGATCATCCGCGGTTACGAACCGCTTCCCGACATCACCGGCGCGGTCAGAGCCCCGAACGCCATGGAGTCCCTGCTGATCAACCGGCTCGACACCGTCGACGATTACGCACCGGGCAGCCCGCAGGCCCGGCTGTGGCGGTGGCCGAATCTGTGGCCGGAGCGGCCGGCGAACCTGCGGCCGGTCTGGGAGCGCTATTACCGCGAGATGGAGTTGCTCGGAAACCGCTTGTTGGAGCTGATCGCCGCCGGCTTGGGTCTGCCGCACGACTGGTTCGCCGACAAGTTCGACCGCCACTTCAACAACTTGGCTTCCAACTTCTACCCACCGCGCCAGGACGTCGGCGACGGCTTCATGATCCCGAACGGCACCCACACCGACCACGGGGCGCTGACCTTGCTGTACCGGCCTGTCGAGCCTGGCGGACTGGAGGTGTTTGCGCAGGAGCAGTGGTGGAACGTGCCGTACATCGAGGGATCGCTGGTGCTCAACGTCGGGGATGTCTTGGAGCACTGGACCGGTGGACGGCTGCCCGCGACACCGCACCGGGTGGTCTGGGCGCAGGGACCGGCAGCACGCCTGGGCCGCCAGTCCGTCGCCTACTTCCAGCAGCCCAATCCGGATGCCCCGCTGACGGCAGCGCCCGGACTGGGCGGCGCAGCCACACCGGCCGCACTGGCGGGCCCGCACATTTCCCGCAAGGAACTCGGGCAGGCCACGCTGGAGGCGCTGGGTATCTGAAGCGGGCGCCGGGTAGCGTCGATCGACAGTCAAAGACGCGAGAGACCACGACGGGAGAGACAATGCCGAGCCTGAAAGCCGAAGCACCCCGGTCATTGTCCTCGAAGATGATCTACGACTCGTTGCGCGAGGGCATCATCCGTGGCACCTATCCGCAGGGCGCGCGGCTGGCTGAGCAGCGGCTGGCCGCCGAATTCAACATCAGCCGGGTCCCGCTGCGGGAGGCCGTCCCGAGGCTGGAATCCGACGGATTTGTGCGGACCCTGCCGAGGCGCAGCGCCGTCGTGAACTCGTGGACGGTGCAGACGGTGCACGAACTATTCGATCTGCGGCTGTGTCTGGAGGTTGGGGCGGCCCGGTACGCGGCCCGCCAGGTAGCTCTCGGTGCGTCCACAGACCGGCTGCACCGCGCCCTCGACGATGCCACGCGCGGGCTGCAAACCCGCGACGTCTATCTGGTCGCCGAGCAGAGCACCGAGTTCCACGAGGTGATCGCGGATCTCACCGGCAACGAGCTGATGCGTTCGATGATGCGATCACTCGCAGGCCGG
This sequence comes from Mycolicibacterium chengduense, assembly GCF_033741155.1. NCBI lineage: Bacteria > Bacillati > Actinomycetota > Actinomycetes > Mycobacteriales > Mycobacteriaceae > Mycobacterium > Mycolicibacterium chengduense. Next base: position 447,159 of record NZ_JAWQNH010000001.1, on the reverse strand, counting down.
ATGATGTGGCTGTTCTACATGACCTCCGACCTCGACAACGTGGCGGCCCACCAGGACCACGCCGACATCGTGACGGCGATCGAGACCGGCAACGAGCGGCTCGCCGAGAGCGTCGCCTACGCCCATATCGAGCGGGACCGGCAGGAGTCCGTTCAGGTGCTCAAACGGCACGGCCTGCTTGTCGGCTGAGGCTGCGAGCAAAGTGATCGGCGGGCCGGGGCCGCGCTGTTGCGGATGCGTCCGCCGGGCACCTGTCGCCGATCTCCTCCGACGGAGCACAACCGGCCGGCGCGTCGTCGTAAAGCGCAGTGCCGGTCGACCGGATCGCCGGCTGACGATTCGCTTACGTTTCGGACAAAATTAGCCCTCGGAAGCGCTGCACGAGGCCGAATCGCGAATTAGATTTGCCCGTATGGCCGTCAGGGCAACCCGGGAAGCCGTCTTCGACGCCCTCCCGGAGGAGATACTGGACGCTATCGCCGATGTCGACGCGGTCCCGTCGTGGTCGTCGCTGCACCGGGAAACCGAAGTCCTGGACCGTCATCCGGACGGACGTCCGCACCACGTGCGGGCAACACTGAAGATCATGGGTTTCACCGACAAGGAGTTGCTCGAATACCACTGGGGCGAGGACTGGGTGGTGTGGGACGCCGCGAGCACCCTCACCCAGCGCGGCCAGCACGGCGAATACAACCTCACCCGCGAAGGTGACCGCACCCGGGTCCGCTTCGACATCATCATCGACATCGCCGCGCCGCTGCCCGAATTCATCGTGCGGCGCGCCAAGCGGATCGTGCTCGACACCGCCGTGGACAGCCTGCGCCAGCAGGTGCAGGACAAGTACTCAGCCTGAGCGCAAGGGAATCTCGGCGGGCGGCGGCCGGTTGTGGCCGGTATGCCCACCGGAGTTGTCCTCGATCCCGACCGCACCGCCCCCAACCACGTGGCCGCCGCCATCGACCAGGCTCGCCGCGCCCACGACGCGGGTGTCCGTCAGGTGTGGATCGCCCAGCAGTTCGACCATGACGCCATCTCGCTGGCCGGCTACGTCGGGGCAGCCGTGCCCGGCCTGGGCGTCGGCACGTTCGTGGTGCCCATCAACCCGCGCCACCCGCTGATCGTTGCCTCGCAGGCGCAGACCGCGCAGGCGGCCACCGGCGGGAACTTCAGCCTCGGTCTCGGGCTCGGCGCCCACGCACCCGAGCAGGCGGCCTTCGGTACCGCCTGGCCGAACACCGTGGGACGGCTGCGTGAGCATCTGCAGGTGCTGCGGTCCATCCTCGATACCGGAACCGTCGACTTCCACGGTGACCAGTTCACCGCGGCCCCGCAATGGCCGGTCGCGGTGGCAGGCGGCGCACCGCTGCCGGTCTACGTTGCGGCCATGGGGCCCAAGGCCTTACGCGTCACCGGCGAGCTGGCCGACGGTACCTTGCCCTACCTGGCCGGCCCCCGCACGCTGGAAGAGTTCATCGTGCCGACGATCGCGGCGGCCGCCGCCGATGCCGGCCGACCAGCACCCAAGGTGATCGCGGCGGTGCCGGTGCTGGTGACCGATGATGTCGAGCAGGGGCGGGCGGCGGCCGCCGAGGTCCTGGAGTTCTACGCGGCCATCCCGTCGTACGCGAAGGTCATCGAACGCGAGGGGGTCGACTCGGTGGCCGAACTGGCCGCGGTGGGCACCGCGGCCCAGGTCACCCGCCAGCTGCAGCGCTACCGCGACGCCGGGGCCACCGATATCGTGCTGAGCCCGCTGGCGCGGACCGGGATCGCGGCGCTGGAGCCGATCTGGGACGTGGCGGCCGCGCTGTAAGCGACACGAAACAGGGCCGCAACACCGGTGTCCTACCCTGCGCCCATGCGGCCTCAACGGCGATCGGCGCTGCTCGACCATCTGGTGGCCGACCGCGCCGGCTCCTCACAGCAGGCCGTGCTGGGCGAATTGCGCCGGGCCATCCTCGATGGTGGTGTCCCGCCCGGGACGCCGATCCCCCTGGCCGAGGTGGCCGAGGTCTTCGGCGTAAGCCAGATACCGGTGCGCGAGGCGTTGAAGACCCTGGTGGGTGAGGGGCTGGTGGGGCAACGGCGCAACGCGGGGTACACCGTTGCGTTGCTGACCGCCCAGGAGCTGCGCGAGATGTACATCGTGCGGGAGACGTTGGAATCGGCGTCGTTGGCGGCGGCCGTCGCCAACGCCACCGACGCCGACCGGGCAGCGGTTATCGCCGCCAACGACGTTCTGGAACAAGCGGTTCGGGATGGCGACGGGGTGGCCTATCACCGCGGTAGCCGCGCCTTCCATGCGGCGCTGACGAAGCCGTCACGGATGCACCGGCTGCTGCACATGCTCGAGGCGGCGTGGAATGTCACCGAGCCCGTACAGTCCATGGTTCATGTCGCACGCGAGGAGCGCGCGCAGCTGCACGCCGATCACGGCGCCATGCTGGCGGCCTTCCTCGCCGGGGATGCCGCACGGCTGCTGGCCACCTCCGAGGAACACGCGGCGCGCTTGAACGCCGTGATCGCGACGCTGCCCACCGACACCGGCCTGCTTGCCTAGCTGGCAATATATTTTCTTCGCAATCAATCCATAGTCGTTGTGAAACGCCAGGGAAACACCTGGTTCCTAGCGTCACCGACTATGACCGATACCGTCATCCCCAAGAACGACCTGCCTCCCGGCGCCGTGGTCGGCGCCGGTGACATCGTGGAAGCGGCCGGTCACCCGGTCGGCGGTGGTGAGATCAAGCCCGGCTACGACCCGCGGCTGACCAATGAAGACCTGGCCCCGCTGCGCAAGCAGACCTGGGGCTCCTACAACATCTTCGCGTTCTGGATGTCCGATGTGCACAGTGTCGGTGGCTATGTCACCGCGGGCAGCCTGTTCGCGCTGGGCCTGGCCAGCTGGCAGGTGCTGATTGCGTTGCTGGTGGGCATCAGCATCGTGTACTTCCTGTGCAACCTGGTGGCCAAACCCAGCCAGCTGGCCGGTGTGCCGTATCCGGTGATCTGCCGCACCGTGTTCGGCGTCCTGGGCGCCAACATCCCGGCCATCATCCGCGGCCTGATCGCGGTGGCGTGGTATGGCATCCAGACGTTCCTGGCCTCGGCGGCTCTGGACATCGTGCTGGTGAAACTCTTCCCGGGGCTGGCGCCGTACGCCAAGGTGGACGACTACGGGTTCGCCGGGCTGTCCCTGCTGGGCTGGGGCAGCTTCCTGCTGCTGTGGGTGCTGCAGGCGTGCGTGTTCTGGCGCGGTATGGAATCCATCCGCAAATTCATCGACTTCTGCGGCCCGGCCGTGTACGTCGTGATGTTCATCCTGTGCGGTTACCTGATCTATAAGGCCGGGTGGAGCGCCATCGACCTGAACCTCGGCGATGTGAAGTACACCGGCTGGTCCTCGCTGCCGGTGATGCTCGGCGCGATCGCCCTGGTGGTGTCCTACTTCTCCGGGCCGATGCTGAATTTCGGTGACTTCTCCCGCTACGGCAAGACGTTCGCGGCGGTCAAGAAGGGCAACCTCCTCGGCTTGCCGGTGAACTTCCTGGTGTTCTCGGTCCTGGTGGTGGTCACGGCCTCACTGACGTTGCCGGTGTTCGGTGAGCTGATCACCGACCCGGTGGAAACGGTGGCCCGGATCGACAGCACCTTCGCTATCGTGCTGGGCGCGTTGACGTTCACCATCGCCACCATCGGTATCAACATCGTCGCCAACTTCATCTCCCCGGCGTTCGACTTCTCCAACGTCAGCCCGCAACGCATCAGCTGGCGCGCCGGCGGCATGATCGCCGCGGTCGGTTCGGTGCTGATCACCCCGTGGAACCTGTACAACAACCCCGAGGTCATCCATTACACGCTGGAAACCCTCGGCGCCTTCATCGGCCCGCTGTTCGGTGTGCTGATCGCCGATTTCTACCTGATCCGCAAACAGAAGGTGGTCATCGACGACCTGTTCACCATGGATGAGGGCGGAAAGTACTGGTACACCAAGGGATACAACAAGGTTGCGGTGATCGCCACCGTCGCCGGCGCCGTCCTGGCCGTCATCCCGGTGCTGCTCGGCGGTTCCGTCTACGGTATGCACACCGCGGCGCAGTACAGCTGGTTCATCGGCTGTGGCGTGGCGTTCGGTCTGTACTATCTGCTGGCCCGCCGCGACGTGCTGGTCGCCGAGTCGGTGTCGTGAAGATCTGGGTAATCAATCCCAACACCACCCGGGCCATGACCTCGACCATCGAGGCATGCGCCCGGGCGGTGGCCGGTCCGGCCACCGAGATCACCGGTGTGACATCGGAGTTCGGACCGCCGTCCATCGAGAGTCACTACGACGAGGCGATGAGCGTACCCGGTCTGTTGGATGCCATCCGGCGCGGTGAAGACCAGGGTGTCGACGGTTACGTCATCGCGTGTTTCGGTGACCCCGGGCTGGATGCCGCCCGCGAGCTGGCCCGCGGGCCGGTGCTCGGCATCGCCGAGGCCGCCATGCACACCGCCAGCCACCTGGGCCGCGGCTTCAGTGTGGTGACCACACTGGCCCGCACCATGGGCCGTGCCGCTGACTTGGCCGAACACTATGGCATGCAGCGGTTCTGCCGCGGCATCCACGCCTGCGAGATCGCGGTGCTTGACCTCGAGACCGACCCCGATGCCCGCAAGATCATCACCGAAGCCTGCCGGGAAGCACTGGAAACCGACAGCTCCGATGTCATCGTGCTGGGTTGCGCGGGCATGGCGGACATGTGTGCCGCCATCTCGGCGGACCTCGGTGTGCCGGTGATCGACGGGGTGACGGCCGCGACGTTGACGGTGCAGTCACTGATCACCCTGGGCCTGCGGACGTCCACCCGCGGCGAGTTCGCGGCGCCCCCGGAAAAGCGCTACACGGAACGTTCGATGTGCTGATCGCGCAAGTGTCGGACCCGCACGTCCGTCCGCGCGGGGTGCTGTATCAGGGGGTGGTGGACTCCAATCGCGGGTTCGCCGAGGCGATCGAGCACGTGCTGGCGCTGCAGACCCGCCCCGACCTGGTGCTCGTCACCGGTGACCTGGTGGACGAGGGGTTGCCGGACGAGTACGCGATGGTGCGGGAAATCCTTGCCGCCCTGACCATTCCGCATCTGGTGATCCCGGGCAACCACGACGACCGGGCGCGTTTTCGGGCCGCATTCTCCGATCATCGGTATCTGCCGCTGCGGGGCCCGTTGCACTACTGTGTCGACGACCATCCGGTGCGCATCATCGGCCTGGACTCCACCGTTCCCGGGCAGCACCACGGCCACCTCGACCAGGCGGGATTGGACTGGCTGGCAGACACTTTGGCCCAGCAGCCCGACAAACCGACGGTGGTGATGCTGCACCACCCGCCGCTGGTCAGCGGCATACCGTACCTGGACGCCTACCGCTACTTCGACGAGTCGGCACTGCGCGGCGTCGTCGCACGGTTCGGCAACATCGAGGCGGTGCTGTGCGGGCATGTCCACCGGCCGATGGTGAAACGCTGGGCCAACACGGTGCTGTGCACGAGCCCGAGCACCGCAACCCAGATCGACCTAACATTCACCGCTACCGCGGCCCCGTCCAGTCACGACGGCCCGCGGGGCTACCTGCTGCACCACTGGACCGAGGGCGACGGCTTGGTCAGCCACACCGTCCAGCTCGGCACGTTTGCCGGGCCATACCCGTTCGCGTAGCGGCGCATCACACCTGTCGCGACTTGAGCGCCCGTAACGTCGCCAGGTCGGCGCTGGGCGCCTGTGCCAGCACGTCGGCAATGTCGACCGCACCGCAGTCCAGTCCGCGCAACACCACCGCGGCCAACGCCTCGGCGGTCGCCGGTTCGTCGACCACGGCCCCGCCGCGGCGATCCAGGTACGCCTGCAGGCGCGGCGCCGCGGCGGTCAGCGCGGACCGGAAGAAGGTGAATGTCGCCAGCCACCGTGTCACCAGGTGCCCGGGATGCATATCCCAGCCCTGATAGAAGCCGCGCTCCAACGACCGGGTGACCAGCCGGTGATGGCGCCGGATCGCCTGGTGCACTTCGGCTTCGGTGCCCACCGGGTTCACCTGGGTGGACCCGTCGGCCACCCACACCCCGGTCTGCGCGGCGGCGGCCAGCATGACGGCCTTGGCATGATCGGCCACCGGATGCTCCAGCGACTGATGCTGGGGGGTGATACCGCACGCCGCGCTGTAGTCGTAGGTGCCGTAATGCAGGCCGGTGCAACGGCCTTCGGCCAGATGCAGCGCTCGTGCCAGCGTCGCGGTCCCGTCGGCGCCGAGCACGGCCTGGGGGCTCTCGATCTGCAACTCGAAGCGCAACGCCCCAGACGGCAATCCGTGCGCGTGCTCCAGCGCCTCACACACCCACACCGTCGCGGTGACCTGTTCGGCGGCCCGCAGTTTCGGCACGGTGAAGACGAACCCGTCCGGCAGGCCGCCCTCGAGCACCAGCTCCAGGGTGCGCACCGCGCGCGGCCGGTCGGCCAGCGTCAGCCCCTTGAACCGGATCCCGGACGAACCCAGCCGCAGCGCCCGCAGCGTCTGCCCGGCGCGGCGCGCATCGGTGTCCTCCACATCGTCGCCGCGACGACCGTAGCCGTCCTCGAAATCCAGGCGCAGGTCGGCGATCGGCGCCTCGACCAGCCGCCGGCGCACCATGGCGAGTACCTCGGCCGACCCGAGCTCCTCGAATACCGCCGGATGCCGGTCCAGCAGTTCCAGCGCGGCCGCGCCCCACACCGCCGGGGTGTCGGCCGAGGCATCCGCGGCGCTGACGTACACGGTGTGCACCGGCTGCGGTTGCGGGCGGTCCCCGGGGTAGTGGGCGGCCAGATCGGCGTCGATATCGGCCAGCAGGGCGTCGATGCGGGCGAGCGTCGGTTCGGGAATCGCGTTCACGCCCACCATCGTTGCGTGTCAGCGCGGCCGGAGCACGTCCAATCGCCGGATCGCCTCGTCCAGCGTGTCGTCGCGTTTACAGAAGGCGAAGCGCACCAGGTGATTCCAGCCGTTGGTGGGCTCGGCGCAGAACGCCGACATCGGGATGGCCGCGACGCCGGCCTTGTGCGGCAGCTCAGCGCAGAACTCGGTGCTGTCGTGGTAACCGAGCGGCCGTGGATCGGCGCACAGGAAGTAGGTGCCGTGGCTGTCGTGCACCTCGAAACCGAGGTCGGTCAGCGCGCCGGCCAGCCGGTCCCGTTTGCGGTGCAGGCTGTCGCGTAACGCGTGCACCCAGGCGTCCTCGTGATCCAGGGCGTAGGCCACCGCGGGCTGGAACGGCGCCCCGCCCACGTAGGTGAGGAACTGCTTGGCCGCACGCACGCCGGCGATCAGTTCGGCGGGCCCACAAGCCCATCCGATCTTCCAGCCGGTCACGTTGAACATCTTGGCGGCACTGGAGATCGTCACCGTGCGTTCGGTCATCCCCGGGTAGCGTGCCAGCGGCAGATGCCGGACGTAGTCGGAGTCGGTGTACACCAACGCCTCGTAGACCTCGTCGGTGATCACCAGCAGGTCGGCGTCCACCGCCAGGTCGGCGATGGCGCTGAGTTCGGCATCGCTGAGCACAGTCCCGGTCGGGTTGTGCGGCGAGTTGAGGATCAGCGCCCGGGTCTGCGGCCCGATGGCGGCGCGCAGCGCGTCGAGATCCAGGGCGAAGCCCCGCCCGTCGGGCACCATCGGCACCACCTTGCGGATGCACCCCGCCATGGCGATGACGGGGGAGTAGGAGTCGTAGAACGGTTCGAGCACCAGCACCTCGGAACCGGGTTCCACCAGCCCGATGACGGCGGCGGCGATGGCCTCGGTGGCCCCGACCGTCACCAGCACCTCGGTGTCGGGGTCGTACTGCATGCCGTACTGCCGGGCCCGCTGTCGCGCGATCGCCTCCCGCAGTTCCGGGATCCCGGGGCCGGGTGGGTACTGGTTGACCCCCTCGGCGATGGCGTCCTGGGCAACCTTCAGCATGCCGGCCGGCCCGTCCTCGTCGGGGAAACCCTGGCCGAGGTTCACCGCACCGATCCGAGCCGCCAGCGCGGACATCTCGGCGAAGATCGTCACCGCATACGGCTGAAGCCGCGACACCGTCATGGCACCGAGAGTATGTGGGAATGCGCACACGGCGGGAACCGAGTGGAATGAATCGCCGGGCAGCAGCGCTTACCAGCACATGGCCTTCACCCTCGCCCCCGATGCCGCCCTGCTGAAGCCGATTCGCGTCGGTGACATCGAAGCGCGGAACCGGATTTTCATGGCGCCGCTGACCCGGTCCCGGGCGCAGGACGACGGCACGCCCTCGGACCTGGCGGCGCTGTACTACGCGCAGCGTGCCGGAGCGGGCGTCATCATCACCGAGGCCACCGCCATCTCCGAGGCCGCCAACGGCGCCTATATGAACACCCCCGGCAACTACACCGACCGGCATCAGGAGAAGTGGGCCGAGATCGCCGACGCCGTGCACCACGCCGGTGGCCGAATCTTCATGCAGCTGTGGCACGTCGGTCGGATGGGCCACCCGGAGGTCAACGGCGGCATCGAACCCGTCGCCCCGTCGGCCGTCGCCGCCGACCTGACCACCCACACCCCGAACGGCAAACAGCCGCTCGTGCTGCCGCGCGCACTGCGCACCGACGAGATCCCCGGCATCGTCGCCGATTTTCGGGCCGCCGCTCGCCGCGCCGTCGATGCCGGCCTGGACGGAGTGGAGATCCACGGCGCCAACGGCTATCTGCTGCACCAATTCTCGTCCGATGTCACCAACCAGCGCACCGACGCGTATGGCGGCTCCGCGGAGAACCGGGCCCGACTGACCGCCGAGGTGGTCGAGGCTGTCGCCGCCGAGATCGGCGCGGGCCGGGTCGGCCTGCGCATCTCGCCAGGGAACACCGCCGGCGACATGCGTGAGGAGAACCCTGTCGCCGTCTACGAGGCGCTGCTCAATCGGATCGCCCCGCTGGGCATCGCCTACCTGCACGTGCTGATCGACCCGAGCGCGCGCGAGTTCGGCGTGCTGCGTGCGCTGTGGTCGGACAACCTGGTGCTCAACACCGGGCGCAACACCGGCACCGACTTCTGCCAGCTGGAGAGCTACGCCGAGTGGGGTGCCGTCAGCGCCGTCGCGGTTGGCCGGGCGTTCTTGGCCAACCCCGATCTGATCGACCGGTTGTTGCTGGGCGCCGAGCTCAACGAGCCGGATGTGGCCACTTTCTACGCACCGGGTGCCGAAGGTTACATCGACTATCCCACCCTGGCTGAGCTGGAGGAACCGCGCGCGGTGTGACCGTGTGGGGGTGAACGGGCGGCGAGGCAGATGCCCAACCAACAGGTTGGTTTGCGCTTTTGTTAGGCTTCGCGACCAGTGGACCTGCGTCCTCACCGACGATCCCGTCACCCACCCGAAAGGGAACTACACATGTCCGAAGAAGCCTTCATCTACGAGGCCATTCGCACGCCGCGCGGTAAGCAGCGCGGCGGCGCCCTCAACGAGGTCAAGCCCGTCAACCTCGTGGTCGGGCTGATCGAGGAGATCCGCAGCCGGTTCCCCGATCTCGACGAAAACCTGATCAGCGACGTCATCCTGGGTGTCGTCTCCCCGGTCGGCGATCAGGGCGGCGATATCGCCCGTACCGCAGCTCTGGTGGCCAAGCTGCCCGAGACCACCGGTGGATTCCAGCTCAACCGGTTCTGCGCGTCCGGCCTGGAGGCCGTGAACCTGGCCGCCCAGAAGGTCCGCTCCGGCTGGGACGACCTGGTGCTGGCCGGTGGTGTGGAGTCCATGAGCCGCGTCCCGATGGGGTCCGACGGCGGCGCCTGGGCGTCCGACCCGGAGACCAACTACCGCATCGGCTTCGTCCCGCAGGGCATCGGCGCCGACCTGATCGCCACCATCGAGGGCTTCTCCCGCGAGGACGTCGACGCGTACGCGGCCCGCTCGCAGGAGCGCGCGGCGGCGGCCTGGTCGGGCGGCTACTTCGCCAAGTCCGTGGTGCCGGTGAAGGATCAGAACGGTCTGGTCATCCTGGATCACGACGAGCACATGCGGCCCGGCTCCACCGTGGAGTCCCTGGGCAAGCTCAAGACCGCGTTCGACGGTATCGGCGCGATGGGTGGCTTCGACGATGTGGCGCTGCAGAAGTACCACTACGTCGAGAAGATCAACCACGTGCACACCGGCGGCAACAGCTCGGGCATCGTCGATGGCGCCGGCCTGCTGCTCATCGGTAGCGAAAAGGCCGGCCAGAGCCAGGGCCTGACCCCGCGGGCGCGCATCGTGGCCACCGCCACCAGCGGCGCCGACCCGGTCATCATGCTCACCGGTCCGACCCCGGCCACCAAGAAGGTGCTCGACCGGGCCGGCCTGACCGTCGACGATATCGACCTGTTCGAGCTCAACGAGGCGTTCGCCTCCGTCGTCCTGAAGTTCCAGAAGGATCTGAACATCCCGGACGAGAAGCTCAACGTCAACGGTGGCGCCATCGCCATGGGCCACCCGCTGGGCGCCACCGGCGCCATGATCACCGGAACCATGGTCGACGAGCTCGAGCGCCGCGGCGCCCGGCGTGCCCTGATCACGCTGTGCATCGGCGGCGGCATGGGCGTGGCCACCATCATCGAGCGCGTCTAGGGAGAACCGCACATGACCGAGAACACCATTCACTGGGACAAGGACGCCGACGGCATCGTCACCCTCACCCTGGACGACCCGACGGGTTCGGCCAACGTGATGAACGAGCACTACAAGGAGTCGATGCACAACGCCGTCGAACGCCTCTTCGCGGAGCAGGAGGAGATCACCGGTGTGGTGATCGCCAGCGCCAAGAAGACGTTCTTCGCCGGCGGTGACCTCAAGGCCATGATCAACATCGGCCCGGACAACGCGGCCGACGCGTTCAACGAGGTCGAGACCATCAAGCGTGATCTGCGCACGCTGGAGACGCTCGGCAAGCCCGTCGTCGCGGCCATCAACGGCGCCGCCCTCGGCGGCGGCCTGGAGATCGCGCTGGCCACCCACCACCGCATCGCCGCCGACGTCAAGGGTGTGCAGATCGGTCTGCCCGAGGTCACCCTGGGCCTGCTGCCCGGTGGTGGCGGCGTGGCCCGCACCGTGCGCATGTTCGGCATCCAGAAGGCCTTCATGGAGATCCTGAGCCAGGGCACGCGGTTCACCGCGGCCAAGGCCAAGGAGGTCGGCCTGGTCGACGAGCTGGTCGGTTCGGTCGACGAGCTGATCCCCGCCGCGAAGGCATGGATCAAGGCCAACCCCGAGGCCCACACCCAGCCGTGGGACGTCAAGGGCTACAAGATCCCCGGCGGCACCCCGGCCACCCCGGCGCTGGCGGCCATCCTGCCGTCGTTCCCGGCGCTGCTCAAGAAGCAGCTCAAGGGTGCGCCGATGCCCGCGCCGCGCGCCATCCTGGACGCCGCGGTCGAGGGTGCGCAGGTCGACTTCGACACCGCGTCGCGCATCGAGAGCCGCTACTTCACCCAGCTGGTCACCGGGCAGGTCGCCAAGAACATGATCCAGGCGTTCTTCCTGGATCTGCAGGCCATCAACGGTGGCGCGTCGCGGCCCGAGGGCATCGAGTCGGTGCCGATCAAGAAGATCGGCGTGCTGGGCGCGGGCATGATGGGCGCCGGTATCGCCTACGTGTCGGCCAAGGCCGGCTACGACGTGGTGCTCAAGGACGTCACCATCGAAGCCGCCCAGAAGGGCAAGGCCTACTCCGAGGGCATCGAGGCCAAGGCACTCAAGCGGGGCAAGACCACCGAAGAGAAGTCTGCCGCGTTGCTGGCGAAGATCACCCCGACCGCGGACGCGGCCGACCTCAAGGGCGTCGACTTCGTCATCGAGGCCGTGTTCGAGAGCCAGGAACTCAAGCACAAGGTGTTCCAGGAGATCGAGGACATCGTCGAGCCCAACGCCATCCTCGGCTCGAACACCTCGACGCTGCCCATCACCGGCCTGGCCAGTGGGGTGAAGCGGCAAGAGGACTTCATCGGTATCCACTTCTTCTCGCCGGTCGACAAGATGCCGCTGGTGGAGATCATCCGCGGGGAGAAGACCTCCGACGAGGCGCTGGCCCGGGTGTTCGACTACACGCTGGCCATCAAGAAGACCCCGATCGTCGTCAACGACAGCCGCGGCTTCTTCACCAGCCGCGTCATCGGCACCTTCGTCAACGAGGCGCTGGCCATGCTGGGTGAGGGTGTCGAGCCCGCCACCATCGAGCAGGCAGGGTCGCAGGCCGGTTACCCGGCCGCGCCGCTGCAGCTGTCCGACGAGCTCAACCTGGAGCTCATGCACAAGATCGCGGTCGCTTCCCGCAAGGGCGTCGAGGACGAGGGCGGCACCTACGTGGCGCACCCGGCCGAGGCCGTCGTGGAGAAGATGATCGAGATCGGCCGTCCCTCACGGCTTTCCGGTGCCGGCTTCTACGAGTACGCCGACGGCAAGCGGGTGGGCCTGTGGCCGGGGCTGCGCGAGACGTTCAACTCGGGCAGCAGCTCGATCCCGCTGCAGGACGCCATCGACCGCATGCTGTTCGCCGAGGCGCTGGAAACTCAGAAGTGCCTCGACGAGGGCGTGCTCACCTCGACCGCCGACGCGAACATCGGCTCCATCATGGGTATCGGCTTCCCGCCGTACACCGGTGGCTCGGCCCAGTTCATCGTCGGTTACGAAGGACCGGGCGGGGTCGGCAAGGAGGCCTTCGTGGCCCGGGCCAAGGAACTGGCCGCCAAGTACGGCGAGCGCTTCAACCCGCCCGCCTCGCTGCTGAGCTAGTAGTTTCACGCGAATCCCTCGGAACCCGCTGCGGTTCCGGGGGATTCGTGCGTTCAGGCAGGCAGCGGCATGGTGTCGTACAGCCGCACACCCTTGCTGTTGAGCCGGGCCAGCGACTGGGTCAGGCTCAGCGGCAGCACCGAAATGGCCCGTCCGGCCGCGACGAGGGCATTCACCCCGAGGCGACTGCCGGGGACTATGGTCTTCGACACCGTCGCGGCGAATGTGCGCGCGGCGACCACCGACGGCATCATGATGGTTTCGTACGCTGCGAAGGCTGCTTGGTAGTTTTCACCCGCACGGGCGATCTCACCGGCCAGCACATACGCGCCGTAGACCGCCAGGCTGGTGCTACCACCCACCGCCGGACCGGGGCAGTAGCCCGCGTCCCCCACCAGCGTCACCCGTCCCCTCGACCAGTTCGTCATTTCCAGTTGGGTGATGGAGTCGAAGTAGAACGCCGGTGTGCGGTCCATCTCGGCCAGCCAGCTGTCGACCTCGCCGGACACGTCCGCGAACGCTCCGCGGAGTTGCCTTTGCTGACGTGCGGTATCGCGATAGTCGAACTCGAGCTCGCCTGGCCGGAAGATGAACACCGCTCGGGCGTCGTCCAGATGGTCGGCGGTGTAGATCATCGCCAGCCGATTGGGTTCGTAGTATCCGGTCATCTCGCCCTCGCGGGCAAAGGATTTCGGTACCGACACCACCGCCAGGTATCCACCGAGGAAACGTTCGGCCACCTCGCCGAACACCAGTTGCCGCACCCCGGAGTGCAGACCGTCGGCGCCGGCGATGATGTCGAACTGCCGGGACGGGGATCGGGCAAAGCTCACCTGGCCGTCGTCGGCGATCGCGCTGATCTGGTCGCCGAAGATGTACTCGACGTCGTCTCGGCTTGCGTTGTAATAGATCTCACTGAGATCGTCGCGCATGATCTCGACGTGTCTGTCGGACATCACGCCCGCCATCTTGACGTAGTCGATGCGGGCAGCTCGAGTGGTCCAGGGCCTGTGAACGTCGAGCACCGTGGTGCCGGTCTTGCGGGCCAGTACCTGCGGCAGCACGCCCATCCGCTCCGAGATGTCCATGGCGGGCCGGAACAGGTCGATGGCGTGGCCGCCGGTCTTTCGCAGTGCGGGAGCGCGTTCCACCACGGTGACGTCGATGCCCTGGCGGGCCAGCCAGTAGGCGAGCACCGGGCCCGCGATGCTGGCACCGGAGATGAGAGCCTTCATGTCGGCCTCCTTACTTAACGGTCGGTAAGTGTACGTCGAGCAGCTTACCGCCCGTTAAGTCAGCTAGGGTGGCTACGTGACGAAGCCCCCGTCGGAGACCCGCCAGCGCATCCAGGAGGCGGCGCGCGAGTTGTTCGGCCAGAAGGGGGTGCAGCGCACCAGCCTGCAGGACATCGCCGACCGGCTGGGTATCACCAAACCGGCGCTGTACTACCACTTCCGGTCGCGGGAAGACCTGGTACGCAGCATCTTGGCGCCGCTCATCGAGGAGGGTGAGGCGTTCGTGGCCGGGCATGAGCGGCTGCGCGGATCGGCGCGGACCGGGCCGCGTGAACTACTGGAAGGCTACTTCGACTTCCACTACCGGCACCGCGCCGACCTGTTCCTGATCGTCGCCGAGCTGACCACGCTGGCCGACCTGGGGTTGATCGACGTGATGCTGGCGTGGCGGGAACGGCTGGGCAAGTTGGTGTTCGGGGCCCGGCCCACGCTGGCGCAGTCGGCGCGCGCGGTCATCGCCTTCGGTGGCGTGCAGGACTGTTGCCTGCAGTTCCCGGACACGCCCTACGACGCGCTGCGCCGTGCGAGCATCGACGGCGCCATGGCCGCCCTGGGGCTCTAGTTCGCGACGTCGAAGCCGGCGTGCACTTTCGTCGGGCGCACCCGCACCACCAGTTCACCGGGGACGCCGTTGCGCCGCCCGAATTCCTCCGCCCGGTCGGCACCCATATAGCGGCCACCGAGCCGGGTGGCGGTGTCGAGCAGTTCGGCCGGGTCCTCGCTCAGCGTCGCCACCCCCTGGATTTGGACGAATGAAAATGGAGGTTGCGAATCATCCACGCACAGAACCACTCTGGGGTCACGGGTCAGCGCTCTGCCTTTGGCGGTGTCCTTGCCGGTGTTGAACACCAACTCGTCACCGTCGACCAGGAACCACACCGGTGCGGCCAACGGCCGGCCGTCGGCGGCCACCCAGCCGAGCACCGCGGTGCGGGTGCCTTCGGACAGGAACGCCGCGACGCGTTCGTTCAGGGCGGTCACACCGACCCCAGATCCGCCGACACCCAATGCTCGGGCTTGAGGAAGACCGCGATGTTCTCCCCGTGCTCGCGGCGAGCGAACTCCAGATACGGTTCCACCTTTTCCGGAGCCAGGTAGCGCTTGGTCATCTCCACGAGCTGCTCGTCGGTGCCGGGCTCGATCCGGTCGACCGCGCCGTCCACGGCGACATAGCGCACCGTGGGCTCCAGCCGCTCGACCATCAGCGAGAAGTGCCCGGCGGCCTCGATCAGGGTGTGCTTGCGCGAGCCTTTCCCGGTGAGCAGCCACGGCTGGCCGCCGGGGGAGTACTGGTACCAGATCGGCACCGTGAGTGGTCCGCGCTTGTCACCCGCATACACCGACAACGCGGCGATATGCGGCTCGGCGAGAAACTGTTCGCGTTCTTCTTTGGAGAGGGCCATGGCAACAGCCTAGCTACGGAATCCAATCACGTTGCCGATGACCGGTTTTCACGCCGCCAGCGGTACAGAGGCCGATGCAGGGTTGGCCTGCGGGTTGGCCGCCAGCGCGCCGAGCACCGCGTCCCACGTCGGGGCGGCGAACACGATGCCCAGGTGTCCGGCGTTGAAGTGGGGGTACTGGTCTTGCAGGATGATGTTGGTGACGTTCGGCCCGTCCAGCGCCTGATTGGTGTACGGCGTGACGATCCAGTCGTCCTTCGTGGTGATGGTCGTGTAGAGCACGCCGGGGCGGGTGTCGCCGTTGCCGTAGATCTCCTGCAGTAGCGGGGACCCGACGGCCTGCTGCAGCCAGGCCGGTCCGAGCAGGTTCATCAGGCTGGCGATCGGCCGTCCGATCACCGGGATGTTCTGGATATAGGCCAGCCCGCTCAGATCGGCGCCGTGATTGCCCGGCGCGATCCCGATGAACTGTGACACCTTGGCCGCCCCGTCGAGGTTGTTCAGGTAGTACTCCGGGGTCATCCCGCCGCCCTGGGAGTGGCCGATCAGGATGACCTTCGGCGCGCCGGTCTCGGCGAGCACCCGGTCCACCTCGGCGGCGAGTTCCTGCGCGGACTCCCGGATATCGCCCGTGCCGCGCACCGGCCAGTTCGGATTGTTGGTGACGTTGCCGTAATTGAAGGTGAACACCTTGTAGCCGGCGTTGGCCAGCACCGGTGCCCCGACACTCCAGTTGAAGGGCGCATTGGCGGCGGTCCCGGCGATCAGGATGATCGGCAGCGGGTGCTCGGCGGTGACCTGGATCGTCGGATCGTTGGCCCCGGCCGGCGGCTTGTTGACGTTGAGGTAGCCGAGCAGGTCGCCGACACCGAAGGTGACCTTGAACCGCCCGGTACTGGTGGTGTCGGCGTCCAGCGGCGTTCCGGAGAACAGCTTGCCGGCGGTGGCCGCGGTCCCGGCGATGGCATTGGCCACGTGATAGGGCACGCCGAAGAACGGCTTGGGTCCGATGGTGGCTGCTGCCGCGGCGGCGATGTTGTTCACCACGGTGGCGGCGAGCAGGCCGATATCGCTGGCCAATCCGGTCATCTGCCGGACGAACTGAGCGGCTTGCTTGACCGGGTTGAAGGCCTTGGCGGTGGCCGACGGGGTGACCGCCGGCGTTGCGAGTTTCAGGGTGGCGGCCGACGCGGTGCTGACGGTGCTGGCCTTACCGGTGACCTCAGTGGTGGCCCTTGTGATGGCCGAGGCGCCGGCTGCGGTGGCGGGCTTGGTGTCCGGCTTGGTGTCGGCCTTCGAATCCGGCTTGGCGTCCGGCTTCGAAGCGCCCTTCGTATCCGGCTTGGTTTCTGCGGCGCCCGCCTGGCCGGTGGTGTGCTTGCGTGTACCGCGCGGCTTCTTGACCGGCTTGTCCGTGTCGGGTGTGTCGGCCTTACCGGTCGCCGGCTTGTCGACCGACGTGGTCGGCTCTGCGGGCTTCTGGTCGGGTTTGTCGGCCTTCTCGGCGGCGGCGCCGGATGTCGTGCTGCCCTGTGTCGACCCATGCGGCGCGGTGTCATCGGCGTAGGCGACGCCTGCGGTCAGCCACAGCATGGCGGACGCCCACAATGCGACCAGCAGTGCCGCCGTCACCCGATATGTCCGCGCGCCAACACGATTCAACGACACTGATATCTCCCCGACCTCGATGGTGTAACCCCCGGTACGGGTTATATCGGAAGGCCGGGCCCGTCCGCGGGCTTTTGGGTAACAAATGGCCGTTCTTGTCAATATTGGTGGCGGGTTTCAGGCCGCCAGCGCGGTGGCGGGCAGCGAGTTGGCCCCGGGGTTGGCTTCCGGATTGGCTGCCAGCGCACCGAGCACGGCGTCCCAGGTCGGTGCGGAGAACACGATGCCCAGGTGTCCGGCGTTGTAGCCCGGGTACTGGTCCTGCAGCACGATATTGGTGACATTCGGCCCGTCCAGTGCCTGCTGGGTGTACGGTGTCACGACCCAGTCGAACTTCGACGAGATGGTCGTGTACAGCACGCCCGGCCGGGTATCACCGTTGCCGTACACCTCGTCCTGCAGCGCCGACCCCATGGCCTGCTGGGTCCAGGCCGCCCCGAACAGGTCGACGATGCGGAAGATCAGCGGCCCCAGTACCGGGATCTTCTGTACGTAGGTGATGCCGTCCACGTCGGTGCCATGGTTGCTCGGGGCGATCCCGATCAACTGTGACACCTTGGCGTCCCCGCCGAGATTGTTGATGTAGTACGAGGGCATGATGCCCCCACCCTGCGAATGCCCGATCAGGATCACCTTGTCCGCGCCGGTCTCGTCGAGCACCCGCTGCACCTCGTCGGCGAGTTGCTGGGCGGATGTGCGGATGTCGGCGGTGGCCTGCACGGGGAAGTTCGGGTCCGTGGTCGTGTTGCCGTAGTTGAAGGTGTAGACCTTGTAACCGGCGTTGGCCAACACCGGTGCGCCGACGCCCCAGTTCACGCCCTGGGTGGCGGTGGTGCCGTTGAGCAGGATGATCGGCAGCGGGTGTGCCGGGGTCACCGTAATGCTCGGATCATTGGCTCCCGCAGGCGGTTTCGTCGGATTGAGCCAGGCCAGTAGATCACCGACGCCGTAATCGACCTTGAACGGCCCCGTGCTGGTGGCATTCAGCGGGGTCCCGTCGAGCAGCTTGGCCACGGTGGCGGTGGTGCCGGCGACGGTCTTGGCGATGTTGTAGGGCACGCCGAAGAACGGTTTGGGACCGATCGCGGTCGCCGCGGCGGCGGCCAGGTTGTTCACCAGCGAAACGGCGATCAGGGTCAGATCGTTGGCCAGCCCGACCATCTGACGGACGAATTGGGTGGCCTGTTTGATCGGTGTCGGCACGGCCGCGCTGGCCGACGGTGCGACCGACGGGCTGACCACCTTGAGGGCGGTCGGAGCGACGGAGAGGGTTGCGGTCGAGGTGCTGACCGCAACGCTCTTCGCGGTGCTCGTGGCTTTGGCCGACGTGGCTGGGGTCTCGGTCTTGTCGTTGGCGGTGGCGGCCGGCGAAGCACCGGATGTGGTGTCAGCCTTCGATTCTGCCGCGGTCGTCGTGGTGGCCGCGGCCGCCGTGGTGTGCTTGCGTGAGCCGCGGGCCGGCTTGGGTGTAGTGGCTTTGTCCGCTTTGTCCGCTTTGTCCGCTTTGTCCGCTTTGTCCGCTTTGCCGGTTTTGGCCGGCTTGTCAGCCTCGCCCTCGGCGGTTCCGGTCGGCTCCGGGTCGGACTTCGGCGCCGAAGCCGACGTGTCCGGCTTCGCGGGCTTGGCGGGTTTGGCGGGTTTGTCGGCGGTGCTGCCTGACCCGGCGTCGCCACCGGTCTGCGCACTGCCCGTCGCGGAGCCCGGTTTCGACGTCTCGTCGGCGTGGGCGACTCCGCCGGCCATCCACATCGTCGCCAATGCCCACAACATCGTGCACAACGCCGCCACTGCGCGCCGCGGCAAAGCATGACCATGCTGCACCGACATCTGTCCCCCCACCCGATAAGCGATACCAGCGGTCCTGTGTATACCGAACCGAGGCGTATCCGCGTGGCGTTTTCGCGTGACCGCTTTGCGGGGACAGTTACCGGCGAGGTCGATGCCGGCGGTCGAAAAGCAGGATCAGATGCAGGGCCGGAAGAAGACGAACTTCACCGGCAGGCAGTTCTGGAACAGCTTGGGCATCCCGATCTTCGGCAGCCCCACCTTGGGCATGCCGACCTTGGGCATCTGGGGCAACCCGATCTTCGGGGACGGCAGCGACTGTGCGGCGTCGGCGATGGCACCCATCGCACTGACCGGAGCGGTTGCGGTCTTGGCCAGGGCGCCCGCGCCACCGGCCCCGCCCAGGAACTGGCCGGCGAAGTACAGCGCGTCCGCGGTATCGCTCAACCCGCTGGCGACACTGGTCGGCACGTCGATGGCCGAGTTGACCACGCTGAAGACGTCCTTCGTGGCCTGGATGCCCGACGGCAACCCCGCGTACTGCTGGCCGACCTGATAAGCCTGCCCCCACTGCTCGGGGGTGACCTGCGCGACCATCGGGGCCTGTGCCTTGCCCAGCGCGGCGGACAGCGCGTTGCGGCACTCACCGGTGGTGCCGTCACGCACCTCGCTCTTCTTGCAGTTCGAGTCGACGCAGTTGCCGTTGAAGGTGGTCTGCCCCGCGGCGCACTCGGCCGAACTCGGCGCCGCCGTGATCACCGAAACCACCGCCAGTGGTGCGAAGGCAGCCGCCACGGCCGCCGCATAGCGGCGTGTCGAGTTGGTCATGGCCAGTCCTCACCCTTACGTCCAGCGAACAATCTCCTCAGAGTGTAGACGAGATAACAAATCCGTGGGCCTACAGTTGGATGGCATGCGCTTCGGACTGTTCATCCCACAAGGCTGGCGGCTGGATCTCGTCGGCATCCCCACCGAGCGGCAGTGGCCGGTCATGAGCGAATTGGCAGCTCATGCCGATGCCGGGCCGTGGGATTCGGTGTGGGTCTATGACCATTTCCACACCGTTCCGGTGCCCACGGACGAGGCCACGCATGAGGCCTGGTCGTTGATGGCGGCGCTGGCCGCGACCACCAGCCGGGTCAAGCTGGGGCAGATGTGCACCGCCATGAGCTACCGAAATCCGGCTTACCTGGCAAAAGTCGCCGCCACCGTCGACGTGATCTCTGGCGGGCGCACCCAGATGGGGATCGGCGCCGGCTGGTACGAGCATGAGTGGCGGGCCTACGGCTACGGTTTCCCGTCGGCAGGCGAACGGCTGGGCCGCCTCGACGAGGGCGTCCAGATCATGCGCGACGCCTGGCGCGACGGGCGGGTCACCTTCGAGGGCAAGCACTACCAGGTGGACGGCGCCATCGTCGCCCCGAAACCGCTGCAGCCCGGCGGGCTGCCGTTGTGGATCGCCGGTGGTGGCGAGAAGGTGACGCTGAAGATCGCGGCCACGTACGCGCAGTACACCAACTTCAGTTCGGCCCCCGACGACTTTGCCCGCAAATCGACGATCCTCGCCGAGCACTGCCGCACCGTCGGCACCGACTACGACGCCATCGTGCGGTCGGCCAACTTCAACGCCGTGCTCGGTGAGTCCGAGTCCGACGTGAAGGACCGGCTGGCCCGCATCCGGGACCGCCAGGTCGGTGCGGCCGACGAGGCCGCCGTAGACGGGATGCTGGCCAACGTCTCCTCACCCGACTCGGCCACCGGCACCCCCGAGCAGGTCGTGGAGCGGCTGCGGCGGCTACGCGACCTCGGGTGCGAGTACGCCATCCTGTACTTCCCCGAGGCCGCATACGACCGGTCCGGTATCGAGTTGTTCGAGCGCGAGGTCATTCCCGCGCTCAGTTAGGCACCGCACTGACCTGGTAGTGCTGGATCCGCCAGCTCTCGCCGGTGCGGATCATCACCACCCCGAGCATCAGCGCGACGACGGTGCCGTCCGCCCTGGTGAAGTCGGCGCGGCCGTAGCCCAGCAGCACCCCGTCGGCCGGTCGGCGGACCTCCTCGAGCCGGTAGTCCACCGTCAGTCCCTGCGGCTGACCGTCGTAGTAGCCGAACACCCCGGCGCGGCCCACCGTGTAGGGGCGCAGGCCCTGGAACACGGCGTCTTCGGTGAACACCGCGGCCACCCGGGCCGGGTCGTGCGCATCGATCCCAGCCTTCCACTCGTCGAGCACACCGCGCACGATGTCGTGCTCAGTGCCCGGCACTTTGGCCTCCGTCGACGTGCAGGATCTCGCCGGTGACGAAGCCCGCGTTCTCCAGATACAGCACGGCGTCCACCACATCGTCGAGCGTGCCCAGCCGGCCCACCGGGTGCAACCCGGCCAGGAAATCGTGGGTCTGCGGCTGATGCATCGGGGTGTCGATGATGCCGAGCGCCACCGCGTTGACCCGCACACCGCGTTCGGCGTACTCGATGGCCAGTGATGTGGTGGCGGCGTTGAGGCCGCCCTTGGTCAGCGCGGCCAGCACGGCGGGTACCTGCTTGTCGGCCTGCTCCACCAGGCTGGTGGAGATGGTCACGATGTGCCCACCGTCGTTGAGCACCTCGAGCGCAGCGCGGGTGAGTTCGAAGAAGCCACGCAGGTTGACCGCGGTGATGGCGTCGTAGTCGGCGTCGGTGTACTCGGTGAACGGCTTGGAGATGAAGATGCCGGCATTGTTGACCACGGTGTCGACCCGGCCGAACCGCTCGACGGCGGCGTCGATGACCTGGCGGCCGACCCCGGGCCGGCCGATGTCGCCGGCTACCGTCAGCACCATCGGGTCGTCGCTGTGGGTGATGCTGCGGGAGTTGGCGACGACGGCATAACCGAGCTTGCGGTAGCCCGCCACCAACGCTTCGCCGATGCCCTGGGATGCGCCGGTGATGACGGCTACGCGGGGTGTGGTGTCCATATCCGTGCCTTTCTGTTGGTCTGGTGCCTAGCTCAACGCGGCCGGCGCGCCGGTCATGTCCGCTGTTCAGGACGGGATTTCTCGCTCGTGAGAGGAAACTCCTATTACGCTTTCGTAGGTGGAGCTGCGCCAGTTGCGGTACTTCGTCACCGTCGCCGAGGAGCTGAACTTCGGTCGGGCCGCCGAGCGGTTGCACATCGCCGGTCCGTCGCTGTCTCAGCAGATCAAGGCACTGGAGCGCGATCTCAAGGTGCAGTTGTTCGACCGGGACCGGCGCTCGGTGGCGCTCACCCCGGCCGGCGCGGCGCTGGTGGCCGACGCGCGGGCCTTGATCGACCAGGCCGACGCATTACGCAGGCGTGCAACGGGTTTGGCGGTGTCGGACCCGGTCCGGATTGGCTGCGTGAACTGGTGTCCCACCGATTGGGCCGAACGGGCCGCCGGGGTGGCGCAACTGCGGGTGGACACCTGGGTGATGCCGTCGCACACCCAGGCCGCGCGGGTGGCCGACGGGGCGCTGGATCTGGCGATCTGCTGGGTGCAGGACGACGACCTCGTGGAGTTGTCGCTGCAGGCCGCGTTGATCGGTGTGGACCGGCTCGCGGCCCTGTGCCCCGGCACCGACGAATCGCCGGTGGCCGCCAAAGATGTTGTGGTGCTGGTGGATACCGACACCGCCAGCTGGTTGTCGTGGAACCGCTACGCCGAGCGGTTCGCCGCCGACACCGGGGCCCGGGTGATGCGTACCGACGACGGGGGTGTCACCGGACCGACGTTCTTCGAGCATGTCCGTCGGCTGGGCCGTCCCGTGCTGGTCAATCCGCGCGGCCAGCAGGACCAGCCGCCGCGCGGTCTGGTGCGGCGTCCGGTGGTCGGCCCCACTCCGCTGTGGACGTGGTCACTGGTGTGGCGTGCCGGTGAAGACCGGCCGGCCGTGCGGGCCGTCATCGACGAATTCACAGGTGACACAGGCCCGCTGGGAGTGGGTGACCCGGATACCTGGCTGCCTGCCGAGGATCCACACCGCCGCGGTGGCCAGCGCGGCCAGTGACACGACGAGGGCGGAGGTGACCAGCGCCGGCCGGTAGCCGCCGTCCAGCAGCGGCGCCACCACCAGCGGGCCGGCGATCTGCCCGACCGAATAGCCGACGGTCAGCAGCGCCACCGCGCCGCGGACGCCGAGCAGCCGGCCCTCGGCCACCGCCAGCACACTGACCCCGATGAAGGTCCCGCCGAATAACACCGCACCGACCAGACTGGCCAATCCGCTGCCCTGGCAGGCGAATCCGATACCGACTGCTTGCAGCGCCAGCGCCGCGGTGAGCATCGCCGGCTGACCGTACCGCTTGCCGGACCCCGCCCACGCCGCCGCCGACGGGATGACGGCCAAACCGACCACCAGCCAGACACTGTTACCCAGGGGGCCGGGGGAGTGCTGAGCCACCGCGGCCACCACGAAGGTGCCGGCGATGATGTAGCCGATGCCCTCGGCGGTGTAACCGGCGAACAGCAGCACGAAGCGTGCGGTGCGGGCGCGATGTGCCCGGGCGGGCGCGCTCACCGGCGAGGAAGATCCGGGTTGGGGCCGCACCCACCACCCGGCCGCGCTCAGTGCCGCGGCCAGGGCGGCCGCAGACCACCACGCCGCCCGCCACCCGTCGGTGGGCAGCGCGAGCACCAGCACCGCCGACAGCGCGATCCCGGCGCCGACACCGCCGAAACCCCAACCCACCTTTTCCGGCAACCGCTCCAGCAGCGTATTGACCGCGACCACGAACACCACCGCGCTGGCAAACCCGGCCACCGCCCGTAACCCGATCCAGTCGAACAGGTTGAGCGTCAACGGCATTGCGGCCAGGCTCGCGACGATCGTTACCAGCGATATCCGGCACGCCACCCCGGAGCGGGCCAGCCGCGGCGACAATGTCGTCGCCACCGCGCCACCGAGATAGCCGACGTAATTGGCGGTGGCCAGCTGCCCCGCACCGTGCGCGGTGATGCCGGACTGGGCTGTCATCAACGGCAGGATGGGTGTGTAGACGAACCGGCCCACCCCCATCGCGGCGGCCAGTGCGGCCGCGGTGGGCAGCACCGCCGTATGCAGATGTCGTCGCATCGTTTCATCGTCGGGTGGCGCCGGCCTCCCGGCCACGACCGGATTGCTCACAGCTGGAAGGTGTTTCCTCACACCGGTCGGGACTGAACACCACACCGGGAGCGTTGACGGCGGCATGACTGAGAACATCACGGCGCTGGTGACCGGCGCCAACCGCGGATTGGGCAAGCAGCTCGCCGCCGAATTGGTCGCGCGGGGCGCGAAAGTGTATGCCGCCGCGCGGCGCCCGGAAACCGTCGACCTGCCCGGTGTCATCCCGGTGCAGCTGGACATCACCGACCCCGAGTCGGTGCGGCGGGCCGCCGAGCTTGCCTCCGATGTCACCGTGCTGGTGAACAACGCCGGGATGTCCACCCGGGCCAACCTGCTCACCGGTCCCATCGACGACGTGCGGCTGGAAATGGAGACGCACTACTTCGGCACGCTGAACGTCATCCGGGCCTTCGCGCCCGTCATCGAACGCAACGGCGGCGGCGCGATCCTCAACGTGCTTTCGGTGCTGTCGTGGGCGCACCCGCCGACCTCGGGGGCGTATGCCTCGGCGAAGGCCGCGGCCTGGGCGCTCACCGACGCCGTGCGCACCGAACTGGCGCCGCGCGGGGTGACCGTATCGGCGCTGCACGTCGGATACATGGACACCGATATGGTCAGCTACATCCCGGCCGACCAGAAGACCGATCCCGTGGTGGTGGCGCGGCAGGCCGTGGCCGGGCTGCTGGCCGGGGAGCCGGAAATCCTGGCCGACGACGTTTCGCGGGCTGCCAAGGCCGGATTGTCAACGACCTTTGCCTAGTCCTCGATGCGTGCGGCGCGCAGGTGCAAACATCGACGCATGGAGAAGATCTCATTGACCGCCCTGGCCCGCCGGGAACTGGCGGCGGCCCGGTCGGCCAGCAGCGGGCGCAGCGCCCACACCGTGTACGGCGGGCATGAGCATGCGCTGCGGCAGACCCTGATCGCGCTGACCGAGGGCAACGGCCTGGACGAGCACGAGAGCCCGGGGGAGGCGACGCTGCAGGTACTCGAGGGACGGGTGCGGCTGAACAACGCCGACGCCGGCTGGGAAGGCTCTCCCGGCGATCACATCGTGGTCCCGCGCACTCGGCACAGCCTGAGCGCACTGGCCGATTCGGTGGTGCTGCTGACCGTCGTCAAACCGGTCGGACCGCACGTCTGAGACGTCAGAACGGGCTGGAGTTCGCCTGCCACTTGGCCGATTCCGGGCGGGCGCCGTAGCGGCGGGCGTAGTCCTCATGCAGGCGGGCATTGCGCTGACGGTTGGCCACATCCACCAGGTTGGGGTCCAGGCCGTGCTGGGCCAGCCGGTGCCTGCGCCAGATCTTGTTGAGCACGAACGCCATGACCACGGCCCAGAAATAGATGGGCACCGTCATCTCCATGTGCACGTACAACGACGCGGGCAGCAGCCACAGCGGGGCCAGGATGAGCAGCGGCGGAATCGAGTATCGGATCATGTGCCGTCGGATCGCGCCGGGACCGGTCAGGTCGGCGGCGACGAATTCGCGCATCGAATCCGGCAGGCGCCGCCCGTAGGCGTACGCGAGGTACTGCAGCGGGGCGGGGCGGGACATGGCCATGGTGGCTCCTGGGGGTGGTGCCGATGATTCCATTTAGATAGTACACTAATGATTAGCGCACTATCTAGTTGTATGCTGTGAGCATGCCCACCGTGACCGAAGACGTCGACCCCCTCGCCCTGGAACGTCAGGTGTGCTTCGCGCTGGCCGTGACCAACCGCGCGGTGCTGGCCGTGTACCGCCCGCTGCTGGAACCTCTCGGGCTCACCCACCCGCAATACCTGGTGATGTTGGCGCTGTGGGATAACGCCAACGCCGACGGGCCCGCACTCTCGGTGAAACAGATCGCCGCGTTGCTGCAAATGGACTCGGCCACGACATCGCCGATGCTCAAACGGCTCGAGGCGCTCGGCCTGATCACCCGCACCCGCAGCAGCGCCGACGAGCGCACCACCCACGTCGCCCTGACGGCCGAAGGTACCGCCCTGCGGCAGCGCGCACTGAGCATCCCGCCGGCGGTGGTGGCGCGCCTCGGTGTCGAGCTGTCCGAATTGGAGCATCTGCACACGGTGCTCACCCGGATCAATGCGGCGGCCGTGGCCGCCGGTGCACTCGATTAGTCAGACGGCCGGGCCGAGCAGGTCGTCGGCGTCCTTGATGATGTAGCCGTATCCCTGCTCGGCGAGGAACCGTTGCCGGTGCGCGGCGTACTCGGCGTCCAGGCTGTCGCGGCTGACCACCGAGTAGAACACCGCGCCGCCGCCGTCGGCCTTCGGCCGCAGCAGCCGGCCCAGCCGCTGAGCCTCCTCCTGGCGGGACCCGAACGTCCCCGAAACCTGTACGGCGACAGACGCTTCCGGAAGGTCGATGGAGAAGTTGGCGACCTTGCTGACCACCAGCGTGCGGATCTCGCCGCGCCGGAACTGGTCGAACAGCGCCTCGCGTTCGGCGTTCTTCGTCGAGCCCTGGATCACCGGCGCGTTCAGCTCCGCACCGAGCTCGTCCAGCTGGTCCAGATAGGCGCCGATCACCAGCGTCGGCTCATTCGGGTGACGTTCCAGGATCGACTTCACCACCGCGATCTTGGTGTGCGCGGTCGAACACAGCTTGTAGCGTTCCTCCGGTTCGGCGGTGGCATAGAGCATCCGCTCGTTGTCGGTCATGGTGACCCGCACCTCGATGCACTCGGCGGGCGCGATCCACCCCTGCGCCTCGATGTCCTTCCACGGCGCGTCATACCGTTTCGGGCCGATCAGGCTGAACACGTCGCCTTCGCGGCCGTCCTCCCGGATCAGCGTCGCGGTCAGCCCCAGCCGGCGCCGGGACTGCAGGTCGGCGGTCATCCGGAACACCGGCGCGGGCAACAGGTGCACCTCGTCGTAGATGATCAGGCCCCAGTCCCGGCTGTCGAACAACTCCAGATGCTTGTACTCACCCTTGGTGCGTCGGGTGATCACCTGATAGGTGGCGATGGTGACCGGACGGATCTCCTTGCGCTCACCCGAATACTCGCCGATCTCGTTCTCCGTCAACGAGGTTCGTGCGATCAGTTCGCGCTTCCACTGCCGGCCGGCCACGGTGTTGGTGACCAGGATCAGCGTCGTGGCGCCGGCCTTGGCCATCGCCGCTGCGCCCACCAGCGTCTTACCGGCGCCGCACGGCAGCACCACCACGCCGGAGCCGCCGGCCCAGAACGAATCGGCGGCCATCTCCTGGTAGTCGCGCAGCTCCCAGCCGTCCTGATCCAGGGTGATCGGGTGCGCCTCGCCGTCCACGTAGCCGGCGAGGTCCTCGGCCGGCCAGCCGATCTTGAGCAGCATCTGCTTGACCCGGCCGCGTTCGCTGCCGTGCACGATGACGGTGTCGTCGTCGATGCGGGCGCCCAGCATCGGAGCGATCTTCTTGTTGCGCAACACTTCTTCGAGCACCGCGCGATCGAGGCTGACCAGGGTCAGGCCGTGGGCGGGATGCTTGACCAGCTGCAGCCGGCCGTACCTGGCCATGGTGTCGACGATGTCCACCAGCAACGGCTGGGGCACCGCGTAGCGCGAGAAGCTGACCAGTGCATCGACCACCTGCTCGGCGTCGTGCCCGGCCGCGCGCGCGTTCCACAGCGCCAGCGGGGTGATCCGGTAGGTGTGGATGTGTTCGGGGGCGCGCTCCAGTTCCGCGAACGGGGCGATGGCGGCGCGCGCCGCGCCGGCGAGTTCGTGGTCGACCTCGAGCAGGACGGTCTTGTCCGATTGGACGATCAGCGGGCCCTCAGTCATGGCGGTGGCCCTCGGCGGTGTTCATCCCATCCATTATCCAGAGTCCGCCGACACCACCGAGGTCACGCGATGGATGGCAAACTCCCGCACCCGGCCGGCCGCCGGGTCGAACGCGGTCAGCTGCCCGCCACGGATGTTGATGGGTTCCACCACCCGCTGGGTGGACACCCCGGCCGGATCCACGTACCCCATCACCACCGGTTGCTGGTTGAGGGCGGCCTGCTGCAACTCGGCGATCAGCCCGGCCGGGTCCAGCCGCTGACCCGCCGTCGGGGCGGAGGACACCTTGCGCAATACGGCGACGATGGCGGCCAGCGTCTGCGCGTTGGGGGCGCTCAGCGGCCGGTAGGTCCGGCGCTTGCCCTGCACGGGCACCCGGGAACCGCGGGCGCTGATATCGACGACGGCCCCGGAGGAGTCCTCGGCGGCCGGGACGAACCCGGCGGTGCGCAACGCGGCCAGCACGTCACCGATCTGGTGCTGCGAGACGGCGACCGTCGGTGCCAGAATGCGTAACTCCAGCGGCTCGACCGCGGGGCTGGCCACCGCCTGGGCCAGCAGCGCCGGATCCTCACACCGCACGAACGAGGCGGCCATGCCGACCCGCAGCTGCCCGTGCCGGCGCGCCACATCGTCGATCAGATACGTCAGGCCTTGCGGCACCGGCGTTTTCGAATGACGCTCGAAGAACGCGTGCAGTTCGCCCGCGGTGCGCCCGGAGTCCAGCGCCTGCCGGATGGAGGGCTCACTGATCCGGTAGACCATGGCCGCCCCCGCCGACTCCACGGTGGCCACCACCGCCAGTTGCTCGGCCAGGTCGCGCTGCAGCGGCCCGGGCACCACGACCGTCAGGTCGGCCTGCAGCAGGAAATGGTCCAGCGGGGCCGGCAACACCTTGTCCATCGCGGCCACGACCTCGTCGTCGGAGCCGCCGGCCAGCAGCACCCGGGCCGGTGAGGCAATCGCACCGCGGCCCACCGCGCCCACCGCATGCGCCTCGCGCAGCAGGTCGGTGACCGGGCCGAGCTGCAAGCGCGCCGCCCAGCGGGGCCGGTGCCAGATCATCGCCGCGGCGGCCGACGCCGCATCCACCCCGGCCCCCGGCTTCAGTTCGGCCAGCATCTGCAGCAGCAACCGCCGGTCCAGCGGCGCCGCGGTGGAGTAGAGCGCATCCGACAGAGCGCCATAAGGCTTGCCGTCGGGCCCGCGGCTGCCCACCAGGCCCGGGCGCGACGGCAGGTCCAACCAGGTGGACACGACCAACTGCCAGCGGCTGGCGGTGCTCGCCTCGATGAACCGGTCGGCGGCCACCGTGGGCGCCCAGTACGGGGCGGTGCCGTCCGGCGGTAAGGGGTCGGGCACGCCGGAGGCGATCAGGCCGGCGCCGGCGGCGATGTCGAGGATCAGCCCCAGCCGTTGTTCGTCGATACCGGTCAGCTTGGTCAACCGCTTGACGTCGCGTACGCCGAGCCCGCCGGCCCGCAGTTCGGAAATCGGTGTGGCCGACAGGCTTTCGATGATCAGGTCGATCTCGCGGAGCAGGTCGATGGCCGCCCCGGCGGCCACCGAGTCGACGTCGGCCTGCGTCGTGGTCGACACGGTGGGGTCCGGGACGTGCAGCCCGACCGGGCCGGGCAGCTCGTCGCGCAGCAACTGGCCGACCAGCCGGGGCAGGATCACGGTGTCGGTGTCGACGCGGTCCAGCAGCCCGGATGCCAGCAGGCGCGGTACCGGGCGATCGGCAGGAGCGCCGGGCACCGCGTCCCGGGTGCGCCCGACCGGTGAGCCTTGCGACAGCCGGGTCAGCAGCTCGCGTTGCGGTTCGTCGATATCGGCGAGCAAGGCGGTGATCGCCTCGGCGCTCAACTCGGGCTCGGCGCGCGCGGCCTGCCCGGGAAACCATGGCAGGCCGGCGGCCACCTCGGGGGTGACCCGCAGGGTGTCCTCGCCCCACACCAGCGCCCGATCGACCAGATCGGCCAGCGCCGCCTGCACCGCATCGGCACCGGCCCGGGAACCCAGCGACTCCACCACCGTCTCCGCGAGCACCGGCCCGGCGTCGGCCTGCAGCGTGAGCATGGCGTCCAGGACGGCCAGATGCAGGAAGTCCAGCGCGTCGGTGGCAGCCTTGACCGACTGGCGGGCCTGCGCCCGCGCGGCAAGGGCGGCCAGCGTGCCCGGTGGCGGCTGGGTGAGGTCGGGCCGCAACTCCAGCAGACGGATCAGGCGATCGTCGGGGAGGTCGGCCAGCCAGACACCCAGGGGCACGCTAGACGGTGCATGATGCGTCATCGCTGACCAGCGTAAAGCAGCTTCCCGCGGGGCCGGGTCGCGAGATCATGACCGGCCTCGCCCCCGCGGGCGGTACCTGCCACAATGTCAGTCGTGGCTGACAAGAAGAACCAGTACGTCGACAATGGCTGGCCCGAGGTGGCCGACGGTGATCACGCCGTCAGCGAGCTCGCCTCTGACCGTACCGGCGCGCTGTCGCCGTTCGGCGATGTGACCTTCCCGCTGCCTGCCGACGAGCTGCCGTACACGCACCCGGTCACCGTCGTCAACAAGTAGATCGGTGAGCGGGCTCTCGCACCTGGACGAGTCGGGTGCCGCCCACATGGTCGACGTCGCGGCCAAGGAGCCGACGAAACGCACCGCCGTCGCCGTCGGCACCGTGCGGACCCGCGCCGACGTCGTCGACCTCATCGCGGGCGGCGGCCTGCCCAAGGGTGATGCCCTGGCCACTGCACGGGTGGCCGGCATCATGGCCGCCAAACGCACCAGCGACCTGATCCCGTTGTGCCACCAGCTGGCGCTGACCGGGGTCGATATCGCGTTCACGATCGGCGATGCGGAGGTCACGGTCACCGCCACGGTGCGCACCACCGACCGCACCGGGGTCGAGATGGAAGCGCTGACCGCGGTGAGCGTGGCCGCGCTGACGCTGTACGACATGATCAAGGCCGTCGATCGCGCCGCCCGGATCGACGGTATCCAGGTGGTGCACAAGGAGGGCGGCAAGACCGGCACCTGGACGCGCACCGATGTATAGCGCCGTCGTCATCATCACCTCCACCCGCGCTGCGGCCGGTGTGTACGAGGACCGCACCGGACCGATCATCGTGGACTGGCTGACCGGGCGCGGTATCGCGACCGGCGCGCCCCGGGTGGTGCCCGACGGCGCATCGGTGGTGCGAGCGCTGAGCCAGGCCATCGAAGAACGCCCGAGCGTCATCATCACCTCCGGCGGCACCGGCATCTCGCCAACCGACGCCACCGCCGACGCCACCGAGCAGATGGTCGACTATCAGATTCCCGGGCTCGCCGACGCCATCCGGGCGTCCGGTTTGCCGCACGTGCCCACCTCGGTGTTGTCCCGCGGCGTGTGCGGGGTGCGCTCCGGTGTGCTCATCGTGAACCTGCCCGGCTCCACGGGCGGGGTGAAGGACGGCCTCGGCGTGCTCGACACGGTGCTGGAACACGCGCTGGATCAACTGCGCGGCGGCGACCATGCCGGCTGAGGTGCTGCGGGTCGCGCTGACCGAGCAACCCATTGCGCTGTCCGAACACGAAGAGCTGGTGGCCCACGCGGCGGCCGGTGCGGTGGTCGGGTTCTCCGGTGTGGTGCGGGATCACGACGGCGGGCGCACCGTCACCCGACTGGAGTATTCGGCCCATCCCTCGGCGTTGCAGACCCTCACCGAGGTGGTCGAGGAAGTCGCCCGCGACGCCGCGGGCGTCCGAGCTGTCGCGGTCAGCCACCGGATCGGGGTGCTGCACATCGGTGACGCGGCTCTGACGGTCGCGGTGGCCGCCGATCATCGCGGTGCCGCGTTCACTACCTGTGCCCTGCTCGTGGACACGGTGAAGGCCAGGCTGCCGGTGTGGAAGCACCAGTTCTTCGGCGACGGTTCCGACGAATGGGTCAACTCGGCCTGATACGGGCCTCTCGCGATCAGGTCCACAAAGCAGAAACTGCACTCCGCGGGGAGTGCAGTTTCTCTCGTTGTGGTGGCGCCTACGGCGTCGGCAGCAGCGGGGCCGGAGCCGGACCGGGAGCCGGCGCGGGCGCCGCACCGGGAGCCGGAGCCGGGGCGTTCGGCGGAGCCGGGATGTCCTCCGGGATGGGGCTGTTCATCGACCGCTGCGTGGTGATCGCGATCAGCGCATCCTTGCCGGTGATGTCCTGGTTCTGCACGGCATGCCAGAGCTGACGCAGGTAGCTGACGTTCGGGCTCTCGTTCGGGACCGCGTTGGGATCCATCGTCGACCCCGGCGGCAGGTTCTCGGGGCTGACCAGGTGCGGGACGCCGTCGGCGAGCGGATCGGGCGCGGGTGCTGCGACCGGGGCATCCGCCGGGGCGGCGGCGACCGGGGCATCCGCCGGAGCGGGAGCCGGTGCCGGGGCGGGCGCGGGAGCCGGAGTCGGCAGCACCGGGTCCTGCGGCAGCGGGGCACCGTGCAGGGCCCACACCTGGGGCTGGTCCGCCGGTGCGGGAGCGGCGTCCCAGCTGGCAGCCTGGATCACCGGCTGTGCGGCCGGATCGACCGGCGGGGCCGGAACGGCATCCACAGGAGCGGGAACGACATCAGCGGGGGCCGGGGGGAGATCGGCGGGAGCCGGGGGGAGATCGGCGGGGGCCGGGACGGCGTCGGCGGGGGCCGGGACGACATGGTCGACGGCGACGATGTCGGCAGGAGCCGGAGCCGGGGCAGGAGCCGGAGCGTCCAGCGGGGCGGCGTCGACCGGGGCGGGAGGCAGATCGGCCGGCGCGGGTGCGGGCAACACCGCGTCGACAGGCACCGCCGGAGCTTCGGGTGCCGGCGGCAGCGGCTCGGGTGCCGGCGGCGGAGGCGGGGCGTCGGGCAGCGGAGCGGAGAGTGCGTCGATGGGCGCCGGCTCGGGAGCGGGCGGCGGGGGGAGTTCACCGTTGACGCCGGGGTTGTCGATCGGGTTGTCCAGCGCCTGCGGGGCGTCGTTCACCACATTGCGCGGGCTGGCGGCGCCGAGGCCGCGGCCGCATACGGGCCATGCGCCCTTGCCCTGGCTGGCCAGGACACGCTCGGCGACGGCGATCTGCTCTTCCTTGGTGGCCAGGTGCGCGGCCGGGGCGTATTCACCACCGCCGTGCGAAGACCACGTGCCCGGCGAGAACTGCAATCCGCCCTGGTAACCGTTGCCCGTGTTGATCGCCCAGTTGCCACCGGATTCACAGCGGGCGACCTGGTCCCACTGGCCGTCGGTGGCGGCACCGGCCTGACCGGCCAGAGCGAGGCTTCCGCCGCCCAGAACCGCGCCGGTGACGGCGATCTTGGCGACGCTGACTGAGGATGATGTGGGCTTGCGGTGCCGTCCACTCATAGAAAAAGACAGTCCTCTCGTGAACGCCTACGAGGTCAGCTGTCGGGTTCGGGCTGGAGAGGTCGCCCGGCCTGCGTCGTTGCCGACGCCGGCTTCACCCCAAGGGCTCAGACTTCGAGCCCTGGTCTGCTTTCGGCGGACCGGTGGGTCCCCCGCCTCCATCCAAGGTTGTTCGTCGGTGGCAGTTCCCGGGCGGATGGAGCTCGGCGTACTGGGCGCTGCGGGCTATCTGATAGAGGTCAGATGGCTTGGGCAAGACGGTAACTGCTCGACGCGTGAGAGTCATCTCGACCCGTTTTCGGCGTTTTCACAGGCAGCAAATCTTGTGAGAACTTTAAAGGCGCAGGACGCCCGGGCGTTTCCGCTGGTGTTTGCCGGAGTCAAACTCCGGTTGGCCTCATTGTGACCGTTTCGTTATGTGATGTAAATCACGGCTATCCGCCGGCGAATGGGGGTAACACATCGACCGTCTGGTTTGTTTCCAGCGGCCTGCCGCGATCGCGCACCGCAACCTCGTCGCACAGGAACGAGCAGCGTGCCAGCACTTTCGCCAGTTCCGGGCCGCGGGCGGACAGTTGCTGCACCAGCCCGTCCACCGTCAAGCCTTTTTGCAGGTGCAACGTTTCGGTCTCGATTCCCGCGGCGGCCCGGGCCGCGGCGAAATAGCGCACCGTCACCGTCACGGTCATCTCAGCCGCCGATCGCGCTCATCGGTCGGGCGGGCTGCACGAAGCTCGGATCGTTGATGCCGTGCCCGGCCGGTTTCGCCCACATGGTGCGGCGCCACGCGGCCTCGATCTCGTCGTCGTCGGCGCCGTCCCGCAGCAGCCCCCGCAGGTCGGTCTCGGCGGTGGAGAACAGACAGCTGCGGATCTGCCCGTCGGCGGTCAGCCTGGTCCGGTCGCAGGCGCCGCAGAACGCCGCCGACACCGACGCGATGATCCCCACGGTGGCCGCGCGGCCGTCCACCCGCCACAGCGCCGCCGGCGCCGAACCGCGCGGCGCAGGATCCGGCCGCAGGTCGAAATGCCGGCGCAGCGTGTCGAGCACCGTGTCGGCGCTGATGGCCCGGTCCCGGCTCCAGACATGTCCGGCGTCCAGCGGCATCTGTTCGATGATCCGCAGCTGGTAGTCGTGTTCCAGGCAGAACCGCAGCAGCGGCACCACGTCGTCCAGCCCGGTGCGCGGATCCAGCACCGCATTCACCTTCACCGGCGCCAGGCCGGCGGCTGCCGCCCCGGCCAATCCGGCGAGCACGTCGTCGAGGCGGTCGCGGCGGGTGATCTCGGTGAAATGCGCGCGGTCGACGGTGTCCAGGGACACGTTGACCCGGTCCAGCCCGGCGCGTTTGAGTCCCGCGGCCCGGGCCGCCAGCCCGATCCCGTTCGTCGTCATGGCGATCGTCGGGCGCGGGGTCAGCGCGGCGGCCGCCGCGATCACCTCTTCCAGGTTCCGCGACACCAGCGGTTCACCGCCGGTGAAGCGGACATTGGTGATCCCGAGCCGGGTGACGGCGATCCGTAGCAACCGGCTCAGTTCGGTGGCGCTGAGCAACTGGCTGCCGGGCAGCCAGTCCAGCCCCTCGGCCGGCATGCAATAGGTGCACCGCAGATTGCACCTGTCGGTCAGCGACACCCGCAGATCGGTGGCGACCCGGCCGTAGGTGTCCAGCAGCGGTCCACTGGCCGGCATGCCCGGCCGGGTGCCCAGCATGGGCAGGCCGAGTTCGGTCACGCTCACTCAGGCCACCCGTTTCTCGTCGACCGGCACGATCTCTTTACCCAGCGGCATCAGGGAGACCGGGATCATCTTCAGATTGGCCAGCGCCAGTGGGATGCCGATGATCGTGATGGCCATGGCGATGGCGCTGACCACATGCCCGATCGCCAGCCAGATTCCGGCCACGACGAGCCAGATGATGTTGCCGATCAGCGCACCGGGGCGAACTCCGGGCTTGTCGACGACGGTCTGCCCGAACGGCCACAGTGCGTACAGCGCGATGCGCAGCGCGGCGAAGCCGAAGGGGATGGTGATGATGAGCACGAAACAGATCAGTGCCGCGAGGAGGTAGCCCAGCGCAAGCCACAACCCACCGAAGATCAACCAGACGATATTCAGGACCAGTCGCATGTCTCCTCCAGCGGTCGTTACAGACTACCGACCTACTAGTAAGCTCTTCCACATTGCGTCCTGCGCAGGCGGGACGCATTACTTATGTGATCGATGAGACGAGCGGGTGAACAGCAGTGCCGACCGGCAAGGTTAAGTGGTACGACGCCGAGAAGGGCTTCGGCTTCCTGTCCCAGGAGGACGGCGAGGACGTCTACGTCCGGTCTTCCGCGCTGCCTTCGGGTGTCGAGGGGCTCAAGGCGGGCCAGAAGGTCGAGTTCGGCCTGGCTGCCGGGCGTCGCGGGCCGCAAGCGCTGAGCGTCAAGCTCATCGACCCGCCGCCCAGCCTGTCCCGGACCCGCCGCGAGGCCACCGCCGCCGAGCACAAGCACACCCCCGACGAGCTGCACGGCATGATCGGTGACCTCATCACGCTGCTGGAGAACACCATCCAGCCCGAGCTGCGTAAGGGTAAGTACCCCGACCGCAAGGTGGCCCGGCGGGTGTCCGAGGTCGTCAAGGCCGTCGCCCGCGAGCTCGACGCCTGATCCGAGCCGCCGAGACGACGGTTGTTGGCGCCGATCGGGCGATCCTGCGCCAGAAAGCGTAGTTTCGGCGCGGAAGTGGGAAGACTGTAGGCATGGCCTACGTCAACCCCACGGGCGAGTTCAACCGCGACACCAACTACATCACCACCCGCGTGACGGCCGATGGCCGTGACGGCTATCCCGTCGAGGCGGGCCGCTACCGGCTGATCGTCGCGCGGGCCTGCCCGTGGGCCAACCGCGCCATCATCGTGCGGCGGCTGCTGGGCCTGGAGGACGCGCTGTCCATCGGCTACTGCGGGCCGGTGCACGACGAGCGCAGCTGGACCTTCGACCTGGACCCGGGTGGGGTCGACCCGGTGCTGAAGATCCCGCGGCTACAGGACGCCTACTTCAAGCGCGACCCCGACTATCCCAAGGGCATCACCGTGCCCGCCATCGTCGACATTCGCACCGGCGCCGTCGTCACCAACGACTTCGCCCAGATCACCCTGGACTTCTCCACCGAGTGGACCGCCTTCCACCGCGAGGGCGCGCCGCAGCTGTACCCGGAACCGCTACGCGAGGAGATCGACGAGGTGGCGCAGCGGATCT
The DNA here is from genome assembly GCF_033741155.1 of Mycolicibacterium chengduense. NCBI lineage: Bacteria > Bacillati > Actinomycetota > Actinomycetes > Mycobacteriales > Mycobacteriaceae > Mycobacterium > Mycolicibacterium chengduense. Next base: position 410,738 of record NZ_JAWQNH010000001.1, on the reverse strand, counting down.
ACACCGAGATCAACAACGGCGTGTACCGATGCGGATTCGCCGGCGCCCAGCACGCCTACGACGCGGCGTATGACCGGTTGTTCACCGCGCTGGACTGGGTCTCCGAACGGCTCAGTGGGCAAAGGTATCTGGTGGGTGACACGATCACCGAGGCCGATGTCCGGCTGTTCACCACGCTGGCCCGGTTCGACGCCGTCTATCACGGGCACTTCAAGTGCAACCGGTCCAAACTGTCCGAGATGCCGGTGCTGTGGGCCTACGCCCGCGACCTGTTCCAGACACCCGGATTCGGGGACACCGTCGATTTCGACCAGATCAAGGCGCACTACTACATCGTGCACAAGGACATCAACCCCACCCAGATCGTCCCTAAGGGACCCGAGCTGTCCGGCTGGCACACCGCGCACGGCCGGGAAGCCTTGGGCGGCAGGCCATTCGGCGACGGCACTCCGCCGGCGTGAGCTAGTTCCAGACGGTGCTAGTTCCAGACGGTGCGCACCGACCACTCGGCGTGCGGCAGCGGGAACTCGTTGCCGGCTTCGTCGCGCACCAGGGTCGGCAGCTGCACCGCGAATCCGGTCAGCCTGCCGAACCGGGCGTCGACGGTGGGGATGGTGACGGCCAGCGTCGTGCCCGGCCGGAACTCCGAGACGACGGGGGTGGGGGCGTCCTCGTAGCCCCGCAGCAGCCACCACGGTGCCCGCGCGATCGCCGACGGCACCGACAGCTGCACCGGGTTGCGCGAGTTGACCGCCAAATCGCCTGTGGTTTCCGGGATTTCGCAGTTGTTCAGATCCAGTACCTGGCAGAAGCGGTACGGCCCGACGCGCACCGACGCGCCATGCGAGTAAGCGCTGATCTCCGGGAAGCCATTGTCGGCGTGCCGGCTGAGCTGCCACACCAGCAGACCGGTGCCCACCGAGGCGACGAGTGCCACCGCCAGCAGGACCGCGGCGACGCGCTTCATCGGCGCCCCACCGGCGCGGCCAGCGGGCCGCCCTCGGTATCGGCGAGCACCGGGCGGTTGCCGCCGAAGCCGGGTATCAGGGACGCACCGTTGTGGCTCACCAGTGTCTGGGCCAGACCGAGAATCAACACGGCCGTGATCGTAGTGAACCCGACCCACAGCTGCGGATAGATGAGGACGCCGGTCGCCCCGCCGGCCACCCAGGCCAGCTGCAACAGTGACTCGGACCGGCCGAAGGCCGACGCCCGGGATTTCTCCGGCAGGTCATCCTGCAGCGACGCGTCCAGTGACGCCTTCGCGATGGCGCTGGCACCGGAGGTGACCAAGGTGGCCAGCGCGGCCACCAACAGGTTGCCGGTGACAGCGGCGGCCAGTGCCATCACCGTCACCGCGATGGTGGCGCGGGTGACCAGCAGGGCGGGCCTGCCGAGTTTGAGCCGGGCGGCGGTGAAGTTGCCGACGAAGTTGCCGATACCGGCCGCCGCCCCGATCAGACCCAGGATCCGCAACTGCTCCCACCCGCCGTCACCATGCGATTTGGCGACGAAGGCCGGGTACAGGAACAGGAAGCCCACCATCGCCTTGATGGTGCAGTTGCCCCACAACGACGTGATGATGTTGCGGCCCAAGGGTTGACGCTCCTTGGCCGGCCGGCGCAATGCCTCGGTCTCGCCACCGTGGTAGCTCAACGTGGTGGGCACCTCGCCGGCTGTCACCTCGACCCACTTCGGGATCCGCATCGACAGCACCGCCCCGACAACGGTCACCGCCACCAGCACGTACAGCGCACCGGGCAGCTGGGCCATGTTGAGCAGGTATTCGGCGCCGGCGGCGATCGTCCCGCCGGCCATGGTGCCGCCGAGCAGGCTGAACATGGTCAGCCGCGAATTCACCCGCACCAGGTCGATCGTGGGCGGCAGCACCCGCGGGGTCACCGCACTGCGCAGCACCGAGAAACTCTTGGACAGCACCATCATGCCCAGTGCGCACGGGTAGAGCACCCAGGACGGGTAACTCCCGGTGGCGCCGTCGTAGTTGCCGATCAACACCACGGCCAGCACGGTGCGCAACGCGAACGACATGGCCAGCGCCACCCGGCGGCCGTGCTGGAGGCGGTCCAGTGCCGGGCCGATCAGCGGGGCGATGATCGCGAACGGCGCGATGGTGATGAGCAAATACAGCGCCACCTTGCTCTTGCTCTCACCGGAGGCCGCCGCGAAGAACAAGGTGTTGGCCAAGGCCACCGCCATCGCCGCGTCGACCGCCGAGCTGGCCACCACCGGCCAGGTGAGGGCGGTCAGGCCGGATTTGTCGGCACCGTCGGCGGTGGCGGCCCGGTGCACCAGGTCGTACATCTTGGTGCCCATCTCGCGGCTGCGCGCAGCGGCGGCGCGGGTGACGGTGACCTTCTCGCCGGCCGACGATCCCACGCCGGACCGGGCCCGCGGCGGCGGGTCGGTCCGTGGCCGGGCCGCCTCGTCGTCCAGCGGGGGCAGCCAGCGGTTGGCGCTCGGTCCGGACGGCGGATGCTTGCGCCGTCCGATATCACCGTCGCTGGGATAATTGGCCATGCCGGGGTGCTCACCGTCGGACGGCGGCCGCGGTGGGTGGTAGCGGGGATCCCGGGAAGGCACAGCTCCGATTGTCCCTTACCGAGACGTCTGCGGCGGGAAGCCCACCGGTGTGGCTCTGGTGGGCATGGTCAGGCAATATTGGACGCGATGGACACAGGAACCGACACCGTCGCCGATCTCACCGACCAGGCAGAACCGCATGCGCTGCGCTCACCCGAGCTGGAGGCGTTGCTGCTTGGGGCGGTCGAGGCGGCCCGCGCCGCGATCGAAGAGTTCAGCGGTGCCGACGCCGTCGGCGAATATCTGGGTGCGGTGTTCGACGACCCGACCGCGGCCACCCACCGCTTCCTCGCGGTGCTGCCCGGCTACCAGGGCTGGCAGTGGGCGGTGGTGGTGGCGGGTTATCCCGGCACCGACCACGTGACCATCAGCGAAGTCGTGCTGGTGCCGGGCCCGACCGCGCTGCTGGCGCCGCAGTGGGTGCCGTGGGATGAGCGGGTTCGTCCCGGCGATCTGAGCCCCGGCGACCTGTTGGCCCCGCCGGCCGACGACCCGCGTCTGGTGCCCGGATACCTGGCCAGCGGCGACGACGAGCAGGACGAGGTGGCTGCCGAGATCGGCCTGGGCCGCCGCAAGGTTCTGAGCCTGGAAGGCCGGCTCGACGCGGCGCAGCGCTGGCATGACGGCGAGTTCGGTCCCGGTTCGGCGATGGCCCGCGCGACTCGGCGGGTGTGCCGGGATTGCGGGTTCTATCTGCCGCTGGCCGGTTCGCTGGGCACGGTGTTCGGCGTGTGCGCCAACGAGATGTCCGCCGACGGCCGGGTGGTCGACAGCGAGTACGGCTGCGGGGCGCATTCGGACACCCCCGCCCCGGCGGGAACCGGTTCGCCGCTGTACGACCCTTACGACGACGGGGTGCTCGAACTCGCCGAGATCCCGGCCGGCGCCGAGGGCCCGGCAGACCAGGAAAGCCCGGCAGATCCGGAGAGCCCGGCAGATCCGGAGAGCCCGGTAGATCCGGAGAGCCCGGAGAGCCAAGAAGGCTCCGCGAGCCCCGTCGGCTCCTAGCGTCCGGCGCCTTCCGCGGCGGACTTGATCCGCTGCAGCGACGCGTTCATGCCGGCCAGCAGTTCCTGCTCGAAGGTGGGAACCCCGCCCATGAACTTGTCCACCAGCATGGTGGGCACGGTCTTGAAGCCCTCGGGCGCTCGGCGGCTCTCGATCACCCGGGTGCCACCGCCGTCGAGCGGCTCCAGCTCGTAGCTCCACCGCATCGCGTTGAAATCGACGCGGAAGGCCAGCGCGCGCTCGGGTTCCAGCTCGGTGATGGTGCAGGTGGTCGGCCAGAACATCGTGTTGCGCCGGTTGAGGTTGATCGCCTTGGCGCCCACCCGGGTGCGGCCCAGCACCTTCATGACCCGGCACTGTGGACTCCACTGCGGCATCCGGCGCAGGTCCGAGATCAGCGCCCAGACCGTGGACACCGGTGCGTCGATGTCGATCTGTGCTTGCAGGAGAGGCGAACCCATGGCGTTTCCTTCAGTCGACGAGGCCGCGCTGCGCGCCCCGGTCGCCGCGGCGGGCGGACCGTAGCTGCAGCAGGAAGATGCAGGTGCCCAGCAGTCCGACACCGAGCCCGGCGACGGTGACGGGCCGCCAACCGTGCAGGGCGGGGACGGTGAACGCCAGCGCGACGGCGATGAGCCAGCCGGTCGCGATCGCGATGATCACCGGCACCGGCTCCAGCAGCCGGGCCGGCAAGGCCGGCGGCTCGATCGGCGTCTCGCTGGTGGCTTCTGACATCGCTTCACAACCTAGCCTCACCACTTCCCGGCTGTCCTCTGGGTATTCTCTTGCCCTGTGACAGACGTCGACTCCAGGTTGTCGAGTGATCTGTCGCTGGCCGTGATCAGGTTGGCCCGGCAGCTGCGGTTCCGCAGGCCCGATTCCCCGGTCTCGCTGTCCCAACTTTCGGCGCTGGCCACGGTGGCCAAGGAAGGGCCCATGACGCCGGGCGCCCTGGCCGTCCGCGAACGGGTCCGCCCGCCGTCGATGACGCGCGTGATCGCCTCGCTGGTCGATCTGGGCTTCGTCGATCGCGTCGCCCATCCCGACGACCGCAGGCAGGTGCTGGTCTCGGTCTCACCCGCCGGCCTCGACCTGATCGAGGCCGAACGCAGAGCCAGCCGGGAATGGTTGCAGCAGCGGCTGGCCGAACTCACCCCCGAACAGCGCCGGACCCTGCTCGAAGCCGCCGACCTGATGTTGGCGATCGTGGACGAAAGCCCGGCGAGCTGACCAACGTCATCGATATCGCGGACGCGGCCGATCCGCGGCTGGACGATTTCCGCGACCTCAACAGTGTCGATCGCAGGCCCGATCTGCCCAGCGGCAAAGGGCTGGTGATCGCCGAGGGCGTGCTGGTGGTGCAGCGCATGCTGGCCTCCCGGTTCCGGCCCCGCGCGATGCTGGGCACCGACCGTCGATTGAGCGAGTTGGCCGCCGATCTGGCGGGTGTGGACGTGCCGTACTACCGGGCCAGTGCCGAGGTGATGGCCGAGGCGATCGGGTTCCATCTCAATCGCGGTGTGCTGGCCGCCGCGCCGCGTCCGGCCGAGCTGACGGTCGCCGAGGTGCTGGCCGGCGCGCGCACCGTCGCGGTGCTCGAAGGCGTCAACGACCACGAGAACCTCGGATCGATCTTCCGCAACGCCGCCGGGCTGGATGTGGATGCCGTGTTGTTCGGCACCGGCTGTGCCGACCCGCTGTACCGGCGGGCGGTGCGCGTCTCGATGGGGCATGCCCTGCTGGTGCCCTACGCGTGGGCGCCATCCTGGCCGAATGAGCTGAAGACCCTGCGGGACAACGGTTTCCGAGTGCTGGCGATGACCCCGAATCCGGCCGCCGCGACGCTGGCCGAGGCGATGTCGGAGTTGACCGGTGACCGGGTGGCCATCCTGGTGGGAGCCGAGGGGCCGGGCCTGACCGAGCACACCATGCGGGCCGCCGACGTGCGGGTGCGTATCCCGATGACGCGGGGCACCGACTCGCTGAATGTCGCCACCGCCGCCGCGCTGGCGTTCTACGAGCGGGCTAGGGTGAGCTGATGTCCGGCGACAACACGCCATCGCGGGGAACAACGCCCTGGGGCACCGGTCTGACCGTCGCGGGATTCGTGGCCGCCGTGACCGCCGCCGCGATCGTCGTGCTGAGCGTCGGTCTGACGCGGGTGCATCCCCTGTTGGCCATCGGGCTGAACCTGGTGGCGGTCGGGGGTCTGGCGCCCACGGTATGGGGCTGGCGGGCCCGTCCGGTGTGGCGCTGGTTCGTCCTGGGATCCGGGATCGGGGTGGCCATCGGTTGGTTGGCGCTGATCGCCCTGCTCGTCAGCCGGTGAGCGCGCGCCGACCGCGTTGACTCGGCGCCCAGGACCATCCGCACTCGGACGTCGTCGCCCTTAGCGCCAAGTCAAGCGCTCATCGGTGTTGTCTGCTCTTCGCGCAAGCGCTCATCGGTGTTGTCTGCTCTTCGCGCAAGCGCTCATCGGTGTTGTCTGCTCTTCGCGCAAGCGCTCATCGCTGCGTGCCGGAGCGCACGCCCAGCAGCACGTCCTCCCACGCCGGCACCGTGGCGCGGGCCTTGCGACTGCGGGCGGGCTTGGGTGCCGGCTCGGCGGGCTGCGGCGCGGGTTCCTCGGCCGGCGTGGGCGCGGCGGTCGGCGCCGCCGCCTCGACAGGCGCCGGTGCCGGCTCCGGGGTCACCGCGGGAGCGGGAGCCGGCGCGGCGACCGGTTCGAAATCCAGCTGCGCCACCGGGGCCACCGGCCGCAGCGGGCGGGTGAAGTTCGGGTCGATCAACTCGGCCGCCCGCTCGTCGAATGCCGTCACCGTGCCGCCGTGCGACCCGGGGGTGAACCGGAAATGGGCCTGCAGGTCCGACCGGCCGGCCTTCCACGACAGCTGCACCGTCCACCGGCCGTCTTCGTTGCGCCAGGCGTCCCATGTCGTGGCATCGGGATCCAGGCCGCGCGAGATCAGCGCCGAGGTCACGGTCTCCAGCAGGGTCAGCACCGCCGGGCCGTCGGCCAGGATGGGGTGCGCGGCGGTGGCCAGCTCCGCGGCACGGGCGCGCTCCAGCAGCACCGGGTTGGCGAATCGCTGCACCCGGTCGACATCGGCGCCGGTGATCGCCGCAACCTGCTCGACCGATGCGCCCGCACGAATTCGAGACTGAATTTCCTTGGGGCGCAACGTCGTCGGTACCTCTACCTCGATCTGGGTTTGGTTGGAGGTGGCCTTGTCGCCGCGCACGGCGGCACGCAACCGGTTATCCACCCGAATGACGTATTTCTCGCCGGCGTCCGCCGCCTCGCAGATCAGACGCTTGCCGTCCACGTCCAGCCCGACGACCTTGAGTTCGCGCATACTGACCTCCTGCGGGGCACCCTACCGCGTTATCCGGCCGTTACCGGGCTGACACGCAGGGGTTGCTCAGAGTCGCTCGACGACCCAGTCGATGCAGGTGGTCAGGGCGCTGATGTCATCGGGTTCGACGGCCGGGAACATCGCCACCCGCAATTGGTTGCGGCCCAGTTTGCGGTACGGCTCGGTGTCGACGATCCCGTTGGCGCGCAGCACCTTGGCCACCGCGGCGGCATCGACATCATCGTTGAAGTCGATGGTGCCGACCACTTGCGAGCGCAGCGCCGGATCGGCCACGAACGGCGTCGCGAACGATGCCGCCTCGGCCCACGAGTACAGCCGCTGCGACGAATCGGCGGTGCGCTTGACGGCCCAGTCCAACCCGCCGTTGCCGTTCAGCCAGTCCAGCTGCTCGGCGAGCAGGATCAGCGTGCCGATGGCCGGGGTGTTGTAGGTCTGGTTCTTCAGGCTGTTGTCCACCGCGATGGGCAGCGACAGGAAGTCGGGCACCCAGCGATCCGTCGCCGCGATGGCCTCGATGCGGGCCAGCGCGGCCGGCGAGAGCACCGCGATCCACAGCCCGCCGTCACCGGCGAAGTTCTTCTGCGGGGCGAAGTAGTAGGCGTCGGCGTCGCGGATGTCGACGGGCAGGCCGCCGGCCGCCGAGGTGGCGTCGATGAGCACCAGGGCGTCACCGGCCGGCCGCTGCACCGGCACCGCGACCCCGGTCGAGGTCTCGTTGTGGGCCCACGCGACGACGTCGACCGACGGGTCCGAGGTCGGCTCCGGTGCGCTGCCCGCGTCCGCCTTGATGATGATCGGATCGCCGACGAACGGGTTCTTGGCGACGCACGAGGCGAATTTCGAGCTGAACTCGCCATAGGTGAGGTGCAGCGAGCGCTTGTCCACCAGACCGAACGCGGCGGCATCCCAGAACGCGGTCGAGCCGCCGTTGCCCAGGATGACCTCGTACCCGTCGGGCAGCGCGAACAGCTGGCGCAGCCCGTCGCGGACCCGGCCGACGAGGTTCTTCACCGGCGCCTGCCGGTGCGAGGTGCCGAACAGGTCACCGGCCGCGGCGAGCGCCTGCAGCTGTTCGGGGCGCACCTTCGACGGCCCGCAGCCGAACCGTCCGTCGTGCGGCTTGATATCGGCGGGGATCGTCAGCTCGGCCATGGCGTTCAGATTATCGGCCCGCGCCACCGGTCAAGACGGCCGGTGTGGGTCAGGGCGCCTGCGGCACCACATAGGTCGGCTGGAACGGATTCTGGCCGTTCTCGATGGCGATGGCCCGCAGGTAGGCGTCGACGTCGGGATAACCGGCGATCTCGGCCTGTTTCTGCAAGGCACGCTGGCGAGCCAGTTCGGTCTGGGCTTGGGCGGCGGCCTTGTCCGCCTCGGCCTTGGCCTTGGCCGCGTTGGCGTCGGCGACACCCTTGGCCTCGGCGGCCCTGGCATCGGCGATGGCCTTCTGCTCGGCGATGATGGCCTCCTTGAGGCCGTCGTCGACCGGGTCCGGTTTCATGACGGTCACCTGGAAGTTGGTGAAGAACTCGCGACCGTCGGTGCGGGCCTTGGAAGCGCTGGGCAGCGCGTCGCGCAGCGCGTTCTGGAATTCGATGCGCACCTTCTCGTCGTTCCAGATCTCACGCCAGGTGTATTTCTGGGCGACGCTGATGAGTACCTGCTCGGCGGGCTGGCCGACGACGTAGCGCAGCAGGTTCTTCCAGCCCTCGGTGACCAGACCCTCGTCGTCCAGCCAGCCCTGGTATTTGGTGCCGAAGTCGCGGTGGAAGTCCATCAGCATGGCGCAATCGGTGGTCAGGTCGAAGGTGATGACCACCGGCACGCGCAACTCGGCGGGCGCGGTGGCGTTGGAGACCACGATGGTGGGTTCGGCCTCGGCGTCGGGGCTACCGGTGGCATCCCAGCTGATCTGTCGGGACGGATAGCGATAGGCCTTGAAGCCGCCGGGTGGATTGAACTCGGAGGTCTCGGGGTTGATGCAGCCCTCGACCTTGGGGTCGGTGGGGATGAGGGCGTAGTCGTCCACCTTGACCGCGGTCTGCCCCGGACCGATCTGGGTGGCACAACTGGACAGGACGGTCCCGGCGATCAGGACTCCGATCAGCAGTACGCCGCCGACGACGACACCTTTGACCTTGCGATTGACGGCCATCCGGATCCCTTTGCCTGCGCTGTGTATGAGCTGGGAGTGTAGTGACGCGGTCGGGATTCGCCACTGAACTGCAGGAATGGATGTCGTGCCGGCGTTTGACCGCGCCGCGGAGGTGGTATCTACACGTCAAAACAGCTGTTGGTGACGAGGTGTGACGCACTCCCAGCAACGCCGAACACTGTGGCCAGAAGCACTTTTGTGTTGGCGGTCACAGGTTCTATCGTGGCTTTGATCGCCGGACTGACCCCGACGCCGGATTCTCAGCAAATGCTCACGCTGGGGCTGTGGACTTCTACCCGATACCTGCGGTACCGTCTAGACAACAAGCCGGTCAATGTAAACCTGGTGGAGGAATTCCGATGGCTAGAACAAAGATGATCCGGCGTTGGCGCAAGAACATGGACGTCAGCGACGACACCCAGTATGTCGAGATGCTCACCACCTTGTCCGAGGGTTCGGTGCGCCGGAATTTCAACCCCTACAAGGACATCGACTGGGACTCACCGGAGTTCGCCGTCACCCCCGACGATCCGCGCTGGGTACTGCCCGCCACCGACCCGATCGGCCAGCATCCCTGGTACCAGGCGCAGAGCTTGCAGCGTCAGATCGAGATCGGCATGTGGCGCCAGGCCAACGTCGCCAAGGTCGGCCTGCACTTCGAGTCCATCCTCATCCGCGGTCTGATGGAGTACGCCTTCTGGACGCCCAACGGCTCACCGGAATACCGGTACTGCCTGCACGAGGCGGTCGAGGAGTGCAACCACACCCTGATGTTCCAGGAGATGGTCAACCGCATCGGCGCCGACGTGCCCGGCATGCCGCGCCTGCTGAAGTGGATCCAGCCCGGCATCCCGCTGGTCGCCGGCCCGCTGCCCATCCCGTTCTGGTTCGGCATCCTCGCGGGCGAAGAGCCCATCGACCACACGCAGAAGAATGTGCTGCGTGAGGGTAAGGCGCTGCATCCGATCATGGAGCGCGTGATGGCGATCCACGTCGCCGAGGAGGCCAGGCACATCTCGTTCGCGCACGAGTACCTGCGCAAACGGGTGCCTGAATTGTCGCGCCGCAAGAGGTTCTGGCTGTCGATCTACGTTCCGATCGTGATGCGCATCCTGTGCTCGGCGATCATCGTGCCGCCGCGCTCCTTCTGGAAGGAGTTCGACATCCCGCGCTCGGTGCGCAAGGAGATCTTCTTCAAGTCGCCGCAGTCGCGCCAGATGCTCCGCGATATGTTCGGCGACGTGCGGATGCTGGCCCACGACAGTGGCTTGATGAACCCGGTTTCGAAGCTGGTCTGGCGGATCTGCCGGATCAACGGTTCGCCGAGCCGCTATCGCAGCGAGCCGCAGCGCGAGCACCTGGTCTCGGTCGCCTGACGCAGCCCAATGCCTCACGTCATCACTCAGTCGTGTTGCAGCGACGGGTCATGTGTCTACGCCTGCCCGGTGAACTGCATCCATCCGTCCCCGGATGAGCCCGGCTTCGCCACCGCCGAGATGCTCTACATCGATCCCGATGCGTGTGTGGACTGCGGTGCCTGCGTCAGCGCGTGCCCCGTCGGCGCCATTGCCCCCGATTCCCGGCTGACCGACAACCAGCTGCCGTTCATCGAGCTCAACGCCGCGTTCTATCCCAAGCGGGAGGGCAAGCTGCCGCCCACATCGAAGCTGGCGCCGGTACCGGAAGCACCCAAGGTGCACCCGCGCGACGGCGGCCCGCTTCGGGTGGCGATCGTCGGGTCCGGCCCGGCGGCGATGTACGCAGCCGACGAACTGCTCACCCAGCGAGGGGTCCGGGTGAACGTATTCGAGAAGCTGCCCACGCCGTACGGACTGGTCCGCGCCGGAGTGGCACCGGACCACCAGAGCACCAAGCGGGTCACCCGGCTGTTCGACCGGATGGCCCAGCAGCCTGGTTTCACCTTCTTCCTCAACGTCGAAATCGGTAACCACCTGACCCACGCCGATCTGCTCGAGCATCACCATGCGGTGCTGTACGCCGTCGGGGCGCCCAACGATCGCCGGCTCGGTATCGACGGTATGGATCTGCCCGGCACCGCCACCGCGACCGAGGTGGTCGCCTGGTTCAACGGGCACCCCGAGTACGTCGGGCTGCCCGTCGACCTCAGCCATGAGCGGGTGGTCATCGTCGGTAACGGCAACGTGGCACTCGACGTCGCCCGCGTGCTGACCACCGACCCGGATGCCTTGGCGCGCACCGATATTGCCGATCATGCCCTGGCAGCTCTGCGGCAGTCCAAGGTGCAGGAAGTGGTGATCGCCGCGCGCCGCGGGCCCGCCCAATCGGCGTTCACGCTGCCCGAGTTGATCGGCTTGACCTCGACCTGCGACGTGGTGTTGGACGCGGCCGACCACGACCTGGTGATCCGCGACCTCGCCGCCGAGACCGACCCGCTGACCCGGAACAAGCTGGAGATCCTGTCCAAGGTCGGCGACGGTTCGTCCCCGGCGACCCGCCCGCGGATCCGGCTGGCCTACCGACTCACGCCGCAACGGGTCCTCGGGGAAACCGGGGCCGGTGCGGTGCAGAGGGTGGCCGCCGTCGAGTTCGGGATCACCGGAACCGATGCGACCCGCACGATCGATGCCGGCATGGTGCTGACGTCGATCGGCTACCGCGGCAAGGCCATCGCCGACCTACCGTTCGACGACGACGCAGCCGTGGTGCCCAACGCCGGCGGCCGGGTGCTCGACGGCGACACCCCGGTGCCCGGTGCCTATGTGGCCGGCTGGATCAAGCGTGGTCCGACCGGTTTCATCGGGACCAACAAGTCGTGTGCCGCCGAGACGGTGCACAACCTGGTCGAGGACTACAACCGAGGACGGCTCGGCGACCCGGCCCACAAGCCGGCGGCGCTGGACAAGCTGGTCCGTAGCCGCCAGCCCGCGGTCGTCGACGCCGCCGGCTGGCTGGCCATCGACGCCGCGGAGATGACGCGCGGCGGCGATGACCGGCCACGGGCCAAGTTCACCGGCGTCGACGAGATGCTGGCGGCCGCCGCAACGGCACCGAAACCGACCGCGGCCCAACGCTTGCTGGCCGGTCTGCGGCGCTGACCTCAGGCGCCGACCTCACTGTGATTGCATTGCCTGGACGATCTCCTCGGGGCTGACCTCGCGAACCGGTTGGCCCAACGACCACTGGTGGCCGAACGGGTCGCGCACCATGCCGTACCGGTCGCCCCAGAACTGGTCTTCCAGCGGCATCACGACCTGCGCGCCGGCCTCGACGGCCTTGGCGAACTTGGCTTCCACGTCGGTGACGGTCAGGTGGATGGTGACCGGGGAGCCGCCCAGCGCGTTCGGGTTCTGCGCCTTGCCGTCGTTGTACTCCGGAAAGTCGTCGTTGAGCATCACGGTCGAGCCGTTGATGGTGAGCGCGGCGTGCACCAGCCGGCCGTCCGGACCCGGTACCCGGCCCAGCTCGGTGGCGCCGAACGCGCGGACGTAGAAATCGATGGCGGCGGCGGCATCGTCGACCACCAGGTGGGGCGTGACGGCGGGAACGACCTCGATGGTCATGGGTTTCTCCTCCATGGGACGGCGGGCGGACGACGATACTGACCGGCCGCGGCGGCGAATCTCATCGCGGACGGACACCCGGGCAAAGACAAGTAGTCCACTACGCTAGGGCAGCCCGGCAGCCGGCAACAGGCTGTTTTCATGAGCAACGACACTGTCGAGCAGCTGCCGTTGGCGCCGGTCAATCCGCTGCCCTATCGCGAGCAGCTGCGGGCCCTGCGCAGTTTCCACACCGGCTTCGAGCTGCTCCGCGACGCCGGCGGTCCGGTGACACGACTCAAGCTCGGCCCGCGATGGCTGACCCCCGAGGTCGTGGTCGTCACCTCGCCGCGAGGCGGCCGCGACATGCTCGGCCGCAGTGACCAGTACCTGGAGAAGACGTTCATGCATCGCGAGATGCAGCATGTGCTGGGCGCCAACCTGTTCGACCTGATGCACGACGAGTGGTTGCCGCGCCGGCGCGCGGTGCAGCCGCTGTTCACCAAGAAGCACGTGCAACAGTTCGCCGGCGATATGGCTCAGGCCGCGCAGGACGTGGTGGACGGCTGGGCCGAGGGGGCGCGCGTCGACCTGGACACCGAATGCCGCCGGCTGACCATGCGGGCACTCGGCCGCTCCGTCCTCGGCGTCGACCTAGACCGCCGGGCGGATGCCATCGACGAACCGGTACGCACCGTGCTGACCTACCTCGCCGACCGGGCGACCTCGCCGGTTCGGCTGCCGCGCTGGGTGCCGACCCCGGGACGCAACCGGGCCCGGGCGGCGGCCGCGACGTTGCGTACCCTTGCCGACGACGTGTTGCGCGCCTGCCGCGCGGATCCCGATCTGGACGCACCCCTGGTGCGGGCCCTGATGGCCGCCGAGGACCCCGAGACCGGGGAAGGGCTTACCGACGCCCAGATCCGCGACGAGCTCATCGTCTTCATCGCCGCGGGGCACGACACGACGGCCACCGCACTGACTTACACGTTGTGGCAGCTGGGCCGGTACCCGGAGATGCAGGAGAATGTCCGGGCCGAGGCCGCCGAACTCGGCGACCGGCCGCTCGGGCCCGAGGATCTCGCCCGGCTCGAGTACACCGGTCAGGTGCTGCGCGAGGCGATGCGGTTGTGCCCGCCCGCCCCCGGTATCGGACGGGTGGCGGTGCAGGATCTGGAGGTCGACGGTCACCGGATCAGGAAGGGCACCCTGTTGCTGTTCGGAACCTATGCCGTGCAACGGGATCCGACACTGTGGGAATGGCCGCAGGTCTTCGATCCGCAACGGTTCCGGACGGAGGCGCTCAAGACGATGGACCGGTGGCAGTACCTGCCGTTCGGTGCCGGGCCGCGGTCCTGCGTCGGTGACCACTTCGCCATGCTGGAAGCCACCCTGGCTCTGGCCACCATCGTGCGAAGCGCCGAAATACGTTCCGCCGACGACCATTTCCCCATGACGACACCGTTCACCATGGTGGCCGGTGCGCCGATCTGGGCCCGGGTGTCCTGGCAGCGCAGCCTCGCCACCGGTGGTGGCGGTGTCGGATTGCGCCTGGGGAACCGGGAAATCTGCGGGTAGCGCGGTCAGGCGGGGTGGATACGGTCCCAGCCCGGCACCGATTCCGGTGACCGCGGCTGTGGACCCACATAGATCGCGGCGGGCCGCACCAACTTGCCGAGTCGTTTCTGTTCCAGGATGTGTGCGCACCACCCGGCGGTACGCCCACAGGTGAACATGGCCGGCATCATCCGGCTGGGCACCTGGGCGAAGTCGAGGATGACCGCCGCCCAGAATTCGACGTTGGTCTCGATGGCGCGATCGGGCCGACGCTCACGCAGTTCGGCCAGCGCGGCCTGTTCCAGCGCCGCGGCCACCTCGAACCGCGGTGCCTCCAGTCGTTGTGCGGTGGCCCGCAGCACCCGGGCGCGTGGATCTTCGGCGCGGTACACCCGGTGCCCGAAACCCATCAGCTTCTCGTGCCGATCCAGGATGCCGCGAACCACCGCGCGCGGGTCACCGGTCCGTTCGGCCTCCTCGATCATCGGCAGGACGCGGGCGGGTGCGCCGCCGTGCAGCGGGCCGCTCATCGCGCCGACGGCACCGGACAGCGACGCGGCCACGTCGGCTCCGGTGGAGGCGATGACCCGCGCGGTGAACGTCGAGGCGTTCATGCCGTGTTCGGCGGCGGTCACCCAGTACGCGTCGATGGCCTCGATGTGCCGCGGATCCGGATCACCTTGCCAGCGTGTCATGAATCTGGCTGTGACGGTGGGGCATTCGTCGATATTGCGCTGCGATACCGCGGGCTTGCCGAGACCGCGGGCGGACTGCGCGACGTACGACAGTGCCATCACCGAGGCGCGGGCGAGTTGGTCGCGGGCGGTCTGGTCGTCGATGTCCAACAGCGGGGCATACCCCCAGATCGGGGCGAGCATGGCCAGCCCGGCCTGTACGTCCACCCGCACGTCGCCGGAGTGGATGGGCAGCGGGAACGGTTCGGCCGGGGCGAGGCCGCGCCCGAACTCGCCGTCGACCAGCAGGCCCCACACGTCACCGAAGGTGACCCGCTTGGCCACCAGATCCTCGATGTCGACACCGCGGTAGCGCAGCGCCCCACCGTCCTTGTCCGGTTCGGCGATCTCGGTGGTGAAGGCGACGACACCCTCCAGCCCGGCAACGAAGTTTTCCGGAACGGTCATGCGCGAATTGTCGCACTCGGGCCGGCACCGGCTGCATGCCGGTGAGCGCCGGCTGGCGTAGCGTTACCGCGTGAGCAGCACCGGTGATCAGGACCTGGCCAAGATGCGGGTCGAGTACGGATCCGTCGAGAAGGACGGCAGCCCCGACCTGGACGCCGACTGGCTGGGCCCCGACCCCTCGACCGGCTGGCTGACCCTGCTGCGCAGCTGGATCGCCGACGCCCAGGCGGCCGGGGTGCCCGAGGCCAACGCCATGGTGGTGGCCACCGTCGACGAGCGGGGAAGGCCCGTGACGCGGACGGTGTTGTGCAAGAGCGTGGACGAATCCGGGATCAGTTTCTACACGAATTACGACTCGGCCAAAGGGGAGCAGCTGGCCGCCACGCCGTACGCGTCGGCCACCTTCCCGTGGTACGGGTTGGGCCGGCAGGTGCATGTCCGAGGTCCGGTGACGAAGGTGTCCGCCGAGGCCACGGCCGACTACTGGACCAAGCGGCCGCGCGGTTCGCAGCTGGGGGCCTGGGCGTCGCACCAGTCCCAGCCCATCGCGAGCCGGCGCGCGCTGCTCGATCAGCTCGACGAGGTGACGGCCCGGTTCGCCGCTCAGGAGGCGGTGCCGGTGCCGCCGCACTGGGGCGGTTATCTCATCGCCCCCGAGGTCATCGAGTTCTGGCAGGGCCGGGAGAACCGGGTGCACAACAGGATTCGCGTGTCGCACGCGGCAGCAGTCAGTGTCGAGCGGTTGCAGCCGTGACGCACACGTTTGTGCTGTGAGAAAGCTGTTCGCCGACACCACCCCGCTGAAGACCCCGGACTTTCGGCGGTTGTGGCTGGCCGGCATCGTCACCGTCATCGGCGGGAACCTGACCATCTTCGCGGTCCCCGTCCAGCTCTACGCCCTGACCGAGAGCTCCGCGTACGTGGGGCTGGCCGGCCTGTTCGCCCTCGTCCCGCTGATCGTGTTCGGCCTGTGGGGCGGTGCCTTGGCCGACGCCATGGACCGCCGGCTGCTGCTGATCATCAGTGCGGTCGGGCTGGCGGTGTCCTCGGTGCTGTTGTGGCTGCAGGCCGCGCTCGCCATCAACAACGTCTGGGTGGTGCTGTGCCTGCTGTCGGTGCAGCAGGTGTTCTACGCCATCAACTCGCCCACCCGGGCCGCAGCCATCCCGCGCATGCTGCCGCCCGAGCAGCTGCCCGCCGCCAACTCGCTGAACATGACGGTCATGCAGTTCGGCGCCATCGTCGGCCCGCTGCTGGCCGGAGTGCTGCTGCATTTCGTCGATCTGTCGACGCTGTACCTGATCGACGCCATCACCTGCATCACCCCGATCTGGGCCACGGTGCGGCTGGCGAAGATGCCGCCGACCGGTGCCGACGATGGCTCGTCAAAGTTCGGCTTCCGCGCCGTGCTGGAGGGTTTCCGGTATCTGGCCGGCAACCAGGTGGTGTTGCTGTCGTTCGTCGTCGACCTCATCGCGATGATCTTCGGCATGCCGCGGGCGCTGTTCCCGCAGATGGCCCACGAGAGCTTCGGCGGGCCGGTCGAGGGTGGCACCACCATGGCGCTGCTGTCGGCGGCCATGTCGGTCGGCGCGGTCGCCGGTGGCGTGTTCTCCGGCTGGCTACCCAGGATCCGCCGCCAAGGCCTCACGGTGGTGGTGGCCATCGTGGTGTGGGGTGTGGCGATGCTCGGGTTCGGGCTGGCCGCCGGCGCCGCACACGGTTCGGCCGGGCCGATGCTGTGGCTGGCGCTGGCCTTCCTGGCGCTCGGCGGCGCGGCGGACATGGTGTCGGCGGCGTTCCGGTCGACCATCTTGCAAGAGGCGGCCTCCGACGACCTGCGCGGCCGGTTGCAGGGGGTGTTCACGGTGGTGGTGGCCGGCGGTCCGCGGATCGCTGATGTGGCCCACGGCGCGGCGGCCGCCGCCGTCGGGACGACGGTCGCTGCGGCAGGCGGCGGCCTGTTGGTGGTGATCGGCGTGGTGCTGGCCGCGTTGGCGGGGCCGGCATTCGTGCGTTATCGGGTCCGGGCGTATAGCCAAGATCCGCGGTGACCGAGAGTTACCATCCAGTAATGGCTGATGCCGCGGGGGCTGCCGATCTCGGCCTGCGTGAACGCAAGAAACAACGAACCCGTGCGACGCTGGTCGACGCCGCGCTCGAGCTGTGCCTGCGGCAGGGCTACGAGCACACCACGGTCGAGCAGATCGCCGCGCAGGCCGAGGTGTCGGCGCGCACGTTCAGTCGGTACTTCGCGACGAAGGAGGCCGTCTTCCTCACCCTCATCGAGGATCTTGCCGACGAGGTCGCCCACGAGATCACCCGGTTGCCAGCGCATCTGGGCCCGGTGGAAGCGCTGCGGGCCGCGCATGTGGAGGTGCTCACCCGGGTGGACGGTGAGGCCGTCGGCCGGCTCACCAAAGAGCGCATCGTGTTGATGTTGCGCATCATCAACGGCTCGGACGCCTTGCGGCACGGCGCCTTCGAGTTCCGGCACCCCAGAGTGCTTGCCCTGCTTGCCGATCGCATGGGCGTACCGATCGACGATCGTCGGCTGCGGTTGGGGGTGTCGTTGTTCTCGTCGATCATGGTGGCCGCGTGCGGCGACCTGGTCGCCGACACCGCGGATGCCCGGCTCGGTCCGCTGCTCATGGTGCAGCGGCTCGAGCAGGCCTGTGTCCACGCGGCCCAGTTCGCGGCCGGTCTCGACGTGGTGGCCCACGCCTGATCGTCGTCGCCGGACCGGGTGCGGTGGGTCCGGGCGGTTTGGGTGATCCGGGCAGCCGGTACCCCCCGCAAGCGCGCCGCAACGTTAACGACTACCGTCCAGTAGTGACGCGTAGCCTACGACCACAGAAGGGGTTCCAGTGGCCGAAAACTCCAGCCCTGAACACGTAGCGACCCTTACCTATCCGGGTGGCTCTTTGGACCTGGATATCGTGCCCGCCACCGAGGGGTCCGACGGCATCGCACTCGGGTCGTTGCTGGCCAAGACCGGTTACACCACCTTCGACGGCGGGTTCGTCAACACCGCGTCCACCAAGTCCGCAATCACCTACATCGACGGCGACGCCGGCATCCTGCGCTACCGCGGCTACCCGATCGAGCAGCTGGCCGAAAAGTCGACCTTCATCGAGGTGAGCTACCTGCTCATCTACGGCGAGCTGCCTACCGCCGAACAGCTGGAGAAGTTCACCAATCAGATCCAGCGGCACACGCTGCTGCACGAGGATCTCAAGCGGTTCTTCGACGGCTTCCCCCGCGATGCGCATCCGATGCCAGTGCTGTCGAGCACGGTCAACGCTTTGAGTGCGTACTACCCCGATTCGCTGGATCCGCTGAACAAGAAGCAGGTGGAGTTGTCCACCATCAGGCTGCTGGCCAAGCTGCCGACGATCGCGGCGTACGCGTACAAGAAGTCCGAAGGCCAGCCGTTCCTGTACCCGGACAACTCACTGACGCTGGTGGAGAACTTCCTGCGGATGACGTTCGGTTTCCCGGCCGAACCGTATGAGGTCGATCCCGAGATCGTCCGTGCGCTGGACATGCTGTTGATCCTGCACGCCGACCACGAGCAGAACTGCTCGACCTCGACCGTGCGGCTGGTCGGCTCCTCGCAGGCCAACCTGTTCACCTCCATCTCCGGCGGCATCAACGCGCTGTGGGGCCCGCTGCACGGTGGCGCCAACCAGGCCGTGCTGGAGATGCTGGAGAAGATCCGCACCGGCGACGACGATGTGCAGACCTTCGTCAAGAAGGTCAAGAACAAAGAAGACGGTGTGAAGCTGATGGGCTTCGGGCACCGGGTCTACAAGAACTACGACCCCCGGGCGCGCATTGTCAAGGAGCAGGCCGACAAGATCCTGGGCAAACTCGGCGGCGACGACGAGCTGCTGGATATCGCCAAGCAGCTCGAGGAGATCGCCCTGACCGACGACTTCTTCATCGAGCGCAAGCTCTACCCGAACGTCGACTACTACACCGGCGTCATCTACCGGGCGATGGGCTTCCCGACCCGCATGTTCACCGTGCTCTTCGCCCTCGGCCGGCTGCCCGGCTGGATCGCGCACTGGCGGGAGATGCACTCCGAGCCGGGCAAGATCGGCCGTCCGCGCCAGATCTATACCGGCTACACCGAACGGGACTACGTCGGTATCGACACCCGCGCCTAGCGCATCCCGCGAGCAAACAGAGAACTCCCGCTCTTGCACCGGCAAGGGCGGGAGTTTCTGGCTGTGTGACTGACAGCGTTTGCATAGCTAAAGGTTGTAGTTCCACAATGGTTGTGTGAATGACACCATCAACACGCTGACGCCCCGGCGCAAGGCCGTCGTGCTGGTGTCTTGCTGCCTGAGCCTGCTGATCGTCTCGATGGACGCCACCATCGTCAACGTCGCCATTCCGTCCATCCGTGCCGACCTCGGCGCCAGCCCCGCGCAATTGCAGTGGGTGGTGGACATCTACACCCTGGTGCTGGCCTCGCTGCTGATGCTCTCGGGTGCCATGGGCGACCGGTTCGGCCGCCGTCGGGTGTTCCAGATCGGGCTGACGGTGTTCGCCATCGGCTCCCTGCTGTGCAGCCTGGCCCCCGGTATCGACACCCTGATCGCGGCGCGGCTGTTACAGGGCATAGGCGGCTCCATGCTCAATCCCGTTGCGCTGTCGATCATCTCGCAGGTATTCACCGGCCGGGTGGAACGCGCCAGGGCGCTGGGCTTCTGGGGCGCGGTGGTCGGCATCTCGATGGCGCTCGGGCCGACGGTGGGCGGACTGCTCATCGAATACGTGAGCTGGCGCGCGGTGTTCTGGATCAACCTGCCCATCTGCGCGGCCGCCATCGTGCTCACCGCGATCTTCGTCCCGGAGACGAAATCGGCCACCATGCGCAATGTCGACCCGATCGGTCAGGGTTTGGCCGTGCTGTTCCTGTTCGGGGTGGTCTACACCCTGATCGAGGGCCCGGCGCTGGGCTGGACGCATCCCCGCGTCCTCACCACGGCCGGTATCGCGGTGGTCGCGTTCGCGGCGTTCCTGCGGTTCGAGTCGCGCCGTCACGACCCGTTCATCGACCTGCGTTTCTTCCGCAGCGTCCCGTTCGCCTCGGCGACCGTGATCGCCATCAGCGCCTTCGCCACCTGGGGTGCGTTCCTGTTCATGATGTCGCTGTACCTGCAGGCCGAACGCGGCTACTCGGCCATGCACACCGGGCTGATCTACCTGCCCATCGCCATCGGTGCGTTGTTGTTGTCACCCCTGTCGGGTCGGTTGGTGGGCCGCTACGGCGCGCGGCCGTCGCTGTTGACGGCCGGGGTGCTGATCACCACCGCGTCGTTCATGCTGACCTTCCTGACGGCGACGACGCCGGTGTGGGCGCTGCTGGTGGTGTTCGCGGTGTTCGGTATGGGCTTCTCCATGGTCAACGCCCCGGTCACCAACGCGGCGGTCAGCGGCATGCCGGTGGATCGCGCCGGGGCGGCGTCCTCGGTGACCAGTACCAGCCGGCAGATTGGGGTGAGCATCGGTGTGGCGCTGTGCGGTTCGGTCATCGGAACGTCGCTGCCGTCGCGCGGCCTGGACTTCATGAGCGCGGCCCGGCCGCTGTGGTTCATGTGCGTCGGTCTCGGGGTGGTGATCATCGTCCTGGGTTTCCTGTCCACCGCGCCGCGGGCGCTGGCCTCGGCACAGCGACTGGCGCCGCTGATCGAGGGGCAGAAGGCGCCCGCCCATGTCGGATAACCCGCTTGCCGACGAGGTATGGCAGCGGATGGCCGCCCTCGTGCACGAGAACCGCGGGGACTGGAAGCGCGCGGTGATCGAACGGTCCGGTCTGCCGTTCAGCCGGATCCGGGTGCTGCGCCGGCTCGCTCGTACCCCGATGACGGTCAAGGAACTGGCCGAGGCGGCCACCCTCGACGCGCCCGCGGCGACGGTGGCGGTCAACGACCTGGAGGAGCGCGGGCTGGTGCTGCGCCAGACCAACCCGGCCAACCGGCGCTGCAAGGTCGTGTCGCTCACCGACGAGGGGCAGGCGCTGGCGGCCGCCGTCGAGGCGGTCCAGGACCCCGCCCCCGCCGCGCTTGCCGGCCTCGACGAAGCCGATCTGCTTGCGCTGCAGACGGTTCTGCGCAAACTAGCTCTCTAGGACCGCCATGGCGGCATTGTGCCCGCCGATGCCCGACACCGCGCCGCCGCGTCGTGCCCCCGACCCGCACAACAGAATCCGCGGATGGGCGGTGGCCACCCCCCAGCGCCGGGCGGCAGTGTCCAGTGGCTCGTCGTCCTCGGCGAACGGCCAGCTCAACCCGCCGTGGAAGATATTGCCCGCGGTCATGCCCAGGGTGTGGTCCAGGTCGACGGTGGTCTTGGCCTCGATGCACAGCCGGCCCGCGGCATCCTCCATGACGACATCCTGAATCGGTTCGGCCAGAACAGAATTCAGGGAATCCAAGGCGGCCGAGGTGAGGCGGTCGCGGGCCCGGTCCGGATCGGTTCCGATCGACAGGCTGTGCGGGGTGTGCAGCCCGAACACCGTCAAGGTGTGCGCCCCACTCTCACGCAGGGCCGGGGACAGGATGCTGGGATCGGACAGGGAATGGCAGTAGATCTCACACGGCAACGGATCAGGCACCTGGCCGTCGGCGGCCTTCGCGTGGGCGGTTTCCAGCTGGCTGAGCGTCTCGTTGATATGGAAGGTGCCGCCGAACGCCTGCTCGGGGGTCACCGAGCTGTCCCGCAGGCGCGGCAGGCGGCGCAGCATCAGGTTGACCTTGATCTGTGCCCCCGGCGCTGCGGCCGGGGCCGGCTCGCCCAACAACCCCGCCAGTACGGTCGGGGTCACGCCGGCCAGCACCACGTCGCCGGACACGACGCGCTCGGTGCCGCCTTCCCGATAATGCACCTCGCCATCCGGGGTGACGGCGAAAACCTCTGTCCCGGTGCTGATCTCGGCCCCGAACCCGCTCGCGGCGGCACTCAGGGCGCCGGTGACCGCGCCCATTCCACCGATCGGCACGTCCCAGTCCCCGGTGCCGCCGCCGATCAGGTGGTACAGGAAGCAGACGTTCTGCAATAGGGCCGGGTCGTCGGTGGAGGCGAAGGTGCCGATCAGTGCATCGGTGGCGACGACCCCGCGGACCAGGTCGTTGCGCACGGCCGCGGTGATGGCCCGTCCGATCGGCTCGTCCACGATCTCTCGCCACGCCGTGGCGGCCTCGGTTCCGCCCGTCAGCACCCGTTGCCGGGCCGCCGAGCGGGTTTCCAGCGGGTGCAGCAGCGTCGGCCACAGGGCCCGGGTCAGCATACCGGTGCGGTGGTAGAACTGCGCGAACCCATCGGCGTCCGACGCCGCCCCGATGGCGTCGAAGGTGCTCTGCGGGCCCAGCAGCAGCCCGGTGGATCCACCGGTGCCCGGGTCCGGGGTGTAGGACGAATACCGGCGGCGGGCCAGCCGGATCCGGGCGCCCAGGTCCTCGATGATCCGCCGCGGCAGCAGGCTGACCAGATACGAGTAGCGCGACAGCCGGGCGTCGACGCCGTCGAAGGCGTGCGCGGACACCGCGGCGCCGCCCACGTGGTCGAGCCGCTCCAGCAGCCGCACCCGCCGTCCCGCGCGGGCCAGGTAGGCGGCCGCCACCAGCCCGTTGTGTCCGCCGCCGACGATGACGGCGTCGTAATGGATATGGGCCACGCCCGTGGTCAGCCCAGGTAGCCCTCGACCTCGTCGGCCGGGCGGGCCGCCGCGTCGTCGGGGTTGCCGCCGGTTTCACGCAGGGCGCGGCGTTGCCGCAGCAGGTCCCAGCACTGGTCGAGCTGTACCTCCAGGGCGCGCAGCCGCTGGTGCTCGGTCGATTCGTCGACCTCATGGTGCTGAAGGCGGTCGCGTAGCTCCCGCTCTTCGGCGACGAGGTTGTTGACTTGGGCGAGGATGTCCGCATCGGTGGCCATGAAGCCAGTGTGCCCGACTACGGTGGGCAAGCGTGGCTACAAAACCTGAGATCGAATTTCCGGACGGTCCCGCACCCACGGAACTGGTCATCGAAGACGTGGTCGTCGGTGACGGGGACGAAGCGGTGCCCGGCGGCACCGTCGAGGTGCATTACGTCGGGGTCGAGTACGACACCGGCGAGGAGTTCGACAGCTCGTGGAATCGCGGCGAGTCGATCACCTTCCCACTGCGCGGTCTGATCCAGGGCTGGCAGGACGGCATCCCCGGCATGAAGGTCGGCGGCCGGCGCAAGCTCACCATCCCGCCGGAGCAGGCCTACGGCCCGGCCGGCGGTGGGCACCGGTTGTCCGGTAAGACGTTGATATTTGTCATCGACCTGCTGGGCGCTCGCTGACCTGATCTTCGCCGGCATACATCGTCGTGATCAACGCGACGATGCATGCCGGCCGCCGTGGCGTAGATCACCGCCTGACGACGTTCGGATCGGCAGACCTTCCGCGACTACACCTTGCACACGCCCGGAGCTCGGGCGCGGTGTTCACGCGAGCGAAGGACGAACGTCATGACCGATCTGCAACCCCCTGCCGCACCTGCTGTGCCCAAAACGCGTTGGTGGCGAACCAAGAAGGCCCGGCTGGCCTTGACCATCATCGGTGTGTCGCTGATCCTGCTGGCCAAATTCAGCCTGGCCGAGAAGCGCGAAGTGCAGCAGGCCACCGCCGCCGCGAAGCAGGAGATCACCAGTTTCCTTGTCGGAGACTGTGTTGCGCTCGGTGCCGACGGAAAAGACGTGCACCGCACCGATTGTGGTGTCGACCCCAGCTTCACCGTCGGCGCCGTACTGGACAGTGACCGCGCATGCGCCAACGCCAACTACATCAGCTATGACTGGACGCTGGACCACCGCGCCGTCGGCCGGCTATGCCTCGTCGAGAACCTCACCGCCGGACACTGCTATCACCCCACCGCCGACGGCAAGAATCTCGAGCAAATCGATTGCACCACCACCGATGACAAGGCCTACAAGGTGGTCGACCGATTCGACGCGGCCGCCGCCCAGTGCCCGGCCGACGCCACCACCTACAGCTACCCCCAGCCGGTGCGGACCTACTGCCTGACGGCTCCCTGAGCGTCAGCTCGGCTGCGGCACCGGCCCGGGCAGGCGCAGCAGTAGCCGCGTGCCGCCCAGCGGACTGGCCTCCAGAGACGCCGTGCCGCCGTGCAATTCGGCCTGCTGGGCAACCAGCGCCAAACCCAGCCCCGACCCGGAATGCGATGCCGTCGAGCCGCGCGAGAACCGCTCGAACACCCGGGTGCGCTCCTCCTCGGGAACGCCGACCCCGTCGTCGTCCACGGCGATCTCCACCCCGGCGCGTGAGCTGACCGCCGAGAGCTGCACCCGGGTGGCGTTGCCGTGCTTGACGGCGTTGGCGATCGCGTTGTCCACCGCCAGCCGCAACCCGGCGGGCAGCCCGAGAATCAGCACCGTCGGCGCGGGCACCAGCGACACGTCCAGATCGGGATACACCCGCATGGCGTCGTGCGCGGCCCGATCCAGCAGCTCGGTGATGTCCACGGGTACGTGATCGTCGGAGGTGGTCAGTTCCCCCTGCGCCAGCCGCTCCAGGGCGGTCAGCGTGGCCTCGATCCGGGACTGGGTGCGGATGACGTCGCCGAGCACCTCCTTGCGCTGCTCGTCGGGCATGTCCAGGGTGTCGAGCACCTCGAGGTTGGTGCGCATCGCGGTCAGCGGGGTGCGCAGCTCGTGGGAGGCGACGGCGGCGAAATCACGCGCCGATTCCAGGGCGGCCTTGGTGCGCTCCTGCTCGTCGCCGATGCGGGCCAGCATGCCTTCCACGGCCTCGGCGATCTCGGTGGCCTCCCACACGCCGCGCACCTGGATCGCCTCGGGCTTGGACTGGGCGTTGATGGCCCGGGCCTGCTGGGCCAGCCGCCGGAACGGGGTGATCATGATGGCCGAGATGATCCAGCCCACGATCGCGGTACCGCCGACGACGCCGCCGCCGATCAGCAGGACACGGCGGTGTTGGGCGTCGATCTGGTGCTCGGTCTCGGTGGTCGGCGCGCCGAGGGCCACCGACGCCTGCCCGGCGCTGAAGGTGCGCACCCGGTAGTCGGTGCCGTTGATGGTGGTGGTGGCGAAGCCGTCGGGGAATTCGGGCAGCACGATATCGGACGGCGTGGACACCGTCGTTCCGGCGATCCGCGCGGTACGCACCAGGCCGCCGTTGGCCGTCGGCTCGTCGGCATGATCGTTGAGGGCGCTGCTGAGCAGCGTCGTGACATCGCCGAGGCTGCCGATCGAATCGAGGCGGCGGTCCAGCTGGCTGTACTGCTCGTTGGTGATGCCGATCCACACCCAGGTGCAGATGGTGAGGGCGGTGGCCACCACACCGAACGATGCGGCGAGCACGATGGTCCGCAACGACAGCGCCCGCTTGGGGAGCCCCAGCAGGCGGTAGAGACGGTCGTTCAGGTCCATCTACTGCTGCCTGTTCTTCGCGCGAGCGCTCATCACTGCTGCCTGAGAACGAACCCCACGCCGCGGACCGTATGCAGCAGGCGGGGCGCGCCACCGGCCTCCAGCTTGCGGCGCAGGTACCCGATGAACACGTCGACGACGTTGGTGTCGGCGGCGAAGTCGTACCCCCACACCAGCTCCAACAACTGTGCGCGGGACAGCACGGCGGTCTTGTGCTCGGCGAGCACGGCGAGCAGGTCGAACTCGCGCTTGGTCAGGTCGACGTCGGCGCCGTTGACCCGGGCCCGCCGGCCGGGGATGTCCACCTCGAGTGGGCCGACCGAGATGGTCTCCGACGAGAAGGTCGCGGTCGACCCGCGGCGGCGCAACAACGCCTTGACCCGGGCCACCAGTTCCTGCAGCACGAACGGCTTGACCAGGTAGTCGTCGGCGCCGGCTTCCAGGCCGGCCACCCTGTCGTCCACCGAGCTGCGGGCAGACAGCACGCATACCGGGACGTCGTTGTCCATGGCGCGTAGCGCGGTGACCACACTGACGCCGTCCAGCACGGGCATGTTGATGTCCAGCACGATGGCGTCGGGCCGGGTTTCGGTGGCGCTGCGCAGGGCCTCGGCTCCGTCGACCGCCGTGGCGACCTCGAACCCGGACAACCGCAGGCCGCGCTCCAACGACGCCAGTACGTCGGGATCGTCATCGACGACGAGGACCCGGGGTGAGACTGCTCCACTGGCTCCGCTTTCCATACGGCCATCTTGCCCGATGGACCACCGCGATTGCGGCAGGCACGTCCCGGACACCTTTCGGTGCTAGCATCCGGCATTTATGCTGGCCAATCCGCCGCGCGTGATCGTCCAGCCCGATGACGGCGTGGGTCCGGTCCGTGAATTCCTGGAGTCTGCGCAACAGTCGTTGCTGATCAAGCAATTCACCTTCACCGAAGAATCGCTGTTGCAGGCGGTCATCGCGCGCCACAACGCCGGCGTCGACGTCCGCGTGATGCTCAACGCGGCCCGCTCCGGCGGCGACCGGGCCAACGACGAGTCGTTCGAGCGGTTACAGGCCGCCGGCGTGCAGGTGCAATGGACCAACCCGAAGTTCTATGTCACCCACGAGAAGTCGATCGTGGTCGACGGCCGCGCCGCCCTGGTGGCCACTTTCAACCTGTGCGAGAAGTACTTCACCCTGACCCGGGATTACGGGGTGGTGACCAAGGCGCCCCAGCACGTGGCGCAGATCGTCGACGCGTTCGACGCGGATTGGGAGCATCGCGACGATTGGCATCCCGTCGTGTTCGAAGGTCTGTTGTGGAGCAATTCGAATTCGCGGTACCACATGGCGCAGTTCATCGACAGCGCCCGACACCGGCTCGATGTCCAGCACCCGAAATATGTGGACGCCGTGATCCTCGACCACATCGCCGCCGCGGCCGGACGCGGTGTGAAGGTACGGGTGTTGTGCGGCGGCCGGCACGGCATCAGCGAGTGGGACATCCTGGACACGTTCGCCTCGCTGCGCACCCTGCGCCGCTTCGGGGTGAAGGTACACAAGCAGAAGAACCTGCGGGTGCACGCGAAACTGCTCATCGCCGACGACGCGCAGGCACTGGTCGGCTCGATGAATATCGACCGCAGCGCCTTCGACCTGCGCCGTGAGCTCGGGGTGATCGTCGACGATCCCGATGCCGTGGCCCGGCTGCGGCAGGTATTCGGTGTCGACTGGGAGTTCTCGCATCAGTACGAGCCGCCGGATCCGCTGCGGCCGGAAGACCACGTCGAGGACGATTTCCCGCACGACCCGGACCTCATGCATGAGTGAGGTCTCGTTGCGTGAGTTGGCGCTGACGTTCAACCACATCGCGTTGGCCTCGTTCGGCGGCGGCCTGTCGGCGTGGTCGCGGGAGGTGCTGGTGGTCGAGAAGCAGTGGCTCGGCGAGGCGGAATTCCTGTCGGCGATGACGATGTGCCGGATCCTGCCGGGCGCCAACCAGGTCAACATGGCCGTGTTCGCCGGTACCAAGATGCGCGGCCTGCCCGGGGCCGTCGCGGCCGTCGTCGGCCTGTGCTTCATGCCGCTGGTGATCATCCTGGTGCTGTCGTTCGTCTACTTCCGGTTCAAGGAGGTGCCCGCCGTCAAGGGGGTGCTGCACGGCGCATCGGCCGCGGCGGTGGCGCTGACGCTGACGATGGTGATCAAGACCGGTCAGAAATGCCTGACCGGAGTGGTGCCGGTGCTGCTGTTCGCTGGGGCGTTCGTGCTCAACGGGGTGCTGCGCTGGCCGCTGCTGGAGACGCTGGCGATCCTGGCTCCGCTGAGCCTGCTCTGGGCCTGGCCGCGCAAGGCTCGGGCATGAGCGCGCCGGTTTTCTCGCCGAGACTGAAACAGTGGACGGTTTTCGGCCGAGATCGGTACCTGGCTTCAGTCTCGCAGTCGGGGGCGTGACGCGACCGTGAACACCTACCTGCAGATCGCTGGTCTGTTCGGCATGCTGTCGCTGCTGTCCATCGGTGGCGGCAACGTGGTGCTGCCGGAGATGCACATGCAGGCGGTCAACCACCGGCACTGGCTGACGAACAGCCAATTCGCCGACCTGTTCTCCATTTCGCAGACCGCGCCCGGGCCCAGCATCCTGATCGTTTCGATGGTCGGGTACGGCGCAGGTCTGCACGTCGGGGGTGTACCCGGGGCGATCGTGGGTGGTGTCGTGGCGATGGTGGCCATGGTGCTGCCGGCGGCGTCGTTCGTCTACGTGGTGACGTTGTTCTGGCAGCGCGCCGAGAAGTCCAAGCTGCGCGTCGCGGTCGAGAAGGGCTTCGCGCCGCTGACCGTCGGGCTCATCCTGGCGACGTCGCTGGTGATGAGCCGAGCCGCCGACCACGACTGGCGGGCTTACACCGTCACCGCGGTGTGCACGGTGATCTTCCTGGCAAGCAAGATCAACCCGTTGCTCGTGGTGGCTGGGGCCGGGGTGATCGGGTACTTGGGGTTCATCTGAGGCGGGGAATGCCGCCCCGGGTCGAGCGCAGCGACGGGGAATGCCGCCCCGGGGCGAGCGAAGCGACGGGGAATGACATTGACCTCAATCATTGTTGAGGTCCTAGCGTCAGGTTATTCGGTTGTCCGGCGTGGGAACATCGGAGTTGGGGGTCCCACAGCGACATGGATGTCGGTGCCATGAGTTAGACAGTCTTAGTGGGTGGTGCAATGCAAACGGAGGGTAGCGGTCTGCGTTCGACGCCGGCCATCGCGCCGCCACCTCGGCGTATCCGCTCGTCGTCGGACATCATGCGGCTATTGCCGTACCTGAAGCCCTACCGGATGCGCTGGACGGTCATGGTGGTCGCCGCGTTCGCCAGCCTCGGCGCCACCGTTGCCATCCCGCTGCTCACCAAGGCGGTGATCGACGGGCCGGTACGCCACCAGGATGAGCGCGGCCTGTGGACCATTGGCCTGGCCGCCACCGCACTGCTCGTCAGCGAGGCGGTGCTGTGGTTCATCCGCCGCTGGCTGGTGGCCCGCGCCACCATGGGTGTCGAGGCCGATATCCGTAAGGATCTCTATGCACGGCTGCAGATCCTGCCGATGAACTTCCACGGCCGGTGGCAGTCCGGCCAGTTGCTCTCCCGGGTGATGAACGACCTGAGCACCATTCGACAGTTCCTGTCGTTCGGGCTGCTGTTCCTGATGCTCAACATCGTCCAGATCATCGTGGTGACCGCGCTGCTGCTGAGCATGTACTGGCCGCTCGGCGTCGTGGTGGTGGTGTCCATCGTGCCCATCACGCTCACCGTGCTGCACTTCCAGCGCGAGTTCACCCGGCTGTCGCGGCTGTCGCAGGACCAGTCCGGCAACGTCGCCACCCATGTCGAGGAGGCCGCGCTGGGCCTACGGGTGATCAAGGCGTTCGGCCGCGAGCGGTACGCCTACGGCCGTTTCGACGAGCGGGCGACGAGCCTGTACGGCACCGAGATGAACAAGGTGGCGGTGTCCGCGAAATTCTGGACGCTGCTGGAGGTCATCCCCAACACCACGCTGATCATCGTGCTGGGCTTCGGCGCCTACGCGGCCGGGCACGGCCTGGTCAGCATGGGCACCCTGGTCGCGTTCATCACCATGATGCTGTCGCTGGTGTGGCCCATCGCCTCGCTGGGCTACCTGCTGTCGATGACGCAGGAGGCCATGACCGCGGCCAACCGCGTCACCGAGATCTTCGACGCGCCAAGGGAGGTCACCGACGGCCCGGTCCGGGACACGCCGCGCGGCGGACGGCTGGAGCTGGTCGACGTGGGATTCCGGTTCCCCGACTCCGACACCTGGGCCCTACGGCATGTCAACTTGACCGTGGATCCAGGCGAGACCGTCGCACTGGTCGGGGCCACCGGATCGGGCAAATCGGTGCTGGCCGCGCTGCTGTCCCGGCTGTACGACGTGACCGAGGGTCGAATCATGCTGGACGGCAGGGATATTCGTGACCTCTCTCTACCCGCCCTGCGGCAGGCGGTGGCCACCGCGTTCGAGGACCCGACGCTGTTCTCCATGTCGGTGCGGGAGAATCTGCAGCTGGGCAACCCAGGTGCGAGCGAAGAGCAGCTGGCCGAGGCCGTCAGCGTCGCCTCGGCGGCATTCGTCTACGACCTGCCGTTCGGGCTGGACACCCGCATCGGCGAGCAGGGCATGAGCCTGTCCGGTGGTCAGCGGCAACGGCTTTCGCTGGCCCGCGCCATCCTGGCCGACCCGTCGGTGCTCGTGCTGGATGACACGTTGTCCGCGCTGGATGTGCACACCGAGGCCGTCGTCACCGAGGCGCTGGGCCGGGTGCTGCGCGGGGTCACCGGCATCGTGGTGGCCCACCGCGCCTCGACGGTGCTGCTGGCCGACCGGGTGGCGCTGCTGCAGGACGGCACCATCGCCGCCATCGGCACGCACCGCGAGTTACTGGCGACGGTGGCCGAGTACCGCTACCTACTGGCCGCCGACGACGAACTCGACGACGGCGCCGAGCGGGTCTGCGACTGGGAGGACGACGAGTACCGGGCCCAGTTGGACCGGCTGCGCCTGGAGGATGAGGCGCTGTCGTGGAAGGGGCGGCAGCCATGAGTGTCACCGACTGGCGCGGGCGCAAGGTCGACGACCACGACGGCGATGATCTGCCGATCGACGAGTCCATCTCGCGGCGGCGCGAGGCGCGCCACCTGTTGTTCGAGCTGCTGCGGCCCTACCGCACGATGATCGCGGTCCTGTCGATCATCGTGGTGGTGGAGAACGCGGCCCGGTTGTCGGTGCCGATCCTGGTGCAGCGCGGTATCGACCACGGCATCCCGCCCATCGTCAACGTTGGCTCGGCGCGCGAACTGGTGGTCATCCTCGCGGTGCTGTGCGCGGTGGTCGTGGTCCAGGGCGGCAGCCGGATGGTGTTCCTGCGCCGGTCGGGCCGGATCGGGCAGGACGTGCTGCTGGAGTTGCGGCGCAGGCTGTTCCGGCATTTCCAGCGCCTCGACGTCGCCTTCCACGACCGTTACACCTCCGGCCGTGTGGTCGCTCGGTCGACCAATGACATCGAGGCCATCCAGGACATGCTGGCCACCGGGTTCGACGGCCTGATCACCGCGGTGCTGACGATGTGCGGTACCGCGGTGCTACTCGTCGTGCTGGACTGGCGACTGGGCCTGATGTGCTTGTGCGCCTTCCCTATTCTGGTGGCGCTGGTCATGTGGTTCCGCTCGGAATCCTCGAAGACCTATCTCAAGGTGCGCGAGGCGGCCGCGCTGGTCATCGTGCAGTTCGTCGAGACCATGACCGGGATCAAGGCGGTGCAGGCCTACCGCCGCGAGCCGCGAAACCAGGAGATCTTCGAAGACGTTGCCGACCAGTACAAGTCGATCAACGAGCGGGCCTTCAAACTGCTGGCGATCTTCATGCCCAGCGTGCGGCTGGTCGGCAATCTCGCCACCGGTGTGGTGCTGCTCTATGGCGGGTATCGGGTGCTCGGCGGGCAGATGACGCTGGGCACGCTCACCGCGTTCCTGCTGTATCTGCGCATCTTCTTCGAACCGATGCAGGAGATTTCGCAGTTCTTCAACACCTTCCAGTCGGCGTCGGCGGCACTGGAGAAGATCTCCGGCGTGTTGGCCACCGAGCCGGGCATCCGCGACCCGCAGCACCCGGTTTCACTGCCCGCGGCACGCGGCGAGGTCGTGTTCCGGGACGTGCGTTTCGAATACGTGCCCGACCGGCCGGTCCTGCCTGATCTGTCGCTGCACGTGCCGGCCGGGCAGACCGTCGCGCTGGTCGGCACCACGGGTGCCGGCAAGACCACCATCGCCAAACTGATCGCCCGGTTCTACGATCCGGTGGCCGGGACGGTCAGCTTGGACGGAGTTGATCTGCGCGATATCGAACAGGCCGAGCTGCGCCGGCATGTGGTGATGGTGACGCAGGAGAACTTCATGTTCGAGGGCACCGTCGCCGACAACATCCGCTTCGGCAAGCCCGCGGCCACCGATGCCGAGGTGCGTGCCGCCGCGCAGGCCGTCGGTGCGGACCGGTTCATCGACACCCTGCCCGAGGGGTACGACACCGACGTCGCCAAGCGGGGCGGCCGGCTCTCGGCCGGGCAGCGGCAGTTGATCGCTTTTGCCCGGGCGTTTTTGGCCGATCCGGCGGTGCTGATTCTGGACGAGGCGACGTCCTCGCTGGACGTGCCGAGCGAGCGCCTGGTGCAGCGCGCGTTGGTGACAGTGCTGGCCGACCGGACTGCCGTGGTCATCGCGCACCGGCTCTCCACGGTGCTCAGTGCCGACCGGGTGCTGGTGCTGGAACACGGCCGCATCGTCGAGGACGGGCCGCCGGGCGAATTGATCGATGCGGGTGGGCATTTCGCGGGGTTGCATCAGGCATGGGTGGACTCGCTGGCGTGATACGCCGGCGCGACTGTGGGCCGTGCGCACGCCTTGTCGTGGTTCGGCGTACGTACGGCCCACAGCCGGCGTCCTGGGTTACTTGCCGTTGACCTTCCACAGCAAGGACTCGACATTGTTCATGCCGGCGGGTGACAGGCCGGTCTGGGTATCGCTTTCCAGGACGTCGAAGCCGCCACGCGGATCCTTGGCGATCAGGATCATCACGTGCGACATGGTGGTCTTCTTGGGCTGCACAATGTCGTTGTTCACTTTCGCGAAGAAGTTGTGGTCCAACGAATTGACATGCCAGGCGCGGTAACCGTTGGGTGCACTGTACTTCGCGAGGGACTGGTCGTGCCCGGTGACCGGCACGACGGAGTTCACCCAATCGCTTTCCCGCTCGGCGATCTTGCCGCTGTTGGCGGCGGCGTCGATATCGTGGCGGGCGGGACGGTACAACTCGGTCAGGTGGATGTGCATCTGGTCTTGGCCGCGACTGTCCGCGGAATTGATGGCCAATGCCCAGTCGTCAACCCCCGTCAGCAGCGAGGCTTCGTCGGCGGCGTGCTTGAAGTAGTTCGGCGCATCGCCGAGCAGATTCGGGCATTCGATGCCGGACTCAGCAATGGTGGGGATCACGAGCAGGTCGGTGAACTTGGTTTTCTGGTTCGGGTTTCCGTTGTGTACCGCCCAGCCGCGCGTCGAATCGTTGTTCGGCCACTGGAGGTCGAAGTTGGTGCCCTTGTGCGACGGGCTGTACGTGGCCGGATCGACGTCCCGCCACAGTGGGCTGGCCATCTGCTTGGCCGTGGAGCACGGGCCGAAGGCGCCGGTTGTGGCGTCGGCGTTGGAGGCCGGCGCGAGTCCGAGGGCCAGGGCCGGTACGGCGGCCAGCGAGGCGACGGTGGCGACGCGGAGGGCGAAGCGGTTGCGAGAGGTGTTCGTCATCGTTGTTCTCCGTTGCTTGATCGGTGGTGAAAGCTTGGTGAGAACAACTTCCCGCATCCGGAAGCCCCGGTCTGTCCGCTGGTCGGGCTGCGCGACGGGGGAATCTGGGTTCCCCCGATTGGGGGACGGCGGTGGGTTGGAGAGTAACTGACCGTGTGCGGCCAGGTCGGCTTGATTCGTTCGTCCCCTCTGCGCTGCAACGGATTTGGGCCTTCGGATCGGTGGTCGCGCAGCGCATTCCGACAGATGGAGGTCCAGCACGGATAGTGCTCGCACCAATCAAGAAGGAGCACTACTTGCCTGGTGCCCAATCGACGGGAGTCGGCACTTCTTGGCCGACGTCTACTCGCTGTAGACGGGAACCAAGACCCACTATTGGGTGGAACCGTGACCAGGCAGAATGAGCTGAAAGTTGTTCAGGATGATCTGTTTACCGGCAATGTAAGCCGGATTGTCCGGTTCGGCGGTTTGCACGGTCACGATTGCGGCCCATACTTTCGGCCCAGCCGTTGCTACGGTGATCAGCGCCGTCACCGATTGGCGTAGAAGCGTGTAGGTGATCGTTGTACTCGGGTGCCCGCAGACGGTCCCCGATATTCGGCCGGTCACTGCGATTCCGTTCTGCGCGATGGCGGAGATCTCAGCATCGATGCCTTGCTCGGCATTGCCGACCTTGCCTGTCAGATCCTCGAGGGTCACTACTGCGTTCGGGGTGAAGTCATTGGCTTGCAGTCCCACGTTGGCAGCGAACCCGCGGATGATCTGCGAGTTCATCGACGCCGAGTAGACCCACCCCGATGGGGTGGGAAGGGCCAGCGTGGGTTCGTCGGCCGCTTTGGGTTTCAAGGTAGTGCGCGGGACGTCACTGGCGGTGCATCCCGCCGCGTTGACGACTGCCGATGAGGGCGGTGCCGTCGTCGCAGCGCCCGCCGCGCTTGACGCCGATGGCGAAGGGGCGTGCGAGACGCATCCCACCGCAACCGCGGCAACAAATCCGCCGCATATAGCTCTGAAAATTCCGCCATGACTGTTCATCTGTTACCGCTTTCCATTTCTACGTGCCAGCGTTCATTACATAGCGTGCTTATGGAATCTCTTGGTGTATGCGCCTCATAGACGAACGATGCCCGAGATCATAATCCTCAACGTGTAAAGCGAATTCCTTTTTCAGGCTCGCTTCTCGTTCTTCTTTGCGTCATGCATTTCTTCTAGCGTCGATGGAGGTGGCGCTGCGGGCCCAACGATCCACGTTATCCAAGCAGCAAATCTGATAAGCCGTTCCCACCAACTAGCTGGCTTCTTCTTCGTCTTCGGTTTTAAAGGGATTTCTCGTGGGGCGGAGGCGCCTCGTATCTGATCACCGGTGAGTGGGCGGCGAGAGTGTGGTTCTCTATCTGGTATGTCCATAAGACGCCTCCACAAAAGCTATTGAAGCCCAGCTGTTTTGATATAGATGAATAGACTCTGAGCTCGGCTCCAGGGCAATTTCACGCCGCTCACTACAGAATTTCCTACCGAGATATACCGATACGCTGACAAGGCAGGGGTGCGCAAAATTAGTCGAAGGTTGTCCGCGAAGGAGGTGATAGGAAGGGTTCACGAGGGCGGGGGAACCAACTAAGCACGCGTGGGTGGCTCCTGTTCTCGAAATCCTTCTTTCCGTTTAACGCCTGGAAGGCCATGGCGACGCCACTTTTCGAATCGAGACGAGACAGAGCAAGATTGTTGATTACCCCAGTCATGGTCAGGACGGGGCAAGTATGGAAAATGAGGTGCAGCGGTACTTGGCGATCCTAATGATGCCTATACAAATCACCAAAGCGCTACGCAGAGTGCCAATCTTTAACGTTTGTGAGTGCAGCAGTGAGTAAACGCCAGCAGTAGTCGCTGTCAGTAAAACGGTACAGCTCATTGCCAGGAAGGGAATGCGCGCCAGAGGCGTGTTCGCCCTGGGTCTTAAGGACGTAAGCGCGGCAACTAGGCCAGCGAATCCGACCACCACCGTCACTGCTGTAACCATTAGCCGGCCTCGGTCTCTGTCCACTGAGTGCCGATACCGAATATTTCGTAAGAATCTGCGGTTTTGTCATTTGCTTCCATCGTCGCCATCGTTGTTCGTCTTTCCGTATCTGTTTTTTCGCTTTATTGGCATCTATCCTATGCGCCGTGCGATCCAGTTAGGAAGATTCTTCCGCAAGCGCAACGGGCGTTCCTCGACGCAGCCCATGAGATTCCGTCCGTTATATATCGGGTTCTCGATTATTGTTGCGGCTCGCCTTGAGCCAATTGACGAAATGGCGGCGGAGCCAGTAATTGAACGCGCCGATTATCAACGAGCCGGTAATCACGCCGACAGAAGCGACGACTACCTCAGTGGAAAATCCTAGCCTAGGGGAAACAAGTAGAATCAGACTCGTAACCGAGAGTAGGAAGAATGCTGAAGCCAGTAGATATCGTCTCGACGTCAACGTGACCCACATCATGAGCATGGATATCACGAGTAG
Source organism: Mycolicibacterium chengduense (assembly GCF_033741155.1). Lineage (NCBI taxonomy): Bacteria > Bacillati > Actinomycetota > Actinomycetes > Mycobacteriales > Mycobacteriaceae > Mycobacterium > Mycolicibacterium chengduense. The sequence goes on along the minus strand of NZ_JAWQNH010000001.1, from coordinate 374,581 downwards.
TATGCCAAAGAGTGGGGTCATCGCTGGACTGGCTTCGGAATCGTTACCCAAAGATATCCTGTGCGGGTGAGAATTACTACAGCTACACACACGCTGGTGTAGCGGGTCATTCCGTCCGGGAACGCAAACCATGCCGCAATTGTCGCAACGGTCAATGCCAAGGCGCATATGGCTAACGCCATAGGTCGCCGTTGGCCATTCCTGATCTTAGTTTGGTAAACGATCAATACTGCCACGGCCGTTAGCAGGATGATTGCAATCGATATGGTGCCGTAAATGCCGGCATTCGCCATCTGTTTCCCCATCTGGTCAGAACCAATCGTAAGCTTTCTCGGCGAGGAAGCCGCCGACCCCGGCGAGCAGTGGAACTGCCACGGGGGCTAATGGTCCGGTCAAGCCACCCAAGAAGCCTCCGACCAGTGATCCGCCGATCGACAGAGCGGCCTTCGCAGCGGATTCTCCGACGGGCGCGCCATTCGCCACATTGATACCGGCTGAGGCAATGTCAAGCACCGGACCGATATAAGGTGTTGCCTTACCGACCTTTGAAAGGACCTTTGTTGCATCTTCAGCAATTGTGAGCCCCTCCTTCTCGGCTTGCTTGACTGCCCACTCGTTTGCTTTTACGACGCCCTCAGTGGCATCGTTGGCTGCCTGCCCGCCCTTAAATGCCAAGTCTTTGGCTGTCGCCGCTGAGTTCCCCTCGCCATTATTCTGGGTGGACTGTTGCATAGGTTTTGTGCTCTGTTGAGTGGCCTGTTGCGTCGCTTGCGCGCCTTGTTGCGCCGCTTGTTGTCCTGCCTGCTGTGATCCGCGGCGGGTGGCGGCTGCGGCTAGGTCGGTCGGGTCGACGGGAGTGTTTGGCTCCTTCTGTGGCGTGGTGGGTTTCTGGTTCTGCGGCTGCTGTTGAACTTGTTGGCTGGAGTGCTCGTTGGTTGGATTCTCTGGTTGCTGTTGGCTCGGTTGTCCTTGTTCAGGGGGTTGGCTCGGCTGGCCGGGTTGCGGCTGACCTTCGGGCGGCTGCGCGGGTTGTTGTGGTGTTAGTGCCTGCTGGCCCGGGGCTTGCTCGGGCCCAGCAGGGGGCTGTTGCGGCGGGGCGGACGGTGCCTGCTGAGGCACGGAAGCTTGATTCGGGGCATGATAATTCGGCGGCTGGGTGCTGTTGGCCGGGGCGTCCTGCTGGGGTGCCGGTGCCGCCTGTTGCGGTGCCGGGCTCTGCAGGGGGGCGTCGTAGTTGGGTGGCTGGACGCCGTTAGCGGGCGGGCCGGGTTGACCTTGCGAGGGGTATTGGGGGTAGCCGCCTTGCGCCGGGCCGCCTTGGCCGGTGGCAGGGTTGTAGATGGATATGCCGTTTGCCTGGTCGGGACCGGGATATCCGGAGTTGGCACCGCCCTGGTATTGCCCTGGCGGATCGGGCATTTGGGGTGGCTGGAACTGCGATGGGTCCGGCCCGGACGAGCCCGATCCGCTGCCACCACCGCAGTCCGGTGGGCAATCGGCGCGGGCTCGGGGCATTGCGCCGGGCCCCGTGTAGGAATCGGGAACCGCCAGGCCGAATGCGGTGGCCGAGAACCACAAGAGCGCAACAACTCCGGCTCCGGCGTACATCTGGCCCATTGGCGTGGTACCACTGCCGGGGGTGTGTGGGCGGTGCGCCCAGGCCCACCATCCGGACAGGGCTCCCCACCACCAGGTGTTCGCCAGCAATCCGAGGATCAGGATCGCCGTGATCGCGGCGAGCGCTGCCTTCGGGTCACCGCCGAGTAGCCAATCCGACACGCGGGGCACGACGTAGCCGGACAGCGCCACCAGGGCAGCGGCACCGGCCAGCAGCATCAACCCCAACCCCGGACGCGAAGACCACCATGATGCCCACCGATCTCCGCCACGGCGGGCGCTAGTAGTCAGACCTAGGGCCGATGCCAGCGTGGTGGCGCCACCGAACAACAATGCTCCGGCAGTGGCGATGATCCCAACCTGCACCAGCGCCGAGAGCAGCGTCCAGCCGGCGGCATTGCCGGTGGAATGCGCCCACCAGAGGGCCGCGTGTCCGCGCAGCACCCACCAGATTCCCGCGGCGCCAACAACCATTCCTGCCGTCCCACGCACCAGTGCCGGAACTCCGGACATCGCCATGGTCGCGGCTGCGGTGATCGGAGCGACTGCGCGCTGGATGAGGGTGATGCCTTTACCCAGGGCGGTGAACGCGGCGAGCAGCAGCGCCACCGCCCCCACTGATAGATTGCCTCCCGGAGTGAGGACGTGCAGACCCCACACCCCAGCGACAAGCAGTGCGGCCCCGGTAATCCCGGCAGCGAAACCGGCCAGCGGTGGCGCGGGAACCGCGGACGACGGCTCGGTGAGCGGTTCGCCACGATCGTGGCCATGGTCGATGATGTTATTGCTCATGCTCTAGTCCTTCGTGCAGGCAGGAGAACCCGGGCAAGTTGCAGTGCCGGCGTACGTAGTGGTCATTCGGGTCCGCCGACCATGTTCGCTTTAGCCCATGCCACTTCGTCCGAGGCAGTTCGGATGCACCCGTCGTACTCCGGCCCTGCGGATCCGAAGGTCACGACGCATTGTGCGGACATGTTGGCCAGCAGTCGGGCGTTGCAGGAGTCGACACTCGTCTGCGCGGGAGTGCTTGCTAGACAAAGCTGTTGCGTTTGGCATGACGCAAGGAAATTCGCGGCCCGGCCATCGGCGGCGGCGTACTGGTCGGGGCCGCCTTGGCAGGTTCCGGAGTGCCGCTGCGCGTACAGCGTCGAGTCAACACCGTCAGGTCGGTGGGCTCCGGTCGGGTCGGCGACATAGTTGGCCGGCCTTGGCAGGATGTCGACGGAGGTGCGAGTCCCCGGTGGCAGGCCGGCCCAGTCCGGGGCCGGGGCGCCCGTAGTCGGGATATCCGAGGCCCGGTACGACAGCGTGATGGTGACCGGGAACGCGAATACGTTGGCAGGCCCGAGATCGATTGTCAGGTTGGATTGCCCAGGCGGGAAACCCGGCCCCAATGTCGGGGTGACTGACAGCAGTGCCTGATTGGCGTCGGTGGCGGTCGGGATGCTGAATGTGCCGATCACCCGGGCCGGATCCCCAGGGGCCGGATCGGTTTCGACCAGCACGGCATTGGTGCCTTGGCGCAGATGCGTTGCAGCGGGAAGTTTGATCCCGATCGGGTAGGTGCTACCTGAGAACACGGTCTTACGGGTGATCACCATGTCGGCCCCACCTCCGGCGAACGGGATCACCTGGTAGTCCACGTCGTTGGAGCCGTACACGGCGCCGCCATCAGGGGTCCAGGCAGCTGGCCCGAGACTGAGCTCGCCGGGTAGGTGGATCGCGATCTGCCGGTTTGGGTGTGCAGTCGGGGCGAAGATGCCGTCTTTGGCCCACATCGGTGCTGTCACAGCACCACGTTCCGCTTGGGCGGCCAGTGGACGTTCCATGCCGGCGGTCTCCCCCTGCGGGGTGCTCGAAGAGATCCGCGCCCCGCCAATCGGATTGATCCGTGCCGGGTCTTCAGGCATGGGCCGCTGGACCGGCAGTGGCACAGTAGGACGGTAAGGGTCGGTCGAGGCCGGGTCCGCGCCGGCGGTGCCGACGACACCGCCGGCGTTGCCCATCACCAGCAGTATCGCTGCGGTGACCACAGCGCGCCGACAGAAGGGCCGTCGCTGGTGTCCTGAACGCAATGCGGTTGCCACGATCACAAGTCCTTAGGTTCGCCGTAGAGGGTCTGGGTGTCGTTGCCGTTATCGGTGCGAACCCGGATCGTGGTGTAGGACTGGATCTTCACCTGGCCGCCGCATCCGTCGGCTTCGATGTTCTGATCGCGCAGATTGGACACCGCATGCATGCTGCGCAGGCTGATCCGATCCAATGGAACCTGCGCCAGGCCACCAGGTTTGAGCAACACTCGGATATGGCCACCCAGATGTTCCTGCACACCCAGCGTGGCACCGGCCGACGCGCCGCCGAACCCACCGCCTCCACCGCCGCCACCGCCGGCACCGCCCTGCCCTTGCCCGAACCCACCGCCGTACACCTGGCCGTTGATTTGTTGGTACGGATCAATCCCGGCATCCACACCGACCTCCACCCCCGGGGAGGAATCCGTCCGACAGCCCACGAAATACCCCGATTCGAGCTGCGCGTCCTGAATAACTGCGCCACCAGCACCGCCAATGCGGGCCTCCGAGCGCAATGTCACCCGTGCCTGCCACGAATTGGATGCACCCGCCAGATTGTCGATGTGATCGATCACCTCGTTGGTGGTGTTCACATCCACCACCCAGCCGTCATCGGTAACGAACTGCGTCCACCGATCCGGCATCACCTGCGGATCAGCCCCCGCGCCTGGTGCGGCGATCAGGCATGACGCTGCGAGAACAGCGAATGCCAAAGACCCGCTACCAAAGGGACCAGAAGACCCCAGACCGCTACCCATCAAGTTAACCTTCCCGCGTAACCAGTTAAGCCAGTCCGATTGCCTTACAGCGGTATCCGACTAACCCGCGAACGTCCCGCGATGTGCGTAGGCGCAAGCACGCAGAACGTCGCGGCAGCTAAGAGATGCGATGTGGCCACCTCCAACGACACCCGCTCTAACGTCCGCGCCGGGCACAGTCACGGTGTAGTCGGGAACCGGTTCGTCAACCGAACGTCAGCTAGCTGTGATCCGTCCCACAGCAAAGAATGGTGGTTCCCAGTTCGACTGCGTCCATAGATCGTGATCCCCCCAGCGAAGTGCAAAGCCCCCCGGCCTTGTCTGGCTCCTTCGCGATACGTGGCAAACAATCGCATATACCTGACTGATACGTCAACCCGGAAGGCGGCCCAGCGACGGCTCAGGTGGCCTAACTGCCCTGATGTGCCGAGGCGGTAGCGTCACGAGATGCTGGCAAGAAGCCTCGGGTACTTCACCATGTGGCTGATCGCGCTACGTCGATGACGTGACCGGAGGGCGAAGTGGCATCATGTCCTCGAATTGTGGTTGTAAAACGATGCGCAGCAAGGAATTTCAGACTTCGCCGGCCGCAACTCGGTTGCCAAGAATTCAGGAGCTTCGTGACGCCTCGCCCTCGGTATCGTTGTCGACGGCTTTGGCTGCACGGCTAGCGAGCGCCGCCGTACACATAGCGACCACGAAAAACACTGCGAATGCGGCCACTGCGATCACTATGACTGCACCGATCGACCACGCGCGCAGTATCGCCAATACCAGCGCCGCGTCGGCCACTGCAGCCCACAGCACATACAGCGGTGTCAATCGGGTTGCGGCCCGGTGGGCCGCAACCCAGGCCTGGTCGCTCCGCATCGTCGACGGGCTACGGATCCCAGCCCACTGGTTACGTGCCAGCGCACCCGTTGAGGCGCGAGACGCAACTGCGGCCATCACGACTACAAGGACAACGAAAGTGACAATGAACATGCCTGCGACGATCGCTGCCATCGAACGTTGGGCATCCATGCTTTCCCCCCGTGGCAGATTCTACGTGGGGCCGGCGAGTAGCTTGTCGACCGAGGCCGCCTTGCGTGCGGTCGCCGGCCGCGCTCAGGGAATCAACCGCCCCCGCCGAGCCCGCGACACCGCCTCATGCCGGGTCTTCGTGCCGAGTTTCGCTGCGGCACTGCGCAGATAGCTCTTGACGGTCTCCGGCTTCAACGAAAGGCGCTCCGCCGCTTCGGCATTGGTGCACCCTAAAGCGACCTGGGCGAGCACGTCGATCTCGCGCTGGGTGAGTGGCGCCGCGATCGGTGCGCCGCCGGACAGGGCCGCGCCCAGCTGGTCGGCCAGCACCCGTAGCTGCCCTTGTATGGAAGCGGGTGCCGACACCGCCAGCCGGCGTAGGTCGGCATGCACCTCTCGGATCTGCTCGGGGTTGGCCACCCGATCACCGGAGGGTAGGTGCGCCTCACGCAGCCGCATCCGGCGGTCCACCTCGTCGCGCACCCGTAGCTCGTAGGACAGTCGCTGGGCCGAGCCCACCATCAGGTCCATGGCCCGGCCACCGATCGGGGCGGCCGCCCGGTAGGCGCCGTACAGCATGGCCCGGGCCCGGCCGTCCACCAGCACCGGTACGGCCAGCACCGAGCGGATACCCTCACTGAGCACCGGCGCGTCGTAGTCGTGGGTGATGTGCATGTCGTTGCGATAGTCGGCGACCGCCATCGGCCGGCCCGCCACCATGCTGGCCCCACCGAGCCCGGATCGGGACCGCACCACCAGACCCCGCAGGCCGGACGTCCGGGTGCCGACGAACTCCGTGAGCAGCAGCGCATCGTCGTGCACCTCGCCGCCGAACAGCACCGGAACACCGGCCTCGGCGGCCACCCTTCGCAGCTCGGCGCGCACCGCATCGGTATCGCGGGGCCTCAACAGCGATTGCACAGATTCCCCTCTTTCGGGGGTAGCGGACCGACAACTGTGACGTAGATCCTATCTGCATGACGACCAACACCGACTTGTACCGCGAGGCGCGCGACCATCTGGTCGACGTCATCGCCGACTACGACAAGGCCGTCGCGACCTTCCAATGGCCTCAGATCACCGGGTCGTTCAACTGGGCCATCGACTGGTTCGACGTCATTTCCACGGGCAACGACCGCACCGCGCTGTGGATCGTCGAGCAGGACGGTACCGAGCGCAAGGTCAGCTTCGCCGAGATGGCGGCAGCCTCCGACCGCGTCGCCACCTGGCTCAAGGGCCTGGGCGTGGGCAAGGGGGACCGCGTCATCCTGATGCTCGGCAACCAGGTCGAGCTGTGGGAGGCGATGCTGGCCGTCGCCAAGCTCGGCGCCGTCATCATGCCGACTACCGGCGCGCTGGGCCCGGAGGATCTGGCCGATCGGATCGGTCGCGGGGGCGCGGGGTTCGTCATCGCCAACGCCGCCGACGCTCCGAAGTTCGAGCAGGTGCCCGGCGACTACGTCCGCATCGCCGTCGGGGACGCCGAGGGCTGGCATCGCTACCAGGACGCCTACGCCACGACGCCCGAACGACATCAGACCGTCACCACGGTCGACGACCCGCTGCTGGTCTACTTCACCTCGGGCACCACCAGCAAGCCCAAACTGGTCGAGCACTCGCAGATCTCCTACCCGGTCGGGCATATGTCGACGATGGCGTGGATCGGGTCGCGCCCGGGCGATGTGCACCTGGCGATCAGTTCACCGGGCTGGGCCAAGCACGCCTGGAGCTGTTTCTTCGCGCCGTGGATCGCCGAGGCGACCATCTTCGTCTACAACTACAGCCGATTCGACGCTCCCGCCCTGCTGACCCAGCTGCACCGCGCCGGCGTCAACACCTTCTGCGCCCCGCCCACGGTGTGGCGGATGCTCATCCAGGCCGACCTCGGATCGAAACCCGAAGGGCTGCGCGAGATCCTGGGCGCCGGTGAACCGCTCAATCCCGAGGTCATCGACACCGTGCACCGCGCCTGGGGGTTGACCATCCGGGACGGGTTCGGGCAAACGGAGACCACCCTGCAGGTTGGCAACACTCCCGGCCAGCCCGTCAAACCAGGCTCGATGGGCCGGCCGATGCCCGGCGTGCCGGTAGTGCTCGTCGACCCGCTGACCGGCGAGCTCGCCGACGAGGGCGAGATCTGCCTCGACCTCAGCCAACAGCCGCTGAACCTGATGACCGGTTATCTCGATGACCGGCAACGCAATGCGGCAGTGATGCACGGTGGCTACTATCACACCGGCGATGTCGCCAGCCGCGACGCCGACGGGTACATCACCTATATCGGCCGCACCGACGACGTGTTCAAGTCCAGTGATTACAAGGTGTCCCCGTTCGAGCTGGAAAGCGTGCTCATCGAGCACCCCGCCGTCGTCGAGGCCGCCGTCGTCCCGCAACCGCACGAGACCCGGTTGGCCATCCCGAAAGCCTATGTGGCACTGGCCGACGGCTGGGCCGCCGACGCCGAAACTGCCCGCGCCATCATGGAACACGCCCGCGATCACCTGGCGCCGTACCTCAAGGTGCGCCGGGTCGAGTTCTTCGAACTGCCCAAGACCATCTCCGGCAAGATCCGGCGCGTCGAGCTGCGCCGGCGCGAAGAATCCGGGCAACCCATCGAGAGCGAATTCCGTTACGAGGATCTGCTCTGATGCACAGTTACGACGCCGGCCCCACCGATACACCCATCCTCGAAGAGACCATCGGTGCGAACTTCGAGCGCACCGCCGCCGAGTATCCGGATGTCGAGGCGCTGGTCGACTGCGCTCAAGGCGCCCGGTGGACCTACCGCGAACTCAACGACGAGATCGACGTGGTGGCAAGGGGTTTGCTCGGCCGTGGCATCGGTAAGGGCGACCGGGTGGGTATCTGGTCACCGAACCGGTCCGAGTGGACCATCGTGCAGTACGCCACCGCCAAGATCGGCGCCATCCTGGTCAACATCAACCCGGCCTACCGCACCCATGAACTGGGCTATGTGCTCAACCAGTCTGGGGTGCGGATGTTGATCTCGGCCACCGACTTCAAGACCTCCGACTATGTCGCCATGGTGGAAGCGGTCCGTCCGGAGGCGCCCGCGCTGACCGACGTCATCTTCCTGGGTACCGCCGACTGGGATGCGCTGCGCGCCGCCGCGGTGGCGCCGGAGGAACTCGCGGCGCGGCGGCAAACGCTGTCCAACACCGACCCGATCAACATCCAGTACACCTCGGGCACAACGGGTTTCCCCAAAGGGGCGACGCTCTCGCATCGCAACCTGCTGAACAACGGGTTCTTCGTCACCGAGGGCATCAACCTGCGTCCGGGGGATCGGCTATGCATCCCGGTGCCGTTCTATCACTGCTTCGGCATGGTGATGGGCAACCTCGGCTGCACCACCCACGCGGTCACCATGGTGATCCCCGCTCCCGGTTTCGACGCCGAGCTGACGCTGAAAGCCATTGAACAGGAACGCTGCACCGGCGTGTACGGGGTGCCGACGATGTTCATCGCGATGCAGAACCACCCGTCGTTCCCGCAGACCGACCTCTCCACGTTGCGGACCGGCATCATGGCCGGCTCAATCTGCCCCATCGAGGTGATGAAGCGCTGCATCAACGAGATGAACATGGCCGAGGTGGCCATCTGCTACGGGATGACCGAGACCTCCCCGGTGTCGTGCCAGACGCTGCACGACGACGACTTGGACCGGCGCACCGCCACGATCGGCCGCGCCCACCCGCACGTCGAGGTGAAGATCGTCGACCCGGCGACCGGTGACATCGTCGAACGCGGACAACCGGGGGAGTTCTGCACCCGCGGGTATTCGGTGATGCTGGGGTACTGGGACGACCACGAAAAGACCCATGAGGCAATCGATCCCGACGGATGGATGCACACCGGTGATCTGGCCATCATGCGCGCGGACGGGTACTGCACCGTCGTCGGCCGGATCAAGGACATGGTGATCCGCGGCGGCGAGAACGTCTACCCGCGCGAGATCGAGGAGTTCCTCTACACCCATCCCGATATCGAGGACGCCCAGGTGATCGGTGTCCCCGACGCCAAGTACGGCGAAGAGATCTGTGCCTGGATCAAGATGAAGCCCGGCGCGAAACCGTTGGACGTCAACGCGATTCGTTCCTTCGCCGAAGGCAGGCTGGCGCACTACAAGATCCCGCGGTACGTGCACCTGGTCGACGAGTTCCCGATGACCGTCACCGGCAAGATCCGCAAGGTGCAGATGCGCGAGGAGAGCGTGCGGATCCTCGGGCTGTGACTTCGGCGCGTGTACCCGTGCTCACCGCGGGTACGCGCGCCGAGATCACGTGAAGTCGGCGGTGCCGACGGTCCAGGCGCGCGCCTGCTCGCTGAGGGTGAAGCCCAGCCCGGGGCGATCCGAGAGGTGCATGCGGCCGTCGCTGATCTCCAACTGCTCGTTGAACAGCGGGTCCAGCCAGTCGAAGTGCTCCACCCACACGCCGTGTGGGTAGGTGGCCGCCAGGTGTAGGTGGATCTCCATCGCGAAATGCGGTGCCAGTTGCAGGAATTTCTGCTCGGCCAGCGTGGCCAGCTTGAGGAACTGGGTGATACCGCCGATGCGCGGGGCATCGGGCTGGATGATGTCCACCGAGTCGGCGTCGATCAGGCGCTGGTGCTCGCCGACACTGGCCAGCATCTCGCCGGTGGCGATCGAGGTGTCCAAGGCGCGGGCCAGGTGGGCGTGCCCCTCGGCGTCGTAGGCATCCAGCGGTTCTTCGATCCACACCAGATTGAACTTCTCCAGGATGCGGCCCATCCGCATGGCGGTGGGCCGGTCCCATTGCTGGTTGGCGTCGACCATCAGCGGCACGTCGTCGCCCAGGTGTTCGCGCACCTTTTCCAGCCGGGCGATATCGGTGCGCCAATCCGGCTGTCCCACCTTGATTTTGATGCCGCCGATGCCGGTTGCCAGCGCCGCCGCCGCATTTTCCAGCACTTGTTCGATCGGGGTGTGCAGGAACCCGCCCGAGGTGTTGTAGGTCGGCACCGAATCGCGGTGGCTGCCGATCAGCTTGGCGATCGGCAGGTTGGCGCGCTTGGCCTTGAGATCCCACAGCGCGATGTCGAACGCCGCGATGGCCTGGGTGGCCACGCCGCTGCGGCCGACGGACGCGCCGGCCCACACCAGCTTGGTCCAGATCTTGGCGATGTCATTGGGGTCCTCACCGATCAGGACCGGGGCGACCTCTTGGGCGTGGGCGAACTGCGCGGGCCCACCGGCACGCTTGGAGTAGCTGAACCCGATCCCGGAGTGACCGTCGGCGGTGTGGATCTCGGCGAACAGGAAGGCGACCTCGGTCATCGGTTTCTGCCGCCCGGTCAGCACCTTGGCGTCGCTGATCGGTGTCTTGAGCGGCAGGGTGACCGACGACAGTGTCACCCGGTCGATGCGGTCCTGGGTGGCCGCGCCCGCTGCCAGCGCTTTGATCGCCGCGTCGGGCGCGCTGAGGGCACTGCTGATGGGGGCGGTGGTGGTCATGCACTCCACGGTAGGGACTCCGCTTCGATCCAGTCCAACACCGATTGTGGAATTATTGATGCAGTCCGCGCATCGCGTTTTTGATGCCGAAAGCGCATCGCTGCATACCGAATCGGGCTTGGACGGGCATGTATCCGGGTGTTTAGAGTCGGCGAGGGTCACCGTTGTGACCTGAGACACCCGAGGAGTCCTGATGCACCCCACCGCCGCAGTGCCGGTCGGCAGCCCAGCCCATGTCCCGGCGCCGAAAGCCGGTCGCGTGCGCTACGTCATCCTGGCGATGCTGTTCGCGGTCACCGTCATCAACTACGCCGATCGCTCCACCATCTCGATGGCCGGCGACGCCATCCAGGACGCCCTGGGCATCGACGCGGTGACGCTGGGCTACATCTTCTCCGCGTTCGGCTGGTCGTATCTGGTCGCCCAGATCCCGGCCGGGTGGCTGCTGGATCGCTACGGCTCCAAGAAGGTCTACTGCGGCGCGATCCTGTCGTGGTCCGTCTTCACGGTCTGTCAGGGATTCGTCGGGAACTTCTCGATGGGGACCGCCGTCGGCCTGCTCTTCATCCTGCGATTGCTGGTCGGTCTCGCCGAAGGACCGTCGTTCCCGGGTAATTCGCGCATCGTCGCCGCCTGGTTCCCGGCCAAAGAGCGCGCCACGTCGGTGGCGATCTTCCAGTCCGCGCAGTACTTCGCCGCGGCGGCCTTCTCCCCGCTGATGGGCTGGCTGGTGGTCGCGGCCGGATGGCAGCACGTCTTCACCATCGTCGGCGGTATCGGTGTGGTGTTCGGCCTGCTGTGGATGGTGGTCATCTATGCCCCCCGCAACCACCCCCGCGTCAGCCAGGCCGAGTTGGACTACATCCGCGACGGCGGCGCCCTGGTCGACATGGACGCCGGCGCCGCCGCGCCGGCACAAGCCAAGGGCGCCAACCAACTTCACTATGTCAAGGCGTTGCTCAAGAACCGGATGATGCTCGGCGTCTACTTCGGTCAGTACTTCCTCAACACCATCACCTGGTTCTTCCTGACCTGGTTCCCGGTGTATCTGGTGCAGGAGCGGCACATGTCGATCCTCAAGGCCGGCTTCGTCGCCGCGCTGCCTGCCGTCTGTGGCTTCATCGGCGGCATCTTGGGTGGGGTGCTCTCCGACGGCCTGATGCGGCACGGCTGGTCGCAGACCAAGGCGCGCAAGCTGCCGATCGTGGTCGGGCTGCTGATGGCGACGTCGATCATCGCCTGCAACTACGTCGACGCGTCCTGGCTCGTCGTGTTACTCATGGCGGTGTCGTTCTTCGGCAAGGCTTTCGGCGCCCAGGGGTGGGTCATCGTTGCCGACACGACGCCCAAGGAGATCGCCGGTCTGTCCGGTGGGGTGTTCAACACCTTCGGCAGCCTGGCCGCCATCACCACACCCATCGTGATCGGTTATCTGGTCAAGACGCAGGGGTCGTTCGAGCTGGCCCTGGTCTACGTCGGACTCAGCGCGGTGCTGTCCATCGTGTGTTATCTGGTGATCGTCGGGCCGATCAAGCGTCTGGACATCGCCGACCTGGAGCGCTGACCCGCGCCGAGTTCGACGAATTGGCCGGGTCCACTCGCACTTTTGCGCCCGTTTGATCAATTGGGCGGAACATCGCAACCCCGCGCTGAACGTTCCCGCTGCGCCGACGTCGCATTGCTGCGAGAGTTGACAGATGTCTCGCCGGGCCGTCGCCTCAGCCGTCTTCGGACGGCGGCTGTGTGCGGCGGTTGCCGCCGGCTCGGCGGCCCTGCACGCCACGATGATCGGTCACGCCGCCGGCCTGGTGCCGGCGGTGCTCATCATCGCGATGGCCACCGCGTGCCTGTTCTGCGCCTATGAACTGTGGCGTGGATGCGGGCCGCGGACCTGGCTGGTGGTGGCGGTGATGAACCTGGCGATGATCGCCGTGCACTGGTCCATGCCCGCCCACCACCACGGCACACCGATCGTGGGACCGGCCGAGCCGATGCCGGCGTTGATGGGGCTGGCCACCGCGGTGTCGCTGACCGAGGCGGTGATCGCCACCGCGGTGCTCTACGCGCTCACCAGGCGACGGCACGCATCGGCCATCATGTAGGCATGACCGTCCCCCCGCAGCAGGTGCCGCCGCAGGCGCCGGTCTGCTACCGGCACCCGAACCGGCCGTCCTATATCCAATGCACGCGCTGCGGGCGCTACATCTGCCCGGACTGCATGCGGGACGCGGCGGTGGGGCACCAGTGTGTGGAGTGCGTGAACGCGGGCGCGGCCACCGTGCGGCAGGCCGAGGGTCGTTTCGGTGGCCGGCCGGCCGGGGACACCCCGTACGTCACGTACACGTTGATCGCGATCAACGTGCTGATGTTCGTCCTGCAGGTGGCCGCCCCCGATATCGAGAGCCGCCTGACGCTGTGGCCGCCGGCCGTTGCCAGCGGCGAGTACTACCGCCTGGTCACGTCGGCCTTCCTGCACTATGGCCTCGCGCACATCCTGTTCAACATGTGGGCGCTGTACGTCATCGGCCCGCCGCTGGAACGGCTGCTCGGCCAGGCCCGGTACGCGACGCTGTACGGGCTGTCCGCGCTGGGCGGTTCGGTGCTGGTATTCCTGATCGCACCGTTGAACACCGCCACCGCGGGCGCGTCGGGGGCGGTGTTCGGATTGTTCGGGGCGACGTTCGTGGTGGCGCGCAAACTGCGCCTGGACGTCAAATGGGTGGTCGGGTTGATCGTCTTGAACCTGGCGTTCACCTTCGTCGGCCCGCTGATGGGATCGGGTGCCATCAGCTGGCAGGGCCACCTCGGCGGCCTGCTGACCGGCGGCGTGGTGTCAGCCGGGCTGGTGTATGCGCCACGCGCCCAACGGAATCTGATCCAGACCTCGCTGGCTGTCGGGTTGCTGGCACTGTTCGCGGTGTTGATCTGGTGGCGCAGCATGACTCTGCTGAGCATGTTCGGTGGCTATCTGCACGGCGGTTAGTACGGCGCCATCCACAATTGCCGGTTCATCCACAGATCGCCAGTGGGCACGTGGGCGACGCGGCGTGCCGTCGTCAACCCGCGCGACCATCCAGCCATGGACGATGCTGTGCTGGGGCCAGAAGCGCTGGCCGCCGGTCGACTCACCCGCAGTCAGCTGCGCTGGCGGTACACGACTGCCCACCCCCGGGTCTATCTCCGCAAGGGCGCTCCGCCGGATCTGTTCACGAACACCGTTGCCGCCTGGTTGTGGAGTGATCGCCGCGCGGTGATCGCGGGTCGTGCTGCCGCCGCGCTGCATGGCGCGCACTGGGTGGACCCGACAACGCCCATCGAACTGATCACCGAGCATCGCCGGCCTCGACCGGGAATCATCGTGCGCGAGGAACGCCTTGCTCCGGGCGAGATCTGCACCATGGGTGATCTGCGGGTGACCACCCCTGCTCGCACCGCCCTGGACCTCGCGCGTTTTCTGCCTCGCGACGAGGCGGTGCAACATCTGGACGCCTTGGCGCGCGCGACGCGCATGGACGCCGCGCACGTCCTCGGGCTGGCGGCTCGTTATCCGGGATTGCGTGGAATTCGGCAAGCTCGAACGGCATTGGCCCTGATGGACGCCGGAGCCCAGTCGCCGAGGGAAACCGCGCTGCGCCTGCTACTCGTCGACGAGGGCTTCCCGCGGCCGGTCACCCAGATAGCGGTGAGCGACGGCTTCAACACCGCCTATCTCGATATGGGTTGGGAGGAACCCAGGATCGGACTGGAGTACGACGGCCGACAACACCACACCGACAGGCGACAGTGGGTCCAAGACATCGGCCGCAACGAGTTGATCGCGGCGCAGGGCTGGATCAACGTGCACGTCGTGGCCGAACACGGCCGACGATTCATCGTGCGTCGAGTGCGCGAAGCGTTCGCGCGACGCGGGGTGCCACCGTTTTCTGCGCCAGGGTCATGAATCGCGCGCATCAGCAACCCTGACGTGGAAAACGGCGCCGTCGGCCGCGGGTGTGTTGAGATGGCTCAGTGGCAGAAGCAGCTTCGGCAGTCACCGCCCGCGGTATCACGATGCGAGGGCCTTGGGGCCCGGTCTACGGCCCGATCGACCTGGACGTCGAGGCCGGCGGGGTCAGCGTGCTGGTCTATCCGACCGGCACCGGCCGCACCGCGCTGTTGATGACGCTGGCCGGCCGGATGAAACCCGTGCAAGGGCAGGTCACGGTGTTCGGGCACAGCACGGCCAGCGAGATCTTCGCGGTATCGGCGCTGGCATGCATCGACGAACTGGACCGGGTTGCCGAGTCGGTGACGGTACGTGACCTGGTCACCGAGCAGATGCGCTGGGACGCGTCCTGGTATCGCTTCATCGGCCAGGCCGGGCCCGACGACCTGGCGCGGTTGTGTGCCCCGGTGTTCGGTGATGTGCCGCTGCCCGAGCTGACCGCCTATTTCGACGAGCTGTCCGAACTCGAGCAGACCCTGATGCGGATCGCCTTGGCCAATACCGGGACGCCGCCGCTGCTGGTGGTCGGCAACCTCGATCACATCACCGACGACGGGAACCGCGACATCGTGCTGCAGCGGCTCATCGCGCTGGGGGAGAACCAAACCGTCGTCACCGCAACCGTCAACGGCGTCGCCGACGAACGCGTCCGCGCCCAACTCAATGTGGGGAGTGAGTAAGCCGTGCTTGCCGGAATGTCTCTTGGCACCGACCTGAAGCGGTTCTCGCGCGGCGCGTTGCCGCGCATTGCGCTGGTGACCGTCATCCTGATGCCGCTGCTGTACGGGGCGATGTACCTGTGGGCCTTCTGGAATCCGTTCAACGAGGTGAACAAGATTCCGGTGGCATTGGTCAACGAGGACACCGGCGCCGTGGTGGACGGTAAACCGGTCCGCGCCGGCGCGGAAGTGGCCGACGCCCTGGTCGATTCGGGACAGCTGCAGCTGCATCGGGTGTCGGCCGCCGAGGCCGCCGCCGGGGTGTCCAGTGGCAAGTACTACTTCTCGGTGACGCTGCCCCAGGACTTCAGCGCCGATATCGCCTCCCCGTCGGGTGGTTCGCCCGAGCAGGCCCAGATCCGATTCACGTTCAACGACGCGAACAATTACCTTGGCTCGATCATCGGGCAGAACGCCGCCCGTGAGGTGATCAACCAGGTGAACGCGAGCATCGGGCAGCGCACCCTGGGCACGGTGCTCACCGGGTTGACCGACGCCGGCGCCGGGCTGGTCAAGGCGGCCGACGGGGCCGGCCAGCTGGCCACCGGTACCGCGGCCGCCGACGACGGTGCGCACAAACTGGCCGACGGTGCCGGCGCGCTGACCGCGGGGTTGGTGACCGCCCGGGACGGCTCGGCGCAGCTGGCCGCGGGTACCCGGCAACTGGCCAGTTCGGTCGACACCGCCACCGGTCCGCTGATCACCATGCTGGACCGGGTCGACGATCTGAAGCTGGATCCCGACGAGGTCGGCTTCCTGGCATCCCGGCTGTCGGGGGCGGTGCGCTCGACCACCGACCGCATCGCCGCGCTGAACATCGACCAGGCCCAGGCCGCGGCGATCGTCGACCAGACCGTCGGCATGCTGCAGGCCAATCCCGACCCGACCGTGCGCGATGCCGGTGACGTGCTGGCCGGCGCGCAGCGGCTGCTGCGGGCCAAGGGTATCGATCCCAGCACCGACGACGGTCTGAACAAGTTGCGTGACAGCGCAACCCGACTGGAGAACGAGCTGGGCGACCCGAACAGCAAACTGCGGGTCTTCCTCACCCGGGCGCTCAACGGCGGGTTGCGCGCCGATGTGGTGAAACTGCGCGACGGGGTACACCAACTGGACAACGGGGCCCGCAAACTGAACACCGGGCTGGTGCAGCTGGCCAACGGTGGCAACCAATTGTCCACCGGGGCAACGCAGCTGGCCGCCGGCACCAGCAAGCTGCGGGACGGCAGCCAGGAGCTGGCGACCAAACTGAAAGAAGGGTCCACCCAGGTACCGTCCTGGACGCCCGAGCAGCGCACCCAGGTGGCCAAGACCCTGGCCGCGCCGGTGACGCTGAACATCGAGACCCACAACGCCGCGGCGACTTTCGGCACCGGATTCGCGCCGTTCTTCTTGCCGCTGGCGCTGTTCATCGGTGCATTGATCATCTGGATGCTGCTCAAGCCCATGCAGTCCCGGCCCATCGTCAACGGCCTGGGTGCGTTGCGGGTGGTGCTGGCGTCGTACTGGCCGGCCCTGCTCATCACGGTGTGCCAGGTGGCGGTGATGTACCTGGTGGTGCACTTCGGCGTCGGATTGAACGCCCGCTACCCGATCGCGACGGTGGGTTTCCTGCTGCTGATCGTGGCCACCTTCCTGGCGCTGATCCAGGCCTTCAACGCGTTGTTCGGCGTGTCGGTCGGGCGGGTGGTCACGCTGGCTTTCCTGATGCTGCAACTGGTTTCGGCCGGCGGCATCTATCCGGTGGAGACGACGGCCAAACCGTTCCAGATACTGCACCCCGTCGACCCGATGACCTACGCCGTCAACGGCCTGCGTCAGCTCATCGCAGGCGGGATCGACTCACGGTTGTGGATCGCGATCGCGGTGCTGTCCGGGGTGCTGGTGGCGTCGCTGGCGGCCAGCTCGTTTGCGGCCCGAAGAGACCGGCAGTACACGATGGAGCGGCTGAAACCGCCTATCGAGGTGTGAGCCCGATCTGCCGATAGCGGTGCAGTCGCAGGCCGAGCCGTTCGGCCTCGGGCATGGTGCGCAACCGGTGCAGTTCGCCGGCGATCGTCGCCGACAACCTGGCGGTGAAGGCCAGCGGCTCGTCGGCCGCGTCGTTGCGTTCGTCGACGATGACGTCCACGATCCCGTTGCGTAGCAGGTCGGCCGATCGAATACCTTGTGCCGCAGATAGTTCCGGGGCATGGCTGGTGTCGCGGAAGACGATGGCGCTGGCCCCTTCCGGCGGCAACGGCGCCAGCCAGCCGTGCTGGGCGGCCAGCACCCGGTCGGCGGGCACCATGGCCAGCGCCGGGCCACCGCTGCCCTGACCCAGCAGCACCGACACCGTCGGGGTGTCCAGCGTCACCAATTCGGCCAGGCAGCGGGCGATCTCACCGGCCAGCCCGCCCTGTTCGGCCTCTGCCGACAGTGCCGGGCCGCTGGTGTCGATGATCGAGACCAACGGCAGCCGCAGCCCCACCGCCAGCGCCATCCCGCGACGGGCCTCCCGCAGCGCAGCCGGACCCAGCGTCCCCATCCGCTGCTGACCGAGGACCACGGCCGGCTGGCCGCCGAACCGGGTCAGTGCCAGCAGCATCTGCCCGGACTCACTCCCGGTGCCCGACAGCGGGACCGGGTTGGTGCTGCCGTGCCGCAGCACGAACTCGGCGTTGGGGCGGTCGGGGCGCCGCGATGCCGTCACCGACTCCCATGCCGGGATATCGGGGATCGGCTGCAATTCGGGCGCCTCGGGGGCCGGCCCGGGCGGATCGCACAGCACCGACAGCGTCCGGTCGAGCACCGCGCGCAGGGCCTGCACCGGGACCACCCCGTCGATCACGCCGTGTCGGAACAGGTTCTCCGCGGTCTGCACGCCCTCGGGGAACGGCTCACCGTAGAGATGCTCGTACACCCGGGGGCCCAGGAATCCGATCAGGGCGCCCGGCTCGGCGGCGGTGACATGCCCGAGCGAACCCCAGGACGCGAAGACGCCGCCGGTGGTGGGGTGGCGCAGATAGACGATGTACGGCAGATGCGCGCGCTTGTGCAGTTCGACGGCCGCGGCGATCTTCACCATCTGCAGGAAGGCCACCGTGCCCTCCTGCATCCGGGTGCCGCCGGAGCTGGGGGAGGCCAGCAGCGGCAGCCGCTCGGCGGTGGCCCGTTGGATCGCCGCGGTGATGCGCTCGGCGGCGGCCACCCCGATGGACCCGGCCAGGAAGTCGAACTCGCAGGCCAGCACGGCCACCCGGCGGCCCCGCACGGTGCCCTCGCCGGTGATCACCGACTCGTCCAGCCCGGACTTGGTGCGGGCGTCGTCGAGTTCCTGGCGGTAGGCCGGCGAGGTGGGCACCTGCAGCGGTGGGGCGTCCCAGCTGCGGAACGATCCCCGGTCGAGGACGGCATCACGGACTGCGAGGGCGGGGCTGCGGCTCACAGGATGAGGGTAATGGGCCGCGGCCGTGCGGTTTCATCCCCGACCCGCCGATCAGGGCGGATGACAGCGCACAAACCCGGCCCCGAAGAGCTCCCGGCCGAACCTATATAGGCTGGCGACCATGATCGGTGTGACGCGGGACGGCAAGGTCCTGACCCTGGAAATGCAGCGCGCCGAGCGGCGCAACGCCCTCAACGGCGCACTCGTCGACGCGCTGCGCGAAGAGATCGAGAAAGCCGGCGCGCTGGATGTCCGGGCCATCGTGCTCACCGGGCAGGGCACTGTCTTCAGCGCCGGGGCCGACCTGTCCGACGCCGAGGGAGTGG
The DNA here is from genome assembly GCF_033741155.1 of Mycolicibacterium chengduense. Taxonomy (NCBI): domain Bacteria; kingdom Bacillati; phylum Actinomycetota; class Actinomycetes; order Mycobacteriales; family Mycobacteriaceae; genus Mycobacterium; species Mycolicibacterium chengduense. Next base: position 355,157 of record NZ_JAWQNH010000001.1, on the reverse strand, counting down.
CCAAGGACCTGCCCGACAAGGCGCTGGCGCTGAACCTCGCGATCGACGCCAGCCCGGTGCCGATCATCGCCGCACTCAACGGCCCGGCGATCGGCGCCGGCGTCATCCTCGCGATGATCTGCGATCTGCGGGTGGCCGCTCCCGGTGCCTACTTCCAATTCCCGATCGCCAAATATGGTTTGGCGCTGGATAACTGGAGCATCCGCCGGCTCGTCTCGCTGGTCGGGCACGGCCGGGCCCGTGGCATGCTGATCGCCGCCGAGCGCCTCGATCTGGAGACCGCCCTGATGACCGGGATGGTCAACCGGACCGGCACCCTGGCCGACGCGCAGGAATGGGCGGCCGAGATCGCCGGCTACGCCCCGCTGTCCATCGCCCACTCCAAGCGGGTGCTCAACGACGACGGCGCCTACGACAACGTGCGCGGTGACCACACCCGGATGTTCAACAGGGCCTGGGCCAGCCCCGACGTGATCGAAGCCCAGGTCGCCCGCTTCGAGAAGCGACCGCCCAACTTCCTGGGTGCGTGATGATCACCGAAGCGGCCCGGGTGGTCGGCGGCACCGCAGCGCTGGTCGCCGGCGGATGGGTGCTGCGCGCGCTGCGCGGGGCACCCGAGTCGCTGGGCGCCGCTGATATCGGTTCCGCGGCGAAGGCGTCCCCGAACTACCGTGGCGGCACGTTCGTCAACCGCGAACCGGCCTCCGAGGTGCAGTTGACGCGCCAGGAACAGTGGGTGCTCGTCCGGGACCTGCTGTCCGGGGGGCAACGCCAGCGCCCGGCCGGCGAGATCCCGCTGATCCGGCCCACCTCGACCGCCCCGGCCACCGACCTGGCGGCCACCTGGTACGGCCACTCCTCGGTGGTCATCGAGGTCGACGGTTACCGGGTGCTGGCCGATCCGGTGTGGAGTGAGCGCTGCTCGCCGTCGCGCGCGGTCGGGCCGCAGCGGCTGCACCCCGTGCCTGCGGAGCTGGACGCGCTGCCGGCCATCGACGCGGTGATCATCAGCCACGACCACTACGACCATCTGGACATCGACACCATCAAGGGCCTGGCCCGGTCGCAGCGGGCCAAGTTCTACGTCCCTCTGGGGATCGGCGCGCACCTGCGCATCTGGGGGATCCCGCCGGAGCGGATCGTCGAGCTGGACTGGGATGAAAGTGCCACGGTGGGTGACCTGACGCTGGTGTGCACCCCGGCCCGGCACTTCTCGGGCCGGTTCCTGACCCGCAATAGCACGCTGTGGTCGTCGTGGGCGGTGATCGGGCCGCGGCACCGGGCCTTCTTCGGCGGGGACACCGGCTACACCAACGGCTTCGCCGCGATCGGCAGCGACTACGGCCCGTTCGACCTGACACTGATGCCGATCGGCGCCTACCACCCCGGCTGGCCCGATATCCACATGAACCCCGAAGATGCCGTCCGCGCGCACCGCGACGTCACCGACACCGGCCTTTTCGTGCCCATCCACTGGGCCACCTTCCGGCTGGCGCCGCATCCGTGGTCCGAGCCCGTCGAGCGGCTGCTGACCGCCGCGTCGGCCGAAGGGGTGACGGTGGCGGCGCCGAAACCGGGGCAGCGGGTGGACGCCGCCGCGACGGGGCGGCCGATAGACACGTGGTGGCGGGCGTTGAGCGGCTAGCGTGCTTGCCTGTGAGACGGATACTGCTGGGCGTCGCGCTGGTCGCGGTGTTGGCCGGCTGCGCGGCACCGCGTCCCGCTGATACCCCGAAACCGGCGCCGCCCGGGCTGCCGCCGCCGCTGGTGCCGGCAATGCCCTTGCCCGACAATGCCGTCGAGAACGCCGTCGGCCGACTGGACGGCATCGCCGAGGAGCTGATGCGCACGTCGGGTATCCCCGGTCTCGCGGTCGCAGTTGTGCACGGCGGAAAAACCGTGTACGCCAAGGGCTTCGGTGTGAAAGACAATCGTGGCGGTGACGATGCGGCCAACAAGGTGGGGCCGGACACCGTCTTCCAGTTGGCCTCGGTGTCCAAACCGCTGAGCGCGACCGTGGTGGCCGGTCAGGTGGGCGAGCGCACCATCGGCTGGGACACCCCCGTCGTCGAGCAGCTGCCGTGGTTCGCGTTGTCGGATCCCGCGGTGACCCGCATGGTGACCGTCGGCGACCTGTTCTCGCACCGCTCCGGGTTGCCCGACCACGCCGGCGACCTGCTCGAGGATCTGGGCTACGACCGCCGAGCGGTGCTGGAGAAGCTGCGCCAACTTCCACTGGACCCGTTCCGGATCTCCTACGCCTACACCAACTTCGGTCTGACAGCCGGGGCCGAGGCGGTGGCCGCGGCGGCGGGACGGCCGTGGGATCAACTGGGGCAGGACACGTTGTTCGGCCCGCTCGGCATGACCTCCACCAGTTTCCGGTTCGCCGATTACCAAGCCCGCAAAGACCGCGCCGTCGGGCATATCCGGGTCGACGGCGGGTATCGACCGGAGTTCGTCCGCGATGCCGATCAACAGGCCCCGGCCGGTGGCGCCAGCTCGACGGTCAACGATATGACGCACTGGCTGGCCATGGTGCTGGCGAACGGTAGTTACGGTGGCCGGTCGATCGTCGACCCGAAGGCGCTGCTGCCCGCCCTCAGCCCGCAGGTGGTGTCCAATCCGCCCGCAGAACCCGCGATGCGTACGGGCTCTTACGGTTTCGGGTTCAACGTCGGGACGACCTCGGGCGCGCGGGTGGAACTCAGCCATTCCGGTGCATTCGAGCTCGGTGCGGGGTCGAACATCCTGCTGCTGCCGTCGGCGGATGTGGGGATCGTCGCCCTGACCAACGCCACCCCGTCGGGTGTCGCCGAGGCGCTCACCGCCGAATTCGCCGACCTGGTCCAGTTCGGTGACGTGCGGGAGGACTGGTACGGGTTGTACCACCAGGCCCTCACGGGGCTGTCCGACCCGGTCGGGTCACTGGTGGGCAAGCAGCCGCCTGCACATCCGGCCCCCGCCCAGCCCTTGTCGCGGTACGTCGGCAGCTACCGCAACGACTACTGGGGCCCGGCCGTCGTGGCGGAGCGCGACGGCCGGCTCACCCTGACACTGGGGCCGCGCGGGGATAGCGTCGACCTGAGGCACTGGGACGGCAACACGTTCACCTTCGCGATGATCACCGAGAATTCCCCGCCCGGCAGCATTTCCAAGGCCACCTTCGACGGGCCGAAGCTCACGCTGGAGTACTACGACGAGGCGGTATTCACCAAATGACGACAGTCATCAGCGGCCTCTCCGATGCCGAGGTCGCCCAGCGAGTCGCCGACGGGCACACCAACGACGTGCCCAGCCGCGCCGCGCGCAGCGTGTCGGAGATCGTGCGGGCCAACGTATTCACCCGCATCAACGCCATCCTCGGCGTGCTGTTCGCCATCGTGCTGGCCACCGGCTCGGTGATCAACGGGCTGTTCGGCCTGCTGATCGTCGCGAACTCGGCCATCGGCATCATCCAGGAACTGCGCGCCAAGCAGACCCTGGATCGACTGGCCATCGTCGGGCAGACGAAACCGTTGGTGCGCAGGCAATCCGGGACCAAGGAACTCGCCCCCAACGAGGTCGTCCTCGACGACATCATCGAACTCGGGCCCGGGGACCAGATCATCGTCGACGGCGAGGTTCTGGAGGGGACCAACCTCGAGGTGGACGAATCACTGCTCACCGGCGAGGCCGACCCGATCCACAAAGATCGCGGCGATCACGTCATGTCGGGCAGTTTCGTGGTGGCCGGCAGCGGGGCATACCGGGCCACCAAGGTGGGGCGGGAAGCCTATGCGGCCAAACTGGCCGAAGAGGCCAGCAAGTTCACCCTGGTCAAATCCGAATTGCGCAGCGGGATCAACAAGATCCTGCAGTTCATCACCTACCTGCTGTGGCCGGCCGGCGCGCTGATTATCTACACCCAGCTGTTCACCACCGGTGTCGGTTGGCGAGAATCGGTGCTGCGCATGGTCGGGGCGTTGGTGCCGATGGTCCCGGAGGGGCTGGTGCTGATGACGTCGATCGCATTCGCCGTCGGCGTGGTGCGACTCGGCCGCCGGCAGTGCCTGGTGCAGGAGCTGCCTGCCATCGAGGGCCTGGCCCGGGTGGACGTCGTGTGCGCCGACAAGACCGGCACGCTGACCGAGAACGGGATGCGGGTCAGCGATCTCAAGTCTTTGAACGCCGGCGGGCAAGAGCGCAGCGACCGAGGGATTGGCACAGAGGATGTGGCCACGGTGCTGGCCCAGTTGGCCTCCGACGACGCCCGCCCCAACGCCAGCATGGCCGCCATCGCCGAGGCCTACAAGATGCCGCCCGGCTGGACCCAGACCGCGTCGGCGCCGTTCAAATCCGCCACCAAATGGAGCGGGGCCTCCTACGGCGAACACGGCAACTGGGTCATCGGGGCCCCCGATGTGCTGCTCGACCCGGCGTCCGCCGAAGCCGAAGAGGCCGAACGGATCGGGGCCCAAGGCCTGCGGGTACTGCTGCTCGGCTCCTCGGACCGCTCCGTCGACGCGGCAGATGCCCCCGGCGCCGTCACCCCCGTCGCGTTGGTCGTGCTGGAACAGCGGGTCCGGCCCGACGCCCGTGACACGCTGGATTACTTTGCCTCACAGAAAGTCTCGGTGAAGGTGATCTCCGGCGACAACGCGGTGTCGGTCGGCGCGGTGGCCGGCACGCTGGGCCTGCACGGCGAGACCCTCGATGCCCGCCGGCTGCCCCAGGAACCGGAGCAACTGGCCGACGCCCTGGACGAATACACCACCTTCGGCCGGGTCCGCCCCGACCAGAAACGCGCCATGGTGCACGCGTTGCAATCCCGTGGGCACACGGTCGCGATGACCGGCGACGGCGTCAACGACGTACTCGCACTCAAGGATGCCGATATCGGCGTGGCCATGGGATCGGGCAGTTCGGCCTCCCGCGCGGTGGCGCAGATCGTATTGCTGGACAACAAGTTCGCCACCCTGCCCTATGTCGTCGGCGAGGGCAGGCGGGTGATCGGCAATATCGAACGGGTCTCCAACCTGTTCCTGACCAAGACGGTGTACTCGGTACTGCTGGCGGCGTTGGTGGGGCTGGGCGGCCTGTCGGCCAAGATCTTCGGCTCCGATCCGCTGCTGTACCCGTTCCAGCCGATCCACGTCACCATCGCCGCCTGGTTCACCATCGGCATCCCGGCGTTCATCCTGTCGCTGGCGCCCAACAACGAGCGGGCCCATTCCGGGTTCGTCCGCCGGGTGATGACCTCGGCGCTGCCCAACGGCGTCGTCGTCGGGGTGGCCACCTTCGTCTGCTACCTGCTGGCCTATCAGGGCCGCAACGCCACGCCCGTCGAGCAGACCCAAGCCTCCACTGCCGCGCTGATCACCCTGCTGGTGGGTGCGGTGTGGGTGCTGGCCGTGGTGGCCCGCCCCTATCAGTGGTGGCGGGTGGCCCTGGTGGCGGTGTCCGCGCTGGCGTACGTGATCATCTTCGCGCTGCCGCTGGCCCAGGAGAAGTTCATGCTCGATCCCAGCAATGCCGCGCTGACGTCGATGGCGTTGGGTATCGGTGTGGTCGCGGCCACGGTGGTCGAGGTGTTGTGGTGGATTCAGGGCCGACTGTCCGGTGAGCCCCGCAAACTGTGGCGATAAGGTGAGCCCATGAGTTTTCTGGACAAGGCGAAGAACCTGATCGCCGAGAACGCCGACAAGGTGGACGCCGCGATCGACAAGGTCGGCGACATCGTGGACGAGAAGACCGGCGACAAGTACCAGGGCATCGTGGACAAGGCGCAGGAAGCGGCCAAGAACGCGGCGCGCAACATCGACCCCAACACCTCGGCGTAGATGGCCAAGCTATCGGTCTCCATCGACGTCCCGCTGGCCCCGGAGAACGCGTGGGAAGCCGCGTCGGATCTATCCCGCTTCAAGGAATGGCTGAGCATCCACCGGGTGTGGCGTTCGCCGCTGCCCGACACCTTGGACAAGGGCACCCGGATCGACTCGATCGTCGAGGTCAAGGGCATGGCCAACCGGGTGAACTGGACGATCGTGAACTACAGGCCGCCGGAGTCGATGACCCTCAACGGGGACGGCAAGGGCGGGGTGAAGGTCAAGCTGATCGCCAAGGTGAAGCCGGTCTCCGACGGGTCGACGGTACAGCTGGACATCCACCTGGGCGGGCCGGCGTTGTTCGGTCCGATCGGCATGGTGGTGGCCGCCTCCCTGCGCTCCGACATCGAGGAGTCGCTGCAGAAGTTCAAGGTGCTGTTCTCCTAGCTCTGGCCCGCGTTTGTGCGGTTTCATCCGCGACGCGCCGCGTCGAGCGGATGACACCGCACATTCGCGGCACCTGCCCTGTGGATAACTGACGCGAGCAGGCCGAGATCCGTCGTAGGTCGCTGCGATGGTCGGGCCATGCAAGCGATCGACTGGCCGTTTCGAGCCGCCGAAGCGCTGGACGCCGGCGCCCTGACCTTCCGCGAACTCCGCCGGTTCTACGAGGCCGTCTACCCCGGGGTGTGGGTGCCGCGCGGTATCGAACTGTCGGCTCCGCAGCGTGCTCGCGCGGCCTGGCTGTGGTCCGGCCGCGACGGCGTCGTCGCCGGGTTGTCGGCCTCGGCGATGCTGGGAGCCAAGTGGGTCGAGACCGGCGAACCCGCGCAGCTGTTGCACGGCAACCGCCGACCACCACCGTCGATCACGGTGCACACCGAGCGCATTCAGGCCGACGAGTTGACCTGCGGCCCCATGGTGATGACGACGCCCGCCCGGACGGCCTTCGATCTAGCCCGATGGGCGAGCGATGTGGCCGAGGCGGTGCAGCGTGTCGATGCGTTGATGGCGGCGACCAACGTCAAGGTCGTCGACATCGAAGAGGTGGCGCGGCGCTACGCCGGGGCACGCGGGTGCAAACAGTTGCGTAGGGTGCTGCCGCTCGTCGACGGCGGCGCCGAGTCGCCCTACGAATCCCTAACCCGACTGATGTTGGTACAAGCGGGTTTTCCCGTTCCCGATACCCAGATCGAGGTGCGCGACGCGTTCGGCTACGCCGTCGCACGCCTGGACATGGGCTGGCCTGAGTACTTCGTCGCGGTCGAATACGACGGTGCGCAGCACTGGACCGACGCCCGGCAGCGGACCTGGGACATCGACCGCGCCGCCATGCTCGAAGACCTCGGGTGGACCGTCATCCGGGTGAGTGCCGGGCTGCTCCGGGATCGGCGATTCCTGCCGCGCGTCGCGACGGCACTGCGCAGCCGTGGATGCACCGTGAATGTGCGAACTCATCCGGCCCGCCCGGCGCGTCGCGGATGAAACCGCACAAACCCGCCCGCGATGAGTTTCGCGCGCCCGGCCGGTCAACACCGGCATGACTACTCCACTCGGCGCACCCTGTTGGATCGACCTGGCCACCTCTGATCTCGAGGCTGCCCAACGCTTCTACGGCACCGTCTTCGGCTGGACGTTCGAAGGCTCCGGTCCTGAATACGGCGGCTATGTCACTGCCTTCGTCGACGGCAAGCCCGTTGCAGGGCTGATGTCCAATGATCCGCAGTGGGGCGTGCCGGATCGCTGGAACACCTACCTGCACACCGCCGATGTGGACGCCACCCTGGCCAAGGTCAGCGCCGCCGGCGGGAACACCTGCGGCGGCGCCATGGACATCCCGGCCAAGGGCCGGATGGCGATGGTGTCGGATCCCAGTGGCGGGGTGGTGGGTCTGTGGCAGCCCACCGGTCACCTGGGCACCGAGGTTACCGGCGTGGCCGGGGCGCCGGTGTGGCATCAGCTGACGACGCTGGACTTCGCCAGGGTGCTCGACTTCTACGTGCACGTGTTCGGCTGGCAGACCGAGGTCACCGGGGACACCGACGAATTCCGGTACAGCACCGCCGTATTCGACGGGCAGCAGCTGCTCGGCGTGATGGACGGCACCGCGTTCATGGCGGCCGGCGAGCCGTCGAACTGGTTCTTCTTCCTCGGTGCCGAGGATGTGGACAAGACCCAGCAGCTGATCGTCGACAACGGCGGCGCCGTGGTGCGCGCGGCCGAGGACACCCCGTACGGCCGGCTGGCCGCGGTCACCGACCCGACCGGGGCGGGCTTCAACCTGTCGTCGCTGTCCTAGCCTGGCCCTTGCCCAAGGTGGCCAGCAGTTCCCGGTACGGGCCCACCAGGTACGCGGTGTCGCCCGCACTGAGCTGGGTGTCGCGACGCGGATGCAGCCGGGTCGCGACACCGGGCCGGGTGATCGCGATGACACGGGTGTGGGTGGACAGGTCGGCCATCCGCACCCCGTCCAGTTCACTACCGGTCTCCACCCGGACCCCGCCGACCATGAACGAATGCTGTCCGGCCGAGAAGGTGCCCAACACCTGCAGGCCGAGCGCGGCGCCGATGAACCACGGCGCCGCCAGTTCCACCGTGGACCGCACATTCTCGAACCCGAACCGCTGCGCGACCGCCGCGCCCAGCACCCGGTCGTACACCCGCAGCACCACGGTCGTGTCCGGGGCGTGCTCGCGCAGCACGATCCCGGTTTCGATGTTCACCATGTCGTTGGCGGTCAGCACGGCCACCGCGCGCGCGTGCCCGACCCGGGCCGACTCCAGCGTTTCGCGGACGGTGGCGTCGCCGAAGACGATCGGCACGTCGAGGGCGCGGGCGGTGGCCAGGAAACGGTTGTCCTCGTCGCGTTCGATGACGGCGACGTCGTAACCGGCCTGGACCAGGTCCTCGACCACCCGGATGCCGAAGGAGCCCAGGCCCACGACGATGACGTGGTTGTGCAGGTGCCGCGCCCGCCGCAGCCCCGCGGATTGGGCGAGGCGGCGCGACAGCAGCACGTCGGCGACGAACGCCACCAGGATCGCGGTGGTGGTGACACCGGCGAACATCAGCCCGATACCCCACAGGCGCAGCCATGCGGGCTGCTCCATGAAGCTGAAATCGCCGTAGCCGACGGTGGCGATGGTCTCGGTGCTGAAGTACAGGGCGTCGATCCAGCTCATCCCCGGCGGCCGCTGGTAGGCGTAGCGCAGCAGCACCGTCGACCCGACCAGCAGGGTCAGTGACACCGCCAGCGCGCGGTAGAACATCGGGTTGATGTCGTCGCGGAGCACCCGCACGGCGTCGGTCAACCGCCCCCACGGCCGACGCACCTTGTTGTTTCCCAACGGTTTCGACACAGCGATACCCTGGGCGGCCAGTTCGTCGGCGGTGCCGATCATGGCGGTCCAGTCGCCTTCGTGCACCGTGACGTCCCGGCCCGGGCAGGCGGTCACCGAGGCGTCGCGGTGGATCACCGCGACCGGGGCCAGATCACCGTAGATCTCGCGCAGGGTTCCCGAGCGTGGCACCTCGGTCCCGGAGACGACGAAGTCGATGCCGGCGACCGCGATGGTGTGCGTGGTGCGCGACAAGCAGGCCTCGACCACCGACGGGGCGGCCAGGTCGGCGACGTCGAGGATGGCGCCGGGTCCGTTGCCGTACGCCACGGCCTCCCGCAGCACCCCGTTGGCCAGCCGCGCCACCACCCGTACCCGCGGACTGAGTTGCCGTGCCAGCAGTGCGATTTCGAGGTTGACGGCGTCGTCCTCGCCGACGCAGACGACCGCGGTGGCCGACGGCACGTCGGCGGTGTCCAAGGTGCGCGGATCCTGCACGGGCACGACGGTCGCGCCGGCGCCACGCAGCTCACCGGCGATGCGCTCGGCCAGCGCATCGGCGCCGCACACGATGATGTGCCCCTGCACCCCGGCTCACCTCCGTCGCTTCGCTCGGCCATGTGCTCGGCCGTGGGGGAAACGTTAGATGCTGGGCGCCGCCAGTGCGAAGTCAGCGAAATCGAAGCCCGGCACCACCACGCAGCTGACCAAGGTCGGCTCGTCATCGCGGGACCGGGCCCGCTGCCAGAACCCCGGCGGGACGATCAGCTGAGGTTGTTCGCCGGCGGCGATATCGGCGCCCAGGAGCAACTCGGACGCCCCGTCCTGGGTCGGCCCGACCTCCAGGATCAGCGGGCTGCCGCGGTGATACAGCCACAATTCGGCACTGCGCACCGTGTGCCAGGCCGACTGCTGACCCGGCATCAGCAGGAACAGGATCGCCGTCCCGGCGTTGCGCGGCCCGGTGTAGTCCGGTGGCAGGGCCGACTGCGGGATGGTCAGCGAACTGCGCCAGGTCTCGGCGTACCAACCGCCCTCGGGATGCGGGGCCAAGTCCAGCTGACGAGCCCAGTCGGGCAGATCGGTCATGGCAACCCAGACTACGGTCACCGACCCGATAACCTGAGCTGTATGGCACGTCTGCGTCCCGGCTGGCTGGTGGCTCTGTGTGCCTTGGTCGTGGTGGTCAGCGCATGGCTGCCGTGGCTCACCACCCACGGTGGGCGGGCCAGCGCAATCGGCGGGAAAGCCGGCAGTATCGATCTGCCGCCGCCCGGTTTCGGCGTCGGGCAGCTGATCGTGCTGCTGGCCGCGACGTTGATCGTGGCGGCCGCGATGGCGGCCCGGCGGCTGTCGCCCCGGCTGGCTTCTGCTGCCGCGCTGTCTCTTTCGTTGGTCATCGCGGCGTTGATCGGCTGGTATTTCCGGTTGTACGTGCACGCCCCGATCGCCGCCGGGTACGGGCTGTTCGTGGCCGCCATCGCGGTGGCCGCCGCGGCCGTGTTGTCGGTGCTGGCCATGGTGGTGGCGTGGGGCGACGCCGGATGAGCTTCGTAACGCCAGTGGTGCTCACCGGAGCGCGCTGGGTGACGCTGGAACCGCTGACCATCGACCACGTCGACGAGATCGCCGACGCCGCGGCCGACGGCGACCCCGGTGGCCTGTGGTTCACTAGCGCGCCGTCGCGGGAGACGGCCGCCGACTGGGTGCGCGCCAGATTATCCGATCGCGATCTGTTCCCGTTCGTCGTGCGCAGCCTGGACCACACCGTGGTCGGCTCGTCGAGCTATCTGCACATCGACGGGCCCAACCGGCGCCTGGAGATCGGCCACACCTGGTACCGCGCATCGGTGCGCCGCACCGGGGTGAACACCGAAGCCAAGCTGTTGTTGCTGGGCCACGCATTCGACGAGTTGAACTGTGTGGCAGTGGAATTCCGCACGCACTTCTTCAACTCCGCCAGCCGGGCTGCCATCGAGCGGCTGGGGGCCAAGCAGGACGGCATCTTGCGCAGTCACCAACTACAGCCCGACGGCTCGCGGCGCGACACCGTCGTCTATTCGATTCTGGATATCGAATGGCCTGCGGTGCGCAACAACCTGCGGTCCCGGCTGGACCGCGGGTGAGCAACCGGGGTGGCGTTGCCGCCACCCCGGCGATCGTTGCTCAGCCGGCTTCGACGGTGGTCGGCTCGATCGACTTCTGGCCGCCGCCGTGCGCGATGTCGATCTTGCGCGGCTTGGCCCGCTCGGCCAACGGGATTGTCACGGTGAGCACACCGTTCTCATAGGTCGCCGAAATGGCGGACGTATCAATACCTTCGCCCAGGGACAGCTGCCTGCGGTAGTTGCCGAAGAACCTCTCGTTGGCGAACCACTGGACGGCATCCTCCGAGCGGGCGGTACGGTGCGCCGAGATGGTCAGCGTGCCGTTGTCCACGTTGACATCCACCGAGCCCGGGTCGACTCCTGGCAGATCGGCGGTCAGCACGTAGTGGTCGTCGATCTTGCACAGGTCCATGGGCATGAACCTCGGCGTGCGGGTTGATCCGGTCTGGCTGGTGAGTAGACCCCGGGTCAAGGCATCAAGGTCGTTGAACGGATCGAAACGCAGCACAGCAATCCACCTCCTCAGTCGCTAAGAGCCCGCCACCCTGGCGGGCAGCCAATCACTGTGCACCTCCGTTTTAGCACTCACGTGCCCAGAGTGCTAGTCCCTCGGGGGAGAGATTTCTGGGGCGCCGCGCGCGAGTTGGCTGACCCGCAACGCCTCCCCGCACCGATCGCAGGCCAGCACCGGATGGAAGGCGCCACCGCAGCCGTCGTGCGTCAGCTCGACCGCTGTGCCCTCCGGGCCGGTGAACCAGCGCTGCGCCCACTCCAGCGCGGTGACCAGGATTGGCAGTACCGCCCGGCCCTTCTCGGTGAGCCGGTAGCGGCCGTCGTGGATGTCGAGCACCCCGTTGGCCACCAGGATCTGTAGTCGGTCGGCCAGCGAACCCGGCGGGGCGCCGAGCTGGTCGGCGAAATCGGTGAACCTGCTGGTGCCGACGAATGCGGCGACCATGACCGCGAACGACCACCGGTTGCCGAGGATCGTCATGGTCTGCGGGAACAGGCCCGCCCCGTCGCTTCGATGCCGGCGCCGGGTGCTGGCTGCCGGCATCGACCGCGCCCACGATCCACTCGGACCCCACTGCGCGACAAGGCTTTTCTCGGTGGTTGCGCAGCCGCAGCCGCTGCAGGTGAGCATCGGTGTGCACTCATCGCCGCATATCGCGTGCCGCAGCATCGGTAAGGCGTGCTCGGGCACCCACGCGCGTTCCCACGCCCAGATCGATACCAGCACCGGCCACAATGACCGGCTTCGCGCGGTCGGCAGATACCGGCGCCCGTCCCGGACGAGCAGCCCGTCGGCAGCCATGCTGCGTAGCCGCGCGGTCAACACCGCATTCGAGATCGGCAGACCCGCGGCGAAGTCGGTGAAGCGCTGGGCACCCAACAGCGACTGCTGGACGATCAGCAGGGTCCATTCGTCACCGAGCAGCCCGAGCATCGTGGCAACGGCGTTGGGCTGCGGACCGGGTTCGGTCATTCCCGCCAGCGTCGGAGCTGCGCCCCCGGCGCCCACGTGGAATGCGTACCGCTGGAAACACGTTCGGGCAGCTGCAGTTTGCATACCGGGCCGTCGCTGACGCGGGCGGCGTCGAACACCAGACAGTACGACGCGTCCTCGTTCATGTCGGTGGTGATGGTGATCAGGTAACCGTCATCCTCGGCCGTGCCGTCAACGCGGGGTGCCATCGCGGTCTCACTGCCGTACACCCCGTCGGCGAAGGCATAACGCTGCTCGGCTCCGGTGTGCAGATCGTGGCGGACCAGCCCGTCGAACAGGAACCAGCCCGGCTTGCCGGTCGCGGCATAGGTGTAGCGGTAGTCGCGGCCCGTGTATCCGGGGTTGATCATGCCGAATTCGGTAAGGCTGTCGGATAATTGCTCTTCGCGCGTCTGCCCGGTGACCAGGTTGAACCGCCAGCGGTGCAGCCGGGTTTGCATGCCGTCCAAGGAGAGGTACCGGAAGAACCGCTGCCAGCGCATGTCCATCCCGTCGGCGCTGCCGGCGTCGGTGGGTTCGGGGGTGCCCTGGAAGAATCCGTCGAGCACGATTTCGTCACCGTCTTCGAAGGCATTGGTGAAGTGCAGGACGTAGGTGGTTTCCGCTTCGAACCAGCGGATGGGGCCGCCGCGCCGTGGCAGGATGGCGAACCGCGACGGCAGGTCCCGGTGCAGGCGGGGAATGTGTGCGTTGTGTTTGAGCATCTCGGCATCCCAGAACAACGGAAAGTCGTTGAGGATCACGAAGTTCTCGGTGAACGCCATATCATGCGGTAGCCGGGGCCCTGGCAGTTCGACGTTGACGTAGTGCACCAGGGAGTTGTGCTGGTCGACGACGCCGTAGTGCATGAACGGCGTCTGCTTGCCGTAGTTGAAGAACAGTAACTCGCCGGTCGCGTCATCGACCTTGGGGTGGGCCGACACGCCCATATCCGACGGAAATCCGCCGGAGAAGTCCTCCTTGCCGAGCGCCGCACCGGTGTAGGGATCGATCCGGTACAGATCGCCGCACTGATAGAAGCTGGTCAACGCGACCCCGCGGTGCACGGTGACATCGGTCGACGACGCGTCTTTCATCAACGTGCGGGCACCCCAACCGTGGTCCCGCCGGGCCAGCTCGACCGGTTCGGCGATCCCCGGCCACAGCGGCCCGCCCTCGGCGTTCTCCGCGAGGAACCCGTCGGTTCGGACGAATCGGTTGCGGTAGAACGCTTTTCCGTCGCGGAACCCGACGATATGCAGCATCCCGTCCCCGTCGAACGGATGGTAGACCTTGAACGCGGGGTGCAGTGGATTCTCCGTGTTGCGCAGGTAGATCCCGTCCAGATCGGACGGGATCTCACCCTCGACGGCGCGCAGATCCTCGGCGTCCCACTCGGTGGTCTGCGGCCGCCACGCTCCGGTGCGGTACGGGTGGGTGTCGTCTTCGGGCAGGGTGGACAGGTACTTGGCGAACACTTCTACCGACATCACAACCCCTGGGAGACGACGAAACTGACGGTGGTGGCGGTGCTTCCGCCGAAGTTCAGGGTGCCGAACGTGGTGGCGCCGTCGACCTGGTAGTCACCGGCGGTACCGCTGACCTGTTTGGCGGCGTCGAGCAACATCCGGACGCCGGTGGCGCCGACGGGATGGCCGCCGCCGATCAGGCCGCCGCTCGGGTTGATGGGCAGTGTGCCGCCGATCGCGATCTCGCCGTTCTCGATGGCTTTCCATGATTCACCGGGGCCGGTGAGCCCGATATGGTCGATCGCCAGGTACTCGCTGGGCGTGAAACAGTCGTGCACCTCGAACCCGTCGACGTCGTCGAGGGTGACCCGGGCCCGGCCGAACGCGTCGAGCACTGCTTGTCGAACATGCGGAAGCACATACGGATCCGCGGCGGACCGGTCCAGTTTCTGCTGCAGTCCGAGCCCGACGGTGCGGTGCCCCCAGCCGTCGATGCGCGCGAGCGGTCGGGCGTCGGGATGGTCGCGCAGGTAGCTATCGGTGATAAGCACGACGCCGGCGCCGCCGTCGGTCATTTGGCTGCAGTCCAGCCGCCGGATGCGGCCCTCGACCACCGGGTTGTCGGCGCCCAGCGTCCAGTCCCGGGTCTGGGCATTCGGGTTGGCCTTCGCGTTGGTGTGGTTCAACGCGGAGATGGCGTCCAGGTGCTGGTCGTCCAGCCCGTAGCGGCGGTCGTACTCGTCGGCGATCCGCGAGAACATGTGCGGCCACATGAACGTCGCCTCGGCGCCCTCGTGGCCCGTCCACGCCGCTGCCCCGAGGTGTCCTGCGGCGATGTCACCGGGCACGGTCTTTTCCAACTCGAGGCCGAGCACCAGCGCACAGTCGTAATTGCCCGCCCGCAGATCGGCGATCGCGGCCAGGGCGGCGATGCTGCCCGAGGCGCACGCGGCCTCGTGCCGGGCGGCGGGGACGTCCCATAGCTGGTTCTCGACCGTGGCGGGCATGGCGCCGAGGTGCCCCTGGGCTGCGAACATCTCACCGAAGGCGTTGCCGACGTGCACGACGCCAATGGCGGCACCAGGGGCCGTCGCGGCCGCCAGCGTCTCGCGCACCACCTCGGCGGTCAGCACCGCGAAATCGGCGTCCTCGCGGTGCAGGTTGCGGGCGAAGTCGCTCTGATAGCCGCCCAGGATCCACACGCCGGAGTTCACCGTGCGGACGCTACTACAACTAACAGAGTAAATCCGCGGAATCGTGGTCATGCTTGCCCGGACACTTTCCGGCAAACGAGGGATTGAACGGGAGCAAAACGGGGAACCCCCGGTGTGCCGTCAAAGGGGAGGGTGAGGCCAGACCATGGAAGTGGTGTTCTTCGTTGCGGGAGTGCTCAGCGGCGTCGCGCTGATCCGGCTGTTCATCGACATCAACCGATCCGGTGAGCAAACCATCGAACGGATGCGGCAACACTGGGAGTCCGGTAGCAGGTGACGCAGTCGGCTCGCTGGTTTGCGGCGGGGGCGCGCGGGGGATCCCCCGGGCATGGCTGAACACCCGACCGTCGGCGTCGAAGAAGAGTTCCTG
Source organism: Mycolicibacterium chengduense (assembly GCF_033741155.1). Taxonomy (NCBI): domain Bacteria; kingdom Bacillati; phylum Actinomycetota; class Actinomycetes; order Mycobacteriales; family Mycobacteriaceae; genus Mycobacterium; species Mycolicibacterium chengduense. Next base: position 339,365 of record NZ_JAWQNH010000001.1, on the reverse strand, counting down.
CTCGTCGACCCCGGCGCCGGTGAACCCGTCCCGCGTAACCGGGAGGTGGCCGATCGCGCCGAAACCCTGGGCGTCGAACTGCAATTGGAGCTGACCAGCTGTCAGGTCGAGACGACGTCGTCGGTGGCGCATCGAGCCGAAGAACTGCGAACGGAGTTGGCCGGGTTACGCCGGGGAGCGGCGCAGGCGGCCGCCGACGCCGGCGCTCGGCTGCTGGCTGTCGGCCTCCCACCGAGCGTCCCGCACCACTTCCCGGTCACCGATAAGCCGCGCTACCGGGAGATCGGGGAGCGGTTCGGGATGATCGCGCACGAGCAGGGCATCTGCGGATGCCATGTGCACGTGGCGGTTCCGGACCGCGAGACGGCCATCGAGGTGAGTAACCGGTTGCGCCCGTGGTTACCCACCCTGCTCGCGTTGTCGGCGAATTCGGCGGTGTACCGCAGTGCCGACACCGGATACGCGAGCTGGCGCAGCGTGCTGTGGGCGCGCTGGCCGACCGCCGGGCCACCGCCGCATTTCGAGAGTGTCGCCGAATACGACGCGCTGGTGGAGATCATGCGTGCCTCCGGAGCCGCCCTTGATGACGGGATGGTCTATTGGGATGTCCGTCCGTCGGCCAAGTTTCCGACCGTCGAGGTGCGGGTGGCCGATGTGCCCGCCACGGTCGGGGACACCGTGCTGCTGGCGGCGCTGGTACGCGGGCTGGTGATGACGGTGCTCGACGATATCGAGCAGGGCTGGCCGGTGAAACCCGTGTCCGGACATGCCCTGACCGCCGCGTACTGGCGGGCGGCACGCGATGGCTTGAGCGGCTCGGCGCTGGATCTGATCGACAGTCATGCGCTGGTGCCGGCGCCGCAGATGCTGGAACTGATGCTGGAAGAGGTGACACCCGCGCTGCAGGCCGTCGGTGACTACGAGACCGTGCACGCGGAGTTGCAACGGGTGCGCGCCGACGGCAACGGTGCCAGCCGAGCCCTGGCGGCCTGGCGGCGCCGAGGAGAAGTCTCCGACGTCATCGACGAGGTGGCACGGGCGACGTTGGACGGGCTCGGGTGAAAACCGCAAAAAAGTGCCCCCGGCAGGATTCGAACCTGCGACACCGGCTTTAGGAGAGCCGTGCTCTATCCCCTGAGCTACGGGGGCCAGGGACGGTGGAAGCTTACCGAAGCCGGGCCCACGGACCTACGTCAGCGGCAGCTCGGCGAAGATCGGGGTGGTCGGGGTGCTCGAACCCTTGCCCGGCTCGACGGTGAATGCCAAGGCCGTCGCATTGCCCAGATCCGGCAGCACGGCAGTGGTCGACGGTGCGACCGCGGCCTGATCCATGGTGCCGGCCGACTCCGGTCCGTTACTGCGCAGCAGCCACATCTGGTACACGGTGCCGTCCGCGGGCGGCGCGACGTTGTTCATCACCAGCACGCCGGCGTTGCGCTCCTTGGAGAACACCACGGTGGCAGTACCGCCGGTCGGGATCGGGCCGGACACGGTGCGCACGTCGGGCGCGGCGAACACCTGTTGCGCGGTGGTCGGTGCGGGAGTGGCGGGGCGCAGGGCGATACCGATTCCGACACCGCCGGCGGCAACGATGATCGCCGCGGCGGCGGCCAGCACGGCCGTGCGCCAGCGCTTGGGGCGAAGTTCGCGCACCTGGGCGGGATCGATGGCGGCCAGAATCCTGGCGCGCAGTTCGGCCGGCGGCTCCACGGCGGTGGCGGCCGACGCCCGCGCCATGGCCTCGCGCACGGCAACCACCTCTTCGGCGAACTGGCGGGCCACCTGCGGCGGTGCGTCCGCCAGGTGCCGCTCGACTTCGCCGTCGTCGACGGCGTGCAACGCGTACGGCGTCGCCAGCGTCATCACCTCGTGCTCAACCGGTTCGGTCATGCGGTCCCCAGACAACTACGCAATGCGCGCAGACCGTCGCGCATCCTGGATTTCACGGTGGCCAAGTTGGCCGAAAGGCGTTCCGACACTTGTCGATAGGTCAGCCCACCGTAGTAGGCCATATCGATGCACTCGCGTTGCACATCGGTCAGCGAGCCCAGACAGTCCACCACCCGGCGATGTTCGTCGGCGGTGATCACCGAATCGGCCACATGGTCGGTCGGGGTGTCGAGGGTGGTCGCGCCGTAGCGCGATTCGCGTTGACTGGCCGACTGCTCGGAGCGCACCCGGTCCACGGCCCGCCGGTGCGCCAGCGTCATGAGCCAGGACAGGGGCGAGCCCGCCGACGGATCGTACGAGTCGGCGTTGTGCCACACCTGCAGGTAGATCTCTTGAGTGGTCTCTTCGCTGTAGCCGGGATCGCGCAGCACCCGGACCACCAAGCCGTACACCCGGGCTCGGGTGTGGTCGTAGAACTCGGCGAATGCCTCGGCGTCACCACGGGCGACCTCGCGCAGCAAGACGTCGAGGTCGGCACTCACGAGCGGTAGCCTAACGTCAAGCACGCTCACACCACCCATAGGTTCGTGGTTGTGCATCGGCGGCCGCCCTCGAATTGGTTTCTCATCGGCATTCGGCGCGGCCCCCGGCTCGGATGGGTTGGGTACGGACAGTCGGCGGGCCCAAATTTGTTAAAGCTCACATCGTCGGCTGCGCTCGGTCGCTTCTGCGACCGTCGCCGAACAGCGCGTTGGCAGGGCTTTCCTGGTGATATGGCAGGCTTTATTGACAACGAGTGAGTTGGCTCACATACTCGTACGGCGGAGTGTTAACGTTCACATTTGGATGTTGCGGTCGCGATGAGCGGGCAGGGCCCGCCGCGCTGAGCGCGTCCACGTGTCTGCAGGAGGAAAAATGCGAAAACTGAGCTGGTGGGTGGCCGTGCTGATGGCCGGCGCCCTGGCATCGGTCGGTTGCGGCCGCTCCACCGAGAGCGCCGGGACGGGCACATCTCAGAAGGGCACGATCGGCATCGCCATGCCGACCAAGTCCTCCGAACGGTGGGTTGCCGACGGCCAGAACATGGTCGACCAGTTCAAGGCCATGGGCTACCAGACCGACCTGCAGTACGGCGACGACGTGGTGCAGAACCAGGTGTCCCAGATCGAGAACATGATCACCAAGGGTGTGCAGCTGCTGGTGATCGCGCCGATCGACGGGTCCTCGCTGACCAACACCCTGCAGCGCGCCGCGGACGCGCACATCCCGGTGATCAGCTACGACCGGTTGATCAAGGGCACCCCGAACGTCAACTATTACGCCACCTTCGACAACTTCAAAGTCGGTGTCCTGCAAGCCAAGTACATCGTCGACAAACTGAACCTCGCCGGCGGTGCCGGGCCGTTCAACATCGAGCTGTTCGCCGGCTCACCCGATGACAACAACGCCACCTTCTTCTTCGACGGCGCGATGAGCGTGCTCAAGCCCTATATCGACAGCGGCAAGCTGGTGGTCCGCAGTGGCCAGACCTCCTTCGACCAGGTCGCCACCCTGCGTTGGGACGGCGGGCTGGCGCAGTCCCGGATGGACAACCTGCTCAGTCAGGCCTACACCACGGCGCGGCTGGACGCGGTGCTCTCGCCGTACGACGGCATCTCGCGCGGCGTCATCTCGGCGCTCAAGAGCTCCGGCTACGGCAATGCCGCCAAACCGCTGCCGATCGTCACCGGCCAGGACGCCGAACTGGCTTCCGTGCAGTCGATCGTGGCCGGCGAGCAGACCCAGACCGTGTTCAAGGACACCCGTGAGCTGGCCAAGGCGGCGGTGCAGGAATCCAACGCGGTGCTCACCGGTGGCACACCCATGGTCAACGACACCAAGAGCTACAACAACGGCGACAAGATCGTGCCCGCCTACCTGCTGGACCCGGTCAGTGTGGACAAGTCCAACTACCAGAAGGTGCTGGTCGACTCCGGTTACTACACCAAGGACCAGATTCAGTGACGGCCCCGCCGATCGCCCCGCCGCTGTTGGAGATGCGCGGCATCACCAAGGAATTCCCCGGTGTGAAGGCGCTGTCCGGGGTGGACCTGACCGTGCGGGCCGGCGCCATCCACGCCATCTGCGGTGAGAACGGCGCGGGTAAGTCGACCCTGATGAAGGTGCTCAGCGGGGTGTACCCGTACGGCAGCTACGACGGCGAGATCTTGTTCGACGGCAAGCCGTGTGAATTCCGGGACATCCGCTCCAGCGAACGCGCCGGTATCGCGATCATCCACCAGGAACTCGCGCTGGTGCCCTACCTCTCGATCGCCGAGAACATGTTCCTGGGCAACGAGATCGCACGCCGCGGGGTGATCGACTGGGGCCGCACCCTGCATGAGGCGCAGACGCTGCTGGACCGCGTCGGTCTGCGGGAAAGCCCGCAGACCCGGGTCTCCGATATCGGCGTCGGCAAGCAGCAGTTGGTCGAGATCGCCAAGGCGCTGTCCAAGGATGTCCGGCTGTTGATCCTCGACGAACCGACCGCCGCGCTCAACGACGCGGACAGCCGCCACCTGCTGGACCTCATCGTGGAGCTGCGCGAGCACGGCATCACCTCGATCATCATCTCGCACAAGCTCAATGAGGTGATGCAGGTGGCCGACTCGGTGACCACGCTGCGCGACGGCCGCACCATCGACACCGTGCCGGTCGACGAGCAGCTCACCGAGGACAAGATCGTGCGCGCCATGGTCGGGCGCGATCTGGTCGACCGGTTCCCGTCCCGGGACGGATGCGAGATCGGTGACGTGGTGTTCTCGGTGGCGAATTGGACCGTGCTGCACCCGATCGACCAGCAACGCAAGGTGGTCGACGATGTCACCCTCAATGTCCGGGCCGGGGAGATCGTCGGTATCGCCGGGCTGATGGGCGCCGGCCGCACCGAACTCGCGATGAGCGTGTTCGGGCGATCCTACGGTCGCTACGTCGGCGGCAAGGTGTTCAAGGGTGAGCGCGAGATCGACACCAGCACCGTGCCGCGCGCGATCGACAACGGGATCGCCTACGCCACCGAGGACCGGAAAACCTTGGGGCTGAACCTGATGGACAGCATCGCCACCAGCATCAGCCTGGCGTCACTGGACAAGGTCAGCCACCGGACGGTCATCGACCACCACGAGGAGACCCGCATCGGCGAGCAGTTCCGCGCCTCGATGCGGATCAAGACCGATTCGGTACAGACCGCCACCGGCAAGTTGTCCGGCGGCAACCAGCAGAAGGTGGTGCTCAGCAAGTGGCTGTTCACCGATCCCGACGTGCTGATTCTCGACGAACCGACCCGTGGCATCGATGTCGGCGCCAAGCACGAGATCTACGTGCTCATCAACGAACTCGCCGCCCGGGGCAAGGCGGTGCTCGTCATCTCGTCCGAACTTCCCGAGTTGCTGGGTCTCTGCGACCGGATCTACACCCTCAGTCAGGGCCGGTTGACCGGTGAGGTGCCCCGCTCGGAAGCGACCCAGGAAAACCTCATGCACTACATGATGAAAGGCTCCGCGTGACCATCACCACCAAGCAAACGTCACCGGGCAGCGCCCCACCGCAGAGCCCGGACGGCTCCGGCGCGCCCGCCCGCGGCGGAAATGCGTTGTCCCGTTTCCTGATGTCGCATGTGCGGCAATCGGGCATGGTCGTGGCGCTCATCGCCATCCTGCTGCTGTTCCAGATCTGGACCGGTGGCATCGTGCTCAAACCGCTGAACGTCACCAACATCATTCAGCAGAACGGCTACATCCTGGTGCTGGCCATCGGGATGGTCATCGTGATCATCAACGGTCACATCGACTTGTCGGTCGGGTCGGTGGCCGCCTTCACCGGTGCCATGGCCGGTGTCCTCATGGTGCGCAACGACGTGCCGTGGCTGTTGGCGACGCTGCTGTGCATCGGTATGGGGGCGCTCATCGGGGCCTGGCAGGGCTTCTGGATCGCCTACGTCGGCATCCCGTCGTTCATCGTGACTCTGGGCGGCATGCTGGTGTTCCGCGGCGCCACCCAGTACCTGCTGGAGGGACAGTCGATCGCGCCGATGCCGCGCGGCCTGGAACAGATCAGCAGCGGGTTCCTGCCCGAGCTCGGCAACGCCGCGCTGTACCACTGGCCGACCGTGATCCTGGGCGCTATCGCGATGGTGGCCACCGTCGTCATGCAGATCCGCAGGCGCCGCGCGCAACTGCGCTACGGACAACACGTTTCGAGCACGACGCTGTTCATCGCCAAGTGCGTCGGGATCGTCGCGGCGCTGGCCGCGGTCACCCTCCTGTTGGCCAGCTACCGCGGCGTGCCGATCGTCGGCATCATCCTGGTGGTGCTGACCCTGGTGTACGCCTTCATGATGCGCAACACCGTGTTCGGTCGTCAGGTCTACGCGGTGGGCGGTAACGCCGCGGCCGCCAGCCTGTCCGGGGTCCGCAACAAGCGCGTCACCCTGCTGGTGTTCGTCAACATGGGAATGCTGGCCGCCGTCGCGGGACTGTTGTTCGCCGCGCGGCTGAACTCCGCGACGCCCCAGGCCGGCATCAACTTCGAACTCGAAGCCATCGCCGCCGCGTTCATCGGCGGGGCATCGTCGAGCGGTGGTGTGGGCACCGTCTTCGGCGCCATCATCGGCGGCCTGGTGCTCGGTGTGTTGAACAACGGGATGTCCATCATCGGTATCGGCAGCGACGTCCAGCAGGTCATCAAGGGCCTGGTGCTGCTGGCCGCCGTCGGCTTCGACATCTACAACAAGCGCAGGGGCGGACGGTAAACCCGGTGCCCACCTTGCCTTCGCCGCTGTCGGCCCTGGTCGGCAAGACCGTGACCACCCTCGCCGATGGCCGTCGCCTGATCTACTTCGACGAACTCGATGCCGACGGTCGGATGCGGCGGACGGGTGGGCTGACCGACACCAGAAACCTCGAGCCGTTGGTGGCCGATTCGCACCTGCGGTATGACGTGCTGACCGGGGAGTGGGTCACCATCGCCGCACAACGGATGGACCGGACGTTCCTGCCGGCCGCCGACGCCTCACCGCTGGCACCCACCCGCCCCGGCCTGCCGGCCACCGAGATCCCGGCCCCGGACTACGACGTGGTGGTGTTCGAGAACCGGTTTCCGGCGCTGTCCGAACACGCGGGGGCGACGGCGCCGCTGGTCGACGGCGAGGCGTTGTGGCCGCAGGCCCCGGGCCGGGGCAGCTGCGAGGTGGTGTGCTTCACCAGTGACCCCCATGCCAGTTTCGCCGAGCTGGGGCATCGGCGGGCCCGCACCGTCATCGAGGCGTGGGCCGACCGCACCGCCGAACTCTCGCAGCTACCCGAGGTGCGGCAGGTGTTCTGCTTCGAGAACCGCGGCCGCGAGATCGGGGTGACCTTGACGCATCCGCACGGACAGATCTACGCCTATCCGTTCCAGCCACCGCGGACCCGCGCCCTGGTGGAACAGGCCCGCAAGCACGCCGCGGCGACCGGACGTAACCTGATGGCCGATGTCCTTGCCGCCGAACAGCATTCCGGTCGTCGGCTGATCATCGCCGGTGACCACTGGACGGCTTACGTGCCGGCGGCGGCACGCTGGCCACTGGAGATCCAGCTGGTTCCGCACCGGCACGTGCCCGACTTCCCGGCACTGTCGGGCGCCGAACGCGAGGAGTTGGCCGCGGTCTACCTCGACTTGCTGGCCAGGGTGGACCGCTTCTTCGACGGGGTGGCGCAGACGCCGTATATCGCGGCGTGGCATCAGGCGCCGATCGGCCCGGACCGCGACCACGCGCGTCTGCACCTGCAGTTGTTCTCGCTGATGCGCTCACCCGGCCGGATGAAGTATCTGGCCGGTTCGGAATCCGGTATGGGCGCCTGGATCAGCGACACCACACCGGAGCGCATCGCTGATCGGTTACGGGAGGTGGCATGAGAACGTCGACCGTTCGTCGCGTCGTGAACAGGCTAAACATGGTGGAGCCCGTTGCGCACGAAGAGCTTTGTGATCGGGCAGCCGCGCTGTTCCAGGACCGATTCGGTGGCGGACCCGACGGGGTGTGGGTGGCACCCGGTCGGGTGAATCTGATCGGCGAGCACATCGACTACATCGGCGCCAAGGTCATGCCTTTCGCGCTGCCGTACGCCACCGCGGTCGCGGTGCGGGTGAACAACCATGACCGGCTGCGGATGGTGTCCACCGGGCATGACGAGGGCTGGGAGGGCAGCGTCGCCGACGTCGCGCCGCGCCAGCCCCGCGGTTGGGCCGGATACGTGGCCGGTGTGCCGTGGGCGATGACCTACCACGACACCATCGCCCGCATCCCCGGCCTCGATATCGCCGTGCACTCGTCGGTGCCGCAGGGTGCGGGACTGTCCAGCTCGGCCGCGCTGGAGTCGGCGACGGCGCTGGCCATCGCCGAGTTGTTCGGCGCGGCGACCGACGATGCGGGCCGGCGCACGCTGGCACGGGACTGCATCACCGCGGAGAACGTGGTGGTGGGTGCGGCCACCGGCGGAATGGACCAGTCGGTGGCATTGCGCGCCAAACCCGGACACGCAATGCTGCTGGACTGCAGCACGTTTGGGGCCGAGTATCTTCCGTTCGACTGCCGGCCGTCTGGACTGGCGCTATTGGTGATCAACACCAACGCCGCGCACCGGCTGGTCGACGGCGGCTACGCTCTGCGCCGTTCCCGGGTGGAACGCGTGTGTGCCCGCATCCCGCGCACCGCGCTGTACGACAACGACGATGTCGACGCCGTCCTGCACTGCGCCGACGCCGACGATCCCGCGCTGCGGCGGGTGCTACGGCATGTGCTGACCGAGATCCGCCGGGTCACCGCCACCGCGACCGCCCTGCGCTCGGGCGAGATCGCCGCCGTCGGACCGCTGCTGTCCGCGTCGCACGTATCGCTGCGCGACGACCTGGTGGTCAGCTCGCCGGAACTCGACTCCGCGGTGGATGCCGCCCTGGCGGCCGGGGCCCTCGGGGCGCGGATGATCGGCGGTGGGTTCGGCGGATCGGCGCTGGCGCTCATCCGGTCCGATCGGGTCGGCTTCATTATCGAGGCGGCCCGCCGGGCCGCCAGGGACAACGGATTTCCGGAACCGGATTTCCTCTGTGCGATTCCCAGCGCGGCGGCGCGCCGGGTCTACTGACCGTCGGCGCGGTAGCTGATCGACCACGACGCCGACCAACTGTCGCCGGGCTCCAGCCAGCGCAGTCCCGCCCCGCTGTTGAGCGCATCGGCGGGGGCGGTCATCGGCTCGACGGCCACCGCGGTGACGAACCGGTCACCCATCGGGTAACGGCGGGTGGTGAACACCTGGATGTACGCGAATTGTTCGTCGGCCCAGACGGATACGGTTTGACCGTCGGGAGCCCGTAGCGAGTGCAGGCTGCCGCCGTCGGTGATGTGCAGTCCCGTCCAAGCGTCGTCGAGATCGAGGTCGGCCACCCGGCGGCCGGCCCGCAGATCCCAGTAGCCGCCCTGCACCGGACTGGTGCCGGTCGGATTCAGGCGTTCGTCGACATCGATATGGGTGTCGGCGGCCACGGTCAGGGTCAACTCGGAGGTCGGGACACCGCCGATGCACAGGAACGGGTGCGTGCCCAGCGCGACCGGCGCCGGATCCTGCCCCAGGTTGTCGACGGTGTGTGTGGCGTGCAGTCCGTCGTCGGTCAGCCGGTAGGTCACCCTGGTGTCCAGGTGGAACGGATACCCGTGCTGCGGAAAGACCTGCGCACTAAGCGTTACCGTGTTGTCGGTCTGCTCGAGGCGGCGGTACTCGGAGAAACACAACAGCCCGTGCAGCGCGTTGCCGCGCTGCGGTTCGGTGACATCGAGGAGCTGGGTGGTGCCGCGGTAGCTCCATCGGGCGTCGCGGACCCGGTTGGGCCAGGGGGCCAGCACGGTGCCAGAGTAGAACGGCCGCTGCCGATCGGGAGGGTAGCCCGGTGTGAGGTCGACACCGCCGACTGCCAACGTCCTGATGGCCGCGCCGACACCGGTGATGACCGCATGGACCGGCCCTTCCGCCAGGGTGTATTCCACGCCGTGGACGGTACGTTCGGTTGTCTGCACTAGCGCTTCCTGGGTGGTGCGGTGCTGTCCCGGATGACCAGATCCGAAGGCAACAGCGAGGTTTCGCATTCGGCACCGGTCAGCTGGGCCTTCACCATGGCGATGGCCTGGTGGCCGACCGCGGCGAAATCCTGTCGGATGGTGGTCAGTGCCGGGATGAGGTACGGGGCTTCGGGGATATCGTCGAACCCCACCACGCTGATGTCCTCGGGTACCCGCCGGCCCGCCTCGGCCAGCGCGTGCAGCACGCCGATGGCCATATGGTCGTTGGCGACGAAAACCGCGGTGAGGTCCCGGTCGGCGGCGATGTCACGGCCCAGGGCATAGCCGCGGGCCGCGCTCCAGTCACCCTTGTGTTCCGGGCGCGGCGCCAGCCGGGCCGCCAGCATGGCGTCGAGGTAGCCCTTGGTGCGGCCCGCCGCCTCCGGCCAGCCGTCCGGGCCTGCGACATGGGCGATCTCGGTGTGCCCGAGCTCGATGAGATGCGCTGTGGCGGTGCGGGCTGCGCCGACCTGATCGACCCCGACCGACAACCCGGAGCCGGACAGGTCGCCCTCCACGACGACCACCGGGACGCCGAAGTCCTCGGAGTACACCACGTTGAGGGCGTCCTGCTGCGCCGCGATCATCACGATGGCCTCGACCGCGAGCCGGGACAGGTGGTCGAGTGCGCCGCGGATCTCCTGCCGGGTGACGGCGGTCAGTGTCACCGAGCTGGAGAAGAACCCCGCTTCGCGAGCCGATTCCTCGACCGAACGCTGGATGCTGGACGGGCCGTACTGGGCGGTGCTGCTGCCGATGATGCCGATGATGCCCGACTTGCTGGTGACCAACGCGCGCGCCACACTGTTGGGCCGGTAGCCGAGTTGCGCGATGGCGTGCTGCACCCGTTCGCGGGTTTCGGGCCGGATACTGCTGGACCCGTTGATCACTCGGGACACCGTCTGGTGTGACACACCGGCGAGCCGGGCAACGTCGGACATGACTGGCTTGCGGCTCATCGCTCCATTATTGCCGCGGCTCATGTGGTCGGCCTCACCAGGACACGCTGAACCAGCACGAAGACCAGCAACAACGCCCCGGTCATGATTCTGGTCCAGTAGGAGTCCAGGCTCGCGGCGGTGACGAAGGTTTCGATGGTGCCCAACACCAGTACCCCGATCAACGCGCCGGCCACATACCCCACGCCGCCGGCCAGCACGACGCCGCCGATCACCGCGGCGGCGATGGTGTCCAGTTCCAGCCCGACGCCGTTGAGGCTGTACCCGGAGAGCTTCTGCACAGCCAGCAGAATCCCGGCAAGGGATGCGCAGAACCCGCTGATGACGTACACCGACACCCGGGTTCGTCCGGCGTCCAGGCCCATCAGTTGGGCCGAATGCCGGTTGCCGCCGACGGCGTAGACGGTGCGGCCGAACCGGGTCAGGTGCAACACGTAGAGGGCCACCATCACCACGGCCAACGCGATGATGACCGGCCAGCGAATGAACTTGTCGTCGTAGAGATACAGGTAGTGCAGGCCAAGGGTGCGGACCGCGGGATCCTTGATGGGCAGCGAATCGACACTGATGACGTAACACATCCCACGGGCGGCGAACATGCCGGCCAGTGTCGCCACGAACGGCTGCACGTCGAAGTATTCGATCATCACGCCCATGATCAGCCCGAGCGCCGGGCCGACGAGCATGACGGTCAGCATCGCCACCGGTGTGGGCCAGCCCAGTTGTAGCGTCTTGGCCAGGATCACCGTCGACAGCGCGACCACGGACCCGACACTGAGATCGATGCCGCCGGTGAGGATCACGAACGTCATCCCGACCGCCAGCACGATGAGATAGGCGTTGTCGACGAAGAGATTGAGGAAAACCTGGCTGGGACTGGCGAAGTCGAAGCGGTTGAGCACGCCGGCGAACAACACCACGAAGAGCACCAGGGTGGCGATCGGGCCGGTGAACCGGCCGGCGGCCAGCCGGCGGATGCTCGCGGTCGGGGCCGTCAACGTGGCTGTCATGCGTGCACCTTCGGCTCGACGGGATCGGCGACCGGCGTCGGTGGTGTGGGCGCGGCGGGCCGGACCCGGCGGGTGAACAGCGCCCGGAACCGGGCCGACTGCAGCAGGCATACCGCTACCACGACAAGGGATTTGAACACCAGGGTGACCTCCGGCCGAATGCCGAGGGTGTACACGGTGGTGGTCAGGGATTGGATGATCAGCGCCCCGATCAACGTGCCGGTCAGGCTGTAGCGGCCACCGAGCAACGAGGTGCCGCCGATCACGACGGCCAGGATGGCATCCATCTCGATCCACAGGCCGGCGTTGTTGGCGTCGGCTGCGGAGATGTTCGAGGCGATCATCAATCCGGCGATGCCGGCGCACAGCGCGCAGAACACGTACACCGCGAAAACGATGGTGCGGCTGCGGACTCCGGCCAGTCGGCTGGCTTCGGGGTTGATACCGACGGCCTCCAACAGCATGCCCAGCGCAGTGCGTCGGGTGAGCACGCCGATGACGACGAAGATGGCCAGGCTGACCAGGATGGCCACGGGCAGGCCGAAAAGGTAACCGGCGCCGAGCACTTTGAACGGTGCGCTGGTCACGGTGACGATCTGGCCTTCGGTGACGAACAGTGCGATCCCGCGCCCGGCCGTCATCAGCACCAGCGTCGCGATGATCGGCTGTATGCCCAAGAGCGCCACCAGCGTCGCGTTCCAGAGGCCCAGCACGCAGGACACCAGCACCGCGACGGCCATCGCCGACAGCACGGTGCCCGGGCTGTCCGGGGTCGGTGACGCCGCGATATGGGCGCAGGCCACGGCTCCGGCGATGGCCACCACCGCGCCGACGGAAAGGTCGATTCCGCGCGAGGCGATCACCAGCGTCATGCCCAGTGCCACCAGCAGGATCGGTGCGCCGTTGCGCAGGATGTCGATGAGGCTGCCGTACAGGTGGCCGTTCTGGATCCGAATGCTCAGGAACCCGGGGGACAGCGCGGTGTTCACCGCGAGCAGGGCGACGAGGGCCAGGAGTGGCCAGAACAGTTGATGGGCAACGAGTTTCTTGATCATGACGGGCTCGCCGCGATCAGTTCGGTCAGATTGTCGCTCTGATCGGAGTCCACCTGGGCGACGTTGTGCCGGTCGCGCATCACCGCGATGCGGTGCGAGACCCGGCTGACTTCGTCGAGTTCGGCGGAGATGAACAGCACCGCCATACCATCGGCGGCCAGGTCGGTGACGAGTTGCTGGATCTGGGCTTTCGCCCCGATGTCGATCCCGCGGGTCGGTTCGTCGAGGATGAACAGTTCGGGCTCGGTGATGAGCCAGCGGGCCAGCAATACCTTCTGCTGGTTGCCGCCGCTGAGATTCTTCATCAGCGCGTCGGGTCGGCGGGGCCGGATGTCGAGGGCTTCCATGTATTTGTCCACCAGGTCGTTCTTGGCCTTGGCCGACAGCGGTCGGGCGAATCCGCGCCGGGCCTGCAGGGCAAGAACCAGATTGTCGCGCACCGTGAGCTCGCCGAAAACACCCTCGTCCTTGCGGTTCTCGGAGGTGAAGGCGAAGCGGTGAGCGATGGCCGCGCGTGGGGTGCGGATGCCGGCCTTTGTGCCGTTGACCGCCAGCGCCCCGGTGGTGGCCCGGTCGGCGCCGAAGATCAGCCGGGCCAGTTCGGTGCGTCCGGACCCGAGCAAGCCGGCCAGGCCGATGATCTCGCCGCGGTGGATGTCCAGGGTGACCGGTGCCACGGCAGGTGGCCGGCCGAACCCGTCGAGCGACACCACCGGTGTGGTGTTGACGTCGACCGTCGTGCGGGCCGCGTTGTCGGCAACCTCCTCGAGGACATCCGCCGCGCGGCCCAGCATGGCGGTGACTAGTTGCACCCGGGGCAGCTCGGCGGTCGGGTATTCGCCGACCAGCTTGCCGTTGCGCAACACGGTGATCCGATCGGCGATCGCGTAGATCTGATCGAGGAAGTGCGACACGAACAAGATGGCGGTCCCCGCGTCCCGCAATCGCCGGATGACACCGAACAATTCGGCCACCTCCCCGGTGTCCAGACTGGAGGTCGGTTCGTCCAGGATGAGCACCCGGGCCTTGGCCGCGGTGGCCCGGGTGATCGCGACCAGCTGCTGGACGGCGATCGGATGGGAGCCCAGCCGGGACCGGGGGTCGATGGTCAGTTCGAGCTCGGTGAGCAGTTCGGCGGCACGGCGGTGCAGCGCCCGGTAGTCGATCCGGCCCCAGCGCCGGGGCTCGCGCCCCAGCAGGATGTTCTCGCCCACCGACAGATTCGGGCACAGGTTTACCTCTTGGTAGACGGTGCTGATACCCGCTTCCTGGGACTGGCGTGGGCTGCCGAAGGATCGGGGAACCCCGTCGAGCAGGATCTGCCCCGAGTCGATGGGGTACACCCCGGTCAGTGCCTTGATGAGCGTGGACTTGCCGGCGCCGTTCTCGCCCATCAGGGCGTGCACCTCGCCGGGCAGCAACCGGAAGTCCACGCCGTCAAGCGCTTTCACGCCGGGGAACTCGATACCGATATCCCGCATCTGCACCACGGCGGCATGCTGGTCCATGAGTCGGTCGCTCAGTACTGACGCGAGGGCAGGGCTTTGATCGCCTGCTGCTGATCAAAGGCCTCGTCGGGGGTCACGATCCGCGGCGGAACCTGCTCGCCGGCAGCCACCTTTTTGACCAGATCCATCAGCTGGGGGCCGAGCAGGGGGTTGCACTCGACGATGTAGTTGAACTTGCCGTCGGCCAGGGCCTGCATACCGTCATGGGTGGCGTCGATCGCGACGATCTTGATGTCCTTGCCCGGCACCTTGCCCGCAGCTTCGATGGCATCCATCGCGCCGAGGCCCATATCGTCGTTCTGCGCAAACACCACATCGATCTGCGGGGTGGATTTCAGCAGCGCCTCCATCACCTGCTTACCGCCGGAGCGGGTGAAGTCACCGGTCTGCGATGCCACGACGTGCAGGTTCGCGTTGGCCGAGATCCCTTCCTTGAAGCCGGTATTGCGGTCGATGGCGGGGTCGGCACCGGTGGTGCCCTCCAGCTGGACGATGTTGACCGGGCGCGGCGTGTTGGCGTACTGATCGGCGACCCAGCGTCCGGCGCGACGGCCCTCTTCGACGAAATCTGCGCCGATGAAGGTCTTGTAGACGTCCTTCTCCTGGGTGTCGATGGCCCGGTCGGTCAGGATCACCGGGATGTTGGCGTTCTTGGCCTCCAACAGCACGGCGTCCCAACCGGTACGCACCACGGGACTGAAGGCGATGACATTGACCCCTTGTTGGATGAACGAGCGGATCGCGGTGATCTGCTTCTCCTGTTCACCGTTGGCGTCGGCGAACTTCAGGTCGATGCCGGCGGCCTTGGCGGCACTCTTGATGGACTCGGTGTTGGCGGTGCGCCAGCCACTCTCGGCGCCCACCTGGGCGAAGCCCAGGGTGATCGCGCCCCCACCGCCGGCCGGGCTGCCGGTGCCGCCGCCCGGCGCCTTCCCGCTACCGCAGGCCACAACGGTGGCCGCGATCGCGGCGACACCGATGACGGTGGTCAATGCTCGTGTCAGGACGGTCTTCTTCACGCCGTACTCCTGTTCGCTCCCGGGCGCCGGACGGTACCGCGCAGCCGGACAGATGTGGTCGGTGTGACCCGGCCGCGACGAAAGTGGCCCGCGTCACAGTTGTGGATGTTAACGATCACCTCAAGCGAGGTCAACCCTCGGAGTGGCATCGACGAGAGCCAGTATCGGCTGGATATCGGCCTTGCCGCCGAATCAAGCGCAATCGCGAAGTCGGCCGCGGGCGGGGTGGGGGCCCGTTGACCCACCGTCCATGTTCACGTTAACATCGACGGTGTGATGCAGCGCACAGGTGTGCACCGGTATCGGAGGGTGGTTGTGATGGACCGTACGAGCGATGCGCGGGGCGAGGCTCGCCGATGAGCGTCGACAAGTATGTGGTCGGTATCGACTTCGGCACGCTGTCGGGACGGGCCCTGGTCGTCCGGGTCGCCGACGGCCACGAGATGGCCTCGGCCGAGCACGTCTACCGGCACGGTGTGCTCACCGAGGCGCTACCCGGGGATAGTGGTGTCCGGCTACCACCGGACTACGCACTGCAGGTGCCCGAGGACTATGTCGACGTGCTGCGGTTCGCGGTACCCGAAGCGGTGGCCACCTCCGGGATCGATCCGGCCGATGTGATCGGGGTGGGCACCGACTTCACCGCCTGCACCATGGTGGCGGCCCGCTCCGACGGAACACCGCTGTGCGAGCTCCCCGAATTCGCCGACCGCCCACACGCTTACGCGAAATTGTGGCGGCACCACGCCGCCCAACCACAGGCCGACCGGATCAATACGCTGGCCGCCGTCCGCGGCGAATCCTGGCTACCCCGCTACGGCGGGTTCATCTCCAGTGAGTGGGAGTTCGCCAAGGGGCTGCAGATCCTGGAAGAGGATCCGGAGATCTACGCCGCCATCGACTGCTGGGTGGAGGGCGCGGACTGGATCGTCTGGCAGCTCACCGGACGCTATGTGCGCAACGTCAGCACCGCCGGTTACAAGGCCATCCGACAGGACGGGGCTTACCCGTCCAAAGAGTTCCTGGCCGCGCTCAACCCGGCGTTCGTCGACTTCGTCACCGACAAGGTGGAGCAACCCATCGCTCAACTGGGCGCCGCGGCAGGCACGCTGACCGCCCAGGCCGCGGCATGGACCGGGCTGCCTGCGGGAATTGCGGTGGCCGTGGGCAATATCGACGCCCACGTCACCGTCGCCGCGGCCGACGCCGCCGAACCCGGCCGGTTGGTCGCCATCATGGGCACCTCGACCTGTCATGTGATGAACGGCAGACAACCCCAGGACGTCCCGGGCATGTGCGGCGTGGTGGAGGGCGGTATCACCGTCGGGCTGTGGGGGTATGAGGCCGGCCAGTCCGGGGTGGGGGACATCTTCGCGTGGTTCATCAAGAACTGCGTGCCCGAACAGTACGTCCGCGAAGCGGCCGAACGCGGTGTGTCGGTACACGAGTACCTGTCCGACCTGGCGGCTCGGCAGGCCATCGGACAACACGGCTTGGTCGCCCTGGACTGGCACAGCGGTAACCGATCGGTGTTGGTCGACCATCACCTCTCCGGGGTGATCGTCGGGCAGACCCTGGACACCACCTGCGTCGATCAGTACCGCGCGCTGCTGGAGGCCACCGCCTACGGCACCCGGATGATCGTCGAGACCTTCAACAACGCCGGGGTTCCGGTCGACGAGTTGGTGGTCGCCGGCGGGCTGATCAAGAACCGGCTGCTGATGCAGATCTATGCCGATGTCACCGGTCTGCCGCTGTCCTGTGTGACCTCCACCCAGGCTCCGGCGCTCGGTGCCGCCATCCACGCCGCCACCGCCGCCGGCGTCTACCCCGACGTGCCGACCGCATCGGCGACCATGGGCGGGCGCACCAGGAGCGCGTTCCTGCCCATCGCGGAGAACGTCGCGCGCTACGACGCCCTGTACGCCGAATATGTGACGCTGCACGACTGGTTCGGCCGCGGCAACCAGATGATGCGCCGGCTGCGGGCCATCCGCGCCGCAGCCGCCCAACCCGATATGGTGAGGACTGCCCAGTGACCGTGACTTCCGAAGTGTTCCAGACGATTACCGAGCTGCGACGGCAGGTGTGCGATCTGCACGCCGAGCTCACCCGCTACCAGCTGGTGATCTGGACCGCGGGCAACGTCTCCGCACGCGTCCCGGACAGGGACCTGATGGTCATCAAACCCTCTGGGGTTTCCTATGATTCGATGAAACCCGAACAGATGGTGGTCTGCGATCTGTTCGGGGAGCTGGTCGACGGCGAGCTCTCACCGTCGTCGGACACCGCCGCGCATGCGTATGTGTACCGGCACATGCCGGAGGTCGGCGGGGTGGTGCACACCCATTCCACCTATGCCACTGCGTGGGCGGCCTGCGGCGAGCCCATTCCGTGCATCCTGACGATGATCGCCGACGAGTTCGGTGGTCAGATCCCGGTGGGACCGTTCGCGCCGATCGGGGACGATTCGATCGGGCGCGGCATCGTCGAGACCCTGCGCGGCAGCCGCTCGGCAGCGGTGCTCATGCGCAATCACGGCCCGTTCACCATCGGTCCCGACGCCCGGTCGGCGGTCAAGGCCGCGGTCATGCTCGAGGATGTCGCCCGCACCGCCTTCATCAGCAGGCAGCTCGGCACCCCCAGTGAGCTGCCCGCCGACGCCGTCACCTCCTTATACGAGCGCTACCAGAACATCTACGGCCAGAAAGAAGCCTGATGCCCACCACCACGGAAAAGCCCGAGAACAAAGAGATCTGGTTCGTCACCGGCAGTCAGTCGCTGTACGGCCAGGACATCCTGGACCAGGTCGCCGAACAATCCCAGGTGATCGCCGACCGCCTGGACGCCAGCCCCGACCTGCCGGTGCCGGTGGTGTGGAAGCCCGTCGTCACCACCAGCGACGCCATCTACCGCCTGCTCAGCGAGGCGGGCACCAGCGAGCGCTGTGTCGGCATCATCGCCTGGATGCACACCTTCTCCCCGGCCAAGATGTGGATCCGCGGACTCAACGCGCTGCGCCAGCCCCTGCTGCACTTTCACACCCAGTTCGGTGTCGAGATCCCCTGGGACAGCATCGACATGGACTTCATGAACCTCAACCAGGCGGCACACGGGGATCGCGAGTTCGGCTACATCCAGACCCGGCTGTCGGTGCCGCGCACCACTGTCGCCGGCCATGTCGGCAACCCCGACACCACCGCGCGGATCGGGTCCTGGGCCCGCGCCGCGCTGGCCGCCGCCGATTTGCGCGGCCTGCGGCTGGCTCGGTTCGGTGACAACATGCGCGATGTCGCGGTGACCGAGGGGGACAAGGTCGAGGCCGAATCCCGCTTCGGCGTTTCGGTGAATTCCTACTCGGTCAACGAGTTGGTGGCCTCGGTCGATGCCGCCGCGGATGCCGATATCGACAAGTTGGTGCAGGAATACCAGGACCGCTATGTCGTGGCCGAGGAGCTGCGGACCGGCGGCGAGCGCCATGACACGCTGCGTGAGGCCGCCCGCATCGAGATCGGCTTGCGGCAGTTCCTCGAAGAGGGCGGATTCAGCGCCTTCACCACGAATTTCGAGGATCTCGGCGGGCTGCGTCAACTGCCGGGTATCGCCGTGCAGCGGTTGATGGCCGACGGCTACGGGTTCGGGGCCGAAGGGGATTGGAAGACCGCCGCCATGGTGCGCGCGGTCAAGACGATGGGCACCGGCCTGCCGGGCGGTACGTCGTTCATGGAGGATTACACCTACGATCTGACGCCCGGCGCCGAGACCATCCTCGGCGCGCACATGCTGGAGGTGTGTCCCAGCATCGCCGCGCAGACCCCGACGGTGGAAGCCCATCCGCTGAGCATCGGTGGCCGTGCGGACCCGGTGCGGATGCGTTTCACCGCGGCGTCCGGTGATGCCGTGGTGCTGGGCATCTGCGATGTCGGTAGTCGATTCCGGTTGGTGGCCAACGAGGTTCGGGTGATCGAACCGCCGGCCCCGTTGCCGAGCCTGCCGGTGGCATGCGCGGTGTGGGAACCGCTGCCGTCGTGGTCGACGTCGACCGAGACCTGGTTGATGGCGGGCGGACCGCACCACACCGTGCTGACCACCGCGGTCCCGGTATCGGCCATCCGGGATCTGGCGACCATCGTCGGCACCGAACTGGTGACCATCGACATCGATACCGTCACCCACGAGTTCGAGCGTGAATTGCGCTGGAACTCGGTGTATTACCACCTGGCCGACGGTCTGTGAGGGCTACCTGAGCTCGGCGATGACCTTGCCGAACGCCTCGGCATGGCCGGCCTGCACCACGAAGTAGGTGACGCCGAACTCGTCGCGTAACCGGCGCAGCTTGTCGGCCTGGTCGGCGACCGTGCCGGAGAGCACGCCGGGATGCGCCAGCAGTTCCTCATCGGAGGCGTCCGGGGCGAACCGCCGCGTCATCTTCAGGTCCGGGATCCCGGAACCGTCGGTGGGGACCGCGGTGATGGCCACGTTGAGCTCCAGATCGGCGAAGCGATCGCCGGCGACGCCGCGGAGGAACGCGACGCGGTCGGCCAGCTCACCGGTGACCCCGATGGTGGCCGCCCACTTGGCGGCGACGGTGAGCAGCCGGTCGCCGCCGCCGGCGATCACGATCGGTGCGCCGGGCACCTGCTCGGCCAGGTAAGCCGTCACGTGCTCGAGGTAGTCGATGCGCTGCCGTGCTGCCGGGAAGGGCAGCTCGGCGGCGTCGAACTCCTCCTTCACATAGCCGGCGCCCAGCCCGACCTCGAACCGGCCGCCGGACAGCTCGTGCAGCGCGGCGACGTCGCGTGCGAGCAGGGCAGGCTTGTAGAAGCAGGCATTGAGGACGAACGTGCCGAGGCGCAGCGTGTCGGTGGCGGCCGCCGCGGTCGCCAGGACCGGGAACGGTGCCGGCGCGCCCAGATGGTCGGGGACCAGAATGACGTCGTAACCGAGCTTTTCGGCGAGTCGGGCGGCTCCGCGGACGACGCCGGCCGAGGTCGCGTCGCGCATGCCGAAGCCGAAACGGAAGTCGGGAGCCATGGGGAGATATTAGGCCGTCTAGCTGATGGAAACAGGTTCGCGCGATCTGCGAGACTGGAGTTCAGAAGATCTGATCAGCGGATGAGGAGCAGGATGGCCGGCATGCAGATGCGTCATGTGGACCGTCGGCCCCTCTATGAGCAGGTCAGCGAGCGGCTCCGGGAATTCATCGACACCAGCGACATGCAACCGGGCGACAAGCTGTCCAACGTCAAGGACCTTGCTGCACAGCTTCAAGTGGGTCGGTCTTCGGTGCGGGAGGCGATCAACGCACTGCGCGCCCAGGGGATCGTCGAGGTACGGCACGGCGACGGGATCTATCTCCAGCAGCGGCCGGAGGACGTCATATCCTCGCTGGCCACCGAACTCGTCGAGACGCATGTCGACCATCCGTACATCTGGGAGACGCGGCAGGCACTGGAAACCCAGTGTGCGAGGCTGGCGGCGGTGCGCGCCGACGAGGCCGACCTGACCGAACTCGCCGACGCGCTCGAGCAGATGCAGACCGAGATCGACGCCGGCGAGCCCGGTCTGGAAGGCGACCGGCGTTTCCACCTCGGCGTCGCCGCAGCCTCGCACAATCCTGTGTTGATCAAGCTGCTCAAGGGGTTGCGGGAACCCCTCGACCGGACCTCGGAGACCTCGCTGACCCGGCCTGGGCAACCGTGCCGGTCCCTGGCCGATCATCACGAGATCCTGGCCGCGATTAGCCGTGGCGCACCGGCGGAAGCGGCCGAGAAGATGCTCACGCATCTCGTCGGCACCACGGATCACCTGATCAACCGCGGCTGACCCAGTTCGGGTCGCGGCGATGGCGGACTGCTGCTACAAAAGATCAGGTGATCAGATCACCTGATCTTTGGTCTGACGAAAGGGTCAGCGATGGGCTCGTCATTCATTGCCGCACACAACCTGTGGTCACCGGAGCAGAAGGAGGCGGCCGACCGGCTGATCGCCCAGCTGTCGGAGCTCGAACTGCGCCAGGTCCGGATCAGCTGGGGGGATCAGCACGGGATCCTGCGCGGTAAGACCCTGGAGGTCGGCCACTTCGTCTCCGCGATGACCGAGGGCAAGGACTTCCAGACCGCGACCCTGATCTTTGACACCACCAACAATCCGGCGGTGCCGCCTTTCGCGGCCCGCGGCTTCGGCGACGAGCGGCTCACCGGACTTCCCGACGGCGTGCTCGTTCCGGACCCGACCACGTTCCGGGTCCTGCCATGGGTCGGCGGCACCGGATGGGTTCTCGCCGAGTTGTATTACCGCAACGGCGAGCGGGTGCCGTTCGACACCCGTGGAGTGCTCCAGCGACAACTCGCCGCCCTGGCCGACGACGGATACACCTACACCACCGGCGCCGAACTCGAGTTCTACATCACCCGCCTGGTCGACCCGAAACTCACGTTCGCCGACTCCGGCTGGCCGCCGGCCCCACCGAGCGTGACCGCGCTGTCGCACGGGTACCAGTACCTCACCGAGAACCGCGGCGACGAAGCCGACGGCATTCTCAGCATCCTGCGGGACAACATCGTCGCGCTGGGGATGCCGCTGGCCACCGTCGAAGACGAGTGGGGGCCGGGCCAGGTCGAGATGACCTTCGATCCGCTGCCCGGCACGACCACTGCCGACAATGTGCTCCTGATCCGCAGTGCGATCAAGCAGATCTGTCGCAGGCACGGCTACCACGCCACGTTCATGTCGCGGCCTGCGTTCCCCAACATCGTCTCCAGCGGCTGGCATCTGCACCAGTCCCTCGGCGCCGCCCACGCCGCCAACGTCTTCCCTGGCGAGAACGGCACGCTGCTCTCCGACGTGGCGATGCACTTTATGGCCGGACTGCTCGAACATGCCAGGGCGAGTTCGGTGCTGACCACGCCCACGATCAACGGCTACAAGCGCTACATCGCCAATTCTTTTGCCCCGGATCGGATCGCGTGGGCCGAGGAGAACCGGGGTGCGATGATTCGGGTCTCCGGTGCGCGCGGTGACGGCTCGACGCATCTGGAGAACCGCATCGGCGAGCCGGCTGCCAACCCGTACTTGTACTTGACGTCGCAGCTGATCAGTGGTCGGGACGGCATCGCACGAAAACTTGACCCCGGCCCGTCGGCCGATGAGGCCTATCTGGCCGATGTGCCATTGGTACCGGCCACTCTGGAGGAGGCCTTGGGCTGTTTCGAGAGCAGCGAGCTGATGCGCCGTGAGCTCGGCGATGTTTTCGTGAACTACCTGAGCACGGTGAAGAGAAACGAGGTCGCCCGGTTCAACGCCGCCGTGACCGACTGGGAACAGCGCGAATACTTCGAAGTGTTCTGAGATGACGTTCGAAACAACACTGAAAGTCATCGCCGAACACCGGGAATCACAGCCAGGCCCACACACGGTCACCGTCGCCGCGGCGCAACTCGGAGGCCCCTGGCTGAAGTCTGCGAACAGGCTGGCCAGGATCGCCGAGGCGGCGCGGGTGGCGTCCGCCACCGGCGCCACCGTGATCGCATACCCGGAGACGTACTTGTCCGGATATCCGTTCTGGCCGCCGCGCACCGATGGTGCGCTCTTCGACCACGCTGACCAAAAAGACTGTTATGCCTACTATCTGGACTCCGCGATCGAGGTCGGTGGGCCCGAACACCGCGAGCTCGAAACCATGGCCGCCGATCTCGGTGTCGGACTTGTTGTGGGTGTATCAGAACGCGGACGCGATCTCGGTTCCGGCAGCGTCTGGTGCACATTGCTGACCATCGATCCCGTCCTGGGGTTGGTGGGGCACCACCGCAAGCTGATCCCCACGTATGACGAGCGGTTGATCTGGGCCCAGGGCGACGGCGCGGGCCTACGGACGCACCGGTTCGGGCCTGCGGTGGTGGGCAGTCTGAACTGCTGGGAGAACTGGATGCCGCAGGCGCGCAACGCGATGTACGCCCAGGGCGAGACGGTGCACATCGGCTCGTGGCCGGGGTCGAGCACGCTGACCGCCGACATCACCCGCTTCGTGGCCGCCGAGGGCAGGGTGTTCAGCGTGGCCGCCTCGGGCCTGATCACCGCGGACTCCATTCCAGAAGACTTCCCGCTGGCGGCGCGGCTGCGCGAGACATCCGAGCAGATTGTGTTCGACGGCGGCAGCGCGGTGGCGGGCCCGGACGGAAGATGGTTGATACCACCGGTCGTCGGTGTGGAAGGGGT
Source organism: Mycolicibacterium chengduense (assembly GCF_033741155.1). Taxonomy (NCBI): domain Bacteria; kingdom Bacillati; phylum Actinomycetota; class Actinomycetes; order Mycobacteriales; family Mycobacteriaceae; genus Mycobacterium; species Mycolicibacterium chengduense. The sequence continues at coordinate 315,579 of NZ_JAWQNH010000001.1, read as the reverse complement.
GCTGGTTGCCGACCTCGACCTGGCGAGGGTGATGCAGGAACGGCTGAACTTCGATGTCACCGGCCATTACGCCAGGCCCGATGTCTTCCGAACCGAGGTGAATCGGCGACGTGGCGGCGCAGTGCACTTCACCGAGTTGCCGGCTGTCGAACCATGACTGTGTCGTGCAGGGAGCTGATTCCTGGTGATCCCACGCCAGACTAATGACGGCCCAGGCAATCCGGTGCGGTGGCTGCACGGCCAGGGCGTGCCGCACCGGGTTCGCGACGTCGAGACCGAGCCACGGCCGACACTGGGGAATTCGCGTCATCGGTGAATGTTGCGGCGCAGCGGCTCTATGCATCCTTCTTCGTCAATGCCACGACCGCGCCGCCGTCGCGAGGCCTCGCACCAGCGCCGCGGTCGCGGGGCACAATCCGTCGTCACCGAGGAGACCGCTACGCGGGCTGATGCCGCGCACCCGTGGAGGCAGCTCCAGTTGGGCACCACCCTCGCGTGGCACGTTCACCGGGTTGTCGGGGTGTAGTCCGCGTAGCTCGCGCGGAATGGCGTCCAGGTCGGTGACCACGTGGTAGCCGGGCAGCGCGAGGTGCCCGGCCAGATGGGCGCCCAGCCGGCCATTGCGCCCGCCGACGAGCAGCTGGGTGCTGCGGCCGATCCGCCCGTAACCGTGCACCGCGACCGCCACGTCGACGTGGTCGAGAAAGGCTGCCAGCACCGCCGACTCGTCACGTCGGTAGCGCGACGAGGCCAGATGGTGTGGGTAAAGCGGTGGATGGTGCACCGTGTAGACCGACGCTCCGGCCGCCGCAGCGGCACGCTCGGCGATGACATCGGTCATCCTCTCCAGGCCGCCACCGTGGATGGCCAGGAATCCGAACCGGGACCGCAAGGTGCTCGTCTCGTGCACCGCGGGGTCGGCCAAAAGCTCTGAAAGTGTCTGCGGCCCGCCAGAATTCGATATGCGTTCGGTGCTGGGCCAATGCGCCGGATCCCACCGGTGCAGGAAGTCGATCCAGCGTTGTGGGAGCCGATGGTGGCGTGCGCCGTCGATCACCCGCTCCAGGTATCCGGGCCTGGGCGCGCCGGCTTCCACCCGCGGATCGATGTACACCCAGGCGTCGTGCGGGCCGTCGGCAGTGTGTACCAGCAGCCGGTCGCGCCGGTAGCGCACCGGGACGCCCTCGGCGCTGTCCAATGTCGTGAGGTCGTGACCGCTGACCTGCCACAGCACGCCGTGCACCACGGCGCCGGGCAGTGGCTCCACCGTCGCCACCCCGCGTTCGTTGATCAGCCAGTCGTGATCGGCCAGCGTCGCCGGCCGCGGATTGCGGGCGTCCGGGCAGCGGCGCGCCATCTGCTCGACGCACAGATTGGATCCGTACGCAAAATAGATGTGCGGCAATGTCATTCAGCTACGCACGGTCAGGTAGATCAGCACGACGTTGAGCACGCTGATGATGCCGGCCGCCAGCCAGCCCAGCGCGGTGGTGACGCGGTGGTTCACGTCGGCGCCCATCAGCGACCGGTCGCTGGTCAGCCAGACCAAGGGGATCAGCGCGAACGGGATGCCGAATGACAGCACCACCTGCGAGATGACCAGGGCGCGGCTCGGGTCGACCCCGACGGCCAGGACCACCAGGGCCGGGATGAGGGTGACCAGTCGGCGCAGCAGCAACGGGTAGGTGCGGCGCAGCAGGCCCGACATGATCATCGCGCCGGCGTACGCGCCGACCGACGTCGATGCCAGGCCCGAGGCCAGCAGGCCGATTGCGAAGAACAGCGCCACCACCGGGCCCAGTGTGTCCCGAACGGCCGCGTGGGCACCCTCGATCGAGTCGGTACCGGTCATGCCCTGCAGATTGGTCGCGGCGACCAGCAGCATGGCCATGTTCACCGCGCCGGCCACCAGCATGGCGATGCCGACGTCGACGCGGGTGATCCGGAGCAGTCTCCGGCGCGGCGCGCCGGCTTCGGGTTGGCCGTGCCGGTCCCGCGACAACCCGGAATGCAGGTACACCGCGTGCGGCATGACCGTGGCACCGAGCATGGCGGCGGCCAGCAGCACGCTCTCCGCGCCCTCGAATCGCGGAACAAGGCCCGCCGCGACGTCACCGACCGCCGGGGGTTCGACGAAAAGACTGGTGAGGAAGCCGATTGCGATGATCAGCAGCAAGCCGGTGATCACCCGTTCGAACACCTGCTGGCCGCTGCGGTTCTGCACGGCGAGCAGGAGCATGGACACGACACCGGTGATGATCCCGCCGACCAGCAGCGGCAGGTCGAACAGCAGATGCAGGGCGATGGCGCCGCCGACGACCTCGGCCAGGTCGGTGGCCATCGCGACCGTCTCGGCTTGCAACCAATAGGCGATCCGGGTGGGGGTGCGGGTGTTGTCGGCGACCGCTTCCGGCAGCGAGCGGCCGGTGACCAGTCCCAGTTTCGCGGAGAGGTACTGGACGAGGCCAGCCATCACATTGGCCACCAGGATCACCCACACCAGCAGGAAGCCGAACTGGGCGCCGGCGCTGACGTTGGCCGCCACATTGCCGGGATCGACATAGGCGATGGCGGCGACGAACGCGGGCCCGAGCAGCGACCAGCCCGGTCGCCGCACTCGCGTCGTTGTGTCCTCGAGCAACTCGGCCTTCCCCTATCCGGTGTAGCGAATAGAAAAGTTAGGGTAGCCGAAAACCGAGGATGGTCAACTCACCGGGGTCAGCCCAGCCCGATGATGATCCCGCCACCGCCGTAGGGCCAACCGTAGAACGGGCCGTTGTTGTTCGCCGGTGGGGACGTCACGATCTGGGTGTGCCCGGGCGACGAGCACTGCGTCGTGGTCGGGCCGGTCTTTACGCAGTCGGGCGCAGCCGCCGCGGGCGGCGCATAGATAAACACCGCGAGCGGCGCGGCCAATAGCGCCGGCAGCGAGCGGATGAGCATCGGGCCTCCTAGCGGTGACCGCCCCCGCCACCGGCGTCACCGCCGATGATCAGTGCGGGTCCGTAGAACTCGTCGTCCCACGGGTAGGGGTAGGTGGGCTCGGCCGGTGGTGAGGCGTTGAGCTGAACGTTGCCGGGTGTGGCGCATTCGGTTGCCGCGCCACCTGCCTCGGTGCCGCCGACACTGGTGCACGACGGCAGATTCGAGTTCGGATCGGCCGCGGCGACCGGTGCCAGCGCGAGAGCGGCCGCGGCCAGGAGCGAAGAAAGCACGAGCATTGACCGCATAGGTGAGGCCCCTCACGTCGGATTTGGGCGTTAAGCCCCAGCGTACAACCCTTTCCCGGTGATCAGCGGCAGGTCCAGGGTGGTCACGATGCCCGGTTGGGCGGCCACCACCGCCGGGATGGCGTTGACGACGCGGGCCGCGGTGGCGACCAGCCCGGCGTGGTTGTGGTCACCCTTGCGGCTGCTCAGGCACAGGTCGAGTGCGTACGACGGCTCGCCGGTCACTTCGACGCGGTAGGAACCGCCTTCTTGGGCCGGCTGCGGCCACTCCGGGCACAGATCGGCCCGCAGCCGGGTGACGTGCTCGAGCACCACCGCGGGATGCCCCTTCACCATGCCGCGCACCTCGAAGCGCATGGCCGCGGTGCTGCCCTCGGGGATGTGTCCCGAGGCGATGTCGAAATCCTCCGGGGCGGGCACCCGCACGTGGGTTTCGGTGACCTCGTCGAGTTCGATGCCCAGCCCCGCGGCGAGCTGGCGTACCACCGACCCCCAGGCCAGGCTCAACACGCCCGGCTGGAGCAACATCGGCAACTCGTCGAGTGACTTCCCGAAGCCCATCACGTCGAACATCACCGTGGCGCTGTCGTAGGTGGCGTAGTCCACGATCTCCATGCAGCGGATCTGTTCGATGGACTGGCAGGTGCCGGCAAGGGCAAGGGGCAGAAGGTCATTGGCGAAGCCCGGATCGATCCCGTTGACGAAGATGGACGACGATCCCGCCTTCGCGGCGTCCTCGATGGGCGAGATCAACTCGGTGGGCAACACCTGCCAGGGGTACTGCAGGAACACCGCGGCACTGCCCACCACGTTCACGCCGGCGGCCAGGATCCGCCGATAGTCCTCCAGCGCCTCGGGTAGCCGGTTGTCGGCCATCGCGGTGTACACGGCGCAGTCGGGTCGGGTGGCCAGCACCTCGTCGAGGTCGTTGGTGGCGGTGATACCGGTGGTGATATCAAGGCCGGCAAGGGTTCCCGCGTCCTGACCGGCCTTGGCCGGCGAGGAAACCCAGACCGCGGTGAGTTCGTAGCCCGGGTCGGTGATCAACTGGCTCAGCGCGTGCCGTCCGACGTTTCCGGTGCCGATCGCGGCGACTTTGATGACCATCTCTAGGTGCTCCTCACAGGTCCGGGATGGGCAGGTCGAGGTTCGGATAGGTGAGGCCGCCGTCGACCTCCAGCGTCTTGCCGGTCAGGTAACCGCCCGCCGGTGACGCCAAATAGACTGCGGCCGCAGCGATATCGACCGGGTCACCAAGTCTGCGCATCGGCGTGACCTTCTCCATGGGCTCGCGCAGCGAGTCGTTGGAGGCCACCACGTCCAGTGCCGAGGTGAGGATGGAACCGGGCGCGATGGCATTGACCCGGATACGCGGGCACAGATCGAGCGCGGCCAGCCTGGTGTAGTGCGCCAGGGCGGCCTTGGCCGTGCCGTAGGCGACGAACGCGCGCCCGGCCAGCCGGCCCATCGTCGAGGTGATGTTGATGATCGAACCCCCGCCGGAGTGTTCCAGCATCAGCGGGACCGCCGCCGATGTCAGGGCGTGCGCCGTGCCGACGTTGAAGGTGAACGCGTCCTTGAGGTCCTTCGTGGAGGTGTTCAGCAGGGGGCTCGGCATGGTGCCGCCGACGTTGTTTACGACGATGTCTAGTTTGCCGAACGCGTTGACGGCCTCGCCCGCGAGCGCGGCGGTGGCTTCCGGGTGGGAGAGGTCGGCCACCACGATGTGCGCCTTGCGTCCAGCGGCGGCGACCTGCGCCGCGACCTCTTCGAGCTGGGCCTGGGTACGTGCCGCGATCACTACGTCCGCACCGGCTTCCGCGAATGCGACGGCGATCGCCGCGCCCAGTCCGCGGCCCGCTCCGGTGACCACCGCAACCTGATCGTCAAGCCGGAATCTGTCCAGAATCATGCATGCTCCATCTCTCGTCCCGCGTCACCGTAGCAAGGGGTCCACGCCTTGGGGGCGAGATTCTGGAACACGTTCTAGTTGAGCAGTCCCGCTGCTTCCTACTTCTTGGCGGCGGCCTTCTTGGCCGGAGCTTTCTTGGCGGCTTTCTTGGCGGGGGCTTTCTTCGCCGGTGCCTTCTTGGCGGGCGGCTTGTCGCCCTGACGCGCCTTCACACTGGCTTCCAACTTGGCTAGCAGATCCGACACATCGTCGGTCTCGTCCAGGTTGGTCGGCTGCTCCTCGGTCGTGAAGGCCTCGCCACCTTCGAGTTTGGCCTGCACCAGTTCGTGCAGCTCGTCCTGGTAGGTGTCGTGGAACTGCTCGGGATGGAAATCGTCGGTCATCGACTCGACCACCTGCCCGGCCATCTTCAGCTCGGCCGGCTTGATCTCGACTTCCTTGTCCAGCACCGGGAAGTCCGGATCGCGGATCTCATCCGGCCACAGCAGCGTGTGCACCACCATTACCTGGCGCTTGCTGAAATCCTTCACCCGCAACGCCGCCAGTCGCGTCTTGTTGCGCAGCGCGAAATGCACGATGGCCACCCGATCCGTCGACGCCAGGGTCTGAGCCAGCAGGACATAGGACTTCGACGATTTGGAATCCGGCTCCAGGTAGTAACTCTTGTCGTACATCAGCGGGTCGAGCTGGTCGGCGGGGATGAACTCCACCACCTCGATCTCGCGGCTGCGTTCCTCGGGCAGCGTCGCGATGTCCTCGTCGGTGATCACGACGGTCTGCCCGTCCTCGGATTCGTACGCCCGCGCGATATCGCGGTACTCGACCACCTCGCCGCACACCTCGCAGGTCCGCTTGTACCGGATCCGCCCGTTGTCCTTGGCGTGCACCTGATGGAATTTGATGTCGTGGTCCTCGGTGGCGCTGTACACCTTCACGGGGACATTCACCAGACCGAAGGCGACCGAACCCTTCCAGATAGACCGCATGCTCAACCGTAACAGCGGGTAATACCGTTATGTGGTGGAGCGCTACGGCCGGGTGAAATTGACCAATCCCGATAAGGTGCTCTATCCCGCCACCGGCACCAGCAAAGCCGAGGTCTTCGACTACTACCTGGCCGTCGCCGATGCGATGGTGCCCCATATCGCCGGGCGGGCGGTCACCCGGAAACGGTGGCCCAACGGTGTGGACGAGCCGTCGTTCTTCGAGAAGCAACTGGCCTCGTCGGCGCCGGAGTGGCTGGACCGATGCGCCATCGAACACAAATCGGCGACCACCGTCTACCCGGTCATCGACACCCGGGAGGGGCTGGCCTGGATCGCTCAGCAGGCGGCGCTGGAGGTGCACGTCCCGCAGTGGCGCTTCGTCGACGGCAAGCCGGGACCGGCCACCCGGATCGTGTTCGACCTCGACCCCGGCGAGGGGGTCGACATGGCTTTGATCTGCACGGTGGCCCACGAGGTCCGGGACCTGATGGCCGATATCGGGCTCACGACCTATCCGCTGACCAGCGGGAGCAAGGGGGTGCACCTGTACGTGCCGCTGGCCGAGCCGGTCAGCTCGCACGGCGCCTCGGTGCTGGCGCGCCGGGTGGCTCAGCAGTTGGAGAAAGCCATGCCGCAGCAGGTGACGGCCACCATGACCCGAAGTTTGCGCGCGGGCAAGGTGTTTCTGGACTGGAGTCAGAACAGTGCCGCCAAGACCACGGTCGCTCCCTACTCGCTGCGCGGGCGCCACGAGCCGACGGTCGCTGCCCCGCGAACCTGGGACGAGATCGCCGATCCCGGCCTGCGTCATCTCCGTTTCGACGAGGTGCTGGCGCGGTTGGAGCGCGACGGCGATCTGCTGGCCGGCCTGGACGACACCCTGGTGCTGCCGGACAGACTCACCACGTACCGCAGCATGCGCGACGCCGGCAAGACACCGGAGCCGGTGCCGGCGGCGGCCCCGGTCACCGGCGCGAACAACCGATTCGTCATCCAGGAACACCATGCCCGCCGGTTGCATTACGACTTCCGGCTGGAACGTGACGGCGTGCTGGTCAGCTGGGCCGTGCCGAAGAACCTGCCCGCCGAATCGGCGGTGAACCACCTGGCCGTGCACACCGAGGACCACCCGCTGGAGTACGCGACCTTCGAGGGGACGATCCCCAAGGGGGAGTACGGCGGCGGAGAGGTGCGGATCTGGGACACCGGGACCTACGAGGCGGAGAAGTTCCGCGATCCGGACCCGATGAACGGCAAGAGCGGCGAGGTCATCGTCACCTTGCGCGGGGACCGGATCTCGGGCCGCTATGCCCTGATCCAGACCGACGGCAAGAATTGGCTCGCGCACCGGATGAAGGAACAGCCCGCGATGAGCGCGGCCGAGATCAAACCGATGCTGGCCACCCACGGCTCGGTCGCCGACTTCACCCCGGCGCAGTGGGCCTTCGAAGGCAAGTGGGACGGCTACCGAATGTTGGTCGAGGCGAATCATGGCGCCTTGCAGTTGTATTCGCGGCGTGGACGCGATGTCACCGCCGAATACCCGCAACTACGGACACTGGCCGCTGATCTGGCCGATCACCACGTGCTGCTCGACGGCGAGGTGGTGGCGCTCGATGCCCACGGCGTGCCCAGCTTCGGGGCCATGCAGAACCGTGGGCGAGAGGGCCATGTCGAGTTCTGGGCCTTCGACCTGCTGGCGCTGGACGGCAGGCCCCTGTTGCGGGTCAAGTACCGCGACCGTCGAAAACTGCTGGAGACGCTGGCTTCCGGCGGGGAACTGATCGTTCCGCCGCTGCTGCCCCAGGATGATCCGCTCGGGGACGCCCGGCGTCGGGGCTTAGAGGGTGTGGTGGCCAAGAAGTGGGATTCGACGTATCAGCCGGGCCGGCGGTCATCGGCATGGATCAAGGACAAATTCTGGAACACCCAGGAAGTGGTCATCGGCGGTTGGCGGGCCGGGGAGGGTGGACGGACCAGCGGGATCGGCGCGCTGTTGGTCGGCATTCCGGCCGGGGATGGACTGCAGTTCGTCGGCCGGGTCGGCACCGGCTTCACCGACAAGATGCTCGGCGACCTGCGCGCGACCCTCAGGCCGCTGGAGACCGACGAAACGCCCTTCAACGCAACACTTTCCACCATCGACCGGCGCGGGGTGACCTTCGTCCGGCCGGAACTCGTAGGCGAGGTGCGCTACAGCGAACGCACCTCTGATGACCGGCTGCGCCAGCCGAGTTGGCGGGGGCTGCGGCCGGACAAGGCGCCGGACGAGGTGGTCTGGGAGTGAATACGGCCGCGGATGCCGATGTCACTCGCGTGGCCGCCTCAATTCGCGACGTGACGTCACGCCGAGTTTGGCGAAGATCCTACTGAGGTGCCACTCCACGGTGCGCGGACTGATGAAGAGATGACCCGCGATTTCAGAGTTCGTGTAGCCTTCGCCCGCCAGTCGGGCGATGTAGGTCTCCTGCCGTGTCAGCGTCGCGGTCGTACGCCCGGTGTGCTCTTTCGGCATGGTCTCACCCGCGGCCCGGAGCTCCCGGCGGGCCCGCTCGGCAAAGCCGTCGGCTCCCATGTGGCGGAACCGCTCGTAGGCGACCCGCAATTCGTTGCGCGCGTCGGCCCGGCGGTTCGCCCGGCGCAGCCACTCGCCGTAGATCAGGTGCGTGCGCGCAGCCATGACCGCCAGTGGCGAACGATCCAATTCTCTTATTGCGGTGTCAAACTCGTGCTCGGCCGCTGGACCGGTGGTCGTCAGTGCTCTGGCCCGCGCCGCGTATCCCAGTGCGGTGGCGGTTCCGGTCGCCTCGGCGCGCTCGACCACCTGTGCGGCCGCCGTTTGCGCGGTGCGCATGTCGCCGGACCGGGTGGCGGCCTCGACCATTTCGGTGAGCAGATGGCCGTACATCCCCACGTCGTCGTAGTCCAGGGCCGCCGTGCACACCGCGAGGGCTTCGTCGTACTGACCGAGGCCGTTGTGCAGGATGGCCAGCGCGAAGAGGACGACGGTGACCTCGCTGCCTTCCCCTCGGGCCGTCGCGTCCTCGATTGTGCCTCGAGCGAGTTCTCGGCCGAGTTCCTCTTGTCCGCGGCAAGCGGCGAGATAGGACTGGATGGACCGGTGTGGCGGCGCCCCGGTTGCAGTCGAGATCGCATCCGACTGCTCGAGCAGATCCGCCGCCTGTGCGAAATCGCCCGCGGTGACGCAGACCCCGGCATAGGTGGTCAGCGCTGCGGGCAAGATGGTCAATTCCCCCGCGGCGCGGAGAAGCTCGAGTTGGCGAGCGTTCAACGAGCTGTAGATGTCCTGATCGAACAGATCGAGCAGCACGCGCAGGGTGATGTCGTGTGACCGCGGGTCCGCTACGCCGGCCTCGTCTTCCTTCAGGTACTGGTCGATGGCACGTTGCAGTACCGGCGCGGCGACGGCGTGCCCCTCGGTGAGGCGCAGGATGAGTCCGTCGAGAAACAGATCGGCGGCCCTGAGCGGGCCGGAAGGTGCCGGAGCCAGTCGCGCCGCGGCGGCGATCGCCGCCGCGGAGGACTGCTCATCGGTGGAGAGACGGCCGACGATCATCGCCGCCACCAGTGCGTCGAGATAGGTGTCGCGCGCGAGCACCGGATCGAGCGCTCCGAGTTTTTCGGCGGCCGCCAACAGCAGTGGGGGTGCGTCTCGTCCCCGTTGGGTGGTGAAAGCGATCTTGGCGCGCAGCAGATCGACTCGCGCGCTGAGGAGTTCGTCGTCAGCGGCCGCTACGGTCGCCAGCAGCCGGGTTGCTGCCTCAGCGTCACCGGCGTCCAACTTGGCCAGGGCAGCGTCGAGTGCCCGCTCGGCCCGCCGAAAGGGGTCCGGGGTCAGCTCGACGGCATAGGCCAGAAATGCCGCGGCGGCGGCCGCTCCGGCGCGGCGGCGGGCGTGCTCGGCGCACTCCAGGAGTTCCACGGCCACGCTCTCGTCAGGTGCGGTCGTGGCGTGGGCACGATGCCAGGCGCGGTGCTCGTCTGCTGCGGGACCCGTGATGACGGTGGTCAACGCGGTATGCACCCGCCTGCGTTCGGCAACGGACGCGTTGCGGTAGACGGCTGAGCGGACGAGCGGATGGCGGAAGCGTAACCGCGGTTCGACGGTGATCAGGCCGCTGCGCTCCGCAGGAGTACTGGCATCGGCATCGAGGGAGAGCTGTGCGGCTGCATCCCACAGCCATCCCGAGTTGCCGGTCGGCTCCGCCGCCGCGATGAGCAACAGAGTTCGCGTCGCCGGCGGCAGCTCGCGTAGGCGCTGTTCGTACTCCTGCTCGATCCGTCTGGTGACCGACGACGCTGCCGTCAGTCCGTATCCGCCTGCCAGCACGGCGGGTGCCATGGCATGCCGAAGTTCGAGTAGGGCCAACGGGTTTCCCTCGGCTTCGAACAGAATGTTGGCTCGGACGGAATCGTCCAATTGGCCCGGCATGACCGCCATGAGCAACGTGTTGGCGTCGGCGTGGCCGAGGCGGCTCAGATTCAGTTCGGGCAGGCCCGCCAACTCCGGTGGAGCGCCGGGTGCGCGGGTCGCGAAGATCATGACCACCGGGTCGGCGAGAAGCCGGCGCGCGGCGAAGCTCAGCGCCTGGAGTGACGCACGGTCCACCCACTGTGCGTCGTCGATCACGCAAACGGTCGGCCGCTCCGCACCGGCCTCTCCGAGCAGCGTCAGCACCGCCAGGTTCACCAGGAGCCGGTCCGGCGCGGTGCCATCCTGCAGACCCAGCGCCACCCGCAGGGCGTTCTTCTGCGGGCCCGGTAACCGGTCCAGGTGCGCAAGGATCGGACCGCACAATTGCTGCACGCCGGCGTAGGCGAGCTCCATCTCCGATTCCGCTCCGCTGATGCGGATGGTGCGGACGTCGTTGGCCTTGGTGAGTGCATCGGCGAGCAACGCAGTCTTTCCGATGCCGGCTTCGCCGTGGATGACGAGGACGCCGCTCGCACCGGTTCGCACCCGGTCGCACAGCGCGGCGAGCTGCTGTTGCTCCTCCTGTCGACCGACGAGTGTGCTGCCGCCCATGCCGGTGATCTTGACATGTCGGCCGGCTTACAGCGACGGAAGCCACAAACGCGGCGGTGCCCCCGGGGGCCTACTTGTTTTCACCCGTCCCGGGGTTTTCCCGGGGTGGACAGGGCCTCGTCGGAGTGTGTGATCACTACACCGAGCCAGCACACGCGAAGGGGTCAAACGATGGCCAGCACCGTCCACGAGGTCACCTATGATCTGCTCCGAACGTTGGGTTTGACCACAGTTTTCGGTAACCCGGGTTCCACCGAACAGACATTCCTGCAGAATTTCCCCGACGACTTCACCTATGTGCTCGGCTTGCAGGAGGCCTCGGTTCTGGCGATGGCCGATGGCTTCGCCCAATCGACCGGCAAACCCGCCCTGGTCAACCTGCACACCGCCGCAGGCACCGGCAACGCCATGGGCAGCCTCGTCGCGGCGTACCGGTCCAACACCCCGTTGATCGTCACTGCCGGTCAGCAGACCCGCGAAATGTCCTTGTGCGAACCGTATCTGAACAATCCCGATGCCACGGTCATGCCGCAGCCGTGGGTCAAATGGTCCTACGAGCCCGCGCGCGCAGAAGATGTCCCTGCGGCATTCATGAGGGCCTATGCGGTGGCCACCCAACCGCCGGCCGGACCGGTGTTCCTGTCCATTCCACTCGACGACTGGAACAAGCCGGCGCTGGGCACCGCGGTGGTCAGAACGGTCAGCCGGCGGGTCGAGCCGGACACCGAGCGGCTCAGCGAATTCGCCGACCGGATCAGCCGGGCCAAGCGGCCATTGCTGGTGCTGGGGCCTGAGGTGGACCGCGCGGGTGGCTGGGGTGCCGGCATCGCCTTCGCCGAGAAACTGGGGGCTCCCGTGCGCGGCAGCGCACTGTCGGACCGTTGCTCGTTCCCGGAAGACCACCCGCTCTACCGTGGTCCGCTTCCGATGACGATCGCCGGGGTCAGCGATGCCCTCGCCGGGCACGACCTAGTGATCGTGATCGGTGCGCAGGTGTTCCGGTATTACCCGTACGTCCCCGGTGACTACCTGCCCGAAGGCACGGCAGTCCTTCAGGTCACCGCCGACCCGCACCTCGCCGCGACCGCACCGGTGGGTGACAGTTTGATCGGCGATCCGCGGGTTGTGCTCGAACAGCTTCTGCATCTGGTTGCGGCGCCGCCCGATCGGCAGCCGCCCGCCGGTCCGGCCAGACTGCCGTACGCCGACCTCCCCATGGCATCCGCACCGTTGACATCCAACGACGTGTACGCGGCGCTCAGCTCGGTCAAGCCCGAAGACGCCGCGGTCGTCATGGAGTCGACCTCTACGCTGGCCGACCTTCTCACGTGGTGGCCTACCCGACGTCCCGGCAGCTTCTTCGCCACCGGAAGTGGAGGAATCGGCTGGGGCGTGCCTGCGGCGGTGGGGATCGCCCTCGGGGATCGGGCCTGCGGCGTCAAACGGACCGTTATCGCTTCGATCGGCGACGGTTCATTCCAGTACTCGATCCAGGCCATCTGGACGGCGGCACAGCACAAGCTCCCGGTGGTATTCGTGGTTCACCGCAACGGCGAGTACGCCATCCTCAAGTCGTTCGCGCTACTGGAGGAAACGCCCGGCGTCCCCGGACTGGACCTGCCTGGGCTCGATATCGGAGCCTTGGCAACGGGTTTCGGATGCCGAACGGCGACAGTGGATGGCACGGAGGGCCTCATCCGCGAGTTCAAGGCCGCCCTGGCGGCCGACGGGCCCACCGTCCTGGTGGTGCCGACTCAGCCGCAGCTGCCGTTCCTGGGGTGAGATATGCCGGTCTACACGTGCACGACGGTGCAATCGATGTTGAGTGCGGATACCAAGGCCGACCTCGCGGCGGAGTTCACGCGCATCCATTCGATGATCAACCACGTCCCGGGCACGTACGTCAACGTCGTCTTCCATGAGCTCGCCCCCGACCAGGTCTATACCGGTGGGCGCGCGGCCCACCCGTTGTTGATCAACGGGTGGGTCCGCACCGGCCACCCGGAAGCCCAGAGTAGCCAGTTGGTAGCGGAAATCGCGGCTGCGGCAACACGGGTGACCGGTGTTCCGGCGGAGAGGGTCCTGGTGGTCATCCAGAACAGCTCGGCCCATCTGGCCATCGAAGGTGGCCGGGTGCTACCCGCGCCCGGTGAAGAGGAAGCCTGGCTGCGCGCGCAGAAGGATAGCGATTGACATGCCGAGTACCCCTTTGCAGATCGAACGGTTCGCAGCGGCCGCCGCCGCGCACGGTGAGGTGACTGTCGATCCGAGCCTCCTTGCCGAACGCGGCCGCGACTTCTGGGGTGTCGGGGGAGTGGCGGATTTGCTGTTGCGTCCGCACGGTCGGTACGCCATCGCGCCGATCATGCGGTTGGCCGCCCAACACCGGGTCGCGATCGTGCCGCGCGGAGGAGCGTCGAACTGCTCGGGTGGCATGATGCCGGCAACGGGTCGGGTATTGCTCGACTTGTCCGGTCTCGATCAGATTCTGCACGTGGATGTCGAGAAGCGCTGCGCTCGTGTCGAACCGGGTGTGATCAATTCGGATTTGCAAGCGGTGCTGGCTCCATACGGATTGTGCTTCTCGCCCGATCCGGTATCGGCGCACCTGGCCACCGTGGGCGGCAACATCATCGAGAACGCCGGTGGACCGCACGCGTTGAAGTATGGGGTCACCTACAACCACATCCTGAGCGTCGACATCGTGCTGTCGGACGGTTCGACAGCGACCTACCGCGCCGACGACGATGGTCCTGATCTGCTCGGAGTCCTCGTCGGCTCGGAAGGAACTCTTGGGATCGTCACCGAAGCCACCGTCGCGCTGCGGCCGGTCGCCGAGGTGACCCACAGTCTGATGGGTGCGTTCGCCAGCGCCCGGGAAGCCGCCGACACCATCGCGGCGATCATCGCCACCGGTGTGGTGCCCGCCGCGGTGGAATGGTTGGACAGATCGGGAATCGCTGGGCTGCAACAGTTCTATGAAACCGGCTATCCACTGGATGCGGATTCCATTGTGCTTATCGATGTCGACGGGACCGCAGCGGAGGTGGCGCGCGAGCAAGCGGTCGTGGAACGGGTGTTGCGCGAACGGGCGACCGAGGTGCGGGTCGCGGAGAGTGAGTCGGACCGCGACGCGCTGTGGTACGGCCGGCTCAACGCCCCCAACTCGGTGGTGCAGAGCGGCAAGGGCTTTTTCATCGGCGATGTCACGGTGCCGCGTGACCGAATCCCGGAGATGCAGGAAGTCATCCAAACCACTGCGGCACGCCACCGCGACGGGTTGTTGTTCATCGCGGTGTGCGGGCACGCCGGTGACGGTGACCTCCACCCCACGACGTTCTATGACAAGGACAACCCGCTGGCTGCGTCCGCCCTGGAGGCAGCCAACAACGAGATCATCGAAGCTGCATTGCAATTGGGTGGGACCATCACCGGTGAGCATGGTGTCGGAACCGAGAAGGTTCAGTTCATGACCAAGCGCTTCACCGACGTGGAGATCGCCGCGCAACGGGCGGTCAAGACGGCGTTCGATCCCGCCGGACTGCTCAATCCCGGGGTGATGCTGCCGGACCGCAGTGTCGAGGAGCCCGACGTCGGTGCCTTCGGTGCTGCGGTCCGTGCGGCCCTGAGCGGTGGGTTACCCCCCGATCCGGGTGCCCCGTTCACCACTGGCGGGATGGTGGACATCGTGGTCAACCTCGGCAATCTCAGTCTGGTCGTCGGTGCGGACGCCACGATCGAAGCGGTGCAGCACTACCTCGACGAGCACGGTGTCACCTGTGTCGCGATTCCGACGTCAAGCACAAAACGCACTATCGGCGAACTTGTGGCCACCGCCACCGGCGCCGAGCGCGACCGCGTCAGACATGCGCTGCTCGGCGCCGACGTCACCGTGATCGACGGGTGCCGCCCTGCCCGCTTCGGCGCCGAAACCATGAAGGATGTCGCCGGGTACGACACCAAGCGGCTCTACATCGGTGCGCGTGGCGCATTCGGTGCGTTCCGATCGTTGATCTTCAAGGTCAGCGTCAAGGTCTGACTGTCTGACGGTTCGCGGCAGCGGGCAGGGCAGGTTCAAACACCCTGCGGCTGAACATCCTTCGTGGGAGGTGAGCCAGCCTCGTCCACAGCGTTAGGTGCCGGCGCGACCTGTTTCGGGGGCGATGGGGCCGACCACCCGTGGTAGCCGAGTGCCACACTGACGGCGGAATAGACCGCGGCCTCGGTCCACATATAGCCGACACCCCAGCGCCTGCCCAAAAAGACCGGCTCGCTGATGATGCCGCGCCGGGTTGCCACGGCGTACGCGGCGTGCGCGTAGGCCAACGCGGCGAACGATCCCGACAAGAACTTGCTGACTTCGCGGTTCATCACTGACTCCTCCTCTGCCGCCGGCATTACGACGGCCACTTCAGTTTCGAACCGACCCGCATCGATGACTAGGGACCAAGGTCCCCGGCGGGCCGCGCCGAGCAAGGACTGACGGCCCGTGTCCTGGTGGCCCTATGACTCTTCCCGGGGTCCCTGGCCATTTCTACGGTGATCGACAGGCGACGCATGAGCGCGCCGACGATCCGGAGGAGCGGCACCATGAAGGTTCACAACATGATGACATTGTCGGTGCTGACCGCGGCGGGATCGGTCGCCGCACTTGCACTGCTCACCCAGCCAGCACCGGCCGGAGCGGATACGCCGGCAGTGGGAGGCGATTGCGCGTCCGCTCAAATTGGCGACGCCGCAACGGGACCCGACGGGGCGGCACTTCGATGTATGGCCGACGACCAAGGCAAGATCCACTGGCTTCCCGATACCCACGCAGTGTCCACGATCGCGGATCTGCAGGCCTCCGGATATTCCGTGACCGTCGACCGGGCCGGAGACGGGTCGCTGCCCGATTGCAAGGTGATCGAAGTGCACAACCCGATGACCGTCACGTCGACGAACTATGGGGGCACGTCGCCGGGCGGGCCCGGCTCTCATGGCGACAAACACCACACCACCATCGTCGTCAACAAGACCATCGACGTCAGCCTCGATTGCACCGGCGGCTAGGAGACCGCCCACCGCAATCACCTGCACGAAAGCAGGCGGCGAATCTCTGCCGTGTCGCTCATCGGTTAGCGACACGGCGAGACGATCTTGTTGATCGGTCAAATACCTTCGCAAACAGCATCAATCGCTGCCCACGATTTCAACGAAAATTTGCTGAGCCCTGGATATGCTGCTCATGCAGCAAACACTACTTTGCTGCCCTCATTGAATCGATCCAACCGAAGGGGGAGCGGTGGACGCTCTGAGCAATGTTCGTGACCGGATGACACCGATGGTGGCGTTGACCGGCGCCGTGGCGATTGCGGCGGCGGGCGCCGTCGCGGCGCCGCCTGCGCTACAGGCCGCCGAACACATCGCACCCACGGTGGTGCGCGAAGTGAAGTCGGTGCCGGTGGAACTGGCCGCATCGAACTTCTTCGCACCGTATTACGCGATGCCGGCGGGGCTGGCCGGGACCGCCATCACCATCCCGTTGTTCGTCGTGACCTTGGCCGTCGACAACGTCGTGAAGGGCACCACCCAGGTGCTCACCAACCTCAACGTGGATAAGCGGCTGGCGCAGCAACCCGTCGTCCTGATGCATTCGCTCGTGTTCCCGATCGCCACCGGCGCACAGATCGCACTGGCCAGTGGTCTGGACGGCACGTACGTCTACGGCAAATTCACTCCGGCTCAGGCCCTGAACTTCTTCGTCGATGCGGTGAAGGCCGCCGTCGACGGTTTCGTCGCCGCCGAGAAGGCGTTGTTCACCCAGCCGGCCGTCACGGCCAAGACCGCGATCAACGATGTCGCTTCACCGGCAATCGCGGAGCCCGGCACGACGGTGACGCTGTCCACCGCGTCGGCAAGCGTGCCGGCGAAGGTCGCACCCAAACACATCGCCACAACGCCGACCGCCGCGGCGCCGGAGCAATCGACAGCGCAGACAGCAGATACCGAGAAGGCAACGGGCGACACCGAGAAAGCCGAGCCCGCCGTGGCAGACACCCCCGTCGTCAAGAAGCCCACCTGGAAGCGGCCCACGTTCAAGCTGCCGACACTCAAGCTGCCGACACTCAAGCTGCCGACCTTCAAACTGCCGGCTCCCAAGAAGACCGCCACGACCACCGGTACTGCCGCGGGTTCCGTAAGCCCATCGTCGCCGTCCAAGGCCGACGCCGGGTCGAAAGATGCCGGCTCAGAGGGTTCTTCGAAGTAGTCGGATACCGGGCTCGGGCAGCCGTTGGCGCTGCCCGAGTCCTCTCCGTCAGCCGGTGAGCGTCGCGCGGCCGGCCTCGATGGCTTCCTGCATGCCCCTGGTGGCCAACGCGTCGGCCAACTCGTTGTCGCCGACCCCCGAATGACCTTTCACCCAGAACCATTCGACGTCGTGCCGGGCGCACGCCGCTTGCAGTCGCTGCCACAGATCGACGTTCTTCACCGGCTCCTTGGCGGCGGTCAGCCAGCCGTTGCGCTCCCAGCCCAGTACCCACTTGGTGATTCCGTTGCGCACGTAGGTGCTGTCGGTATAGAGGTGCACCAGCACCGGGCGGGTCAACGCCTCCAGCGCCATGATCGGCGCGGTCAGTTCCATCCGGTTGTTGCTGGTTTGGCCGGCGTCGCCGCCGGACATCTCGCGGACATGCGCACGGTGTCGCAGCACCGCGCCCCAGCCGCCGGGGCCCGGATTGGGCCGGCACCCGCCGTCGGTGTGGATGATCACGGGGTCGGTCACCCGTCGAGCTTAAGTGGCGGCGGGCTGGGGGTACCACCCGCTTGCGGGGGAGAGCGAAGCGACCGGGGAATGTGTTCGGAGATCATCGCCGTCCGAACCGACATTCCGAGCGCGCGGTGATCGAGGGTGGTGATCCGGCGTCCCGGCTGCACCGCGTCCTTGACCGGGGTGGCGCGGTCACCGAAGAACGCTGCCGTCGCGTCGATATCGGCGACGGTGTAGGTGATGCCCCACAGCGATGACGGCCCGGCACTGGCCACCCCCGGCGTTCCGACCACCTCGACGATCACCGGTCCGAAGCGGAAGAAGATCTGCCGGATCGGCCGGCCGCCGAGCTGCGCGTCGCGTTCGCGGCGCGGCTGCATCCCGATCGACGCCAACGCCGCGACGGTCCGCCGCAGATCGGGGGAGGCCACCACGATGTGGTCGATCGCGATGGTGCCGTTGGCGTGTGTGGCCGGATCCGCGGGCGCGGCGTCCGAACGTCTGGTGGGGATGCCGTCGAGAGACCCGTCGACGTCGGCACCGACGGCGACACCGCTTAGTGACCATCCGCGGATGCCGGTGCCGTTGGCGCGCCCGGTGAGTCGGATACGCACGCCGCCGATGTTGCTGATGTCGCCGGGACCGACACTGAACCCGGCGCCGGTCCAGGCCTGCGGAGGATCGGCCACCTCGATCTCGTCGACGGTCATGTCTTGATTCTGCGGGTCGGCACCCGGCCCCGGCTAGCTCATCGGGTCTGCGCGGACACGTGCCCGTTGTTAGTCTCCGCGTGTGAATCGCCTGTACGCAGTGCCTCTTGCGGTCCTCGCCTGGTTCGGTGCCACCGCTGTCGGCACTGCTGACCCGGGCGATCCGGTCGTTGCCCTCGGCAAGTGCTACGACCCGGGCGGGTCCGTCGTGCAGCGGCCGGCCACCTTCGACTACAACTGCGACAGCACCGGAGTGTTGCAGGACATGGTGTGGAGCACCTGGGGTGCCGACGGTGCCCGCGGTACCGGTACCGACAGTTCGGTGCAATGCCAGCCCAACTGCGCGCAGGGCACGCGATTGGTGAATCCGGTTGTGGTGCATGCCTGGAATCCCCAGCCGGCCACGGATGCGGCCTGCCCGGCCGATGTCCGGTACTTCGCCGACCTCACCATCGCCTATCCGCAGGGGGCGCCGCCGTGGATCGCACCGGGCACGCAGTGGTCACCCGGTACCGATTTCGTGACCGTCGACGGCGCGCCGGCCGTGCACTTCTCCGGGCTGGGGCCGATGTGCTCGTAAACAAGGTTGTGCTCTTAGACAACAGAGTGTGCCTAGACCAGAGAGTGGCAGCCCGGCGCCGTCGGTGTCATCGTGGTTCTCATGAGTAGTCCAGATTCACCCGAAGAGACCGCAGGCCTGTACAGCGTGGACGACGACGACCAGCTGCCCCAAGAGGACACCCTGCTCGACCGCGGCGTCGACGATCTACTCGACGAGGGCTACTCGCCGCCGGAGAAGTGGCAGGAGCCCCGCGATCACGACACGCTCGACGAGTTCCTGGCCGCCGAGGTGCCCGACCCGGCCATGGCGCTGGACGACAACTTCGTCCCCGACGAGCAGGCCGGCGACGACGAGGTCGGCGACGTGCGCTCCGGCCGGCTGGTGGCCCCCGACCAGGGTTTCGGTGTCGACAGCGAAGCAGATCTCGTCGGCACCGACGTCGGGATCGACGGTGGGGCGGCCTCCGCGGAGGAGGCCGCGGTGCACGTCATCGACGACTGACGGCGCGAGCGTCCCGGAAATGCCGGGGATCGCGGCGTGTCACTGTGCAGACACGGCCGCTCGGCGACGAGTGGTGCGCTGCAGGAAGACGGAGAGGGTGAGCACCGCCAGGCCAGCCAGCGTCAGCAGGGCGCCGGCCGCGGCCGGCGCGGTGTAGCCGTAACCCGCGGCGATCACCACACCGCCGATCCAGGCGCCGGTGGCGTTGGCGATGTTCAGCGACGAGTGGTTGAGCGCGGCGGCCAAGGTCTGGGCGTCGTGCGCGACGTCCATCAGCCGGGTCTGCAGAGCCGGGCCGATCGCCGATCCGGCGGCGCCGATGAGGAACAGCCCGAACAGCGCGGTCCACGGGTTGTGCGCGGCCAGCACGAACAGGGCCAGCACCACGCCGAGTGCGGTGATGGCCAGGTACAGCGCGCGGACCACCGAGATATCGGCCAGCCGGCCGCCGGCCAGGTTGCCGATCACCATGCCCACCCCGAACGCCATCAGGGCCAGCGGGACCAGCGCGCGCGGCAGGCCCGCGACATCGGTCATGGTGGTGGCCACGTAGGTGTACACGGCGAACATCCCGCCGAAGCCCACCATCCCGACCAGCAGAGCCAGCCACACCTGCACCCGGCGCAGTGCCCCCAATTCGGTGAGCGGGCTGGTGACGTGCATGGAGCGCAGGTTGGGCACCCAGAACCAGATGGCGGTCAGGGTCACCAACCCGATGGCCACCACCAGGCCGAAGGCGCTGCGCCAGCCGAAGTGCTGGCCGAGTGCCGATGCGGCGGGCACTCCCACGACGGTCGCCACGGTCAGGCCGGTCAGCACGTGGGCGACGGCCTTCGCCCGGTTCTGTGGCCCCATCAGGTGTGCGGCCACCAGCGCGGCGATGCCGAAGAAGGCGCCGTGCGGGATGCCCGCGACGAATCGGGCGGCCACCAGGGTGCCGTAGGTCGGGGCGAACACGCTGGCCAGGTTGCCCAACGTGAACAGCGTCATCAAGGCCAGTACCAGCGTCTTGCGGTTCACCCGGGCCGTCAGCGCCGCGATGAGTGGGGCGCCGATCACCACGCCGAGGGCATAGGCGGAGATGACGTGGCCGGCCGCCGGCTCGGAGACGTGCAGGCTCGCCGCGATATCGGGGAGCAGGCCCATCGCCACGAACTCGGTGGTGCCGATGCCGAAGCCGCCCAGCGCCAGCGCCAAGACGGCCAGCCAGCGCACCGTCGGATCGGGCGCGACGACAGAGGGGGGCCGGTGCGACCGGGCAATGGTGCGGGACACGTGTTCAGCGTAGGACCACTTAGGTCGCATGGACAACCGACTTTTGTCTCCATCGGGCGAAAGTGGCACAACTTACGTTTTCGGTGTTCAATCGGGTCATGGCCACCGTCGGCGACATCTTCACCTTGATCAGGGATCGGGGTGAGACGACGCGCGCCGATATCACCGCCGTCACGGGACTGTCCCGAACCGCGGTGGCCGCGCGTCTCGCGGCCCTCATCGAGGTCGGGCTGGTGCTCGAGGGTGAACAGGCCCCGTCGACCGGTGGTCGTCCCGCCACCACCCTCAGCGTCAACACCCGCGCCGGCGTGGTGCTGTCGGTGGCAGTCGGCATCAGCCGCACCCGGCTGGCGGTGTGTGATCTGGCCGGGGTGATCCTGCGGCTCTCGGATATCGATCAGGAGGTGGCCCTGGGGCCCGACGATCTGATGCCCGACGTGGTCAAGGGTCTGGACGTCCTGCTGGAGGACCACCCCACCGCGACGGTGTACGGCATCGGGTTGAGCCTGCCCGGACCGGTGGACCGCGAGCGTGGTTGCAGCCGTGATTCGCCGATCTTGCCGGGCTGGGACGGTGCGGCCTTGCGGCCGTACTTCGCGGATCGGTTTCCCGCGATCCCGGTGATCCTGGACAACGACGCCAACGCGATCGCACTCGCCGAACGCGGCGGTGACCTCGAAGGCCACAGCGACCTGCTGGTGCTGAAGGCCTCGAGTGGGCTGGGTGCCGGCATCATCGCCGGCGGCGCGCTGCAGCGCGGGGTGTCCGGCGCCGCAGGCGAATTCGGCCATAACAAGATCGCCGCCGCCAAGGGGCGCCCGTGCCGGTGCGGCGACACCGGATGTCTGGAGACCGTCGCCGGCGGCTGGGCCATCGTGCACGAGTTGCAGCAGCGCGGCTACACCGTCCGACACCTGCGCGACGTGGTCGAGCTGGCCAACGGCGGTGACCCCGAAGCCCGCCGGATGATCCGCGACAGCGGGCGGTACGTGGGCGAGGGCATCGCCCCGGCGGTGAACCTGCTCAATCCCAAGGTGCTCGTCATCACCGGGGATATGGCCGGCGCCTACGACATCTTCGTCGCGGGATTACGAGAAGCGTTGTACGGCAACGCAACCGCGATGGCCACCCGGGAACTCGACGTGGTGGCGTCGGCGTACGGCGGTGCGGCGGCACCCGTGGGCGGTGCCGCCATGGCGCTGGACGGGGTGCTCAGCGCCCGCGCCGTCGACGCACTCGTCGCCCGGACGTGACGGCGCCCGTTCGAGTCAGCCGTTGGCCTTCGCGATGACGTTCTCGGCGAACCACTCCAGGTTGCGGATCTTGTCGTCCAGCGGCTCGGTGTCCGCACCCATGATGTAGGGCACCCGGAAGCCGACGATCACGTCGGTCACGCCTTTGTCCTCGAGGCGTTTGACGCCGTCGAGGGTGAACCCGTCGATCGAGATGACGTGGATCTGGAACTCGCCCGCCTGACCGATGCGCTCCTCGGTCTCGCGGTACTGCTGCAGCTTTTTGAGCAGCGGGTCGAGTTCCTCGGGATCGCCGCCACCGTGCATCCAGCCGTCGTTGCGGGCAGCGCGCTTGAGGGCGGCGTCGGCGTGCCCGCCGACCAGGATGGGTACCGGTTGGCTGGGTGCGGGCGTCATCTTGATGCTGGGGATGTCATAGAACTCGCCGTGATATTCGAAGTACTCGCCGGAGGTGAGACCCCGGATGACATCGATGCACTCGTCCATCCGCTTACCGCGCTTGGCGAACGGCACGCCCATGATCTCGTAGTCCTCGGGCCACGGGCTGGTCCCGACGCCCAGCCCCAGCCGGTTGCCGAACAGCGCGGCCAGGGATCCGGCCTGCTTGGCGACCAGCGCCGGCGGCCGGATCGGCAGCTTCAGCACGAAGATGTTGAAGTGCAGATTGGTGGTGACGGCCGATAGTGCGCCGATGAGCGCAAACGACTCGATGAAGGCTTTGCCGTCCAGGAATTCGCGGTTGCCGTCCGCGGTGTACAGGTATTTGGAGTCCGACACCTCGGGGTAGGCGATGCTGTCCGGAATGGTCATGGCGTGGTAGCCGGCCGCATCGGCCGCTTTGGCGAGCGGGATGTAGTAGCTCGGGTCGGTCATGGCTTCCGCATAAGTGAACCGCATGAGGTGATACTAGAACGTGTTCTAGTTCTGTGTGCCGGATTGGGGCGGGGCATGATGTGCGGGTGCCTGCCGCCTGGCTCACTCGCAACGTCCGTGTGCTCTCGGCGGTGTCGTTTCTGCAGGACACCGCCAGCGAGCTGCTCTACCCGCTGCTGCCGATCTACCTGACCACGGTGCTGGGCGCGCCGCCCGCGGTCGTCGGCGCCATCGAGGGCGCGGCCGAGGGTGCGGCGTCGCTGACCAAGCTGGCCTCCGGCCCGCTGGGCGACCGCTTAGCCCGGCGCCCGCTCATCGCCACCGGCTACGGCATGGCCGCCCTCGGCAAGATCATGGTGGCGGCGTTCGCGTCGTGGCAGGGTGTCCTCGCAGGTCGAGTCGTCGACCGGCTGGGCAAGGGGCTGCGCGGCGCCCCGCGTGACGCGCTGTTGGTGGTCGACGTCGACGACGCGCATCGCGGCCGGGTGTTCGGCTTCCACCGCGCGATGGACACGTTCGGTGCGGTCATCGGACCGCTCATCGGGCTGGCCGGCTACGAGCTGCTGAATCATCAGATCGCGCCGCTGCTGTGGGTGGCCGCGGTGCCGGCCATCCTCAGCGTGGCGCTGGTGTTCCTGTCCCGCGAGCGCCGGCGCCCGGCGCACGCGACCCGGCCGCCGATCTTCGCGCACGTGAAAGACCTGCCGGGCCGGTACTGGCGCACCGCCGGCGTACTCGTTGCATTCGGAATCATCAACTTCCCCGACGCGCTGTTGTTGCTGCGGCTCAACGAGATCGGCTTCTCGGTCGTCGAGGTGATCCTGGCCTACGTCGGGTACAACGCCGTCTACGCGCTGAGCAGCTATCCGGCCGGGGTGCTGGCCGACCGGATCGGCCGGATCCAGGTGTTCGGCATCGGCCTGGTGTTCTTCGCAATCGGTTACGCGGGGTTGGGCCTGACCGACGATCCGGTGGCGGCCTGGCTGCTGATCGGCGTGTACGGACTGTTCACCGGGTGCACCGACGGGGTGGGCAAGGCGTGGATCTCGTCGCTGGTCGGCCCGGAAACGCAGGCCAGCGCGCAGGGCGTCTTCCAGGGCGCGAGCGGATTCGCCATCTTGTTCGCCGGGGTGTGGGCGGGGCTGGCCTGGGGTGCCGGTGACGGCCGGGGCGCCGTGCCGCTGCTGATCTCCGGCGGTGTCGGCGCCGTGTTCGCGGTCGCCGTGCTGGTGTTCGGCTATGCCAAGCGGAAGGGCGGCGAGCCCGCGCCGGCGATCTGATAGCCGCCCTGCTGGGAGCGCTCGGTGTACTTGCCCTGCACCGTGTTTCCGTCGACGGTGACGGTGACGGCGCCGCGCGGGGTCTCGGTAAGCTCGTCGAACACCGTGCCCTGCCAGTGGTACTTCCCGTCGATCGGGTCCAGGTGCCCGGTCAGCCGGACCCGTACCGCCCGGCCGTTCACGGTGGCGGGGCCGTCGTAGATGTCCTCGACGAACTCTCCGTCGTCGTCGTCGTTGGCGGGCGGCGCCGCGCAGCCCCCCGTCGCGGGCAGGAAACCGGAACGTCGCCACACCCGCCGCGCGATCGGGCCCAGCAAGCCGACCTCGTCGAGGAACGCCGCCAGCGGGGCGAAACCGGAGATCTGGGTCTGCTTCCGGTGGGTCGAGGCACGCGCCATCCGGCGGGCCGCGCGGGCGTCCAGACCGACCCGGGCGTACTGCACCTTGTTGGTGAACAGGAAGCGGAAGAACAGCCCGCCTGCCCCGTTGAGGTTGCCGATCCAGAACCGCTTCCACCGGGACATCGTCGGCGTGCGTTTGCGCAGCCCGTCGCGGGCGAACTGGATGTGGCGCGCCTCCTCGGTGACGTGAATGCGCATGAGCCGCTGCACCATCGGCTGCAGTTCGGGGTCGTCCATCATCTGCCGCTGCAGCGAGTCGAAGATCTCCTCGCCGATCAGTGCGGCGACCCACAGCACCGAGCCGCGGAAGATGAACGGCAGGCCGTTGATGATGATGCGCTGATACAGCCTGGGCCGCACCGGCTCCGCGCCGACCTTGGCGATCGCCTTGCCGAACATCACCATGTGCCGGGTCTCGTCACCGAGTTCGGTCAGCTCGTAATGGGTGGTACTGGCCGTCGGATCCTGATGCATCATCTTGCGCAGCAGCGCCTGGTTCAGGATGTTCTCGAACCAGATGCCGGCCGACAGGGTGTTCACCAGCTCCTGGCGGGACAACTCGATCCGTTCGGCCCGGGTCATCGCCTCCCACAACGGGGTGCCGTACAGGGACACCACCTTGGGCGGCAGGAAGAACTTGTCGGGTTCCAGCGGGGCGTCCCAGTCGATGTCGACGATCGGGGCGTACGACTTGCGCACCGATCCCTTGAGCAGCCGTTCGGCGAATTCCGCGCGCGTGGTCTGCGTCTTCAACGAAGCCGTCATCGGTGACGTCCTTTCGAATCCCGTGTATGGACGCTACGTCCGCCCCGGGCGGGTAGTCAATACCCCGGGTATCGGATACCTGAGGTCCACCGACATCGACGAAATGGCGCAATCTGCTCGCACTTTCCCGCCCGTGTGCGCAAATGGGCGGTCGGCTAGCCTTCGTGGGTGCGCACCATCCATGTCATCGGTATCGGCGCGGGTGACCCCGACTACGTGACAACACAGGCGATCTCGGCGCTCAACGACACCGACGTCTTCTTCGCGATGGACAAGGGCGAGACCAAGGACGATCTGGTCGCGTTGCGCCGGTTGATCTGCGAGCGGTTCATCACCGAACCCAACTACCGGTTCGTCGAACTGCCCGATCCCACACGGGGCACCGAGGGTGAATACCGCGACAACGTCGAGCAGTGGCATGCCGCCCGGGCCCGCCTGTGGGCGAGTGCCATCGAAACCGAACTCGGCCCCGACGGTGTCGGAGCCTTTCTGGCCTGGGGCGATCCCTCGCTGTACGACAGCACACTGCGCATCCTGGAGCGGGTGGCCGAACACGTCGCGTTCGACTTCGACGTCATCCCGGGCATCACCGCCATCCAGGCACTCACCGCGCGACATCGCATCGCGCTCAACGGAATCGGCGCACCGGTGCTGATCACCACGGGGCGCCGACTGCGCGACCACGGGCTGAGCGAGGACGCCGTGGTCATGCTCGACGGCGACTGCTCGTTCTTGACCTGCCCGCCGGACACCCGAATCTGGTGGGGGGCTTACCTGGGCACCCCGGACGAGTTGCTGGAGGCCGGCACCGTGGGCGAGGTAGGGGAGCGGATCGCGGCACGGCGCGCGGAGGCCCGGGCGCGGCACGGCTGGATCATGGACATCTACCTACTGCGAGGAGCCCGTCGATGACCTCTTTCCTGCTGCGCGCCGGACTGACCGGGCTGGCCCTGTGGGTGGTGACCCTGTTCGTGTCGGGCATGCGCTTCGTCGGCGGCGATACGACGCTGCAGCGGGTCGGCATCGTCTTCGTGGTCGCCGTCATCTTCGGTCTCGTCAACGCGGTCATCAAGCCGATCGTGCAGATCATCTCCATCCCGCTCTACATCGTGACGCTCGGCCTGTTCCACGTCGTGGTCAACGCGTTGATGCTGTGGATCACGTCGTGGATCACCGAGCACACCACGCACTGGGGCCTGTTCATCGACGATTTCTGGTGGACTGCGATCTGGGCGGCCATCGTGCTGTCCATCGTCAGCTGGCTGCTGTCGCTGCTCATTCGCACCTGACCGGCTGATACTTGTTGCGCCGCAGCCATGTTCGACCGGTCCGTGGCCTGACCGGCGTCGATCATCGCCAGGTCCGCCCTGGGAATGCCACACTGGACCCATGCCCGAACTGCCCGAGGTCGAGGCGCTTGCCGATCACCTGCGCCGGCACGCCACCGGACGAACCATCACCCGCGTGGACGTGGCGGCCCTGTCGGTGCTCAAGACCTTCGACCCGCCCGTCACCGCGTTGCACGGCCAGACCGTCACCGGTGCGGCGCGCTGGGGCAAATATCTCGGCCTGCAGGCCGGCGAGCTGTACCTGATCACCCATCTGTCCCGGGCCGGCTGGCTGCGCTGGTCCGACAAACTGGCCTCGGCACCGTTGAAGCCGGGCAAGGGGCCGATCGCCCTGCGCGTACATTTGGGAGCCGCCCCGGCGGCGACATCGCAGGGGGTCGGCACGGGCTTCGACCTCACCGAGGCCGGCACCCAGAAACGTCTCGCGGTCTGGGTGGTCACCGACCCGATGGCCGTCCCGCAGATCGCCGCGCTCGGACCCGACGCGCTGTCGCTCGGACCGGCCGAACTCGCCGAGGTGCTGGCCGGGCAGAGTGGTCGCATCAAGACCGTCATCACCGACCAGAAGGTGATCGCCGGCATCGGTAACGCCTACAGCGACGAAATCCTGCATGTGGCAAAGCTTTCCCCGTTCGCCACCGCGGGCAAGCTGACGGCCGACCAACTCGGTGCGCTGCACGACGCGATGGTGACGGTGCTGACCGATGCCGTCACCCGGTCCGTGGGCCAGGGTGCGGCCACGCTGAAAGGTGAGAAGCGGTCCGGGTTGCGGGTGCACGCCCGCACCGGGCTGCCGTGCCCGGTGTGCGGGGACACCGTGGCCGAGGTGTCCTTCGCCGACAAGTCGTTCCAGTACTGCCCGACCTGCCAGACCGGCGGCAAGAAGCTGGCCGACCGCCGGATGTCCCGGCTGCTGAAGTAGCGCGAGCGGGCCGCGGGCGAGTTATCTAACTGGGTTATTCTGCTGCGATGACCCGCCAGAAGATCCTCATCACCGGTGCCAGTTCCGGGCTAGGCGCCGGTATGGCGCGCGCCTTCGCTGCCAAGGGCCGGGACCTGGCCCTGTGTGCCCGCCGCACCGACCGCCTCGACGAACTCAAGGCCGAGATCGCCGACAAGCACCCCTACGTCAAGGTGGCGATCGCCGCCCTCGACGTCAACGACCACGAGGCCATTCCGCGGGTGTTCGGCGCGCTGTCCGACGAGCTGGGCGGTATCGACCGCGTCATCGTCAACGCCGGCATCGGCAAGGGCTGGCCGCTGGGCGAGGGCAAGCCGTGGGCCAACAAGGCCACCATCGAGACCAACCTGATCGCCGGCATGGCGCAGATCGAGACGGCGCTGGAGATGTTCAAGAAGTCCGGTGGCGGGCACCTGGTGCTCATCTCGTCGGTGCTCGGGAACACCGGCGTGCCCGGCGGTAAGGCCGCCTACTGCGCCAGCAAGGCCGGGATGACGTCACTGGGTGAGTCGCTGCGCGCCGAGTACGACAAAGGCCCCATCCGGGTCACCGTCGTCGAGCCCGGCTATATCGAGTCGGAGATGACGGCCAAAGCCGGGAGCACCCTGCTCATGGTCGACAACGAGACCGGCGTGCGCGCCATGGTCGACGCCATCGAGAAGGAGAAGGGCCGCGCGGTGGTCCCGCGTTGGCCGTGGGCGCCGCTGACGCAGATCATGCGGTTGCTGCCGCCGAAGTACACCAAGCGATTCGCCTGATTTTCCCAAAAGTCACGTTTAGGCGGTCGTGACCACCGGGTAGTCGACACCACATGATGGTGAAACTGATGAAGATGACGCCCCTTTTGTTCACAGGTGCGGCCGCTGCCGGAGCCATCGCGCTTGCCCCGGCGGCATCCGCCGAACCGATGCCGCCGGCACCGCCGGCCCCCGGCTGCTACAACCCTGACGGCACCCCGTGTACGCCGTCGGCGGGCCCGCAGGGCGCGGGCGCCGAGATCCCGGGTGGCCCGGGCGCGCAGGCCGGCGCCGACGGTCATGTCTCCGCGGGTGTGCCCGGTGGCCCGTGGGCCGAGGCCGGCCCCGGCGGAGGTGTCGCGTGTGTGCCCGGTGGTCCGTGCCGGACCATCGACCTGCCCGGCTGACCGATGTGTGATGTCGGCGCGCTTACCCGCGCTCACCGCGGGTAGGCGCGCCGAATCATCAGGCGATGCGCCCTCTTTCGACGCGGTAGCGGCGCACCAAGGCATCGGTGGAGGTGTCGGTCTGTGGCGCCGGTGACCCGTCGCTGGTGAGCACCGGCAGCAGGGCCTTGGCTTGTGTCTTGCCCAGTTCCACGCCCCACTGGTCGAACGAGTCGATACCCCAGATGACCCCCTCGGTGAAAACCTGGTGCTCGTAGAGCGCGATCAGCTGTCCGACCACCGACGGGGTCAGCTTGGTTGCCAGGATCGAGGTGGTGGGCCGGTTGCCCGGCATCACCTTGTGCGGTACCACGGCGGCGGCCGTGCCTTCGGCCGCAATCTCCTCGGCTGTCTTCCCGAACGCCAACACCTGGGTCTGGGCGAAGAAATTGCTCATCAACAGGTCGTGCATGCTGCCGGTGCCGTCGGCGGTGGGCAGATCGTCGGTGGGCTGACTGAAGCCGATGAAGTCCGCCGGAATCAGCCGGGTGCCCTGGTGCAGCAACTGGTAGAAGGCGTGCTGACCGTTGGTTCCCGGTTCCCCCCAATAGATTTCACCGGTGCTGGTGGTCACCGGTGAGCCGTCGGCCCGCACCGATTTGCCGTTGGACTCCATGGTGAGTTGCTGTAAATAGGCGGCGAACCGCGACAGGTCGTTGGAATACGGCAGCACCGCCCGCGACTGGGCGCCGAAGAAGTTGTTGTACCAGAGCCCGATCAGGCCGAGCAGGACCGGGGCGTTCTCGGTCAGCGGCGTGGTGCGGAAATGTTCGTCGATCAGGTGGAAACCCGCGAGGAACTCCGCGAAGCGCTCCTTGCCGATGACGGCCATCACACTCAGCCCGATCGCCGAATCCACCGAATACCGGCCGCCGACCCAGTCCCAGAAACCGAACATGTTGGCGGTGTCGATGCCGAACTCGTCGACCAGGCGTTTGTTGGTGGACACCGCCACGAAATGCTTGGATACCGCGGCGTCGCCGAGGGCATCGGTCAGCCAGCGTCGCGCCGCAGTGGCATTGGTCAGCGTCTCCAGGGTGGAGAAGGTCTTCGACGCGACGATGAAAAGCGTTGCGGCAGGGTCGAGTCCGTCCAACTTGGCCACCAAGTCGGCAGGGTCGACGTTGGACACGAAGCGCGCCGAGATGCCGGCGTCGGCGTAGTGGCGCAGCGCGTCGTACACCATCACCGGGCCCAGGTCCGAGCCACCGATACCGATGTTCACCACCGTGGTGATGCGCTCTCCGGTGGCGCCGGTCCACTCACCGGAGCGCAGCCGATCGGTGAACGCGCCCATCGCGTCGAGCACCTCGTGCACATCGGCGACGACGTCCTGCCCGTCGACGGTCAGCTGCGCCCCTGGCGGCAGTCGCAGCGCCGTGTGCAGCACGGCCCGGTCCTCGGAGGTGTTGATGTGTACGCCGGAGAACATCGCGTCGCGGCGGCCCTCCAGGTCGGCGGCTTTGGCCAGATCGACCAGCAAATCCAGGGTTTCGCGGGTGACGCGGTGCTTGCTGTAGTCGATGTAGAGGTCGCCGACGGTCAGCGTCAGTTCGGTGCCGCGGGCCGGATCCTCGGCAAAGATCTCCCGAAGATTCTTCGACGCGAGCTCGTCGTGGTGACGTGCGAGCGAATGCCATGCGGCCGTTGCGGTGATGTCAGCACTCATTCTTCAGACCTTAGTGCGGCGTGCGTGTCGAGGGTGTACATGATGGATGTATGCACACCGAACACTTGGCAGAGCTCATCGCATCCGTGCCCACCGGACTGTGGATCGGCGGTGAGGAGCGCGCCGGCTCGTCGACGTTCGAGGTGCACAATCCGGCGACCGACGAGGTGATCACCTCGGTGGCCGACGCGACGCCGCAAGACGGTATCGACGCACTCGACGCCGCGGCGGCCGTGCAGGCCGACTGGGCCGCCACCCCGCCGCGCGAACGCGGCGAGATCCTGCGCGCGGTGTTCGAGACCATCACCGCGCGGGCCGAGGACGTCGCCACGCTGATGACCCTGGAGATGGGCAAGGTCATCGCCGAGAGCCGCGGCGAGGTCAAATACGGCGCCGAGTTCTTCCGCTGGTTCTCCGAGGAAGCGGTGCGCATCGACGGCCGCTACACCCACAGCCCGGCAGGCACCGGCCGCATCCTGGTGACCAAGATGCCCGTCGGGCCGTGTTACGCGATCACGCCGTGGAACTTCCCGCTGGCGATGGGCACCCGCAAGATCGGCCCGGCGCTGGCCGCCGGCTGCACCATGATCGTCAAGCCCGCGCAGGAAACCCCGCTGACCATGCTGCTGCTGGCCAAGCTGATCGACGAGGCCGGGCTGCCGAAGGGCGTGCTGTCGGTGCTGCCCACCTCCGATCCCGGTGCCCTGACCACCGCGCTCATCGACGACGGCCGGCTGCGCAAGCTGACGTTCACCGGCTCCACCGGCGTCGGCAAGGCACTGGTGAAGCAGTCGTCGGACAAGCTGCTGCGGACGTCGATGGAGCTCGGCGGAAACGCGCCCTTCGTGGTGTTCGACGACGCCGACGTCGACGCCGCCGTCGAGGGCGCCCTGCTGGCCAAGATGCGCAACGGCGGCGAGGCCTGCACGGCGGCCAACCGGTTCCACGTCGCCAACGCGGTGCGCGCGGAATTCACCGAGAAGCTGGTCAAGCGAATGAGGGAGTACCAGCTGGGCAACGGCCTCGACGATGCCTCGACGCTGGGCCCGCTGATCTCGCCCAAGCAGCTGGGCATCGTCAACGACCTGGTGTCGGATGCGGTGCAGCGCGGAGCGGAGGTCGCCGTCGGTGGTGAGGCGCCCGCCGGGCCGGGCAATTTCTTCCCCGCCACGGTGCTCGACGGCGTGCCCGCCGACGCGCGGATCCTCAAGGAGGAGGTGTTCGGTCCGGTCGCGCCGATCATCGGGTTCGACACCGAGGAAGAGGGCATCGCCGCGGCGAACAACACCGAGTACGGGTTGGCGTCCTACATCTACACGCAGTCGCTGGACCGGGCCCTGCGGGTGGCCGAGGCCGTGGACGCCGGCATGGTGGGTGTGAACCGCGGGGTGATCTCCGACCCGGCAGCGCCGTTCGGCGGGGTGAAGCAGTCCGGTTTCGGCCGCGAGGGCGGCACCGAGGGGATCGAGGAGTACCTGGAGACCAAGTACATCGCCTTCACCCCCTGACTCCTTCCCGCCCAATTGATCAAACGGGCGCGAAAGTGCGAGAGGACCTCGCCAGAACGTCGAACTCGGCGGGCGGGGTCTTCCGCATAAGCGGGTCCACGCGTCTCATTCCGCCGCCAATGCGGATACGATGCCGCGGTGCCGACGATCCGGATCCGCGAGGCGGCCGAGCTGCTCGGCGTCAGTGATGACACCGTGCGGCGCTGGGTCGACGACGGCAGCCTCACCGCGAGCGCCGACGTGTCCGGCCGCAAGGTGCTCGACGGCGCCGAGCTGGCGGCCTTCGTGCGCGGTAACGCCGGCCGGGTGCCACAGGACCCGGTCGGCATCGGCAGTTCGGCACGCAACCGGTTCGCCGGCCTGGTCACCAAGGTTGTCGCCGATACGGTGATGGCTCAGGTCGAGATGCAATGCGGGCCGTTCACCGTCGTCTCGCTGATGAGCGCCGACGCCGTGCGCGAACTCCGGCTCGAGCCGGGCAGCGTCGCCGTGGCCGTCGTCAAGGCCACCACCGTCATCGTCGAAACCCCGGGAGGCAGCACATGAAACGCGTCGCCGCGCTGATGCTCGCCGCCGCCCTGCTGGCCGCCGGATGCAGCACCGACAAGCCGGCGCCCGGCCGGCACCTGGTGGTGTTCGCGGCGGCGTCGCTCAAACAGTCCTTCACCCAGATCGGCGAGCAGTTCAAGACCGACAATCCCGGCGCGACGGTGGAGTTCTCCTTCGCCGGCTCGTCGGATCTGGTGACCCAGCTGACCCAGGGCGCCAAGGCCGACGTGTTCGCCTCGGCCGATACCAAGAACATGGACAAGGCGGCGCAGGCAGGCCTGCTGGCCGGGAATCCGGTGAATTTCGCCACCAACACCCTGACCATCGCGGTTGCCCCAGGAAACCCCAAGGGCATCACCAGCTTCGGCGATCTGGCCCGGCCGGGCCTGGCCGTGGTGGTGTGCGCTCCGCAGGTGCCGTGCGGGGCGGCCACCACGAAGATCGAGGACGCCACCAAGGTGAGGCTGGCGCCGGTCAGCGAGGAATCGTCGGTGACCGATGTGCTGGGCAAGGTGTCAACCGGGCAGGCCGACGCCGGGCTGGTGTACGTCACCGACGTCGCGGGGGCGGGCGGCAAGGTCGACGGGGTCGCGTTCCCGGAAGCCTCGCGCGCCGTCAACACCTACCCGATCGCGACGCTGAAGGCTGCCTCGGACCCGGACCTGGCGCAGAGGTTCGTCGAGCTGGTCACCGGAGCGGGCGGTCAGAAGCTGTTGGGCCAGGCCGGCTTCGCGAAGCCTTAGTGGCCGAGGCGGCAGTGTTCTAGTGGCCGAGGCGGCCGGGCCTTAGTGGCCGAGCCGGCCGCGGCCCATCTGGAGCAGCAGCATCGCCAGGTCCTTGCCCTCCGGGCCGAGCTCGCTGTAGCGCTCGATGACCTTCATCTCCCGGCTGTGCACCAGGCGGGTGCCACCCGAGGCCATCCGGATCTTGCCGATGGTCTGGGACACCTCCTTGCGCCGCTTGATGGCGGCCAGGATCTCGGCGTCCAGCCGGTCGATCTCCAGGCGCAGATCGTCGATGTTGGGGGCGTCGGTGTCGATACTCATGGATGAGTCCTCACTGTTGGTGGGTTCTGGTTTCATCCGGTTGCGGGCCTCACCAAACAGACGAGCCCCGGATCCGGATGCGGACCGCGGGGCTCTGGGAAGCAGCTAGACCACGGGCACCGCGGATCGGTACCCGTAAAAAAATCGTCCCTGCAGATGGAGCACTTTTCGAGTGTGCCACCAAGGAAGCCGTCGACGCAAAAAGTGTCCCCGGGCAGCGGTAGGTTTGACAGCGATATGAGCGTCATCAGCGAAACCGATCAACTCCTCGACGGACTCAACCCACAGCAGCGGCAGGCGGTGCTGCACGAGGGGTCGCCGCTGCTCATCGTGGCCGGCGCCGGGTCGGGCAAGACGGCCGTGCTGACCCGGCGGGTGGCCTACCTGCTGGCCGCGCGCGATGTCGGCGTCGGGCAGATCCTGGCCATCACCTTCACCAACAAGGCCGCCGCCGAGATGCGGGAGCGGGTGGTCCAACTGGTCGGGCCGCGGGCCCGCAACATGTGGGTGTCGACGTTCCACTCGACGTGTGTGCGCATCCTGCGCAACCAGGCCTCGCTGCTGCCCGGGCTCAACTCCAACTTCTCCATCTACGACGCCGACGATTCCCGGCGCCTGCTGATGATGATCGCCAAGGACATGGGGCTGGACACCAAGCGGTACTCGCCGCGGGTGCTGTCCAACGGGATCTCCAATCTGAAGAACGAGCTCGTCGATCCCGAGCGGGCGGTCGCCGAGCTGACCGACTCGTCCGACGACATGTCCAAGACCGTGGTCTCGGTGTTCGGCGAATACCAACGCCGGCTGCGGGCGGCCAACGCGCTGGACTTCGACGACCTGATCGGCGAAACCGTCGGTGTGCTGCAAGCGTTTCCGCAGGTGGCCCAGTACTACCGGCGCCGGTTCCGGCACATCCTGGTCGACGAGTACCAGGACACCAACCACGCCCAGTACGTGTTGGTGCGCGAACTCGTCGGGGGCGGGCCTGAGGACACCGGTGAGGTGCCGCCGGCGGAACTGTGCGTCGTCGGTGACGCCGATCAGTCCATCTACGCGTTCCGCGGCGCCACCATCCGCAACATCGAGGACTTCGAGCGCGACTACTCGAACGCGACAACCATTCTGCTGGAACAGAATTACCGATCCACCCAGACCATCCTGAACGCCGCGAACGCCGTCATCTCCCGCAACGCGGGGCGCCGGGAGAAGCGGTTGTGGACCGACTCCGGTGACGGGGAGCTGATCGTCGGCTACGTCGCCGACAACGAGCACGACGAGGCGCGGTTCGTCGCCGGTGAGATCGATGCGCTGGCCGACCAGGATCAGATCAATTACAACGACGTCGCGGTGTTCTACCGGACCAACAACTCCTCGCGTGCGCTGGAGGAGGTGTTCATCCGCTCGGGCATCCCGTACAAGGTGGTCGGCGGCGTTCGGTTCTACGAGCGCAAGGAGATTCGCGATATCGTCGCCTACCTGCGGGTGCTGGACAACCCCGGCGACTCGGTGAGCATGCGGCGCATCCTGAACACCCCGCGCCGCGGCATCGGGGACCGCGCCGAGGCGTGCGTGGCGGTGTACGCCGAGAACACCGGGGCCAGTTTCAACGACGCCCTACAGGCCGCCGCCGAGGGCAAGGTTCCGATGCTCAACACCCGCTCGGAGAAGGCCATCGCCTCGTTCGTGGCGTTGCTCGACGAGCTGCGTGGCGGCCTCGACGGCGAGCTCGGCGACCTGGTCGAGTCGGTGCTCGACCGCACCGGCTACCGACGCGAGCTCGAAGCGTCCAACGACCCGCAGGACCTGGCGCGCCTGGACAACCTCAACGAATTGGTCAGCGTCGCACACGAATTCAGTATCGACCTGGCCAATGCGCAGGCACTTCGCGATGAGGAGGAACTCGACGAAGACGTCCCGGAGACCGGGGTGTTGGCGCAGTTCCTGGAGCGGGTCTCACTGGTCGCCGACACCGACGAGATCCCCGAGCACGGCACCGGTGTTGTCACCATGATGACCCTGCACACCGCCAAGGGACTGGAGTTCCCGGTGGTGTTCGTGACCGGCTGGGAGGACGGCATGTTCCCGCATATGCGGGCCCTCGGCGACCCGACCGAACTGTCCGAGGAGCGCCGGCTGGCCTACGTGGGCATCACCAGGGCCCGGCAGCGGCTCTACCTGAGCCGGGCCAAGGTGCGCTCGTCATGGGGACAACCGATGCTCAACCCGGAATCCCGCTTCCTGCGCGAGATCCCGGAGGAGCTGATCAACTGGCGCCGCGTCGAGACGCCGGCGTCGGTACTCAGCGCCCCGCGCAGTGTCGGCCGGTTCGCCGACAGCGCCCGCCCGGCTCCGGCTCGGTCTGCGGCGCCGCGTAACCGGACCCTGCTGGTGCTCGAGCCCGGCGACCGCGTCACCCACGACAAGTACGGGCTGGGCCGGGTGGAAGAGGTCTCCGGGATGGGCGAATCGGCCATGTCGCTCATCGATTTCGGCAGCGCGGGCCGGGTCAAGCTGATGCACAACCACGCTCCGGTGACCAAACTCTAGTCAGCTTCGCGCCCACCGGCCCGTCGCGGGCAACAGCGCCAGCACGATCGCAGCGACCGGCAGCACCGGCATGGCGTAGACGACGGGGTGCAACCGCGCCCCGGCCAGGAACAGGCAGCCGAAGATCATCAGTCCGATCGCCGCACCGATGACGATCAGCAGCCGGCCCAGCCGCCGGCGCAGCAGCAGCGCGATCAGGCCGCCGATGCCGGCCGCCGCGGAGATCGCGGTGAGGAACCCGATGGCCACACAGAACAGCCGGTCGGTGCGCCACCAGCCGGCGATCAGGTCGGTGGCGATGACGGCGGTGGCCCAGCCGGTCAGGATGCTGAACACTGCCGCGGCGATGGCCGCCGCGGCGCCGGGGTCGCGGTGCGCCGACACCAGCTGCGGTGTGGGCCGTGGGGCGTAGCCGGGGATGTAGCTCGTCTGGTCGGGCTCGGCCGGGCTGCGCACGAAGGTGGTGCGGTCGTCACCCAGCTGTGGTGCGAGTGCGGGAAAGGAGCCGGTGGGGGTCCGCCGGATGATGTTCGTGCGTGGCTCATCGGATGACTGGTCGGAACTCACATCATCCAACGTAGGTGCCGGGGCTAAGCCCCCGCTGGGCGAGCCACGGCACCGGGTCGATGCGGTTGCTGCCGTTGAGCAAGACCTCGAAGTGGCAGTGCGGGCCGGTCGAGTTGCCGCGGTTGCCGATGGTGGCGATCTGGTCGCCGGCCATCACGCGCTGACCGACCGACACCAGCCAGGTGTTGACGTGGCCGTACAGCGTGACGGTGCCGTCGTTGTGGCGGATCTTGACCCACGCCCCGTAGCCCGCGGTCGGGCCGGCGTCGATGACGGTGCCGTCGGCGACGGCCACGATGGGCGTGCCGATGGGTCCAGCGATGTCGATGCCGGCGTGCAGCACACCCCAGCGGTAACCGAAGCCTGACGTCCACACGCCCTTGGTGGGCATCACGAACAGCGGCCGGGACAGCCGGGCCTCACGCTCGGCGCGCTCCTGGGCGAAGGCCGCGGCCTTGGTGATCTCCTCGGCGTGCACCGCGGAGCTGGCGGCCGGCTCGACGGTGACGATCTGCATGCCGTCGGTCGACCCCGTGATGACACCACCGCTGAGGCCGGCCTGCGCGCCGGTCAGGATGGTGTCCGACGTGGGCTTGGCCGAGTCCGCGGTGCTCAGTGTGTACGCGCCGGAGGCGGTGGCGCCGGCGGCCATGGCGGCGATCAGCAGGCGGCTCTTGACGGCGCCGACGGTCTGCTTGCGGTGCGCGCCACCGGCGCGCGGGCGGCGGATGTCGATGATGTCGGTCTTGGCCAGTCCGTCGCTGAGGTCGGTGTGGCTGTCCCGGTAGCCATGGGCCGACGGCGTGGGCTGGTCGGATGCGAACTCACTCGGCACGGCCAGCCGCAGCGGGACCAGATCGTCGGTGTCGTTGAGGTCGTCGAGCTCGGGAGCCGCGATGACGCGCTGCTCCTTGTCGAATGCCGAGTTGTCCCGGAAGTCGAGTTCGGGCAGGTCACCGAATTCGTTGAACGGGATGATGTCGGTTACTTCGGCGGCGGAGGCGGGACGGATCGGCTTGCGAGCACTCGTCGCGGTTCCCTTCGGGGAGCGGGGCGAACTGTGCTCAAGCAACCTGCGATGTCCTTCTTTTCGTGACCTTGCCGTGATCTGGACCAGTAGGCACGGTAACGAAACGCGAATGTGAGTGGCAACCCAAGCGGGTGTTCCGGCTGGGATTGTGACTTGTATCACTGAGCGGGGCCGGTGAGATTTAGCACAAGTCAGGTGGGCGGTGGGGGAGGTCGCGGCGCGGGTCGATAAAGTGCCCAGCGAGCCAGTCA
This sequence comes from Mycolicibacterium chengduense, assembly GCF_033741155.1. Taxonomy (NCBI): domain Bacteria; kingdom Bacillati; phylum Actinomycetota; class Actinomycetes; order Mycobacteriales; family Mycobacteriaceae; genus Mycobacterium; species Mycolicibacterium chengduense. The sequence goes on along the minus strand of NZ_JAWQNH010000001.1, from coordinate 277,373 downwards.
GGCCCAAACGCTGAAGTGAATTCAAACGTCAACGCAGACAGACAGGGATTTCTCGGAGCTCATGGATCTCTTCGAATATCAGGCGAAAGAGTTGTTCGCCAAGCACAACGTCCCCACCACGCCCGGCCGGGTCACCGACTCGCCCGAGGACGCCAAGGCGATCGCCGAGGAAATCGGCAAGCCGGTCATGGTCAAGGCTCAGGTCAAGGTCGGCGGCCGCGGCAAGGCCGGTGGCGTCAAGTACGCCGCCACCCCGGAGGACGCGTTCACCCACTCCCAGAACATCCTCGGCCTGGACATCAAGGGCCATATCGTCAAGAAGCTGCTGGTCGCCGAGGCGAGTGATATTGCCGAGGAGTACTACATCTCGTTCCTGCTGGACCGCTCCAACCGCACCTACCTGGCCATGTGCTCGGTCGAGGGCGGCATGGAGATCGAAGAGGTCGCCGCCACCAAGCCCGAGCGGCTCGCCAAGGTGCCCGTCGACGCGGTCAAGGGTGTCGACTTGGCCTTCGCGCGTGAGATCGCCGAGAAGGGCCACCTGCCCGCCGAGGTGCTCGACGCCGCAGCCGTGACCATCCAGAAGCTGTGGGAGGTCTTCGTCGGGGAGGACGCCACCCTGGTCGAGGTCAACCCGCTGGTGCGTACCCCGGACAACCAGATCCTCGCGCTGGACGGCAAGGTCACCCTGGACGCCAACGCCGACTTCCGGCAGCCCGGGCATGCCGCGTTCGAGGACAAGGACGCCACCGATCCCCTGGAGCTCAAGGCCAAGGAGAACGACCTCAACTACGTCAAGCTCGACGGCGAGGTCGGCATCATCGGTAACGGTGCCGGTCTGGTCATGTCGACCCTGGACGTCGTCGCCTACGCCGGCGAGAAGCACGGCGGCGTGAAGCCGGCCAACTTCCTGGATATCGGCGGTGGCGCCTCGGCCGAGGTGATGGCCAACGGTCTGGACGTCATCCTGGGCGACTCTCAGGTCAAGAGTGTGTTCGTGAACGTGTTCGGCGGCATCACCGCCTGCGACGCGGTCGCCAACGGCATCGTCAAGGCGCTGCAGATCCTCGGTGACGAGGCCAACAAGCCGCTCGTGGTCCGCCTGGACGGCAACAACGTCGAAGAGGGCCGCCGCATCCTGGCCGAGGCCAACCACCCGCTGGTGATCCAGGCCGAGACCATGGACGCCGGCGCCGACAAAGCCGCCGAGCTGGCGAACAAGTAAGGGACGCAATCAATGTCGATTTTTCTGAACAAGGACAGCAAAGTCATCGTCCAGGGCATCACCGGCGGCGAGGGCACCAAGCACACCGCGCTGATGCTCAAGGCCGGCACCCAGGTGGTCGGCGGCGTGAATGCCCGCAAGGCGGGTACTACCGTCGCTCATAAGGACAAAGACGGCAACGACATCGAGCTGCCGGTGTTCGGTTCGGTGGCCGAGGCCATCAAGGAGACCGGCGCCGACGTGTCGATCGCCTTTGTGCCGCCGGCCTTCTCGAAGGACGCCATCATCGAGGCCATCGACGCCGAGATCCCGCTGCTGGTGGTCATCACCGAGGGAATCCCGGTGCAGGACAGCGCCTATGCGTGGGCCTATAACGTCGAGAAGGGCCAGAAGACCCGGATCATCGGCCCGAACTGTCCCGGCATCATCACCCCGGGTGAGTCGCTGGTCGGCATCACGCCGAACAACATCACCGGCAAGGGCCCGATCGGCCTGGTGTCGAAGTCCGGCACGCTGACCTACCAGATGATGTACGAGCTGCGCGATCTCGGCTTCTCCACCGCCATCGGCATCGGCGGCGACCCGGTCATCGGCACCACCCACATCGACGCCCTCGAGGCGTTCGAGAAGGATCCCGAGACCAAGCTGATCGTGATGATCGGTGAGATCGGTGGCGACGCCGAGGAGAAGGCCGGCGCCTACATCCAGGCCAACGTCACCAAGCCGGTCGTCGGCTACGTCGCCGGTTTCACCGCTCCGGAGGGCAAGACCATGGGCCACGCCGGCGCCATCGTCTCCGACGGTGCGGGTACCGCGCAGGGCAAGAAGGAGGCTCTGGAGGCCGCTGGGGTGAAGGTCGGCAAGACGCCGTCCGAGACCGCCAAGCTGGCTCGGGAGATCTTCGAGACGCTGTAACGAGCTGCATACGAGAATGGCCCCCGCGGGATTCGCGGGGGCCATTCTTGTCGCGCCGACACTACGGTTCCTGCTGTCAATCGGGCTGTTTCGCGCCATCAACCGTCGTCTCGGCGGGGAGGTGTTGGGCCAGGAAACGTTCGACGGCGTGGTAGAGGTCCATCTGGTTGTCCGGGTTGAGGAAACCGTGCCCCTCGTCGTCCTTGACCAGATACTCGACCTGCACCCCGCGGGCCCGCAGTGCCGCCACCATGTTGTCGGACTCGGCCTGCACCACCCGAGAATCGTTGGCGCCCTGGATGATCAGCAACGGGGTGCGAATGGCGTCCACCTTGGTGATCGGTGAGCGGGCCAGCATATCGGCCTCTTGTGCCGGATCCGACGGGTCGCCGACATAGCGGTGCCAGTTGTTCGCCAGGAAGGGCCGGGCGATATTCGGCAGGGTCCGCATGAAGTTGGGCAGGCTGGAGATCCCGACATAGTCGATGGCCGCGGCGAAGACATCGGGGGTGAAGGTCACGCCGACCAGCGCGGCATACCCGCCGTAGGAGCCGCCGAAGATGGCCACCCGGTCCCGGTCGGCGATGCCCCGCTGCACGGCCCAGTCGACGGCGTCGATCAGATCGTCGTGCATCTTGCCGGCGAACTCACCGATGGCGGCCTGGACGAACGCCTTGCCGTAGCCCGTCGAGCCGCGAAAGTTGACCTGCAGCACCGCATATCCGCGGTTGGCCAGCAGTTGCACGTCGGGCTGATAACCCCAGCAGTCGCGTGCCCACGGCCCGCCGTGCACCAGCAGCACCAGCGGCAGGTTCGTCTGCTCCGTCCCGACCGGCAGGGTGAGGTAGCCGTGCAGGTCCAGGCCGTCGCGCGATTCGATGGTGACCGGCCGCATCGGGGCTAGTGCCTCGGGGTCCAGGTGCGGGTAGGGCCGGAACAACAGCCGGTGCTCACCGGTGGAGCGGTCGTAAAGGTAGGTGGCCCAAGGGTCGCGGTCGTGGGTGAAGCTGACGACCCAGCGCCGGCCGTTGTCGTCGGCGGATATGGTCGCCAGGTCTCCATCGGAGAGCGCCGTCACATCGCCCAGTACCTCGGCGAACTCCGGGTCGAGCGCGTGGATCACCTGACGCTCCCCGTAGTACCTGGCCCCGATCAGCTCACCGGTCCGGGAACTGAGGATCATCGGTGCGGGCAGCATCAACTGGGCGCCCAGCTCCAGGGTGGGGTGGCTGTCCACCTCGGTCTCGGTGCCGGTGGCCACGTCGACCCGCACCAGGCGGGTGCGGTCGGTGCCTTCGTTGGAGCCCAGCCACAGACCGGTCCCGTCGGGTGTGACGGCGATGGGATGGATACCCAGCGGGTAGTCGCTGCCGTCGTAGATTTTGATGCACCGCAACGTTTTTGCCGCCGGATCCCACCGCGAGAGCTCGATGTCGCCGTCGGCTGTCAGCGTGTTGCTGAACAGGTCCCCGGTCTGGCTGCTCAGCCAACCGACGACCGTGCCGGGGTTTTCGGCCAGCAGCGTCAGCTCGCCCGAGGCGATGTCGAGTTCGTAGGCGTCGAACAGCTCAGGGTTGCGTCTGTTCAGCTGCACCAGCGCCTTGCCGGGTCGGGCTTTGAGCAACTCGACATTCGCGCGGACACCGGGGAACGGCGTGAGATCGACTGCCGGGGTGGCCGGGTCGTCGAGGTCGACCCGGTAGACGTGCCAATGTTCGTCGCCGCCGGTGTCCTGCATGTACAGCAGCCAGCGTGGGTCCTGGGTCCAGCGGTAGAGGTACACGCTACGGGTGTCGTCGGCGGTGACGCAGCGGGGCGGCTCGTCGGTGTCCAGACTCTGTACCCAGACGTTGAGGCGGTTGCGCCACGGAGCCAGGTAGGCCAGGCGGGTGCCGTCGGGGGAGATGGTCGCCCCTGTCCGGTCGGGCGGGCGGAAGAACTCCTCGACGGTGATATGAGTGGGCACTGTGGTCCTTTCTCGGGCGCGCTGGGTCGACGAACCCACCTGACGTGGGCTCGTAATGATTTGGGGGAGAACGGCTCAGGGCTGTACGGGTCCGCCTATGCGGCCGTCGGTGGCCTCCCGGATGGCGCGGTCGATCAGTGCGTAGGCCTCGTCCTGGCTGACCGGTTTACCTTCGACGATGACGGTGTGGCCGACGTCTTCGTCGATGACGCGGAATGCGCCGGTGACCGTGGCGGCGTAGAGCCGAGCGGTGAGATGGTCGTCCGGCACGCCGAGGCGGTCGGCGATGACCGGGATCAATCCGCGTTCCATCTGGTCGTGCACCATCAGGTAGGCGGTGCGTAGCGCGGGGTCGGTGTGTGACAGCGTGGCGATCCGCAGCGCGGCCACCTCATCCTCGATATCTTGCGGGGACAGCGGGTAGGCGACGGCCTCGGCGGCCAGATGCTCGATGAGGGACAGTGCGTGCGGCCAGCGGCGCGCCGAATCCAGGAAGCGTTCTGCTGATTTGGCCAGCAACGGCTCGACACAACTCTCCTTGGTGCGGAAGTAGCGCCAGATGGTTCTGGTGGAAAGTCCTGCGGCAGCGGCAATATCGTCACCACTGGTGGCGGCGACCCCACGTTCCCAGAAGAGGGCGGCCGCGTGCCGGGACACGGCCAGGCGTGCCTGCGCCTGCTTGTCACCGATCTGCACCACCCCCTCGACTTGTCACTTAGTGACAGGTCCACTGTGTCACTAAGTGACAAACTCGTCAAGGGTGGGCGGTTGCCCCTCCCGGTAGCGCAGCACGTGGCGTACCAGTGGTTCGGTGAGGTCGTACCAGGTGGCGCGCCGGTCACCGGTGTCGGACTTGGCGGCCGTCACCCAGCGTGTCGCCACCAGCCGGCCCAGTGCCGCCGATGCGGTCTGATTCGAAACTCCCACGGCGGCAGCGAGTTCGGAGACGGTGCGCGGCCCGTCGCCGCGTGCGATCTCGACCACCAGTCGCTGTTCGCCGGGCGGTAGTTCCCACAGCCGGTGCTGGTAGAGCGGGGTCAACCGGTCCAGCAGCGCCGTCAGTACCGGGGTGACGGCGGCCAGGCGCCGGCGGTCGGCGACGTCGCCGACCATCCGCCAGATCCGGGGCGCGCCACCGGTCACCGCGGCGATCTGCGAGAGCCGGTGTGTGCCGTCGGCAGAGCGCACATATTCGGCCAGTTCGTCGTCGCCACGGTCGCGGGCCGTTCTGGCCACGATCCGCGCGCCGTCTGCCACGGTCAGGTCGGCCAGGTTCTCGATGATGAACGAGCCGTACCAGGGGTGGCTGCGTGACGACACACCGGGGAAGAGTCTTGGTGCGGTAGCGAAAATCGTTACGGCCGTCGATGTTTCGACCCACGCCCGCAGGCTTCCTTGGCCGGCTTCGCCGATCGCGTCGAATATCCGGTCCAGGTTCTCGATGACGGCCAGCACCATCCGGCCGTCGGCGATATCGAGGATGGTCCGTTCCAGCTCGACCACGTCGTCGCGCAGGTCCTTCGCATCTGCACGACGGGTCCGCAGCAGTTCGACGAGCAGATCGGCGTAGCTCCCGATGGCCAACGCGTCTTCGGGAATGACCAGGGGCAGAACATGGTCGGCGTGTGACGCCAGGGTGCGATGGAGGGCGACCCGCACGGTATGGGTCTTACCGCTGCCGCGCGGTCCGACGAGCAGGGTGTGTGGCCGGGAGCCGTCCGTCGCGGCCGTCCCGAGACGCTGGACCAGCGTGGCCAACAAAGCCTCCCGCCCGACCGTGCGCGCTTCCAGGTCGGCGGCACCGGCGGTGCCGGGGGTGTACAGCGGTGCGCTCATCGGTTCATCTCCGCATGGCCCGCCACGCGCGTTGCACCAGCCCGGAGGAGAAGACGTCGTCATCACCGTGGCGGCGCAGATAATGGTCCTGCTCCAGCCGTTCGATGAAGGACACCAGCTGGTCCTTGTCGGTGATGGGGGAACCCTCGCTGTGCAACAACCGCAGAATCATGGTGACACTCAACGGTTCCGGAGCGTGAGCGTAGATGTCGAGCAGCTCGGCGATGGCCGGTGCGTCGTCGCCGTAGTAATTGCGCAGCCGGTCGCGGTAATGGCGCAGGTCCCACGGATCGTGCGGATCGGCGATCGCCGCGTCCAGCAACAGCGGGATGCGTTCGGCGCTGACCGGTTCACCGAGCCGGGCCGCGGCGGCCACCAGGTGCTGGATGTAATACGGCACGTCTTCGGCCGCGGCGGCGACGGCGGCGGCCACCGCATGACGGTCGGTGGTGCCGACCTGCGCGCCCAGCAGCAGGCACTCGGCCAGATAGGTGGCGTGGTCGGCACGGATCGGGCCGACGGTGACCTTGCGGATGTCGTTGACCGAGCTGAGCGCGTCGCCGGAAACATGGTGGAAACCGATCGATCCGGACAGCACCGTGGCCAGCCGGCCGGAGTGCTCTTGGCGTAGGCGACGCAGCAGATGCAGGAAACCGTCTCCGCCGCCGGGCCTCTCCCGCTCCAGGTTGCGGGCCAGCACGGTGACCTCGTCGATGAACAGCACCAGCGGGCCGCCGCGGGCACGGCTGACCGCCCGCTGCAGCAGATCGTCGAGCGCGGCTTCGGCACGCGCCCGCTCGAACCGCACCGGACCGGTGCCGAAGGCGATCTTCCAGCGCTCGACCTCCTGGCGCAGCGTCGTGTCAAGGCGGCCGAGCTCACTCGCCAATGCCGAGACGAATTCGGCGTAGGTCTGCCGTTCGGCGCTCACCGTGATCACCGGCCAGCCGCGCCCGCGGGCGGTGTGGGCCACCAATCGCGCCAGTGAGGTCTTGCCGTGCCTGCGGTCGCCGACCAGGGCCGCGCCACCATCGGGCACGGCGGCCAGGATTTCCTGCTGCTCCCGGACGCGGCCCACGACATTCTCGGGCGGCACCACGCCACCCACCACCAGGGACATGGGACGAACCGGCCACGACATCCGGTAATTGTACGTCCAAATTGATGTACGTCGAGTAAGACGTACGTCAACTGTGACGTGGAGACCGTTGTGCTTCGCGCGGGGCTATCCATTAGCCTGGCGAATTAACACCTGTCAGGAGATATGTCATGGTCGATTCCCGTACCCCGGTCATCGTCGGCGTCGGTCAGTTCACCGAATGTCTCGGCGATTCCGGCTATCGCGGCATGTCGTCGGTCGACCTTGCCGCCGCCGCGGCGCGGGCCGCCCTGGAGAACACCGGCGCCGATCCGGCCTTCGTCGCACGTGCCGTCGACGTCATCGCCGGAACCCGGCAGTTCGAGATCTCCGGCCGCACGCCGGCGCCCCTGGGCAAGTCCGACAACTACCCGCGGTCGGTGGCCGCGCGCATCGGCGCCGACCCCGCGCGCGCCGTGCTGGAGGTGATCGGCGGCCAGAGCCCGCAGCATCTGGTCACCGAGTTCGCCGGCGCCATCGCCGCCGGCGAGGCCGATGTGGTCCTGGTGATGGGGTCGGAGAACACCTCGAGCCTGCGGTACTTCGCCGACCGCGACGACAAGCCCGACCACTCCGAGACCGTCGGCGGCCAGCTGGAGGATCGCGGCTACGGCTACGACGGCATCTTCGACGAATACACGATCAAGCACGGACTGATCGGCGCCCCGGTCCAATACGGCTTGTTGGAGAACGCGCGGCGGGCCCGGCTGGGCCTGTCGGTGGCCGACTACCGGCTGGCGATGGCCGAACTGTTCGCCCCGTTCTCCAAAGTCGCTGCCAAGAACCCGTACTCGTCGGCGCCCACGGAACGGTCGGTCGACGAACTGGTCACCGTGACGCCCGCCAACCGGATGATCTGTGATCCCTATCCGCGCCTCATGGTGGCGCGCGACCAGGTGAACCAGGGCGCGGCGGCGCTGCTCATGTCGGTAGGCAGGGCTCGGGAACTCGGTGTGCCCGAGGACAAATGGGTGTACCTGCGCGGGCATGCCGACATGAAGGAACAGAAACTGCTGGAGCGTGCCGATCTGGGCGCCAGCCCCGCCTCGGTGCTCGCGGTGCGCGAGGCGCTACGCGTGGCGGGTATCGGCATCGACGATATCGCGGCAATCGACCTCTACAGCTGCTTCCCGTTCCCGGTGTTCAATATCTGTGACGGGCTCGGGCTGGCGACCGACGACGAGCGCGGGCTGACCCTCACCGGTGGGCTGCCGTTCTTCGGCGGCCCGGGCAACAACTACTCGCTGCACGGCATCGCCGAAGCGGTCAACGAAATGCGGGACAGGCCTGGCCAATTCGCGCTCGTCGGTGCCAACGGCGGTATCGCGAGCAAGTATTCGGTCGGCATCTACTCCACCGAACCCGCCGACTGGACGCCTGACCGCAGCACCGAACTGCAGGACGAGGTGGCCGGCTACCCGGCGGTGGCCGTCACCGAGCAGGCCGACGGGGCGGCGACCATCGAGACCTACACGGTGCGCTACGACTGGACCCCGCACACCGGCATCATCGTCGGCCGGTTGGACGGCGACGGGTCGCGCTTCCTGGCCACCACCGACGACGCGGCACTGGTGGCGCTGCTGTCCGACGGCGAACCGCTGGGCGCGGCGATCGCGGTGCGCGCGACCGAGCAGGGCAACCGCGCGACGCTGGCCTGAGGCCGGCAAACCCGACGCCGTGTCGGGTCCGCTGGGTGCCGATCCGCGGACCGGTGGGCGAGCCGAATTCGACTCCGGCTGATCCGAATTCGATCAGGTGAAGGCGAACCGTTGGTGCAGCGCGGCCAGTAGCCGGCGCGCCTCGTCCACCCGCGCATGCTGGCGCGCCAGCCCGTCTGGGCGCTTGGCGTCGGCCGGGTGGCTGCGCTTCCACTTCTCCTCGGCCGCTACCGCATACGCGCTGAGTTCGGCGATCTCGGCTTCCAACAGTGCCGCGAACAGGCGTGCCTGCGCCGCGTCGGCCGCGCCGGGATGTCGCCTCCCGCCGGTGACCAGCACCGGCCGGGCGGGCAGGCGGATCTCGTATTCGTCCGAGAGCGGGGCGACTGACATGCGAGCATCGTTGGCCCTGTTCCGGTGAATATGCTGTGAATCCGGCCGCCGATCGGTCGAACGGCGTTCATCGCGCGGTCACCGAAAAGACGGTCGCGCGTTACCTTCCGGGCCGCTCCAGCAAACCTCAGACCAGGGCGGCGAGCTTGCCCGCGAGCCGTTCGACGTACGCCCCGACCTCCGCCTCGGATTTGTCCGGAAGGCCGAACAACACCTCGGTGACGCCGAGTTCGCGCCAGCGCGCGAGTTTGTCAGGGTCCGGCTTGAAGTCGAGCGCGACGATCTGTGGCGCCCCGTCCCGGCCTGCGGCTGCCCAGGTGTCCTGCAACAGCTTCACCGGCTCGTCGATGTCGAAGTCCCGGGGCGTGGTGATCCAGCCGTCGGCCGAGCGCGCGATCCACTTGAAGTTCTTCTCGGTGCCGGCCGCGCCGACCAACACCGGGATGTGTGACTGGACCGGCTTGGGCCACGCCCAACTGGGGCCGAAGTTGACGAACTCGCCGTCGTAGGCGGCTTCTTCCTGCGTCCACAGCGCCCGCATGGCCTCCAGGTACTCCCGCAACATGGTCCGACGCCGACCCGGTGGCACCTTGTGGTCGGCGAGTTCGTCGGTGTTCCAACCGAATCCGACGCCGAGGCTGACCCGGCCGCCGGACAGGTGATCCAGCGTCGCGATCGACTTGGCCAGCGTGATGGGGTCGTGCTCGACGGGCAGGGCCACCGCGGTGGACAGTCGCACCCGCTCGGTCACGGCGGCCACCCCGCCCAGCGAGACCCACGGATCGAGGGTCCGCATGTAGCGGTCGTCGGGCAGAGTTTCGTCACCGGTGGTCGGATGCGCGGCCTGCCGCTTGATCGGGATGTGGGTGTGCTCGGGCACGTAGAAGGTGGTGAAGCCGTGGTCATCGGCGAGCTTGCCCGCGGCTGCCGGGGCGATGCCGCGATCGCTGGTGAAGAGTACGAGCCCAAAGTCCATGGCAAGAATTAGAACGTGTTCTAGTCTTCGGGGCAAGGGTGGGGCCCGGACGGTTCGGTTCAGGCAGATCGTTACTGGTGACTATCGCTGCCCGGGCTGCTGCCATGACAGCCATGACGACCGAACGCATCGCCGATCACATCAAGTTCGCCTACTGGGTGCCCAACGTCAGTGGGGGCCTGGTCACCAGCGATATCGAGCAGCGCACCGACTGGAATTACGAGTACAACCGCAAGCTCGCGCAGACCGCGGAGAACAACGGGTTCGAGTACGCCCTGTCCCAGGTTCGCTACGAAGCCAGCTACGGCGCCGAGTATCAGCATGAATCGACCAGTTTCAGCCTGGCCCTGCTGCTGGCCACCGAGCGGCTCAAGGTGATCGCCGCCGTGCATCCGGGCCTGTGGCAACCGGCCGTGCTGGCCAAACTCGGGGCCACCGCCGATCACCTGTCCGGTGGCCGGTTCGCGGTCAACGTGGTGTCCGGCTGGTTCAAGGACGAGTTCACCCACCTGGGTGAGCCCTGGCTGGAGCACGACGAGCGCTACCGACGCAGCGCCGAGTTCCTGCAGGTGCTGCGCAAGATCTGGACCGAGGACGACGTGGATTTCCGCGGCGACTTCTATCGCATCCACGACTTCACCCTCAAGCCCAAGCCGCTGAACACCCCCGAGCGGCCCAACCCCGAACTGTTCCAGGGTGGCAATTCCACGGCCGCCCGCCGCAACGGCGGCTATTACGCCGACTGGTACTTCTCCAACGGCAAGGATTTCGACGGCATCACCGAGCAGGTCGTCGAGGTCCGCGATCACGCGAGAGCCGCGGGCCGTGAGGTCAAGTTCGGCCTCAACGGTTTCATCATCGCGCGGGATTCGGAGAAGGAAGCGAAGGAAACGCTGCGGGAGATCATCGCCAAGGCCAACAAGCCGGCCGTCGAGGGATTCCGCGGGGCGGTGCAACAGGCCGGCAACTCGACCGCGGACAAGAAGGGCATGTGGGCCGACTCGTCCTTCGAGGACCTCGTCCAATACAACGACGGGTTCCGCACCCAGCTGATCGGCACCCCCGAGCAGATCGCCGAGCGCATCGCCGCGTACCGCAAACGGGGCGTCGACCTGATCCTGGGTGGCTTCCTCCACTTCCAGGAAGAGATCGAATACTTCGGCAAGCATGTGCTGCCGCTGGTGCGCGAAATCGAGGCGTCCGAGGTCGACACGCTGGACGCGTCGGTGCTCGTATCGGCCTGAGGTCGCTCACATGTGGGTGCGCTAGCGTGGGTGGTCGAGATCGCTGACACAGGAGAGTCATGACTTACCCACCCGGTAGTCCCGGATATCCGCAGGCCCAGCAGGGCAACCAGTACATCGCGCCGACGCAGCAGTTCGGGAAGGTCGCCGATCCGGCGGAGCCGGTCAAGCTGCCGGTCTACCTGTTCGCCGCCATCGCCGCCCTCGGCCTGGCCACCTACGCGTTCAACTTCGGTCCGCTGCTCACGATCAAGAGCTCGGACTTCCCGCAGTTCGGCAGCGCCAGTGGCAGCACCATCGGCATCGGGCTGGCGGTGGCGGCGTCGGTACTGGCCGGTCTGATCGCCGCCGTCGGCCTGCTGCCCAAGCAGAAGGTGTCCGCCGGAGTGGTGGCGGCCATCGCGCTGCTGTCCTTCCTGCTGGTGCTCGGTGAGGTGATCAACGCGCCGCAAGGGGTGACGATCGGCTGGGCGCTGTATCTGGTGATCATCTGCACCGTGCTGCAGGCCGGTGCGGCGATCGCGGCGCTGTTGCTGGAGTCGGGCATCATCACCGCCCCGGAACCGCGGCCGCGGTACGAGCAGCCCTATGGCCAGTACGGTGCCCCGTACTACGGTCAGCAAGGGGGCCAGCAAGGGGGCCAGCACGGTGGCCAGCAGCCCGGCCCGCAGCCGGGCCAGCCGTACGGTGCACCGCCCGCCCCGCCGCAGCAGGGCCGGCCGGGTTATGCGCCGCCGGCCCAGTACGGCGGCTACCAGGGTCCGAGCACCGGCGGTTTCGCCGCCGCCGGCGCCCCGGGGCCGCAGAGTGGTCCGCCCACGCCGCCGACCGGTTTCCCCGCGTTCGGTCAGCCGCAGCCTGCCGGATCGTCGGACCCGACCACAGCGGTCCCGACACAATCTCACGCCGCGTCCTCAGAGCAAGCCGGGCCGCCGCCGTCGTAGTCTGGGCGTCGCGCGTCCGGGCACGGAGGACCCGGTGTGCGTGAGGCCAGCAGGCGAGGAGCGACCCAGCTAGTGGACAACCGGTCAGTCGGCACTCGGCAGGCACGCGATCTGCTGCGTGTCGCGTTCGGGCCCTCTCTGGTTGCCCTCGGGATCATCGCGGCGGTGACGCTGCTTCAGCTGCTCATCGCCAACAGCGATATGACCGGCGCCTTCGGCGCCATCGCCAGCATGTGGCTCGGCGTACATCAGGTGCCGGTGTCGATCGGTGGCCGCGAGCTGGGCGTGATGCCGCTGCTGCCGGTGCTGCTGATGGTGTGGGGCACCGCCCGGACCACCGCGGCCGCCGCGGCGCGGTCGTCCTGGTTCGTCATCCGGTGGGTGGTGGCCTCCGCCCTGGGTGGACCGCTGCTCATCGCGGCGCTCGCGCTGGCCGTCATCCACGACGCGTCCTCGGTGCTCACCGAACTCCAGACGCCCAACGCCGGGCGCGCCTTCGCCGGCGTACTCGCCGTCCATGCCGTCGGCGCGGCCGTCGGCGTGCTGCTCACCGGCAAGCTGCGGTCGGTGCCCTGGGTGCCGGGCTGGCTGCCCGACGCCCTGCGCGGTGCCGGTGCCGGCGTGCTGGCGCTGTTCGGCCTGTCCGGTGCGGTGGCGACGGGGTCGCTGATCGTGCACTGGGGCACCATGCACGACCTGTTCGGGATCACCGACTCGGTGTTCGGGCAGTTCAGCCTCACCCTGCTGTCGGCGCTCTACATCCCCAACGTCATCGTCGGCACCGCGGCAGTGGCCGTCGGATCGACGGCGCATGTCGGGCTGGCCACCTTCAGCTCGTTCACCGTGCTGGGCGGAGACATCCCGGCGGTACCGGTGTTGGCGGCCATGCCCACCCCGCCGCTCGGTCCGATCTGGGTCGCGTTGCTGATCGTCGCCGCGGTGTCGGCGGTGGCGCTGGGGCAGCAGTGTGCCCGGCGCCCGGTGCCGCTGCCGGTCGCCGCCGCCAAGCTGGTGGTGGCGGCCGCCGTCGCGGCCGCGGTGATGGCGCTGCTCGGTTACGCCGGTGGCGGACGGCTTGGCAACTTCGGTGACGTCGGGGTCGACCAGGTCACGTTCGGGCCCGCCGTGTTCCTGTGGTTCGTCTCGATCGGCGGCCTCACCGTGGCGATGGCCGGGGGTCTGGCCAAGCGACCCAAACCGGTCAAGCCGGTACCCGAGCCGGAACCGCAGTCCGAACCGGAGCCCGACGATGCCGTCACCGACGTGGTGCGGCTGGACGAACCGGTCGACGTCGAGGTCGTGGAGATCGACGACGTCACCGAGGTGCAGGCGGCCCAGGTGGTCCCGGAGGCCGAGACCAGCGCCCCGCCCCGTGCCCAGAACCCGCACCCCGACGAGCCCCTGCTCGATCCGGAAGAGCACTTCCTCACCGACGGGGATCCGGTCGAAAAGCCGCGCGAACAGGCCGACTAGGCTGCTGGGCGTGCAGCCCCCGCTCCGGGACCCGATCCGGGTGCCTCCGACCGCGCCGTCGCGGCTGGTGGTGTTGGCTTCGGGGACCGGTTCCCTGCTGGAGTCCCTGCTGGCCGCGGCCGAGGGCGACTACCCGGCCGAGGTCGTCGCCGTCGGCACCGACCGGGTGTGCCGTGCACTGGACATCGCCGCGGGCGCCGGGGTGCCGTCGTTCACCGTGCGGGTGAGTGACCACGTCGACCGGGCCGCCTGGGACGCTGCGCTCACCGACGCGGTGGCGCGCCACGAACCGGATCTCGTCGTCAGTGCGGGTTTCATGAAAATCCTTGGCCCGCAATTTCTATCGCGCTTCGAAGGACGGGTGGTGAACACCCATCCGGCCCTGCTGCCTGCTTTCCCGGGCGCGCGGGCGGTCGCCGAGGCGCTGGACTGCGGCGTCCGCGTGACGGGTGCCACGGTGCACCTGGTCGACGCGGGAACCGACACCGGGCCGATTCTGGCGCAGGAAGCCGTGCCCGTGCTCGATGATGACGACGAGGGAACTTTGCACGAACGCATCAAGGTGGTCGAACGGCGACTGCTGGTGGACGTGCTCGCCGCGGCGGCTACCCGCGGCCTCACCTGGACCGGGCGAAAGGCGACCTTCGGATGTTGAGGATGCAGCGATGAGTGAGAAGCGGCCGATCCGGCGCGCGTTGATCAGTGTGTACGACAAGACGGGTCTGGGGGCGTTGGCCCGTGGGCTGCACGAGGCGGGCGTGAGCATCGTCTCGACCGGGTCCACCGCGAAAACGATTGCCGAGGCCGGTGTTCCGGTCACCCCGGTCGAGGACGTCACCGGCTTCCCCGAGGTGCTCGACGGCCGGGTGAAGACACTGCACCCGAAGGTGCATGCCGGCCTGCTGGCCGACCTGCGCAAGTCCGAGCACGAGGCGGCACTGGCCGACCTGGGCATCGCCCCGTTCGAGCTCGTGGTGGTCAACCTCTACCCGTTCAGCGAGACCGTGGCCTCCGGGGCGGCGCCCGACGAGTGCGTCGAGCAGATCGACATCGGCGGACCGTCCATGGTGCGCGCCGCCGCCAAGAACCATCCCAGCGTGGCCGTGGTGGTCGACCCGCTCGGCTACGAGGGCGTGCTGGCCGCCGTGCGGTCCGGCGGTTTCACTTTGGCTGAGCGGAAGCGCCTGGCGGCGTTGGCATTCCGGCACACCGCCGAATACGACGTCGCGGTGGCCAGCTGGATGGGTTCGGTGCTGGCACCCGAAGAGGGTGCCGTTGCGGACGCCCCGCCGCAGTGGGTGGGCGCCACCTGGCATCGCGCCGCGGTACTGCGCTACGGCGAGAACCCGCACCAGGGTGCGGCGCTGTACCGCAACGATGCCGGCTGGCCCGGGCTGGCGCAGGCCGAGCAGCTGCACGGCAAGGAGATGTCCTACAACAACTACACCGACGCCGATGCCGCCTGGCGGGCCGCGTTCGACCACGAGCAGACCTGTGTGGCGATCATCAAGCACGCCAACCCGTGCGGGATCGCCGTCTCGTCGGTATCGGTGGCCGACGCGCACCGCAAAGCCCATGAATGCGACCCGCTTTCGGCGTTCGGCGGGGTGATCGCCACCAACACCACCGTCAGCGTGGAGATGGCGCAGACGGTGGCCGATATCTTCACCGAGGTGATCGTGGCGCCGGCCTACGAGCCGGGCGCGGTCGAGATCCTGTCCGGGAAGAAGAACATCCGCATCCTGGTGGCCTCCGAGCCGCAGGAGAGCGGTGTCGAATTCCGGCAGATCAGTGGCGGGCTGCTGCTGCAGCAGCGCGATGCGCTGGACGCCGCGGGTGACGACCCGGCCAACTGGACGCTGGCCACCGGCGAGCCCGCCGATCCGGCGACGCTGGCCGATCTGGTGTTCGCCTGGCGGGCCTGCCGCGCGGTGAAATCGAACGCGATCGTCGTCGCGGCCGACGGTGCCACCGTCGGGGTGGGCATGGGTCAGGTGAACCGGGTGGACGCTGCTCGGTTGGCGGTCGAACGCGGCGGTGACCGGGTCAAGGGGGCGGTCGCGGCCTCGGATGCCTTCTTCCCCTTCCCGGACGGTCTGGAAACCCTGACCAATGCGGGTGTGAAAGCGGTTGTGCACCCGGGTGGTTCGGTGCGTGACGACGTGGTGACCGAGGCCGCGGCGAAGGCCGGGATCACGCTGTACCTGACCGGGGCGCGGCACTTCGCACACTAGGCGGCATCGCGCGGGCCCACACCGCGGTGCGGGCCCGCGCGATGATCGACGCCCGGGTGTGCTGCGGCAGCGCCGGCACCATGGTCCAGCCGATGCGGTGCAAGAAGTCGCTCTCGTCGTCGGGGCGTGGTCCGCAGTCGATGCCGACCTTCCACCGCGGCCAGCCCATCGCGATGATGACGTCGCTGACGCGGATGCTGGTGCGGGGTGGTGGTACGCCCCCGAGACGCTGCACCATCAGGCGTACCCGGGTTTCCCAGCGCGACCCGGAACCGGCATCCATCAGGGCTATTGCCTGCCTGGCTGAGATGATGCCCCGAGCCGTGGGGTAGCGCTCTTCGAGGTACCAGACATCGTCCTTGTGCAGTCCGGTGATCGCAGCCAGTGCATCGAGGTGTTCGACGGCGATATTCAGCTCCAAGTGCCTGGCCAGGTCCAGTGAGGTGCGCTCGGCAGTAGTGATCGGCATGCCGTCGATGATTCGGATCTCGTCCACGGCGATGCGTTCATTACGAACGATCACGCCTTCCGGGCACTTGCTGTTCGGCGCGATGAGCTCGATGGGACATGTACTCGCGATCCACGGCACGCCGTACCGTGCCGCCGCCGTCAGGCCTGCGATGATGCCGCGCCGGCCGCTCCACAACCACGCGGCTGCGGCGTAGGCACCCGGGCCGGGCGTACTGCCTTTCGGCACATAGACATTCGGGTAGATCGCAGTATATCGCCAGCGCAGTTCGCCCCTGGTGAGCGCTCCGCTCGCGATGGCCTCCGAGCCGATGATCGGGTCCATGCGCGCATCGTGTCAGGAGCCACCGACGTCTCTCGGGTGCTCCAGCGAGATCGACCTCAGGGCTGTGGACAACTCGCGACAGCCCTGAGGTCGATCTCGCTGGAGCACGGCTGAGGCAACCCAACCGGGGTCTGGAGCTAGGTGTATTCGGCCATCAGGTTGGTCGCAGTCGGCTGATGGGTGGTAGTCCATCGAGTGCGCTGTGGCGGCGTTGAGTGTTGTAGAACTCGACCCAAGGTGCAAGTGCTCGAGCCCGGTCTGCGTTGGAGGCGAAGACTCGGCGGTAGGACCATTCGCTTTGCAGGGTGCGGTTATAGCGTTCCACTTTGCCGTTCTGCCAGGGGCAGTGCGGCTTGATGAACAGGTGTCGGGCGCGCAGTTGGTCGATGACTGCTGCGACGTCGTTTGAGCGCCGATAGCTCAGATGGTTATCGGTGATGACCCGTTCGATGGCTGGAATGCCCTGGGATTGAAAGTAATCGGCCGCTCTGGCGATAAACCCAGCACAGGTCGGTCCTTTCTCGTCGGCGTGGATCTCTGAGTAGGCCAGCCGGCTGTGGTCATCGACCATCGAATGCACGTAGTCATACCCGATACCGCGGACGCGGACCTGTTCGCTGCGGCCGTGAGCACGCCACCCACCTCCATCGGGGATGCGGCCGAGCTTTTTGACATCGACGTGCACCAGCTCGCCAGGACGGGCGCGCTCATAGCGTCGTGTCGTGGCCTTGGATGCTTTGATCACCGCGCCGGTCATTGGATCGCAATCACGCAGATAGGGCACACCACGGCGACGCAGAATCCGTGCCACGGTACGCGCGGGGATCCCGAGCTGCGGCCCCAGCCAGTCCTGACCGCGGCGATGCGTGCGGCGTGCGGCGATTACTTGGCGTGCCACGCGTGCGGGGGTTTTGGTGGGGCTGCGGTGCGGTCGCGAGGACCGGTCGCACAGACCGGCTTCGCCTTCGGTGGCGAAGCGGCTGATCCAGGTGTGTACGCATTTGCGGGAGATGCCCATCGCCTCGGCGATGTGGGCTTGTTTCCAGCCCTGCTGGTGGCGCTGCACGATCAGCAATCGGCCGTGCACGGTGGTGCGGGCATTACGGTGGGACACGAGAACCTCCGGGTTGGTGATGGGCCTTCGACAAGCCACACCTCACCCGGAGGTTCTCCTCACATCAAGCCAACACGCCCGCCACCAACGTCATGGCCGGATACAGCTAGGACACCGCCTCGTCGCGGGCCGGCGTCGTCACGTACTCCACGAACGACGCGATCTCCTCGACCGCGCGGCGGGCGTCGGGATTCACGTCGAAGGACAGCTGGAACATGTGCATTGCCTTGTCCCACACCTGGACCCATACCGGGACGCCATCGGCCTGCAGCCGGTCGGCCAGGGTGAAGGTGTCATTGCGCAGCATCTCGTTGGTGCCGATCTGCAACAGGAACGGGCCCAGTCCGCTCATGTTCGCCTCGGACGGCATGACCGGTACCGGCCGGGTGCCGTTGACCGTGGCGAAGACGTCGTAGATGAACTTGACGGTCATGAACGGGAACAGCACGTCGGTGTGTTCCTTGAGTGCCGCGTACTTGATCTGCATGTCGGCCGACGTCAGCGCCGACAGCAGAACCTGGCCGGCGGGCACCGGCAGCCCGGCATCGCGAATCGCCAGCGCGGTATCGGCGGCCATCAGCCCACCGGCTGAATCCCCCGCCAGCACAACATGATCCGGGGTGTAACCGAGCGAGAGCACGTGCCGGTAGGCGTCCAGGCCATCCTCGACGGCCTCCTCGATGCTGGCCTGCGGAGCCAGTCGATATCCGACGTTGAACACCCGGGAACCGGTGGCCTCGGACAGTTTCGAGGCGAACCTCCGGTGCGAATTCAGGCCGAGGGTCACCAGGGCTGAGCCGTGGAAGTAGACGATCACCCGATCGGCGTCGCGGGCGTTCGGTGCGACGACCCACTCGGCCGGGCAGTGCGGCAGCCGCTCCGGGGTGACGCTGGTACCAGGCAGAGGGGGGATGAACCGCAGCGGCCGATCGATGACGTCGAGGTGGGCGCGCTGCAATCCGGCAGGCCATACTTTGTTGACGATCAGGCCGATGATCGTGGCGATACCCAGCACGGTGCGCAGGGAGATCGCGGTCAGCAGACCCAGCAATCGGGATTGCCGGCAGGCCGGGCCGAACTGCACGGTGGTCGGCCGGTCACGCCATTCGAGCGAGTTCACGGTACCCATGGTATCGGGTACTTTCGGGCGGGGAAAATTCAGGTGACGATGCCGGCACTCGGCAGCAGTCGTAGCGTGGAGTGGTGACCTCACCTAACAACCTGCCCCGCACCGTCGGCGAGCTGCGTGCTTCCGGTCATGTCGAGCGTGGAATCAAGCAGGAGATCCGCGAGAATCTGTTGGCCAGGCTGGCCACCGGCGACGACATCTGGCCCGGTCTGTTCGGTTTCGAGGACACCGTGCTGCCCCAGGTCGAACGCGCCCTGATCGCCGGCCACGATTTCGTGCTGCTGGGCGAGCGGGGACAGGGCAAGACCCGCCTGTTGCGTTCCCTGGCCGGTCTGCTCGACGAGTGGACGCCCGTCATCGCCGGCTCGGAGTTGGGTGAGCATCCCTACAGTCCCATCACCCCGGAATCGATCCGCCGGGCCGCCGAGGTCGGTGACGACCTCCCGATCTCCTGGCGCCACCGCAGTGAGCGCTACACCGAGAAGCTCGCGACCCCCGACACCAGCGTCGCCGACCTGGTCGGCGATATCGACCCCATCAAGGTGGCCGAGGGGCGCAGCCTCGGCGACCCCGAGACCATCGCCTACGGCCTGATCCCGCGTTCGCACCGTGGCATCGTCGCCGTCAACGAGTTGCCCGACCTCGCCGAGCGCATCCAGGTGGCCATGCTCAACGTGATGGAGGAGCGCGATATCCAGGTCCGCGGCTACACCTTGCGGCTGCCGCTCGACGTGCTCGTCGTCGCCAGCGCCAATCCGGAGGACTACACCAACCGCGGCCGTATCATCACCCCGCTCAAGGACCGGTTCGGCGCCGAGATCCGCACCCACTACCCGCTCGAGCTGGCCGCCGAGGTGGCCGTCATCAGGCAGGAGGCGCACCTGAGCGCGCCGGTGCCCGACTACCTGCTGCAGATCGTCGCCCGGTTCGCCCGCTCGCTGCGCGAGTCCAGCGCCATCGACCAGCGCTCGGGTGTGTCGGCGCGGTTCGCGATCGCCGCGGCCGAAACGGTGGCCGCGTCCGCCCGGCACCGCGGGGCCGTCCTCGGCGAACAGGAGCCGGTGGCCCGCGTCGTCGACCTCGGCACGGTGATCGACGTGCTGCGCGGCAAGCTCGAATTCGAATCCGGCGAGGAAGGCCGCGAGCAGGTGGTGCTGGAGCATCTGCTGCGCCGCGCGACGGCCGACACCGCGTCGCGGGCACTCGGCGGCATCGATGTGGGCCCGTTGGTCTCCGCCGTCGAGGACGGGTCGCCGGTGACGACGGGTGAGCGGGTCAGCGCCAAGGATGTACTGGCCGCGCTGCCCGATCTCCCGGTGCTGGACGCCATCGCCGAACGGCTCGAGGCCACCACCGACGGTGAACGGGCCGCGGCGGTGGAACTGGCCCTGGAGGCGCTGTACCTGGCCAAGCGGATCGACAAGACTTCCGATGAGGGCGAAACAGTCTATGGCTAAACACCTTTCGCGTTACTCGCGATACAGCGGCGGACCCGACCCGCTGGCGCCGCCCGTCGACCTGCGGGAAGCGCTCGAACAGATCGGCCAGGACGTGATGGAGGGTTCGTCACCGCGGCGGGCGCTCTCGGAGTTGCTGCGTCGCGGCACCCGCACCCTGTCCGGGGCGGACAAGCTCGCCGCCGAGGCCAACCGCAAGCGGCGGGAATTGTTGCAGCGCAACAATCTCGACGGCACCCTGCAGGACATCAAGAAACTGCTCGACGAGGCGGTGCTGGCCGAACGCAAGGAGCTGGCCCGCGCGCTCGACGACGACGCCCGCTTCGGCGAGATGCAGATGGAGGCGCTGTCACCGTCCCCGGCCAAAGCGGTGCGCGAACTCGCCGACTACGACTGGCGCTCGGCGGAAGCCAGGCAGACGTACGAGCAGATCCGCGATCTGCTCGGCCGCGAGATGCTCGACCAGCGCTTCGCCGGGATGAAGCAGGCTCTGGAGAACGCCACCGACGAGGACCGTCAGGCCGTCAACGACATGCTCGACGACCTCAACGAGCTGCTCGACAAGCACGCCCGAGGACAGGACTCCGAGCAGGATTTTCAGGACTTCATGGCCAAGCACGGCCAGTACTTCCCGGAGAATCCGCGCAATGTGGAGGAGCTGATCGATTCGCTGGCTCAACGCGCCGCGGCCGCCCAGCGTTTCCGCAACAGCCTCTCCGAGCAGCAGCGCGCCGAGCTGGATGCCTTGGCCCAACAAGCCTTCGGCTCACCGTCGCTGATGAACGCACTCGGTCGGCTGGATTCCCACCTGCAGGCCGCCCGGCCCGGTGAGGACTGGACGGGATCGCAGGAGTTCTCCGGTGGCGACCCGCTGGGTATGGGCGAGGGTGCCCAGGCGCTGGCCGATATCGCCGAACTGGAGCAGTTGGCCGAGCAACTGTCCCAGAGCTACCCGGGCGCCTCCATGGAGGACGTCGACCTGGACATGCTGGCCCGGCAGCTCGGCGACGACGCGGCGGTGAACGCCCGCACCCTCGCCGACCTGGAACGCGCGCTGATGAACCAGGGCTTCCTGGACCGCGGCTCCGACGGCAAGTGGCGGTTGTCGCCCAAAGCCATGCGCCAGCTGGGCCAGACCGCGCTGCGCGATGTTGCGCGCCAACTCTCGGGACGCAACGGCGAGCGGCAGACCCGACGGGCCGGGGCGGCGGGCGAACTGACCGGGGCGACCCGGCCGTGGGCGTTCGGGGACACCGAACCGTGGAACGTCACGCGGACGCTGACGAACGCGGTCCTGCGGCGGGCCGGTACCGACGAGCACGGGCCACTGACCATCACGGTCGACGACGTCGAGGTCTCCGAAACGGAGACCCGCACCCAAGCGTGCGTGGCGCTGCTGGTGGACACCAGCTTCTCGATGGTGATGGAGAACCGGTGGCTGCCGATGAAACGCACCGCTTTGGCGCTGAACCATCTGGTGAGCACCCGCTTCCGGTCCGATGACCTGCAGATCATCGCGTTCGGCCGGTACGCCCGGACGTTGACCGCGGCGGAACTGACCGGCCTGGAGGGCGTCTACGAGCAGGGCACCAACCTGCATCACGCGCTGGCCTTGGCGTCCCGGCATCTGCGCAGGCATCCGAACGCGCAGCCGGTGGTCCTCATTGTCACCGACGGTGAGCCCACCGCCCACCTGGAGGACTACGGCGGCACCGAGGGCTCGTCGGTGTTCTTTGATTACCCGCCGCATCCGCGGACCGTCGCGTTCACCGTCAAGGGTTTCGACGAGGTGGCCCGGCTCGGGGCGCAGGTCACCATCTTCCGGCTCGGCAGTGATCCCGGACTCGCCAGATTCATCGACCAGGTCGCCCGCCGGGTGCAGGGCCGCGTCGTCGTGCCGGATCTGGATGGGCTGGGTGCGGCGGTGGTGGGGGACTACCTGACCTCACGGCGCAGGTAGCGCGTCAGGCACCAGCCTCTGTACTGGCACAGCGGCGCTTCCTGCGCTTGACGCCGACGCTGCCCCACAGCGAGAACCCGCGCACCCGGACCCGGGGCCCGCCCGGCGTCCCGCTGCCGTTCACGCTGTGGTCGAAGCTGCCCATCACGCCGACACCGCCGATATCGACATTCACCTCCGGCGGCACCAGAATGGTCTGCCCGCCGAAGATCGAGTAGCTGCGGATCTCCACATCGGCCGTGGTGAAGTCGGCGTAGCGCAGATCGACGACGCCGCCACCGAACAAGGCGAAGGTGGTCAGCTTCTTGGGTACGTTCCACCGACCGCGGCGTTCGTATCCGCTCATGATGGCCAGCAACAAGGTGGACGGCGCCGGCCGGCAGACACCCTTGCCGGTTGCGCCGCCGCCGGGCAGATCGGCGCTCAACCGATCCAGATCTGCGCAGGTCTGGGCGGCATACGCCTTGGCGAGCCGGGATTCGTACTCTGCGAGGGAGAGGCGGCCCTGGGCGGCCGCGTCCGTGAGCAACTGCGCCACCTGGATCCGGTCGGTGTCGGCGGCAGGCCGCGATGTACTCCGCGACCCCGACGTCCGCATCAGTGCCGTCTGTTCTTCGCGCCCAACGCTCATCACAGATGAGGGTACGACGAAAAACCACACATGCAAGACCGCCGACGAATTCGTTGCAGCGGACCCGATGTTTGCTGGAATTTCGTCGTCCGGGTTACGACAGCCAGTTGGGGCTGCGCTTCTGCAGGAAGGCGAGCATGCCCTCGCGCGCTTCGTCGGAGGTGAACAGTCGCGCCGACTGGATCGCCAGTTCGTCGGCGTGTGCGTCGAAATCGGCCAGGATCGACGCCGTGGTCAGGGCCTTCGACGCGGCCAGCCCCTGCGGTGACCCCTTGACGATCTCCGCGGTGAACGCCGTCACGGCGGCGCCGACATCCGCGGCGGCCGCGGTGATCAGACCGATGGCCGCGGCCGTGGCCGAGTCGAACTTCTCACCCGTCACGAAGTAGCGGCCGGCCGCGCGAGCCGTAAGTTTCGGCAAGAGTGTGAGCGAGATGATGGACGGTGCCACCCCGATCCGGGCCTCGGTCAGCGCGAAGGTACTCGCCGGCCCGGCCACCGCGATATCGCAGGCACCGACCAGTCCCATACCGCCGGCGCGCACGTGTCCGTCCACCGCGGCGAGCACGGGGATCGGCAACTCCAGGATCGATCGCAGCATCGCCGTCATCTCCCGGGCCCGGGCCACCGCGAGGTCACCGGGATCGCCGTCGGTGGCTTCGCTCAGGTCGGCCCCCGCGCAGAACGTCTTGCCGGTGTGCCCGAGCACCACGGCGCGTGCACCGGACTGTGCCGCCTCGGTCAGTCGCTCACGTAGTTGGGTCACCAGCGCCGACGACAACGCGTTGTGGTTGTGCGGCGAATCCAGGGTGACCCGCGCGACGGCACCGTCGACGTCGTAGCGGACGAGTGTGTCGGACATCAGTACGACCGGGGCAGACCCAGCGAGGTCTGTGCGACGAAGTTGAGGATCATCTCGCGGCTGACCGGGGCGATGCGCGCCAGCCGCGACGCGGTCAACACCGACGCGATGCCGTACTCCTTGGTCAGGCCGTTGCCGCCGAGGGACTGCACGGCCTGGTCGACAGCCCGCACCGACGCCTCGCCCGCCGCGTACTTGGCCATGTTCGCGGCCTCGGCCGCCCCGAAATCGTCGCCGGTGTCGTACAGCGTCGCGGCCTTCTGCATCATCAGCTTGGCCAGTTCGATCTCGATGTGGTTCTGCGCCAACGGATGCGAGATGCCCTGGTGGGCGCCGATCGGCGTCTTCCAGACCTGGCGGGTCTTGACGTACTCGGTGGCCTTGCCGATCGCGAAGCGGCCCATCCCGACCGCGCTGGCCGCTCCCATGATGCGCTCGGGATTGAGCCCGGCGAACAACTGGGCGATGGCCGCGTCCTCGGAACCGACCAGGGCGTCGGCCGGCAACCGGACATCGTCGAGGAACACCTGGAACTGGCTCTCCGGGCTGATGATCTCCATGTCGATCTTGGTCCAGTGCAGGCCCGGGGTGTCGGTGGGCACGACGAACAGCGCCGGCTTCAGGTTGCCGGTCTTGTGGTCCTCGGTGCGGCCCACGACCAGCACCGCCTGGGCTTGGTCGACACCGGAGATGTACGTCTTCTGGCCCTTGAGGATCCAGTCGTTACCGTCGCGCCGGGCGGTGGTGGTGATGCGGTGGGAGTTGGATCCGGCGTCGGGTTCGGTGATGGCGAACGCCATGGTGATCGACCCGTCGGCGATACCGGGGATCCAGCGCTTCTTCTGTTCTTCGGTGCCGAACTTGGAGATGATGGTGCCGTTGATGGCGGGGGAGACCACCATCATCAGCAGGGCCGAGCCGGCCGCGGACATCTCCTCCATGACCAGGCTGAGTTCGTACATGCCCGCGCCGCCGCCACCGTACTCCTCGGGCAGGTTCACCCCGATGAAGCCGAGCTTGCCTGCCTCAGACCACAATTCGGTGGTGTGCTGCCCGGCGCGGGCCTTCTCCAGGTAGTAGTCCTGGCCGTAGTTGGCGGCCATCGCCTTGACGGCGTCGCGCAGCGCCCGCTGTTCCTCGGTCTCGATGAAACTCATGCTTGTTCTCCTTCGGGTTCTTGTACACGGGCGAGCACGGCGCCGACATCGACCTGTTGGCCGGCCGTGACGTGGAGTTCGGCGAGCACACCGGCCTGCGGGCTGGTGATGGTGTGCTCCATCTTCATGGCTTCCAGCCAGATCAGCGGTTGGCCTGCGGTGACGGTGTCCCCGACGGCGGCGCCGATACGCACCACCGATCCGGGCATCGGCGCCAGCAGGGAGCCTTGCGCGACGGCCGCGTCGGGGTCGGGGAAGCGCGGCTGGGCCACCAGGCGCACCGCTCCTAGCGGGGAGTCGACGAACACCTGCTCGCCGTACCGGGCCACGTCGAAGGTCCGCTCCACGCCGTGGACGGACAGGACGACCCGGTCCGGCGTCGCTGTCACCAGGGCGACGCCGTCATGGTCGGGCAACTGCACCCCGGCCCGGGTGAATCGGTAACGGACCGCGTGTTCGGATCCGGCGGCGTCGACATAGGTGCGGGTCTGGTAGCCGGACGCGAGGTTGCGCCACCCGCTGGGTGCGGGCGCGAACGCCGTTGCGGTGCTGCGGTTGTGCGCGGCCTCGGCGAGCGCCGCCGCCACGGCGGACGGGGCCCCCGCGGCGGCGGGACCGGCTGCCAGTTCGGCCAGTCCATGGGTGTCGAAGAAGGCGGTATCGGTGTCACCGGCGCGGAACGCCGGATGCCGCAGCACGTTGACCAACAAGTCACGATTGGTCTTGATGCCGTGCAGGCGGGTGTTGGCCAGCGTATCGGCCAGGATCGCCGCGGCGCGCTCCCTGCTGGGTGCATAGGAGATGATCTTGGCCAGCATCGGGTCGTAGAACACCGACACCTGCGAGCCGTCGACGATGCCGGAGTCCACCCGCACGCCGGTGCGCCCGTCCAGCGTGTCGAATCGGGTTCGGGTGGCGGGCACGTCGAACCGGTGCACCGGACCGGCCTGGGGTTGCCAGTTCTCGGCCGGGTCCTCGGCGTAGAGCCTCGCCTCGATCGAATGACCCTGTGCAGCAGGGGGAGCGGGATCCAGCCGGTGACCATCGGCCACCTCGAGCTGAAGTTCGACGAGGTCGCATCCGGTGGTCTCCTCGGTGACCGGGTGCTCCACCTGCAGCCGGGTGTTCATCTCCAGGAAGAAGAAGTCGTCGCCGACACCGGAAGCCATGAACTCGACCGTTCCCGCGCCGGTGTAGCCGATGGCCGTGGCGGCCAGCCGGGCCGCCTCGAAAAGCTTGTCCCGCATGCCCGGGGTGCGCTCCACCAACGGGGAGGGCGCCTCCTCGATCACCTTCTGATGCCGGCGCTGGATCGAGCATTCGCGTTCCCCGACTGCCCACACGGTGCCGTGCGCATCGGCCATCACCTGCACCTCGATGTGGTGACCGCTGGCCAGGTAGCGCTCGCAGAACACCGTCGGATCGCCGAACGCCGACTGCGCCTCGCGCTGGGCGGCGGCGACCTCGCCTGCCAGCGCGGACAATTCGCGGACCACCCGCATGCCGCGGCCGCCACCGCCTGCCGACGCCTTGATCAGTACCGGCAGCTGATCGGCGGTGACGGTGTCCGGGTCGAGCTCGGCCAGCACCGGCACGCCGGCGGCCGCCATCAGCTTCTTGGCCTCGATCTTGGAACCCATCGCGGCCACGGCGGGTACCGGCGGCCCGATCCAGGTGAGCCCGGCCTGCTGCACGGCGGCGGCGAAATCCGGGTTCTCCGAGAGGAATCCGTAGCCGGGATGGATGGCGTCGGCCCCGGCAGCCCGCGCCGCGGCGATCAGCTGGGCGCTGTCGAGGTAGCCGTTGCGGCCGTCCAGGCGTACCCGGATGTCGGTCTCGGCCACGTGAGGTGAGCCGGCGTCCGGATCCGTGTACACCGCGACGGTGCCGATACCGAGCCGGCGGCAGGTGGCGAACACGCGGCGGGCGATCTCACCACGGTTGGCGACGAGAACTCGTGTTATCACGGTGAGTCTCACATCCTGAAGACGCCGAAGTTCGACGTCCCCTCGATCGGGCCGCTGGCGATGGCGGACAGGCACATTCCGAGCACGGTGCGGGTGTCGCGCGGGTCGATCACCCCGTCGTCGTAGAGTCGCCCGGACAGGAAGGCGGGCAGCGACTCGGCTTCGATCTGTGCCTCGACGGCGGCCCGCAGGGCGGCGTCGGCCTCCTCGTCGACGGTCTGCCCGCGCGCCTCGGCCGCGGCGCGGCTGACGATCGAGAGCACGCCGGCCAATTGGGTGCCGCCCATCACCGCCGATTTGGCGCTGGGCCAGGCGAACAGGAAGCGCGGGTCATAGGCCCGACCGCACATGCCGTAATGGCCGGCGCCGTAGGAGGCCCCGATCAGCAGGGAGATGTGGGGAACGGTGGAGTTGGACACGGCGTTGATCATCATCGAACCGTGCTTGATCATCCCGCCCTCCTCGTACTGCCTACCCACCATGTAGCCGGTGGTGTTGTGCAGGAACAGAAGTGGCGTATCGGCCCGGTTGGCCAGCTGGATGAACTGGGTGGCCTTCTGCGACTCCTCGCTGAACAGCACGCCTCTGGCGTTGGCCAGGATGCCGACGGGATATCCGTACAGCCGCGCCCAGCCGGTGACCAGCGACGAACCGTACAGCGGTTTGAACTCGTCGAAATCCGAGTCGTCGACAATGCGGGCGATCACGTCGCGCGGATCGAACGGGATACGCAGATCGGCGCCGACGAGGCCGATCAGTTCCTCGGTGTCGAACCGCGGTTCGAGCACGGGGGCGGGGGAGGGTCCCTGTTTGTGCCAGTTCAGCCGGGCCACGATGCGCCGGCCGATCCGGATGGCGTCGAGTTCGTCGACGGCCAGGTAGTCACCCAGACCTGACGTACGGGCGTGCATTTCGGCGCCACCGAGGGATTCGTCATCGGATTCCTCGCCGGTGGCCATCTTCACCAGCGGTGGGCCGGCCAGGAACACCTTGGAGCGTTCCTTGATCATCACGACGTGGTCGGACATACCGGGCACGTAGGCCCCACCCGCCGTCGAGTTACCGAAAACCAAGGCGATGGTGGGAATCCCGGCCGCCGACAACCGGGTCAGATCCCGGAACATCTGACCGCCCGGGATGAAGATCTCTTTCTGGGTGGGCAGATCGGCGCCACCCGATTCCACCAGCGAGATCACCGGCAACCGGTTCTGCATGGCGATCTGATTGGCCCGCAGGATCTTCTTCAACGTCCACGGATTGCTGGTGCCGCCCTTGACCGTCGGGTCGTTGGCCACGATCAGGCATTCGACGCCGGAGACCGCACCGATCCCGGTGACCACGCTGGCGCCGACCGTGAAATCGGTGCCCCACGCCGCCAGCGGGCTGAGTTCCAGGAACGGGGCGTCGGGGTCGAGCAGAAGTTCGACGCGTTCACGTGCGGTCAGTTTGCCGCGGGCGTGGTGGCGGTCGACGTACTTGGGGCCACCGCCGGCCAGTGCCTTGGCGTGCTCGGCATCCAGTTCGGCGAGTTTGGCCGCCATCGCCTCGGCCGCTTCGGTGTACGCCGCCGAGGCCGGGTCGATGGTGGATTTCAAGGTGGTCATGACTGGTATCCCAACGTCTTGGCGGCCAGCGCGGTGAGGATCTCGGAGGTCCCGCCGCCGATGCCGAGGATGCGCATATCGCGGTACTGGCGTTCCACCTCGGACTCGGCCATATAGCCCATGCCGCCGAACAATTGGACGGCTTGGTTGGCCACCCACTCGCCGGCCTCCACGGCGGTGTTCTTGGCGAAGCACACCTCGGCGATCAAACCCATGTCACCGGCCAGTTGCCGCTCCACCACGCGGTGCGTATACACCCGCGCCACGTCGATCCGGCGGGCCATCTCGGCCAGCGTGTTCTGCACGGCTTGCCGGCTGATCAACGGGCGGCCGAAGGTCTCCCGGTTGCGGCACCAGTCGACGGTGAGGTCCAGGCACCGCTGTGCGCTCGAATACGCTTGGGCGGCAAGGCCTACCCGCTCGGAGACGAATGCGCCGGCGATCTGCAGGAAGCCGGTGTTCTCCACCCCGACCAGATTCTCGGCGGGCACCCGGACGTCGGTGTAGGACAGTTCGGCGGTGTCACTGGAGCGCCAGCCCATCTTGTCCAGTTTGCGGCTGACCTCGAAACCGGGCGTGTCCTTGTCCACCACGATCAGGGATACGCCGGCCGCGCCGGGACCGCCGGTGCGCACCGCGGTCACCACATAGTCGGCGCGCACACCCGAGGTGATGTAGGTCTTGGCGCCGTTGACGACGTAGTGGTCACCGTCCCTGACCGCGCGGGTGGTCAGATGGCCGACGTCGGAACCGCCACCCGGTTCGGTGATCGCCAGCGACCCGATCAGGTCACCGCGCAGCGTGGGGCGCACGTAGGTGTCGATCAGGCGCCGATCGCCGGAGGCGATCATGTGTGGCACCGCGATCCCGCAGGTGAACAGCGACGCGAACACACCGCCAGGGGATCCGGCGTGATGCATCTCCTCACAGATGACGACGGCGTCGGCGCCGTCACCACCGCCACCGCCCACCGATTCGGGCATCCCGGCCCCGAGCAGCCCGGCGGCGCCGGCCGTGCGGTGCAGCGCGCGCGGAATCTCACCTCGGCGTTCCCACTCGTCGGCATGGGGGAGCACCTCACGTTCGGCGAACGTGCGCACCGACTTTCGCAGTGCCTCGCGTTCAGGGGTATGCCAGATGTCGGTCACAGCAACCTTTCCGGGATGTCGAGATGTCGGGATCGCAGCCATTCGCCGAGGCCCTTGGCTTGCGGGTCGAAGCGGGCCTGGTAGGCCACCCCTTCGCCGAGGATGCCCTCGATCACGAAGTTGACCGCCCGCAGGTTCGGCAGCAGGTGCCGGGTCACCGGTAGGTCGGCGGTCTCGGGAAGGAGCTCGCGCACCTTGTCGACGGTCAACGTGTGTGCCAGCCAAGCCCATTCATCGTCGGTACGCACCCACACGCCGACATTCGCCGACCCGCCCTTGTCGCCGCTGCGGGCCCCGGCCACCCGACCCAGCGGGGCGCGCACCACCGGCCCGGCGACCGGTGCCGGCGGCAGCGGCGGGTCGGGCACCGGAGCCGGCACAAGGGTGTCGGTGGCCGCGGCGATCTCCACCCGGCGACCGTCGGCGTGCACCGCGATATGCGGTACCAGCCCGGCGTCCACGTAGCCGGGCTTGAACACCCCGTACACCTGGCCGTCCCCCGGCGGTGCCGTGGAGGTGAAGCCCGGATAGCTGGCCAACGCGAGTTCGACGGCGGCCGAAGAGAATTGGCGCCCAACCTTGGCGGGGTCGGGATCGCGCACCACACAGTGCAGCAGCGCGGAGGCGGTTTCCTCGGTGTCGGCATCGGGGTGGTCGGTGCGGGCCAGCGTCCATTCCAACTCGGCGGGCCGCACCGCGAGGCTGCCCTCCAGTTGACGCTGCAGCAGCTCGGCCTTGGCCTCGATGTCCAGACCGGTGAGCACGAACGACGTCGCGTTGCGGAAGCCGCCGATGCTGTTGAGCGACACCTTCAGCGTGGGGGGCGGTGCCTCGCCACGCACACCGTGCACCCGCACCCGATCCGGCCCGTCGGCGGCCAGCGACACGCTGTCCATCCGCAAGGTGACATCCGGGTTGGGATAGCGCGCCCCGGTGATCTCGTAGAGCAGCTGGGCGGTGACGGTGCCGGTACTGACCGATCCGCCGGTACCGGCGTGCTTGGTGATCACCGACGACCCATCGGTCGCGATCTCGGCCAGCGGGAAGCCGGGCCGGGACAGATCGGGTAGCTCGGTGAAGAAGGAGTAGTTGCCGCCGGTGGCCTGCGTGCCGCATTCGATGATGTGGCCCGCGGCCACGGCGCCGGCCAGCGCGTCGTAGTCGGTGCGGGACCAGCCGTGGTGGGCGGCGGCCGGCCCGACGATCACCGAGGCGTCGGTGACCCGCCCGGTCACCACGACATCGGCGCCGGCGTTCAGGCAGTCGACGATGCCCCACGCGCCCAGGTAGGCGTTGGCCGCCAGCACACCCCCGAACCCGAATTCGTCGGCGCGCGCCACCAGGTCGTCGCCCTCGACATGAGCCACGGTGACCGTCAGACCCAGTCGCTCGGCGAGCTCCCGCACCGCGCCGGCCAGCGCGACGGGGTTGAGGCCGCCGGCATTGGCCACGATCTTCACGCCCCGATCGAGCGCGATGCCCAGGCACTCCTCGAGCTGGCGCAGAAAGGTCTTGGCGTAGCCCAGCGCCGGATTCTTGGCGCGATCACGGGCCAGGATGAGCATGGTGAGTTCGGCGAGGTAGTCGCCGGTCAGGTAATCCAGCTCACCGCCGGTGAGCATCTCGCGCATCGCCGCGAAGCGATCACCGTAGAAGCCCGAACAATTGCCGATCCGAACCGTATCGCCGGCCGCAGACGCCACGCATTCTCCCTTGAACCGGGCTGGACGCCGTCGCATCCCAACCAACCGGTAGGTTATCGGGTACCGCTGGTCTCGAGTCAAGGGGTGGGTCGCGCCCGCCGGCTCGTTTTGGAGTCGACGCGGCTCACCGGCTATCCTCAAGTGCAATTGTCGCCGCTGAGGTTCCGCGCGACTTTGACTTTTCGAGAACCCGAACTAAGGAGATGCACGTCATGGCCGTGCCCAAGCGGAGAATGTCGCGCTCGAACACGCGTAGCCGTCGTGCGCAGTGGAAGACCGAGGCCACCGGCCTGGTCAACGTGAACGTCGCCGGTCAGCAGCACAAGGTGCCGCGTCGCCTGCTCAAGGCCGCCCGCCTCGGCCTGGTCGACCTCGACCGCAAGTAGCTCGGCAGCACCCGTCGGCGCGCCTCTCAGGTCGCTCTCAGACACGCGGGTGACACTGTGCCGGTGCGCATTCTTGTCGTTGATGACGATCGCGCGGTGCGCGAATCACTGCGCCGGTCGCTCTCCTTCAACGGGTACTCGGTCGAGTTGGCCCAGGATGGTGTCGAGGCACTGGATCTGATCGCCAGTGACCGCCCCGACGCCTTGGTCCTGGACGTCATGATGCCGAGGCTCGATGGCCTGGAGGTCTGCCGGCACCTTCGCAGTACCGGTGACGATCTGCCCATCCTGGTGCTGACCGCCCGTGACTCGGTGTCCGAACGGGTGGCCGGACTGGACGCCGGCGCCGACGATTACCTGCCCAAACCGTTCGCCCTCGAAGAGCTGTTGGCGCGGATGCGCGCCTTGTTGCGCCGCCGGGTGCCCGAGGACACCAGCGAATCACGGGCACTGACCTTCTCCGACCTGAGCCTGGATCCGGTGACCCGTGAGGTCACCCGCGGCGAGCGGTCCATCAGCCTGACCCGCACCGAGTTCGCCCTGCTGGAGATGCTCATCGCGAATCCACGCCGGGTGCTGACCCGCAGCCGCATCCTCGAAGAGGTGTGGGGTTTCGATTTCCCGACGTCGGGCAACGCCCTTGAGGTGTATGTCGGTTACCTGCGCCGCAAGACCGAGGCCGAAGGAGAACCGCGGCTGATCCACACCGTGCGCGGCGTGGGTTACGTGCTGCGTGAGACCCCACCCTGATGTCAGTGAAACTGCCCTACCGCCGCTACACCACGGTCCGCAACGTCAGTTCGGTATCGCTGCGTTGGCGGGTGATGCTGCTGGCGATGTCGATGGTGGCCATGGTGGTGGTGCTGATGGCCGTTGCCGTCTACGTCGTGGTTTCCCGCTCTGTGTTCGCCGACATCGACAACCAGCTGCACAGCCGGGCCCGGCTACTCATCGAGAGCGGGTCGCTGGCCGCCGATCCCGGTAAGGCCATCGAAGGCACCGCCTATTCCGACGTCAACGCCATGCTGGTCAGCCCGGGTCGATACATCTACACCGCCAACCAGGAGGGGCAGACCCTGCCGCTGGGGGCGCCGGAGAAGGCGGTGGTGCAGGGCGACCTGCTGATGTCGTTGCGGACGGTCAACAACCAGCGGGTGCTGGCGGTGCATCTGGCCGACGGCAACTCCCTGCTGATCTCCAAGAGCCTGGCACCGACACTGGCCCTGCTCAAACGGCTCGGCACCATCCTGGCCATCGTCGGCGGTGCGGGCATGGCGGTGGCCGCCATTTCCGGGGGCATGGTGGCCCGTGCCGGCCTGCGGCCGGTGGGCCGGCTGACCAAGGCCGCCGAACGGGTGGCGCGCACCGACGACCTGCGTCCCATCCCGGTGGTGGGCACCGACGAACTGGCCCGGCTGACCGAGGCGTTCAACATGATGCTGCGCGCGCTGGCCGAATCCCGGGAGCGCCAGGCCCGGCTGGTCACCGACGCCGGACACGAACTGCGCACCCCGCTCACGTCGTTGCGTACCAACGTCGAACTGCTGATGGCGTCCATGGCCCCGGGCGCGCCCCGGCTGCCCGATGACGAGATGGCCGGTCTGCAGGCCGACGTCATCGCACAGATCGGTGAATTGTCCACGCTGGTAGGCGATTTGGTGGATCTCAGTCGTGACGACGCCGGCGTGGTGATCCACGAGACCGTGGACATCTCGGATGTGGTGGAGCGTTCCCTCGAGCGAGTTCGCCGGCGCCGCAGCGATATCGAGTTCGACGCGGACGTGATCTCGTGGCAGGTCTACGGCGATGCGGCGGGGCTGTCGCGCGCCGTGCTCAATCTGCTGGACAACGCGGCCAAGTGGAGCCCGCCGGGCGGGCGGGTGTCGGTGCGGCTGCAGCAACGCGACGCCGTGCACGCCGAACTGGTGGTCGCCGACCACGGACCGGGCATCCCGCCGGAGGAACGCGACCTGGTTTTCGAGCGCTTCTACCGGTCCACCTCGGCCCGAGCGATGCCGGGTTCGGGGCTGGGCCTGGCGATCGTCAAACAGGTGGTGCTCAAACACGGCGGCACGATCCGCGTCGAGGAGACCGTGCCGGGCGGGCAACCGCCGGGTACCTCCATCCGCGTCGTGCTGCCCGGCCGGCGCGCGCTGCCCGACGCCGCCGCCACCGGCGACCTTCCGGTCGCGACACGCACGATCAATTCGGTGGACGGCGCGGTGGCCGCCGCGGACAATAATTGACATTCGGCTGGGGGCGTAGCGCCGCATGGGGGTGTGATCTGAGACGGGTGAGGATTTCCTCGCGTCGTCCACGACGTTCTCTAAGTGGATTCTCAGCCCGACTGGGCACTGTGTAGGTGACGGACGCGTTGACCAGGTAACAGCACCACGACAGAAAGAGTGCGGAGCCACATGACCAACCACCCCAGGTACACGCCCCCGCAGCGCCCCGGCGGGTACGAACCGGGGTCCGGATACTCCGCCCCGCACGGCGCTCCCCAGACCGGTTATCAGCACTCCCAGCAGCAGTACGACTGGCGTTACGCCCAGCAGCCGCGGCAGCAGCATCCCGTCGCGCCGCAATACGACCCTTACCGGCCATCCGGCAACGCCGCGCCGCGTCAGCAGAAGCGTTCGCGCACAGGGGCCTTGGTTGCCGGTGCGGTTGCCATTGCCGTGGTGTCGGCCGGTGTCGGCGGCGGTGTTGCGGTGCTTGCGCAGCCGGACCGCGCCACGACCACCACGTCCTTCGGCGGCGCCGCCCCGAGTGTGCCGGCGGCCAGCCTGCCGGTCGGATCGGTGGAACAGGTCGCCGCGAAGGTGGTGCCCAGCGTGGTCAAGCTGGAGACCGATATGGGCCGGGCCTCCGAGGAAGGCTCCGGGATCATCCTGAGCAGTGACGGCTTGATCCTCACCAACAACCACGTCGTGGCCGCCGCCGCACCGGGCGCACCGGGTGCGCCGGGTGGGGCCGCGCAGACCAAGGTGACGTTTGCCGACGGCCGCACCACCACCTTCAGCATCGTCGGCACCGACCCCAGCAGTGATATCGCGGTGGTGCGCGCGCAGGGCGTATCCGGCCTGACCCCCATCACCCTGGGTTCGTCGGAGAACCTGCGGGTGGGGCAGGACGTGGTGGCCGTCGGATCCCCGCTGGGCTTGGAGGGCACCGTCACCACCGGCATCGTCAGCGCCCTGAACCGTCCGGTGGCGGCCGGTGGTGACGCCAAGAACCAGAACACCGTGCTGGACGCCATCCAGACCGATGCCGCCATCAACCCGGGTAACTCCGGTGGTGCGCTGGTCAACATGAACGGTGAGTTGGTGGGGGTGAACTCCGCCATCGCGACCCTCGGCGGCGACTCGGGGCAGTCGCAGAGCGGTTCCATCGGTCTCGGTTTCGCCATTCCGGTGGACCAGGCCAAGCGGATCGCCGACGAGCTGGTGCAGAACGGCACCGCGACCCATGCCTCCCTCGGTGTGCAGGTCGGCAACGATGCCGGGGTGGACGGCGCCAAGATCGTCGAGGTGACCGCCGGCGGTGCCGCCGCGGGGGCGGGCCTGCCCAGTGGTGTCGTCGTGACCAAGGTGAACGACCGGGTGATCAGCAGCGCCGACGCGCTGGTGGCCGCGGTGCGTTCGAAAGCGCCGGGCACCAAGATCACCCTGACCTATCTGGATCCGTCCGGGAAACCGGCCACTCTGGACGTCACCTTGGGGAAGGCGGCTCAGTGACCCGCACAGATGACCGCGCCAGACTGTCGGTGGCTCCGTTGTCCCCTGCCGGATATACGGTGACACTCATGGAACAACCTGGGGCGTTGGTAGGGCGTGCACTCGTCGTCGTCGTCGATGACCGGACAGCACATGGGGAAGAGGACCACAGTGGGCCGTTGGTCACCGAGCTGCTCGGTGAGGCCGGATTCCTGGTCGACGGCGTGGTGGTGGTCGCCGCCGACGAGGTGGAGATCCGCAACGCGCTCAACACCGCGGTGATCGGCGGGGTCGACCTGGTGATCTCGGTGGGCGGCACCGGGGTGAGCCCCCGTGATGTCACCCCCGAGGCCACCGTCGACATCCTCGATCGGGAACTGCTCGGCATCTCCGAAGCGCTGCGCGCCTCCGGTCTGTCCGCGGGCATCATCGACGCGGGCGTCTCCCGGGGGTTGGCCGGTATTTCCGGCAGCACCTTGGTGGTCAATATCGCCGGTTCCCGCGCGGCCGTGCGCGACGGCATGGCCACCCTGGGGCCGCTCGCCGGCCAGATCATCGGTCAGCTCTCGAGCCTTGACATTTAGCGGCGATTGTCCGGTCGGAAATATGCTCGTTCGTGCACGTGAGGGAAGAATTCGCAGGCCCGCTGCGTTACAGCCACGTGAACGGGTTGGCCAGGCTGTTTGTGATGTTCGTCACACCTGGTGGGCGATGTGAGCGGGCCCTCCAAGCCATCGAGAGATGTAGTTAACGCAATCTTCGGTGACGAGCTGCCCGCCACCACGAGCGACGAGCGAGCCGACGATTTGCCGGCTGAGGCGTCCGAGCGTGATCGCTGGCTCCGCGACAACGTGCCGCCACACCACGGCTGAGCTGTGATTTCGTTCTGATCGGCCAGAATCTCTTTGATTCCGGTTGGAAACTCCGTCCGATTCTGCGGACGAGGCAAATCCGCCCTCGCGCAGGTATGGCGCCGGTGGCGCGCCCTGTCGTTGCTGGATTTGCGTCCTCCAGCAAACTTCTTGAACGGGCAGCGGCGGTGTCGGAGGTCGGCACGCACGCGTTGCCGGGTGGATGCCTCCCCGTTATGTTCCTCGTGTCAACGATGAGCAAAGAGTAAGAGCAACATGTGGGCTTTCTAATTTGGGTCACATGATGGTCTTGCAAGGTGTGAGGTTTGAGCTAGGGCCGGGCCACACATCGACACATACGGTGAACACGCAAGAACACCGTCGGCACAGCTAGGGAGAACATGAAGGCATTCAGTCGGGTGCTGCTTGCGATGGTCGCGGCTTTTGCCGCCCTGTTCGTGGGTACGGGCACTTCTCACGCAGGTCTGGACAACGAGCTGAGCCTCGTGGACGGCAAGGACCGGACCCTGACCATTCAGCAGTGGGATACGTTCCTCAATGGCGTGTTCCCGTTGGACCGCAACCGGCTGACCCGTGAGTGGTTCCATTCGGGTAAGGCCAAGTACATCGTGTCGGGTCCGGGTGCTGATGAGTTCACCGGCACGTTGGAGCTGGGTTACCAGATCGGCTTCCCCTGGTCGCTGGGTGT
This sequence comes from Mycolicibacterium chengduense, assembly GCF_033741155.1. Taxonomy (NCBI): domain Bacteria; kingdom Bacillati; phylum Actinomycetota; class Actinomycetes; order Mycobacteriales; family Mycobacteriaceae; genus Mycobacterium; species Mycolicibacterium chengduense. The sequence goes on along the minus strand of NZ_JAWQNH010000001.1, from coordinate 240,181 downwards.
GGGTATCAACTTCAGCTACACCACGCCGAACATCCTGCTCGACGATGCGACGCCGGCCAACCCGCTGCAGGTGATCACCCCGAACCTGTTCCCGGGTGCGTCGATCAGTGCTGACCTGGGTAACGGCCCGGGTATCCAGGAGGTTGCGACCTTCTCGACCGATGTGTCGGGTGCCAATGGTGCGGTCGCGGTGTCCAATGCGCACGGCACGGTGACCGGTGCTGCCGGTGGTGTGCTGCTGCGTCCGTTCGCTCGGTTGATCGCCAAGGAGGGTGACTCGGTCACCACCTACGGCGAGCCTTGGAACATGAACTGACGTTTCGGCGATAAACGGCGCGGGGGTGCCGTCTGGGCTTCGGCCCGGACGGCACCACCTGCGTATTAGGCCACCACACACTCACTAGGGAGAACCATGAAGGCATTCAGTCGGGTGCTGCTCGCGATGGTCACCATCGCGGCTGGAGCGTTTGCATCGCTCTTCGTCAGCGCGGGCACTTCTCACGCAGGTCTGGACAACGAGCTGAGCCTCGTGGACGGCAAGGACCGGACCCTGACCATTCAGCAGTGGGATACGTTCCTCAATGGCGTGTTCCCGTTGGACCGCAACCGGCTGACCCGTGAGTGGTTCCATTCGGGTAAGGCCAAGTACATCGTGTCGGGTCCGGGTGCTGATGAGTTCACCGGCACGTTGGAGCTGGGTTACCAGATCGGCTTCCCCTGGTCGCTGGGTGTGGGTATCAACTTCAGCTACACCACGCCGAACATCCTGCTCGACGATGCGACGCCGGCCAACCCGCTGCAGGTGATCACCCCGAACCTGTTCCCGGGTGCGTCGATCAGTGCTGACCTGGGTAACGGCCCGGGTATCCAGGAGGTTGCGACCTTCTCGACCGATGTGTCGGGTGCCAATGGTGCGGTCGCGGTGTCCAATGCGCACGGCACGGTGACCGGTGCTGCCGGTGGTGTGCTGCTGCGTCCGTTCGCTCGGTTGATCGCCAAGGAGGGTGACTCGGTCACCACCTACGGCGAGCCCTGGAACATGAACTAGCACATGAACTAGCACATGAACTGACTCGCTCCGACGAAAACAGCCCCCGGCCGAAACCCGGGGGCTGTTCTCGTATCACGCCTTGTCGAGCGGATTGCCTTCGCTGCGGCCGGCCAGCAGGTCGCGGATCTCGGTGAGGAGCACCACTTCGGCGTCGGCGACTACTTCCTTCTCCTTACGGAACTTGCTGTAGGGCAGCACGATCAGGAAGTAGACGACGCCCGCGACGAGCACGAAGTTGATGGCGGCCGAGAGCAACACATTCAGATCGATGGTCTGCCCGCCGCCGATGCTGATCCGCAGGATGCCGTAGTCGGAATCCCCACCGGCGCCGATTCGGTTGATCAACGGCTGGATGATGCTGTCGGTGAACTTGGTGACCAGCGCGGTGAACGCGGTGCCGATGACGACGGCAACCGACAGATCGATGATGTTGCCGCGCAACAGGAACTCTTTGAAACCTTTGAGCATGCGGGGACCCTTCCAGCAGTTCGACGGTATCGACCTCGCAAACCTTACCGAGCCGGGCTGGCGGCCGCCTCAGTGGAATGTGACGGTGATCTGCCTGGTCAGCGCGGTCCCGGCGACGACGTTGGCGGCCGTGCGGGGCAATGCCACCAGCACGACCCGGTCCGCTGTGCCCGTCGAACCGGAGGTGGGCGGTGACACCAGCGTCACGACCGCGTCGGTGGCGATCACCTCGGGGCGGGTGTCCGGGCCCGCGGCGGTGCTCCCGCCGGCCAGCACGTCCACCACATCGCCGGGTCGGATGAGATCCACCAGCGCGCCATCGGTGAGGTGCAGTGAGACGATCCTGGCATCCGGTCCCGCGGTGGCCTCGGCCAGGCGCGGTCCGAGCAGACGCACGTCGGTGAGTACTTCCCCGCGCCGGGCCGGTCCGGCCAGCATGGCGTCCACCGCGGCCGCGATATCGCTGTGTGCGCCGTCGGGAATGGTTGCCGCCGCACGCTTTTCGACCTGGACGTCGGCAGGTGTCAGGGCTGTGCCGGGCGCCAGGTCGCGGGCCGCGACCAGGACGGTCCGCACGGCGACATCCGGGTCGGGCCGCAGCGCTGCCACGGCGGCCAGCAGCACGAGCAAGCCGGCCGCGACCCGACGGGCGGCCACGGTTCGGGTCCAACTCGGGCGCAGGCCATGCCGCAGCCGCGACCACAACGCAGGATTCAGTGATTCCCCCACGGCCTCACGCTAAGGCCGATGGTGCGGTGGGGGACAGGCCGCGCGGCGGTCCTGTGGATAACTAGCTCGACGCGGCCGCGGCCGGAGCCGAGCTGCTCGACGAGCTGGACGCCGACGACGAACTGCTCGACGACGAGTCCGAGGAGGACGACGACGAGCTCGAGCCGCTGTCGCTCTTGGCCGACGATCCGGTGGTGCTGCTCGACTTCGACGAGTCGCGGCTGTCGGTGCGGTAGAAACCGCTGCCCTTGAACACCACGCCCACCTTGCCGAAGAGCTTGCGCAGGCGGCCGGAGCACTGGGGGCACGTGGTCAGCGCGTCATCGCTGAAGGCCTGCACGACATCGAACCGGTTGTCGCACGCGGTGCACGCATAAGAATAGGTAGGCACGAAAACCTCCGAGACAGTCAAACTTTCTAGCACTCTACCGGCCTAAGTGCTAGAACCGCTACGTGGGGCAGGTCATTCCCGCCCCGTCAGCGCCACGATGCCGCGGCCCGGGGTCAGCACGTCCGTCATCGGTACATCGTGTGGCTCCGCCGGCAGTGCCTCGACCAGCTCGTCGTCGCGCACCACCGCGATCAACCGGGCGGCCGGATCGGCCAGTGGCAGGGCCCGGTCGTAGAAACCGGCGCCCCGGCCCAGCCGAACCCCGCGCCGGTCGACCGCCAGTGCTGGTACCAGCACCACCGATGCCGCCCGGATCGCCTCGGGCTGCTGCCACGGCGGCGCGGGCTCAAGCAAACCGAACGGAGCGGTCACCAGCCGGTCGGGTGTGTACACGCCCCACCGCATGGGTTCGCCGGCCCTGGCGACGGGAAGCAGCACCCGCACCCCAGCGGTGTGGAGTGCGTCGAGCATGGCGAGCGAGCCGGGTTCGGAACCCACCGGGACGTAGGCGCACACGGTGGCACCCGGACGAATGGCAGCCCCGAGATGAGTTTGCAGAGCGGCGGCCTCCGCCAGCCGGACCTGCGCCGGGACCGCGCGCCGAGCGGCGAGAATGCGTTCGCGCAGCACCGGTTTTGTCAGGATTGCCACGATTGCGTCGCTAGCCCTTCGCCTTCTTACTGGCTGGTATTAGTGTGTCAACGATGACACAGGCACAGGTACCGATCCCGCGGACGGCGGTCGTTCCCGCAGCCGGGCTGGGGACGCGATTTCTCCCGGCCACCAAGACCGTGCCCAAGGAACTCCTGCCGGTGGTGGACACCCCAGGCATCGAGCTGGTCGCGGCCGAGGCGGCCGAGGCCGGTGGCGAACGACTGATCATCGTCACCTCCGAGGGGAAGGACGGCGTCGTCGCGCACTTCGTCGAGGACCTGATCCTGGAGGGCACGCTGGAGGCCCGCGGCAAGCACACGATGCTGGAGAAGGTGCGCCGCGCGCCCGCCCTGATCAAGGTCGAATCGGTGGTCCAGGCCGAGCCGCTCGGCCTGGGGCACGCCGTGGGCTGCGTCGAGGAGAAGCTGCTCGACGACGAGGACGCCATCGCCGTGCTGCTGCCCGACGATCTGGTGCTGCCCACCGGCGTACTGGAGACCATGTCGAAGGTGCGCGCCAAGCGCGGCGGCACGGTGCTGTGCGCCATCGAGGTGCCCGAGGACGAGATCAGTGCCTACGGCGTCTTCGATGTCGAGGTGGTTCCGGACGCGGCCAACCCCAACGTGCTCAAGGTCAAGGGCATGGTGGAGAAGCCGAAGAAGGAGGACGCCCCGTCGCTGTTCGCGGCGGCCGGGCGCTATGTGCTGGACCGCGCCATCTTCGACGCGCTGCGCCGGGTCGACCGCGGCGTGGGTGGCGAAATTCAACTGACCGACGCCATCGCGCTGCTGATCGAAGAGGGCCACCCGGTGCACGTGGTGGTGCACCGCGGGTCCCGACACGACTTGGGAAATCCCGGCGGCTACCTCAAGGCTGCGGTTGACTTTGCGTTGGAACGCGACGACTACGGACCAGAGCTGCGGCGGTGGTTGGTCGAGCGGTTGGGCCTGGCCGAGAAATAGCGACTGCGCGGCCGGTCTGCGGACAGGAGAAAGGCGTGCGGTGCGTTCGGTTGAGGAGCAGCAGGCTCGAGTAGCGGCTGCCGCGGTGGCACCACGTCCGGTGCGGGTGGCGATCGCCGAATCGCAAGGTCTGATGTGCGCCGAAGAGGTGGTCACCGAGCGCCCGCTGCCGGGGTTCGATCAGGCCGCCATCGACGGCTATGCCGTTCGTAGTGTCGACGTGGCCGCCATCGGTGGTGACGATGGTGCCGGTGAGGTGAGCCTGCCGGTGGTCGGGCATGTCGATGCCGGGGCCCGGACGCCGAGCCGGCTGCAGCCGCGGCAGGCCGCCCGGGTGCAAACCGGTGCGCCGATGCCGACCTTGGCCGACGCGGTGCTGCCGTTGCGCTGGACCGACGGCGGCCAATCTCGGGTGCGGGTGCTGCGCGGGGTGCGCTCGGGCGCCTACGTGCGCCGCACCGGTGACGATGTGCAGCCCGGTGACGTGGCGGTGCGGGCCGGCACGATCATCGGCGCGGCGCAGGTCGGTCTGCTGGCCGCTGTCGGGCGGGACCGGGTGCTGGTACATCCGCGGCCGCGGATGTCGGTGTTGTCGGTGGGTGGAGAACTTGTCGACGTGTCCCGGACGCCGGGCAACGGGCAGGTGTACGACGTCAACTCCTATGCGCTGGCCGCCGCGGGTCGCGATGCCGGGGCCGAGGTGAACCGGGTCGGCATCGTCAACGGCGACCCGGCGGAGCTGCGCGAGGTCGTCGAGGGTCAGATCAGCCGTTCCGAGGTGGTGGTGATCGCCGGTGCCGTCGGTGGGGCGGCCGCGGAGGCCGTCCGTTCCGTGCTCTCCGAGCTGGGGGAGATGGAGGTCGTGCGCGTCGCGATGCACCCCGGGTCGGTGCAGGGCTTCGGGCAGCTGGGGCGCGACGGTGTCCCGGTGTTCCTGCTGCCGGCCAATCCGGTGAGCGCACTGGTGGTGTTCGAGGTGATGGTGCGCCCGCTGATCCGGATGTCGCTGGGTAAACGGCAGCCGATGCGCCGGGTGATCCAGGCCAGGACGTTGTCGCCGATCAGTTCGGTGGCCGGGCGCAAGGGGTTTCTGCGCGGTCAGCTGATGCGCGACCAGGACACCGGCGAGTATCTGGTGCAGGCCCTCGGCGGCGCGCCGGGTGCGTCCTCACATCTGCTGGCCACGCTCGCCGAGGCGAACTGTCTGGTGATCGTGCCCAGCGACGCCGAACAGATCCGCACCGGTGAAGTGGTCGATGTCGCCTTCCTCGCGCAGCGCGGCTGACCGCGTGAGCGAAGCGTGCGGAGCGAACCGACGGATGACACGCGAGGGCCGAGCGTGAACCGTTGGCGTACGAGTGCGGTCCACCCGGGCTGGCCGTTGCCCGCTGGGCCCATCCGGGTGCCGGCCGGGCTGGTGGGGCTGCGACCGATCCGGCTGCGCGACGGCGCCCAGTGGAGCAGGCTGCGCCTGGCCGACCAGGCCCACCTGGAGCCGTGGGAACCCAGTGCCGAGGTGAGTTGGGAAGTGCGCCATGCCATTTCGTCGTGGCCGGCGGTGTGTTCGGGGCTGCGCGGGGAGGCGCGCAAAGGGCGCATGCTGCCCTATGTCATCGAGCTCGACGGCCAGTTCGCCGGGCAGATCACGATTGGCAACGTCACTCATGGTGCGCTGCGGTCGGCGTGGATCGGGTACTGGGTGGCCAAGCAGTTCACCGGTTCCGGGGTTGCCACCGCGGCCTTGGCGTTGGGGTTGGACCACGCATTCGGTCCGGTGATGCTGCACCGGGTGGAGGCCACCGTGCGCCCGGAGAACCAGGCCAGCCGCGCCGTGCTGGCCAAGGCCGGTTTCCGGGAAGAGGGCCTGTTGCGGCGCTACCTCGATGTCGACGGCGCCTGGCGTGATCATCTGCTGGTGGCGATCACCATCGAGGAAGTGCAGGGATCGGTGGCCGCGCAGCTGGTGCGCAGCGGCCGCGCCAGCTGGACCTGACCCCCATCCCGCCCAATTGATCAAACGGGTGGGAAAGTGCGGGTGCGTTTCGCCATTTCGTCGAACTCGGCGAGCTCCAATGTGGCGAATGTGACGCGTGTGACTGATGGTGCTTGTACTCGGTGAATTACAGGTGTGTAATTGTCTCGGCGCGCCGTGGACGGATGCGCTGGTCACAGACCTAGCCTGAAGGGGAAAGGAGCAGGCGTCATGCCAAGCATCCCCCAATCTCTGTTATGGATCTCCCTCGTCGTGCTCTGGCTGTTCGTGCTGGTGCCGATGTTGGTGAGCAAACGGGACACCGTCCGCCGCACCAGCGATGTCGCCTTGGCGACCCGGGTACTCAACACCGGCCGCAACGCGCGGCTACGCCGACGCACCCGTCCGGCGAGCGGGCACCAGAGCGATCCGGACTGGCAGCCGGTCGAGGACGAGTACGTCGGCGACCTCGACGACGTGGACACCGACGACGCCGAGCCGCGGGTGCGGCGCGCCGTGGTGCTGGCCGAGGCGGTCCAGGAGAGCTCCGAACCGGACTACCTCGACGTGGACATCGTCGAAGAGGACTCCGGCGCTCTGCCGATCGGCGAGTCGTTCGGTCGGGATCAGTCCCAAACCGAGGAACTGCCCTTGGATTTCGGCGATGCGAAGCTCGAAGCCGAGACCGAACCGGTGGCCCAGCAGGCGGCCGAAGAGGCCGAGGTCGAGACCGACCGCGCCGAAGAGGTGGCCGCCGAAGAAGAGCCGGCCGATCTCACCGACGGCAGCGAGGACGATTACGAGTACGTCGACGACTCGTCGGGTCTGGAGCCCGACGCCGAGTCGGCGTCTGCCGGGGCGCAGTCCTTCGCGGCCGCGCGCCGTGACCGCTTCGAGTCCAAGACCGCCCAGGCCGTCAGCGCCCGCAAGTACACCTTCCGCAAGCGCGTGCTGTCGGTGATGGCGGCGCTGCTGATGCTGACCGCGGCCCTGGCGTTCGCGCTCGGGCCGGGCATGTGGTGGGTGTGCGGCTCCGTCGCCACGGTGACGGTGCTGTACCTGGCTTACCTGCGTCGCCAAACCCGCATCGAGGAGCAGCTGCGCCGCCGGCGTGCGCACCGGATGATGCGGTCACGGCTAGGTGTCGAGAACACCGGCGACCCCGAGTACGACGTGGTGCCGTCGCGGCTGCGACGTCCCGGTGCGGCCGTCTTGGAGATCGACGACGAGGACCCCATCTTCGAGCATCTGGAGTACACCTCGGCCGCGCGGAGCTGGGATCTGCCGCGCGCGGCGGGGCAGTGAAGCGGCCCGTGACCGGCTCCTAGCGGCCGGTTTCAGTCGCCGCCGGGGTTCCTGGTAACCTCTACCGGCACAAGGGGCTATAGCGCAGTTGGTAGCGCGTCTCGTTCGCATCGAGAAGGTCAGGGGTTCGATTCCCCTTAGCTCCACCAAAGAGTTCTTACTCGAACCCGCGCCCGAAAGGATGTCGGCGAGGGTAGGAGCTAAACCAGAAGAACTACGATGTCTAACTGCTCGATCCGAGGTTCCCGCGAGGGGGCCTCGTTTCGTTGGCGCTGTTGATGCTCCAGCCCTGTTTTGCGCGGCTGTTGTCAATTCCACGGCGACGTGCAGCTCGTCGAACGGCGGCATCAATTCGCTTGCCTGTACACCTTGCTCATCGAGATAGATGCGCTGGTAGAACGTCTCATTGAGGTTTCGGCGGATCGGGTCGGTGCCATGGGTGTAGGTCTGCTCGGGATTCGACATGAGATCGAGAGCGCCGAGCAGGACCTTGGCCCCGACTTCCAGCACCGCTCCCGTGTTGGCGAGGCGGGCTTCAGTTGTGATCCGCTCGGTTTGGATGTCGCGCAGTTTCGCTTTGACCTTTGCCTGTGGGAGCTGGTCGTCGGCCAGGAGATCGAGTAGGCGGTCCTCTTTTGCCTCGAGTTCTTTAAGTTTGCGGCTGACGGCTGCGTGGAGTTCCGCGACGCTGCGTTGTTCGCCACTGAGTGCCTCTTCAAGAAGGTGACGCACGTCCTCGACGAACGTGGCGGGCAAGTTCAGGTTCGCGTAATGATCAACGATCGCCTGCTCGACGTTGTCGGCGGGAAGATACGGCAGGTCGCACACGCCGTCCTGGCGTCCTCGACAGAGGAAGTAGCCGTATCGGGTACCGAACCGGTTGGTCGCCTCGGTGTAGATGAGGCGGGATGTTCGCTCGTTGCGTGCGCAGCGGTCGCAGAACAGGATGCCCTTGAGGTAGTGCTGGAGCACTCGATCGCGCTGACCGCTCTTACTACGGAAAGCGATCACTTCTTGGACGCGGTCGAAGAGGACTGGGTCGACAATTGGTTCGTGGCGTCCGGCGTAGATCTCGCCTTTGTAGATGACGCAGCCGATGTAGTAGCGATCCTGCAGCATCCTGTGTAACCACTTGAAGGTAACGGGCCGTTCGGGGAGATCGCCGGCGGCGCGTGCGGTCAGCCCAAGGTCGGCCATGGTCGCCTCGAGCCGTTCGAGCCCGTACTCTCCTGTGGCGTACAGTTCGAATGCCTTGCGCACCAGTGGCGCTCGTTTCGGGTCGATCTGAACAGTATTGATCAGCCTCCCTTCGTGCTCGACGCGTGCGTTGATGTACCCGAGGGGAGCCTTGCCGGTGGTTCCGCCATTCTCTGCCTTGTGCTGCAGCTTGATTCGGATATCTTCGCCGCTGAGCTTGTTCTGCACGTCGTTGAAGATGTCGGTGACGGCTTCCATCATGTCGGCGTAGACGCCGTCACCGAAGTCCTCGCGGGCGGAGATGAGTTTGACGTCGAGTTTGTCGAGTAGCCGCTTGGTGATGGCGGCGTCGATGTAGTTGCGGAACGCACGGGAGCGGGCGTAGACGATGACGTAGCGGACGTCGTCGTTCTCGCGCAGGAACGTCAGCATCTCCTGAAACGCTTGCCGCTTCTCGATGGTTGAGGCGGAGACGCCCGGTTCGACGAATTCGCGGACGACATCTGCGCCTAGGTTGAGTGCCTTGCGAGTGCTGACTTCACGCTGTGTGGCAATGGAATTGCCGTCGGGGTCGATGTCGACGGCGGTGTCCATTTGCTTCTTACTCGATACCCGAAGGTAGAGGACGGCTTTGGAGGCGTTCCCGATGGGGGTCGATAGGCTCATGCTCAGGACTCCTTCGGTCGGCGCGGCGGGTGATGCGGATGAGTTGCGTGGCGTTGGTCCGCTGGTGGGGCGGGTGTGTGGCCGTGACTGTCGGCGAGGGTGTAGACGTATTTCGTGCGGGTGATGTAGTTCTCGATGTCTTGGAGCGCTACATCAGACAGCGAGGCGCCGAATTTGGCCTGCAGGTAGGAGCGGAGGTCCGGCAGGTCGTCGGCGGTGAGCCAGCCGACGGTGATGAACATTTCGATCGCATTCACGCCGAGCACGTTGCCGATCGCGATCAGGCTTTCTACGCGCGGCTTGGCGATCATGCCCTGCTCGATGCGCCAGGCGGTGCCGGGGTCGACGTCCGCGCGCCGTGCGACTTCGTTGATGCTGATTTCAAGCTCGGTGCGTTTGCGCTTGAGCAACGTGATGAGTTTTACCGTTTGTTCCGGTGTCATGATAATCAATTCCCCTTGTATCAGTAATTGTACAACGGAATATTGATTTCGATCAATGAGAATGCGCCATTTATGAAATGGAATTCGTGAATACGAACTTGTGATTATTGCATTTCTGCAATGGCCGGGTAGCCGCCTCTCGGTGCCTCGGCTCCTACAGGTTGGTGCGGAAGATCCACAGTCCACCGTGTGGATCTCGGACAGCGGCGATGTCGCCGGACAGCTCCAGGTCGCGGGCAATGGCCGGGTAGTCCACGCGGACGTACCCGCGTAGATGCTCGGGGAGCTTGTCGAGTTCGGTTTCGTAGCCGAGGCTCTCGGCCATGTGCTCGACGTAGTCGGTGACGGTGTCGTAGTGGCCGAGGTAGGCCTCCTGGAAGGCATCGACGTCGAAGCTGACGTCTTTGCCGTCGAAGACGTCGGCCCAGGCGGCGTAGGCGTAGCCGTGTTCGGCGATGTTCTTCGCGATACGGGATATTTGTTCGATGGAGTCGAATTCGCCGACGTTCCAGCGGCCGAATTGTTCCGAGTCGTGGATTGCCCATTCTTCGGCGTCTGGATCTTCTGAGCTGTCCAGAATGGTGTTGATGTCGGCTTGTATTTTCCAGGGTTCGCGGGCGGCGTCGAGCCATCTGCCGTGAAGGACGCCGTTGTTGTAGTCGGCCAGGCTGGCGACGTAGATCGACGGCGACGGTTTCGGTTCCGCCTCACGCTCCGGTCGGGCGTCTGGCTGTTGCTCGGGTGTTGGTGGTTCGTGGTGGGTTTCATTCATTCTCACCTCCTTTCTTGGTGGTTGCGGGTTCGTGGTGGGTTGTACGGGGCCGGTCGGGAAACAGTGAGCCGGATCGGCTCGTGCTGCTTCCCGCCGGCCCCGGTGCGCGCCGTGACAGGTCACGGACGTCGGTGTCCTACGGGCACGCTCAGGTGTCCGATGGGGTGTCGCCTCCCTTGGTGTTCCGGCGCGGCCGGGTGGTGGGTTCGCCGCCGTCGGCGAACAGGGTGGCGATGGCCTGTTGGCGAGCTGCCGCCTCGCGTTCGATTTCGGCGCGGGCTTCTGCTGCCTTGCTGGCCAGTTCCGGGTCGTTCTTGGCCGCGACGATGTGTGCGGCAATCGCGATCTGGATCTCATCGGTGATCGTGCCGTCGCGCAGCTGGGCGATGAAGCTCAGCTGGGCATGGACATCGGGTTGAAGTCGGATACCAAGGGTTTTGACGCCTTTACCGGACTCGGTGGGTGTGGACATGCGACCTCCTCGGTGCGCTGCGGCCGGTGAACGCTCTGTGCGCTCACGTGAACGGCCGCATGACACCGACGAGCGCGTCCGCGGGCTCATGCGGCTGCCCTTTCGGAATGTGGTGTCCCTGGCGGTTCCTGACGGCGTGCGCCGGCGATGCGTGTTCTCGCGGCGGCGGCGAAGTCGGGGTTCAGTTCGATGCCGAGCCAGTCGCGGCCGAGCGCCTTGGCGGCCACGGCGGTGGTGCCGCTGCCCATGAACGGGTCGAGCACCAGACCGGGCTCACGGCTCGTCGTGCAGGAACACGACGGTGCCAACGCGGATCTCGTCGCCGCGCGGCCGAGTCCGCGGATGACGCGGCGTCGCCAAGGCGCGTGGCAGCGCGCGCAGCGGGCCTCGGGGCAGCCGGCGGTGACCATGCGTTCGGCCAGCCGTACGGGATAAATGGCGTGATGGGCGCTGCGGTAGCCGCCGGTGCCGATGGTCCAGACGTCGCCGGGGTTCTTGCCCAGCGGATGGCCCACGATGCCGTTCGCCTTGAGCGTGGCGAGGCCGGTGGCGGTGTCGCTGTTGGGGCCGCGCCACGATTCGTGTCGCTGCGATCGGCGCGGGCCTGTGCTCGCCGGAATCTTGGGGGTGACGTGCGGGACGCGGATGGCGTCGAGGTCGAGGAAGTACCGGGACTGCCGTGCCAGGACGTAGATGATCTCGTAGGTGGTGTTGAGGCGGTCGAGAACGCTGGTCGGCATTGGATTCGGCTTGGCCCAGACGATCTTGTTGCGGATGATCCAGCCGTCCTGTTGCAGTCGCAGTGCCAACCGCTCGGGTGCCATCAGCAGGCTTTTGCGTGCAGCGCCCTCGCGGGGGTGGGTGGCGTAGCTGTCGCCGACGTTGAGCCAGAAGGTGCCGGTGGGGACGAGGACGCGGGCGACCTGTTGGCTGATCCTCGCCAGTTGTTCCACCCACTGGTCGACGTGAGTTTCGAGGCCGAGCTGGCCATGGGCGTCGTAGTCACGCAGCCGGAAGTACGGCGGACTGGTGATCACGCAGTCGACCGATGCGTCGGGTAGCGCGCTGAGCTTCCTCAGTGCATCGCCGATGATGATCTCGTTGCGCGGCAGCGTGGTTAGGACGTTCATCGCTCGCCTCCCCGCGCGATCACCGGTAGCAACTGCTCCGGGGTGACGATGCGGAACAGTGCGCTTGGCAGCCGGGGGTCGCCGTTGACGGCGTCTTCGAGTGCCTGACGGCGACTGACGGCCTTTGCCGGATCGGCATGGCTCATCGACCAGATGACGACCGGAAACGATCCGTGACGGTCCTGCTCGATGCCGGACTGGCGGTAAGCCTCGTATTCGTGGCACTTCCGCAGGAGAGTCGGAACGTGTTCGGTGCCGAGATCGACTTCGATGAACCAGGCGCGCACCAGACCGTCGTCGCCACGGGTGGCGGTTTCGGCGAACAGGTCGGGCTTGAGGGTACGGCGAGCGGAGCCGAGGCCGGTGAAGCTGCGCCAGGTGGATGGTTCGACTGCACTGTCGATGAGGTCGAGCGAGCTGTCGCGATCGGCGGTGATGAGCGCGACGTGGTGGTCGGCGACGGCGAGTCGGTGGTTCAGAAAGCGCGCCGACGGGTCGTAGCGCAGCCTTGCACCGCGGCGGACCGGTCGTTCCAGCAGCCGTTCACCGGCGACGCCGACGTGATAGATGAGTCCCTGCGACCCGGAGCGCACGCCGCCGATCCGGCGGTTGAGAACGCCGAGCACTCGCAGGCCACGCAGCCGCGCCAGCACACGTCGGGTGATGCGACCTCTCGCGTCGGGGGCAATCGAGTCGAAGTGCAGGGCTTCGATCTGGTGGACGGTCAGGAACTGATGGTCGTCGACGGAGCGCAGGATGGCGCGGTCACGATCGGATAGACGACTGTTGATGACGTCGATGGCGGATGCGGAGATTCGTTGATCTGGTGGACGTTTGGCGGGTGCTGTGGTGCCCCGTGGGGCACCACTATTCCCTGACGGTATCGGCGGGGATTGGTCGTCTACCGGCGGCGACGGTGGTTGTGGATTCGACGCGGCCGGACCACCGATCGGACCACCCTTTTCTGCTGGGATTGACTGCTGCGGCTGGTCGTTCATGACTGCCTCCTTCGCCGAGGTGCGCCGATGTCGCCGAGATCGTCGTCGCCGGAAGCGCCCTCGACGAGGGCGGTGAAGCCGGCTTCGATGGCGGCGATCGGTTGGCCGTAGCGCTCACGACTCAGGCGGCGGATGGCCGCCGGGTCGCTCGACGGCGGTGGGGCGGGTTTCGTGACCCCGGAGGCCCAGGGCTGCACCGCGTTGTTGCGGACGAGGCTGGCGTAGACGTGGTGCGCCGGCAGCTTGGTGAAGTCCTCGATGGTGAGCACGGATTGGCCGGCGATCATCTCCTTGGCGTCCCCGGCCTGCAGCTGGAAGCAGACTCGCGAGCGGGCGTTGTTTCTGAAGGCGTCGAGCATCGACGGCGGCAGCTGCTTCTCGTACTGGTGCGCCAGATGGAAGCCGGCGCCGAGGCTGCGAGCGGTGGCCAGCGCGTCGCCGAGATCGGTTGGGAGGCGCAGGTAGTCCTGAACCTCGTCGATGTAGACCATGACCGGCTCGCGTGACTTCTCCGATGTTCCGGCGCGTTCGCGAATCGCCTGCCACAGTTCGGCCACGACGAGCGCCCCGAGCAGCTGGGCGTTCTCCGGCCCGATGACGCCCTTCTGGAGCGGCACGAGCAGGACCTTCTTCTCGCGCAGCACCTGCCGGACATTGAACTTCGGATGCTGCTGGGCCAGCACGTCTCTGAGTGGTTTGCTCAGCAGCGGGCGCAGCTTATTGCTGAGCGGCGCAATGGTTGTGGCAGCGGCTTCGGGGGAGAGGCTGTCGAACCACTGCCAGAAGGGTCCGGCGGCAAAGGGATCGGACTGCATGACGCCCCGTGTTATGCGGCGGCGGAAGCCGGGGTTGGTCAGCAGAAGTGGCAACTGCACCAGCGAGGCGTCGTCGCGGCGGGCAAGCAGATCGAGGCAGTTACGCAGGATGTCGGAGCTACGGGGGCCAAGGCTGTCACCCCAGATGGCGCGGAAGGTGCCGAACAGACTGTCGGCGACCACTTCCGGGGAGCGGCCGTGCCGGTGGGCGGCGTCGAGCGGATTGATGCCGACGGGGGCTTCATCGAACGGATCGAGCACGACGACATCGCCGCGGCGTTTCTCCGGGATGCGAGCGAGCAGCTCGGCGATCAGGTCTTTGGGCTCGATCACCACGACCGGCCGATCCGTCTCGAGGTCCTGCAGAATCAGGTTCAGCAGCAGCGTCGACTTGCCCACCCCGTTAGGTCCGATGACCCAGGTGTGGCGCATCGCGTCGAGTGGGTCGTAGCCGATGGTGCCCCCTGCCCCCGGTGCGCTGGCGTCGGCGACGACGCGGGTACCGGACTGCAGTGGACCGCTCGGCCGGACGGGGCGCGGGTGCAGCGGCGGTTGGCCGGGAAAGTGCTCGTCGTGATCGGCGATCGGCCAGCCGCTGAGACGCGCGATCTCGGTGACAGTCAGCTTCTGGGCCGGGGTGAAGACCGACCAGGTGCCGCGCGGGGTGTTCATGCGGTCGGGTTTCTCGTTCTTCAGGGTGACTCGTACATCGGGTGATTCGGCAGTGCCGATGGCCGAGGCCAGGCTCAGCAGCAAGCTGCGGCGGCGGTCGGCGGTGGCGGCCTGCACACCGAGGCGCACGGCTGCGGTGAAGGCGTGCTGGCCGAGCTTGTGCGCCAGGGCTTGCTTGGCGCCGGGCCGGTTGTCGGGCTGCACCCCGTGCAGCAGCTTGGAGACGACGATCTGGTTGTCGCGGTGCGCTTCTCGGGGCGGTGCCTTCGGATGATGGCGCGGACCGAGCACGATCTGAATGGTGAGGCGCTCGCCCTTCTTGGCTGCGGTCAGGGCGTGCAGGACGGAGCGGGTTGATGCCACCGCGTCAGCGGGCTCGAGCTGGCGGTTCGTGGTGCTCAAGTGGATACGGCGCGCGGTGGCGACGTGGTCGCGATCGGCGCTCTCGAAGCTGGTGACGATGGCGCCATCGACCAGTTGCTCGACTGCACGGCGGACGGCCGCGTGGTGCCGGAGCTGGCAGCCGAGAAGGTACTCCACGCCGCGGTCGTCGGCGCGCGCCTCCAGAATGAGCTGCGGGGCGTGGGTGCGGGCGGCGAAGTATCGCAGCAGTCCCAGGGCCGTCGCCTCAGTCAGTGGCTGCGGCCAGAACAGCTGCAGCCACACCAGCGTTCCCGCTGACGCGGTGGCACCGGACTTAGTCATCGGCCGGCTCCTGTCGCGACGGAGCGGCGTCGGTGGCGGCCGGTGTCGTGATGGCCGGGTCGTTCATGGCCTCGCGGGCTGCGGCTTGGGCTTCGGCGTCGCGGAGCGCCATCGCGATGACCGCCCTACTCAACTTTCTGAGATCCGGCGGGTCGCGGCGGACGCTTCGCACCACGATGCGGCGTTCGGGTTTGGGGGTGCCGCGGGAGCCGCGGCGGGGGTTGGGTCGTCCTGTTTTTGACATGGGTATCCTCCAATCGGAATTAGTTGGAATTATCTGCGGCTCAATTGAATTAGTTCAATGCCGTTGCCGCATTGTCTATTGAATTGAATCAATAAGCAATAGGTGATGCATCCAGCGAAATGTTTTGATGGATCTGTCAATAGGGGTCAGGAGCACGAAAATCACCACCTATTTCGCCATGTAGAAATTACAACGACCACGCCGATCGCTAGTCCAACGAGCGCCAGGATGCCGATCACGACGATGAGCGTCGGCAGGATGGTCTGCAGCAGCTGTCCGGCGCAGTACAGCGCGATGACGCCGAGCAGGACGCCGAAGCAGGCGCCGATGACCTTGTCCACAAACTTGCCCGGTTCCTGGCTCATTTAGGCTCCCGTGCGCGCAGCTCGGCGAGCAGACCGTAATCGAAACCGGCGGTGACACAACCGGTCACGAAGCGGCGCTGATCGAATGGGAAACGGCTGGCGAACGCCTGAACATAGGCCTGTCCGGTGAGATCTGCGTGCAGCAGCCGCCACACCAGCGAGCCACGAGCGTGGCCGGCCTTCTCCAGTTCGCCGAGATGCCACAGCGACAGTTCCAGTTCGTCGACGAGTCCGAAGTCGAGCCGCCGGCGAACGTGGTTGACGTCGTGCCAGAACCGCAGCGCCCCGTTGATACTGGGCGAGCGGTAGATGACGTCGTCGCTGTTCTCACTGGAGATCGGCAACGGCTCACCGGTGGCCAGGCTATGGGCATAGGCGTCCGTCAACGGCCCGAAGGTGTTCGGCGCGTCGGGCACCAGGACGTAGCCGAAGCCGACCTCCTCGGCGGTGCGGGCCGCAGCCTGTTCGATGAACGCGCTGAGCACGTCGGCGGCGTCAATGACGTCGTCGCCGAGGCGGTCGCGAAGATCGTTGATGATGGTCATGCGATCAGTTCTCCTTCACTGCCGAGGTTTTCGTGCGGGTGGGCGGCGCTGCCCGGATCGTGGGTATGCGTGCGGAAGCGGGTCAGGCCGTCGAAGACCGCACGGGCGGCTGAACCGGCTGGCGACGACGGCGTCAGCCGAGTGACGGCGACGTGCGGATCAGCTAGGAGCACAGTCGGTGGCTGCGCACCGAGTACGACGGCGTGCACGTAGCCGGGCAGTTCGCAGAGCCGCCGCAGCACGCTGCTCGGGTTGGGGTCGGTGAGCAGGAAGTCGGAGAACACCACCACGGCGCGCAGCACGCCGGAGTCGGTCTTCTCGGCCTCGACGCGGTCCAGCGCTGGACCGAGCCGGCTGGACATCCCCCAGGTATCGGCCAACTGCTGCAGCCCGTGGTCGAGGGTGCGCAGCCCGCGGCGCGTGAGCGGTTGCGGCGCAACAGCTCCCGCCGACTCGGCGTCGAACGGCGCCAGGGCGACGCGGTCGCGGCGGCAGCGGCAAGCCGCGGCCACATGGCGGATCGCCAGCGCGGCTTCGGCGTGCCGCCGCGACAGCGGATCGGTGCCACCGTCGCTTGTCACGCTCGGCGACTGATCAAGCACGACGTGCACCAGGCTGCCCTGTGGCGGGCAGCCACCGGGCTCGCCCAGAACGATCGGGGCATCCCCGGCAGTCGCCGGCTTGCCGTGCATGCGTGCAGTGCTGGTCGTCCCGAAGAGCGTCGGCGGGAGCACCCGGGAATCGAGCAGGCGGCTGGGCAACGGCAAGGCCGGCGTCGTGGTCGTCATGCCGACCCCGCCCGCTTGATCGACGACCTCGTTGTCGATGTCGGCGTCGCCAGGTCCTGGGGTGCGGGGCCGTGCCCGACCACGTCCGGGCTGGCTAGCAGGGCTCGGTACTTCTCCGTCTCGATGTGCGCGGCGGCTGCGAGGCCGCGGTGGGTGTGCTCGGTGATCACCGACTTCTGCTGTGCAGCAGCCTGATCCGCCGTGCGGATCACCCTCGTGCCGGCCAGTTGCCGGTGACGACGGTCCGCGGCGTGGGCGTGGTGCTCGGCGGACTCGACGACGTCGGCCACCGCATCGGCGTGAAACCAGCTGTTGATGAAGCTGGCCAGTGCGATGGCTGCGGCCAGCCCGCCGAACGTCAGCCCGGACAGCGCACCCTCGATGCCGGTGCGCAGCGCGAACACCCCGAGCGACACCAGCACGGCGATGAGCCCCGCGACGACGTACACCCCCGTGTACAACCGGGAGTGCGTCGGCGGCCCCGAGAACAGATAGGCGTAGGGCTGGAGCTCCTCGGGCAGGTCGTCCATCCGGCGCTCGGCTGCCTGCTGAGCGTGCCGCAACTGAGTGGCGGCCAGCCCGGCCGTCACCGTCGCAGTACCCGCCGAGATCGCCTGCACGACGGCCAATACCGGGTACTCGCCGAGCGCGATGACCGCGCCGGACAGCCCCGCGATGTCACCGAGCAGCAGCGCCGCGGTGCGCGCGACATAGCCACGCGACGATGTCGCCTTGCGTCGCACGTACGGGCCGAGAAGTTCGCGGACCTTCTCGCTGCGCCCGGCGGCGTTGTCTGCGGCCGTCTTGGCCCGCGCGACCGACGCTTTCGTCTCCGAGGTGGCGAAGGCCAGCGCGCTCGCTGTGGCGGCGTCGTCACGCGACCGCGCTTCACCTTCGGCGGCGAACAGGTGCTGCTGCTCGAGCGCCTGTGCGTCGTGGGCCAGCTCCAAGTACGTCGTGGCGATCACATTCGGGCGGGCGGTCGCCGACACAGACTCGACCGGGATCAGACGCACGCCCTCGGGACCGTCACCCCCGGTCAGGGCGGAAGCAGCCGCGCCACGCCGAAGGCGTGATCGCGACGAGAGCGGGGCCATGTCAGGCGCCCGCCGGATCGGTGACGACGGTGCATGTCGCCTGGGTACGCTCGCAGACCGCAGTGTGGAAGGCCCGCAGCGCCGCGATGTAGGGCGTGGGCAGCGGGGCATCGTCGGCTCGGCGGCCGATGCCGATCAGGCGCACCGTTGCACCCGTAAGGTCGGGAACCGCGAACAGCGCAGCCATGTCGACGGCCTGCGGTCCGGTCAGCGCAGTGTCTTCCAGGTCGGAGCCTGCGGTCTGGATCCCATCGGTCACGATGGTCTGCTCCAGCGTCACCGGTGCCGACGTGGAGAGCTGGGCGGCGTACTCCGCACCGAGCTGGTACTGACCGACGATGTCGGTCGCCCCGCCCGCGAGATGTGCCGAGGCGTCGGGCAGCGCGGCGTCGACCTCTTCCATCACCGCGTCGACCACCTTGGAGGCCTTACGTAGCCGGGCGTTCTGGGTGGCGCCGTCGAGCCGCAGGTCGTCGTCGAAGACGGTGACGCCGATCATCGAGCCCGCAAACAGCGCCACCCGCAGATGTCCACCGCAAATCGCGGTGCGCTCGGCGACCTGCCGGATCACCCGCTGGCGGGCGGGGCCGGCCGTCGCACCGACGCTGCTGCCCGACTCGTCGCTGGTGACGAGCGAGGCCACCTTGCTGCCCGCCGGGCAGGACGCGGCGATCTGCTCGGCGTAGACCAAGGAACCGACGCTGGGGGCTGCTGTTTCGCATGCGGGAACACAGAGTGTCAAGAACGCCATCACGGCAGCAGTCGCTGTCCGAGAGGCTGTCGTATCGATGGCCATATTGCTGGTCTCCTGTCGAGTCGTGAGCGATCAGACGCCACCGCCGCCCCTGCTGGAGCTGGGAACGACGCCTGGTGTCCCGGCGTGGCTGCGTCGTTGCAGACCCTGCGTTGCTCTCCATCGCAGTCGAATCGAAGTGGCGGCGGCAGACCGGTTTGGGACCGTGTTCTCGCCATTTCGGTCGGAAAGTCACCGCCTTATCGGCCTTGTTGGTGCGGGGGTGATGGTGTAATGACGCCGTGACCACGACCAGTCATGACGAGGGCGCGCCGTCAGACGAACTGACGCCGCCTACGGCGCTGGAAGTTCTACGCGAACTTCGTGCGCTGCGTTCCCGAGACGGGCTAACCGCCGACAAGGTGCGACATCGCGGCCCGCATCTGCAACGGCTAGCCATGAGCCGTGATGAACTGGCCCACTCGGGCGCGGGGGAAGATGGATTGCCGGGAGCGACGATCCGCGCTCTGCGGTGTGCGGTGCAGAGCTATCTGCGGGGTCCGCAGCCACGGACCGGCCACAACTTCAACTGGGTCGTGCTGCACTACGAACTGAACCTCACCCAGGCGTCCGGTCTTGGCCTCGAAGCACGAATCGGCGAAGCGCGAAACATCAGCGGGGTCGGCGAAGATGTCTACGCGAATAAGGCGAAAGCGATCTTGGAAAACTTCGCCTTCGACATAGCCGCGTTAAGTGAATCGCTGTGCCGCGAACCTGCTGCGCTACGAGAAGCGCGGCGTATCGCAAGGCTTTCTGAAGATGAACGCGTCCGCCAGATCTACTTTCTTCTCGTCGGGTCTGGCGCCTTCCACGACGGCACGCTGGCCAGCGCGCTGCCCAATCTCTTCGAAATCAACGACCGGCTCAAGACCGGCGCCAACGATGATCCTGCTGCCCTCGCCGGGGCGGCCGTCGAGAGCGCGGGATCGTCGCTCTACGACCAGTTCGCCACGCGGATCGTCACCTTCACCCGCGAGACCGCATTCATCCCGTGGGCACAGCTGCGACCGCTGCTAGGTATTGGCCAGTGGCCTCCTAACACCGTGTATGCCGAAGTAGCACGCACGCTTGACACGATGGTCCGCCGAGGCGCAGCTTGGCCGCACGGCCGCTGGCCCCGCGATCCGAACCCTAAGGCCGCTTACGTGCCGGATTTCTTCAGCTACGCCACCAACACGTGCCGACCATTCTTCTGGCAGACGCTGAGACGCTCATTGAATTTGCTCGCTCGAATCGTGGTGTGGGTCGACAAACATCAGCAGTGGTTCGGCAACGAAATCGTGGCGGTGCTGCCTCGATACGGCGCTACCGATGTCGATTCAAATGCGAAAGCCGCCCCGAATATGGAGCTCATCCTGAGCGTGCCGGAGATCGACCCACGCGAGTACGACGATGAGGAGCTTCAGCCGATCCTCGACCATGAAGATGACGTTGACGATTTTGACGACGCGGTGTCGGAGATTGATGAGGGAGCGGATCCAGAATTACCGACGATCGCACCGGAAGCGACAGCGTTCGAGAATCGGGCTGACGGTGGTGATTTCGACCGGTAACGTCGGCGCGATGCATGAAGAAGCCCCTGCTCTGACGAATCAGAGCAGGGGCTGGTGTGTGTTGGCGCTACAGTGCGCTCACGGTCATTGACGTTGACGCCGCCTCCGTCAGCAACCATTCTGGAAACTGAATGATCACCGACAGAATTTCGCTGGCCAGGCATCCTGGGTACCGCAACATGTGGCGGGGTTCGGTGGTCCTATCCGCCTGGTAATTGAAGCGTCGCCAGGCAGGGCGTGTATTAATGCGGACGTCGGGTAACGACTCGATTCGTTCCAAGACTAGCTGGAGCCAGCGCGACTTCGTGTAGCCGTCCGGCGGCACGACCGCAGCCCACAACTCGTCGAAGGGACGCGGCACGTGCAGTAGCAGCACTTCCGTCTCGGATCTCGCAATGAAACCGACAGGAGCGTCCGGCAGCGTCTGATACGGCCACAATTCGGTGGCGCGGGCCAATTGTTCGTCCGCGGTCCGCCACCAGAGAGGCGGCGGAGGTGCGGCCGTATCGACCTCGCGTTCGGCCAGTTCCCACGCTGGGATGGCTTCGCCGATGATGGCGCCCAATTGCGCCTCTACTTGCTTGTGATCCAGCGAGCCGTCGGCAACACGCCTCAGGATTTCGTGGGTCAACCCGTACAGGTCGACCATCTGTACCACGGTGGCCATGATGGCCTCGTCTCTACCGCTGACTTCCCAGGCACACTCTGCGCCTTTGGATCCCAAATCATCTTGAGAACGGCGGCCCAGCTTGCAGGCGAAACTGCGAGCAGGTCGCCGCCCTGAAGCGGCACATCATTGGGTGACGAGAGCCGCAGTTTTGCAGCTATCACTCGACAAATGAACTCTAACAACCGGTTTCATCCGTGCCAGTACTCTTACTTATCGCACATACGGCTCTATTTTGCAAGGGTTCGTCACTGTCCCCGCGACGCTTACACGTCGGCAAGCCCAAATGATGCAAACGACGAATCACTTTGTTAATAACCACTTTTTCTATCGTCAATGATCGAACCGCGGCGATCGGTCGACCGTTCGAACGATGACGCGCGCTGCCGGTGACTTGATTGTCCGCATCAATGTCGCGTGGGTCTGCTGCACTAAGACGTGACATCTTAAACTGTCACCCATTCGTGCAGCAGACCCTCTCGAGCTGTGAAGTAAGTCGGTTGCACCGCGCAGTTACCGGTGCTGCGTCGTTTTCGAGCTTATGGCTACACGGGCTCTCTCATCATTGGTCATTCGTAGGTCTGACGACACCCATACGAACCCGACTCCGCTCCGCGGAAACGCCCACCCGTCGAAGGACACTCGAACGGATCGCCCGGGAACTGATGCCGGCGTCCGTTCAACCCGCGTGGCGCGGCTGCTCGCGATGAGATCAAGGACGCTCACCC
The DNA here is from genome assembly GCF_033741155.1 of Mycolicibacterium chengduense. Classification (NCBI taxonomy): domain Bacteria; kingdom Bacillati; phylum Actinomycetota; class Actinomycetes; order Mycobacteriales; family Mycobacteriaceae; genus Mycobacterium; species Mycolicibacterium chengduense. Next base: position 217,999 of record NZ_JAWQNH010000001.1, on the reverse strand, counting down.
GCTCGATATCGCAGTCGCCATAGTCGAGCTCAACTTCAATACCGCGCGTTGGCTGTTCGATGTCGATGTACAACAGGTGCCCGCGTTCGGCGGTCACGGTGCGGTAGGTGTAGCTGATCCGTACAGGCTTCTCGTCGTCGAGGTTGGTGCCGAGGCTGATCGCGTACGTCTGGCCGCCCCTCTTTTCGCTTCGGCGGATAGGGCGCTCCACGCCATCGACGGAGAACTGCACGACCTCGAACGCGTCGCGATCGTTGGCGGCGATGTCACCTTTCGGGGTGTACCACCAGGCGGATGTGCCGTCGGCGTCCTGCATGAGGTCGAGATACTCCTCACGGTCAGAGACGCACACGAAGCGCCGCGAGTGGTGACGAGGGATGACGGTGTACTCCCAGCGCACGGTGACGACGAACAGCGGCTCTGTCTGATCGGTCGCAGGGGCACTGCTGACGACAGTGGCTCTAGGTATATCTAGAGGTGACAGCTCGATGTCCACTTTGGCGTCGAGCCAGCGTTCAGGTGCCTTGACGGCTTGGTCCCGGATGTCGTCATAGACTTCGCGTGCAAAATCTTTGTCGCCCAAACGAAGTGCGAGGCTGTTGCGGATGACATTGTCGAGGGTCTCAGGGTTGGAGACTCGAGCCAAGTCGTCATTGCCGAACGCGAACCCGTCGATCACCGCATCGCGAATGTCTGGCGCCGACTCGCGCAGGACACGGCGCAGCCGCTCGGTGTCATGGGCTTCTTTATCTCGGTTTGTGAAATAGTCCAGGCCGAGTCCGAGCACCGCCGCGACGAGCAGCGTGCCGCCGACTTCGCTCCATGGAAAGGGGGTGAGCCACTGTAGCTCGGGGGATTGGTCGACTTGTTGGTTGAAGAACATGAAGCCAACACCCGCTGCGGCTACGAGAATTGCTGCGACGATTGTCTGCAGTTTGAGAATACGTTGGAGCGGGTCCTGCATAGGCTGACAGTATTGTAGCAACTAATGTGCCATATGAATAGACATAACCGTTGAAAGAGTAAGGGGCACAGCGGATCGCGTCCGCTGCGCCCCTCATTTTTGGTCAGTTGCCTAGCCGCCGTCGCCGCCGACGAAGCCGCCATCTCCACCCATGTCGATCACCCACCTTCCTGATGCGCGTCAGCCCCCGCCGGTTTGCCCCGTTCGGGTTGATTCACGATACGAGGAAGTCTATCAGGATTCAAGGTCTAGGGATTCATCGTCTCTGGATTGATAGTCATGCTACCTATGAGCTTGGGCCATGCCCGCGCCGTCCCAGTCGCCGATCTCGGATGCGACCCGAGAGTTTGGCCGCCGGGTCACCCAGCGGCGCAATGAACTGGGCCTCAGCCAGGAGAAGGCGGCTGAACTCATCGGGCTGCATTGGACCTATCTAGGGCAGGTGGAACGCGGTCGTCGGAACCTGACGCTGCACAACATCCTGAAGATTGCGGGCGGTTTGGAGGTCGACGCGGGGGATCTCGTACGTGACCTGCCCGCGCCGACCCTTGCCGACGACGGCCGATAGGCGGACTACGCGACGTTCCGGATTGACTCAAGGAGCGATATGAACGCCGCAGCCTCGCTTGTCAGCCAGGCATCGAATCCCCTGCGGCGGCGCTTGAACGCGCGATGGACCGCTCCACGCCGCACGTCCAGCAGTGCGGGTTGATGTTGGGCATCGGGATGAGTTAGCTCCATCAGCCGAATGGCGGCTTGGATGCCGTCGCGCGACAGTTCAGGGTCTTTGAGGTAGGGCCACACCAGGTAGCTCTGCTTCTTGTCCCGCCAAATGAACTGTGGGGATACGCGAACATCGAGTCCCGCGCTGTGCCATTCGCGTGGCTGCGAGAACACCTGCAACTGCTTTCCTCGCCGCCAGCGGATCCACCCGTTGGCGAGCGCTTGGTAGTGGTTGCGCTGCTTGTGATTGCATTCGTCGACCGCCCAGCGCACACGAACTTCGTCGTTGCCGTTGGCGATGCCCTCTGCCACGGCCCGTCGAAACTGTCGGTAGAAGTCATGACTGGGTTCGTACCCACCGAACTCATTCGAAATGACGTTCTGTACCGCACCAATTCTGCCGCTGGACATCGCTGATGCGAACTCGGCAAAGCCACCCAGGCCGATAGTCGGCGTCCCTTGGTTGGCCACGACTCAGCCCTTCGGAGGATAGGGGTCGTTGCCGGGGGCGATGGTGTCGGAGTCGCGGATCTGACCGTTGCGGCCGTGGATCCGGACTTCACCGCCCCCGTCGTTACCGACGATCTCACGTGCGCGTTCGATCGCGTCCGCCTGCGTCTTGGTGTGGGCGCTGGAGCGACTGGCCCCAGGCTTCTTCACATCCCAGCCGCCGTTGGGGTTCGGCACCACATGCCGCGCGTTCGGTCCCTGCTTAGCTGCCACTTTGATCACTCCTGTTCTTCGAGCCAACGCACGGATTCTCCGCGCGCACTTACGAAGCCCAGGGTCGGATAACGGCGGGTTACCGATATCCCCAACCGGTGCTGGTGTTACCGTCAAGGCCTGCCTGCCAGAGCAGCCAAGAGGTTCCAGACCGTGGGCATCGGCTCCAAGCCAGTTTCCTGGTCTGGAGCTTCTTGGATCATAGGACCGGCCGTGGACCAACCAACGGAACACGAAATCGCAACGGTTCAGCGGCGATGTGGATACCCGTCGGTACGTTACTGTGCATGGTGTGGATAGAACTGAATATGCGCAGGTAGGCGGGTACGAGACCTTAGTTACACCAGTGTAGTTCCTTGTGGACAATCCCTTGTGGACGCTGCATTGTCTCGGCGTGTCGCGTTGCGGGCTGCTTGTCCTTCATCGCGACTGCACCGATATCGCCTCTATCTGCAGAAACCGCTATGAGGTCGGCCAGCGCGGCAACCACGCGAACCCGGCGTCGAGGAACAGTCTGTTGTCGAATCCGGACCGGATTGCGGTATCCCGCGCTGACGGACTATCGGCTGGCAGTCGATCGAGATCGTCACCCGTTGGACGTGTGTACTGCGGACGGGCTGTCGCCTAGCCGTACCGACCTGGGGCGTTGAATGCGGCATCGCGCGGAGACTGCGCGAATTGGGCGGCAGTTTAAGCCAACCACGTGTCGACGCGCCAACTACGGGACGCCTCTAGCGATGCGTAGCCGCCGTTAGAGTGACGGCGTGACCGAGGGCCCGCAGTCCGAGCACGGCTCGACAATGCCAGCACCTGCCCGCGGGGTTCAGCCTCGTCGCGGCCGCCCAGTGGTGTGGGTGCTCGTCGCGGCAACTCTGGCGGTAGCAGTGCTTGCGGTAGGGGCGGTGCTCTGGCGCGCCGGCGAGAATAACGGTCGCGGTGTTGATACCGCCGTGACAGTGCCGGGAGCAGTGTCCGGAGGCTACGAACAATGGGTTGCCGCGGTGTGTGCGCCCGGGTCTCTGTTGCAGAGTTCGGCACCACAGTTTCTCGGCGCGCTCGGCAGCGCATCGTGCGCGGCCATCGCCACGCCTGCCGGCTCGGCGCCGGTGGCATTGACCATCCTGACGTGGCCCACGTCGGTCGATGTTGCCGACCGGATGGCGCACTTTCCCGCGACCCACGTTTACGCCGTGGCGACCGTTAAAGACCGGAGCACCGTTTTCACGGCGTTGGGCAGCACCGATCGTTCAGTGCTTGAGCCGTTGACCCGTTTCGGGTTCACGATCATCGCGCTACCGTGACACCCCGTTGGGGTAGAACGCTCTAGCTTCTAGCTTCTAGCTTCTAGCTGCCGGTGCCCGGCCAGAGCCGCGGAGTGTCGCGGGATGCACTGAGGGAATCGGTACTGACGGTGACGCCCTCGGGCGTGCTGCGATACGGCACGACGATGTCAATCGCCGGTCCGGCGCGGTGTTCGAGGCGAACGTTGACAGCATCCCCGTCGAAAGGCTCGCGCACCGTCACATCGAGCACGGTGGCACGGGCCCGCAGGTTGGCAATGTCACCTTCGTTTTGCAGCGCAGCGATCACCGCGTCCACGTCATTGGCTGGGACTGGGGCGGACAACGATCGCAACCCGCGGTCCCCAGTGTTGGCGATGACCAGCATAAACGGGGCCAAATTCTGGTGCGCCAACCCCTGCACAGCCAGCTGTATGCTGTCACGAAGAAGAAGGTCAAGGTCAGTTTGGGCGGCGGGATCTGTTGTGGCGCGCCAGTCCATTTCTCACCTCGATTCGCCGGGGGGCGTGTTGGTAGACAGCAGTTTACGGGTCAATCCCGATGCATTGGTCGACGGTGCACAGCAGTTGAAGAACACCCATGAAGAGTTAACCGCCCTGCTGACCAAAGTCGCCAATGGCCAGGACGCCTTGCGCGCGGTGTGGACCGGGAGCGCCGCCGCCCGCGCCAACAGCAACTGGTCGACACTGCATGACGCCTTCAGCGCCCACATCGACCAGCTCGCTGACCACGCGCAGGATCTGCACACCGCCGCCGCGGCGTACCGCGACCGCGATCAGCAGTCGCAAGCGGCACTCGACCAGCAGATGTGAGCATTGATGCCGACATTTCAGTACGACCTGGCCGAGATGAGTGACTTCCTGGATCTGATCGACGACTCGATCGAACAGATCGGCACCCATCTCGACACCGCGAGGGCAACGGTTTCCACACTGCTGGAACAGTATTCGGGATCGGCTGCAGATGCCTTCACACACCTGCACCAGGACTGGCAGGACAAAGCCCAACAGCATCTCACCGAACTGGGCGCGTTCCGCGCCTATGTGGCGACCGCGCGTGACAACTACGCCGACGCGTTGCGCGCCAACCTGGACATGTTCGGGACGTAAAGGGCCGATGCGATGAGTCATGTGACGCCCGAACAGTTCTATCAGGTCGCCAACTCGTTGTGCGCAGCGTCCACGTCGATCGAATCGAGCCTGCGCGCACTCGACAACCAACTCGATGTCGCCCAATCAGCGGGGACGTACGCCACGGGCGGACCGGTGTGGGCGCAGAGTTTCGACCAGTCGGCCTCCGATGTTTTCGAGCTCGGCTCCACGACCTCCATCGCCGCACGTGAACTCGGCTACCAGGTACACCAAGCCGGGCTGAACTGGGCGCACGCGGAAAACGAGTCCGGCGGCAACGGTGAGCAACCCACACCGCCGCCGCCACAAGGCTCCACCTTGAGCACCAACCTGCACCCGACCAAGCACGCTGTCGGCGGGACGCACGAGAAACCTGAGCATTGGGACCTGATCGCGGACTACGTGCAACGCGAGTGGGCCGACTGCAAAGAGGGTGCGATCGGCACCGCAGGCACAAACTTCACGACCTTTGGCACCGACCGCAAAACGGCCGCAGAGACACTGTGGACCGAGACCACCGGCGTCTTCACCACCGCGGCCCAGGACGAAAGCCCCGAGGTCAGCGGAATCATGGACGAGGTCGCCCACGTCTGCTCAGCGCTCAATGCCTGCGGGGACACCGCGACCGCGTTGGGCGCCGCGTGCGCTGAGGTGCATCGGGTCGCCGATATCGATAAGAGCACCGGCCGCATCTCGCTGCAGATACTCAACGGCATCATCATCTTCTACGAGCTTCAGAAGGCCACCACCTACGCCTCGCCCTGGGGCAAGATCTTGCGCGCTGGCATCGACAAGATGATCGAAGTCAACAAGGTCGCCTACGCGCGGGCCATGGACGCGCTGATCGACGGCATCAACGACACCGTCGGCACGGCCGCGAAATCCAACACCGGCATCTACACCACCGCCACCAGCAGCGCGCAACTGCTGTCCTCCATCCTGGACCGCAGCCCCCGTCAAACCCACCCGGTACGCAACCGCGACGAGAGCGACAACTCCGAAGCCGGCAAAGAAGGCGAGCGCCGCGCCGGCATCCCAGACGGCACCCCCAAGCAGAAAGTGAACGTCACCCTCGACGGACATAACGTCGAGGTCGTGCCGGACTTGATCGACGACAACAACCACAACGTTGTCGAGGTGAAGAACACCAACGAGGTCCGGCCCTACAGCGAGCAGATCCGCGCCGAAGCCGAGTACGCCAAAGAACGCGGATACACGATGACCCTCGTTGTCGATCACCGCACACAAATCAACGACCCCCAGATCCAACAAATGATCGATTCTGGACAGATTCAGTTGGTACGCAAGGAACTTGACGACAATGACGACCATTAACCACACCGCGGACAACGGTGGCGTACGATGAATGTTCCACCATCCCAAGACAAGGCCCAGGCGCTCGCCCAGCTGCGCGACGCCATCGGAGCGATCGAATCGACCAGCTCGGATCTGGTGCGCAAAACACCGTCGCCAAGCACTGCCGACCAGCCATCATCCGCATCAGCGCACACCCGCACACCGACCATCAGCTACCCCGGGATGCCCGAGGGCAAGGACTGGATACATCACCTGCCGGCGTGGTGCCACGACGGTGAAAACGGCTTCGACCGCCGCCTCATGGAGGACCTCGCCGCCGTCGGGGTGCCGTGCTACACCGTCAACGACTTGACCAAAGTATCGTCGATCCCGCAAGGCATCCCGATCTTCCTGGACTGGCTGACACACCTGGAAGAACGCATCCCCGGCCCCGAAACGCCGCACCGGGAAACCATCCGCGGCAATCTGATCCGCAACCTCAACGATGCCGCCGCCCGGGGCAACCCCCAAGTCATCAACGCGCTTATCGAACAGCTGAAGCGGCAGCCCCGACCCAAAGTTGGTGTGCCTGACTACGCCGCCCACGCGCTGGCCAGAGTCGCTACCAAACGAGACTTTACCCAGGTTGCTGCCCTGCTGGCGGCCCTGCCGGCTGACGGGCCGAAAGGGCCCCTCATCGAGTACATGGGCAAGGTGAAAACCGACGAAGCCCGCAACATCGCACTGTCCTATCTGGACACCGAATGGGCCTACTACGCCATCAAAGCCCTCATCGCGATGAAAGCCATTGGTGTCCGTGCCCGTATCGAGGCGCACCTGAACAGTCCCAACTCATCGGTGCGCCGCTATGCACGGCAGGCCCTGGAGAAACTGTCCGAATGAGCGCGGACCGGTACATCGACATCACCAGTGTTGACGGCCAAGCCGCCCTGCTGGCACAGACACAACAAGCCATAAGCGACATCGGCGCCACTTCAGCCACCTCGCCTGACGATTCCGTATGCGTGTGGGTAGATGTGAACGGCGCCGTACTCAAGATCGAACTCGAGGACACCACCCGACGCCTCGACACAGACGAACTCGCACGCCTGATCACCACCACCGCTCAACAAGCCGCCCAGAAAGCCGCCCAACGCGTCGCCCGCGTCCTTCTCGAAGTCGACCAACGCCGCTCCGAAATACTCGAAGAACTCAGCGAACTCGACCCAGAAGTCGCCGACATCCTGCGCACCATCACGAGTAAAGACCGCCCTGACCATGGGCCGCCGAACGACCCATTTAGCTTCTTGTAAACCATGACGGCCAACTACGGCGTCGCGCGCTATCAAGGGATCGGTAAGGAATCAAAGCGACGGTGCCGAAAGGCGGAATTGATTGCAAGACTGGAGTTCTGGGCTGTATACCGTCGTCCCGCAACGTCGGCTTGGAACGGAACCTTCAAGCACAACGGGCAAAGTCGTGCGCTTGTCGCCGCGGTGAGAAGTCCGCTACGGAAACGGCATGACGCAACGGCACTCAGAACAATGACCCGCGGAATTTGGGGACGAGCAGATCTATGGTGCGAGGTGCGCTCCCGCCTTTGAGCTACATGTTCTTGGACATTTGTTCGAGAAGCGTGCGTTTCTGCTTCTTTTCGACCTCAGGATCCACGGTTTGAATGAACTCGACGGCGTTGAACCCGTCGCCTTGTCGGCGGTTCTGGGGCGGTTCGAGCCCTTCGATGAGCAGTGCCTCCATGGTGGCGATTAGCGTGTTGATCGCGATTCCGGCGGTTGGAACCGGGGTCAGTGTGCCGTCGCCTGTCACAGCTCGCACGCCGAACCAGGAGAAACGATCCCAGCGGCTTGTGAGTCTGTCGCGGGTGTGATCGAACAGGCGCAACCCCATGCGCGGTTCGGTCACGCGGCCAACGTAAATCGGTCGGTGTACGTCATAAAGCACGTACACACCTGCTTGCCCGGTGAAGTTGACGGGTGTGCTTCCGGTCTGTTGTACACCCAGGAGTCGCGGCATCTTGGTCTGCCACGCGACCTGGCCTCTGCTCCAGAACATGCCAAATGCGTTGATAAGTCCCATCTCTCGGGACGTCTCCGCGGCTTCGTCGGATTGTTCCTGTGGTGCGGGTCTCGGCGTTCGGTCGACGCCCCGCAAGGCGTAGACGCCGCGGTTGACTTTGACGAACTGGGACTTGGCCCCGGCGCGCATTGAATCGGACAGATTCGCCGAGACCGTCGCAGCGGGCGTCGCGCCGACATTCCTTCGGTAGCCCAGGTCGATGATTGCTTGGGCAATGTCGGCGTAGTGCATGGGCTCGCCACTGTCCCGCAGCACCTTCGCGATGGCCTGTTTCCACTGCATATCGGGCACCGATGCCCTCCTTGAGATATTCGGGAGCCGGCGCCCCGTGAGATCTGTCCGAGGCCTCATTCTAGGGAGCCGATGGCCAGCTGCGGCCGGATCGCCCCTGGTACGCGTGGGGAAACTCCGCAAGCAACGCGGATGATCTTGATCTGTCGCGCGATGGACAGAAGTCTCGTACTGTCATCCGGTCGTGAGTTGTCCGGGAGCCGGGGGGTGTGACTGATGCGTGCGGTGTTGACTTTGCCGATTTCTCCTGCGCTGGACTTGGATGAGCTTCGGGCGGCGCTGGCGCCGACAACCTGGTTGCCTTCGGCTGACCCGAACGAGCCGTGGATGAAAGCCCGTGTCGAGGCTCTGGTGCAGGAATTTCCGGAGAGCCTGCGTACTCAGCTGCAGCAGGCCGGATTGATCTACATCCAGGTCGGGCTGACCGTCGAAGGGCTGGTCAGCTTGGAGCGCGAGGGTGCGGTGATGATCCGCCTGGTCCACGACGGTGACGACGTGTCCTCCATCAAGGCCGCTGTCGACACGCTGGCCCGCCATCTGCCTGACGCGCTCAAGGCGGCTACCGGCAACGCCGATCTCGGACTTGAGAAAGAGATCGAGATCCGTCAGAAGCAGGGCGGCATCGCCGTGGCCAAGGGGGAGATCATTACCCCGCACAACCTGCGATTCATCAAGTACGTGCGCACAGAACGGCCCCGCGAGTTCACGCTGGTCTGTGTTCTCTTCGGAGTGCTCCTGGGAACGTTCTCGACGTCGCTGTGGCTCGCTCGTATCCATCCGATCCTGCTGAGTTGGCCGGACGTGATTCGCGGCCACGGCGAGCGCATCTCCTCGGCTCTAGTCGTTGCGCTGCTGACCATCCTGATCAACCTGCTTTTTGAGTACCGCGACTGGCGATCGGAAACAACGGAGGTGCGCTGGTTGTTCGGATAGGCCCGCTGCCTGCCCCGCACTGGAAGAATGTTGACGTGCCGGCAGGAGAAACACAGCGCGCGTTTGCGGCCGTCGCCGCGGCCGACGGTATTGAGCTTGCAGGTCAATCAGTTCCCTGGCTCAATCAGCGCGGCCATCTCGGCTTACCCGATGACGACGACCGCCGCGCGGCTGTGGAGGTCCTCGAACGCATCTATGTCGCCCTGGGCGGCGACGTCGCAGTGCTTACAACCGCTCGCCCCACGAGATTGCGCGGCGACTTCATCCATCCCGTTACCGGGACGCTGATCGAAGTTGATGAGTCGCAACACTTTACGTCGTTCCGGTTGCAGACGCTGCAGATGTACCCGCCGGACGTACCACTCGGTTTCGACCTCCAGGAGTACATCGCGATCTGCCGTAGATGGCAGCGCACATCTGACGGGTACTTCCGCACCAAAGCAGCGCGCGGATTCGGCGTCGGAGGCAGACACCGGCAGCGCGCCTACTACGACGCGCTTCGAGACCTCGCGACACCCGCGATGGGGTGCCCGCCGCTCATCCGCATTGAAGCCGCTGATAGAGATCCCGTTGAAGCTTACCGCCGTCACCGCATATCACTCAGATCGGCGCTGGGATTCGATTCGTAGTCGTTCAACAGGTCGGACTGGCGCGTGTCTTCATCGCTCGTGGCCGGGGGATCTGAGCAGCCTCCAAAGACTGGCAATCGTGACCGCCCTGTCGGACCAATGTGGCACGGTTCCCGGCATGAGCCTCTCTCCTGAAGACCTCCGAGTCGTGACGGAGCGTTGCGAGCAGTTCCGCGGCTCGAAGGCCCCGGACGGCTACCCGAACGGCTTGGCCCTCTGCATCGTGGACTCGGTGCAGTCGACAATGGTCCGCCATCCGACCGTCGAGAAGGTCGTCAACAACTACCGCTCCTACCGCCGTGAGCAAGGGGGCGACTCGAACACCGATACCGCTGCGGATCTCGCGGCGAGGTTCGAACAGCTGAATGGTCACGAAGCATAGGCCAAGCAGATCGGCAACGGCAATCGGACGTCCACGCACAAGGGGAGCGCCGCTCAAGGCCTACGCCATCGAAGACGAAGCCAACAACATGATCGATGTCAGAGTTGTGAGTGCGTTGGATCTGGGCACGGCGGCGGAGGACTCCGACGCACTCGCGAGAGTCAAGAAGGCCTGGCTGAAGGTGCCTGGTCAGGGACCGGGCGTCACGTGACACTACGTTCAGATGCTGGCCGGGATTCCCGGCATCAAGCGCGACCGCATGATTATCCGATTCGTGGCGAAGGCACTCGATCGCCCGGTCAAGACGATCAGCACAACATCCTGCATCGAACTGCTTGCCGCCGTCGCAGGCGAACTATCAATGACAGCAAGCGAACTGGATCATGCGATCTGGAGCTACCAACGCGGTCAGTGATGCGAAGGCCTGGCCAACGATCTAGATCGTGCCGGCAGTCCCGCTGCGACAGATTTCTTCGACCTCTGCGATCGGCCACACGTAGCCGAGATCGGACTCGTCGCTGGTTCGACCCGAGTAGACGCCGACAACCTGCGACTGTGGCCGCTGCGTAATGCCGATGCTGTTGCCCATGGTGGGGACCACGGCCCCTTGGGGGATGTGTCTGATGACAACTGAGCCAGACTGGCCCGTTCGTGTCCGCGCATCCACGAGGATCAGTGGCAGCTGCTTGCCGTCAACGACGACACCGAAGTGAGTGTCCGAGGCAACCGTGCCGCGTATCCACAACGGGAACAAGGGGCCGGTCGATAGCGCATACGGATACCCGACCACGAAAACGTCCTGAGCTGGAGCAAGATTCGACCACTTCGTCGCCCGAGGATCGGTTTCCTCAACCGGATACTTCCACGGGTATATCAGGTCATCGTCATCGAAGTTGATGGCCTGCACCGCGACATCGACGTCACCTCCGTGTACGGGATGCTGCTTCCAGAGGGGTGCCCAATCCTCGCCGATGAGCGAGATGAGAAACTGCCGCGCACGAAACGCCGTTGACGCCGTGCGTGCGTCATCGCCGGTTGGCTGAAGCTGCCACCCCTCGGCTGGTGGCTTGGTCAACAGCGTGATTTGCAGATGGGTCGGACTGACTTCGTACTCACCGAGGTAGACGTTTGTCTGCCAATGCCGTCCGGTGAGGTTGTGCCTTGCAGTGACGAGATAGGTCTGCCCATCGCACTCGTATGCGAAAGCACTTCCATGCGCGAGCAAGCGGAAGTCCTTATCGTCAGCCTTGGCGTCCGGCCCCGATGGGCTGAACAGCATGCGCAGATGGACTGATCCCGCGTACTCAGTGTGGAGCTGGATCTGCTGCGTTGGTGCCGATGCGCTCGGCTGCGCCTCGGTCATGCGCGAGGGAGGCGGATGACCCTGCTGCCCACGGGTGCCTGAACGACGACCGGCCGTGCGGCCGGCGGTTCTACTTCGAGTGTGAGGAGCACCATGGGACGCCCTCCCACAATCTGCTCTTGGCGCACTGACACAACATGGAGCGGACGCCGCCCGCCGCCTTCGTGAGGCACCAGTACGACGTCGCCACCGACTACCTCTTCGGCGAGGATCGACACCCCGCCATCACCACGTGTGCTCACCATTGCCCAGCCTCCATTCGTAGCGTCCAACGTCGTGCTCATCGCGAGCCTATCGACGGGTGCCGACAACCTTCCTCGTGGAACGAACACGCTTTGCCGAGGTCGGGGTTGGGCATGTGGACACATACTGCGCGGTCGATTGCTCGGCTCGCGTCGTGGTAGTCGGTCGCCCAGAATTTCTGTATGGCGCTGGATACTCCGCTGAACACACGCCAGCTCGATGTGCTCAGGTGGATTGGTGACGGCTGTCCCGACCGTCGATGGACGAACACCGGCTACAAGGCGACTGCCGCCGCCTTGCAGAACCGGCGCCTGGTCACGGTCAGCAAGCGAGGCGGATGGAAGGCGACGATCGAAGCCGCCGGTACCTACTACCTGAAGCACGGTGACTACCCGAAGGATCACTTCCCGAACAAGCGCCGGTCGTACACGCGCGCAATTCGGTTGGCGCATTCAGAGCAGGGGACGCCGCAGCGCTCACTCACCCGTCCAGGTCCCGACGATCCCACACCGACACGAAAGTTGTTGCAGGACATCATCGACGCGGGTGGTGTCCTGGTACTGAATACGAAGGGCGATGACACCAACTACGGCAATCTAGTCGCGATCATCAACCGACGGCAGATGGCCCCGGACGGCCAGCAAGTGATTCTCATGGATGGCGCCAGCTACTACCAGAAGGTGTTTCGGCTGTCGTCGGTGGCCGAGTGGAAGACGCAGCCACCAGCTGAGGTCGTGGCTGCCGACCGCATTGGGCGCTGGCACCCCGCGGTGGCGGCGCTGCGAAGCGAGAACCGGCTCAGCTCGATCGAATCACCGCAGCGCCAGCGCGCGCTGCGATTGCTGCACGCCCTGGCACGTGAGGCAGAAGCACGCGGGTACACCGTGAATGAAGCGCCGAAACTGGAGCCGCGCGGCTACGGCTACCAGAACCGCAACGAGCTGCCCGGATGCGTGATCATCGGCGTGACGCCGGTCAAGTGCGGGATTGGTATCATGCAGCTACAGGACAAGGCGCCGCATGAGGCGACACTGAAGGAATTGGAACGGGCCAAGCGGGAGTCGTGGTACCGAATCCCTACCCACGACTACGTACCGTCCAAGCGGCTGTCGATCACGCTGAACACCGATAGCCGGTATTCCTCCGAAGTGTCGTGGGCGGACACCAAGACGATCCCGCTGGAGTCGCGGCTGCCGGACGTCATGACTCTGTTCGAGCGCTGGGCGCTGATTCACACCGAGCGCACCGAAGCCGAACGGTTGGCAGAGATCGAGAAACAGAAACGGCAGGAACGCGAAGACGAACTCGCCCGCCAGGCGTACGTGCAGCACGCGCTGGGGGAGCGGCTGATCACGGACATGAAGGACTGGGAACTGGCAGGCCGGCTGCGCCTCTACCTCGCCGCCATGGCCGAGCGCATGGGGTGCATCACCGACGAGGAGCATCGAGCAGCAGCCATCGAGTGGATGCAGTGGTGCGAGCAGTACAGCGGCGAATGTGACCCGCTGACGAAGCCGATTCGCCAGCCGAAGGTCAAGCCGCCGGACTACACCGAGCTTCGGGACTTCCGTCAACGCCTGGCTTCGGCCAACGGTGGTAAGGTGCACCTGCCCTACCCGCTAACCCGACCACGTGGTGCGTCACCGAACTTTTGTCGGTGCAACGTGTCACGCTTGGTCAAGGTGTTCGTTCTCACGACGACAGGCGGAGGCCCTCATGGCACAGGGTAAGGCGCGCGTTCACGAGTTGGCTGCCGAATTCGGCGTCACGGCGAAAGACATCCTCGTCCTCTTGAGCAGCTGGAACGAGTTCGTGAAATCCTCGAGCAGCACGGTTGAGGCTCCGCTCGCGAGCAGAGTGCGCGAGCACTACGTTGCGCGACCGCCACGGCCCATTACCGCTAGCGACTATGGCGCATCGGCTGGCCCCGGCCGCCTCGTCGCGGGCGACGACAACGGGTTCGGCGCGGCGCTGGAGACGGCCCGTCGCCAGAGTCGTCGAACGCCAGCGTGGAGCCACAAGCCGGGCGAGATCGAGACCGCCCTCTTCCGCTGCGTCATCGACCCGGTGCGCACGAAGCGCGGTAACTACACGCCCGAGGAACGCGACCGTGTGGAGCGGTTGTTGCGACGGTGGCTGGAGACCTGGCTGGACGAGATGGCCGAGTGGATCAGAGTCAGCGGCGGTCAGCATCCGGATATCGCGGTGAAGCTGAGTGCGGCCGGGCTCATGCCTGCCGACGCCGACCTGCGCATCGGATTCGGACGGATCGACCCCACCCGCGACACGATCATCCGGCGAGTCATCCAGGGCACGCTTGGGATCAAGGACGCGGTGAGTCAGGTGAAGGAGTATCGCCGCTCGCAGTCGGCGACTGGTTCCGACTGACCTACTGGCGGCGCAGCAGGCCCAGCTCCAACTGGACAATGGCCAGGTCGTCAAGCATGCGTGCGCCCGCGGGGTCGCGGCGGACTTCAGCGAGCAGCTGTTGTGTCAGCTCCTCTGGATAGCAGCCGGCGTCCAAGTGGGAAACAAAGACCATGGAATACGGGGGCGCGGACTCGATCGCCGGTATCTGCTCCTGACTCATAAGTTCATTGTCGTCGCAAAGGTGCGTATGGCTCGACGCCTCTTGTTGTAGTGAGTCGAACGTTCGTCTGGCCCGGGAACTGGGAACGCAAAGTACGTTGCTGCTGGAGCTAGAATCTCACCGTTAAAGCTACATGAACAGCGGTAATGGTTCGATTGGCATTCCATTGAACGTTGCTGGACCTTGCCATTCGTTGCGATGGCGTCGTAAGGTCGCATGTGTTGTGGCCGGATCGTCCGGTGGCGTTCGGCATCGGTTCGGACGACGGGCATCTGTACGGGTTGGGGTATCGAATTGGATCGGCAGGTGGTCGTTCACCGCGGCGCGGTCCCTGCCGCTGGATTCACCCCCGCCTTCCTGTCTCGGCCCGCAAGATCGCGGTTTAGCGGCAGTCGGCGTCTGCCTGTTCGTTGCCCGCGTCGGGGTTGGAGTCCTGAGCTGCCATCAGTCGGCATGCATAGGACTCGCCGGGCAGCCTGGCCGGGTTGCTCCAGATATGTCGGCCGTCGCTGTCAAACTATGCCAGTGACGCTCAACGAGAAGGACACGCGCCTTCAGCTCGTCGACCCGAAGCTAGCCGCCGCCGGCTGGCGCGACGGACTCGTCGACGAGGAGTACATATACCGTCCCGGCAAGCTGCGGCTGCTCGGCGATCAGACCGTTCGAGACGATCCGCAGTTCGTCGACTATGTGCTGCGTGCCGAGCCTCGGGGCGGCATCCTCGGTGTCGTCGAAGCCAAGGACGAGTCACATGCCCCAAGCGCTGGTTTGCAACAGGGCCTGGCGTACGCCGTCGATGTCGGTGCACCGTTTGCTTTCGCAACCAATGGCCACGGCATCGTCGAGCAGGACCTGCGAACTGGCCTTGTGCGTGAATTGGCGGGCTTTCCGACACCCGCTGAACTCAAAGAACGGTACGAAGCGGGAGCGTCGTGGCGAGGTAAAACGGTCACGAGCCGAGACGGCAAGACTGTGCCGAATCCCTTGCTGCGCCCTGCATTCGCAATTCCCGGCGCTCCGGCTATGCGCTACTACCAGGAGCGAGCGGTCTCGGCGGCCCTTGAGCAGATCTTGGCGGGCAATCGTCGTGCACTGCTGTCATTGGCGACCGGTACGGGAAAGACCTTCATCGCGTTCAACATCGTCTATAAGTTGCTCGCAACGGAGTACGCCAAGCGCGTCCTCTTCATCGCAGACCGCGTGACACTCCGCGATCAGGCGTACAACGAGTTCGGGGGCTTGGGAGATCGGCGAGCTGTCGTAAGTGGTCCTGACCTCCCGCTGGCGCGAGATGTGCACTTTGGGATCTATCAGTCCCTCTATGCGGACGCACCGGGTGGAGGAAAGGTCTACGAGCGGTACCCGCATGACTACTTCGATGTCGTCATCATCGACGAGTGCCATCGAAGCGGATACGGCGACTGGGGCGCGATCCTTGAATACTTCTCTGGCGCATTCCATCTCGGAATGACGGCGACGCCAAAGCAAGACGACTCGATCGACACCTATGCGTACTTTGCAAGCGAGAACAAGGACGCTGAAGGCATCCCGCAACCGGTGTACGAATACTCGTTGGGCCGTGGCATCGACGACGGCTACCTTGCCACGTACAAGGTTCTCAAGGTCACAACTTCAATCGACGAGGGCCTTGTTATCGAGGATGAGGTCGAACGCGGAGCCGAGCTCATCGTTCCCGAAGGTACGACGCCTCGGGATACATACGGCATGCGTGAGTTCGAGCGTGAAATTGTCGTACCGGACCGCACCAAGCTCCTTTGCCAGCACCTCGCAAGTGTCCTGCGGACCACTGGTGCGCTCGATAAGACGATCGTCTTCTGCGTCACGATGGAACACGCGGCAATGGTCCGAGACGAGATGCAGAACCTCCTCGGATCCGAAACAGGCAAAAACCTCTACGCTGCGCGAATCGTCAGCGAAGAGCGTGATGCAGTTACCGTGCTTGAGCAGTTCCAGTTGTCATCGAGCACCGAGCCAGTCCTGGTCACCACCGTCGATCTCCTCTCGACGGGTGTGAATGTTCCCTCGGTGCGCAACATCGTATTCATGCGTCCAATTGGGTCGGTCACGATGTTCAAGCAGATCATCGGACGAGGAAGCCGCATCGATTCGATCACCGGCAAGACGTACTTCAGAATCATTGACTACGCCAATGCCACCAGGCTGTTCGATGACTGGGATCTGCCGACTGCTCCACCGGTCGACGGACCGCTTGAAGGAGACCGCGCCATCGCGGGCATTGTCAGTGATGGCGAGACCGCTGAACGCCTGGCGGATGCGTCGATCTCGGTTCGGCTGACCGGTCGCCTCCTCGCTGAAACTCGCACTGACGACGAGGGCGCATTCCGGATCGATGAGTTGCCCACCACTGTGGTCGACCTCTTCGTCGCAAGTTCCGGCTACACGCGACGGCACTTGCGCGTCGATACCGAACAGCCGGAAGCGACTGAGTTGGAAGTTGCTTTGCGAAAGCCGTCACAGGCAGACCATCGACTCCGAATCACCGGAGTCGAGGTAGCGATCGCGGACGAACTCGAATTGGACCTCGGCAACGGCAACGTCATCCAGAGCGACGAGTATCTGAAGCGCGCGAAGACCGCGATCTTGGAGCGCGTTACATCGCTCGAGAGCCTCCGCGCCGCCTGGATCGACAAATCGAAACGCGCTGAGCTGGGTGAGTATCTCGGCATGCGGCAGGTGACGCCGGAGCTGCTGGCGCTTGTCCTGGGGCGTGCGGACGTCGACGGCTTCGACCTGATTGCCCGCGCGGCCTTTGACTTCGAGCCAGTGAGCCTCTCCGCACGCGCGACAGCCGCAGAGCTGCTACTGAATGCCGCTTTCCCGGATCTGCCTGAAGGTTTCATTACGGCCGTACTGGATAAGTTCCGGCTCGGAGGGGTTGGCGAGATCGCCAGCAGTGAGCTTTTCGGCCTGAATCCGTTCGTCACCCAATGGGGTGGCGTGCTCGGCGTGACGTCACTCCTTGGCGGTCCCCAGCAAGTCGCCGAGTTCCTGAAATCTGTTCCACGCGTATTGTTTGAATCGGAAGGTAACGCATGACCCTCGCCGAGTTGCAGGCCAAGATCAAGTCGGCTTCCGACAAGATGCGAGCCGACGACAACACCAAGAACGCGTTGAAGTATCTCGAACAGTTGACATGGCTGCTGTTTCTCAAAGTCTTTGACTCACTTGAAGAAAATCACGAGATGGTCGCCACCATCGACCAAACCGCTTACCAGCCACTGATCAAGGACGAGTACCGCTGGAAGAACTGGGCTCGGAACGCCAAGCTAACCGGCGACAAGTTGATCGAGTTCGTCACAGACGAGTTATTGCCTTATCTTCGCAATCTATCGGGAAGTCCTCGCGCAGAGCGCTTTGCCGCGATCTTCGCTGAAGTTCGGACTGTCATGAAGTCTGGCTATTCGCTCAAGGAAGTCATCGGCATCGTCGATTCGATCGACTTCCACGCCCTCGACAATCACCACGCGATGAGCGTCATCTACGAGTGGCTGCTCGCACAGACGGCAGACGCGGGATGGTCTGGTGAGTTCTACACGCCACGTCCAGTTGTCGAGACGATGGTCCGGGTTGTCGATCCGAAGCTGGGGGAGCGCATATACGACCCCTGCTCCGGGTCCGCCGGCTTCCTGGTCGCGAGCGCCGAGCACATCGCACCAGCAACGAAGACGACCGAACAACGCGAGCTTTTCAACTCCGAGACGATCTACGGTCAAGAATCTGGCGAAATCGCAGCGCTCGTCGGCACCATGAATCTGATCCTTCACGGCGTTGAGGACCCACAGATCATCCGGCGCAACACGCTTGAGCAGGACTCCCGAAACATAAGCCCGAGTGACCAATTCGACGTCATTCTCACCAACCCACCCTTCGGGGGCAACGAGAATCCCCAAGTCCAGCAGAACTTCCCAAGCCGATCCGCGGCAACAGAACTGTTGTTTCTGCAGCACTGCATGGCGAAACTACGCGACAAAGGCCGTGCTGCCATCGTCTTACCCGACGGCATCTTGTACCGAACCGAAACCGCGTTCTCGACGGTGCGGCGCCGGCTGGTCAACGAGTTCAACGTCACCGCCATCATCCGACTCCCACCGGGTGTCTTCCCGACAGCTGCGGATACCCGTACAAATCTGATCTTCTTCGGGAAGAGCGGTCGCACCGAGACTATTCGCTACTACCAGATTCCCTTACCGCCAGGAAAGCGCTCCTACAGCAAGACCAATCCGCTGACACGCGACGTTCTCAAGGCGGCTGAGCACTGGCTGATCGACGGAGAAGCGGACGAGTACTCATGGGAGGTCCACTACGACAGCCTCGTCGAGAGTGGATTCGACCTCGATATCCCGTGGCCGAATGCTTCGGCGGTTACCGGCGCGGAAACGGCCGGAGAGCAGCTTCAAGCCTTGCAAGACCGTCTGGGAATTCTCAACGAACTGACTGCGGCTCTCGCCACCGCCCATGCCGAGCTGGAGCGGTATCCGCTCGGTGAGACGATCGCGATCGGTGGTTACGTCGTCGAAGCTGGAAAGCGCGCTGGGAGTACGACACCCGACCGCTTAGTGGGAGTCAGCAACGCAGGAGGACTTGCGCCCTTCAAGGGAAAGCCTGCAAGCGACACCAGCCGCTACCGAAAGCTGGAGCCTGGCGACTTTGTCTACAACCCAATGCGTGTCAATGTCGGATCTATCGCGCTCTGTAGACATGAGGAAGAAGCAGGCTGGGTCAGTCCTGACTACGCGGTGTTCCGACTTGCCGATGATGCGCCGTTCGACGCCGAGTATCTGCTGATGTATTTGAAGAGCGAGCAAGGTCGAGCGGAAATCGTCCGGGAAAGTCGCGGAGCGGTGCGTCGACGCCTCTACTTCGACGGCTTGCAGCGGGTGCAAGTGCCGCTTCCTGGAACACGAGAGGAGTGGTCCGCGTTGATCGCGTCCTTCGCATCTGTACGGCGCCATTTGCGAGAACTGCCGCTGACCGCAATCGGAGCGTTGGCGGCGCTTGAAGCGGCGGTGTTCAGTCCGCGTTCGCCACGGGGTGTGTCGCTCGATGACGAAACAGCGGAAAAGTGACGCGGGAAGTGCCGTAGTCATGCAGCTCGGCCTGTCGTTACGTCTGGAGATGCGCAGTGGTTCGAGCGCCCGGATCGTCGGTTGCCCACGACGACCGGCGAGTACAAGCGACGGCGTTCGCAACAGATGACAACCGTTGGTGAGCAAATCCGGGGCGCTGATGTTGCCATTTGCGGCAACATCGCGTCACTCGGAGATCAACGAGAACTGTTGTCCCAGAACGTTCTTGCGCAGCTACGCAACCTCGTTGAAGGCGTCGCCGTGTTGCTCCATACCGGCGGACAGGACGACGATTACAACTATGCGGCGATTGATCCTGCGCTCGCCTTCGTGAAGGCGAAGGGGCCTCTGAATTTTCTCGGCAAGTTCCACAAGTTGATTCAAGCCAGCGCGTCGCATTACACGCTCGATGGTGACGGGTCCGAGCGGTTGATGTTGAAGTACTACGAATACCTTCACCGCGTCCGCAGCCTGGCCCACGACAAGTGCGGCATTGACATCCTGGCCAATCTGGAGGCCTTCCCGATCGATCTGGACCCCTCCCTGCGGGAGTACCACGAGAAGATCGCCGCAGCGATTGATGCCGTCCGGTCAAAGCCAGTGGATAGCGGACCAGGGGTCCGCTATTACATCCACCGAGCGAAGCCGTTTTTTGTGAGCGGGCGAATCTTCTACGAGGTGACCTTCTTCAAGGCCGTCAACAAGGTGAGCAAGTTCGACCGGGTGATCGCATTCACCGAGATCGACCTGACTGACAAGTACTCGGCGTGGTTGACGCTGGAGAGTTCGTCGATCACGGTCCTCCATCAGACGATGCCGATCACGATCATTCGTGACTGGAAAGTCTCGATCCGACCATGCGAGTTTGACAACTTCGCGCGCCTGTTCGACATCGACACCAAGGTTCGAACGAACGGACCCGAGTATCGCTATCTCATGAAGGGGCTTACCAGCGGAAGAGGCTCGCTAATCGACTTGATGGACATGCCGGATGCCAAGTACGCGGCTGCGAAGGAAGCAGCCACCGTGAGCGTCAGTAAGCCGCAGATCTTCCCGGCGCTCGATGAAGCACGACGGATCATTCGGGATAAATTGCCTGGGCACAACTTGATTCGCTATCTCATGCAGCGGATGCACAACCAGATCCTGAAGCCGCAGTACAGCTGGGAGGGTTGCCCACGGCTATCGGGACTGAACCTGAAATGGGGTTGCATTCCGTTCGACCAGATGCCCTTCTGCACTTCGCCGATCGCGCATAACCCACGCTACTGGGACCTCGTGGAGTGTCTCGACTCGACCGGCCGAAATCACGAGCTGCTCGCCCGGCGGGTGAAGAACAACGTTGAACACCGCGCCGTTCTCTACACGCCGGTCGCGGATTTGGAGGATCTCGGGGACGTCACTGATCTGATCCGCACCTACAACCAACGGCTCTACTGGAAGCATCGCGATCTACGCGGGCTAGAACTGGACAAGGGGCACGTCTTCATTCGGAAGTACGAAGACGACACGGTTGCTATCGTCGAGAAACTCCAAGAGTTTGCCGCATCAGGCATCGACGGTTACACAGATGCAGTTCAGCACTGGCTCGATCAAACACCGCGGTTGATAGATGACGAGGCCAAGAAGGATGCGCTGAAGCGGCTCTTCAGCCATTCCAAGGTTGCCCTCATCTACGGCGCCGCAGGTACCGGCAAGTCGACGATGGTCGACCACATCGCGAACTACTTCAACGACAAGACGAAATTATTTCTGGCCCATACCAATCCGGCTGTCGACAACCTGAAGCGCAGGGTCACTGCCCAAGACTCGACCTTCCGGACCATCCGCAGCCAGACGTATCAAGGAGGTTCGGAATATGACCTCCTCGTCATCGACGAGTCCAGCACGGTCAGCAACGCCGATCTGATCAATGTCTTGGAGAACACAACCGCAAAGCTCGTCGTACTCGTCGGTGACGTCTACCAGATCGAGGCGATTGAGTTCGGAAACTGGTTCAGCATTATTCGTTCGTTCATACCGGGAGCGTCGGTCTTCGAACTCACGACGCCGTTCCGGACCAAGAATCCGGCACTCCTCGGGTTCTGGCAGAAGGTCCGCGACATTGACGACGACATCGCAGAGGTGATTGCGCGAAACAGTTACTCGTGCGTGCTGGATAAGACTTTGTTCGAGGCACTCGGCGACGACGAGATCATCCTGTGCCTGAACTACGACGGCCTTTACGGCATTAACAATATCAACCGCTTCTTGCAGAGCAGCAACCCTGGCAAGGCTATCCGGTGGGGCATCGCCACCTACAAGGTGGGTGATCCGGTGCTGTTCAACGAAACCGAACGCTTTAGACCCGTGATCTACAACAACCTCAAGGGTCGAATTGCCGCGATCGAGCAGTTCGAAGACGGTGTTCAGTTCGATGTCGTACTCGACCGCGACGTATCTGAGTTCGACGTTGATGGTGTGGAGCTGCAGTGGATTGCCGACAGTACGGTGCGCTTCTCGGTCTATGACTACGACGTCAGCGACGACGATGATGACTCGACGAACACGATGGTGCCGTTCCAGGTCGCTTACGCCGTGTCAATCCACAAAGCACAGGGCCTGGAATACGACTCCGTCAAGGTCGTCATCACCGATGCCAACGAGGATGCCATCACCCACAACATCTTCTATACAGCCGTCACGCGAGCCCGCGACAGCCTTCGCATCTTCTGGACCCCGGAGACGGAGAACGCCGTACTTCGCGGATTGAAGCGGGACGTCAATACGAAGGATGTCGCGCTACTGCGGAGCCGCCGCGGCCTCACGCCGGTCTGAGGAAGAAGCGCGTAAACAGCCGGCGCATCTAGACATCTTCGACGATGAACCGTGCCCGCTCATACAGCTCGTCGAAGGTGATGATCTCGACATCGTGGATCGAGTTTCGGTACACTTCGAAAGCTGATGTCTTTTCCGGATTCGGTATGCCACCGACGGCGAGCTGTTCGAGGTTCCCAGTAACCACCACCCGCCTTGGCCTGATCGACGACACCTGGATGTCGGTTGGTGTCCCGTCGTCCTTAAATATCCGGTGTATGTCTGCACCTATTTGTCGGATCGCTTTCTCGGCGGTCTTTTGGACCTGCGCAACCGCGCCATTCAGCTCGCGCGATGTTTGATACACGTCGGGCTTCCTATACGGCTCTTTTTCAAGCAGTGGAGCGGCCGGCGTCTTGATCTCTCCGAAAACGAGGCTACTGATAAAGCCTTTTGATCGCATTACTGCATCGCTTCGCTTGCCCGCGCCGGTGAAGATGTTGGCTCCGGTGGTGAATTTCTCCAGCTTTTCGCCATCTAGTGCTTCACAGGCAATAAGGGAAAGTCCGTACCCAAATATCCACTGATTTTTCTCAAAAAAGTTCTGCCAGACTCCTTCATCTCCAGGCGACTGCTTGCCCGGCTTCTGTAGTTCGAGTCGTCGCTGCTCGAAGAACGCCGGATCCGTGAGGAGTGATTTGAAAATTGCCAACTGCTTCTTGCGGTTGGCGATGATGCCGATGTCCTTCTCCGTAAGTGACTCACCGACTGCGGCCTGAACAGCGTCGAGCACAACCTGTCGGTCCTCGTTTTGGAGCAGCTGCGCGAGCACCGCGCTGTCACCGGTCACGACGCGAAACACCGAGTCTGGAAGCAAAATGCCCTTGAACGACTGGATGAAGTCGATCAGCTTCCAGAAGTTCTCATGGCAGGAATCGGTATCAACGGTTGCCTTGATGACCGTCGTCGTCGCGTCGGCATCGACGATATGTTCCGCCGGTTGCTTCGCGAACTTGGTCTTGTCCTTCTTCCAAAGACGGATCCGTGGCGAGAAGCCGTCGTCTTTCTTGATGAGCGTGATCTGGCACATCGTGCTGACTCGGGGCCGGTCCTCCAGCACGAAGTCGGTGATGAGCGTGCTTCGTTTCGTGTCGTAAAAATAGTGAAAACCGCCCGGCTTCCCGCTGTCGCGAATTTCGAGTGCAGAGAAGTCGTCCTTCTCCATGTCGAATTCGCTGCCTTGTCCAAATGTTGCCATTGCAACCTCCTACCTTAATTATAGCTTGAACTCGCGCAAATCTTGATTAGATCGTGCCCGGTCCGCTTCGGGCCGGATCATTGTCCGGGAACACCGCGAGGTCATTGCTCCACACTTTTCACGGCCATGTCGCGTGTTAGAATTAGGACAAGCCTGCGGAGCGAAATCAGAGGCGTGTGATAGTCAGGGGCAACGATGCCGGGGGAGACGTGAAATTCCATAGTTTATTTGTTGGTATCGATCGATACGATGATCCTAGAATCAATTGGCTGAGCGGCGCAGTGCGCGATGCCACCGCATTGCATGCGCTGTTTGCCGACACAATTCCCAGCTCGTCGCATGTGCTGCTCACCGATGCAGATGCGACCGTCCGCGGGATCCGGTCGGCACTGGAGACTCTGGTCGCAGAGGCTGGACCGGATGACGTGGTGTTCATCTTCTACGCGGGCCACGGTTCGGACACCCATGAAATCGTCTGTTACGACACGGACGTCGCGGATCTGGCAGCGACATCGCTGCCGCTCGACGAGCTTGCCGACACCCTTTCCCGGATCAACGGCAAGACTGTCCTGTGTGCGCTGGACTGCTGCTTCTCGGGTGGTCTTGGGAGTCGTGTGTTTGCAACAGGTCTCACGTCACGTGGGATGACACGTACGACACCCACCAACATTCTGTCCCGCTTCATCGGAACCGGCCGGTTGGTGTTGACGGCTTCCGCGGACGATGAGGAGGCGTTGGAGTCCGCGCTTCATCGTCACGGCCTCTTCACCTACCGACTGCTGGAGGCGTTGCAGGGACTCAACGACGTTGGCGACGGCGATCAAATCGATGTGTTGAAGGTCGTCGGCTACGTCACCCAGCGCGTACTTGCTGATGCCTCACAAATGGGTCGCGTTCAGACACCGACACTCCGAGGGCAGGTCGACGGAAGACTGCTCTGGCCAACGTTCACTGCGGGATCGCAGTACGGAGCGCTCTTCCCGGATCGGGTACGTCAGCCGGCGACGAGTAACCCAGCATCCCTTCTCGCCTACGGGCTTCCGCAAGAGGTGCTCGACGTTTGGTCCGGCAGTATCAGCCAATTGAACGACCTGCAGCTACGAGCCATCAACGACCACGGCGTGCTCGACGGCAAGAACCTGGTAGTCACAGCTCCAACATCTTCGGGCAAGACGATGATTGGCGAGCTGGCTGCGATCAAAGCTGCGGCGTCGCGGGGTCGCACGGTCTTCCTCCTGCCGATGAAGGCATTGGTCAACGACAAGTACGAGCAGTTCACCCGTGCCTACGGGCCGCTTGGTATTAAGACCATCAGGGCAACGGGCGACTACAGCGATCAGGTATCTGAATTCCAGCGCGGCCAATACGATTTCGCATTGCTCACCTACGAGAAGCTGACGCACCTTGCGCTCGCTAACCCGCACATCCTCGATTCGATTTCGGTCGTCGTCATCGACGAGGCACAGACGCTAACAGACCGAAATCGCGGCTCCAATCTGGAGTTCCTGATGACGTTGCTCAACAATCGGCGTGGCCTCGTTGGCTCACCGCAGATCATTACCCTCTCTGCCGTCGTGGGAGATCTTGGTGGTCTTGACAGGTGGATCGGCGGTGGACATCTGCACTCCACGACGCGGCCGGTTGATCTGCGGGAGGGCGTGATTGGGCGTTCCGGTGTCCTGCAATTTGTGGCGGCGGACGGTTCGGAGGGCAACACCCCAGCCTTCATTCAACCGATCTATCACGAGGGCAGCCGTAGCATCGTTATTCCCTTGGTGAAGCGACTCGTCGGCGAAGGCAAGAAGGTCATCGTCTTCCGCGAGACCAAGGGCGAAGTTGCAGGGTGCGCCGTGTACCTGTCCGCTGCACTCGGACTGCCGCCCGCGACATCGGTGTTGGAGGCGATGAGCAGCGGCGAAGCCTCCGCCAGTACAGAAACATTGCGACGCACGTTGTCCCAGGGTGTTGCGCTGCACACTGCGGATCTCGATCGGACCGAGAGGCAAGCAATCGAGAGCGCCTTTCGAGACCCGGACTCGGGGCTGAACGTCATCGTTGGTACGACTACGCTCGCGATGGGCGTCAACACACCGGCTGAAGCTGTCGTCATCGTTGGTCTGACCCATCCTGGCCCGACACCAACCCCGTACACCGTGGCCGAGTACAAGAACATGGTGGGTCGAGCTGGTCGGCTCGGATTCTCCACGAACGGTGAGTCGTATCTGATTCCGAACGACACGCTGGGCACGGCGAACGCATGGCGCAATTACGTTCACGGCGACCTGGAGCCGTTGCGATCTCAGTTGGTTCCAGATGGTGATCCTCGAACCCTAATGCTTAGGGTGGTTGCCCAATTCCAAGGTGAGAGTGGCCAATCCGTCACCGACGATGATGTCATCGGCTTCCTGGATTCTAGCCTCGCTGCGCAGCAAGCGCGAGAAGGTGGCGGCCAGCAATGGACCCGAGACCAGCTGACTTATGGGTTCGATCAGCTCGTCGATGCACGATTGATCGAAGCTGACGCCGATGGGTACCGGCTCACGTCGCTCGGTCGCTTTGCTGGTGAGTCAGGAGTCCATGTTGACTCGATCATCCGGCTCTCATCTGCCCTCTCTGGCGTAGATATCGCGGGCCTGAAGAGCACGACAATCATTGCGGCAGCTCAGCTGACGGTAGAAGTGGATGGCATGTACATCCCGATCAGTGGTCGAAAGAACAACCCCGAACCGCAGATCTGGCCAGGCACCCTTGCGAGGCAAGAGGTTGACCGAGTGCCTCTGCGAGCGCTTCAGCAGACAGCCCGCGATACGGCGACGGTTGTGCGCCGCGCGAAGAAAGCGATGTCGGCGATCTATTTCATCAACGGCGTTGAAATGTCCACATTGGAAGCCAGTCTGAACCAGCACGTTTGGGGCCGACCCGCGATGGCGGGCGTCGTCCGCACTGTGGCTGACCGGACGCGGGACCTACTGCCTGCAGTTGGCGCCGTCTTGGCTGAGCTGTATCCAGACAACGCCAGCGACGTTCAGACTCTGGTCAGCAGGACGATCACCCGCCTTGAATTTGGCATTCCGCCAGACCTGATCGACTTGGCGCGCCTGGGGCTCGGTCTGAGTCGGCAACAGCTACTCGCGATGAAAAATCTGGGTCTGACGGATCTCCAAGAGGTTGTAGACGCGGACCTCGAAAGTCTGAGCAAGGTTGTCGGCGGCAAAAAAGCTGCGGAGACATTGCAAGCTGCCTGCCGTGCCACGACCGAGCAGCCGGCCTCGACCGAGATAGACCTAGCGCCACCCACCGAGTAACCGAAGCTGTTTCTGCCCTTCGAGCACCGGGTCAACTCCACCCTGGTCTCGACCGCAACTGGATGCCTTGCTTTCGAAGTTCAGCGGCGACAGTCGTGTGCGACACACCGAACCTCGCACCGACCTGGGCAAGTGACTGTCCGGCGGCGTAGAGGGTGGCTGCTTCGGTGACTTGCTCTGTAGTCAGGCCTTGGCGGCGAATGGTAATGCCTTGCTCACGAAGCACGTCAGCAACCCTGGTTTTGGAGATGCTGTAGTGGGAGGCGATATGTTGGGTGGTCTCGCCTGCTTCGTAGCGAGCTGTGATGTCGGTGGTGTCGTTGGGGCTCAGGAAGCGCTTGGTTCGTGATTTTGGCTTGTCTTGATACAATAGTGGTTGACGAGGCAAAGATTCGTCGATGCGTTTCTGCAGTTCAGACCATTTATTTGACGGATGCGCAAGGTTCGAGTTTCTTCCGATTACCTCCACTCTTTCGGCACCTAAGGTCCCACGATCGAAACCATGCCGCCGTTGGTAGGGCTTTCGCTTCGCGATGCCGGTACTGGACACTCCCTACGGGCAGTTGCTCTGTCACGAGCCCAGATCAGATGGTGTATTCACTGAAGTTGCCAATGGCACCGTCAGTGAGTCAGGGAATCGCACAACTGAGGTGAGCAGCTCGCCAGTAGGGGCAAGCGCGGGTTCATCGTGCACCGCGGCGACTCCGCTACTTCGCGGCCCAACATCGCAATACTGGAGATGTGGTGGACGAGCATCCCGACGCCGATCGCGTCATCGCGTTGTATGACCGTCATGCCGAGAGCTGGTTGCGCGACCGCGGTGACCGGCTGGTCGAACGTGCGTGGCTGGATCAGTTTGTTGCGGCCCTGCCTGGTCAGCGTCGCGCCGTCCTGGATGTGGGGTGCGGAACGGCGGTGCCCATTGGCGCGTACCTGATCCAACAGGGGTGTCAGGTCCACGGGGTCGACGGGTCGAGCGCGATGATCGAGCTGAGCTCATCGCGTTTCCCGGAGCACCGATGGGAGGTGGCCGATATGCGCGCGCTGGCTCTGGGCCGTCGATTTGATGGAATCATCGCTTGGGACAGTCTGTTTCACCTCTCCCAGCATCATCAGCGGCGCATGTTCCCGATCTTCGCGCGACATGCGGCCCCCGGTGCAGTGCTCCTGTTTAATAGTGGTCCCTCGGCCGGCGAACAGATCGGCAGCTATCAAAGCGGCGCTCTCTACCATGCCAGCCTCAGCCCTTCCGAATACCGCGCACTACTCGGCGACAACGGCTTCGACGTCGTTGCTCACGTCGTCACGGACCCCACGTGCGGGCAACGAACCATCTGGCTCGCGCAAGCGACATAGTTGAACAAGCGCAAGGTGAGGCGTGGCGAACCTCCCGCCCTCATCGTCTGCGATTCGCAATCAAGATCAGGGTGTCGTTGTTCTGGTAGACACGGATCTCGTGCGGAAATGGGCTATCGGAACGTCTCTCGCGCTAGTGGTGCTGCTCACGGTCACTTTTGCCAGCTACACCTTGTCCAAATCGCGGACCTTCCAACTGGCCGGTGAGATCGTCAACCGGGTGGACACTTCCGGCAAGGTGGTGGCACTGACTTTTGACGACGGCCCCACTGAGTGGACGCCGGAAGTTCTCGACATGCTGGCCACGGCCGATATCCCGGCGACGTTCTACCTCAACGGTGCCGATCTGGACCGGCGCCCCGACCAAGGTGCAGCGATTGCGCGTGCGGGTCACGAGATCGGCAATCACACCTACACCCACCGCCGAATGATGTTCGTTTCGGATGAGACCGTCGCCGACGAGATCGAGCGCACTGACGAAGCCATCGCGCGAACGGGTTATCGCGGGCCGGTGACGTTTCGGCCGCCGTACGGCAAGAAACTGTGGGCACTTCCGCATTACCTCGCCGAACACGGACGGATCACGATCACATGGGATCTGGAACCAGATTCGGCCGGCACTCCGAACACCGACCAGATCGTGCAGGACACCGTAGAAAATGTCCGCCCCGGCTCGATCATCCTGCTGCACGTCATGCTGGAAAGCCGCGCAGCATCACGCGCCGCGGTCCCGCAGATCATCGACCGGTTGCAGTCCGATGGCTACCGATTTGTCACCGTCAGCGAACTGCTCACCCGACGCACAGCCGGTGCATCCGCCGCTTGAATCCGGTCCATTCGCCTTGAGGCAGAATGCGATTGATCTAGGTTCTCCAGATCTGAGACTCGACTACCTGGCATCGACGCCCGCTTGTTCGCCGGCGCCGGCCTGAGCCCGCACACGGTAGCCCGAGCGTCACAAATCTCCACCGCGGTGCGCCTCGTGGCGCAGGGCCTGGGCGTCACGGACGTCCCGAGCCCGTCCTCGTCGGCGTGCGACGCAATCCCGGTTCAGCAGAGACCGCCATGCTCGACCATCTCAACCAGCAGAACTGGTCCAGCAGAGGGCTCCTCCGCGAGCTCGCAGCTGTCCGAGATCGCTAGTGCCCACGCCGTCTACCTAGGGGCGGCGGTTAATCGAAGTGCGTCGGCGGAGGCTGAATGGGTGAGCACAGTCACGAGATCGTCATGGACAACGACCACCATCCGGCGCGTGGGTCTGCCGTACACGCTTGATCAATGTCTGACCTGCATAGACGTCGGATTCGATCGGCGGTATCAGGGTTCGGCAGTTCTCCCCTCAGGCCCACAGAGTTTGAGCAGTTCAGGTGCACTGTTTGGTAGTTGGCGGGGCCGGCCGCCACCCCGGTAAAACGGCCGACGGCCGCAGCGGGACTTTTCACGTCATACAGCTGGCGCACACTCGCCTGGCGCAAGCTCTCAAATACACTCCAGCAATGCCCGATGGCGGCGACTGGCGGGATTCGGCGGCGGTCTGGCACGGATTTGGCCTGATCGGCGTTATCGCCATGCTCGGCCTCTACGGCACGGCTGGCCTCTACCTCGATCATGGCAACCTCAACTTTGCACTTTTTGCAGTACTCAGCGCGGCGGCGACGGTGTGCGCGGTGGCCGCGTGCGTCGGCTGGTTCGCGGGCTGGCAGAGGCGGGAGAAGCTGCTGTGGGCCTGGCCTGTCGCAGCTATGGTGATGACGCTCGGTGTTGGGATTGTTGAGCCAGCTGTCACCCGTGCCCTCCCCGGAACCATCACCATCGCGTTCGCTTTCACCGGTCTCACGCACGCTCCAGGCAGTTCGGTAAAGCTGCTTCCACTCGCGGTGGCCGCCTTTGTCGTCGGAGGCCAGAAGACTCTTCCTGCCGCACTCCCCAGCGTTGTTGCCGCAGCTGTCATGTGGGTGCTCATCGCCGAGGTCCCGGCCAGGCTGGTCGCACGCTTGAAGCGCCAAAGTGAACTCCTTCGCGCCATGGCTTCGACTGACCCGCTGACCCAGCTGCTCAATCGGACTACCTTGGCGGCCCAGTTATCGGCCCACGCGCACGATGCCATGGTCGTGCTGATCGATCTCGACAACTTCAAGCAGTACAACGACCGACTTGGGCACGAAGCCGGCGATGCTGTGCTCGTCAGTTTCGCAGACGCTCTTCGCGCCTGTATTCGCGATGGAGACGTCATCTTCCGGATCGGCGGTGATGAATTCCTGCTCCTCCTCGTCGGTGCTGACCACGATGAAGCGCACGCCGTATGTGCTCAGCTGCGACAACGCTGGGCGCAAACCGGATCGACGATTGGTTTCAGCGCCGGTATCGCCTCGGGCGCAGACGATCCGCTGGTCGCTGCCGATGAACAGATGTACCGGGACAAGGAGCGTCGAAGAAGATCCGACTAGAAAGATGCTTGCCGCCAACGCAAATCACGGCAGCGATTCCGCCGATGGTGAATCCGCCGGCGACCGCGACACCGGCGCGGCGCATCCCGTCCGGCAGCTCAGCGGTCATCGCGAACGCCGCGGTGTCCCACGCATCGATGACGACGCCGGCGAGCAGAAGGGGGACAACGGCGCGCGGCGCCCATGCCTGCGCTGCGACGACACTGCCGCCGACGTAAATCTCGCGGATCCCGAACGTGCGACTGGCCGCGCGGGTGGTGGGCAGTGCGGCGTCACGACCGGCCAGTGTGGTGTGCGCGCGGGTGGGCGCGATCATGTAGCCCACCCCGATCGCGGCACGGGCGAGGCCGATCGCGGTGGGCATGCG
Source organism: Mycolicibacterium chengduense (assembly GCF_033741155.1). NCBI lineage: Bacteria > Bacillati > Actinomycetota > Actinomycetes > Mycobacteriales > Mycobacteriaceae > Mycobacterium > Mycolicibacterium chengduense. The sequence continues at coordinate 186,697 of NZ_JAWQNH010000001.1, read as the reverse complement.
GGTCATTATGGTCACGATGGCTCCTGAAGCAGACGATCCGGCTGTCATAGTTGCGGCGCGGCGCTCACCCATACGGCGAGGTAGCCCGCGGAAGCGGCCAGGAATATCAGGGCGGCGGCGTAGTCGCGGATGCTGTCCCCGGCGCGGCGGTGAAAGACCACCGCGCCGATCAACAGAACGCTCATGCCGACCGCCGCGAGAAGTCCGGCCGGTGGCCAGAAGACGCCGAAGACCGCGGCCGCGGCGGCGGCCAGTTCGAGAACTCCGATCAGCCGGTAGCGCGCCCAGGGGATGGCGAAGTGCTGCGCGGCGGTCCGCATCTTGTCTGTGCCGCTCAGCTTCATTGCTGCCGGTATCAGGCACAGCAGCGCGTACACCGCCGACACGGTGAGGTAGGCCGTTCTTATCTCCACCACGGCTAGCCGACCGGCCGGTTGAGAATGCTGACGGGAGTGCTCCCGCAGTGTTCAGGCTGCGCGAACATCGGCATGCCGATCTCACGGCCGTATTCTGTTGCGGCGTAGACGTATCGGTCCGGCCGCACGACGAGATAGTTCACGCCGCGGGCGACCATAGCGTCCCATAGTTGTCCGGCTGGGTCGCCCAGTTCGTTACCCTCGACCACTGACGTCCCGGGCCGGATCGTCAGGAATCTGGCGCCGAAGCGATCCCATGCTTGCACTGTGCTTTCGGTCATGGTGGCTCGCGGGTCGGCGTCCAGACCGAGGATCGCCCACCCGTTCCCGAGGGCGTCATCGATGTACACGGACCGTGCGCCGGGCAGTGCAACCCGGGCCGGCGGGACGAGGTAGCCGACCATACCGCTTTTGTCTTGTGGTGGCAGACATCCCGGTCCCAGCGGGGTCGGTGCCCCGACACGGCGCACCAGCGCCGTCATCACCCCGGGGATCCGGGTTGCCGCCCGCAACACCTTGTCGCGTAGCCAGGCCACCGATGGGCGTTGGGTCATGACGATCTTTCCGAACGTGACAGCCCGCCGCGTCATGGCGTCGTGGTGGGGTTCGCGCTCGGTTTGATACGTGTCGAGCAGGGCGTCGCCGGCCCGGCCGCGGATCACGGCGTCGACCTTCCACACCACGTTGGCGGCATCGCGGAAGGCACCCGAAATGCCTTGGCCGGCAAAGGGAGGCATGACATGAGCGGCGTCACCGAGCAGGAGAACTCGTCCGACCCGCCACCGCTGGGCCTTACGTACATGGAAGGTGTAGCACCAGGTCCGTGCGATCTCGATGTCGTCGGGGGTGACTCCTTCGGCGGCGAGCATGCGCCAGATGTTGTCCTGGCTCAGCATGGCGTCGGCGTCTTCACCCGGGTTGATCCGCCATTCCCACCGGTAGTAGCCGCCGGGGCAGGGGCATCTGACGCCGGGGCGTTGCGGGGAGCACACGAAGTCGAAGTGCGGTGAACGGTGCAGCGGACGTTTCACACGCGCTTGCACATCCATCCACTGCTCGGCATACGAGGTGCCGGCGAACGGGATGCCGAGCTGCTTACGCAACGGGCTGCTGCCGCCGTCACAGGCCAGAACGTAACGACCGCTGACATTCACCGCCTGTTGCTGTTCGTGGGTCAACTGCAACGTCACCGCGTGTGCGCCCTGCCCGACCAGGGACGCGGTCCACCCCGCTCTGACCTCGACGTTGGGGAAGCGCAGGAGTCCTTCGCGCAGTGCGTGTTCGAGGGCGGGTTGGTGGAAGAAGTTGGCCAGTGGATATCCGGTGTAGCTCGTCGGCGCGGACGGGGTGGCCAGGAACGGCTTTCCATCGACGCCCACGAACCGTGCCGTGACGCCGAGGTGCATGTGCGCGGTGACCTCGTCGATCAGGCCGAGATCCCTTATCACGCGCAGCGCTTCGTCGTCGAGCGCGATGGCGCGCTGTCGGTCGAAGATCGCGAGGTCGCGTTCGACGACGAGCGTACGCAGCCCCAGCGCTCCGGCGGCATTGGCCGCCGCGGCTCCGGACGGACCGAACCCGACGATGATGATGTCGTAGACCTCCGCCTCAGACATGGGCGCGATCCTTTCGTTGTGGCTGCCGGTGCAGACGACTGTCGGCTGGGTGAGGAGCGGGTCGGTTACCCCGCATGTCACGTCAGGCCGCGATGAGCCGGATCGGCAGCTGATCGTGGCGATGGATGATGTTGTTGATGCCCCAGGTTGGTTCACCGGTGACCTCGATGCGCTCGACGCGCTCGATCAGCGCTTTGAGCATCGCCGTGGTCTCCAATCGGGCAAGTCCTTGTCCGGCGCAGGCGTGCGTCCCGCTGCCGAACCCGACGTGACGGCCGGCGTCGTTGCGGATGTCGAACGTGTCGGGGGCGTCCCATTCGCGTTCGTCACGGTTGGCCGAGGCGTAGAGCACCAGCACTCGGGCACCCGCCGGAAGAGGCACGTCGGCGATGATGCTCGCCTGTGCCGTCTTGCGGGTGAATGCCCGCAGTGGTGACTCGTAGCGCACCACTTCGTTGATGGCATTGGGTAGCAACGAGGGATCGTCTCTGAGCAGCTGCCACTGTTCGGGATGGGTGGCGAACAAGTACAGGGCGCTGGAGATCGCGCTGATCGTCGTGTCCAGTGACGGGGCGATGTAGTCGATGAGCAGCGGTGGGACTTCCTCGGCGCCGAGGTGACCCTCGTCGACGGCGGTCAGGAGTTCATGGGCCATGCTGCCGGGCAGCACGTCGCGTTCACGCACGACGCGGCGGGCAAACCGCAGCATCTGCACACTGCGCGGCACCGCCCGAAGCGCCTGCAGGTTCGGCGGTCCGAGGATATCGAAAGTTGCTGCGCCCCAGTCGAGTAACCGCTCGCGTTGGTCGCGCGGCCACCCCACGAGATCGGGTACGACCGCCAGCGGAAGGGCGGCGGCGAGGTCGGCGACCGCGTCGACCGTCTGCCGTGAAACGGCAGCCTCGACAATGCTGCGCGCTCGGGCGTCGACATCGTCGGACAGGGTGCGCAGCGCCCGTGGCATCAGTCGGTGGGCGACGAGTTTGCGGCGGCGGTCGTGGTCGGCTCCGTCGCTGTTGAGGGTGGTGCCGCGGGAGAGCCGGTTGGCCAGTGGGTTGGCTGCGACGCCGTGCCCCGAGAGGAACAGGCCATCATCGCGCAGGATGGCTTTGCATTCGCGATAGCGCGGCAGGGCGTAGAGGCGATGGCGGGCCAGCCACACCACCGACCCCAGTTCGCGCATCGCGCGGTAATGGGGGTACGGGTCGAGTATGGCTGCGCGGGAGTAGATGTCGCGGCGATAGACCGGCATATCAGAGGGTCGACGAAACACGCGGATGGTTCCTATTCGGGGTGGATCTCATGGTTGACCGCGAAAGACTTCACCACGCGTTCCACCGCGGAGCGGTCGGCGTCGGCTGCGAGGGTGAGTGTGACGGTGGGTATTCCGGCGTTGACTTTCCCGACGATGTGCACCACACCGGGCTGCGCGGCAAGGGCGTCGATGAGCGCGTGTTCGGCGGCGGTGGCGCGCAACGGCACTTTGTAGGGCTTGCCCACGTCGGTGACCGGTATGGCGTCGATGACGGTGACCGTCTTGGGGATCGCGGCGCGTTCGCTGATCCGCTCGGCGGCGAAGGCGGTCAAGTCGTCACCGGTGACGGTGGCGCCTGGACGTAGGGCGACGAATCCGACGGGGACTTCACCGGAATGGGCGTCGGGGCGGGCCACTGCGGCGGCGGCGGTGACATCGGGATGAGCCAGGAGCGCGTCCTCGATCACGGCGGGGTCGATGTTGTGGCCGCCGCGGATGATGAGGTCTTTGGCCCGCCCGGCCAGGTAGACGAAGCCGTCGTCGTCGACGACGGCCAGATCACCGGTGTCCAGCCAGCCGTCGCGCAGGGCGCCACGACCGTCGAGCAGATAGCCGTCAGCCGTGCGACCGGTGACATAGCCGGGGAACACGGTGGGTCCACTGATGGCCAGCGTGCCGACCTGACCGGCCGGAACCTCCTGCCAGGCGCCGTCGTCGCCGACTTCGACGATTTTGAGCTGCTGGTAGGGCATACGTTGTCCGACCGCACCGGGGCGAGGGTGATCGGGGAAGCTGCGGGCACTGGCACAGGTCGCCTCCGTGAGCCCGTACCCTTCGACCAGGTTCACTCCGGTGGCGTTGTGGAAGTCCAGGCGCACGGTGTCCGGCAGCGCCGAAGCCCCTGACACCGCAGAGGTCAGTGTGGAGATGTCGGCGTCGACCGGGATCTGGGCCAGCACCGCGTAGACGGTCGGCACGGCGCTCATCGCCGCGAGTCGGTAGTGCTCGACGATGCGCCAAAAGTTCTGGTACAGACTCATGTCGCGGTAGCCCAGCGGCCCGGCCCACACGACGGGCTGTCCGCGTAACAGTGGGGCCAGCAGGGTGACGATCAGGGCGTTGACGTGAAACAGCGGCAGGGCCGCGAAGACGACGGCATCGTCGTCAAGGTCGGCGCCGACGGCGACCATCCATGCGTCGGCGACTTCGTTGCCGTGGGTATGGGCGGCCAGCTTCGGTGTGCCGGTGGTGCCCCCGGTGTGAAACAGCGCGGCCAACTGGGCCGAATCGGCCGGTGCACCCTCGAGTGGTTGGTCATCGTGTTCGCCGGCCAGGGCCGACAGATAGGCAACAGTGGCGCCGGACAGGACCGGAAGCGGGCCTGGTGCGCCGGCTGCCAGGGTGGGACGGAGCAGCAAGACGGTGTCGATCAGGCCTGCTTCGACCAGCGCTGCGGCGCGTTGGACCCCAGCGGGGTCCAGATCGGGTGCAGCGGTGATCAATACGCGGGCACCCGAGAGGCGAGCGAGCTCGGCCACGTGCTCGCCGGACAACGACCCATTGATCGGCACCGCGATCCCGGCGGCCTGGGCCGCCAGCGTGGCGGTGATCAGTTCATCGCAGTTGGGGCTGATCAGCAGCACCGCATCGGCGCGCTGGATGCCGCAGTGCCGCAGAGCTTTTGCCGTCCGTGTCACGTCCGCAGCCAGTTGGCCGAACGTGCGGGTCGCACTGCTCAGATAGTCGGCTCCGTTGGGCAGGACGGTGAGCGCGGTGCGGTCCGGCCACAACCGCCCGGCGCGCAGGACAACGTCATAGGTGGAGGCGGGAAGCCCACGGCTTTCCAGTGGAACCTGTTCGATGACCGTGAGGTCGTGTGGCGATCGAGCATCAGGCCACAGCATGTCTGTACTCATGCGTGTCGCACCACCAACCGCTGCGTGCCCAGGTCGAGGGCACCGTCGTCGTCTTTCGTGCGCAGCACGGAAATGATCACTTGGCAGCAACTTTCAGTATGTCGATGAGGCGGTAGAGGTTGAGTTCGTTGTCGCCGCGGAGGTCGCTGCGCGCGACGACTCACGTATCTGAGGAAATCGTCACATGCGTGGGAATCATCAGTCAAGTGTTTTGACGAAATACTCAGAAGTGATCGTCACTGGTAAGATCGCGCCATGGATCTGCCTGAGCGCAGCGGCGCCACTTCGGCGGACGCGCGGGTCAACCGCTTGGAGCGACGGAAGCTGCGCACCCGCAACGCGTTGGTGCGTGCGGCCCAAGGCTTTATCGCGCACGGCAAACTGAATGTGCCGATCATGGAGATCACCCAGGCGGCTGACGTCGGTATGGGGTCCTTCTACAACCACTTCTCGACCAAGGAGGAGTTGTTCGAAGCGGCTCTGGCCGATGCCCTCGATGACCTCGGCGCACTGCTCGACAGTTTCACCAGTTCCATTGCCGACCCCGCCGAGGCCTTCGCCGCCAACTATCGGTTGAGTGGGCGACTGTTCCGCTACCGGCCCCAAGAGGCGGCGCTGCTGCTCGCTCATGGAGACTCACTGATCCTCTCGGATCGTGGATTGTCACCGCGAGCGCTACGCGACATTGCTGCGGCGATCGACCGAGGGCGTTTCACCATCGCGGATGCCGAACTGGGCCTGGCCATCGCCGGAGGCATGTTCGTCGGCCTGGCCACCTTGCTGAGGGAGCGGCCCGAACGTGACACCGAGGTCACCGTCGACGAGGTGACCGAGCGGCTGCTGCGGACGCTCGGCATGACGCCCAAGCAGGCAAAAGCGCTCTGCCAGAAGCCCCTGCCTGACATCTCCTCGTTGCGCGATTCGCCGGATGAGTGGCCAGTCCCGCTCGCGCCCAGTACATCTGAGCAGAGCTCCGACTGATCGTCGGTCGGCACTGCGCGCCTCACCGGCCTGCGCTGATGCCGTTTTTCTCAATAATGAGGATTTCGTCAAAAAGTATTGACGACGCGGCGCCCACCATGTGATCGTCACAGCACAGCCCCGGATACCTGCCGCGAGGAGAGCAAGCCCATGAGGATCATGATCGACCGGGACCGATGCGAAGGCCATGGTCAATGCGTGGCCGCAGCCCCCGACCTCTTCGACCTCGATGACGAAGGCATCGCGATCCTTCAGACATCCGAGCCGATCGCTAGCGACTTGGCCGAGCAAGCCACAGCGGCAGCCGAGGTCTGCCCCGTCGTGGCCCTGAGCCTGGCTGCGGATTAGACGGCAGGCCCTATCGCCAGCCGGGCGGGCGATGTCTGCCCACCAGGTGCATCATGTGGCTGTGACCATTCTGACCGGCCGGCCCAATACTGCCTTGCTCGTCATTGACGTCCAGAATGACGTGGTTGCGCAGGCGTACCAGCGTGACGCGGTGGTCCGCAACATCGCCGTCGTCGTCGAGCGTGCACGGCGTCAGCGCGTCGCTGTGATCTGGATTCGGCATTCCGACGACGACCTTCCGGCGGGCACCGCCGGCTGGGAAATCGTCTCCGAATTGCGGCCGCAGAACTCAGAACCCTTGATAGACAAACACTATGGCGATGCTTTCGAGGCCACGGAGCTCGAGGTCACGTTGTCAGGCCTTGCCGTCGGACACGTGGTGATCCTCGGGGCGGCCACCGATTTCTGCATTCGCTCCACGCTGCACGGCGCCCTCGTCAGGGGCTACGACGTGACACTGGTCAGCGACGCGCACACCACTGAAGACCTGCGGGCACAGGGGGCGCCGGCGCCCAAGGATGTCATCGCACATACCAATCTCTACTGGGCCGGCCAGCGTGCGCCCGGCCGGACGGCCGACACAGTTGAGACCGCAGGCATCTTCACCGCCTCACCGTGATCAGACGTATCGTCAGGCCGTGCCGACCCCGTGGGTTGTGGCGATACGGCGTGCGAACTGTTCGTAGCTGTTGGCCGGTCGCGGCAATACCTTCGGCAGATCGGCGAAGTTACCGGCGGGCAGTCCGTGCACGTCGTAGTACTTCATCATCCGGACGTAGGTGTCCTGAGCGTCTGCTGGCCAACTACGGAAGCCACGGACATTCGGTGCGGTCCGGAGCCCACGAATGATGGAGGCGCCGGAACGAAGTCTGGTCGACACCAGTGACCGTCCGATTGCCGCGCCCAATGGTCCGACGGCCAGCAAAGGGTTGGTCAACGACTCCGGGGGCAGCCGGACGGCAGTCATGGGATGACCAAGCACTCGGCTCCAGATCCGGGCCATCTCATGACGGTCGAGTTCGACGGTAGAGAGGTCATACGTCTGGCCGATGTGCCCTTCGGGGTGAGTCAGCACGTTGGCCGCCGCGGCAGCGATGTCCTCGACGTCGACCACTCCCATCCGGCTCTCCGGCGAGGTGGGATACGGGAGCAGGCCCGCGCCGAAGAACTCCCAAAAATCCAGGACGTTCTGCATGTAGTGCGACGGTCGAAGTACCGTCACGGGCAGGCCGGATTCACGTAACGCCGCTTCCGCCAAGAGCTTTTGGCGATGATGAGGAAGTTCGGCGATATCGGGATGGATGACCGAGTGGAAGACGATGTGCGTCAGCCGTTCGGACTGGGCTGCGGCGATCAGGCGTTCGACCACGGGAAGTTCGTCGATGAGCTGGGTCGGGGCGGCGTGATAGATCTGTCCTACGCCAGCTAGGGCTGACTCGAGGTCGCCGGGTCGTCGGAGGTCTCCGATCACGACTTCGGCGGCGCCGTCGGCTTTCGACCGTCGTGCCTGGTCGTCGTTCTTGACGAAAGCCCGCACCTTGCGATCATTGGCGACGAGACCGCGAACCAGCGGGCGTCCGACACCGCCTGCTGCGCTGGTAACCAGAATCATGTCTGCTCCTCTCTCAGAGCGTGGAGTACGTTGATGTGCAATGCAATTGGTCGACTCCGCCCATCAACGGATGGGATCATGTCGACCCTGTAGCGGTTGCAGCGAACGCGCTAGCATCGGCATGAGCACGCGCCGGGGAACCAGTCGTGCCAGTGCCGCGGACACCGTATTGCCGACGCCCGAGACGGCGGAGGGCGGAGTATGGCGGCGATCGAGTGCGCGCAATCCGGCGGCAGCGACCTGGTCGGCGGTCTGTAATCGGCCCACCACCGTGGCGGTTTCGCCGATCACGTCGAAAAACTCGGTGTGGGTGGGGCCTGGTGCGAAGGAAAACACCTTGACCCCGTGTGGTTTTGCTTCGTACCACAAGGATTGGCTGAAGCTGAGCACAAATGACTTCGACGCCGCATACAAGGCCAGGGAAGGTACCGGTTGATAGGCGGTGGTGCTGCAGATGTTCACGATGGCACCGTGCCGACGCTGGATCATCGCGGGCAGAAACGCATGGCAGATGTCGACGACGGCTGCGATGTCGACGGCCAGCACCCGCGCGTAGTCCCTTGCATCGCCGTCGAGAAATGGCCCCTGGGTGGCGAATCCGGCATTGTTGACGACGAGGTCGATATCGCCTTCGACGAGTTGGCGCAACCGGCTTCCGGGTTCCTCCGCGGCTAAGTCGAAAGGGACACGGGCGCAGTCGATCCCATGGGTTTCCTGGAGCTGGTCTGCGAGCACGTCGAGCCGATCCTGTCGGCGGGCCACCAACACGAGGTCACAGCCGCGCGTCGCGAGCGCGTGGGCGAAGGCCTTGCCAATGCCCGAGCTGGCACCGGTTACCAGGGCTCGCGAAGCGCTGAACTGCTTGACCATCGATACCTCTCCCACGGTTGGGTGGCGGCCGCATGTACTGCCGAGGTGCGTACAACTAAATGCGACTATTGCATATAGAGTGCAAATGATGCAATACCGCGTACGATCTGCGGATGGGTTCCAAGGCGCGCCGGAGCGACCCCGAGCGTCAGGCCGCGGTTAAGCGTGTCCTCGGCGGTCAGCGCGCATCGGCCGTTGCGCGCGAGTTGGGGGTACATCCGGCCACGCTGTATCGGTGGGTTCACGAAGCGTCCGATGGTGCCGCCGAGTCCACCGCGACGGATGTCCGTTTGCTGCACGCCACGCAATCGCTGCTGCGAGATCACGACTACAGCCAGATCACGGTCGAAGAGGTGGCCCGGTTTTCCGGCGTGGCGCTGCGGACCGCCTTCCATCGTTTCGAGAGCAAACGTGAACTCTTCCGGGCGGCGATCGACAACGCGGCGACGGTCTTGGTCGAGGCGATGGGGCAGCGGTACCAGGGCGTCCAATGGCCATCCGAGCCGTTGCTGCAGTTGAGTTTGTTCCTCCGACTGTCAGCCGAGGCCATCTATGCCACGCCGTCCGCCCACGTCCTGTTTCGCGACCTCGGAGTGCCGAGGTCGGACAGCTTCGCCTTGCGTTGGCACGACACCTTCGAGCAGGCGGTCGCGCAACTGCTCGGTATGTCGGCACGCGCCGCCACCATCGACCCCGATACCGACATCGCGGCAGCAGCCAAGCTGATCACCGGAGCGATGCGCGGAATACATGCCGCAGTATTCGAAGGCGCCGACCCGGCACAAGCTCTGCGAACCGTCGCCCGGCTCCACCTCACGGTGTTATCTGGATGAGTCGACCAGGGCTGAGCTGCTCACCCCTCCGGGATCTCCCCAGTCACCTGAAAGATGACCCGCCGCCCGATCTCCACGGCATGGTCGGCGAACCGTTCGTAGAACCGGCCCAACAACGTGATGTCCACCGCGCTGGCGACACCGTGGTCCCACTGCCGGTCCATCAGCACCGTGAACAGGTGCTTGTGCAGCTGGTCCATCGCCTCGTCGTCGCGGCTGATCTGGGCCGCCTTCTCCGGATCGCGGGACAGCACCACTTCTTGCGCGCAGGCGCTGAGTTCGACTGCGATACGGCCCATTTCGGCGAAGTAGCCGTCGACCTCCTCGGGTACGGCGTGCTCTGGGTGGCGACGGCGCGCGATCTTGGCCACGTGCAGCGCCAGGCCGCCCATCCGTTCGGAGTCGGCGACGCTCTGCATCGACCCGACGACCAGACGCAGATCGCTGGCGACGGGCGCCTGCAGCGCGAGCAGGATGAACGCCGCTTCCTCGGCTTGGGTGCGCAGCGCCGCCAGGTGTTCGTGATCGCTGATCACCTGCTCGGCGGTGACGAGGTCCGCCTGCAGGAGAGCTTGTGTCGCCCGCTCCATGGCCGCGCCGGCCAGCCCGCACATATCGCTGAGCGTCTGGGTCAGCCCGTCGAGCTGATCCTGGAATCCGGTGCGCATTGTCACACAGTAGTGGCTGGTCGCTGCGGAAGCTGAAGGTGGTGAACACCTCGTAAATGTGGTCTGACCGGACGGTGAAACGCCTTGCTCCGCGGCCGCCCTACCGACTACCAAGGAATAAACGCTGACATGGCCGGGGGGCCGAGGGGGAACAGTGGCGCTGTCGGATGTGCTGGCCCGGATACTGGCCTTCCTGCGGGCCGGTTATCCCGACGGCATCCCGGCCGATGACTACATCCCGCTGGTCGCTGTGCTGCGGCGGCGGCTCACCGAGGACGAAGTGCTCTCGCTGACAACTCAATTGATCGCAACGGGAAGCAGGCCCGCCCACGGCACCGACGTCCGGGTGGCCATCACCAAGCTGACCGACGAACTGCCCTCCCATGAGGACGTCCAGCGCGTGGAGCGCCGGCTGCTGGCGGCCGGCTGGCCGATCGACGATCCGCTGACCTTCCCGAAGTAGGGCGTGGACGTGACCCTCGACGATGGCGTGGTCCGCCGGCTCACCCAACCGTCCGAGCGGGCCCAAGCCGAACTCTTCGCCGAAGTACTCCGGGACGAGATCACCACCATGACGGCGAAAATAACCAAGGCCGAGGCGAATTGGCGGCGGCGCTGCCAGGCCAAGGGTTATGTGGAGCCACCGGGCCGGATCGCGGTGGTGCTCGAACGCATCGAAGAGGCGACGCGCATGCTCGATGCCATCGACGAGCGCTTCCTGCGGGCCCGGTGATCGGCAGCGGGAATACCTCCCGTCCGCGACGGCGTTGCCCGCCGGTATGAGCAGACCTCTCGGAGAAGCGCAGCGCGAAGAGTTCCTGGCCGCCAAGCACGTGGGCGTGCTGTCGGTGGCCACCACCGACGGCCGACCGCCCGCCAGTGTCCCGATCTGGTATGACTACACGCCCGACGGGCTCATCCGGATCAACACCGGCGCGGCGTCGCGCAAGGTCCGCCTGATCCGGCAAGCCGGCGCGGTGACCCTCGTCGTGCAACGGGAGGAACCGCCCTATCAGTACGTGGTCGTCGAGGGCAGCGTCGTGGACACCGTCGAGCCCGCGCCGCAAGAGGTACGCGAAGCCATCGCCATCCGCTATCTGGGGGAGGACGGCGGACGCGCGTTCGTCGAGGCGATGAAAGACAGTCCGAGCGTGCTCTTCCTGGTGCGTCCGGACCGCTGGATCACCGCGGACTACTCAGACTGAGCTGCCGCCGGAATGTCGGGACGGTTCCCCCGGCAGCTGTCTGTACCGGGGGAACCTGACGCGGAGACCACCCGGGCTGGGCTCGCGCGTCTGCGGCTACGAATCCCCGCCTAGGCACCGTTCGAAACCTGGGGCGGCGCGGTGTCGGGGATCAGTAAGAGTTTCCCGGTCATCCGACCCGTCCGGCTGAGCCGGTGTGCCTCCTCGGCGGCGGTCAGCGGAAAGGTCTTGGCGATGCTCACCCGCAACGAACCAGTGCCGACGGCATCGATCAGCGGCGCGAGCCGGGCCCCGGTGGGTCTGCCCAAAATGCCCTTGGATCGTCGAGGGGCGAGCACCCTGGCCGCCAGTGCGGCCGCGTCGTCCCCGGCCACCATGACGTGTCGGCCGCCGGGCGCCAGCAATGCCCGACACCGACGGGCGGCGTAACCGCCCGCACAGTCGACGACGACGCTGAACGGGCCATGCGCCCGCGCCTGCGCCAGGGCGTCGCCGCGGGTGTAGTCGACCACCGCGTCGGCGCCCAGCCCGGCCACCCGGTCGATATTGGCGCTCGAGCAGACCCCGCACACCAGGGCACCTTCCCGCTTGGCGATCTGCACCACCAACTGGCCGACGCCGCCGGAGGCGCCCAGCACCAGCACCCGACGCTCGGCCACCGGCACCTGCCGGATCCGGCCCAGGTCGATCACCGACATCCAGGCCGTGACTCCCGGGATGGGCAGGGCGGCCGCCACCGTGCTGTCGACCGATTCCGGTACCCGGCAGATCTGATCGCGGCGCACCAGCACCGTGTCGGCGTAGGAGCCGCGTTGCCGGCGCGCGAAGTTGGTGCCGCCGGCCACCCGGTCACCCACCGCGAGATCGGTGACCGCGGGGCCGACCGCATCCACCACCCCGGCGAAGTCCACTCCCACGATCACCGGTGGCCTGGGTCCCAGCAGACGGGCCGCCCACCGTAACGGGCCGCGGCTGCGCATCTTCCAATCCACCGGGTTCACGCCGATGGCCTGCACGCGCACCCGGACCTCGCGCCGGCGCGGCACGGGTGTCGGCAACTCGACCAATTCCAAGGGTGTGCCCGCCGCCCAGCTGTGTTGGGCCATCGCCTTCACAGCCGCACAGCGTAGCGGTCCGGCCGGACAAACCGCCGCCGGATGCAGGCCGTACCGTCTAGGGTTTTCAACCGCGTGACCCATGACGACGGGAGACCCGGTGGCTGCCTGGCTGGTGCTGCACGTCCCGGCGGGGCTGCTGCTGGTCATCCTGATCGCGGTCGTCGCCGGGGGCGCGGTGCTGGTGCTCAGGGCGATCCGGCACCGCTTCCCGGCGCTGACCCTGGATGAGCACAACGACGTCACCCGCTTCACCTACGGAGTGATCGGATTCGTGTACGCCTTCTTCATCGGTTTCGTCGTCTCGTCGATGTGGGGTTCGATCAACACCGCCGACGGCAACGCGCGAACCGAGGGTGCCGCCGCGGTCCAGATGGCAACGGACGCGACGATTTTCGCTCCGAAGGACCGGGACCGGGTGCGGTCCGCGCTACTGTCCTACGAGAACGCGGCCATCGCGGAATGGACCGAGGGCAACAATCGGCGATCACCGGCCGCCGATCGGGCCTTGATCGACCTGCGCACGGCGTACGGCCAGGTGCAGCCCGTCAACGACACCCAAAAGACGCTTCTGGCAACGTCATTCACCAACCTGGACAAGATCGGCCAAGCGCGTACGGCGCGCATCCTGCAGGCTCGCACCGACGACGGACCACCATGGCCGCTCTGGGCGGTCATCTTCATCACCAGCGCCATGGTGCTGGGCACCGCCATCGTCTACGGGGTCGAGCGGCCGGCGATGCACTACCCGATGGTGATCATCGTCGGGGTGTTGGTGGCCACCAACCTGTTCCTGGTGCTGGAGCTGGCGCACCCGTTCATCGGCGATATCGCCACCACACCGGACCCGTTGCGCGAAGCAGTCCGGGTGCTCACCGAACCCGCAGGTTGACCACGCTCAGCTGGCGGCCGGCTCCTGCAGAGTCCAAAGGTCGTTGGCCAGCAGCCGCTGCACCTTGTCCACCACGGCCGCCACTTCGGCATCGGTGCCGACGAATCCGGCGTAGAAACCGATGCCGAACATCAGCACCAGAAGCATCTCCACCAAGATCTCGGGATCGCTGGCGGCACTGAGCTCGCCCGAGGCCACCGCATCGCTGACGGCGGTGGTGACGAAGCTGCGCAGGTCATCACGCGGGGCGTAGCTGTCCTGGCTCAGCTCGGGATGGCGATGGGACTCCAGCATCGACGTCACGAGGAACGCCGCCGCCGAGTCGTACTCGCGGTGCGCCATCATCATCCCGCTGAGGAATGCCGAGAGCCTGTCGGCCAGATTGGTGTGGGCTGCCGCGGCGGTCATCCCCGACGTGATCAGCGCGGCGTTGGTGGCGGTGAGTACCTCTTGGTACAGCGCCCGCTTGTTCGCAAAGTAATGATTGATCGCCGGCCGCGTCAGATCGGCGCGCTCGGCGATCGCCTGGAACGTCGCCGCGTCGTAGCCAAGTTCGCTGAAAACCAGTCGTGCCGCACGGACGATCCGCTCGCGGGTCTCCGAACCGTTAGCTGCCCGGGGACGACCGCGAGTGCGGCGCAGCGCTTGAGTCATACGCGGAGTTTGCCACAGATATCTGACCAGTGCGTAGAAACGCTGCTAGCGCGGTTAACCTCACGTGCCACACAGCAAAGTCCGGTGCGCTTCGTCGCGGTTCGTGGACCTGGTCGCGCCGGAAGTCGTAGCCTCGTGAGGTGGTGAGTGTGACCGGTGCGCGGGCCGACGAACTGGCCGCATTGGGGTTCTTCGCCGGGTGCTCGGCCGCCGAACTGCTGCCACTGGCGGCACTGCTGCAGCCGCTGGCCGCCGGCGCCGGAGACGTGCTCATGCGCCAAGGCGAGCAGGCGGCCACCTTCCTGCTGATCGGCTCCGGCACCGCCGAGGTGACCCATATCGGCGAGGACGGCGAAGCGACCGTGGTACCGCTGCAGCCCGGACTGGTGGTCGGAGAGATCGCGCTGCTGCGCGGTGTGCCGAGAACCGCGACGGTGACGGCCACCGGGGCGCTCACCGGCTGGGTCGGCGGACCCGAAGCGTTCGCCATCATGCTTGACCTGCCGGTTTCCGGTGCGCGCGGCGACGGGGTCAGGTCGTTGATGGACCGGTTGGTGCGCATCGCCCGGCAGCGGCTGGCGACCTTCATCACGCCGATTCCCGCCACCATGCGCGACGGCACCGTCCTGTATCTGCGGCCGGTGTTGCCCGGAGACAACGAACGCACCATCCACGGCCCCGTGGAATTCTCCAGCGAGACGTTGTACCGCCGATTCCAGAGCACCCGGGTGCCGACGCCGTCGTTGATGGCCTATCTGTTCGAGGTCGACTACGTCGACCATTTCGTGTGGGTGCTGACCGATGGCCCGGACGGGCCGGTGGTGGCCGACGGGCGCTTCGTGCGGCTGGGGCATGATTCGACGACTGCCGAGGTGGCCTTCATCGTCGGCGATGCCTACCAGGGGCGTGGTATCGGCACTTTCTTGATGGACGCGCTGGCGGTGGCGGCGCGCGCCGGGGGAGTCAGCACGTTCACCGCACGGGTGCTGTCGGAGAACTATCCGATGCGGGCGATCCTGGATCGGGCCGGGGCGCACTGGGAGCGCGAAGACCTCAACGTGGTGACTACCGTGGTCGATGTGCCGAATGTGTCGGTGAGCCCGCAGCGGTATCGCGCCATCTATGAGATGGCCCGGCAGGTGATGCGGGCGGTGGGCTGATGACGGCGCCCAACGTCAGTGGCGGCCGGCCGCCACTGAATAAAGACACCCGGCTGTGCATCTCGCTGGCCGCCCGCCCGAGCAATATCGGCACCCGTTTCCACAACTACCTCTACGAGCAGCTGGGCCTGGACTTCATCTACAAGGCCTTCACCACCACCGATATCACCGCGGCGATCGGTGGCGTGCGCGCGCTGGGTATCCGGGGCTGCTCGGTGTCGATGCCGTTCAAGCGTGATGTGCTCGCCCTGGTCGACGAGGTCGAGCCGTCGGCCCTGGGCATCGAATCGGTCAACACCATCGTGAACGACGACGGTCACCTGCGCGCATCGAACACCGATTACCTTGCGGTGCAACAGTTGATCCGCAGCAACGGACTGAACCCCGGCGATGCCGTCGTCATCCGGGGCAGCGGCGGGATGGCCAGTGCCGTTGCCGCCGCGTTCCAGGACAGCGGCTTCGGTTCCGGTGTCATCGTGGCGCGAAACGCCGATACCGGCCGGGCGCTGGCCGAACGGCTGGGCTACGAGTACGCCCCCGAGGTGGGTTCACTGCGTGCGCCGATCCTGGTGAACGTCACCCCGATCGGTATGTCCGGAGGCCCCGAGGAACGCCAGCAGGCGTTCGACGACGCGGCGATCGCGAACGCATCGGTGGTGTTCGATGTGGTGGCGCTGCCCTCGGAGACACCGCTCATCACGGCCGCACGGACCGCGGGCATCACGGTCATCACCGGCGCGGAGGTGATCGCGTTGCAGGCCGCCGAACAGTTCGAACGTTATACCGGGGTGCGGCCGACCCCGGACCAGATCGCGGCAGCCTCCGCAATCTCCCGCGCTTGATCGGTTGTGCTGCTGACGTTTTCGGTGCGGAGGCTACTTCCGCTGGGCCGCCGCGGATTGCGTCATGGCGTGATCGTCGTTTCCTTGTCGATGGCCGTGGTGACATCCATCAACGGACCCATCTGGTCTTCGGTGCCTTCGGCGTTGAGTTGCAGGACGAACAGATCCTGGCCGGCCGGGATGATCACCGTCTTCTGGGCGATCAAGCGTTTCTGCCCATCCTTGACGTAGGTACCGCCCACCTGCACGGCGTCGAAGCCGCCGAGTTTGCCGCTCTTGCCCGAGCTGGCGCCTTCGTAGTCGGGCAGGTTCTGCAGTTCGCCGGGGGCGTACTCCACGACCTTTGCCGGATCGGCGCCGGTCAACTTGGACATGATGGCGGTGACCGTCGGCGGGACCGGCCTGGCAGACGGATCGGTGAACACGATCTGTTCCCATGCCCCGGCGGGCGCCTTGGCGCCGGCGTCGGCCCAGCCCTCCGGTGTCGGCAGGTTCAACGTCGGAGTCCCGGGATCGCCGCGCTTGACCGGTGTTTCGGTGATGTGGTTGTCCTTGATGTAGTCGGCGAGTGTGTAATGCGCCCCCGCCGCCGGGGTGGGCGCGGCGCTGGTGGCACTGGCCGCGGAGGTCTCAGATGTCGCTGACGTCGCAGAAGTCGCTGAGGCGCTGGTGCTTTCCTGCGACGCGGGCGTGCTCTTGGTATCCGAGCCGCAGCCGGCCAGGGCGAGCCCGAGCACCGCGGCGCCCGCTGCGAGTCCACGTGCCGTGGTGTACCAGTTCATGCCTTCTCCTGTGGTCGACGCCGTCCTGCCGGGGAATCCTGCCAGAAACCTGGGTACCCCGGCGCGAATCGGTCCGCGACACCACCGTCACCGCGCGTCGATGCCCACGCGGATGTGGTATCACAGCGGCGTGCGGACGATGGCGATATGCCTGGTGGCGACGGTGGGCCTGACGGCCTGCGGGTCGCCGTCCGAAATCGCGCCGCCCTCGCCGACTCCGCCGGCATCGTCGGGTGCGCCCGGCCCCGTCCAGCCCGCGGCCATCGCCAGGGCCCGGGCCGATCTGCCTGCCGGGTACGAGGTGACCGATCTCGTCGAACCGGTTGCGCCGGCATCCTTTTGGGGTTTCACCTCCGGGTGGGCGGCGGTGCCGGAGCACTGCGGTGAACTCGCCGATCCCGGCGCCGGCACCCCGGTGCGGGGTTGGTCGGCGTCGGGTCCGGGTGGGATCGTCTACGCCATCGTCGCCGGGCCAGGCGCACGGGTGGGCGCTCCGGACGGCTGCGCGGCGTGGTCGCTGACGGGCGGGCACACGAGTGCGGCGGTGACGCTCGCACCCGCCCCGGCGATCCCGGACACGCCGACCGTGGCGATGAGTGCCGTGGCGACCACCACCGTCGAAGGCGGCACCGTGACCCGGATGCATGCCGACACGGTCACCGCGTACCTGGCCGGGGCGTACATCGCCTCCGTCACCGTGATCACCGACCCCGGATCCGCCCAGCAGAAGCTACCCGGCGACACCACGTCACACCTGCTGGCACAGGTGGTTTCGGCGGTCACCAGGTGACGCCGGTAGATTTGGCGTCGATGCTCACTCCACGAGCGGCCGCCCTCGTGGCCTGTGCTGCCGCACTCACCGCGTGCTCCGCCGCCAAGCCGGCCGCCCAGCCCGATATCGCGCACATCGTCGACCTGAAGTCGCAGTTCGGGCCGGAGTTCCACGTGACCACCGTGGCCCCGACCGGTATCGACTCGAAGATGCTCGCCGCCCAGCCGTTGCCGCCGGGTGTCACGATCACACCCCCGGACTGTGCGAAGTTGGCCACCGGGCTGGCCGTGCCACCGGGGGTGAAGGGCAATATGGCGGCGACGACGGCCGAGGGCAACGGCAATCGGTTCATCGTCATCGCGATGGAGACCTCCGACGCCATCGGCTTCAACGATCCCGGACCGGCTTGTCAGAAGGTGGACTACGCCGGCGCCGGCGTCGCCGGGCAGGTGCAGGTGGTCGAATCCCCGAAGATCGACGATGCGCGGGTGTTGGGCACTCATCGGGTGCTACGGACGATGGTGAACGGGGCGCCGCGCACCGGGGAACTGTTCAACTATGTGGCCAGTTTCGGCACGTTTGTGGTGATGGTGACCGCAAATCCGCTGGTGGAGCCGAATAAGCCGGTCGTGCCGGTGGACACCGGCAGGGCGCGGGATCTGCTCACCAAGGCCGTGGCCGACGTGCGCGGCTGACCGCTACCGCACGTCGCGCGGCCGGAACTGGATGCTGATCCGGGGGCCGACGGGCCGGGCCGTCTTGGGCACGGAATGCTCCCACGTGCGCTGACAGGACCCGCCCATCACCAACAGGTCACCGTGGGCCTGCGGCAACCGCAGGCTGCGTCCGCCGGTGCGCGGTCGCATCGCGAAAACCCTTCGCGCACCCAGGCTGACGATTGCCACCATGGTGTCGGCCGTACTGCTGCGACCGATGGTGTCCCCATGCCAGGCCACGCTGTCGTCACCGTCGCGATACAGGCACAGTCCGGCGGTGGTGAAGCGCTCACCCAGTTCACCGGCGTAGATGTCGTTGAGCCGGACCCGTAGCTTGGCGATGCCGGGGTGTGGTGCGGTTTCGGTGGTGAGATCGTGGAAGCTCACCAGCCGGGGGACATCGAGCACCCGTTCGTACATCTGCCGGCGTTCGGCCCGCCACGGGATGGCCGTGAGCAGCTCGTCGAAGAAGCTGTCCTCGCCTTCCGGTGACCCGTTGAGCCAACCGGCCCGGACGTCGATCCAGGCGCCGTCGCCCAGGTAGCGACGCTCCGAGTGGTCGAAAAGCGACCCCTGAACGGCCAGAGACACACGTCGATGTTATCGCACAAGCGTTCGATTGCTAGAGCTTGGCGGCACCCGGTCCGTGTTGGGAGAGCATGTCGCCCGGATTGGACAGGAGGCAGGTCTTCAGGCTCAGGCAGCCGCAGCCGATGCAATCGGCCAGGTTGTCGCGCAGGCGTTCCAGGTGCATGATCCGTTCGTCGAGGTCGCGACGCCAGCCGGCCGAGAGTTTGGCCCAGTCCTTACTGGTGGGCACCCGGTCCGACGGTAACGAGGCCAGCGCCTCGCGGATCCGGACCAGGGGGATGCCCAGTCGCTGGGACATCCGGATGAACGCCACCCGGCGCAGCGTCTCGCGCGGGTAGCGGCGCTGATTACCGCTGGTGCGCCGCGATCCGATGAGTCCCTCGCGCTCGTAGAAGTGCAGCGCCGACACCGCCACACCGCTGCGGTGTGCCAGCTCACCCGGCGTCAGCTCATGGGATTCCATACACCTCAACCATAGTTGAGATAACGTCTGCGGTGTGGAATCGGGTCAAGTGTTGGGATGTAATTCGGAAGTCGGCACCCTCAAGGTTGTCATCCTGCACCGTCCTGGTGCCGAGTTGCAGCGACTGACGCCACGCAACAACGACAGTCTGTTGTTCGACGGTCTACCGTGGGTGGCCAAGGCGCAGGAGGAGCATGACGCCTTCGCTGCCGTGCTGGCCGACCGCGGCGTGGAGGTGCTGCTGCTGGCCGATCTGCTCACCGAGGCGCTGGCCTCGGGCGCGGCCAGGATGCACGGCATCTCCGCTGCCGTCGATGCCCGGCGGCTGGGCATTCCGCTGGCGCAAGAACTTTCGTCCTACTTGCGCACGCTGGACGCCGCGACGTTGGCGCACGTGCTGATCGCCGGGATGACGTTCACCGAGTTGCCGTTCGCGGGCAGTGAGCTGTCACTGGTGCGCCGTATGCACCACGGCGCGGACTTCGTGATCGACCCCTTGCCGAATCTGATGTTCACCAGGGACTCGTCCTTCTGGATCGGGCCGAGAATGGCGATCACCTCGTTGGCACTACCGGCCCGGTCGCGGGAATCGTCGTTGACCGATTTGATCTACGCGCACCATCCCCGCTTCCTCGGGGTGCGACGGGCCTACGAGTCGCGTTCCGCGCCGGTCGAAGGCGGCGACGTGCTGCTGCTGCGGCCGGGAGTGGTGGCGGTCGGGGTGGGGGAGCGCACCACCCCGGCGGGTGCAGAAGCCTTGGCGCGCAGCCTGTTCGAGGACGATCTGGCGCATACGGTGCTGGCGGTACCGATCGCCCAGCAGCGCGCCCAGATGCACCTGGACACGGTCTGCACCATGGTCGACACCGATGCCGTGGTGATGTACCCGAATATCGTCGACTCCCTGTCGGCGTTCACCATGCACCGCACCCCCGAGGGCGGGGTGCAGATCGACGACGAGCGTCCCTTCGTCCGGGCCGCGGCCGATGCCATGGAAATCGACACGTTGCGCGTCATCGACACCGGCCTGGACCCGGTGACCGCCGAACGTGAGCAGTGGGACGACGGCAACAACACCTTGGCGCTGGCCCCCGGGGTGGTGGTGGCCTACGAACGCAACACCGAAACCAATGCCCGCCTTGTCGATTCGGGAATCGAGGTGCTCACCATCGCGGCCTCGGAGCTGGGCAGCGGTCGGGGTGGGCCGCGGTGCATGTCCTGTCCGGCGGCGCGCGACCCGCTGTAACGTCGCCGGTATGCCTACGTTGCTGTGGTTTCGGCGCGATCTGCGCTTGCACGACCTGCCGGCGCTGCTGGACGCCGCAGAACCCGACGGCGAGGTGCTGGCCTGCTACGTCCTGGATCCCCGGCTGAAGGCCAGTTCCGGCCAGCGCCGGCTGCAGTACCTGTACGACGCGCTGCGTGACCTGAACGACCAACTCGACGGCCGGCTGCTGGTGACCCAGGGCCGGCCCGAGAAGCGGATCCCGGCCCTGGTCGAGAAGATCGGCGCCGCCGCGGTGCACGTGTCAGGGGACTACTCGCCGTTCGGTAAGCGCCGCGACGCCGCGGTGCGCGAGGCCTTGGGCGAGGTGCCGCTGGAAGAGTCGGGCTCACCGTATCTGGTGTCCCCGGGACGCGTCACCAAGGACGACGGCGCCCCGTACAAGGTGTTCACCCCGTTCTTCCGGGCGTGGACCGCGCACGGGTGGCGGGCGCCGGCCAAGACCGGACCGTCGTCGGCCCGCTGGATCGACCCGGCAGACGTGGGCGGTGGCGTGGACATCCCGGCCGGCACCGCCGAGCTCGAGCTGCCGGCCGGGGAGACGGCGGCGCGCGCGGCGTGGAAGCGCTTCGTGGGCGACGGGCTGGCCGATTATGCCGATGACCGCAACCGCCCGGATCGCGACGCCAGCAGTCGCATGTCGGCGCACCTCAAATTCGGCACCATCCATCCCCGCAGCATGGCCGCAGATCTCGGGAAAGGCGAAGGGGCGCAAGCCTATCTACGCGAGCTGGCGTTCCGGGACTTCTACGCCGACGTGCTGCACCACTGGCCGCGCAGCGCGTGGTGGAACTGGAACGCCAACTTCGACGCGATCGCCGTCGACGAGGACGCCGAGGCGCGCGAGCGGTTCGAGCTGTGGAAAGCGGGAGAGACCGGATTCCCGATCGTCGACGCCGGGATGCGTCAGCTTGCCGCAACCGGATTCATGCACAACAGGGTGCGGATGATCACCGCGTCGTTCCTGGTGAAGGATCTGCACCTGCCGTGGCAATGGGGCGCGCGATGGTTCCTGGATCAGCTGGTGGACGGCGATATGGCCAGCAATCAGCACGGCTGGCAGTGGGCGGCCGGGTGCGGCACCGACGCCGCCCCGTACTTCCGGGTGTTCAACCCCGACACCCAGGGCAAGAAGTTCGACCCCGACGAGGTATACGTGCGGCGTTGGGTGCCGGAGTACGGCAGCCCCGATTACCCGGCGCCGATGGTGGACCACAAGGCCGAGCGGGCCGAGGCGTTGCGGCGGTACGACGCGATTCGGTAGCGCCGAGATCGACGAAATGCCGAAAACTACTCGGGCGGATTCATACGGCCCAGGCCCACCCTGGACCTCGATACCCCAGCCCAACGTCTTGCCGCCCTCATTAGCCAAACAGCCTGAATGTTTCCCCAACCACTTGACATTGCCTCGCACAAACTGACCCAAACGTGCATTTGGGCGGGGGTTGGGCTCAGCGCCAGCTGGGCAACCAGATCTGCATATTCCACGTCGCCTGCGAAATGGGCAGCCCGGTGAGTATCGGGTACATCCAGGCGAAGTTCGTGATCACCAGCGCCACATAACAACTCACCGCGATCAGCCCGAGCGTCCGTCGTTCGGCATTCTGATTGGGTTGGTGCAGCACATCGCCCAGGATCAGCGCGATCGCCATGATCAGGAACGGCGCCATGGTGGTGGCGTAGAAGAAGTACATCTGCCGGTCGATATCGGCGAACCACGGTAGGAAGCCGGCGAAGTATCCCGTCAGCACCACCGCGTAGCGCCAGTCGCGGCGCACGAACGCCCGCCACAGCGCCCAGCCCAGCACCGGGACGGCGATGAACCACATCGCCGGCGTGCCGACCAGCATCACGGCCTTCACACACGACTGCGCCCCGCACCCGGGCACGTTCTGTTGATCGATGGCGTAGAGCACCGGCCGCAACGACATCGGCCACGTCCACGGCTTGGACTCCCACGGATGGTGGTTGCCTGCGGCGTTGGTAAGCGTGGAATGGAAGTGATAGGCCTGATACGTGTAGTGCCACAGCGACCGCAGGGCGTCGGGCATCCAACTGTCCAGGCCGATCGAGCGACCTTCCTCGTGCCGGTCCACGGCGGTCTCGGAGGCGAACCATGGCGCGTAGGTACCCAGGTACACCAGGAACGGGATGATCCAGAACACGTAGATCGACGGACCCAGGTCGCGGCGCAGGGTGCCCAGCCAAGGCCGCGGCACCCGGTACTGGCGCCGGGCGACGACGTCGAAGGCCAGCGTCATGACACCGAAGAAGACGATGAAGTACAGGCCGGACCATTTCGTCGCACACGCCAGGCCCAGCAGCACCCCGGCGCCGAACCGCCACCAGCGCACGCCCAGCCGCGGTCCCCACGGGGTCTGGGCGATCCGTCCTTCCATCAACGCGGTGTGCATCCGGGACCGCACGTCGTCGCGGTCCACGATCAGTGCCCCGAAGGCGGCCACCACCCACAGCACCAGGAACACGTCGATCAGCGCGGTGCGTGACGAGACGAAGCTGACCCCGTCGGCGATCAGCAGCAGCCCGGCGATGCCGCCGACCAGCGTGGAGCGGGTGATCCGCCGCACGATGCGCGCGGTCAGCACGATGATGATGACGCCGCAGACGGCCGACGAGAACCGCCAGCCCAGCCCGTTGTAGCCGAAGATCCACTCGCCGATCGACATCAGCTGTTTGGACACCGGCGGGTGCACCACCAGCCCGTAGCCGGGGTTGTCCTCGACGCCGTGGTTGCTCAGCATCTGCCAGGCCTGCGGCGCGTAGTGCTTCTCGTCGAAGATCGGGGTGCCCGCGTCGGTGGGCGAACCGAGTCGCAGGAAGCGCGTCAGAGCGGCCAGCGCGCCGATGATGACGGTCATCACCCAGCCCTGCAGGCGATCCGTCGGCCCGAAATCCGGCACGGGAACCAGGGGGCCGGGGCTGATCACGGGAACGGCGCGCTCCGGCTGCACGGTATGGGGAGCGGTCATCACCGACGATCGTAGGCTGTCCTGTTGTGGAACCCCCGGTCACTCCGCTTCTGCCCGCCGAAATGGATGGTGGCCGACTACTGCTGGCGGCCACCCCGCTGGGTCAGCCCGCGGATGCGTCCAGCCGCCTGGTCGACGCCCTGGCGACCGCCGACGTGATCGCCGCCGAGGACACCCGCCGGGCCCGCGCGCTGACTTCGGCGCTGGGTGTCACCCCGGCCGGGCGGCTGCTCAGCGTGTTCGACCAGAACGAGGCCACCCGGGTGCCGGCCCTGCTCGACGAGATCCGCGGCGGCGCGACGGTGGTACTGATCAGCGACGCCGGCATGCCCCTGATCAACGACCCGGGCTACCGGCTGGTGACCGGTTGTATCGAGGCCGGCCTGACGGTCAGCTGCCTGCCCGGCCCATCGGCGGTGACGACGGCGCTGGCGGTCTCCGGCCTGGGCGCCGACAGGTTCTGTTTCGAGGGTTTCGCGCCGCGTAAGCAGGCGGCGCGGCGCACCTGGTTGACGACGCTGGCCACCGAGCAGCGCACCGCGGTGTTCTTCGAATCGCCGCGTCGGCTGGCCGACACCCTGCGCGACGCGGTGGACGTGCTCGGCGCCGAGCGGCGCGCGGTGGTGTGCCGCGAGTTGACCAAGACCCACGAGGAGATCAAGCGCGGCAGCCTCGGGGCGCTCGCGGACTGGGCGGCCGACGGGGTGCTGGGGGAGATCACCGTGGTGCTGGCCGGCGCGGTGCCCAAGGCCGATCTGGCGACACTGGTAGCCGAGGTCCTGGAGCTGGTGGCCGACGGCGCCCGGGTCAAGGACGCGTGTGCGCAGGTGATCGCCGCGCATTCGGGAGCGCCGTCCCGGCGAGAGCTCTACGATGCGGTGTTGAAGGCACGCGACTGAGAGAGCTGACGCACGATCGAGGCGGCTTTGTCGAGGCATTCCTGCCACTCCCGGTCCGGATCCGAGTCGGCGGTGATCCCGCCGCCCACCCCGAGCACAGCCCGTCCGTGCGGGTCGAACTCGACGGTGCGGATCGCCACGTTGAGCTCCGTTCCCGCCGCGGGCGAGGCCAATCCAACTGTCCCGCAATACACTCCACGACTATCCAGTTCCCAGTGCGACAGCAGCTGGCGCGCCCTTCCCTTCGGTGTGCCGGTCACCGACGCTGGCGGGAACGTCGCCTCGAGCACCGTGGCCATCGGCGTCTCGGCCGGGATCGCGGCCGCCACCGTCGACACCAGGTGCCACACCCCGGGCGCGCGGCGCACCCGCAGCAGCTCGGGGACGGTCACCGAACCGATATCGGCGAGCCGGCCCAGGTCATTGCGGACCAGGTCGACGATCATGATGTTCTCGGCGACATCCTTGACCGAGGATCGTAACGCCGACGGTGAATCGGTAAGAGGCAGTGTGCCTTTGATGGGGCTGGAGATCACTCGTCGGCCGTGTCTGCTGAGGAACAGCTCCGGGGATAACGATGCCACCGCGCCCCAATCCCCGGCGATATAGGCGGCCCGCGCCGGTGCGGTGCGGGCCACGGCATCGACGAAGAAGTCCAGGGGGTCGCCGCTGATCCGGCCGGTGAACTGGGTGCAGACGCAGGCCTGGTACACCTCGCCCGCGGCGATCGCTTCCAGGCAGGCCAGCACCCCGGCGCGGTGCGCCGCACGATCGGGAGCGCGCCAGTCGATGGTGTAGGCGCCGGCCGGGGCGGCGGTGATATCGGTCAGCCAGGCGGGGACCGGTGCACCGGAAAGGCTTTCGTACCACCAGTGTCCGTCACTGTCCTGGCGAAGCACGCAGTCCGACCAACCTCCTGCGGCGGCGGGGATGCGGGGCGCCCCGTCGGGGTAGCCCAGGTAGCCGAACCAGCCACCGCCGACATGCGGGCCGTGCCCCGGCCGCACGTCGAACATCCGCTCGCATGGGGTGGCGGTCACGGTGGGTGCGATCACGGCCCGCGAGGCGAACCAGTCACCGATCAGCGCGGCCGGCGGTGGCAACCCGCACCGGCGGCCGGCGTCGGCAACGGCACGCAGCACCCCGGGGGCGTCGCCCAAGTCGGCCAACCGCTCGATCCGCACCGGCCAAGCCTGACAGAAGCTACCTCGTGATCGCGCGGGGGATCGTGACGGCGGCGAGCTTGTCCGGGTTGCGCATGGCGTAGAAGTGGCTGATCTTGCCGTCGGTGATCTCCACGGTGATCACGCCTTCCAACTGCTCGCCCAGGTAGAGCGCGAGGGCGGGGGCGTTGTTGTACGTCGCCAGGTCGACGCGTGCCTCGGCGCGTTCGGCGGCTCCGCGCATCAGGCCCAGCACCAGGCGGGCCACCTTGTCGGCGCCGGTCACCGGCCGGCGCGCCGCGCTGACCTTGCCCGCGCTGTCGGCCGTCCACACCACATCGGGGGCCAGCAGCTCGATCAGTGCGGCCACGTCACCGGTCGCGGCGGTGGTGAAGAACTGTGCGGTGATCTGTTCGCCGACGGTGGCGTCGACGTGGTCGAACCGCTTGCGCCTGGCCTGCACGTGCTCCCGGGCGCGGTGCGCCATCTGGCGCACCGCGGCCGGGGAGCGGCCCACCGCCGCGGCGATCTCGTCATGGCTGAAGCCGAACACCTCACGCAGGACGAAGATCGCGCGCTCGTCGGGGGTGAGCGTCTCCAGCACCACCATCATCGCCATCGACACCGATTCGGCCAGCACCAGATCGGCCGAAGCATCCTCTACCAGAACGGGTTCCGGAAGCCACGGCCCGACGTACTCCTCGCGACGTCGGGCCGCGGCGCGCAGCGCGTTGAGCGACTGCCGGGTCACCAGCTGGGCCAGGTAGGCCTTGGTGTCCGCCACGGTGTCCAGGTCCACCTCGGCCCACCGCAGGTAGCTCTCCTGCAACACGTCATCGGATTCGGTTGCCGAACCGAGGATCTCGTAGGCGATGGTGAACAGCAGGGGCCGCAGCGCGGTGAACCGCTCGGCGTGCTCGCTCACGCGTGCACCGAGTGCACTAGCTCGGCGCGCTTACCGCCCCGCATCCACACGTAGGAACCAGGTTTGGCGGCCTCCCGGCGCAACTGCCACAGCGTGCCCTTGCACACCATCTCCTTGATGGACGCGGCCACCCGGCCACCGATGTAGAACCGGGTCGGCCTGTCGTCGGTGTGCGCGAGCTGGATGGTGCCGTAGGAGCGGCCGATGCTGATGCACTGACCGGCGAACGCCTGGTTCACCGGGACCGGCTCGGTGCCCGCGATCCGGGCCAGCACGGTCCGCGCGGCCTGGGCGGCCAGCGGGATCGCGGCCTGGCAGCTCATCCGCAGCGGCACGCCCGACGGGGCCACCGCGTCACCGGCACCGACGACTCGGTCGTCGTCGATGCTGGTGAGCGTTTCGTCGGTGAGCAGCCGACCCAGTTCATCGGTGCGCAGGCCACTGGCGGCGGCCAGCTCGGGCACCCCGAACCCGGCCGTCCACACGGTGACGGCGCTGGGCAGCGTCCGCCCGTCGGACAGCGTGACGTCTTGTTCACCGACGGTGGTCACCGTCGGGCCCTCGATCACCGTGACGTTCAGCTTGGCCAGTTGCTTGGCCACCGACCGGCGGGCCTGCGCACCCAACGACGGGCCGAGCAACGGGCCGGCGACGAGCGTGACCGGGCGCCCCGACTCGGCGAATTCCGAGGCCGCCTCGATACCCGTCAACCCGCCGCCGACCACCACCACGGGTGCGGTCGCCGGCACGTCCTGCAGCCGCGCGCGCAGCCGGCGCGCACCCTCCAATTCGCTGATCGCGTAGGCCGATTCGGGAGTGGCCCCGGCCGTGCTGCCGACCGCGTAGATCAGGTAGTCGTAGTCCAGCGCGGCGCCGGAGGCCAGTTCGACCCGGCGGGCCGCGGTGTCGATGCGCTCGGCGCGGTCGACCACCAGGCGCACGCCCTCGCCGAGCAGGGTGTCATAACCGGTGGTGGCATCATGTGTCCCCGCCGCGAGTTGGTGCAGCCGGATCCGTTCGACGAAATCGGGCCGGGCGTTGACCAGGGTGACGCTGACCCCTGGGCGCTGCAACAGGTGGTTGGCAGCGTGGACGCCGGCGTAGCCGCCGCCGAGGACGATGACGTGGTGGGAGGTGTTGTTCTCAGTCATGCCCTCAAGACACCGCCCACCCCAGAAGTGTGACAGGACGTGACGCGCATCACGCAGTTGCTGGGACGTCGATATCTACACCAGGGTCGTGAATTCGGCGGATGCGCAGCCCTCACGTAGAAATCGGCGAGCCGCGGCGTGGACCGTGGCTCCACAAATCAGGCCTCGGGTGCCTGGTAGCGCGGGAACACGCCCTCGGGTTTCGGCAGGGCCGTCCCCGGCGCCAGCCGGGTGCCGATGGCGGTGAAATCGCGTTGATCAGCCGGCTGCCCGAGCAGGTCCAGCATCTTGGCCATCGACTCGGGCATCACCGGCTGGCTCAGCAACGCCGCGATTCGCACCGTCTCCAGCGTGGTGTACAGCACGGTCGCGAACCGCTCATCGGCCTCCGGGGTGCCCGCCTTGCGCAGCACCCACGGTTCCTGCGCCGAGAAGTACCTGTTGGCCGCGCCGAGCACCGACCAGATGGCGTCCAGCGCAAGGTGCATCGCCTGCTCGTCGAAGTGGCCGCGTACCCGCTCCAGCAGACCGTCGGCGGCTTGCAGCAGCTCGGTGTCCTCGGCGGTGAAGGCGCCCGGCTGCGGCACCACGCCGTCGAGGTTCTTGTTCACCATCGACAGCGACCGTTGCGCCAGGTTGCCCAGCTCGTTGGCCAGGTCGGCGTTGATGCGGCCGATGATGGCCTCTTCGCTGTAGCTGCCGTCCTGGCCGAACGGCACCTCGCGCAGGAAGAAGTAGCGCACCTGGTCGAGGCCGAACTCGTCGATCAGCACCAGCGGATCGACCACGTTGCCCAACGACTTGCTCATCTTCTCGCCCTTGACGTTGATGAACCCGTGCGCGAAAACCCGTTTGGGCAGCTCGATCCCGGCCGACATCAGGAAGGCCGGCCAGTACACCGTGTGGAACCGGATGATGTCCTTGCCGATCATGTGCAGGCTCGCCGGCCAGTACTTGTCGAAGGCCTCCGACGCGGTGTCCGGGAACCCGACCCCGGTCAGATAGTTGGTCAGCGCGTCCACCCAGACGTACATGACGTGATCGGGGTGGTCGGGGACCGGCACTCCCCAGTCGAACGTGGTCCGCGAGATGGACAGATCGCGGAGCCCGCCGGAGACGAAGCTGACGATCTCGTTGCGCCGGACGTCGGGCCCGATGAACTCCGGGTGCTCGCGGTAGAGCGCCAGCAGTCGGTCGGCGTAGGCGGACAGCCGGAAGAAGTAGGTCTGCTCCTCGGTCCAGGTGACCTCCGTGCCGGTCTCGATCGCGAACCGGGCGCCATCACGCTCCTGGGTCTCGTCCTCGGTGAAGAAGCGCTCGTCACGCACCGAATACCAGCCCTGATAGCTGCCCAGGTAGATGTCACCGGCCTCGTTCATGCGGCGCCAGATCTCTTTGGACGCCTCGTAATGATCGGCATCGGAGGTCCGGATGAACCGGTCGTAGGACACGCCAAGGCGTTCCTGCATCCGCTCGAACACGTCGGAGTTGCGCTTGGCCAGCTCGGGGGCGGTGATGCCGAGCTTGGCGGCCGTCTCGGCCATCTTCAGACCGTGCACATCGGTACCGGTCAGGTAGCGCACGTCGAAACCGTCGAGGCGCTTGAACCGGGCGATCGCGTCGGTGGCGATGTACTCGTAGGCGTGCCCGATATGCGGGTCGCCGTTCGGGTACGCGATGGCGGTGGTGATGTAGAACGGGGCGCCTGGGGTGCGCGTCCCGGCGCCGGGGGAAGACCCAGGAGAAGACGTAGTCATTTGGCTCTCACCTTAAGGTGTACCGGTGAGCTCGAAGCGACAGAAGCCGCCCGCTCCGGAGCCGCTCGCCCCCTTGATCGACGCCCACACCCACCTGGATGCCTGCGGCGCCGAGACCGCGGACGACGTCGCGGACATCCTGGACCGGGCCGGTGCCGTCGGTGTGCAGGCGGTGGTCACCATCGCCGACGACCTGGATGCCGCGCGCTGGGCCGCGCAGGCCGCCGGCTGGGACGACCGGGTGTACGCCGCGGTGGCGCTGCACCCCACCCGCGCCAATGCCCTCGATGACGCCGCCAAAGCCGAACTCGAAACCCTGGCCGCGCAGCAGCGCGTGGTGGCGATCGGGGAGACCGGGATGGACATGTACTGGCCGGGCAAGCTGGATGGCTGCGCGGAGCCTGCCCAGCAGCGCGACGCCTTCGCCTGGCATATCGACCTGGCCAAGCGGACCGGCAAGCCGCTGATGATCCACAATCGCGACGCCGACGCCGAGGTGCTCGACGTGCTGGCCGCCGAGGGTGCCCCGGAGACGGTGATCTTCCACTGCTTCTCCTCCGACACCGCGATGGCCAGGACCTGCGTGGCCAACGGCTGGCTGCTGAGCCTGTCGGGCACGGTCAGCTTCCGCAACGCGCGCGCACTGCGCGAGGCCGCCGGTGCCATCCCGGACGATCTGTTGCTCGTCGAGACCGACGCGCCGTTTCTCACCCCCCACCCGTTCCGGGGCGCCCCCAACGAGCCGTACTGCCTGCCCTACACGGTGCGGGCGCTGGCCGAGCTGACCGGCCGGTCGGCGGCCGAACTGGCCGAGGTGAGCACGGCCAACGCTCGACGCACCTACCGGCTGTCGGCGGCCTAGATTGGCGCCGACCACCGATCTTCGTTACCTTTCTGTGATAGAACGCGGGCGGCCAGCCGGGCCGCGAGTTCCGCGGGCCCGCATGGGTCGAGAGCCGGGGACAACAGACTCTTGAGTGTTTTGAACAGAATCCATGAGGAGCGTTCGCCTGCTTTTCGGCTGCTCGTCGGCGCGCTTTTATTGACGCTCGCGTTTGCTGGCGGCATGGCGGTGGCCTCCCACAAGACCGTGACGCTGACCGTCGACGGGGCGCCCGTCACGGTGACGACGATGAAGTCCAAGGTCATCGACGTGGTCCAGGAGAACGGTTTCACCGTCGGTGACCGCGACGACCTCTACCCGTCCGCCGACACCCCGGTGCACGACGCCGACACCATCGTGTTGAGCCGCAGCCGCCCCGTGCAAATCTCCCTGGACGGTCAGAACAGCAAAGAAGTGTGGACCACCGCGTCCAC
The DNA here is from genome assembly GCF_033741155.1 of Mycolicibacterium chengduense. Taxonomy (NCBI): domain Bacteria; kingdom Bacillati; phylum Actinomycetota; class Actinomycetes; order Mycobacteriales; family Mycobacteriaceae; genus Mycobacterium; species Mycolicibacterium chengduense. The sequence continues at coordinate 155,503 of NZ_JAWQNH010000001.1, read as the reverse complement.
CGTCCAGGACGCCCTGGCGCAGCTGGCGTTGACCGACACCGCCCCCGCCGCGGCCTCCCGCGGCACCCGCGTGCCCCTGGCCGGGATGTCATTACCCGTGGTCAGCGCGAAAACGGTGCAGATCGATGACGGCGGAGTGAAGAGCACCGTGCATCTCGCCGCTCCCAACGTCGCCGGCCTGCTCGATGCCGCCGGGGCCCCGCTGCAACAGCGCGACACCGTCAACCCGCCCGCGTCGGCGCCCGTCGTCGACGGCATGCAGATCCAGGTGACGCGCGTCCGGATCGAGAAGGTGACCGAGCAGCTGCCGCTGCCGCCGGCCAGTCGGCGCATCGAGGACGCGACGATGAACATGAGCCGGCAGGTCGTCGAAGATCCCGGGACGCCCGGTGTCCAGGACGTCACGTTCGCTGTGGCGAAGGTGAACGGGATCGAGACGGGCAGGTTGCCAGTAGCCAATGTCGTTATCTCCCCGGCGCGCGATGCCGTGCTGCGGGTCGGCGCCAAGCCGGGCACCGAGGTGCCTCCGGTGTCCAACGGCAGCGCCTGGGACGCCATCGCCTCGTGCGAATCGGGAGGTAATTGGGCCATCAACACCGGCAACGGATATTTCGGCGGTGTTCAATTTGACCAAAACACATGGGAGCGGCAGGGCGGTCTGCGGTATGCTCAGCGGGCTGATCTGGCCACCCGTGAGGAACAGATCGCGATTGCTGAAGTAACGAGGGCACGTCAAGGATGGGGTGCCTGGCCGGTGTGTAGTGGGAGGGTCCGATGACAATCCGACTCCTTGGGCGGACTGAGATACGACACCTGGCGCGGGAGATCGACTTCCGGCCACGTAAGGCGTTCGGGCAGAACTTTGTCCACGACGCCAATACAGTGCGCCGCATCGTGTCGGCGTCCGGCATCCATAGACAGGACTGTGTCCTGGAGGTGGGTCCCGGCCTCGGCTCCCTGACGCTCGGACTGCTGGACCGGGGCGCGCGGGTCACCGCCGTCGAGATCGATCCGGTGTTGGCCCACCAGCTGCCCAAGACCATCGCCAACCACTCGCACAGCGAGATCAGCCGGCTGACGGTGCTCAACCGCGACATCCTCACCATCACCTCTGGTGACCTCGATGAGCAGCCCACTGCACTTGTGGCGAATCTGCCGTACAACATCGCGGTCCCCGCGCTCATCCACCTGCTCTCCGAGTTCCCGTCGATCAAGACCGTGATGGTCATGGTCCAGGCGGAGGTCGCCGAGCGGCTGGCCGCCGAGCCCGGCGGTAAGGAATACGGCGTACCCAGCGCCAAGATCCGTTTCTTCGGCAATGTGCGCCGGTACGGCATGGTGTCGCCGACGGTGTTCTGGCCCATCCCGCGGGTGTACTCCGGTCTGGTCCGCATCGACCGGTACGAGACTTCACCATGGCCGACCGACGAGTCGTTCCGCCAGCAGGTGTTCGAGCTCATCGACATCGGTTTCGCGCAGCGCCGCAAGACCTCGCGCAACGCCTTCGCCGAGTGGGCCGGGTCCGGCAACGAGTCGGCCGAACGGCTGCTGGCCGCCAGCATCGATCCGGCCCGACGCGGTGAAACGCTGTCGATCACCGATTTCGTCCGGCTGCTGCAGCGTTCCGGTGAGCTCGCGGCGGAGACGCCGGAGCGACTCGAGTCGGTCGACGACGCCGAGCCGTCGCTCAGCTGAGCGGAGCAGGCCGGACCGTTCTCGTCGTCTTCACCGGCGGCACGATCGGTTCACGACGCTCCGGTGACGTCATCGGGCTGGTGCCCGGTCAGACCCGCCTGCTGTTGGACGCGTACGGGGATGCCGACGGATTCGACGTCCTCGAACCGTTGTCGCTGCTCAGCGAGAACGCCCGTCCCGCGGACTGGACGGCGATAGCCGCCGCCGTCACCTCGGCGGTCGGCCCACAGCACTCCGGCGTGGTCGTCACGCACGGCACCGACACGCTGTCCTACGGTGCCACCGCCCTGGCGTTCGCGCTGACCCAGCTGGATGTGCCCGTGGTCGTAGTCGCCAGCAACCGACCGTTGGATCATCCGGAAGCCAACGGGCACAGCAATTTTCGTGACGCTCTTGAGGTCATCGACACGGTCCCCGGCGGGGTGTACGTGACGTTCCGCAACCCCGACGGTGCGCGGTTGGTGCACGCGGCCGCGCGGCTGCAACCGTCGACACCGCTGCGCCATTACGTACACAGCGACGGCGAGATGCCGATCAGCGGCGTGGACGGGCTGCCGCGCCCGCGGTTCGAGCCGCCGCCCTGGCCAGCCGGCCCCGTCACGTTCGGGGCGCGCGTGCTGTACCTGCGCCCCTATCCCGGCCTCGACTACGCGGCGATCGACCCGGCCGGCTTCGACGCCGTGGTGCACGAGACGTATCACTCCGGCACCGCCTGCACGGTGGGAGAGCCGACCAGCGTCCTGGAATTCGCGCGCCGGTGTGCCGCCGCCGCGGTGCCGGTGTTCCTCGGGCCCGTTCCCGACGACGTCGCCGCCTATGAATCCGTGACCGGGTTTTCCGCGGCCGGGTTGATCCCGTTCCGTTGGATGCGTGCCGAAACCGCTTACGTGAAGGTATCCCTGGGCACCGGTATGGGGTTGACGGGCGACGCGCTCACCGAATTCGTCTGCCGTCGGGAGATTGCCGGCGAGTTCACCCGGTAACCAGGTTGTTGGCCGCAGCCGGTGCCGAGCGAATAAGGTCGTCCCGTGCGCTCATCAGACGGAAACACCGCGTCCGAATGGGTGCCCACCGGTTCGGTCACCGTGCGGGTGCCGGGCAAGGTGAACCTCTATCTCGGCGTCGGCGATCTCCGCGAGGACCGCTACCACGAGCTGACCACCCTCTTCCACGCTGTGTCACTGTTCGACGAGGTGACCGTGCGCAACGCCGACCTGCTGTCGGTGCACATGACGGGGGAGGGGGTGGCCGGGCTGCCCACCGACAGCCGCAACCTGGCCTGGCGAGCCGCCGAACTGATGGCCGACCACGTCGGCCGGGCGCCCGACGTCGCGATCTCGATCGCCAAGTCCATCCCGGTGGCCGGCGGGATGGCCGGCGGCAGCGCCGACGCGGCCGCGGTGCTGGTCGCCATGAACACGCTGTGGGAGCTGGGCGTCGCCCGGCGCGATCTGCACGCGCTGGCCGCCAAGCTGGGCAGCGATGTGCCCTTTGCGCTGCACGGCGGGACCGCGCTGGGCACCGGTCGTGGCGAGCAGCTGGCCACGGTGCTGGCCCGCAGTACGTTTCACTGGGTGCTGGCCTTCGCCGACAAGGGGCTTTCCACACCCGAGGTGTTCGGCGAGATCGACCGGCTGCGCGCGGCGCCGGACCGGGAGGCTCCGGCCCGGCTCGACGATGTCGAGCCGGTGCTGGAGGCGCTGGCCGCCGGTGATCCGCGCGAGTTGGCGGCGCTGCTCGGCAACGACCTGCAGCCGGCCGCGCTGAGCCTGCGCCCGGATCTGCGTCGCACGCTGCGTGCCGGTACCGAGGCGGGAGCACTGGCCGGCATCGTCTCCGGTTCCGGGCCGACCTGCGCGTTCCTGTGCGCGTCGGCGGAATCCGCGGTCGAGATCGGCGCCGCGCTGTCCGGGGCCGGGGTATGCCGCACGGTGCGGGTGGCCAGCGGGCCGGTGCCGGGAGCACGGGTCATCGCCGAAGTGTGACCCACCCCTCATTTCTCGCGACAGTTTGGCAGTTACTTAAGGGTCTCTTAAGATGGCTGACGGTGGAAACTAGCGCTCATCCGGCGGTTCCCTTCGCAACAGAGCCGTTCGAGGGAACTGGATTCGCTGGACCATCACCATTTCGAGACACAACTGCTTCCCAATTGTGTGCGCGCGCCTCTCGAAAACTGTGCGCTAGCAGGCGGAATATAGGGAAACGTGCAATGACACTGGGGTCGACGTCGCCTGCGACGCGCCTCCAGACATTCAGGAGGTTGCCGTGAGCCGTTTTACCGACAAGATGTACCGCAGCGCCAGGGAGAGCGCCCGGGGCATGGTCACCGGTGAGCCGCACGACCCCATCCGCCACACCTGGGGCGAGGTCCACGAGCGCGCGCGCCGGATCGCCGGCGGTTTGGCCGCCGCGGGCATCGGGCCCGGCGACGCCATCGGTGTGCTGGCCGGTTTCCCGGTCGAGATCGCGCCCACCGCGCAGGGCGTGTGGATGCGCGGTGCCAGCCTGACCATGCTGCACCAGCCCACCCCGCGCACCGACCTGGCCGTCTGGGCCGAGGACACCATGACGGTCATCGGCATGATCGAGGCCAAGGCCGTCATCGTCTCCGAGCCGTTCATCGTCGCCATCCCCGTGCTCGAGGAGAAGGGCATCACGGTGCTCAAGGTCGGCGACCTGCTGGCCGCCGAGCCCATCGACCCGGTCGAGACCGACGAGGACGACCTGGCGCTGATGCAGTTGACCTCGGGTTCGACCGGCTCTCCCAAGGCCGTCCAGATCACCCACCGCAACATCTACTCCAACGCCGAGGCCATGTTCATCGGCGCCCAGTACGACGTCGACAAGGACGTCATGGTCAGCTGGCTGCCCTGTTTCCACGACATGGGCATGGTCGGCTTCCTCACCATCCCGATGTACTTCGGTGCCGAGCTGGTCAAGGTCACGCCGATGGACTTCCTGCGCGACACGCTGCTGTGGGCCAAGCTGATCGACAAGTACAAGGGCACCATGACGGCGGCCCCGAACTTCGCCTACGCGCTGCTGGCCAAGCGGCTGCGCCGGCAGGCCAAGCCCGGTGACTTCGACCTGTCCACCCTGCGGTTCGCCCTGTCCGGTGCCGAGCCGGTGGAGCCCGCCGACGTCGAGGACCTGCTGGACGCGGGCAAGCCATTCGGGCTGCGGTCCTCGGCGATCCTGCCGGCCTACGGCATGGCCGAGACCTGCCTGGCGGTGTCGTTCTCCCCGTGCGACGCCGGTCTGGTGGTCGACGAGGTGGACGCCGACCTGCTGGCCGCACTGCGCCGGGCCGTGCCCGCCAGTAAGGGCAACACCCGGCGGCTGGCCTCGCTCGGCCCGCTGCTGCAGGACCTGGAGGCGCGCATCGTCGACGAGGACGGCAACGTGCTGCCGGCCCGCGGCGTCGGCGTCATCCAGCTGCGCGGTGAGTCGGTGACCCCCGGCTACATCACGATGGCCGGCTTCCTGCCCACCCAGGACGAGCACGGCTGGTACGACACCGGCGACCTCGGTTACCTCACCGAGGAGGGCAACGTCGTGGTCTGCGGCCGCGTCAAGGACGTCATCATCATGGCCGGGCGCAACATCTACCCGACCGATATCGAGCGCGCAGCAGGCCGCGTCGAAGGCGTGCGCCCCGGCTGCGCCGTCGCCGTCCGGCTGGACGCCGGGCACTCCCGGGAGACCTTCGCGGTGGCGGTGGAGTCCAACGCCTACCAGGATCCCGCCGAGGTGCGCCGGATCGAGCATCAGGTCGCGCACGAGGTGGTGACCGAGGTCGACGTCCGTCCGCGCAACGTGGTCGTGCTGGGCCCGGGCACCATCCCGAAGACCCCGTCGGGCAAGCTGCGCCGGGCCAACTCGATCGCACTGGTCACCGGCTAGTTCTTGGCACCCGTCGAGGCGTCGCTGCTGAGGTAGCGGCGCCTCGTCGTTTCTGACGTTCTGGCTGTCCGGTGGCCGGGTCGTCGACCACTTCGTCGGAAATGAGCGCTACGCATCGGCCTAGCTGAGTATATATGTCTATACTCAGATGGATGACGGACAAACTCCCCGCGCGCCTCGCCGACCACCCCACCGTGCAGGCGGTGCGCGCCCGGGCCCGCACCGCGGCCCCACAGGTGATCGACGCGCACTGGCTGCGGCGGATTTGTCTGGATGCCGGTGCCGACGATGTCGCGTTCGCCTCCTTCGACGACCCCGCCCTGGCGTCGGAACGCGAGCACGCCGAAACCGCGCTGCCCGGGGTCCGCAGCTATATCTCGCTGGTGGTGAAGATGAACCGGGACAACGTCCGCTCGTCGGAGCGCAGCGTGGCCAATCAGGAGTTCCACCGCACCGGCGAGATCATCAACGAGGCCGCACACCGCATCACCCGCACGCTGGAGGGCACCGGTTACCGCGTCATCAACCCGTCGGCGACGTTCCCCATGGAGATGGACAAGTTCCCCGGGCGTATCTGGGTGATCGCGCACAAGCCGGTGGCGGTCGCGGCGGGCCTGGGCGTCATGGGCATCCATCGCAACGTCATCCATCCAAAATTCGGCAACTTCATCATCCTGGGCACCCTGCTGGTCGGTGCGCCGATCTCCGAATACGGTGCTCCGCTGGACTATTCGCCCTGTCTGGAATGCAAGCTGTGCGTGGCGGCCTGCCCGGTCGGTGCTATCGGCAAGGATGGGGAGTTCGACTTCATGGCCTGCTCGGTGCACAACTACCGGGAATTCATGGGCGGGTTCACCGACTGGGTGCAGACCATCGCCGACAGCACCGACGGGCAGGACTTCCGGTCCAGGGTCACCGATTCGGAGAACGCCTCGATGTGGCAGAGCCTGTCGTTCAAGGCCAACTACAAGGCGGCCTACTGTCTGGCAGTCTGCCCGGCCGGGGAGGACGTGATCGAGCCCTACCTCGACGACCGCAAGGGATTCATGGACCTGGTGCTCAAACCGCTGCAGGAGAAGAGGGAGACGCTGTACGTGTTACCGAACTCCGCGGCCAAGGCGCACGCCGAGAAGCGGTATCCGCACAAGACGGTCAAGGTGGTGGACAGCGGGGTCCGGGGCCGCTGATCAGTAGGCTGGTTCGATGAACCGGGGTTTGCACGTGCTGTTCGGCTGGATCGCGGTGGCGGGCGCGGCGGTGTCCCTGCTGACCGTGCTGGCACTCGACGCCGTGCTCGGCGGACAACCGCTGCGCGGCCGGACGCTGCGTCGCGCGACCATCTCCGAATACGTGTTCACCACCGGCGGTTGGCTTTTCGTGACCGCGGTGCTGGCACTGGCGGCCGGGTCGACGCTGCTGTTGGTCGGGCTGATCCACGCCGGCCGGCTGACCCCGCGCTCACCGGGCTCGGTGTTGTTGGTGCTCTGGGTGATCGGGCTGCTCGGCGTGGTCGCCTTCCCCAAACACAACTGGGCGGTCGGGCCCAGCACCAGCGGGACCGTGCACCGGGTGGCGACGCTGCTGGCGTTCGTCGCACTGCCGGTGGCCGTGCTGGTGATCGCCCGCGGCCGCGAGGTCTGGGCCCGGACCGCGCGCTGGCTGGCCTGGGGGTCGATCGGATGGCTCGGCGTGCTGTTCGGGGCGATCGCGGTGGCCGCGGTAACTGAGCGGTCCTGGTGGCGGATCATCCCGCTCGGACTGGTCGAACGGGGTATCGCGGGGTTCGAGGTGGCCGCGGTTCTCGCGTTGGCGGTGTGGTTGATCCGCAGTGCGCCTCAGGCCGCCATCCGCTCGTAGACGCGCCACACCGCGGCCTCGTGGTCGGCGCCGGTGAGATGTTGGTCGGCCAGGGCGAGCGCCGTGGCATGCCGTTTCAGTTCGGTGAACACATCGGCCGACTCGCGATCGTTCACGCCGGTCATCCGCAGGACTGTCACGGTGCGAACCTCACGCCGGAACTGGTCGACGCACGCCATCGACACCGCGCCCGCCGAAACTGCGGCGAAGGTGGAAAGTGTCAGCGCCGCAACAGCTCCCAAGGTCGGCAGCAGAGCCACCTCCAGTACCAGCCACACCGCCATGCCCCACGTCGGCCAGGCCCGCCAGATTCGCAGGAGCCGGCGCTGCTCGGTGGACAGTCCCGGGGGAAACACCACCAACCGATACCGGGTGACGCCGTAACGGGTGGCGGAGATGTGCAACGACCCCCACGTGCGATCGCCGTCGATCAGGCGATGCCAACGGGTGGTCTGAATGGCGGTGCTCATGGCTACCGGTCTACGCGGTACCCGGGGCCCCGTCGGCGCCGTGAACGGAATCTTTACGGGATGGGCGGCAATCTTGACGCCGGAAAAACGTTGGTGCGTTGTCGGGGTGCCTCGCTACGGTTGGAGTCATGGCCAGGGCGAGCGCAGCGACGGGGGAAGGCGCCAGGGCGAGCGCAGCGACGGGGGAAGGCGACATGCCGGCTATCGAGGCGATCGACCTCGTCAAGGATTTCGGTGCGAACCGGGCGGTCGACGGGGTGAGCTTCACCGTGCCGCAGGGCGCGGTGCTGGGACTACTGGGTCCCAACGGTGCCGGCAAGACCACCACCGTGCGGATGATGACCACCCTGTCGGAACCCACCAGCGGCACCGCGCGCGTCGCAGGCTACGACGTGCGGACCCAGCCCGATATGTTGCGCCGCAACATGGGCCTGACGGGGCAGGCCGCGACCGTCGACGAACTGCTCACCGGCCGGGAGAACATCCGGATGATCGGCGGCCTCTACGGGATCAGCCGCAGGCAGCTCAACCAACTGGGGGACCGGCTGCTCGAGCAGTTCGATCTGGTGGATGCTGCCGACCGCCCGGTGCGTGCGTACTCCGGAGGGATGCGCCGGCGGCTCGACCTGGCCGTCAGTCTGATCGCCGCCCCGCCCGTGTTGTTCCTGGACGAGCCCACCACCGGGCTGGACCCGCGCAGCCGCAGCGACCTGTGGGAGGTACTGCGTGACCTCGTCGCCGGCGGTACCACGGTGCTGCTCACCACGCAGTATCTGGAAGAGGCCGACCAGCTCGCCGACGATATCGTCGTCATCGACCACGGCCGGATCATCGCCAAAGGCACACCGCTGCAACTCAAGCAGCAGGCCGGCAATGCCAGCCTGGTGGTGACGGTGTCACACGCCGCCGACTTGGCCGCGGCCCGCGAACTTCTTGGCCGGTCCGGGGCCGAGGTGCACGTCGACGTCGGCGCCCGGCAGCTCACCGCGGCGGCCGACGGCATCGCCGAACTGACCCGGGTGGCGAACTGGTTGCAGGACAACGCCATCGAGGTCGACGATATCGGGCTGTCCCGGCCCAGCCTGGATGACGTGTTCCTGTCGCTCACGGGGCACCGTGCCGAGAACGCCGAGGAGGTAGACGCGTGACCGCCGTATCGGAGAAGGCCACCGCGCAACCGGTGATCCGGCCCACCAACATCGCCCAGCAATCATGGATTATGGTGAAGCGCAACATGATCCACACCAAGCGCATGCCCGAGATGCTCAGCGATGTCACGGTGCAGCCAATCATGTTCGTGCTGCTGTTCGCGTTCGTGTTCGGGGCCTCGATCGCCACCAGGGGTGGGGCGTCCTACCGGGAATTCCTGCTGCCCGGTATCCAGGCCCAGACCATCGTGTTCACCGCCTTCGTCGTCGCGTCCGGTATCACCGCCGACGTCGAGAAGGGCATCATCGACCGGTTCCGCTCGCTGCCCATCCGCCGGTCGGCGGTTCTCATCGGCCGCAGCGTGGCCAGCTTGCTGCACTCGTGTATCGGCATCGTGGTCATGGCGGTCACCGGCTTGTGTATCGGCTGGCGCATCCGCGGCGGCGTGGCCGACGCCGTGCTGGCGTTCGCGCTGATCCTGGTGTTCGGGTTCGGGATGATCTGGTTCGGCATCCTGGTCGGTTCGCTGATGCGCTCGGTCGAGGCGGTCAACGGCGTGATGTTCACCGTACTGTTCCCGATCACGTTCCTGGCCAACACGTTCGCACCGACCGAGCCGATGCCGCGGTGGTTGCGGGTGGCCGCGGAATGGAATCCGGTGTCCTCGCTGGCGCAGGCGATGCGCGAGTTGTGGGGCAACGGTCCGGCGGCCCCGCCCGATGCGCAGTTACCGTTGCACCACCCCGTGCTGGCGACGGTCTTGTGGTCACTGGTGATGACCGCGGTGTTGGCGCCCTTCGCGCTGCGGGCCTACGCCCGGCGCACGTCGGACTGATTTCCTCACGCGAGCGGCCGTGTTTGCACAGGACACGCCGCGCGGGGTTGGCATTCAGGGGCCGCTCGCGGGAGAAAAAAGCTACCAGGCGTGCACGGTGTTCTGGGCGGCTTCCAGGCCGACCTGCAGCAACAGTTCCGTGGCATCGGCGGCGTTCTCGCACAACAGCGGAACCTCTGGCCGCTCAACCGAATTGAAGGTCTCCAGCACGAAGGCGGCGGGGTCCTTGCGTCCGGGTGGGCGGCCCACGCCGATGCGCACTCGCTGAAAATCCTTGGTGCCCAGGGCGGCGGCCACCGAGCGCAGCCCATTGTGGCCGCCTTCACCGCCGCCCAGCTTGAGCCGGATCCGGCCGAAGTCGATATCCAGCTCGTCGTGCAGCACCACAATGTCGGCGGGCGGCACGGAGTAGAACTTGGCCAACGGCCCGACCTGACGGCCGGATTCGTTCATGTACACCCGGGGCTTGGCCAGCACCACGGACCGGCCCCCCAGCCGGCCCGTGGCGACGTCAGCGCCGGAGCGCTTGTGCAGCTTGAAACCCGAGCCGATGCGACCGGCCAGGATGTCGGCCACCATGAAGCCGAGATTGTGCCGGGTCTTGGCGTAGTTGGGCCCGGGGTTACCGAGCCCAACCACCAGTAACGGCTCGGCCAAATTATTCGGCGGATTCGGCTTCGGCGGCGGGCTCTTCGGCGGCAGCCTCGTCGGCCTCGCCCGCACCCTCGGCGTCCAGATCCTCGGCGCTCGGGGCCTCGACGACGTTGACCACCAGGGTCTCCGGATCGACGATCAGGGTGACACCGTTCGGCAGCTCGATCTGCCCGGCGGTGATCTGGGTACCGGCCTCGAGGCCTTCCACCGACACGGTGACCTGCTCGGGGATCGACAGCGCCTCGGCCTCGACCTGGATGGTGTTGGCCTCCTGGGTCACCAGCGTGCCCGGGGCGGCGTCGCCCTCGACGACGACCGCGATATCGACGGTCACCTTCTCGCCGCGGCGCACCACCAGCAGGTCGGCGTGCACGATGTTGCGCTTGATCGGGTGGATGACGATCGCCTTGGTCAGCGCCAGCTGCTCCTTGCCCGCGATGTCGAGGGTCAGGATGGCGTTGGTGCCCGAGTGCCGCAGCACGGCGGCGAAATCACGGGCGTTGAGCTCCAGGTGCTGCGGATCCTCGCCGTGGCCGTACAGCACGGTGGGCACCTTGCCGTCGCGGCGGGCCTGGCGCGAGGCGCCCTTGCCCGTGCGGGTACGCACGTCGGCGGTCAGCTTGTTGGGGGCCGCATTCTTGGCCATGTGTTGTTCCTCCTGTAACCGGTTCACACACGGCCAGGGTCCAACAGAATGGATTCCCGTCGATAACGGTGGTAGACCACCCTCGCCGTGACGTCAGCAAGGGTAGCCGACACCGCCCTCAGATCTGAAATTCGGTGTCCGTGAGCTGCGCGGACAGCTCCCACAGCCGCTGCGCGGTGCGGGCCGAACGAGCCAACGGGCTGCGCGGTCCCGGACCCGTCGGCCCGCGCATCCCGAACCGCGGCCCGATGAAACTGTCACCCGGCACATCCTGGGAGACCGCGTACAACGTCTGCCTCGCCCCGAAATCGGCGTCGGTGGCGATCTTGTTGGCCGCCAGCCACACCTTGGTGCCGATAGGGTGACCGGTCTGGCCCTGCAGGTTGGTGGCCGAGTATCCGGGGTGGGCGGCGATCGCCCGGACCGGTGAACCGGCCGCGGTGAGCCGGCGCTGCAGCGCACTGGTGAACAGCAGGTTGGCCAGCTTGGACTGACCGTAGGCCGGCCAGGCCAGGTAGGGGCGCGAGCGCCAGTTCAGGTCCTTGAGGTCGATCCACCCGATCAGATGCATCAGCGAGGCCACCGTCACGACGCGGTCGGTGATCTTGGGCAGCAACAGATTGGTCAGCGCGAAATGACCGAGGTGATTGGTGCCGATCTGGCTCTCGAATCCGTCGGCGGTCAACGCGTACGGCACCGCCATGATGCCGGCGTTGTTCACCAGCACGTCGACGCCGTCCACACCCGCCGCGAACTCCCGGATCGAGGCCAGGCTTTGCAGGTCCAGCTTGCGCACCGTGACGTCGCCCGGCATCTGCGCGGCGGCGGCGTTGCCTTTGTCCAGATTGCGCACCGCCAGCGTGACCGACGCCCCGACGCGGGCCAGCTCACGGGCGGTGACCAGGCCCAGCCCGCTGTTGGCCCCGGTGACGATGACGCGACGCCCGGTGAAGGACGGCAGCTCTGCGGCGGTCCAGCTCATGGTGGGAGCGTAGCCAACCCGCTCCTGCCCGCCGCACCCTACTTGGCCGCCACCTTGAACCCCGAGATGATGCCCTCGATGTCCTTGCCCTGCTTTTGGGCCTCCTCGGCATAGCTGGTGATGGTCAGCTGGACCAGATAGCGCTGGCCGGGCGCCCCCGGCGGGGTCTTGGGCGGTGTCCCGGTCGGGAAGATGATGCGGTTGTAGCTCTGCATCCGTCGCCCGTTGAGGTCATAGGTGCCCTCGATCATCGACGACGGGAAGCCGCGGAAATTCTCGCTGGAGCCGTTGAGCTTGGTGAAGTTCTGCGACAGATCCGCGTCGGCGTCGGCATGTTTGAGGGCCTCGGCGACGTCGAAATTGCCGGTCAGTTTGAACACCATGAGCATCGCGGTCGGATAGGTGTCGCCCTTGGCGATCACCCGCGTCCCCGGTGACAGGTTGATATTGCTGTAGGCCTGCCAGCCGGCCGGACGCGGCAGTTCGACGGTCAGGTCGGTGAGTTTCTCCGGGGCGACGGGGTCGCCGGTGACCCCGACACTTTCCAGGTACTGCGAAATCGGCACCGGTTTCTGGGCGCCGGGTGCGGCACTGGTCGTCGTCGTGGTGGTGGTCAACAGCGACTGATAGTCCGGGACGTCATCGCCGCAGCCCGCGAGCAGGACGGCGACCGCCGCCAGCCAAACCGCACGCCTCACAGAATCTCGCGAACCCGATCGATGGGCCGGGCCAACCGGGTGCCCTTGTCGGTCACCACCAGCGGGCGCTCGATGAGGATCGGGTGCTGCGCCATCGCGTCGAGCAACTCGTCATCCGAGGCGTCGGCCAGGCCCAGCTCGGTGTACAGCGATTCGCGCTTGCGTACCGCCTCGCGCACCGGGATACCCGCGTCGGCGATCAAAGCCGCCAGCTCGGCACGGGTCGGTGGCGTCTTCAGGTACAGCACGATCTCCGGTTCGATCCCGTTGTCCCGCAACAGCTCCAGCGTCTTACGGGACGTCGAGCATTTCGGGTTGTGCAAGATGCGGGCCGTCATACCTGAAAGCTACTCCTCGCGCGAACGCTCGCTGTTACGCGGAGCCGTCGAAAAGGCTTGTCACCGAACCATTGTCGAACACCGCGCGGATCGTGCTGGCCAGCAGTGGTGCGATGGACAGCACGGTCAGCTGCGGGAACTGCTTGTCCTCGCCGATCGGCAGCGTGTTGGTGACGATCACCTCGCGGGCACCCGAGTCGGCCAGCCGCTGCGCGGCGGGATCGGACAACACCCCGTGCGTGGCGGCGATGACCACATCCTCGGCACCGTCCTGCTTGAGCAATTTCACCGCGCCGGCGATGGTGCCGCCGGTGTCGATCATGTCGTCGGTCAGGATGCAGGTCTTGCCCTTGACGTCACCGACGACGCGGTTGGACTTCACCTGGTTGGGCACCAGCGGGTCGCGGGTCTTGTGGATGAAGGCCAGCGGCACACCACCCAGCGAATCGGCCCACTTCTCGGCGACCCGGACGCGGCCCGAATCGGGGGAGACGACGACCTTGTCGGCGTCGGCGTACTTCTCGGCGATGTAGCCGCACAGCAGCGACTGGGCGCGCATGTGGTCCACCGGGCCGTCGAAGAAGCCCTGGATCTGGTCGGTGTGCAGATCCACCGTGACGATGCGGTCCGCACCCGCGGTCTTGTACAGGTCGGCGACCAGTCGCGCGGAGATCGGCTCGCGACCGCGGTGCTTCTTGTCCTGCCGCGCGTACGGATAGAACGGCAGGATGGCGGTGATCCGCTTGGCGCTGCCGCGCTTGAGCGCGTCGATCATGATCAGCTGTTCCATCAGCCACTGGTTCAGCGGCGCGGGATGGCTCTGCAGGACGAAGGCGTCGCAACCGCGCACCGACTCGTCGAAGCGGACGAAGATCTCGCCGTTGGCGAAGTCGCGGGCCGTCTGCGCGGTGACGGGAACATCGAGTTCCTTGGCCACCTGCTCAGCAAGCTCGGGATGAGCCCGGCCCGAGAAGAGCATCAGGTTTTTTGGGTTGTCGGTCCAGTCGTGGCTCACTGTTGTGCCTTCGCCGGTCGGGGTCGAATACGCGCCAATCGTACGTAGTGCGTTCGGGCAGGCGTTGCCGGGTTACCAGATTGCCAACGGAAGCTGTCGAATCACTCGTCGTCGCTGGTCGCTTGACGGGCCGCCGGATCCTCATTGGCGGCTCGCGCCGCGGAAGCAGCGGCGGAGTCCGGTCGCTTGCGCAGCACCCACCCCTCGATATTGCGCTGGGGGCCGGCCGAGACGGCCAGCGCACCGGGCGGAACATCCTCGCGCAGCACCGTCCCGGCCCCGGTGTAGGCCCCGTCACCGACGGTGACCGGCGCGATGAACATGGTGTCCGAGCCGGTCCGGACGTGGGAGCCGACGGTGGTGCGGCGCTTGGTCTGACCGTCGTAGTTCACGAACACGCTGGAGGCGCCGATATTGCTGTGCTCGCCGATGTCGGCGTCGCCGACGTAGGTCAGGTGCGGCACCTTGGTGCCGGTGCCGATCACCGCGTTCTTCGTCTCGACGAACGCGCCCAGCTTGCCCTTGGCGCCCAGCTCGGTGCCCGGCCGCAGATAACTGAACGGGCCGACGGTCGCGCCGGCGCCGATCACCGACAACTCGGCATGCGTGCGGATCACCGAGGCGCCGTCGCCGACCTCCATCGAAGTGAGCGTGCTGTCCGGCCCGATGGTGCAGTTCGGCCCGATCGAGGTGACCCCGAGCACCTGGGTGCCGGGATGGATGACGGTGTCAGGCCCGATTTCCACGTCGGCGTCGATCCAGGTGGTGGCCGGGTCGACGACGGTCACGCCGGCACGCTGGTGGCCCTCGACGATGCGACGGTTCAGTTCGGCGGCCAGCACCGAGAGCTGGACACGGTCGTTGACGCCGGCGACCAGCGTGCTGTCGGCGACATGCTGGGCCCGCACCGGCAGACCGTCACCGCGCACCAGGGCGATGGCATCGGTCAGGTAGAGCTCCTGCTGGGCGTTGTCGGCGCTCAGCCGGCTCAGTGCCGATCGCAGCGCCGCCGCGTCGAAGGCGTACACCCCCGAGTTGATCTCACCGATGGCCCGCTGACGCTCGTCGGCATCGGCCTGTTCGACGATCGCCAGGACGGCGCCCGTCTCGTCGCGCAGGATGCGTCCGTACCCGGTGGGGTCCGCGACGGTGGTGGTCAGGATGGTGGCCCCGCCGTCCCGGTGCGTGCGCACCAGCGCTGCCAGCGTCTCGCCGTCGAGCAACGGCACATCCCCGGAGGTGACCACCACGGTGCCGGTGAAATCCTCGGGCAGGCCGGACAGCCCGACGCCGACCGCGTGGCCGGTGCCCAGCTGCTCCTCCTGCACGGCGGTGGCGATATCGCGGCCGGCCCGTTCGGCGATGCGGCCGACTTCGGCGGCGACATGTTCGCGGCCATGGCCGACGACGACCACGATGTGGCGGGGTTCCAGGGCGGTGGCGGCGAGCAGGGCGTGGGCCAGCATGCTGCGTCCGGCCAGCGGGTGCAGCACCTTCGGGGTGGCCGAGCGCATCCGGGTGCCCGCGCCGGCCGCCATGACGACGACCGCGATATCGGTGGTGGACACGATTCTCTCCTCCTCCCGCGAGCGACCGTGTCTGTACGCGGACACGCCGTCAACGCTGTCAGTTAGGGGTCGCTCGCGGTATGGGATTGCTCCGTCGCCAGGACTCGAACCTGAACTATCTGAACCAAAATCAGAGGTGCTGCCGATTACACCACGACGGACCGATCAATCCGAGACTCTAGTCGACCGGATCAATGGTCCCGGCAGGGCAGCGGGGAAGCGTCGCGGCGTTAGGCTGGGCCAGTGGCAGCACCGGAGAAGGAGGCCCGCATCCCGCGCGCCAGGATGACGGGCACCGAGCGCCGCCAGCAGCTCGTCGAGATCGCCAAGTCGCTGTTCGCCGAACGCGGATACGACGGCACCGCCATCGAGGAGATCGCGCTGCGCGCCAATGTCTCCAAACCGGTGGTCTACGAGCATTTCGGCGGGAAAGAGGGGCTGTACGCCGTCGTTGTCGACCGGGAGATGTCCGCGCTGCTGGACGGCATCACCTCCTCGCTGACCAACAACCGGTCCCGGGTGCGCCTGGAGCGGGTGGCGCTGGCCCTGCTCACCTATGTCGAGGAGCGCACCGACGGGTTCCGCATCCTGATCCGCGATTCACCGGCGGCCATCACCTCGGGCACCTATTCGACGCTGCTCAACGACGCCGTCAGCCAGGTCGCCTCGATCCTGGCCGGTGATTTCTCGCGCCGGGGCCTGGATCCCGACCTGGCGCCGCTGTACGCGCAGGCCCTGGTCGGTTCGGTGTCGATGGCCGCGCAATGGTGGCTCGACGTGCGCCAGCCCAGTAAGGAAGTGGTGGCCGCCCACCTGGTGAACCTGATGTGGAACGGGCTGACGCACCTGGAGGCCGATCCGGTGCTGGAAGCCGACTAACTCAGCTCCCGGCACAGCAGATCGGCCGTGGTCTCGCGGCGCACCGACAGCTGCGCCCGCCGATCGCGCACCGTCACGACCGGGGGCCGCGCCGTCAGCGCGGCGCCCGACGGCATGGGTCCGACGACGGCGAGCAGATCGCCGGGATGCAGATCGGCCGGCAGGGTCACCTGTGCGCAGACCAGCTCGCCGGTGCGGCCGACGACGGTGACCGGCCGGGTCGGGCCGAGCGGATGCCGGTTGGCCAACGCCACGGTGCCGGTTGCCGACCCGTCCACCGTCACCAGACCGTCGCGCACCGCCACCACCCGCGCGCAGCTCACCAGGGCCCGGCCGGCGACGGCCCGCCCCGGTTCCACCACGACGACCGGACGCGGGAACCGTTCGGCTGCGCACGCGTCGTCCAGGGCGTTGTCGATGGCCTCGTCGAGATCGATCAGATCGGCGTCGACACCGATATCGCCGATGTTCAGTTCGGTCAGCGTGACGCCGTGCCGGTCGCGGATGTCGGCCATCGCCGACACCGCCTGCTTGATCTCGTCGGCCGCGCAGCGCAATCCGACCAGTCGCAGCATCGGCTGAGCCAGGACGCGGGCGGCCAGGTCGGCCGAGCCGGTGAGCACCTGTTGCGGTCGGCTCAGCTGGGAGGCCAGCAGCGCGATCTCGGTGCCGCAGCTCAGCACCATGCGGCCCACCCCGGCGGCGGCCCGCAAGTCGGCGGTGGTCTGGGCGCACCCGTGCGCGACGATGCGGTCGCGGTCCACCCCGGCACTGAGCCCGATCGCCAGTTCGGCGGGCGTGCGCACCGCCAGACCTGCGCCCTCCTCGGCGACCCACCGGGCCACCGCCTTGGTCAGTAGGGCGTGGCCGGCGTACACCGTGCGCCGTTCCGGCAGCCGTACCCGGAATCCGCGGATCCGGTACCGGAATTCTGCCTCGTCGAGCACCTGCAGCGGGGCCCCGAATTGGTCGGCGATCTCGGTCAGCGCGACCCCGCCGACACCCAACCGGCCCTCGACGTCGACCTGCGCCGTCACCGGCCACACCGCGGGATCGATCCGTTGGGAGGCCGCCCTGCGCAACGAGTGCACCGCATCGAGAAGAGTCATGCCCCGACGGTGCCGGTGCACACCCGGGCCAGTCGAGGACTTTGACGGTCTCTTGACGTGCCGTGGCGAATTCTTGACGGCCGGCGCGCAATTCGAGTAGTCCACTACTCGGCTGCCCGGCCGCCTTGGGCTCGAGCATGGGGGCATGATCGAGCTCTCCGAACCGATGGCGGCGCGGGCGTCCGCCGTCGCGCTGGAATCCGTTCGCGTCGCCGGATTGCTCGACGGGAAACGCCACGCAGTTCTCGGAGTGGGCATGCGTTCCCTGGACCGCTCACGGGAGGTGCCCGTCGTGACCATCTACAACTACACCGACGATCTCGCGCTGGAGGTGCTCATCGATGTCGATGCGCGGGAGGTGCTCGCGGTCTCGGCCGCGTCGGCGGTCCCGGCGCTGGGGGCCGCCGAGCAGAGCCGGGCGCTCGACATCGTGCGGCGCGACGGCCGACTCACCGAGTCCGGGGTGGACGTGGACACCGGCACCGGAATCATCCTGGAAGAAGTGAACTTCGGTGATCCACGACACGGTCATCGACTGGTCGACCTGCGCTTCCGACCCCGTCAACACCGGGTGCCGCCGGCCTTCGCCGTCGTCGATCTCAGCGCCGAAGAACTGGTCACGGTAGGCGTGTTGCCCCTGGAGCAGTGACGCGTCGGCCGGTGATCACCGGCCGTGCCGAAGCCATCGCCTACCGGCGCCCGGCCAGGTTTCGTGATCACACCGCCCGGTTACGATGGTGGCATCATGACCGCACCGGGGCACCCTTCTGTCGAGACCCCGCTGGCGGGCCTCATCGATCTGGCATTGACCGATCCCGGCCTGCGCGGTGTGGCTGACCGCACAGCCGAACACGACCTCGTCGCACCCGCCAGCGCCCGCCCATTCGTCGCCGCGGCCGCCGCACAGGCCGGACCGTTGCTCGTCGTCACCGCCACCGGCCGGGAAGCCGACGACCTGACCGCCGAACTGCGCGCCGTGCTGGGCGATGCCGCCGCCCTTTTCCCATCCTGGGAGACGCTGCCGCACGAACGGCTCTCACCCGGGGTCGAGACCGTCGGCGCCCGGCTGCGGCTGCTCCGCCGGCTGGCCCATCCCGATGACGAACGCCTCGGTCCGCCGCTGCGGGTGGTGGTCACCACCACCCGATCACTGCTGCAGCCGATGGCTCCGGAGCTTGCCGACGTGGAACCGGTCACCTTGACCGTGGGCGGGGAGGTGGACTTCGACGAGACCGTGGCCCGGTTGGTCGAATTGGCCTACACCCGCGTCGACATGGTGGCCAAGCGCGGCGAGTTCGCCGTTCGCGGCGGCATTCTCGACATCTTCGCGCCCACCGCCGAGCACCCGGTGCGCGTGGAATTCTGGGGTGACGAAGTGTCGGAGATGCGCATGTTCGCCGTCGCCGACCAGCGGTCCATCCCGGAGATCGCGATCGACACCCTGATCGCCATGCCGTGCCGGGAGCTGCTGTTGACCCCGGACGTGCGTGAGCGCGCCGGGCAGCTCGCGGGGGCGCGCCCCGAGACCGACAACACGATCGCCGGGACCGTCGGTGACATGCTGGCGAAACTGGCCGAGGGCATCACCGTCGACGGTATGGAGGCGCTGGCGCCGGTGCTCCGCCCGGACGACCTGGTCCTGCTGACCGATCACCTGCCCGCGGGCACGCCGGTGTTGGTGTGTGATCCGGAGAAGGTGCGGGCCCGCGCCGCCGACCTGATCAAGACCGGTCGGGAGTTCCTGGAAGCGTCCTGGTCGGTCGCGGCGATGGGCGGTGACGCCCCGATCGACGTCGAGCAGCTGGGTGGTTCGGGCTTCCGTGAACTCGACCAGGTGCGGGCTGCTGCCCGTGCCGCCGGGCATCCGTGGTGGACGCTGAGCCAGCTGACGGGCGAAGACGCCACCGAATTGGATCTGCGGCCGGCCCCGTCGGCGCGCTCACAACAGTCGCTGGACGAGATCTTCGCGATGCTGCGCGCGCACGTTGCCACCGGTGGGTATGCCGCCGTCGTCACGCCCGGCACCGGTACCGCGCAGCGCGTCGTCGAACAGCTCGGCGAATCCGAGATCCCGGCAACACTTCTCGCCTCCGGCGCGGCGCCGACCGCGGGCGTGGTCGGCGTGCTCAAGGGCCCGCTGCACGACGGCCTGGTTTTGCCAGGGGTGAACCTGGTCATCATCACCGAGACCGACCTGACCGGTAACCGGGTCACCGCCAGTGAGGGCAAAAGGCTTGCAGCCAAACGGCGTAACGTCGTCGATCCGTTGGCGTTGACGGCCGGCGACCTGGTGGTGCACGACCAGCACGGCATCGGAAAGTTCGTCGAGATGACCGAGCGGGTGGTGGGTGGCGCCCGCCGCGAATACCTGGTGCTGGAGTACGCGTCGGCCAAACGCGGCGGCGGCACCGACAAGCTGTACGTGCCGATGGACTCGCTGGACCAGTTGTCCCGGTACGTCGGTGGGCAGGCGCCCACCCTGAGCCGGCTCGGCGGCAGCGACTGGACCAACACGAAGACCAAGGCGCGCAAGGCGGTTCGCGAGATCGCCGGGGAGCTGGTGTCGCTGTATGCCAAGCGTCAGGCTGCACCGGGGCATGCGTTCGGGCCGGACACCCCGTGGCAGGCCGAGATGGAGGACGCGTTCGGGTTCACCGAGACCGTCGACCAGCTGACCGCCATCACCGAGGTCAAGGCCGATATGGAGAAGCCCGTCCCGATGGACCGGGTGATCTGCGGCGACGTCGGTTACGGCAAGACCGAGATCGCGGTGCGCGCCGCGTTCAAGGCCGTGCAGGACGGCAAACAGGTCGCCGTGCTGGTGCCCACCACGCTGCTGGCCGACCAGCATCTGCAGACCTTCACCGCGCGGATGGCCGGGTTCCCGGTGACCGTGAAGGGGTTGTCCCGGTTCACCGATCCGGCCGATTCCAAGGCAGTCATCGACGGAATGGCCGAGGGCACCGTCGATATCGTCATCGGCACACACCGGCTGTTGCAGACCGGGGTGCGCTGGAAGGACCTCGGCCTGGTGATCGTCGACGAGGAACAGCGCTTCGGTGTCGAGCACAAGGAACACATCAAGAGCCTGCGCACCCACGTCGACGTGCTCACCATGAGCGCCACCCCGATCCCGCGCACGCTGGAGATGAGCCTGGCCGGCATCCGGGAGATGTCGACCATCCTGACCCCGCCCGAGGAACGCTTTCCGGTGCTGACCTATGTCGGTCCGCACGACGACAAGCAGGTGGCCGCCGCGCTGCGCCGGGAGTTGTTGCGCGACGGGCAGGCGTTCTACATCCACAACCGGGTGAAGTCGATCGACCAGGCCGCCGCCCGGGTGCAGGCGATGGTGCCGGAGGCCCGTGTCGTGGTGGCGCACGGCCAGATGAACGAGGACGCGCTGGAGAAGACCGTCGAGGGGTTCTGGAACCGGGAATACGACATCCTGGTGTGCACCACCATCGTCGAGACCGGCCTGGACATCTCGAATGCCAACACGCTGATCGTGGAACGCGCCGACACCTTCGGCTTGTCCCAGTTGCATCAGCTGCGCGGCCGGGTCGGGCGCAGCCGGGAACGCGGTTACGCGTATTTCCTGTATCCGCCCGAGGTTCCGCTCACCGAGACCGCGCATGACCGGCTGGCCACCATCGCGCAGAACAACGATCTGGGCGCGGGTATGGCCGTGGCGATGAAGGATCTGGAGATCCGCGGGGCAGGCAACGTGCTGGGCGTCGAGCAGTCCGGGCACGTCGCCGGGGTCGGTTTCGACCTGTACGTGCGACTGGTCGGTGAAGCGGTGGAGGCGTACCGGGCCGCGGTCGACGGCCAAACCGTTGTCGGCGTTGAGGAACCGAAGGATGTCCGCATCGACCTGCCGGTGGACGCGCACCTGCCGCCGGATTACATCGGCAGTGACCGGTTGCGGCTGGAGGGCTACCGGCGCCTCGCCGCGGCGGCTGACGAGGCGGCCGTCCGTTCGGTCATCGAGGAGCTCGTGGACCGGTACGGGCCGCTGCCCGAACCGGCGCAGCGACTGGTCGCGGTGGCCAGGCTGCGGCTGCTGTGCCGCAAGTACGGCGTGACCGAGGTGTCGGCGATCTCGGAGTCGACGCTGCGGGTGGCGCCGCTGACGCTGCAGGACTCCCAGCAGCTGCGGCTCAAGCGGGTGTACCCGGGTGCGGCGTACCGCGCGACGACCTCGACGGTGCAGATCCCGATCCCGCGGGCCGGCACCAACGTTGGCGCACCGCGCATCCGCGACCTGGAGTTGGTTCGCGCGGTGGCCGGATTGTTGCTGACGTTGGACGGACGGCCCGCCGACGAGGTGGACGAGGTCATCGGGGGCGCGACTGTGGGCGCCCGTGCCGGAGGCGCGAAATGACGGTCGTCCTGGTGGATCCGCGCCGGCCCGCCCTGGTGCCGGTGGACGCCGTCGAACTACTGGCCGGGGACGTGCAGTACACCGAGGAGATGCCGATCAAGGTGCCGTGGTCACTGCCGTCGGCCCGGCCCGAGTACGACGGTGAACCGGCCCCGGTGCTGTTGTCGTCTGATCCGGAGCATCCCGCGGTGAAAGCCCGACTGGCGGCGGGGGAGCGGCTGATCGCCGCCCCGGCGCCGCAGCCCGGTGAGCGACTGGTCGACGCGGTGGCCATGATGGACAAGCTGCGCACCGACGGACCCTGGGAGAGCGAACAGACCCACGATTCGCTGCGCCGCTACCTGCTCGAGGAAACCTACGAACTGTTCGACGCCATGCGCGGCGGCGACGCCGACGAACTCCGCGAGGAGCTCGGGGATGTGTTGCTGCAAGTGCTCTTTCACGCCCGCATCGCCGAAGACGCGCCCACCCACCCGTTCGGCATCGACGATGTCGCCGACGCGCTGGTGCGCAAATTGGGCAACCGCGCCTTCGGTGTGCTTGCCGGGCAATCGGTTTCGCTGGAAGAGCAGCTGGCGCAGTGGGAGGAGCGCAAAGCGGCCGAGAAGTTGGCCAAGGCGCGCAATTCCTGCATGGACGACGTGCCGACCGGTCAGCCGGCTCTCGCCTTGGCGCAGAAGATCGTGGAACGCGCCACCGGCGCCGGGCTGCCCGAGGACCTGGTGCCGGCCGATCTGCGTGAAGTGCGCATCGATATCGGTGGTGACCCCGAAAACGAGCTGCGCGCTGCGGTTCTGGAATTCATCGACACCGTCCGCGCGGCCGAGCGGGCCGTGTTGGCCGATCGCCGTGGTGATGGCATCGCCGACGCCCCACTCGCCGCGATCACCGCGGACGAGTGGCGCGCGCACTGGCCGTCAACCGAGTAGCGACTGCCCCAGGTACCCGCCGGCCGCCGCCCCCGGCAGGATCGCGAATGTCGCCGAGCCGATGGTGGTGACCCACTTGTTCAACGCGTCGCCGGCCGCGAGCCTACGTTGCACCGGGATGAAGCTGGCACCCGGATCCCGTTGGTAGGCGGCGAACAACAGCCCGCTGTCGGTGGTCACACCGGCCGGTGGCGGGTCGTCGTAGTTGTACGGCCGCCGCAGCATCAACTCGTCGGCCGTGCGGTGCCGGGCCAGCGCGATGTGCGCGTTGGGCGGGATGACCGGGATCCCGCCGACCTGGGCGCTCAGATCCGGATCGTCGGATTCCCGCTGCCCGGTCAACGGAGCGCCGTTGCTCAACCGGCGCCCGACGGCGAATTCCTTGCTCTCGCGGTCGAGTTCATCCCAGGTGTCCATCTCGGCCCTGATCCGGCGTAGCACCAGCACGGTACCGCCGGCGAACCAGGGCTGCCCGGCGCCGTCGTCCCAGACCTGCCGGTCGAATTCCGCAGCGGTGCGCAGATTCGCCGTCCCGTCCACCTGTCCCATCAGATTGCGCATGGTGGCGCCGGATCGGTCGGCACCTGCGGCGTGCCGGAATCCGCTCTGCCGCCACCGCGGCACCACCAGGCTGCGCACGTTCTTCAGCAGCACCCGGGCCGCATGCGCCAACGCCATCGGATCGTCGGCGCACAGTTGGAGTAACAGATCGCCACCACACCAACGGGATTCGAGGCGATCGGAGCTGAAGGCCGGCATCTCGTACACCGTGGGCGGCAGGCGATGCCCCAATCCGGCCTTGGCGAACACCGTCGGGCCCAGACCCACCGTGACGGTCAACCTGGCCGGGCGCAGCGCCAGCTCGGGTTCGGTGTCGGCGAGGGCCGGCACCCCCTGGGTGAGGCGGGCGGCGTCGACGCTCCACAGTCGCAGCACCGCCGGGAGCTGGTGGCGGCCGTCCCCCGGTTTCAGGTCGAGGGCGAGGAACAAGGCGTGCGCTTGCGGCGCGGTGGCGACCCCGGACTGGTGTGTGCCGTGGAACGGCTCGATCTGGGCGCCGAATTCACCGTTCAGTGTGGCCGATTGAGCCGATCCGCTCTGGGTGAGCGCCGCGCCGGCGGCGAGCGCGGCGGCGCCCCCGGTCAGGAGGCGCCGCCGATTCAACTCAGCCATGCGGTTGGTAATTCTCGTTGGCCCCGGCGAAATCGCGGACCTGTGCCGTGATGTCGAGGGTGGAGCCGTCCTCGAATGTCACCGTCACCGGGACGTCGGCACCCGGTGTCAACGGTGCCTTGAGATCCATCAACATCAGGTGATCACCGCCCGGGGCCAGCTCGTGGGTTCCGCCCGGCGGTATCACGATGCCACCCGCCTTGGGATGCATGGTCTTGGTGCCGCTCGCGTCGGCGCTCACCTCGTGCACCTCCATCCGGCCGGCGACCGGCGAGGTGGCCGAGACGATCCGAGCGTCGTGGTGTCCGTTGTTGGCGAAAGTTCCGAACACCGCGGCCATCCCGGTATCGGCAGCACTGGCCCATTGATCCCGGACGGTCACCTCGGCCGCCATCGTCTGTTCCCGATGCGTGCCGGTGCAGCCCGCGAGCAGCACGGTCAGCACGACCAGCACCATCACCGCCGTGCGCTTACCCATGACGCTTCACCGCCCCGATGACGAGGTCGGCGATGAGGAAGGCCACCAACGGGATTCCGAACAACGGCAGGAACCAGCCGACCGCCACGGCGGAGACCACAAGCGCCACCAGCGCCGCGGGATGGAGCTTACGCAGCGCACCGCGCACCGGTGGCCTGCCGACGGCCCAGGCCGAGCCGCGGGTCGGGCGGCGCTGCCACCACATCCGATAGCCGCCGACGATGACTGCCACCAGCGCCACCGCGACGCCGAGCAGCAGCAGCTGATTGAGCAACCCGAACAGCAGACCCATGTGCGCGCGGATACCCCAGTCGGCCAGCATGGCCACCACCGAGTAGTCGCGCCAGTAGTCCAACGTGCCGGTCACCGTGCCGGTGGCCGGGTCGACGGTGGCGGCGTTGGTGGTCAGCCGGTAGGGCTTGTCCAGCTCGGTGACGGCGAGCCCGGCGCCTGGTTCGGTGGGCAGGGCCACCTCGACCGGCAGCCGGACCCCGGCGCTGCCGGCCGCCCGCACCGCGGCGTCGTAGTCGATGGTCGCCGGGTCGGTGCCGGTCGCCGTGCTGCCGGCGGCCGAACTCAGCACCGGCCGTTGCCAATCGAACGCGGCGCGGATATCGGTGACGTGCGCCCCGGCATAGGTGGACCAGGTGATACCGGTCGCGGACAGGAACAACAGCGCGGCCAACAGCCAGACCCCGGTGGCGCCGTGCCAATTGAGGGTGCGGGCGCGGCCCTTGAGACCGCGGGCCACCGTCATGATGCGCCCGCGCCGCAGCAGCCACAGCGCCAGCCCGCCGAGTGCCACCACCCACAGCCACGACGCCGCGACCTCGCTGTAGATCCGGCCCGGTTCGCCGAGTTGGAGATGCCGGTGCAGGCCGTCGAGGAAGGTGCTGACGGGCAGATACCCCAACCAGGTGGGTTCGTCGCCGAGCACCCGCGCGGTGTACGGGTCGACGAAGACGGCGCGGCGGAACTCCGCGTCGAGGCTGGGATCGGCGAAGTAGATGCGGGTGGCTTCATCCGCATCGGCCGGTGGCCGCAGCCCGGTCATGCTCAGCTCCGGGTGGGCGGACCTGGCGGCGGTGACCTGGTCCCTCAGCGGGATCGGTTGGCCGGACGGTTCGACGTACAACAGGTCGCCGTAGGCGAACCGTTCGATACTCGGTGCCATCGCGTACAGCCCGCCGGTGACGGCGGCCACGACGATGAACGGGGCCACCAGGATGCCGGCGTAGAAGTGCAACCGCATCAGCAGCGGCCGCCAGCTGCGCCGGGGTGGTGGTAGGTCGGTGGGTTCGGTGGTGGACGTTTTTTCGGGAATGGTCATGAAACGTGCTCTCTGAAATCACTGCGAAAGAAGAAGGGGCGCGCGGGTATACGCGCACGACCGCAGCCCCGAGGGGGTCTGCGGTGAGGTGAAAAAGGCGGACCGCGCTACGCGGTTGGGACAGCCGCGAACGGCGGCGCGCGCATCCCCAGCCCCGGACGCAGCAGCACGGGACGGACGACGACGGGCTCGGCCCACCGGATGGGCGGTGCGGTCGGCCGCGGGGTGCTGACCGCGAACAGTCGCAGCCAGGTCAGCAGGTTGGCACAGACGGTGTAGAGGTGTTCGACCACCGCGATGGACAGCCCCAGTACCACCGCAGCGCCGGTGTGGGCGGCGATCATGGCCGGCGTCAGGCCCATGCCGGCACCGGCGTGCTGGTGGCCGCCGGTGACGGCCAGCGTGACGTGGCTGAGGAACTGCGCGGCGCACAGCGCGGCGAACACCGCGACGGCCCTGGCATGGCGGGTGCGCAGGTCGACGGCGCCGACGGCGGCTCCGGCCGTCGCACACACCAGCAGCGCGGCGATCAGCGCGGCACCGTGCGGGAGCGCACCGGCCGCGCCGGTGTGCGCCGAGGTGGCCAGCACGGCCGAACTCCCACCGACCAGCCCGCCGCGCAGCCAGTGCGCGTGGGCTTTCGGCGGGTTCACAGCCGGGACTTTACCGGGTGGCAGAGCTACCGGTTACCCGCCGATCATTTGACGCATGCGGTGGCCGACGTCGCGTCCATCCGGCTGAGCTGTGTCGGCGCGGGCGCCGACGGGCCCGGGCCGGTGGCCGCGACGACTTCGGGCCCGGCGACCGGAGTGGAGTCTGCGGCGGTGTCGGCTGTGTCGGCGCTGCCGAAGTGATCCGCGACCAGGCGCCGCAGCGTAGCCACATCGACGAGATTGATGTCCGAGCCCTGGGCGTCCTGGCCGAAGTCGGTGATGGGCAGCGTGTACAGCGAGATC
Organism: Mycolicibacterium chengduense; assembly: GCF_033741155.1. Classification (NCBI taxonomy): domain Bacteria; kingdom Bacillati; phylum Actinomycetota; class Actinomycetes; order Mycobacteriales; family Mycobacteriaceae; genus Mycobacterium; species Mycolicibacterium chengduense. Next base: position 128,452 of record NZ_JAWQNH010000001.1, on the reverse strand, counting down.
GGTCGCTCGACCAGGTGTGCCGCCTGCGTGACGAACTCACCAAGGTCGAATCCGGCGTCGACCGCCATGTCCCGGTGGGCGATGTCCAGCAGCCGGGCCAGGTTCACCGGATCGGCCATGCCGTGGCCACGCCGCACCGCGCCCAGCAGGGAGACCAGGAATGCCTGCTGCCTGCGGGTGCGATCGAGGTCGGTGAACGATCCGTCGGTGTCGTCGCGGCGTTGCCGGACGAAGGCGACGGCTTGGGCGGCCGACAGGTCCTGCACGCCCTGGCGGAAGTTCGCTCCCGAATAGTCGTCGGAGGTGTCGGCATTCAGGCAGACGGTGATCGGTTGGGTCAGCGCGGCCACCTGGAAGAAACCGGCCAGGGTCACTTCGACGAAGTGGTCGAGATGCACGCCGAGCAGGTTCTCGACGGTGTCGACCTCGGCTCGGCGGCCGGCGTCCCTGGCCGACTGCTCCCGGGTGGCGGTGTCGACGTCGGCGGTGGCGGGGATGTTGTCCAAGGCTTGCGCGTACGCCAGTCCGTAGGCCTGTTTCACCTTGGCCTGGCACTGTCCCTCTGGACACCCCGGGACGTCGACGTAGTCGTCACGGGGCACCGATACCGCGGTGATCGCACCGCTTTTCGGGATGTGCACCACGATGAGCACGTTCGCGTTGTAGCCGCCGGCGCTGTCGTCGCCGGCGTGCAACGCCTCATACATCTCCTGCGGCAGCGGGTGCCCTTCTTCGTCCAGCCGGCTGTCCAGGCCGAGCAACAAGAGGTTCTGGTCCTGCTGCGACGTATCGGCCGGATCCAGGCGCAGCTGCGAGGTGACGACGGCGCCCATCGCCGTGTGGAAGCACGCCCAGCCGGCGCCGCAAGCCACCAGCACGCACGCGGAGAGGGCGGCCAGTGACCGCAACGGAGTCATAGTTGTATAACTGTACAAGTGATGTAACGTGTGCCCGGATGGCGACGCGCGGAGCGGACGAGCACGATTTCGACACGGCGGAAGGGCTCGCGGGAGAACTATGACGGTCGCAACACTGGGCCCGATCTCGCTGTCCGGCTGGCAACATCCGGTGTTTCTCGCCCTGCTGGCGCTGCCGCCCGCACTGGCATGCGGCTACGCGTGGGTCCAGTTGCGCAGGCGCAAGCGGCTGGCTCGATTCGCCGACCGGGCTCGCTGGGGCAGCGTGCGCCCGCGCCCGCCCACGGTGAGCCGGCATCTGCCGATGGTGCTGATGATGTCGGCGGTCACGGCACTCGTCGTGGCGATCGCCTGTCCCACAACCGAAATCCGCACACCACACAACCGCGCGGTCGTCATGGTGGCCATCGATGTCTCACAGTCCATGCAGGCCACCGACGAAGATCCCACCCGGCTGGAAGCGGCCAAGCGCGCGGTCGCCCGGTTCGCCGCCCACCTCACCGCGGGCGTCAACCTGGGGTTGATCTGCTTCGCGGGCACCAGCAGCGTCCTGGTTTCCCCGACCCCGGATCACCAGGCCACCGTTGCTGCCGTCGACCATCTGACACCGCAGGATTCGACGGCGATCGGTGCGGCCATCTTCGCCGGGCTGGACTCGGTCCGAACCGTCGCGGCGGTTCTCGCTGCGCCGAAGAGCGCAACGCCGGCCCGCATCGTGTTGTTGTCCGACGGGGCGGAGAACACGCCGTCCAATCCCGATGCCCCCAAAGGTGCCTACACCGCGGCCCGTTCGGCGCGTGATGCGGGGATCCCGGTGTCCACCATCGCTTTCGGGACCGCAGGCGGCCGGGTGAAGCTGGGGGACACCATGGCGGCGGTTCCCGTCGACGACGTGATGCTGCAGCGGATCGCCGAGTTGTCGGGCGGCCAGTTCTTCCGGGCGTCGAACGCCGCCGACCTGGATCGCAGTTACGCCGCGGTCACCGACCAGTTCGGTTACGTGAGCAGTCGTGGACCCGCCGATGTTGCCTGGCTGCGGCTGGCGGTACTGTTCGCCACGGCCGCAACGATTCTGGCGCTGGTGCTGAATCGGCGTGTCCCGACGTGACAGCCCTGAGCCTATCCGGGTTCACCGATGGGTGGATGTTGCTGTTCCTGGTGGTTGTCGCCGGTGTCGTCTTTGCCTACTGGTTCACGACGCGGCGCACCCGACGCCGGGTGTTGCGCTTCGCCAATCTGGAACTGCTGCAGGCAATCGCCGCCGGGCGGCGTCCCGATCGTCTGCGCCATCTGCCGGCCGTCGCGCTGACCGCTGCCCTGGTGTTTCTCACCATCGCGATGGCCGGTCCCACCCGCGATATCCGGACACCGCGAACCCACGCGGTGGTGATGCTCGTCATCGACGTGTCGGAATCGATGGCCGCGGTCGATGTGGCGCCCAGCCGGATCGAGGCCGCCAAACAGGCGGGCAAGCAGTTCGCCGACGGTCTCACCGCTGGGATCAGTCTCGGCCTGGTCGAATTCTCCTCGGGTGCAACCCTTCTGGTGTCGCCCACCGCCGACCACGCCGAAGTGGCCAAGGCGATCGACACTCTGCGGCCACAACCGCGGACCGCGACCGGTGAGGGGATCTTCACGGCCTTACAGGCCATCGCAACGACGACGGCGGTGCTCGGGGGCGGTGACGGGCCACCCCCGGCGCGGATCGTGCTGGAATCCGATGGGAAGGAGACCGTTCCGGCCGACCCGGATGATCCACGTGGTGCCTTCACCGCGGCGCGAGCCGCCAACGAGCAGGGGGTGCAGATCTCCACGATCTCGTTCGGCACGCCCGCCGGCGTGGTGGACTTCGACGGTCAGCACATTCCCGTGCCGGTGGACGACCAGACGCTGGAGCGCATCACCGAGATCACCCACGGACAGGCGTTCCACGCCGGCAGCCTGGCCCAGCTGTCGCAGGTATACGAGACACTCGACCGGGATATCGGCTATCAGACGATTCGCGGCCCGGCCCGCGCGGGCTGGATGTGGCTGGGACTGCTGGGTTTGGTTGCGGCGACGGTGACGGGTCTGCGGCGGAACCGGCACCTACCCGACTGACGCGCGGTGCCGGTACGGCCTCAGAGCGACGGGGCGGCGGAGGCGACGACCGGTGCCGGCAGCCCAGTCTCGGGTGCCATGGTGGCGCCCATGTTCATCGACGGCGTGGTCGGCGTGGTGTACGGAGTGGAGATGCCGACCGTGTTGATGCTGGAGTGGCTGAACATGCTGTCCTGCGGCGCATCCGGGGCGCGGTCGACCGATACCGCGATGATCAGCATGGCTGCCGTCGCGCCGATGCCGGTGGCGAAACGCAGGTGCTTGGCCCGCACACTGCCAAGGGAAAAGTATCGAGAGTCCATGACCACCATTCCTACACTTGTACAGTAATATGAATGTTAGTATGACAGCCGTCAGTGGCCCTGCCTGCCGGCAAGGCGAACTCACAGCAGTTCCGGAGCGATCCGCCAAAAACTCAGGCGAAGATGCCCGAGCCCCAATACGCGGACTGGTCACCGTCTTTCAACCCGGGCGGGCAGGCGAACACGCCGGTGCCGTTGGTGAAGATGTACTCGTTGAGCGCATCGGAGGACATCTTGGAGATGACCGGCACGAAATGCGTCCGCGGATTCCTGGTGAAGGCGATGAAGAACAAGCCGGCGTCCAGATGCCCGAAGCCGTCCGAGCCGTCGGTGAAGTTGTAGCCACGACGCAGCAACTCGATGCCGTCGTTGTGGTCGGGATGCACCAGCCGGACATGGGCGTCCCGGTCGATCATCGGGTCACCCTTGGCGTTCTTGAGGTCGAAGTCCAACGGGGCGAACTCGTCGTCGTAACCCAGCGGGGCGCCGGTGCCCTTGGTGCGGCCGATCACCCGCTCCTGCTCCTTGAGCGTGGTGCGGTCCCAGGCCTCGATCCGGTTCCGGATGCGCCGCGTCACCAGATAGGTGCCGCCGGTGTGCCAGTCCGGTCCGTCGCCCTCGGCGACCCAGACGTTGCGGTTCAGCTTGTCGGTGTCATCGGCCTTCAGGTTGTTGGTGCCGTCCTTGAACCCCAACATGTTTCGCGGGGTGGACTGATCCCGCGTGGTGGACGAGGTGCGGCCGAAGCCCAGCTGTGAATAACGCACCGCTGCGGTGCCGAATGCCACCCTGGCCAGGTTGCGTACCGCGTGCACGGCAACTTGGGGATCGTTGGCACAGGCCTGGATGCAGATGTCGCCGCCGCACCGGGCCGGGTCGAGGTTTTCGTTGGTGAGCTTGGGCAGCGGATTCAGATCGGCCGGTTTCTTGTCCGCGATGCCGAACCGGTCCTTACCGTCCTTGATGAAGAACGTCGGGCCGAAGCCGATGGTCAGCGTCAGCTGCGACGGTGGAAGACCAAGGGCCTCACCGGTATCCGCGGGCGGGGCGTACGGGTTCAGGCCTACGGCGCCGTCCTTGACGGCGTCCTCGCCCTTGGTCATCCGTTCGGCCATGGCGGTCCACTCCTGCAGCATCGCCACCACGTCGTCGCGGTTGTCGGTGGTGACGTCGAAGGTGCAGAAGTGCATCCGGTCCTGGGCCTCGGTGATGATGCCGGCCTGCCGCTCGCCGCGGAAGACCACCGCGCCGTGCGGCTCCCAGCCCCGGTCCCGGGTGCTGGTGGCCGAGGCGCGCCCGGCCAGTGCACCCGCACCGGCCGCGCCGACCACCGCGGCCGTCACCCCGGCGGCGCCGAAGAGCTTGCGCCGGGACAGCCCCGATACGGGTGGGGTCTGCTCGGCTGATTCGTCGGCGGAGTTACTGGGGCGCGATGACACCTTGCACCTGGCTCACCTCTTTGGACAGCGCGTCGATCGCGCGGGACAGTTCCTGGCGCTGCGGCTCGGTGACCGTGTCGTAGAGCACGAAGCCGTCACCCTTGCGGTACTTGCCCAGCAGCGCTTCGACATTGGCGAACTGCTGGTCGACGCGCTTGCCCAGATCGGGATTGCGCTCGTCGAGGATCGGCCGCACCGAGGCCACCGCGGTCTGGCTGCCCTGCACGTTGGCGTTGAAGTCCCACAGATCGGTGTGGCTGAAGATGTCCTCTTCACCGCTGATCTTGCTGGCGCCGACCTCGTCGAGCAGGCCCTGTGCGCCACCGGCGATCTGGGTCGAGTCGATGGTCCAGTCCGGCGCCTTCACCCCGGCGTCGAGTTCCTTGACATCGGCGAGCAGTTGATCGGCCAGCGCGTTGGCGTCGGGCTGCAACCCGGTGACCCACAGCTGCTTCTCCAGGGCGTGGAAGCCGGTCCACTTCTGGCCCGGTTCGAGGTCGGCCTCGCGCAGGTCGATTCGCGGGTCCAGGTCGTCGGGGAACGACTCGGCGACGGGCTCGATGCGCTCGTAATAGGTGCGGGCGATGGGGAACTGGGCCTTGGCCGCGTTGACGTCCTTCTTCTTGATGGCGTCGACGAAGACCTGGGTGGCCGGGATCAGCGCGTCGGTCTGGCTGTTGACGTAGCGCTTGTAGCTGTCGGCGGCTTCCTTGAACTTGCCCTCGGTGTCGACCTGGACGGTGTCGCCGGAGACCTTGAAGTCACCCCGGATGCCGTCGCCGATCATGCCCGGCTTGCACGCGGTCTGATAGGTGCCGGGTTCGGCCAGCTGCACGATCAGTTTGCGCTGCAGGCCGGGAGAGATGTTCTCCACCTCGCCCATCACCCGCTCGCCCTCGCCGTAGACGTAGAACTCGGTGACCTTGGTGCCGTTGTTGGTGATGTTGAACGTGACGGGACCGGTCTTTCCCTCGGTGCCCGACAGTTCGCACTTGTCGTCGGTGGCCGTCACGGTGATCGTCGAATCGCCTGCGGCACCGGCCTTGGACGGATCGCTGGAGTTGGCGGTCTCCTTGGCGGTACAGCCCGCCACGAAGAGGCCCGTCAGACCGGCCAGCATCGCGGCGGTCAGAGCGGTGCGATTGTTCACGTGGGCGACCTTTCAGTGCTTTTCTACGGTGGTGGACGGTTCCGGAGCCGGAACCGTGTCAGACGAGGAGTTGTCGGGCTGGGGTGCATCGGCAGGCTTGGCCGGCGTCCCCGTCGGCCGCAGGAACACGGCCAGCACGATGACCAGATACGCCAGCCACGCACCGAACTGCAGCACGGTGGGGGTGGGCGCGATGTTGAAGACGCCCTGGATGACCTGGCCGTACCACGACGACCAGTTGAACCAGGTGCTGATGTCGAAGGCCTTGTTGGCCAGGCCGGGCAACCAGCCGACCGTCTGCAGTGCACCGACGCCGTAGGACAGGATCCCCGCGGCGACGAGGATGAGGAACACGGCCGTGTACTTGAAGAAGCTGGCCAGGTTGATGCGGACCGCCCCGGCATACATCGCGTAGGCGATCGCGATCGCGATGAGCACCCCGACGACCAGACCGACCAGCGGCCACAGGGTCTCGGCCTCGGCGAAGCCCACCATGAACAGCGCGGTCTCGACGCCTTCCCGGCCCACGGCCAGGAAGGCCAGGGCGGCGACGGCCAATCCGCCGGTTTCCAAGGCCCTGGCCATATTGCTGCGCAGTTCGCCCGACATGGTCGCGGCCGCCGCTTTCATCCAGAGCACCATCGTGGTGACGATCACGACGGCGACCAGGGAGGCCACCCCGGCGATGGCTTCGGCGCCCAACCCGGACACCGTGTAGGCGCTGAACTGGATGGTGAGAAACACCCCGATGGTCATCGCGATGGCCCCGGCGACGCCGAGCCACACCCATTTGAGGGCGTCGCGGCGGCCGGATTTGACCAGAAACGCCACCAGAATCGAGACGACGATGCTGGTCTCCAGGCCTTCGCGCAGACCTATGAGCCCGCTGCCGAAAAGCTGTGAGGTCAGGTTGGGGGCGGCGGCCAGCAGCGTGGCCGGATGTCCCGCCAGAGCCGTCATGGTGTTGTCCTCGCTACCCGGTGATACTGAGCTTTGGCTTGCCAAAGATAGGTGTGGCGTACCTTATCAGGGGTGTCTGGGGCAAGGGGCCGCCCACCGCAGGCCACCGTGTGACTGAGCGGCATCACAGCCGGCGCATGGGACGATGGCAGCAAGTTGAGCGGTTTGAGGAGTCCGGTGTTGCCAGTGCGTTGGCTGCGGGCTGTCGTGGTGATCGGCGCGACGGCCCTGTTGATGGCCTCGAGCTGTTCCTGGCAGACGGGCATCCCGATTCCCGACGGGGTCCCGCCACCGGCCGGTGATCCGGTGCCGTTGGTCGACACCCACGCCAAGGGACGGCCAGCCGACGCGCTGCACGCCTGGGCTGCCGAACGCGCGCCCGCGCTGGGTATCCCGGTGACGGCCCTGGAGGCGTACGCCTATGCCGCGCGGGTCGCTCAGGTCGAGAACCCCACCTGCAATCTCGCGTGGACCACCCTGGCCGGGATCGGCATGGTCGAAAGCCACCACGGCACCTACCGCGGGGCCGTCGTCGCGCCCAACGGTGACGTGCGGCCGCCGATCCGCGGGGTGCAGCTGGACGGCACCATGGGCAACATGAAGATCCCGGACACTGACGAGGGCAAGCTCGACGGTGATGCCACCATGGATCGCGCGATGGGGCCCATGCAGTTCATCCCCGAGACCTGGCGGCTGTACGGGGTGGATGCCAACAACGACGGGGTGGTCAGCCCCGACAACATCGACGACGCCGCGCTGTCGGCGGCCGGGTACCTGTGCTGGCGCGGAAAAGACCTGTCCAAGCCGCGCGGCTGGATGGACGCGTTGCGCGCGTACAACCTTTCCGACCAGTACGCCCGCACGGTGCGGGACTGGGCGACGGCCTATGCCGCCGGGCATCCACTCTGAAGCCGCCGGGCACCCACTCTGAAGGCGCCGCCGGCGACCCCACCCTTTAGGCTCTTGGTCGAGCGCATGACCCGTCACGCCCGTCATAACTAGGAGGACCCGTGCCCATCATCGAACAGGTCGGAGCCCGCGAGATCCTCGATTCGCGCGGTAACCCCACCGTCGAGGTCGAGATTGCCCTGATCGATGGCACCATCTCCCGCGCCGCGGTGCCCTCGGGCGCGTCCACCGGCGAGCACGAGGCGGTGGAGTTGCGCGACGGCGGCGCTCGCTACGGCGGCAAGGGTGTCGAGAAGGCGGTCGAGGCTGTGCTCGACGAGATCGCCCCGGCCGTCATCGGGCTGAGCGCCGATGACCAGCGCCTGGTCGACCAGGCCCTGCTGGATCTGGACGGAACGCCGGACAAGTCGCGCCTCGGTGCCAACGCCATTCTGGGTGTCTCGCTGGCGGTCGCCAAGGGTGCCGCCGAGGCGGCCGGGCTGCCCCTGTTCCGCTACCTCGGCGGCCCGAACGCCCATGTGCTGCCCGTCCCGATGATGAACATCATCAACGGCGGCGCGCACGCCGACACCGGGGTGGACGTGCAGGAGTTCATGATCGCTCCGATCGGCGCGCCGTCGTTCAAGGAAGCACTGCGCTGGGGTGCCGAGGTGTACCACTCGCTGAAGTCCGTGCTCAAGAAGCAGGGCCTGTCCACCGGCTTGGGGGACGAGGGCGGTTTCGCCCCCGACCTGCCGGGCACCAGGGCCGCGCTGGACCTGATCGGTTCGGCGATCGAAGCCGCCGGCTTCAAGGTCGGCACCGATGTGGCGCTGGCGCTGGACGTGGCCGCGACCGAGTTCTACACCGACGGAACGGGTTACGCCTTCGAGAAGGAAACCCGCACGGCCGAGCAGATGGCCGAGTTCTACGCCGGCCTGCTCGAGGCTTACCCGCTGGTGTCCATCGAGGATCCGCTGTCCGAGGACGACTGGGACGGCTGGGTGGCGCTGACCGCCGCGATCGGCGACCGCGTCCAGCTGGTCGGTGACGATCTGTTCGTCACCAATCCCGAGCGCCTGGAAGAGGGCATCGAGAAGGGGGCGGGCAACGCGCTGCTGGTGAAGGTCAACCAGATCGGCACCCTGACCGAGACGCTGGACGCCGTCGCCCTGGCACACAACAGCGGCTACCGCACCATGATGAGCCACCGGTCCGGGGAGACCGAGGACACCACCATCGCCGACCTCGCGGTGGCGGTGGGCAGCGGCCAGATCAAGACCGGCGCCCCGGCCCGCAGCGAGCGGGTGGCCAAGTACAACCAGTTGCTGCGCATCGAGGAAACCCTCGGCGACGCCGCTCGGTATGCCGGTGACCTGGCGTTCCCGCGGTTCTCGCCGGTGAGCCAGTAACTTCGCAGCTATGCCCGACGCGAAACGGCCCGACCAGCGGCGGCGAGGCCCGGCCCCCCGGCCGGGTAAGCCGGGTGCCGCCCGGTCGCGTGCCGTTCCGCGTCGGATCGAGCCGCGGCCGGCCGATGCGGGGCAAAATCCGGCGGAATCCGCCGAACCGGTCGCCGAGAGCGTCGCCGAGTCGATTCGCAAGGCGGCCGCCGAATCGCTGGACACCCAGTCCGAGCAGCGGTTCGGGTCGGCCGCCCGGCGAGCGGCGATCCTGGCGGTGGTGGTGTGCGTGCTGACGCTGACCATCGCCGGGCCGGTGCGCACCTACTTCGCGCAGCGCGCGGAGATGAATCAGCTCAAAGCCGCTGAAACCCAATTACGTTCCCAGATCGAAGATCTTGAGCAGCAGAAGGTGAAACTTGCCGATCCGGTGTTCATCGCCGCGCAGGCGCGGGAACGCCTGGGCTTCGTCATGCCCGGCGATATCCCGTATCAGGTGCAGCTGCCTCCGTCGGCGGCCCAGCCCGTCGCGCCGGGCACCGCGGAGACACCGGTGAAGTCCAACGATCCCTGGTACACCGCGTTGTGGCACACCATTGCCGATGCGCCGCATGGTATTTCGCCGGTCATGACACCCCCGCCGGGCACCCCGCCCGGCCCGGATGCCCCGCCCGCCGGTGGTTGAGCCAGCGGATCTGGATGCCGTCGCCCAGCAGCTCGGGCGCGAGCCGCGCGGTGTCCTGGAGATCGCCTACCGCTGCCCCAACGGGGAACCGGGTGTCGTCAAGACCGCACCGCGGCTACCCGACGGCACCCCGTTCCCGACGCTGTACTACCTGACCCACCCCGCGCTGACCGCGGCCGCCAGCCGGCTGGAATCCTCGGGCTTGATGCGGGAGATGACCGAGCGGTTGGCCGCCGACACCGAGCTGGCCGCCGGTTACCGGCGTGCGCACGAGTCCTACCTGGCCGAACGCGATGCCATCGAATCGCTGGGCACCACGTTCTCCGGTGGCGGTATGCCCGACCGGGTGAAATGTCTGCATGTGCTGATGGCCCACGCGTTGGCCAAGGGGCCCGGTGTGAACCCGTTCGGCGACGAAGCTCTCGCACTGCTGGCCGTCGAACCCGCGATGGCCGGCATCCTGGACCCGGAGGTGTGGACGTGAGAGTAGGGGCCGTGGACTGCGGTACCAACTCCATCCGGTTGCTCATCGCCGACGCCGAACCCGGCGGACTGCGCGACGTGCACCGTGAGATGCGCATCGTGCGCCTCGGTGAGGGCGTCGACGCGACCGGCGAGTTCGCCCCGACCGCCTTGGCCCGCACCGAAGCCGCGTTGTCCGACTACGCGGAAACCATGAGCGCCCACGGTGTCGAGCGGGTGCGGATGGTCGCCACCTCGGCTGCCCGCGACGCCGCCAACCGGGACGAGTTCTTCGCGATGACGGCCCGCCTGCTCGGCGAGGTGGTGCCGGGCACGGTGGCCGAGGTGATCACCGGCACCCAGGAAGCGGAGCTGTCCTTCCGCGGGGCGGTCGGCGAACTCGACCCTGCCGCAGGGCCTTTCGTCGTGGTGGACCTCGGTGGCGGCTCCACCGAACTGGTACTCGGTGAGTCCGCCGTGACCGCCAGCTATTCTGCGGATATCGGCTGTGTGCGTATCAAAGAGCGCTTCCTGCAGACGGATCCACCCACCGCCGCCGAGATCGGGGAGGCGCGCGCCTTGGTGCGCGAACGGTTGGACGACGCGCTGCGGGCGGTGCCGGTAGGCCAGGCCAGGACCTGGGTGGGAGTGGCCGGGACGTTCACCACGCTGGCGGCCCTCACGCACGGCTTGCATATCTACGACCCACAGCTGATCCACCTGTCGCGCACCGGTTTCGGCGATCTGCTGGCAATGTGCGACACCCTGATCCGGATGAGCGCGACCGAACGTGCGGCGCTGGGGCCGATGCACGAGGGCCGCGCCGATGTCATCGGCGGCGGCGCGATCATCGTCGAGGAGTTGGCCGCGGTCCTGGGTGAGCTGGCCGGCATCGACGAACTCGTCGTCAGTGAGCACGACATCCTGGACGGTATTGCGCTGTCCATCGCTTAGTTTGGTGGGGTGACTGCCAAGGAGGTTCCTGCGTGAGTACGCCAGGGTCATGGGATGGTGGCGGACCGCCGCCGGTGATTCCGCGGCCGGCGCCCCCGCGGCGCGGTGCGAACATCGGCATCATCGTCGGCGCGGTGGCGGCGGTGGCCGCGGTCGGCGCCGGAGCCGCCTTCCTGCTGATGCGGTCCTCCGGTGATTCCGGTGCACCTGCGGCGCCCGCGCAGCCCAGCACATCGTCGTCGCCGTCGGGTACCGGTGCGCCGCCCAGCGACCCGACATCCCGGCTGATGCGTGTGCTCCCTGCGGGTTATCCGGCCGGTGCGTGTAAGCCGGTGGTGCGGCTGGAGGGAGCGATGGCCACCGTGGCCTGCACCGCCAACACCGACGCGGGTGGGCCGGTGTCGGCCACCTATTCGCTACTGGTGGATTCGGCGGCGCTGCAGAAGGCCGCCGACGAATTCGTGAACACCTCGACGGTGGTGGACTGCCCCGGCCGGATCCAGTCGCCGGGGCCGTGGCGGCACAACGCGTCGCCGCAGGAGGTCAGCGGCACGCTGGTGTGCGGTATCCAAGGCGACAACCCGGCCGTCGCGTGGACCGATATCGACAAGCAGTTGTTCAGCGTGGTGCAGGGCCGCCCAGGTGGTCCGACGCTCGATCACCTCTACGCCTGGTGGACGTCGCACTCCTGAGCGACCCTGCAGTTGCTATGGGGCCCTGGTGAGGCTTTAGCCGGCCGGCGGGGCCACCACGACGGTCGTGGTCGGTGCCGCACCCGCGGGCAGCGGCGTGCCCGCGCTGCCGCCCGGTGCCGGAACCGCTTCGGCAGGAGCGGCCTCGGCCGGAGCCGGGACCGCGGCGGCGCCGGCCTCGGGAGCCGCGGCGGGCTGGGTGCCTGCCGGGACCAGTGCGGGGGCCTGCTCACCGGCGGGCAGCGGGGTGCCTGCGCTACCACCGGGGACCGCCGCGGTCGTGGCGTCGGCGGGCAACGGCGTGCCGGCGCTACCGGCGGGTGCCGGGCTGGTGCTGGCGGCCGGTGACGTCGTCGGGGCGGCGCTGGTGGTGGGTGCGCCGCTGGTGGTGGGAGCCGCCGAGGTCGAGGTGGTGGGGCTGGTGGACGTCGTGGCGGCCGGGGTCTGCCAGGAGCGCGGCGCCGAACCGGTCGCGGGGCTCTGCACCGGTGCCGGCTTGAGCCAGACGATCAGATCCTGATCGGCGTTGGCGTACACCACGCTGTCGGGGGCCTCGCCGGTCACGTCGAAATAGATCTTGCCCGTGGTCTTTTCGCCCTGCGGCAGGGTGGACGGGTTGACTCCCTGCGGCGTGGCGACACCGAACAGTGCGCGGTACGTGTCGCCGTTATGGGCGCGGGCATTGAAATTCGAGACGATGGGCGTGACGCTGCCCTGCAACGCCTCATCGGTCGCGGTGGCTTCCCACAGGGTGCCGTGCGGCTGGTAAGGGATGGTGTCGGTGCTGACCTTGAGGCCGGTGACCGTCCACCCCTGGACGATATCGCCATTGGTCAGCTTGGCCTGGCTGCCCAGCTGGGAGGTGGTGGTCTCGTTGTCGGCGGTCGCGATGGGTGCACTGAAAGCGGCGAATGCCCCCGCGGCGGCAATTGCCGCCGATGCGAACCCCGCTGTGATGGTCCTGAACTTCACCGTGTTCCACTCCTGAGGTCGACGCGGCTCCCCCCGTGGGGCCGCCCTGTGAGCGAAATTAGCAGGCCCTGAAGGTGCGCGGAGCGGGCGCTCGAAATCGGAGGACCGGAAGTATCGAGCTCACGCACCGGTTCTGGTGAGCAACTCGTCTCCTAGCAAACATCGCCGATCTGATGGTGGCCGATGGTCGACCGGTGATCACCGCCGCCGACATGTTCGGCAAACCACAACGGTGCCTTTACCGGTCCGTCGACCGGTAAAGGCACCGTTGGTGAGATCAGCGACGGATATTGCAGTTCGGGGGATTACCGCAGTGGTGGCCACCATCGCAGGCATTGCAATGACAGGTGCATCCGGATCCGGCGCGGTTGGTGACGGGCTCGACCATTGCTGCTCAACTCCTCGGTGTCCGATGACGGACTCGGTGGAACATCAACATATGACAACATCACCATAGTTCGGCTCAGCGCGAAAATAAAGGTGCTGAGCTGCGAATTGCCTTGTCGGGCGGGGTTTTGAGGTGCGTTGCGAACCCCGTCGCTGCGCTCGCCTTATGCGGTGTCGCGGGCACCGAGCCGCAGGTGCTCGATGTGATACACGGCCTCGTCGAGCAATTGGGCGACGTGGTCGTCGTAGAGGCGGTAGACGATATTGCGGCCGGACCGGTCACCGGCGACCAGACCGAGGGTGCGCAGCAGGCGCAGCTGGTTGGAGACCGCGGGCTGTTCCATGCCGACGGCGGCCGACAGATCGGTCACGGTGCACGCCGAGTGCCGCAGCCGCGTCAGGATCAACAGACGGTTCGGTGAGGCCAGTGCTTGCAGTGTTTCGGCGACCTTCACCGCCGATGCCGCGTCGAGCGACGCCGCGGGCGCGGTACGCCCTTCGACCCCGTGTCCCATACGTCCATTCAAGCATGGTCAGCCTCGATAACTTGACACATTTAAAACTGTACATGTTTAGATGTATGGGTGATGACAGCGACGATGGCGACTTCGGTGCAGCCCGCGGCGGCACGGCGATCGACGATGTGGACGCTGCCTTCGGTGCGGTGGGCGACGCTGGCGTTGGCCTTGTTCGTCGCGGGCGTGGCCGCCCAGCTGGTCGGTGCACCCGAGTTCGTTTGGTGGACTGCATATTTGACTTGCTATGTGGCCGGCGGCTGGATGCCGGCCCGGGACGGCCTGCTGGAGCTGGTGCAGCGCCGTCTGGACGTGGACCTGCTGATGATCGCGGCGGCCATCGGCGCCGCCGCCATCGGGCAGGTGTTCGACGGGGCGCTGTTGATCGTCATCTTCGCGACATCGGGGGCACTGGAGGATCTGGCCACCCGCCGCACCGAGGACTCGGTGCGTGCGCTGCTGGATCTGGCCCCGGAACAGGCGGTGCGCCTCGATGGGCACGGCGCCGAGGAGGTCGTCGCCGCTGCGCAGCTGGAAGTCGGGGATGTCGTGTTGGTGCGTCCGGGGGAGCGGATCCCCGCCGACGCGGCGGTTTTGGACGGTGCTTCCGATGTCGATCAATCCTCGATCACCGGGGAACCGGTGCCGGTGGCCAAATTTGCCGGTGACGAGGTGTTCGCCGGCGCCCTGAACGGGGCAGGGGCGTTGCGGGCCAGGGTGATTCGCGATCCCGCCGACAGTGTGGTGGCCCGTATCGTCGCACTGGTTGCCGAGGCGTCGGCCACCAAGGCCCGCACCCAGCTGTTCATCGAAAAGGTCGAGCAGCGGTATTCGGTGATCGTCGTGGTGGCCACCGTGACGCTGTTCACCGTGCCGCTGCTGTTCGGGGAAGATCTGCGCGGCGCGCTGCTGCGGGCCATGACCTTCATGATCGTGGCGTCGCCGTGCGCGGTGGTGCTGGCCACCATGCCGCCGCTGCTGTCGGCTATCGCCAATGCCGGCCGGCACGGTGTGCTGGTGAAATCCGCGGTGGCGATGGAACATCTGGCCGATATCGATATCGTCGCCTTCGACAAGACCGGCACGTTGACCCTGGGGCGGCCCGAGCTGACCGCTGTCGAGGCGGCCGATGGATTCGAGCGCACCCAGGTGCTGCGGTTGGCCGCCGCGGCCGAGCAGTACAGCGAGCATCCACTCGGGCGGGCGGTGACCGCGGCGGCCGGGGCGCAGGGCATCGCCGTTCCCGCGGTCGCGGACTTTCTGGCCATTCCGGGTCGCGGCGTGCGTGCCATGGTCGGGGGCGCGCTGGTGCAGGTGCTCACCCCGGCGGCGGTCGCCGAGGAGCTGCCGGCGGTGCGGCGATTTGAGCAGCGGGGTGCCACCGCGGTGGTGGTGGTCGTCGACGGTGTGGTGGCCGGAGTGCTGGCCCTGTCGGACGCCGTTCGCCCGGGTGCGGCCGGGGCCGTCGATGCGCTGAGCGAGCTGACCGGACCCGCGCCGGTCCTCCTGACAGGCGACAATGAGCGGGCCGCAATCCAACTCGCTGCGCAGGTGGGAATCGACCGGGTGCATGCGGGGCTGCTGCCCGAAGACAAGGTCGACATGGTCCGGATGCTGCCCGGGCGGGTGCTGGTGGTCGGCGACGGCGTCAACGACGCCCCGGCCATGGCCGCGGCGCACGCATCGGTCGCCATGGGTAGGCATGGGGCCGATCTCACCCTGCAGACCGCCGACGTGGTCACCGTCGCCGACGACCTGAACGCCATTCCCGCCGTCGTGGCCCTGGCGCGCCGGGCCCGGCGGATGGTGGTGGCCAACCTGGCGATCGCCGCGTCGTTCATCACGGTGCTGGTGATCTGGGATCTGTTCTGGTATCTGCCATTACTGCTCGGGGTGGCCGGCCATGAGGGTTCCACCATCCTGGTGGCGCTCAACGGGCTGCGGTTGCTGCGGCGGCGCGCCTGGCGGGTTTAGTCGCGCAGGATGGGTTTCAGCGTGTCGAGCACGGCCGGATCCTCGATGGTGGACGGCACCGGCTCGTCCCGGCCATCGGCGATGCCGCGCATGGTCTTTCGCAGAATCTTGCCCGAGCGCGTCTTGGGCAGTGCGGGTACCACGTCGACGAGTTTGAAACTGGCCACCGCCCCGATGTTGTCGCGCACCGCCTCGATGAGCTGCTCGGCCAGCCCGTCGGCCGTCGCGCCGGACTTGAGCACCACCAGCCCGCGCGGCACCTGACCCTTGATCTCGTCGGCCACCCCGATCACCGCGCATTCGGCGACGGCGGGATGTGCGGCCAGCACGGCCTCGATCGACCCGGTGGACAATCGGTGCCCGGCCACGTTGATCACGTCGTCGGTGCGGCCCACGACGAACAGGTAGCCGTCGGAGTCGATGTGACCGCCGTCGCCGGTCAGGTAGTAGCCGGGAAACGCCGACAGGTAGGACGAGATGTACCGGGCGTCGTCGCCCCACAGGGTGGGCAAGGTGCCGGGTGGCAGTGGCAATCGCACGCAGATCGAACCCTCTTCGCCGGCATCGCATTCGGTGTTGTCCGGGCGCAGCACCCGCACGTCGAAGCCGGGCATCGGTACCGTGGCCGATCCGGGTTTGATCGGCATCGGCTGTACGCCCATCGGGTCGGCGGCAATCGCCCAGCCGGTCTCGGTCTGCCACCAGTGGTCGACGACCGGGATCCCGAGTTTGTCGGAGGCCCAGGCGAAGGTGGCCGGGTCCAGGCGTTCGCCGGCCTGGAACAGGTACCGCAGGCTGGACACATCATGCTCGGCGAGCAGCCGTGCCTCGGGGTCTTCCTTCTTGATGGCCCGAATGGCCGTCGGGGCGGTGAACAACACCTTCACCCGGTGTTCGGCGATCACCCGCCAGAACGCTCCCGCATCCGGAGTGCCGACCGGCTTGCCCTCGTAGAGCACCGTGGTGGCGCCCAGTAGCAGGGGTGCGTAGACGATATAGGAGTGCCCGACCACCCAGCCGACGTCGGAGGCCGCCCAGTACACGTCGCCGGGACGGGTGTCGTAGATGTGGCCCATGGACCACAGCAGGGCCACCGCGTGCCCGCCGTTGTCGCGGACGATGCCCTTGGGTTTCCCGGTGGTGCCCGAGGTGTAGAGCACGTAGAGCGGATCGGTGGCCGCCACGGGCACCGGGTCGACGGGCTCGGCGGTGGCCAGTGCGTCGGCCCAGTCCACATCGCGGCCGTCGACCAGCGTGCACGGCGCCTGATCGCGTTGCAGGATGACGCACTTGGGAGTGTCGTGCTCGGCCATCTCCAGTGCGGCGTCGAGCATCGGCTTGTATTCGACGATGCGGGTCGGTTCGACGCCGCACTAGGCCGACACCACGACCGCCGGCCGGGCGTCGTCGATGCGGGTGGCCAGTTCGTGCGCGGCGAAACCGCCGAACACCACCGAATGCACCGCGCCGAGCCGGGCGCACGCCAGCATGGCGATCACGGCCTCGGGCACCATCGGCATGTAGATCACCACGCGATCACCCTTGCCGACCCCTAGGCCGCGCAGCACATCGGCGAATCGTGCTGTGACGTCGTGCAATTGGTGGTAGGTGTAGGTGCGTTTGGTGCCGGTGACGGGCGAGTCGTAGATCAGGGCGGCCTGGTCACCCCGGTCGGCCAGGTGGCGGTCCAGAGCGTTGGCGCAGGTGTTGAGCTGCCCGTCGGGGAACCAGCGGTAGAACGGTGGGTTGCTGTCGTCGAGCACCTGGCTGTGCTCACGGGTCCAGGTGACCGCCTTGGCGGCGTCGGCCCAGAATGTCGCCGGGTCGGAGAGGCTGGTCTCGAACAGTTCGCGATAACCGGACATACCGCAGAACCGTAGCTGCACATCGGCTGTGAGGATGGCGGGTCGGCGATAATCGGCTGCCGATCAGCTCAGGCGCGGAATCACCTCGTCGCCCAGCCGCTTGACCCAGCCGGCGGGATCGGGGTTGCCCGGCAACGGGCCGGTGTTGATCGTGTCGACGCCGAGTGCCGCATATTCGTCGAGCACACGCAGGTAGGCGTCGACGTCGGCAAACGGGTCGTCGAAAAGTCCGACGGTCAACCTGATCTCGGAGAAATCGCGGCCCATCGCGTCGCAGTGGCGGCGCAGCACGTCGAGCTTGTGCGGTAGTTCCTCGAGCGATGCCGTGGTGTTCCACACGTCGGCGTACTGGGCGACCATGCGCAGCGTCTTCTTCTCACCGGAGCCGCCGAGCAGGATGGGCGGACGGCGGATCGGCTGGGGCGCGCAGATGGTCTCGGCGAGTTGGTAGTGCTTGCCCTGGTAGGGCCCGTCGTTCGTACTCCACATCTGCAGGCAGATCTGCAGCGTCTCCTCGAGCATCTCGAACCGGTCGGACAGCGGCGGGTAGGGGATGCCCAGCGCACGGTGTTCCCGCTCGTACCAGGCGGCACCGAGTCCGAGCATGGAGCGCCCGCCGGAGAGCACATCCAGGGTCGTCGCGGTCTTGGCCAGCACGCCCGGATAACGGTACGTGACACCGGTGACGAGCATGGTCAAGGTGATCCGCTGGGTGAGGGCGGCCAGGTAACCCATGCAGGTATAGCCCTCCAGGAACGGATCCTGGGCCGCACCGATGTCCTCCATCTGGAAGAAATGGTCGGCCAGCGTGAACATGTCGACACCACCATCATCGGCGGCTTTCACCGTCGCGGCCAAGGTGGGCGCCAGCTTCTCGGGCGGGCCCGGCAGGAAATCGATGTAATGCACCGCGAGTTTCATGGCCAGCACGTACCTTTCGTCATTCGGTGATTCGGTCGAGAAGCGTGAGCGCCTCGTTGATCACGGCGCGCTCGGCTTCGGTGTAGCGCTGCTGCATCGTGGTGGCGAGCCACTCCTGGCGGGCCTGGCGACTGTCGGCCGCCCGTCGGCGTCCGGACTCGGTCAGTGTGATGACCTGGCGCCGGCCGTCGTCCGGATCGGGAGTGCGTACCAGATAGCCCAGCCGGTCGAGCGCGGCGAGCGTTGCCGTCATCGATTGGGAGCGCACCCGTTCGGCACCGGCGAGCTCACTCGTCGAAGCCGGACCGTTCTTGAACAGCCGGATCAGGACCGACGTTTGGGAGGGCGTCAAGTCGGTAGCGGTTTCTACCTCGCGCAGGCGAGTGCGCAGCCGGCTGAACAGGACCCGCAGGTTCGTGGCCGCCGTGACGGCGGAGGCGCTGACCGTTGGCATATACGTAGGCTAGACTACGTAGTTGAAACTGTCGAATATGCGCCGCTTTGGCCCGGTGATGCTCAGTCGGCGAAACTGGACTCCGGCAGGTTCGACCAGCGCGCCGGGCGGGCGCCTTCGATGGCCTTGTCCGTGTACACCCGGAAGCCGAGTTCGGGCTTGTAACCGTGGATCTCGGGGGTGTCCAGTTCACGTAGGAAGGTCAGGATCTCCTGGCTGAACACCTGCCCGGGCACCAGCACCGGGAACCCGGGCGGGTAGGGCGTCACGAAGGTCGCCGAGACCACCTGCACGCCGGCGTCGATCTTGTCGAAGATCTCGTCGGTGGACAGGTACTCGCAATTGCTGTCGGTATAGGACAGGTAGAAGGCACGCCGCACGTCCCCTTCTGGGGTGTCGTCACCGTCGCGGAAGGCAGGGTGGAAGCCGCTGAAGTTGGGTAGCGGTGCCGAGTTCGTCGTCAGCCGGCGCACCGTCTGCTCAAAGCGGGCCCGCTCGTTCAGTCCCATCTCCGAGATCGACTCCTCCAACTCGGCGGCGATCTTGACCAGCACCTCCACCAGGTAGGCCACCGAGCTGCGGGTGGTGCCGATATTCGTCATGAACAACACCGTGTTGCGTGAGGTCTTGTTGATCTGTACCCCGTGCCGGTCCATCAGTTGCTCCCGCTTGAACTTGTCGCCGTCGTAGCCGGTGCGCCCGATCGAGAGCGTGACGCGAGACGGGTCCAACACGAAATCGTCCGTATTCCACACCGCGGTCATGCTTTTCAGGCCAGACCGCAGCGGCTGCGCGATACCCGACGGCCGGAACTGCGCCGGGATCAGGTCCGCGGTACGCAAGCAGGACATGTACTTGCTCAGCAGCGGGTGATTGTCGATCGCATCGCGCAGCTGCATGGCGTTCTCGATCTGGCGTTGCACCAATTCGACACCCTCCAGGGCCACCTGACGCCGGCCCAGATCCAGCGAAGCCAAGATCTGGTAGTTCGGCGAGGTCGAGGTGTGCGCCATATAGGCCTCGTGGAAGGACTCGGACACCTTCTGCTCGAAGTCCTGGTCGAACACGTGGATCATCGAGCCTTGTCGCAGCGAGGTCAGCGTCTTGTGCGTGGACTGGGTGGCGTACACCCGGACCCGCGCCTCGGCCGGGTCCGGCCGCAGCCTGCGTTTGAGCATGTCCTCGTCGGACAGCGGTCCCTCTGCGGTGAGCTGGGCGGTGTAGGACGCGCGGTAGTCGGGGTCGGCGAGCTTGTCGCGCAGGCTGCGCGCGGACGCCATCGCGGTGCGCTTGCGGTACACCGGGTGGAAGCGCGCGAACGCGAACCACGCTTCATCCCAGAGGAACACCAGGTCCGGCTTGATGGCCAGGCATTCCTCCATGACCCGTTCGGTGTCGTAGACGATACCGTCGAAGGTGCAGTTGGTCAGCGAGATCATCTTGACCCGATCGATCTTGCCGGCGGCCTTGAGCGCCAACAGTTTCGACTTGATCTCGCGCAGCGGTACCGCGCCGTACATGGTGTAGTCGGGCAGTGGGTAGGCCTCGAGGTAGATGACGTTGGCGCCGGCCAGCATCATCCCGTAGTGGTGACTCTGGTGACAGTTGCGATCCAGCAGCACGATATCCCCTGGTGCAACCAAGGATTGGGTGACGATCTTGTTGGCCGTCGAGGTGCCGTTGGTGACGAAGTAGGTGTGCCGCGACCCGTAGGCTTCGGCTGCGAGCTGCTGTGCTTCGCGCAGCGGTCCGGTCGGTTCCAGCAGCGAGTCCAGGCCGCCGCATGTCGCCGAGGTCTCGGCCATGAACACGTCCAGCCCGTAGAAGCCCACCATGTCTTTGATCCAGTGCGAGTTCACAATCGACTTGCCCTGGCTGATCGGCAACGCGTGGAACACCCCAGTAGGCCGGTGACTGTACTGCTTGAGGGCGCTGAAGAACGGGGTGCGGTACCGGGCCGCCACGCCCTGCAGGATCGACAGGTGCAGCTCGAGCACACCCTCGCGGGCGTGGAACACCCGGCGGAAGGACTGCCCGAGCCGGCCGGCGATGTCCTCCACTTCGATCTCGGTCATCAGGTAGAGGTCGAGTTCAGGGCGCAGGTCCCGCAGTGAGGTGGCCAGGATCGCGGCCCGTTCGTCCGGGGACTTGTGGTCGTCGAGGTCATGCGACAGTTTGTGGTCGATGAACTCCGACAGGGTGGTCAGGTCGCGGGTCGACTGGTGGCTGAACCGGCGGCGGATCACCACGGCCTGCAGGTTGACGTTGAGCCGGGCGGCGATCAGTGCCTCGTCACCGCTGCCGACCACCACCAGTTCGTACACGAACTCGTCGTCGGGGCGGCGCCAGCTGCGAACTTCCTTGCGCAGGGCCCGTTCCTGCGCTTCGGTCATCTTCTCGACCACCAGCACCTCGAAGTAGAGCTGCTCGCGTTTGTTGACGGGCTGGCTCTCCAACGTGCGTGGGTCGGCCGGGAACATGTCGGCAGTGTCGTCCAGACCGGCGGTGTCCACCTCGCCGGTGCGGTAGGACTCGGTGGTCAGCGCGCGGTTGATCCGCGTGACGGCATGCGCGAACTTGTCGTACGCGCCGGCGTTGAACAGCCGCTGCACCTTCGCGAATTGCGGTGAGCCGGGAAAGGCCCAGTAGGGCTCCAGCGGCGTCAATTTGGTCAGCAGGTCGTGGCAGATGGCGACGTATTCGTCCTTGAGCTCCCCGGTGGTGGTGGGCCGGGTGAGCCGGTCGGCGGCCTCCTCCAGGCGGCACCAGGCGTCGCCGCGGAACTGCCAGACACTGTTGTACGCGCGGGAGTTTTCCACGGCTAGAGCGTGGACCCGCGGTGGCGTCGCGCGGGTGAGCGTACGACGAACGCTTCGCGTCGATTGGGCGAACGGCCAGTCGACCGCGGTCTGGGCGGCACCCTCATGGGTCATCCGCCTCGTCCTCGCGCAGGAGTTCTTCGGGGTGGTGTAGCGAGTTGATCCGGGTTTGTCCGGTGTCGAGTAGCAGTGGCGGAATCCATTCGACGCGGCCGTCGGCGCGCAGCCGGGTGGTCCAGCCGCCCTCCTTCACGAGGCGGTTGTGCGGACCGCACGCCAGGGTCTCGTTGTCGATGTCGGTGTGCCCGCCGGCACTGAAATCGGTGACGGCGTGGTGGGTTTGGCAGAGGTAGGGCGGTACCGGGCAGCCGGGGAAGGTGCAGCCGCGGTCGCGGGCGTGCAGGACGAGACGTTGGCCGGGTGAGGCGATGCGTTTGGTGCGTCCCAGATACAGCGGGATGCCGGTGGCGTTGTCGAAGACGGTCAGCCAGAGATAGGAGTGTGCGGCCAGGCGGATGGCGTCGCGCATGGGGAGCGTCGATCCGGCGCCGGTGCGGGCGACTCCGGCCGCGTCGTGCAGTTGGGTCAAGGTGGTGGTGATCACGACGCTGACGGGCAGTCCGTTGTGATCACCGAGTTCGCCGGACATCAGGGCAGCGCGGGCCAGCGCCATCAGGGCGTCATGCTGACGCTGACCGAGGCTGCGGGTGTCGGCGGCGATCGCCTCGGCCGACGGAGTGCCGGTGGTGCACGGCTGCTCGTCGTCCGGATTGCACATGCCCTTGCCGGCGAGTTTCGGGAAGGCCGCTTCCAGGTAGGCGCGGAATTCGGGGGTGATCTCGCCCCAGAACCTCGACATTCCGTCGGCGTCCTGCGGGCCCAGGAACACCCCGCGCATCAGTTCGCGTCGGTCGACGGTGTCCTCACCGTTGGGATCGGGACCGTCGGGGTCGAGCATCTGCAGCAGTAGCCGTGCGCACCGGCGCAGCCCCTCGGGGCATTGGCTGGCCGCGACGGCGGCCAGGTCGGCTTCGGCCTTGGCGCGGGTTTGTGCGTCCACTCTCGGCGGGATCTTCTTCATGGTCGTGGTGATGATCCCGACATGTTCGGCCGTCAGCTCACCGCGGGCGAGCGCGGCGGCGGTGGCAGGGTAGATCGGGTCCAGCGGTTCTCCGGTGATGCTCTGACGCGGACCGAGGAGCTCGGCCTGGGTAAGGCGGCGGCACGCTTCGGTTTTGGACAGGCGCAGTCGGATGGACAAGGCGTCGGCCCAGCTGCGGGCCCCCAGCTCGGACGGGCCCGTGCGGTGGTTCAACGTGGCCTGGATGCGGTGCGTGAGCGCCGGGATCCGGCGGTACGCCTGCTCCAGTGCCTCCTGGATCTCCAGGAGGTCGGCCACCGTCACGTCGTCCATCGAGGCGCCGGACACTTTGTCCAAGGCGGCCAACAAGTCGACGACAACCTCCATGATTCGAAACTAGTACGGACCACCGACATCAAGCCGCAGTTATGCACAACCACGGATTCATCCACAGATGCACGGACTCAATGGCTTTCGTGCTGGAAGACGAGTAGGCTTTCGTCGTCATGCCGGCGCGGCGACGCGCAGAACGCGGTCGAGTTCCTCCAGGCAGTCGCGGAAGATCCCGTTGCGCACCCAGTCGATGATGGGCTCGGCTTCCCCGATGGCATCGAATGACGCTTCCCAAGTGACAAAACTGGAGTCTTCGTCGGCGATTTCATGCACGGCGATGGTCGCGGTGTAGTTCCGTACTGGGGCGTCACCGCCGATGACGTCGTAGGTCACCCGCCGATCGCGGTCGGACAACGCGACCAGCCGTTCGACGACAGTGGTGCCGTCG
This sequence comes from Mycolicibacterium chengduense, assembly GCF_033741155.1. Classification (NCBI taxonomy): domain Bacteria; kingdom Bacillati; phylum Actinomycetota; class Actinomycetes; order Mycobacteriales; family Mycobacteriaceae; genus Mycobacterium; species Mycolicibacterium chengduense. Next base: position 104,731 of record NZ_JAWQNH010000001.1, on the reverse strand, counting down.
TCGATGTGATTGGTGCGCAGGGCCCCCACCACTCTTCGGCCTCCGGCGGGTTCGAGTTCGCTGGTTATGACGAAGGGGAACCAGGAGGGCAACGATCCGAAGTCGCCGACGACCTCCCACACCCGCGTCGCCGGGGCGGCGATGATTCTGCTGTAACGGACGTTTGGCATCACGGCCTCCTTGCTGCTCGCTCTACAGGCAGCCGACTCCTGCTGATGTCGACCAACCAGATACTGCGCCGCGTAGCGGCTGATGTCTTTCCTGCTAACACCCATAAGGCTGTGCCGGTAAACCATCGGTGGATAGTGGGGTTTTCTGGAAGATCTCCGATGGCGCGTGCCGTCGAGAAGGCCTCAGCCTGCTCTGCTGGCCATGAACAGGTGACCGCACTTGGCGACGCCCGCAACGTATTTCGCAGTCGCGAAAATCAGTTGATCCTACGTGCGAAAATGGTCGTCGTGACCGAAGACTGGCGCGAGACGAACCTGGCGAACTGGGAATCCCGGGTGCCGCTGCACACCGGGCCCGACGGCTACGACCTCGCCGGGTTCGACGACCCCGACTACCTGTCCAGTGTCGTCCGCTACGACCTGCCGCGGCTGGGTCGCCTGGACGGTTGGGACGTGGTGCACCTGCAATGTCATATCGGCACCGACACCGTGTCCCTGGCGCGGTTGGGTGCGAAATCGGTTACTGGTATTGACTTCTCGCCGTCGGCGCTGGCGGCCGCCCGGGATCTCGCGGCCCGGGCCGGTGTCGACGTCACCTTCGTCGAGTCCGACGTCTACGACGCCACGGGCGATTTCGACCTGGTGTACACCGGCATCGGCGCGATCTGTTGGTTACCCGACATCCGCCGCTGGGCCCGGACCGTCGCCGGTCTGCTACGGCCGGGCGGCCGGTTGTTCATCCGGGACGGGCACCCGATGCTGTACGCGATCTGCGACCCCCGGCCCGACGGGCTGCTCGTCGTCGAGTTCCCGTATTTCGAGACCGACGGCCTGACATTCGTGCAGACCGACAGCTACGCCGGGTCAGGCGTGGTGACGTCCCCGGCCTCGGTCAGTTTCAACCACGGCCTCGGCGAGATCTTCGCCGCGCTCACCGAGGCCGGCATGACCGTCACCGCGTTGGAGGAACACCGCGAGGCTCCGTGGAATCCGCTGGGCGATGCCGTCATTCCGAGCCCGGACTTCGACGGGGAGTTCGTGTTGGCGGAGGGCCGGGACCGGGTACCGCTGACCTTCACCTTGCAGGCCGTCAAGCCTGAAAGCGGTACCCCATCCCTGCCTCGGTGAGCAGGTGCACCGGGTGTGACGGATCGTTTTCCAGCTTGCGGCGCAACTGCGCGAGGTACACCCGAAGATAGTGGGTCTCCTTGGCGTACGCGGGACCCCACACCTCTTTGAGTAGTTCCTCGCGGCCGACCAGCTTGCCGCGGTTGCGCACCAGCATCTCCAGCATGCCCCACTCGGTGGGGGTCAGATGCACTTCGACACCGTTCTTGGTCACCCGCTTCATCGCCAGATCGACGGTGAACGACGAGGTTTCGACGACGGGCTCGTCCACTTCGGTGGCGGCGGCACCGCGCCGGACCGCGGCGCGCAACCGCGCCAGGAACTCGTCCATGCCGAACGGTTTGGTGACGTAGTCGTCGGCGCCGGCGTCCAGCGCCTCCACCTTGTCCGACGAATCGGTGCGGGCCGAGAGCACGATCACCGGCGCGCTCAGCCAGCCGCGCAGGCCTTCGAGCACTTCGATACCGGACATGTCGGGCAGCCCGAGGTCCAGCACGATGACGTCGGGCCGGTGATCGGCCGCTGACCGCAACGCCTCGGCACCGGTGGCCGCGGTGGTGACCTCGTACCCCCGCACCGACAGGTTGATCCGCAACGCCCGCAGGATCTGCGGTTCGTCGTCGATCACGAGCACTCTGGTGTTCATCGTCCGTCTTTCGGTGGTGCGGCCAAGTCGATTTCGACGGTGAGCCCGCCGCCGGGCGTATCGGAGGCGGTGATCGTGCCGCCCATCGCTTCCACGAATCCGCGGGCCACCGACAGCCCCAAGCCCACCCCGGTACTGGTATCGGTGTCGCCCAGCCGCTGAAAGGGTTCGAACAGCTGCTCTTCGGTACCGCGAGCCACCCCGGGTCCTTCGTCGATGACGGCGATCAGTACCCGGTCACCGACGCGGCCCGCCGTGACCCGGACCGGCCGATCCGGCGGGGAGTAGCGCAACGCATTGTCGACCAGGTTGGCCAGTACCCGTTCCAGCAGACCGCTGTCGGCCAGCACCACGGCATCGTCGACCTCCACCTTGACCCGGTCCAGTTCCTTGCGGGCAAAGCCGGTGGTGCCCTTGTTTATTCCGATGAGCGCCCGGGGCACCGTCTCCTCCAGGTAGACCCGGCGCAGCTCGGGTCGCACCACCCCGGTGGCCAGCCGGGACGAATCCAACAGGTTGCCCACCAGTGCCGTCAGCTGGTCGACGGATTCCTCGATGGTGGCCAAGAGTTCCGCGGTGTCCTCGGCGGAGAACCCGATGTCCTCCGAGCGCAGGCTGGACACCGCGGCCTTCGCCGCGGCCAGCGGCGTGCGCAGGTCGTGGCTGACCGCCGACAGCAGCGAGCGGCGCAGTTCGTCGGCCTGGGCGATGGCCTCGGCGCGGCTGGCCTCCTCGGTGAGTTCGCGCTGTTTTACCAGTCCGGCGGCCTGTTTGGCCACTGCGCCGAGTACCCGCAGATCCCTGGCGGTCAATTGGCGCCCGGACAACAACATCCAGAACTCGTCATCACCGACCTCGACCGCGGTGTCGGCGTCGTCGACACCGACGCAGGGGTCCTTGCCGACACAGGCCACGGTGCTGAAACCGTCGGCGCCCTCGCGGACCAGGCTTACCGCCCGCTGTGCGTAGGTCTCCCGGACCCGTTCCAGCAGCATGCCCAGGTCCGCACCGCGCAGCACCGATCCCGCGAACAGCGCCAGCAGTTCGGCTTCCTGCGCCGCTCGGGTGGCTTCCCGGGCGCGGCTGGCCGCACCGTCGACCAGGACGGCCACCGCCACCGCCACCAGCAGCAGCACCACCACGGTGACGGCGCTGTCGGGTTCGGCGATGGTGAAGGTGTAGCGCGGGGCGACCAGGAAGTAGTTCAGCAGCAGCCCGGACAGCAAGGCGGAGAAGGCCGCCGGAGTCTTGCCGCCGAGCAGGGCGACCACGAGCACACCGATGAAGAACAGGGCACTCTCGCCGCCGATCCCGAGGAAGGTGTCCAGCCAGACCGAGGTCACCGCGCAGATGACCGACGGGACGATCACCGCGGCCAACCACGAGGCGATGTGCTTTTGCCAAGGCACCATCGACGAATATGAGCGCGCCCGTTTGGCTTCCGGGTGCGTCACCATGTGCACGTCGATCTTGCCGGACTGCTGCACCACCGACGCGCCGATACCTTCGTCGAAGATGCGCGCCCAGCGTGAGCGCCGGGAGGTGCCCAACACCAGCTGGGTGGCGTTCATCTCGCGGGCGAACTCCAACAGCGCAGCGGGGACGTCGTCGCCTACCACGGTGTGCAGGGTGGCGCCGAGGCTCACCACCAGCTCGCGCACCTTGCCCATCTGCGGAGCCGACACACCGGACAATCCGTCGCCCCGGACGACATGGACCACCATCAGTTCGGCGCTGGACTTCGACGCGATACGTGATGCCCGGCGCACCAGGGTTTCTGATTCGGCGCCACCGGTGACGGCGACGACGACGCGTTCGCGGGCCTCCCAGGTGTCGGTGATCTTGTTGTCGGCGCGGTATTTCGACAGTGCGGCGTCGACCTGGTCTGCCAGCCACAGCAGCGCCAACTCGCGTAGCGCCGTCAGGTTGCCGCGGCGGAAGTAGTTCGACAGTGCGGCGTCGATCCGTTCCGGGCCGTACACGTTGCCGTGGGACAGCCTGCGCCGCAGCGCCTCCGGGGTGATGTCGACCAGTTCGATCTGGTCGGCGGCACGCACCACCTCGTCGGGCACCTTCTCCTGCTGTTCGATGCCGGTGATCTGGGTGACGACGTCGTTGAGGCTCTCCAGGTGCTGCACGTTGACCGTGGAGATGACGGTGATCCCGGCGTCGAGCAGCTCCTCGATGTCCTGCCAGCGTTTGGTGTTCTTGCTGCCCGGGGTGTTGGTGTGGGCCAGTTCGTCGACCAGCACCACCTCGGGGTGCCGCGCGATGACAGCGTCGACGTCCAGTTCCGGGAACCGCCCACCGCGATACTCGATATAGCGCGGCGGCACGATCTCGATGCCGTCGAGCAGTTCGGCGGTCTTGGCGCGGCCGTGGGTTTCCACCACGGCGGCCACCACGTCGGTGCCCCGGTCGATGCGCCGGTGCGCCTCACCCAGCATCGCGAACGTCTTGCCGACGCCAGGGGCTGCCCCGAGATAGATGCGCAGTTCGCCGCGCTTGGCTTTGTGCGTCGAGGAGCCGGTGGTCACACCAACATCATCCACCGCAGCCTCAACTCTTCACGGGATACTTTTGGTCCAATTCCAGGTTGAGGGCCAGTACGTTGACCCTGGGCTCGCCGAGGAAGCCGAGGGTGCGCCCCGACGCGTTGTCCTCGACCGCCGCGCGGATCACATCCGGGCTGACCCCGCGGGCCTTGGCCACCCGGTCCACCTGGATGGCGGCGTAGGTGGGGGAGATGTCCGGGTCCAGGCCGCTGCCGCTGGCGGTGACGGCGTCCGCGGGCACCGCCGGGTCGGCTGGCGCGGCACCGCGGATGGGCACGATCTGGCCCAGGCTGTAGTCCTCGCCGAACGTGGCGCATTCGACGCGCACGCTCTCGTAGGTGGTCAGGAACGGCACCTTGGTGGTCTCGCAGGGTTCGTTGACGCTCACCACCCGGGTGGGGTGCACGACGTTTCCTGCCGCGTCACGGGGCCCGATCACCGACAGCACCGCTCCGACGCTGTCCCCGCCACCCGTGCAGAACGGGCGCGCCCCATTGACACCCTCCAGCGCCCCGACGGCAGCGCTGCGCTGGCACACCAGGGTCAGCAGGCCCGCTTTGAAGCCGTTGTCGTCGGCCGGTGCCGACGGGTCGGCCGGGGTGTCGACGATGCTCTCCGGGCCGAGGTTGCTGGCGCCGCTGGCCAGTGGGTCGTAGCCGGCACCGGCGGCCGATGGGCGGCTCTGGAAGTACTGCGGCAGGGCGTTGCCTTTGTCGTCGGTGAACGATTGTCCGATCAGGCTGCTGCCCAGAGGTTTTCCGTTCGCCTCGATGATCGACCCGTTGGCCTTGGCGCTGAGGCCGGGGATCTGGGCGACCAGCCAGATGACCACCGGATAGCCGAGGCCGAGGATGACGGTGAGGACCAGCAGGGCGCGCAGTGCGGCCAGGTGCTGACGAACCAAATTGGAGAAGAACATGTCACATCCCTGGGAGGAACTGGATAACGAGGTCGATGAGTTTGATGCCGATGAACGGCGCGATGATGCCGCCGAGGCCGTAGACGTAGAGGTTGCGCGACAAAAGCTTCGACGCGCTGCTCGGGGTGTAGCGCACCCCGCGCAGTGACAGCGGGATGAGCGCCACGATCACCACGGCGTTGAAGATCACCGCCGAGAGGATCGCCGACTGCGGGCTGTGCAGCCGCATGATGTTCAGCAGGTCCAGGCCGGGGAACAGCGAGACGAACAGGGCCGGGATGATCGCGAAGTACTTCGCGATGTCGTTGGCGATGGAGAACGTCGTCAGCGCACCTCGGGTGATCAACAGCTGCTTACCGATTTCCACGATCTCGATCAGCTTGGTCGGGTCGGAGTCCAGGTCGACCATGTTGCCGGCCTCTTTGGCCGCCGAGGTGCCAGTGTTCATCGCGACGCCGACATCGGCCTGCGCCAGGGCCGGCGCGTCGTTGGTGCCGTCGCCGGTCATCGCGACCAGCTTGCCGCCGGCCTGCTCCTTCTTGATCAGGGCCATCTTGTCTTCAGGGGTGGCTTCGGCCAGGAAGTCGTCCACGCCCGCCTCGTCGGCAATGGCCTTGGCGGTCAACGGATTGTCGCCGGTGATCATGACGGTGCGAATGCCCATGCGGCGCATCTCGTCGAAACGCTCCCGCATGCCCTGCTTGACGACGTCCTTGAGATGGATGACGCCGAGCACCGATGCCGTCCCGTCGAGCACCTGACCGACCACCAGCGGGGTGCCGCCGGCGGCCGAGATGCCGTCGACGATATCGCCCAGTTGGGCAGGGACCTGGCCGCCCTGGCTGCGGACCCACTCGGCCACCGAACTCGCCGCACCCTTGCGCAGGGAGTGCCCGTCACCGAGGTCGACACCCGACATCCTGGTCTGTGCGGTGAATTCCACCCAGTGGGCGGTGCTGAGTTCACCCGGGGTGCGGGCCCGCAGCCCGTATTCCTGCTTGGCGAACACCACGATGGAGCGGCCCTCCGGCGTCTCGTCGGCCAGGCTGGACAGTTGCGCGGCGTCGGCCAGCGTCTCGGGTGAGACACCAGTCACCGGAACGAAATCCGCTGCCTGCCGGTTGCCCAGGGTGATGGTGCCCGTCTTGTCCAGCAGCAGGGTGTTCACGTCCCCGGCGGCTTCGACGGCGCGCCCGGACATGGCCAGCACGTTGCGTTGCACCAGTCGGTCCATGCCGGCGATGCCGATGGCCGACAACAGCGCGCCGATGGTGGTCGGGATCAGGCACACCAGCAGGGACACCATGACGATGCCGGAGACACCGTTTCCGGTGAGCGCCAGCGAATCCGGTACGCCGGGGTTGTTCATCTTGGAGTAGATGGCCAGCGGCTGCAGCGTTGCCACGGCGAACACGAAGATGATCGTGAGCGAGGCCAGCAGGATGTTCAGCGCGATCTCGTTGGGGGTTTTCTGCCGGTTGGCGCCCTCGACAAGGGAGATCATCCGGTCGATGAAGCTCTCGCCCGGCTTCTGGGTGATGCGCACGACGATGCGGTCGGACAGCACCGTCGTACCGCCGGTGACGGCCGAACGGTCGCCACCGGACTCCCGGATCACCGGCGCCGACTCGCCGGTGATCGCCGATTCGTCCACCGAGGCAATGCCTTCGACGACGTCACCGTCACCGGGAATGACCTGGCCGGCCTCGACGACGACGTAGTCGCCCTGCTGCAACAGGGGAGCGGCGACTTCTTCTTCGTTGACGGGGCGGTTCGGGCCCCAGTCGACGAGGCGTCGGGCCATGGTCGAAGTCTTGGTCTTGCGCAGGGTTTCAGCCTGAGCCTTGCCCCGACCTTCGGCTACCGCCTCGGCGAGGTTGGCGAAGATGACCGTCAGCCACAGCCAAATCACCGTCAGCCAGCCGAACCAGGAGGGTTCGACGGCGGCCAGGATGGTGCTCCATACCGCGCCGATCTCGACGATCAGCATGACCGGGTTGCGCCACAGGGTGCGTGGGTCGAGCTTGCGCAGGGCGTCGGGCATCGACTTCCACAGCATCTTCGGATCGAGCAGGCCGCCTTGAATGCGGTTGCCGCCTGCTGGTTTCGATGCGTGCGACTGTGGTGCGTCGAGGGTCGGGGTGGTCATCAGTGGATTCCTTCGGCGAGGGGGCCGAGCGCGAGCATCGGCAGGAAGGTGAGGGCGACCAGGATCAGCGTGACACCGGCGACCATGCCGACGAACTGCGGTCGGTGGGTGGGCAGCGTGCCGATCGATTCGGGTGTCTTGCCTTGCTTGGCAAGTGTTCCGGCCAGGGCCAGCACGAAGATGATCGGCAGGAACCGGCCGAACAGCATGGCCAGACCCAGTGCGGTGTTGTACCACTCGGTGTTGACGCTGATGCCCGCGAATGCCGATCCGTTGTTGTTGGCGGCCGAGGTGAAGGCGTAGAGCACCTCCGACAGGCCGTGCGGTCCGCCGTTCAGCATCCCGGCTCGCTGGCCCGGCATGGCCATGGCGATCGCGGTGCCGGTCAGCACGATCAGCGGGGTGATGAGGAAATACGTTGCGGCGAGCTTGATCTCACGCGGGGTGATCTTCTTGCCGAGGTATTCCGGGGTGCGACCGACCATCAGGCCGGCGACGAAGACGGTGATGATCGCCAGGATCAGCATGCCGTACAGGCCGGAACCGGTGCCGCCGGGCGCCACCTCGCCGAGTTGCATGTTGAACAGCGTCATCATGCCGCCGAGGCTGGTATACGAGTCGTGGAACGAGTCGACGGCGCCGGTGGAGGTGAGCGTGGTGGCGCTGGCGAAGACGGCCGAGTCCGGGACGCCGAAGCGCTGCTCGACCCCTTCCATCGCCGAACCGATGGCGGTAGGCACGGTGCCGTGGTGCTGCAGCTGGAACAGCAGCATCAGGCTGGTGCTGGCCAGCGCGATGATCGTCATGACGGCGGCGATCGCATAGCCCTGCTTCTTGCTTTCCACCATGCGCCCATAGGTGCGGGGCAGCGAGAAGCTGATGACCAGCAGCAGGAAAATCTCGACCCAGTTGGTCCAGCTGTTGGGGTTCTCGAACGGGTGCGCGGAGTTCGCGTTGTAGAAGCCGCCGCCGTTGGTGCCGAGTTCCTTGATGGCCTCCTGGCTGGCGACCGGGCCGCCGGGGATGGTCTGCTGGGCGCCGTTGAGCGTGGTGACCACCTGGTCGTGCAGGTGGAAGTTCTGGATGGCGCCGCCGGCGATCAGGATGATGGCGGCGAGCACCGAGAGCGGCAGCAGGATGCGGATGCAGCCGCGGACCAGGTCAACCCAGAAGTTGCCGAGGTCACCGGTGTTGCGACGGGCCAGCCCGCGGATGAAGGCGATCGCGACAGCCATGCCGACCGCGGCGGAGACGAAGTTCTGCACCGCCAGACCGGCCATCTGGACCAGGTGCCCCTGGGTGGATTCACCCGAGTAGGCCTGCCAGTTGGTGTTGGTGACGAAGCTGACCGCCGTGTTCCAGGCCAGTGCCGGGGTCATCGGGGTGGCCGGATCGTTGAGGTGCAGTGGGAGCTTGCCCTGCACCAGCTGCAGCACGAACAGGAAGAGGACGCTGATCGCCGAGAAGGCGAGCACGCTGCGGGCGTATGAGCCCCAGGTCTGCTCGGTATCGGGGTCGGCGCCGATCGCCTTGTAGATCAGGCGCTCGCCACGAGAGTGCTTCTGGGAGCTGTAAACCCGGTACATGTAGTCGCCGAGCGGAACGTGCACGGCCGCCAGGGCGACGATCAGGGAGACGAGGAACAGGATCCCCGCGGTTTGACTGCTCACTAGAACCTCTCGGGGAAAAGCAGTGCGGCGAAGAGAAACAGTGCCAGCAGGATTGCCAGACCCAGGCCGACGATGTTGTCGTAGCTCACAGGCCCTCAACCCACTTCTGCACGAGGCCGAGCAGGGCGAAGATCGCCACTGTCAGCGCGAGGTACACCACTGTGGACATGTCACTCCGTTCACTGAAGACCAGGCCTCCGGCATCGGCGGCCAGGTCGAAGCTAGACCCGTCCAGCGAGCCCAACCGCGGCGTTGACGGTTTCTTTACGGGCGGCGCGCGGTCCTTTACGGTCTTCGTTCGATTCCGGCCGTCTGCCGAGGTCACGGGTCTTTACACTGGTGGCGCCGATCACGTGTGCGCCGTCAAGAGAACGTCAAGGTTCCAGGGGCTGGCGTCAAGACCGTGCAAGAGCTCTTTTGTCCGGGCGGGTCGCGAGAGACAGTGGTGGTAGCGGCTTGACCGGCCGGGGCTCTGACCAGACAGAAGGTTCCGTGGTGCACACGCTCGTCAGTCCAGGTATGTCCTCGGCGCATCGCTTCGCGCGACGGCTGTTGCACGTTCAGGCCGTCGACGTTTTCGACGAGACGGTGTTGCTGCGCCGATGCGCCATGTACCGCAAGGCTTTTCCGATGGCGACGTCGAACTTTCCGGCCGCCGTGCTGCGCTCTGCGGTGGTGGCCGACTGGATCCGGCGCCACGGCATAGGTGTCGAGGCCTGTTTTGTCGACGAGGTCGACCGGGCGCTCTCCCGTGGCGTCCCTGCGAAACAGGTTGTGCTGCATTGCGGTTCGGGTGTAGATGCCGATTCGGTGCGCAGCGCCGCCGGCGCCGGAGTGCAGCGGTTCCGGATCGGCGCTGTCGAGCAGTTGGACGCGCTCGGTTCCGGTGCAGCTCGAGTGGTGGTGGATTGCGCGGCCTCGGGGTGGGGCAGTCTTGCCGCGGAGGTCATCGCCCGGCCCGGTGTGGAATTGATTGGTCTGCATCGGCATATCGCGCGACCCGACGGTGCCGACGGTGCGGATGCGGTGATCGAGATGGTGGCCGGGCTGGCGCGGCTCAGCCGTCGGCACGGGGTGATTCTCGGGCAGCTGAGCGTGTCGGGGGTGGGTTTCCCGGCCGATGACATCGCGGCGCTGCGGGTAGCCGCCGAGGTGGTGTACGAGATCGTCGGTGACGGGTGTGCGCTGTGCCGGTATCCGCGGCCGGTGCTGGCGCTCTCGCCTGCACCCGAGGACCTGTTCTAGCTGCCGCCGCCGCAGCCCCCGCCACCACAGCCGCCCCCTCCACAGCCCGCGCCGCCACCGCAGCCGGTGTGACCGCCTCCGCACCCGCCGTGACCGTGCCCGGCACCGGTGCATCCACCGCCGCCGGCCAAGTACGTGCCTCCGGCCGCCGCGCCGCCGGCAGTGCCGCCGCGGGTGGCCCAGTATTTCTTGGAGGCGCGTTCCTGTCCGCGTTCGTGCAACCACACCATCGCGGTGCCGAGGGGCACCAGGATCGCCACTGTGGCGAGGGCGGCGAGCAGGCCGTTCATCGGTTCAGGGTAGGTCTCTTGGGGCCCGTCGGCCATCCACTGTGCGGGGGATTCGGGGTGGGATGTCGACTGTGGTGGGTCGGGCGCTAACGTCGTGGGCGGCGTTGAGCCCCCATAGCCCAATTGGCAGAGGCAGCGGACTTAAAATCCGCCAAGTGTCGGTTCGAGTCCGACTGGGGGCACCGAGATGTCTGTAGGCAGCATTCGTTAAACCTCCTGGGAGCCGGTGCGCGTCAATCGAAGGTCCAGCATCCCTTTTCGACCGTCAGGTGACCGGCGTCAGCTTGGGGGATGAGAACATCGGAATAGAGCCGCTCGTAGGCTTTTTCGGTGGGAATGTCGACAGCCAGGATCGCGTCCCAGCTCGTCAGCTGGTAGGTGCATCCGGACGCGGTGACCCCTGCGCGCACTTCTGCGATCGTGGAGTCCGGCAGTTCGTGATGCATGTACACGCGGATCGTCGAGTGCCCACCAGAGCTGATCTTGTGGTCGAACTGCAGGTCGTCGTCTGGGCCGAGTTTCCCTTGGACGAGGTCACCGACTGCGATATCAAAGACGAACGCAGGAATACTCACGACGCGGTAGGTGAAGAAGGCCTCGTCGGGTTGAGCCCATACCGCCTCCCAGTCCGCAGGTGGCCATCCGTCGTCATCGATAGCGAGCTCGAACTGCAGGTAGCGTGCGCCTTCTGGTCGTGTAGACGGGTGAGGTTCGAGTACGAAGATCCGATTATCGGGCACGAGATGACCGATTCTTCTGATCGTTGCGGCCAGAGGACGCCCCGAATTGCGATTGCTGTTGTCGCATGCTGATCACTCTATGGGTGGGAATGGTGCTGTTTGCTCTTCCGCCTGGGCTTCTTCTTCTCGCCAGTCTTGTGGTCGCTGTGCCCAGACTCGTGATCTGAGCTCCCGCGCGTTCCCTGCTTATCCAATTGCCGAGCTGAATCCGCCGCACGCGTGCGCTGCGTCTCGGTGACATCCTGAACACGCTGTTGCTGCTCCTGACGTTGATCCGCTGGACTGGACGGCCGCCGCTGGGCGTACCGAATGGCGCCGCGGATCACCCTCATCGATTGTGATGATGGCTGCATGCCCTTGCGCTGTAGCCAATCCATCACCGGCTGGTCTCGCTTGGACAGATTGCACGAAGCACATGCTCGGTCGAGATTCACGTCGGCGTTGGTGCCGCCTTTCGCGCGAGGAACGATGTGCTCTGTCTGCCCTTCAGTCACCTTGTCGCAGTAAAGGCAGTGCACCGCATTATCGTCGTTACGCGCGGCATTGCGTTGCCCAGCCAGAGCGCGCTGTGTGGGCGATGCCGGGGGGACCCGCTCAGACAGCGGAATGTTCCCGGGCCGCACGGTGGGAGCCGGACCTTCAGCGCCCTTGGGTGCCGACATTGGGCAGTTGTGGACCAGAACGTTGGCGGTGGGTGTGCTGATGTAGAAGGTGTGGGTGGTGGTGATGGTGAGGTCCCACATGTCGGCTGTGCCGGCGACCGGTGTGTGGTTGGCGACGTGGGCGACGCTGTCGTAGAACGGTGTTGCCAGTTGGTCGCCGGGGTGTAGGTCTTGGGCGTCGACCCACCCAGCGCCTGGGGCGGTCGCGGTGCCGGTGGTGTTGGCCAAGCCGGTGACCGCCGAGTCAGCTGGCCGCGTCTGGGTGTGGGTGGGGCTGTAGAACGGGTGTTTGGCGGTGGTGTGCACCAGCGAGGTGACATCGGCCGGGTTGGTGATGGTCAGGTCGAGCAGGTCGGTGTCGTGGTTGACCAGCACGGCCTGCACCGGCTGCCCGCTGGTCTGTCCGGTGTCGGGGTCGGTGGACCACACCCGATCCCCGACCTGCAGGGCGGCGATGGGGCGTTTGGTGCCATCGGCCAGCAGCACCAGTGTGTCGGGGCTAAACGATTGGCCTGCGCACGGAACCCGCTGTGTCAGCGGCGTTGTCGGTGGTTCGGGGGTTTTGACCGCCGGTGGCGCGTTGGGGACCTTCGGGGTTTGCACGCCCGGCACCGGTGGTTTCCCGGCCGCGCCGGCGGCGGTGATCTCGTCGCGGACGTGTGTCGGGTTGGGTACGACTTTGGCGGCGTCGATGATGTCGTCGGTGTGTTTGAGGGCTTGTTCGGCGACCACCTCGGCGGTTTCTTCGGCGATCTTCTTGGCTGCCCCGGTGGGGGTGAACATGGTTGCCGCGTCGGCCAGTGTGGAGGCCACCCCGAGGGCTTTGTTGTCGGGCATGGCTTCTGAGGCGATCTGCAACCCGGCGGCACTGACATTGGCGACGGCGGCCGCGATCGCGGCGGCCCCGGCCGGACCGCCCACACCGGTGACGGCGACCGCCGCGCCGGCGACGATGATCGCGGTCTCCATCGGGTTGTTCTTCACGAAGGTGCCCACCGCTTGGGCGCCGGACACGGTGGCCGAGGCGGCGGTGGACACCGCGCTGCCGACCGCGCTGGCCGCGCTGCTGATGGTCGAGGTGAACGAATCGAACAACCCCACCGGCAGAGGGTCACCGACATGCAGGGGCGGGTCGAGGTAGACCGGCCACACGGTGTCCGGTCGCGGGTCGATGACCTCCGAGAGTTGGTACAGGCCCGGCCGCAGCTGGCGCGTCACATAGGACGAGGGCACCAGTTTGCCTGCCGCGTCCCGGGTTTCGGCGGGGGCGAACATGCCGACCGTTTCGGCGGTCGGGGTGGCGCGGTTGATCGTCAGGAACCCGTTGGTGTGGGCCAGCATCACCGTGTCGGCCGGGGTCCGCACGAACGTGGTGACCATCCGCACCCCCGCGGGACTCGTGATGCGGGCCACGGTGCGGGTACCGGTGCCGGTGTTCTCGGCCAGCATGTCGAATCCGGCGCCGGTATCGGGGTAGACGACCTGCCCGGCGGTGGTGTGTTGGGCAGCGCCGAGACCACCCGGGAGGACCACCTGCACCGGCCCGGCCGGCGTCGTCGAGGTCAACCCGGCCACCGGATCGGTCGGCAGACCCGATGACCGCTGCGCAGGTGTCAACGCCGAGGCGGGGATGGCGATCGTGGTTGATCCGGTGAATGCCGCCAGCGCGGCGTCGGCGAACCGTTGTGCCGGCGAGGCAACCGATGCACGTCCAGTCTCTGAACGGCCATAGTCGGTCAACCAGTGTTGCCCGGCGACAGTCAACGCGACCGTGACGACCAGCGCCACCGCCACTGGCCACCACCGGCGCACAGCCCACCACGGCCGGTCACCCGGCAGAAAATCCCCCACGACCCAGTTCTCCCTCTACATCAAATCCCCCACCCGCCAGCTAAGGCGAGCTTCTGAAAGAGGTAGTCGGGAACCGAGCAAGAAACCGAACGGCGCTAGCGTGTGGCCTCAGTCACGCGGGTGTGGCTGAGCCCTGCTTTGCAGGGTGCCACATGTGAGTCTGGGGCGTAGAGAGGTCGGAAGTCGGCTGTAATTCGACGAAGCTTGCTGCGCTTTGCTGCGCTCACCTGACCACAGGCCCCGCCCAATCCGCCATCCGCCATGCTCCATACAACAGGGACCATTGCGCGACGACCCCGATAAGCGCAAGCCAGAAGCCAATTCTGTTGCGCACCAATTGGATGACGCCAATTCCGGTGAACACACCGGCTGGCGCGAGCGAGGCCAACGCCGTCCAGATCGCGTAATTGATCCACTTTTCGTCACCGCACGTCTGATACGCGCAGTTGTCGATGCTCATCGGCAACACGAGCACGCTCAACAACGCGATGCCGACACCGGCGAACTGAACGCACACCAGCAACACGAATACGGTGACATCGGCGGTTCGGACACCGCGGTTATCCAGCCCCACCACTTATGCCTAGCTCATTCGCAGGCGGTCCCGTCGCCGTCCCTGTCGAGGTCGTAGATATCCCGCCCGATCACCTTGATCGGACCTTGAACGTATGCGGGACCGTTGCCACTGCCGCCGGCGCAGTCCACGTCGCTGGCAATCGGGACGCAACCCGAGTAGTTCGGGTCGCAGTCGGAGCCCTGCTTGAACGGCACACCGCTAGCCAACCCACTCGCCGACGCCGTCGGACTCACGACGGTCAACACGATGAATGCGGAGAGAAGCCATGCCAGCCTGGTCACAGCCGGTGACATTAACCTCAGGAGTCACAGGGTAATTGGCCTTTGCGTGGATCTCATCCGATCGACCGACACCCCACCTGATCTCACCCTGGAACGTCGGCCGAACTGTTGCCGCTGAGCCAACTCTTTGCGTCGTCAAGCAAACGAGGGTACCGAAAATGCGATTCTGCTGACGTTGGCGCAAATTTGACTACCCTTTCCCTTTATCGGTGGTGCAGGGCGTTCGGGTCTACTGCGTGCCGGACCGTTCGGGGGCCGGCGCGGTTGGGGCGACGTCGCGGAAATACGCACGTCAAAAGGTGTCAATCGGTCTCTGGTTGGAAAGATGCGCTTTCTCTGCACGACGCGGCTGGCGGATTGGCTGGACCAGCCCGACCCGTTCGACGCCGTAACCGCCTTCGTGCAGAACCGCGGGTTGACCCACTCGGCACGGGTCATGCTGGCCATCGTCTCCGCGTCGTCGATACTGGCGCCACTGGCCATGGTGGTGCCCAGCTATCGCGAGGTCACCCTCTTGTTCGCCGTCATCATCGCCCTGGTCGGCTGCTGCCTGTCGTGTGTGATGACGTGGTTCTGGCTCACCCACTGGCCAACGCGCCGGCAATCGCTGATCACGGTGTCGCTGTGCACTGCGTGCGCCGTGGCGTGGAGTGTCGTGCAGCCCAGTGCTGCGCTCGCCGCCCTGACCTGTGCCGCGGTGCCCATCACCAGCGGATACATCGCGTTCTTCCACAGCAACCGGGCGCTGTTGCTGAACATGGTGGCGGGGCTGGCGGCATCCGGCTGCGCCGTGTACCGACTCGCGCATGAGGTCAACATCGAGACGGCCATCGCCGCGGTCTGGCTGTTGTGCATGCTCAACACCCTGACCCCGATCACCATCCGCGGCACCTCGAAGGCCATGAGCGTCTACGCCAGCCGCTCGGACACCGATGCCCTGACCGGGCTGCTCAACCGGCGCGGGTTCTTGGACACCGTCGAACGGCACCTCGTCAGCGCCCCTGACGACGGGCCCGAGTATGTCGTCGCGATCATGGTCGACCTCGACGACTTCAAACGCATCAACGACACGCTGGGGCATGCCGAAGGTGACCGGGTGCTGCTGCACGTCGCCGACATCCTGCGCGAGCACGCCCCGCCGACCTCTGCGATCTGTCGAGCCGGGGGAGAGGAATTTCTGCTGGCGGCCATGTCCTGGACCGCCGACCCGAGCGTCCTGGCCGCGCCGCTGTGCGAGGCGATCACCTCCCGGCTGGGCGACGTCAGTGCCAGCATCGGGGTCGCGGCCGCTGCCCGCCGTGACGTGCAGTCCGCCCCCGCCCCGGCCGAGGTGGTCCTCGAGCTGGTCAGCGCCGCCGACCTGGCCATGTACGAGGCCAAGCGCAGCGGCGGGAATCGGGTCGTGGTCGGCACGCCCCGATGACCCGTTCTGTGACAAGAAGCGACGCCGCCCGCTAGCGTTATCCTCCGCGCATTGTGGATGAGGGGAGGCGCAGCATGCAGCTGGCATCGCGGAGACGACGAGGTGCCCTGCGACGATCGGCATTTCTGATCGTCGCGGCCATGGTGGGCGCTCTCAGCGTCTTGCTCTCGACGGGGACGGCCAACGCCGACGGCGAGAACTATGTCATCGCCACCGACACCACGTTCGCGCCGTTCGAATTCCAAGATGCGCAAGGCAAATTCGTCGGCATCGACATGGATCTCATCCGTGAGATCGCCAAGGATCAGAACTTCACCGTCGACATCAAACCGCTCGGTTTCGACGCGGCGTTGCAAGCGGTGCAGGCCAATCAGGCCGCCGGTGTCATCGCGGGCATGTCGATCACCGACGCACGCAAGAAGGTATTCGACTTCTCCGAACCGTATTTCGAGTCCGGCGTGCAGATGGCCGTGCTCAAGACCAACGAGGACGTCAAGTCCTACGCCGACCTGAAGGGCAAGCGGGTCGCGGTCAAGAACGGCACCGAGGGTGCTGAGTTCGCCGAGTCCATCAAGGACAAGTACGGCTTCCAGATCGTCTCGTTCGCCGACTCGGCCTCGATGTTCGAAGAGGTGAAGACCGGCAACTCGGTGGCCGTCTTCGAGGATTACCCGGTGCTGCTGTACGGCATCCAGCAGGGCAACGGATTCAAGACCGTCACCCCGAAGGAGAAGGGATCCAGCTACGGCTTCGCGGTCAACAAAGGCCAAAACGCCGAGCTGCTCAAGAAATTCAACGACGGCCTGAATCACCTGAAAGCAAACGGCCGCTACGACGAGATCATCAAGACCTATCTCGGTGAGGGTGCGGCCGAGGCCGACAACTCCTTCTTCGGTCTGCTCACGAGCACCTTCTCGGTGCTGATGACCGGCCTGAAGATGACGATCATCCTGACCGTCGTCTCGATCGCGATCGCCCTGCTGCTCGGTATTCTCTTCGGCTTGATGCGGGTGTCCCGATCGATCTGGCTGCGCGCCATCGGCACCACCTACGTCGACATCTTCCGCGGCACACCGCTTCTGGTGCAGGCCTTCTTCATCTACTTCGGCATCCCGTCGGCCCTCGGGTTCACCATGACGGCGCTGACGGCGGGCATCATCACCCTGTCGCTCAACGCCGGTGCCTACATGACCGAGATCGTCCGCGGCGGCATCCAGTCGGTGGACAAGGGCCAGATGGAGGCCGCCCGCAGCCTCGGCATCGGATACCTGCCGACCATGCGCAAAGTGATTCTGCCCCAAGCCATCAGGACCATGATCCCGTCGTATGTCAACCAGTTCGTCATCACCCTGAAGGACACCTCGATCCTGTCGGTGATCGGTATCGCCGAGCTGACCCAGACCGGCCGGCTGATCATCGCCCGCAACTACCAGTCGTTCACCATGTGGCTGATCATCGGCATCATCTACTTCGTGGTGATCATGGCCTTGACCAAACTTTCGGACCGACTGGAGAGGCGGCTCGTCAAATGACCGAACTCGTGCCCGAAGCCGCTGCCGCCGAGCCGGGAACCGTCAAGATCCGCATCGAGGGCCTGAAGAAGTCGTTCGGTGACCTGGTGGTGCTCGACGGTATCGACACCACCATCAAACAGGGCGAGGTGGTGTGCGTCATCGGACCCTCGGGATCCGGCAAGTCCACCTTCCTGCGGTGCTTGAACAAGCTGGAGGACATCTCCGGGGGCAAGGTCGTCGTCGACGACTTCGACCTGACCGACCCGAAGGTGAACCTGGACAAGGTCCGCCAGCACATCGGCATGGTGTTCCAGCACTTCAACCTGTTCCCGCACATGACCGTGATCGACAACGTCACGCTCGCACCGCTTCTGACCAAGAAGATGGACAAGGCCGCGGCCGAGAAGAAGGCGATGGAGCTGCTGGCCCAGGTGGGCCTCGCCGAGAAGGCTCAGGTCAAACCCGCCACCCTGTCCGGCGGGCAGAAGCAACGCGTCGCGATCGCCCGGGCCCTGGCCATGAACCCGTCCATCATGCTCTTCGACGAGGCCACCAGCGCGCTGGATCCCGAGATGGTCGGAGACGTGCTGGAGGTGCTGCGCGAGCTGGCGGTGGGCGGCATGACGATGGTGGTGGTCACCCACGAGATGGGCTTCGCCAGGGAGGTTGCCTCCCGGGTGATCTTCATGTGCGACGGCAATATCGTGGAGGACGCCCCGCCCGCCGAGCTGTTCGACAACCCCAAGCATCCGCGGCTGCAGGAGTTTCTCTCCAAGGTGCTCTAGTCAGGCGCCCGCCTGAATGCTTTGACATACAAGGCAATTCGGGCTCCTTGGTGCGTGCCGCGTGTAGGGGTGTGCTTTCCGCCGCAGCGCGTCCACGTCCCGGTTCGCCCCGCACAGCAGCGCGTCGATGTGCACCGGCGCCTGACGGCTCTTTGCCAGAACTGTCGTTGTGTGGTGTCGGCGAGTTCGCTGAAATGCGACCCAGCCGGATTTTGACGTGGTAGGAATTTCTGGTGCACCGCCTAGCTGCGGTGATGGGTTGAGTTCGGGGGAGGGTGTCATGGTCGGGGGTTCCGTGCTGCGGGCGCTGGCGTCGGTTGTCCGGTCGGCCGCGGTATTCGCTGTCGTTGCCTTACTGCTCGCCGGTGTGCAAACCGGGATCCGTCTGCTCGCCGGGACCCTGGTGGCGATCGGCGGAAACAGCAACCCGACCAGCATCAGCATGATGCAGGAGTTGGGCGGTAACCCCCTGCCACCTGGCACGCCGAATACCACCGGGCTGCCGCTCGGCGTCGCGGGCGAGGGCTACCTCGATCCGACCAACCCCAACTCGCCGTACTACGGCTACGCCTTCAAGCCGGTCGCCTGGCCGTCGCAAATCCCGTTCACGAACAATTGGGACGGCTCCAGCGGATACGAGGATTCCCAACGGGCCGGGCTGGCGAACCTGCAGGCCCTGGTAAATCCGGCCGTGCAGACCGGCGACCCGGTGGCAGTCGTCGGCTACTCTTCCGGAGCGAACGTCGTCGTCCGTGAGCTGCGGTATCTGCAGTCGATCGGGTCGCCTGCTCCCGGTCAACTCAGCTTCATGCTGATCGCCAGCATGAACCGACCCAACGGCGGCCTCGCGGCCCGCTTCCCTGGACTGTTCGTCCCGTTCATCAACGTCAAGTTCGACGGCACCACACCGACCAACACCCCGTACAAGATCACCGATGTCAGCTGGCAGTACGACCCCGTCTCGGACTTCCCCAACTATCCGCTCAACCTGCTGGCGGACCTGAACTCCTTGGTGGGCTTCTTCACCCAGCACGGCAACTACTACCCGGCAGATATGAACGGTCCCCGCGCAGTGCCCGACTACACCGACCCCGCCAGCAACATCACCTATGTGACACTGGCGACGCAGCGGCTGCCGCTCCTGGTGCCGTTGCGCATGCTCGGTGTGCCCAAGCAGCTAATCGATTTGGTGGAACCGGCGTTGAAGGTGCTGGTCGATCTCGGCTATGACCGCTCCATCAAGGCTGGCGTCCCCACCCCGGCGTCCCTGTCGCCGACCCCGCAGCGACTGTTGGAGCTGCCAGGGCAGCTGCTCAACGCGGTCGGCGTCGGGATTCAGCACGCCCTCAACCCGTCGTGGGACAAACCGGCCACCAGTGCGCCGGCCGCGCCCACGACCACGGCGGCCGCTGCCAGTGTGAATGCGGTCACCGCTGCCGACGCGACCACCGGCAAAGATGTTGCAGAACATCCGAATACGACTGAGTCGGCGGCGAAGACGGTCGAGCTGGACAATGCCGAACCCGCCACCGTCAAGCCGGCGCAGCCCACCGCGGAGACGGCATCCCCGACCACTGACCCGGTGCACTCGACGCCAGCGGCGGACGTCGCGCCGTCGCCGGCCGCATCGGGTACCGCCGCTGCGCATACCGATGAGGACACGGCGACATCGGGCACCAAGGGCCGTCGGTCCGGCCAGTCCACCCGGTCCACTCCGAAGGTGGCGAAGCCGCAGGCAGTGACCGGCAAACACGAGACCACGACGGGGTCGGCCACCCATGAGTCCACCACGCCGGCCAAGGAAACTGACCATAGCGAAGATTCGAGCTCGGAGAAGGCCGCCGCATAGCCGGTAAAGCCCGTGTGACCGGGCCTGATGTGCAACGATGGTGATCTTGTTGTTCGGTGCACACCGCACCGCCGCACGGGATGGATGCCATGGCTGCAAAGAAACTTGTTCGACGTCTGGGGTTGACCGCCGGTTGCGCGGCGCTCATCGGCCTGGGCGGCCTGACGGCCGCCTGCGGGACGAGCAGTAAGGAGGCGCCGTCCTCCACGACGACCACCACCACGACGACCACCACGACGACCGCGCCCGCGACCACCTCGGCGCCGCTGTCGCCCACCCAGAAGTCGATCGACCCGACCGGGGGCAACCTGTTCACGCCCACCGTGCTGGCGCCACCGGCGCCGACCCAGCCGCCGGGCGTGCACCGCAACAACTGATGCTGAGGATGGCTATGGATACCCGTAAGTTCACCAGTCGGCTGGGTGTGGTTGCCGGCGCTGCGGCCGTCATTGCGCTCGGCGGGCTGACCGCGGCGTGCGGCAACAGCAGCAAGGAAAGCCCAACCAGCACGACGACAACGACCACGACGACCACCACGACAACCGAGGCGACCACCAGTGCGCCCGCGGCGCCGTCGGAATCGCTGTCGCCGACCCAGAAGTCGATCGATCCGACCGGCGGCAACCTGTTCACCCCCTCGGTGGTCGCACCTCCGGCCCCGACGGTGCCGGGCGGCCAGCATCCGGGGATCAACGGCATCTCCTGATCGCAGCGTGTGGGCGTGACCGGTCGGCGCCGGTTGTGGGCGCTGGTGGCGATGGGAACGCTGCTGGCAGCGGATCTTTCGGTGCTGCCGGCCCCCGGGCCGGCCGTCATCTCCGGTCCGTATGCGCGGCTGCTGGCGGCCTCGACCGATCTGGGGGAGTCCCGCGGACGTGATGTCCGTCTGACGGTCAGCTTGGCCGATGCGCGCCGCCCCGACGAATTGATCGGGTGGTCGCAGGCACGTGGTCTGCGGGTGCGCTGGCGGCAGGGTGACGACTGGGCTGTGGTCGTAGGCGAAGCCACCGGGATGGCCCGCGCCTTCGGCGTCCCGGTGCGCGACTACCGGGGCCGCCGTGGGCAGGTGTTCTATGCGTCGCCGCGCCAGCCGGCGGTGCCCGAGGCGTTGACCGCGTCGATCACCGCCGCCGGCCGCATCCTGGGCTACACACCGCACCACACCGCCCGCCCGGATCTGCTGCCCATGGATGTGCCCGGCCATGGGCTGGGCCCGGACGCCTTGTTGACTGCCTACAACGCGCATCCGCTCGCGGCGGCCGGGTTCACCGGTGCCGGCGCCACCCTCGTCATTTTCGGTTTCGACGGTTTCGCGCAGAGCGATCTCGACGCCTTCGCCGACAGCTCGGCACTGCCTCGGTTCACGCCGGTGGTGGTTGGTGGACAACCGGGACCACCGGGCGCCGAGACCACCATGGATCTTCAAGTGGCCCATGCGATCGCACCGGATGCGCAACTGGTCGTGGTCAATGCGCGGCCAACCGTGGAGGGCGACGGCGGTTACGAGAAGATCGGCCGGCTGTTCGAGGAGACGGCTCGGCAGTTCCCCGGAGCGGTGTGGAGCCTGTCGATCGGCTGGGGGTGCGACCGGTTGCCCGCAGCCGCCGACCTCGCTCCGGTGCGCACTGCCCTGGTGGCCGCACAACGCACCGGTACCGCGGTATTCGACGCGAGCGGCGACAACGGTGGCCTGGAATGCAAAGGTGGCCCGGATTGGTCCGCGCCACCGGGTCTCGACGATATCGGGCTCGACGCGGTCGCCTCGCTTCCCGAGGTGACGTCCGTCGGTGGCACCACGCTGTCCACCGACGCGCAGGGGCAGTGGCTGGCCGAACAGGCCTGGGTCGACGTGCCCATGTCGCTGGGCAGCAGCGGTGGAATCTCGAAGTTGTTCCCCCGCCCCGCCTTCCAGGCTTCGATCCGGACGAATCGATACAAGGAACAACGATTGGTCCCGGATGTGTCCGCGCTGGCCGACCCGTTCACCGGTGTCCGCATCGTGCTGGACGGCCAGCCGCGTATCGGCGCGGGCACCTCGCAGGCGGCGCCGATCTGGGGGGCCTTGACGGTGCTCATGAACCAATACCTGCAAGCCCATGGCGGACGTCTACTCGGCGGCGATCTGAATCCGCTGCTCTACCAAGTGGCTTCAGGCGCCCGGGCGCCTGGCTTCCGCGATGTCAGCCTCGGCTCCAACGCGGTGGACGTCTCGACTCCTGGCTATGACCTGGTGACCGGCCTGGGCAGCCCCAACGTCGACAACCTGGTACGTGACCTGCTGGACGCGCAGACCGGCGCGGCGCGTCGATGACACCCACCCTTGCGCGGCGAGCGCCGCTGTGGGGGGCGGTGCTGTTCGTGCTGGTCGTGCTGATCATTCTGGCGATGCTGCGCTGGCAGGCGCCGATGATCGGTGCCGGCGCGGTCGGCGTCCCGCTGGTGCTGGTGAGTTACCTTCGCGGCAGCGGTCAACCGCCGCGGGCGCTGGCTGTGGTGGCGGTGGTCGGGGCGGTGTTGGGCCTGGGGTGGGCGCTGGTCACCGGTGACATCGTGGCCCATGCCTACGATGTCGCACTGGGGGACGGCGTGACCGTCGACCACACCGTCCGCGATGGCCTGGTCATCTCGGTAGGCGGGGCCCTCGTCATGTTGGCGCCTGCCGTGCTGGCCTACCGGTTGATTCGAGATCCGTTGACCGGCTTGATGTTCGGCGCTCTCGGCGCGAGCAGTTTCACGGTGGTGACGACGCTGACGCGCCTGGCTCCGCAATTGGCGACCGGGGTGTCCACCGGTGAGCGGTCAACTGCCGGCCTGCTCGCCGAGGCGTTGATCCAGGGTGTCGCCGTTCCGGTGCTTGCCGCGGCCGTCGGCGCCATGGTGGGGGCGGCAGCGGGCTCGCATCGCCGGCGGGTGGTGTTGGTGGTCGCCAGCGTGGTCGGAGCGGCAGTGCTCTACGGCTGCCTGGGTCTGGTGGAGGCGGCTCCGCTTGCGCAAGGCGTGCAGATGGGTGTGCATCTTGGCTTGGCGGCCCTGGCGGTGCTGGCGATGCGCACCGTGCTTCGAGCGGGTTCGGGTGACCGGTCTCCCGAACTTTCGCGCGAGGTGTCGGTGCTGCCGCCGGTTGCAGTGGGCGTCGTCATCGCCGCCGCGATCACATCAGCGGTGTCCCTGGTGATCACCCCCGCGATCCCCAACTATCGATGCCCGCCCGACTGTGGACAGCCGCCGATCGGCACACCGGTGGCGACCAATCCGCGCTTCACCGCCGCGGACGGATCCTTCTCGGTCTCCTATCCCGGCCCGGGCACCGCCTACCGCGCGGAGCTCGACCCCGACGGCGTCACCCTGGATTTCGGCGCAGGGGACACCGGCACGGTGGAGCTGTTCGGCGAGCCGGCCAACGGGCGCACGCCGCGGATGATCACCGAGGAGCTGCTTGCCCGCAGCTACCCCAACGCCACCGTGGACTACGAGATCCCCAATGCCGCAGTCGGTTACCAACCCGGTTACGGGGTGTTCGCCGACGACTACCCGCAGGATTCGACCGGCACGTACACGCGGCTACGCATCATGGTGATGGTCGCCGTCAAGAACGACCTGGCTCTGGTGGCTTCTGCGATCGGGCCCTACCACGAGTTCAGCCCGTCGTTCGGTATCGGGCATCCCTCGGGCGCCAACCTGCAACTGGCGATGGACATCGGCAAGTACGTCAACAGCTTCAGTTGGCGCGGCGACCCACCGCGCTGACGCCGTGATGCCAGGATGGGCTCATGACGGTGGTTCTGGTGCACGGCAATCCGGAGACCGATGCGCTCTGGGGCCCGCTGGTCGAGGCGTTGGGCCGAGATGACGTCATCCGGTTGTCTCCGCCGGGTTTCGGCGCGCCGCTGCCCGATGGCTGGCCCGCCACCTATCTGGACTACCGCGACTGGCTCGTAGATGAACTGGGGCGCATCGACGGCCCGATCGATCTGGTGGGCCACGACTGGGGCGGCAACCACGTGGTGAACGCCATGATGCACCGGCCAGATTTGGTGCGCAGCTGGACCACCGACATCATCGGGGTGTTCGACCCCGAGTACGTCTGGCACGAGGCGGCCCAGATCTGGCAGACGCCCGGCGCCGGTGAACAGTTCGTCGACGCGCTGGTCGGCGGCACGGTGTCGGAGCGTGCCGAGCGGCTGACCGCACTCGGGATCACCGCGCCGGTGGCCGCGGAGATCGCCGTCGGTCTCGGCCCGGAGATGGGCCGGGCCATCCTGGCGCTGTACCGCTCCGTTCCGCCGCCAGTGCTGGCCGAAGCCGGCCGTCAGTTGGGCAACGCGGCTGCCCGGCCGGGACTGTGCCTGCTGGCCACCGAAGACCACTACACCGGCTCGCAGGAAATCCGTCGCCGGGCGGCCGACCGCGCGGGCGCCCGCACCGAGGTGCTCG
Organism: Mycolicibacterium chengduense; assembly: GCF_033741155.1. Lineage (NCBI taxonomy): Bacteria > Bacillati > Actinomycetota > Actinomycetes > Mycobacteriales > Mycobacteriaceae > Mycobacterium > Mycolicibacterium chengduense. The sequence continues at coordinate 79,843 of NZ_JAWQNH010000001.1, read as the reverse complement.
ACGGACTGGGGCACTGGTGGATGGTGCAGGATCCGCACCGCGGCGCCGCGGCACTGACGAAATTCTGGGAGTCTCTTCAGTAGCTGGGATGCCTGAAACGCCAGCTCAAATGTAAAAACCGGATGAAAACTGCATCGAAGTTCAGGAAATTGATGCGCCGCTGTCTCGATCCTGACAGCATGGGCGGGTGTCCGTCAGCCGCGCCGAACGTCGTGACAAGCTGCTGCGCGCCGCACAGACTGCGGTGATGAAGCACGGCGTCGACGTGCAACTCAAACAGGTCGCCGCCGAGGTCGGGCTGACTTCCGGCGCGGTGCTGTACCACTTCCCGGATATCCAAACCCTGCTGATCGAAGCCAACCAAGCCGGCGTGGAACGGTTCTACGACGCGCGGCTGCGTGCCATCGAAGGCGTCACCGAGCCCGACCGCAAACTGGTCATCACGATCGAGTCCGGGCTGCCCGTCGACTCCGAGGATCCCGCGGTCAAACTGATGTGTGCGCTCGGCGGCGCCGCCTCCCGCTTTCCCGCCTACGCGGTGATGCTCACATCGCTGTACGACCGGCAGGTGGCGATGTACCAGGTGATTTTGGAAACCGGTGCGGCACAAGAGATTTTCTCGCTCACCTCGCCGTCGCTGACCATCGCGCGCAATATTGTCGCGCTGGAGGACGCCTACGGATACCGCATGGTGGCACGGCACCCGAGCCTGGACGCCGCAACCGCCACCGAACTGATTCTCGACTACGCGCGGGTGGCAACCGGCCACCCGCTTCCCCGACCCGGCCGAGTGTGAAGGGTTGCCCATGACCACATTGACCATCATGTTCTGGCCGGAGTCGGCCTACGGACCGACGAACCAGTGCATCGGGCTGGCCGCCGTGCTGCGCGACCGGGGCCACCGGATCGTGTTCGCGGCCGAAAGCTCGTGGGCGGGAAAGCTCGCCCCGTTCGGCTTCGTCGAAGAACTCGTGGATCTCGCCGAGCCGGCGGCCGGCGCCGAGGACGACGATCCAGGCAAGTTCTGGACCGACTTCATCGCCGAGACCGCGCCGGAATTCCGCAAACCGACGGTCGAGCAGCTGCAGACGTTCATCCAGCCGACCTATCAGGCGCTGATCGACGGCGCCAAGTACTGCGAGCCCCGACTGCGGCAGATCATCGCCACTCATCGTCCGGACGTCATCGTCGAGGACAATGTCGTGCTGTTCCCCGCGCTGGCCTCGGCGGGTGTGCCATTCGTCCGCATCGTGTCCTGTAGCCCGCTGGAGGTCACGGGACCCGATGTGCCCCCGCCATTTTCCGGACTGCCCAGCGCGGATCGGTCGCAGTGGGACGCCTACCGTGCCGAATACGATCGCACCCACCGCGCCATGTGGTCCGAGTTCAACGAGTGGGTGCAGGCCCAGGGTGCGGCCCCGCTGCCGGAACTGGAATTCATGCCGCGCGACAACGCCGCCAACTTGTACGTCTACCCGGCCGAAGCGGACTACCTAGAGGCCCGGCCGTTGGACGGTACCTGGGTGCGGATGGACTCCAGCGTCCGCGAAACCGACGAGGAGTATGTGCTGCCCGCCGCGGTCGCCGACCGGCCCGACGGTAGCGCGTTGATCTACCTGTCGTTGGGTTCCCTCGGTGGCGCGGACGTCGAACTGATGCAGCGCCTGGTCGACGTGTTGGGCACCACCCGGCATCGCTACATCGTCAGCATGGGTCCGCAGGCGGATCGAATCACGTTGGCGGACAATATGATCGGTGCTCAGATGCTGCCGCAGACCAAGGTCATCCCGCAGGTCGACCTGGTGATCTCGCACGGCGGCAACAACACCGTCACCGAGACGCTGCACTTCGGGAAACCGCTGATCGTGCTCCCGCTGTTCTGGGATCAGTACGAGAACGCACAGCGGATCGACGAACTCGGCTTCGGGATCCGATTGAATACCTACGGTTTCGCCGACCAGGACCTCACCGCAGCGGTCGAGCGGCTGCTGGCCGACGACGAGTTGCGCGCCAAGCTGGTCGGTATCGGCGCGGCGATCAGGGCCCGCGACGGGCTGCGGGTGGGCGCCGATGCCATCGAACGGGTCGGAACGCAGTCCGCGGGTTCCTGACGGGAGACTCCAAGCCCGTATCCAGTTGTCGCACGGGAAACTTGCGGTCGAGGCGCTGGGTGCACACAGCCGGCTGGTGTATGTCACGATGGTAGATGGCTCGTTGCCGCACCGCGGGTGCGGCACCTCGGATAGGACAGATGTCATGGCTTCTCGGGTAGTGGTTCGGCGGATCGGGATGACAGCCGGATGCGCGGCGTTGGTCGCGCTGGGCGGGCTGACCGCAGCATGCGGATCGGGCGGCAAGGAGGCTCCCTCGAGCACCACGACCACGACGACCACTACCACCACGACGACCACCACCACGACACCGGCGACGGTGGCGCCGACGGAGAAATCGATCGTTCCCGGCGGCGGCAACCTGTTCACGCCCACCGTGCTGGCACCGCCCGCGGCGACCGAGCCGCCCGGCGTACATCGGCACACGTCGTAGTCGGTCAGCGCAGAGTCAGACAGCGGAGAAAAGGACAGCAACGTGAATTCACAGTTGGTGCGGCGCCGTATCGGTGTTGCCGCGGGGGCTTTGGCCATTGTCGCCGTCGGTGGCCTGAGCGCGGCGTGCAGTAACAGCGCCAAGGAGAGCCCGAGCACCAGCACGACGACCACGACGACAACGACCACGAGTGCTCCGGCGAGCCCGTCGGCGACGGTCGCGCCGACCGAGAAGTCGGTCAGCCCGACCGGCGGCAACCTGTTCACCCCCTCGGTGGTCGCACCTCCGGCCCCGACGGTGCCTGGTGGTCAGCATCCGGGGATCAACGGTATTTCCTGACCGTCGTCAGCTGAAATGCGTTGCCGGGCGCGGTAACCGCGCGCCGTCGACGGTGATGTCGACCTTCTCGTTGTAGAACGCGACCAGGCCGCTGATGGCGCTCACCGCGGGCAGTGGGTAGTCGTACACCCAGGCGAGATCCGGGTGAACGGTGTCGGCGGTACGCACCGACCAGTAACCGGTGGTGGTGCCCTTGTAGGGACACAGCGTCTGTGTTTCGCTGGGCACCAGATGCTCGAAGCGGACATCGGTGCGGTCTAGGTAATACCTTGTCGGTAGGCCGGTTTCGAACAACAGCACTGGACTGTGGGATTCGGCGAGCACCACGCCGTCCAACTCGACGACGACGTGGCGGTGCGAGCGCAGGGCATCGACTCGGGTATATGGATTACGCGGATGCCCGACGATGCGTTCGTCTTCCTCGAACCACTGCAGGCTGGTCCACTCGAAGCGCACGTACCCCGGCAGCAGGCCGTCGCCGTCGGCGTCGAAGACCCGCGCCGCCGACGCGACGGTGACCTCGCCGGCCACCACCGAATGCAGCCGGAAGGGGCCGAACTGGCTGCGTTGCGGATGATCCTCGTCCACCAGGTGTTCGGTGCGAACATCGGCCAGCGGAATGTAGTACTGGGGGTAATACGGCAATTCCCACACGTAGCGGGCCGCCGTGGTGTCGAAGACGACGGTTCCGTTGCAGTAGCCGCGGACCCGGCGCGGCACGGGCTCGACTCGGCCTCGGTCAGCTGCGTTGCGCGGGTAGTCGGTCGAGTCGGCGGCCATGGTGCCATTCTCGCACCGACGCTGTGGTACTCGTCCCTGCGTACGAGGGTTGATGACTGCGGAATGAAACTTTGCCCGTAATGGCCAATACCGCGTATTACGCAGTGCCATCGATTACTCGACACGCCGAATTGGATTGCGGGCTGGCAATGGTCTGTACGTGAGAATGACGTCTGGGCCGGCAGGGGGTCAGAGAGATTGGGTGTGCGTGCGTCGGAGGATGATCAACCCTGCCCGTAAATACTCTCGGGCCGCAGCGTCGATCACCGTTTCGATACTGACGGTGGCGACGCTGGCGCTGGTCCCCACGTCGCAACGGCACCGCCCGGTGGAATCCGACCGCGTCACCCCGTTGGCCGTGTCGGCGTCCACCTTGGGCTTCGCCGACTCACAGGTCTTCTTCTACAACGACGACCAGATTGCGCAAACGGTTCAGCGCTGGGTTGCGAGCAATATCCGCACCGTTCGAATCGGCATCCCGTGGGCCGGTGTCGAGGCCAGCAGGGGAAGCTTCGATTGGTCGCGCGCCGACCGGGTAGTGACCGCGGCGGCCGCGGCGAACATATCGATCATCTGTGCCATCACGTCGAGCCCGTTGTGGGCGGCGGCGGCCGGGGCCCTACCGCCACATGGCCGGCCGGCCTCACCGGATGCCTACGGAGCGTTCACCGCGCAGGTAGCCCAGCGATACAAGGGAAAGATCGCGGCGTACGAGATCTGGAACGAACCCAATGGCATCATCGGCTACCGGCCGTTTCCGGATCCGGCCGGATATACCGAGCTTCTCAAGGCGGCGTACCCCCGAATCAAGGCGGTCGATCCGTCGGTCACCGTGCTGGGCGGGGTGCTCGGTTCGGGAAAGACCTGGGGCGCCCTCACGATCAACCCGGTCACCTTTCTGTCGAAGATGTATGCCGCCGGGGCCGCGCCGTACTTCGATGCGCTGTCGTACCACCCATACAGCTACAGCATGAAGTTCTCCGACGGGATGTACCAAAGCGATTCCCCGCTCGATCAGCTGGTGCGGCTGCGGCAGACCATGCTCGCCAATAGTGAAGGCGCTAAGACGATCTGGATCACCGAGTTCGGCGCGCCCACCAACAGGGTGTCCGAGGCGACCCAGGCGGCGCTGATGTCGGACATGATCAGCAGTTGGCGGCAACTGCCCTACGGCGGCCCGCTGATGCTCTACACCACACGCGATCTGAACAGCTCGAGCTGGGCCGACGACGACCGCTTCGGGGTGTATCGCTCGAACTGGACGCCCAAGCAGTCGGCTCAGGTGGTGGCAGCCCCGCCGGTGCCCGGCGCCGCCTACCAGCGGTTCGCGGCGAATACGGATCCGTCGCTCGGTGAAGTGCTCAGCCCGGTCTTCGCGGCGACCTCGAAGGTCGCGGCGCAACTGCGTACCGGTGGCATGTTGTGGGAGCTGGCCCCGGGACAGTTCGTCGCCTCGCCTGGGCCGGTCGGTGATATGGCTCGCGCCCGACGGGTGACGCCCACGTCGGCGTTCGCGAACGGTTACCAGGACTTCACCGGCAGCACTCCCGTCCGGATCTGGTACTCGCCGGCCACCGGAGCGCATTGGGCCAGTAGGGAATTCGTCAAGGCGTGGGTTCCCGAGTTGGGTTTGGCGACCTCCGATGAGCGATGGTCGGGCGCCAGCACCAAGGTGACATTCGAGCGTGGCTCGATCACCTGGACGCCGTTTGTCGGGACAAAGGTCTCGCTCACTCAGCAACGCTGAGGTCTGATTTACCGGCTTTGACGCCGGTTTGCGCCGCGCGTGGGCCGCGGCGGCCCTGCCGTACTCACCTGGCGCACCCGGGTGGCGGGTTCGCTGATCACTATCAATTAGCTGTGTGTAACACGTAGCAACACTGTGGCGATATTGCACTTTCGGGTGGTGTCGCAGGGCTGGGCGGGCTTGGCCTTCTCGGCTGGCAACGACGCTGTGGGCTGATGTCCGCGTGTTGGTCGAGACCCTGGCGGAGGTCGTCGCTAGGCCTATTGCGGCGCTTTGAACTGGCCTTATCGGTCGCCACAGAGTTGTCACGGTGCGTCGATCCGGCTGGCTTTGCCGGGCGGAAGGGCGTTGAAAGCTAATCTTGGGCGGTCCACGCGGATAGAGGTTTATCGCAAGATGGTCACGGGGTATGGATCGATCACCGATGGCTGTGGTAACTTCCATTCGCCAACAAAGTAGTTTGCTGGAAGGAGACGGAGATGGAACGACGTCAGGGTTTGGGGCGCAAGATGATCGCGACGGTGGCGATCGCCGGTGGCGGCCTGGCTGCCGCGATGGGCATTGCCACTGCCGCGGCCGGGACTGCGGCTGCTGATTCTCAGCAAAATGTGCTGACCCAGATCGGCAACAAGACCACCCCGCTGTCGCAGCGGCTTGGGCAGTTCGGGACCAATGTGCTCGTCAACGGCGGGACCGTGGGGACGAACCTGTTGAAGAACAGCGGCACCGTGGGCTCGGACGCTCAGGTCAACCTCGGGACTGTCGGAACGAACCTGTTGAAGAGCGGCGGCACCGCGGCCAGCGATGCCCAGCAGCAATTGGGGGCGGCCGGTAGCAGCGCCCAGCAGCAGCTGGGGGCGGCCGGTAGCAGCGCCCAGCAGCAGCTCGGGTCGGCGGCCAGTAACGCGGTCAAGTCGATCGGATCCGCTCTCGGCGGCTGATTCTGCAAGCTTCACCCCCGACGACCACCGGCCCGCTCGCCGTCGCGAGCGGGCCGCTGGTCTGTCTGGGGCCGTTGCCGGCCTTCCGTCAGCTCTTTGCTGGCGTGTCGCGCGACGATTTTCTTCCGACGTCGGAACGGTGGCCGATCCGGAGTCCGGGCGGCCATTGATTTGCCACAAACACAGCTAACGTGCCGACTCGACGGTGCGCGGGCGACGGGTGTTCAGGGCCCGACGAAGCTGCGGTACCGCCGGTACTGAATCGGAGCTGGTAGACCCAAATTTGTCGAGGACGTAAAAACTTGCTGGCTGCTCAGGGGGCGTATCATCGTCGGCCTGACCCGTGCACGCAGCGCAGTGCGCCGCCGATTGCCAAATCCCCCGCCGCTTGCAGGCAAATATTTTTCCGCCGCGTAAGGTTTGGATATTCCGCTCTGGGGCTACTTCAATCGTGGTTTGCATCACAGACCACGTGCTAGCTTAGGCGGGCTCGGTTGGGATTTGCTGGAGGGAGAGCAATCATGGATCACAAGGTGGGGTCGGAAAGCCGGAAATGGGTGCGGGTCATCGCGGTGACCGGTACGGCGACGGCCCTCGCAATCGGTGGGAGTGTGGCTGGTGCGGGATCGGCATTCGCCGATTCGCAACAGAACGTCGTCACCAGTACGGGCAACATGGCGACCCCGAACCAGACGATCGGGGAGTTCGGGTCCAACCTGTCGCACAACCTGGGTGTGTTCGGCAGCAATCTGTTGGTGAACGCTGGAAAGGTCGGATCCAACGCGCAGCAACAGCTGGGCAAGACCGGCACCAACCTGCTCGTCAACAGTGGAAAGTTCACCACGAACCTGTCGACGAATATCGGTAAGACCGGTGGCAACCTGAGCAAGAATGCCGGCCAGTTCGGCGGCAATCTCGTGAAGAACATCGGGAAGTTCCTCAGCGGAAACGGCTAGGCCGACAGCGATATCCACATGGGCGGCACCTCCGGGTGCCGCCCATGTGGCGCGTTGGGGCCGACCGCAACTCAACGGGAGCAGTCCAATGACACCGACACGGTGCGACTCACGACCACCGGAATGACATCCCGGTGCTCGCGGCCACCGACACGGACGAACTCGGTGCGCTCGTGCGGATTCCGCACGCCGGTCACCACGCACTGATCCAGGGGCGCAGAGCCCACCCGGTCGATCTTCACGTCGGAACCTTGCGCCTCCAACAGGCCGATGGTGACCACCGCGGACTCTCCGGCCGCGGACGCCGCCGGGGCCGTCCACGCGCCGAGCATCAACGCGGTCCCGAGCGGCGCCGCGATGGCGGCCGTGGTGGCGGCGAAACGCTTGGCGATGATGCTTCTCATGGTGAGACTCCTTGTGCGAGTAGGCGTATTGATCCGTATTGATCCATGCCGCCGGGGTAGGTTGACTGGTATCCATCCTGTCGGCGCGGGGCGTGGTGCCGCTTGGAGGTTCGGTGGAGATCGGGTGGAGAGCACCGGTAGGCGGCCGGTAGCGATCGAGGTGGGGAGGCAACGCGGTGCCGTCAAGGCGACCCTGGACGGGGAATCCGGTCTGGCTGGCCGATGTGTTGCGAGCCGAGGGCCTGGACGTGGTCGAGTATCCGGGCTGGCGGGATCGAGGCCACGGTGCCTTCGAGGACATCCGCGGAGTGATGGTGCATCACACCGGTTCGGATACGGCGACGGCGGCGTCGATCGCCGTCGGCCGACCAGACCTGGCCGGGCCGTTGTCGCAACTCCACATCGCCAGGGATGGAACGGTGACGGTGGTGGCGCTGGGTGTGGCGTGGCATGCCGGTGTCGGGATGTATCCATGGGTGCCCGCGAACATGGGCAACTGGCATCTGATCGGGATCGAATGCGCCAACAGCGGCACCAGCCCGCTCGCGCCGCATCGCCAGAATTGGCCGGATGCCCAATATTTCGCGCTCGTCGGGTGCTGTGCGGCGATCAACCGCAGGTTGGGTCAGACATCGTCGCGGACCATCGGGCATAAGGAGTACGCGGGATACGCCCAAGGCAAGTGGGATCCGGGTGCCATCGATATGGCCGTGCTGCGCCGCGATATCGGAGTCCGCATCGGTGAGTTGACCAACCCCGCCGCCGACCGCCGCCCACCGGTGCCGGTGGGCGAGTACACCGGCATCCTGTTGTTCGCCGGATCGCAGGGACCGCAGGTCGCCGAATTGCAGCGACGGCTCAAGTACGCCTACGCGTCGTATGCCGGCGATCTGGTGATCGACGGCATCTTCGGTCCGCAGACCGAAGCCGCCGTGCGCGAATTCCAGCGCCGCACACCCGGGCTGGCGGTCGACGGCATCGTCGGGCCCGCAACCGCGGCGGCATTGCGGCTCAGGGTGTTACCGCAGACCTAACCGTGTTCGACCACGTTGCCTTCGCCGGACTTGGTGATCGCCGGGTCACCCGAGCGGAACGCGATGTGATTGTCGAATCCGGCGGCGGTGATGGTGTCGGCGGTGTCCACGGTGACGTTGTTCTCGAAGCCGGACACCGTCAGGCTGGTGCAGTGCCCGGTGATGGTGACCCGGTTGTTGGCCCCGCTGACCACCACCACATTCTGATCGCACGTCATCGACTTGACCGCGCCGATACCCGAGACGCTCACGGTGCTGCCCGGCTGCGGGATGTCCTGCGGCGGGACGTCCTGCGGCGGGACGCCCGGCGCCTGCGTCACGGCGGATCCGCGGCTCGACGGGGTCTCGGTGAGGATGCCACCGCCACCGGAGATGCTGGGGATGCCGGGGATGGACGCGGCATTCCGGTACATCACCCAGCCCGCGCCGCCGACCGCCGCCAGAAACACCAGCATGATCGGGACAATCAGCATCCAGGGCCGCAGGCCCGAACGCAACGGTGGCGCAGGCGGGTATCCGACCGGATATGCGTTGGCGGGGTAGGGCCACTGCGCTACCGGCGGCGGGTAACCCATGCCGGTCCGGTGGTCGGCTCCCAGTTCGGATGCCCTGGCCATATCGCTGAGCGGTTGCTCCAGAGCCCGGATTCGGGCCTCGGGATCATCCTCTGGGTTCATCTGCCGATGGTCCCACATCGGCGCCACGACAAGGGGCGATAAGACAAGGGGTTACCTGGAGCAGTCCAGGGACACCGTGATGGTGCGCCGCACCACGATCGGGACGAATACGTCGCGATCACCGCGCCGCTCCACTTGGACGAGTCTCGTTTCTGATTGCGGATTTCGGACGCTGGTGACCACGCACTGGTCCAGTGGAGCACTCCCCACCCGGTCGACGTTGACGTGAAAACCCTGCGATTGCAGCGTTCCGATGGTGGCCACCGCCGACTCCGCCCGAGCCGGGCCTGCGGTCGACAGCGCCGCCGCCGGTATGACGAACAGGGCGATCAACACAGTACGCATACCCATGACACGGTGTCCGTCCGGAAATGGTTCACCCACAACGAAAAACCCGGCCGGAGTAGCTCCGGCCGGGCCTTTCGTGCGCACCCTACGCCGGCACCGGGACGCGCGCCGATGCCGGTTCTTCGGTGCGTCCGCCGTGGTCGCTGTCGACCATGGTCAGCTCGTCGAACGGGACGTCACCGCGCAGCACCGCGTCGACCCTGGCCCGATCGATGGTCTTGGTCCACGACCCGACCAGGACGGTGGCGACGGCGTTGCCGGAGAAGTTGGTGACCGCGCGTGCTTCGGACATGAAGCGGTCGATACCGACGATCAGGCCGACCCCGTCGAGCAGATCGGGCCGGTGGCTCTGCAGTCCGCCTGCCAGCGTGGCCATCCCGGCGCCACTGACCCCGGCGGCGCCCTTGGAGGCGACGATCATGAACACCAACAGCGACAGCTGCTCGCCCAGTGACAGCGGGTGCCCCATCGCATCGGCGATGAACAACGAGGCCATGGTCAGGTAGATCGCCGTGCCGTCCAGGTTGAACGAGTACCCGGTGGGCACCACGACGCCGACGGTGCTGCGGTCCACGCCCAGGTGCTCCATCTTGGCGATCAACCGCGGCAGCGCGGATTCCGACGACGAAGTCGAGAAGATCAGCAGATATTCGCGGGCCAGGTAGCGCACCAGTTTGAAGATCGACACCCCGGACACCGCGCGCATCAGCACGCCCAGCACGCCGAACACGAACACGATGCAGGTCAGGTAGAAGCCCAGCATCAGGGCCAGCAGCTGGGTGACCGCGCTCCAGCCGGTCTGGGCCACCACGTTGGCGATAGCGCCGAATGCGCCGATGGGTGCCAGCCACAGGATCATGGTGAGCACCTTGAACACCAGCTTCTGCAGATGCTCGACACCGCGCAGGATGGGCTCACCGGCGGTGCCCATCGCCTGCAGCGCGAACCCGACGAGCAAGGCAACGAACAACGCCTGCAACACATTTCCCTCCGTCAGCGAGGACAGCAGGGTGGTCGGGATGATGTGGGTGACGAAGTCCATCAGGCCGCCGGCCTCATGCGCCTTCTCGGCGAGCGCGGCGCCTTGACCGGCCGCCTTCTCCGACAGGTGCATTCCCGAACCCGGCTTGAGCAGGTTGCCCACCACCAGACCGATGCCCAGCGCGATGGTCGACATGATCAGGAAGTAGACGAAAGCCAGCCCGCCGACGCGGCCGACCGTGGCGGCTTTGCGGACCGACCCGATGCCCAACACGATGGTGCAGAAGATGACCGGCGCGATCATCATCTTGATCAGGCTGACGAACATGGTGCCAAGGACGCCGACGTCCTTGCCGATCGACGGGGCGAGCAGGCCGACAGCGACGCCGATGACGACGGCGGCGATGACGGCGATATAAAGCCAGTGCGTGCGGTCCCGCTTCTTCGCGGGCGTGTCCGTGGTGGAGGTCATGTAAGGATGGTCGGCGAGTGCGTGATCCCGGTCACGTTTTAGTTCATTTCGTTCAGTATGGGGGTGTCGGTGCGCAGGTGGTGGCCGGCCACGTCGCGGTGGTCGCTGGCGGGTCAGGCGATCGCGCTGCAGATCGTCGTGGTGGTGCTGGTGGTGCTCGCCGGCACCGGCCTGGCCCTGCTGGACGCGCGCCGGGACGGCGACGACGCGGCACGCCAGCAGGTGATCGGCATCGCGACGGCGCTGGCTGATTCCCAGTCGACCGCGCAGGCCATCGAATCGGGTTCGGCGACAAGCTCGTTGCAGCCGGTGACCGAGGCGGTGCGCAAGGCCACCGGCATTGCCTTCATCACCATCATGGCGCCCGACGGCATCCGGTTCACCCACACCGATCCCTCGCAGATCGGCGGGCACTACCTGGGCACCCTGGAGCCCGCGCTGCGCGGTCAGACGTTCACCGAGGTCTACACCGGAACATTGGGCCCGTCGATCCGGGCCGTCGCCCCGGTGCGCGCGGCCGACGGCCGGATCGTGGGGCTGGTGTCGGCGGGTATCACCCGCCAGACCCTGGCCCAGCGCTGGCGATCGCAGATCACCACCATCGCGGCGGTCACCGTGGCGGCGCTGGCCATCTCCTTGACGGGAGCCTGGGCGATCCGGCGCCGGTTGCTGCGCCAGACCCACGGCCTGCGGCCGGACGAGCTGCGGGTGATGTATGACCATCATGACGCCGTCCTGCATTCGGTGTCGGAGGGGCTGATCGTGCTCGATGGTGACGGCGTGGCGCTGGTCAACGACGAGGCGCGCCGGCTGCTGGGACTGCCGGAGGGGCCGGTGACGCGTGCCGACCTGCCCGAGTTCCTGCGCAGCCAGGATCCGGGCGTGCGCGACGAGCTGCAGGTCACCGAGGAGCGGGTGCTGGTGGTCAACCGGGCATCGGTGGCGGACCAACGCGGTGACCGGGGCCGGGCGGCAGGGTCGGAGGTGGTGACCATCCGCGACCGCACCGAGTTACAGGATGCGCTGGGGGAACTGAGCGCCCTGAAGGTGCTCACCGATTCGTTACGCGCGCAGGCGCACGAACAGGCGAACAAACTGCACACCGTCATCACCATGGTGGAAATGGGTCGCCCCGAGGACGCGGTGCGGTTCGCCACCGACGAATTGGAACTGTCGCAGCGGCTGGTCGACCGGTTGTCGCAGTCGGTGCGCGAACCCGCCCTGGTGGCGCTGTTGTTGGGGAAGGCGGCGCAGGCCGATGAACGCGGCATCACCCTGACCGTCACCGAGGACACCCAGTTGTCCGCCGATATCCCGTTGACGGGCCAGGAGATCGTCACCGTGCTGGGCAACCTCATCGACAATGCGCTCGATGCCTGCGATCGGGACGAGCCGTGGGTCGAGGTCACGGTGAACCAGGACGACCAGGCGCTGATGATCAAGGTGGCCGACAGCGGCCCCGGCATGGACCCGGCGACGTTCGAGCGGGCGTTGCGGCGTGGGTATTCGACCAAGACCGATGCGGCGGGGCACGGTTTGGGCCTGGCGCTGGTGGCTCAGGTGGTCAACCGGCACGGCGGCACGGTGGCCGCCGAGCTGTCGTATGGCTCGGTGGTCACCGTGACGGTGCCCGTCCCATGAGCGCGATCCGGGTGCTGATCGTCGAGGACGAACCACTGATCGCCGAGGCGCACCAGGCGTATCTCGGCCGGGTCGACGGGTTTTCGGTGGTCGCGGTGGTGCACACCGCTCGTGACGCGATGCGGGTCGCGGCGGAGGCGCAACCGCCTGTCGATCTGGTGCTGCTCGACCTCGGTCTGCCCGATGCCAGCGGTATCGCACTGGCATCGGGGCTGTCGGGGCTGGCGCCGGCGCCGGACATCATCGCGATCACCTCCGAGCGGGATCTGGAGATGGTCCGTGCCGCGGTCGCGCACGGGGCGCTGGCCTATCTGCTCAAGCCGTTCACCTTTGCCGCCTTCCGGGATCGGATGGAGCGATATCGCCGCTACCGCAACGCGCTGCCTGCCGGTACCGAGGCGGCCAGTCAGGCCGAGGTTGACCGCGCCTTCACGGAATTGCGGGTGGCCACCGACAAAGCGGTCACGCCCAAAGGCGTCGCACCACACACCACGGACGAGATCGCGCGGGTGGTGCGGGACAGCCCGGGTGGCCTGACGGCCGACGAGGTCGCCGCTCAGGTCGGTGTCTCCCGGGTGACGGCATGGCGATACCTGGAGCGCCTCGCCGACGACGGCACCGTCACCCGCAGCACCGATTACGGGAAGGCCGGGCGGCCCAAGACGCGTTATCAGTGGCGCTGAGCGCCGCGGTCCCGCGCATCGCCTGAGTGACTAATCGAAAATCACGGCTTGGCAAAGAATTCGTCAGGCGGCAGCAAATGGCCAATTCGAGAATTATGATTCTGCGAATTGTGTCCGAAGGGATTGCCGTGAGTTCGACCAGAACGCGCATTGGGCTGACCTCGCTGACGGTTTTCGGTGTTGTTTCGGGTGTCGTCTCGGCCCTTGTCTCGGCCCTTGTCTCGGCCGTTGTCTCGGGGGCATCCGGCGCCGTGGTGCTGGCGACCGCTGGTGCGGCGCCGGAATCGGCGGCCGACGCCCGCGCCGTCACCGTCAACACCGGCAGCTTCGATCTCAACATCCGGTCGGCACCGTCGACGGCGAGCCAGAAAATCGGCACCGTCGCCAATCATTCGCAGGTGGTCATCACCTGTTATGCCCGCGGCACGGTATTCGTCGGCGGGCCGTATCAGCTGCGCACGGATCTGTGGAACCGTCTGGACAGCGGGGGTTACGTCACCGACGCAATGCTCGACACCGGCTCCAATGATCCGATCGTCCCGCCGTGCGCCACCGAATCGTCGCGGCCGACGTCGGCGCGGGCCACCGGGCGGAAGGCGCAGGCGAACCCGGCCAAGAACGGCACGGACGCCTGGGCGGCGTTGGAGAAGTGGTTCTTCGTTTCGGGCCAGCAGTTCTACCCGGCGGTCACCGCGACACCGCAGGATCTGGCCGGTTCGGCCAGGTCGGCGGGCTGGACGGTGGTGGACGATCCGCAGCCGCGGGCGATCGTGGTGATTCCGGGCGGCCGGCTCGATGCCCCGCCGGCGGGTCATGTCGCGTGGGTGGACTCGACGTCGAAGCGGCCCGATGGCACGTATCTGACGCTGACCGAGATGGGCGGCCCCGGCCGCGGTCCGGGTACCTGGTCGGCGCGCACGGTGAAAGCCGAGAAAGGGCTGTCGTTCGTACTCTTGCCGTGAGGCACGCCAGCTAATTTGACAGCAATGTCAATTCAAGTGGATGGACTGCTTCGCCGACACGCGGAGTGGCGCAATGTGACCGAAAGTTTGCTGATCCGGGCACTGTGATCTGGCGCTCACTTTGTGCCGCCAAGGTAAGAATCCGTGATGTGACGGATGGGGCGACCACGCATCGGGTGAATTGCCAGTGCTCGGTACGTCCAGTTCAGAGCCTTGTGACGAGTTGCTACCACGAGGTCACAAATGCATAACGAATTGTTTCCTGTGCGGTGTATAAGAGGTTGACGGCAGCTCAACGCACGGTGGCGCGCAATGCCGGGTTTGCCTGTCGGATGCGTCGCTAGACTCGATCGGGAACGCGCCATCCTCGGCGCATCGCGACTGAATCTAGTGCCGGTGCAGTTATACCGGCGGAGGTGTCGAAGAAATGGCAAGTGTTTTCGTGCGCGCAAATGACGCCGCCGTGACCGAATCCCGGACCGCGTATGCGGGGTCGGTGCAGATCGGGCGGGGCGCGATTGCCGACGTCGCCGCCGATTCCAGGACCATCGTCGTGGCCAACCTCGGCGACGAGTCGGTCACCGTGGTGCGCCCGGATACCGTCGCGGCCCCGGCCGTGGTCGACGTGGCCGGTGAGCCCACGGCCATCGCACTCGCCGAGGACCGCGCCTACGTGATCACCAGCGCCGCCGAGGTCGACACCGTCGTGGTCGTCGACACCAGGGCCAACGCCGTGGTAGCCAGCTACCCGCTGGCCTTCACCGCCACCGCCGTCGAGGTGAGCGGCGACGGCAAGCGTGCCTACGTCGCGCGCACCGGCACCGACCACGTCGACATCGCCGTCGTCGACACCACTGCCGAGCGGGTGGGCACCATCGACATCCCGGCCGGAATCGGCGCCTCGATCGACGGGCTGGCGATGTCCGCATCGGGGCGGGAGCTGTACGCCGCCGTCACGACCATCACGGGCAGCCGCCTGCTGATGATCGACACCGAGACCGCCACCGTGCGCAAGTCGCTGTCGATCGGAGCCCCGATCCGCGATCTCGCGCTCACCAAGACCGCGGCCTACGTGCTGACCTCTGATCTGAGCTCACTCGGCGCCATCGTCGTGGTGGACCTGGCGGCCTTCACCGTCACCGGCACCGTCGCGGCCGGCGCGCTGCCGATTCAGATGGCGCTCTCGGCCGACGGCTCGCGTGCCTACGTGGTGGACTACGACCAGGTCGCGGTGCTGTGCACAGTCACCAACGACGTGCTGGAGACCATCACGGTCGGCTCTCGGCCCACCGCCCTGGCGCTCAGCGGGCAGGGGGACCGGCTCTACGTCGCGGACGTGGACGGCCGGATCACCGCGTTCCGGGTGACCCCGCCCGCGCCGATGTACTCGCCGTTCGGGGCCGTTGCCCTCAACGATGCCCGCGAAGCCCGCCAGCTGGAGTCGGTCGGCGTCTAGCTGCCCGAGATCGACCGGTTGCAGTCCAAGGTCACCGAGATCGACTGACTGATGGTCTGCTGCACCAGCACCCGCTCGTCGGTGCCGGGCCCCACATAGGGCACCCACTGCTTGACGGTGTTCGGGTTGCGCACGTTGGTCACCACGCATTGGCTCAGCGGCAGGGTGCCGGTGCGGTCGATGTTGACCGTGTAGCCCTCGGACTGCAGACGGCTGATGGTCTCCTGCGCCGTCTCCTCGGCCCAAGCCGCAGGGACGGTGACCGCCGCGGCTGCGGTGGCCGCGGCGATCGTGGCCAAGGCCCATCTCATTCGCATCTGTCCATCATGGCCCATGTTGCTGGTTTGCGGTGCAGTCGAGCGACACCGAGATCGACCGGCTGACCACCACCTCGATGTAGTCGTAGTCGTGTTTGCCGTTACGGCCGTTGTCCACCCTGATCAGCCGGGTCACGGTCTGCGGGTTGCGCACGCTGGTGACGACGCACTGATCCAGCGGGGCGCTACCGACCCGGTCGACGTTGACGGTGTAACCCTCGGACTCCAGCCGACCGATGGTTTCCTGCGCCGACTCGTCGGCGCGGGCCGGCGGTGCGGCGGTGAGGAGCACGGCCAGTGCAGCCACCGCGGCGAGAAGTAATGGACGCATCGCGCGCCCCCTGTCGGATTCTTGAACACCTGCTGTGAACTACATCGCCGGGCGGCGGTGATTCGTTGCAGGCGATCTCCGCGCTGGCGCTACCATCGCGGCGGTGTACTCCACCATGCAGAACTGGCCGCTGACCATCACCGCGATCCTGCGTCACGCCTGCGGCGTCAACGGGGACCGCGTCGTCACCACCGCCACCGGGCAGGGCCATCGCAGCCTCACCTACCGTGAAGTCGGCGAACAGGCCGCCCGGCTCGCGAATGCCCTGCGCGGGCTGGGGATCACCGGTGACCAGCGGGTCGCCACGTTCCAGTGGAACAACGCCGAGCATCTGGTCGCGTACCTGGCCGTACCCGCGATGGGGGCGGTGCTGCACACGCTGAACATCCGGCTGGCGCCCGAGCAGATCGCCTATATCGCCAACGAGGCCGAGGATCAGGTCATCATCGTCGACGCCTCACTGGTCACCCTGCTGTCGCCGGTGCTGCCGCAGCTGACCACCGTGCACACCGTCATCGTCGTCGGCGACGGGGATACCAGCGCGCTGACCGGGCCGACGGTGCTGCGTTACGACGAACTGCTGGCCGGCCAGCTCACCGAGTTCGACTGGCCCGAACTCGACGAGAACTCCGCCGCCGCCATGTGCTACACCAGCGGCACCACCGGCAATCCGAAAGGTGTTGTCTACAGCCACCGTTCGAGTTATCTGCACGCGCTGACGGCGTGCACCGCCAACGCGCTGGACGTCAGCTCCAGCGACGTGGTGCTGCCCATCGTGCCGATGTTCCACGCCAACGCGTGGGGTCTGCCCTACGCCGCGCTGATGGCCGGTGCCGACCTGGCCATGCCGGACCGGTTCCTGGACGGGACCTCACTCATCGAGCTGATCGAATCGCGGCGCCCGACGGTGGCCGGCGCGGTCCCGACCATCTGGAACGATGTCATGCATTGCCTGGAAAAGTCTGGCGGCCATGATATTTCGTCTCTGCGACTGGTTGCCTGCGGTGGCTCGGCCGTGCCGTTGTCGTTGATGCGGACGTTCCAGGAGCGCCACGGCGTCTACATCCAGCAGGCCTGGGGGATGACCGAGACCTCGCCACTGGCCACCGTCGCCAAGCCGCTGCCCGGGGTCTCCGAGGAGCGGCACTGGCAGATGCGGGCCACCCAGGGCCGGCCGATGTGCGGGGTCGAGATCCGCATCGTCGACGACGAGGGCAACCGGCTGCCCGACGACGGCCAGGCCGTTGGCGAGCTGGAGGTCCGCGGGCCGTGGATCACCGGCGGTTACTACCTGGGCCGCGACGCCGAGAAGTTCGACAGTGGCTGGCTGCGCACCGGTGACGTCGGCGTGATCGACTCGGACGGTTATGTGACGCTGACCGACCGGGCCAAGGATGTCATCAAATCCGGCGGGGAATGGATCTCCTCGGTGGAGCTGGAGAACCATCTGATCGCGCATCCCGCCGTGCTGGAGGCCGCCGTGGTGGGCGTGCCCGACGAGCGCTGGCAGGAACGTCCGCTGGCTGTCATCGTGCTGGACGAAGGAGCCTCGGCCGAGGCCGCCGAGCTGCGAGAGTTCCTGGCGGACAAGGTGGTGCGGTGGTGGCTGCCCGAGCGCTGGACGTTCATCGAGCAGGTCCCGCGCACCAGCGTCGGCAAGTACGACAAGAAGACCATCCGGGCCAGGCACGCCGACGGCGTCTACGAGGTCATCATCCTGTGATTTGTGGAGCCGCACCCGTAATGGTTACGGGTGCGGCTCCACAAATCGCCGTTCAGCGCTCGGCGCGCTGATACGCGGTGACCACCGCCGCGCCGCCGAGCCCGATGTTGTGCTGCAGGGCCGCGCTGACGTTGTCGACCTGGCGCATGTCCGCGGTGCCGCGCAGCTGCCAGGTCAGCTCGGCGCACTGCGCCAGACCGGTCGCGCCCAGCGGGTGGCCCTTCGAGATCAGGCCCCCGGACGGGTTGACCACCCACCGCCCGCCGTAGGTGGTGTCGTCGTTGTCGATCAGGGCGGGCGCCTCACCAGGACCGCACAGGCCCAGCGCCTCGTACAGCAGCAGCTCGTTGGCCGAGAAGCAGTCGTGCAGCTCGATCACCTGGAAGTCGGCCGGGCCGAGGCCGGCCTGATCGTAAACCTGTTGGGCGGCCTGCACATTCATGTCGTAGCCGATGATGTTGGCGGCGCTGCCGTCGAACGTGGAGGCGAAATCGGTGGTCATCGCCTGCCCGACGATCTCCACGGCCTGGCCGGCCAGGCCGTGCGCGTCGACGAACGCCTCGCTGGCCACGATGGCCGCACCCGACCCGTCGGAGGTGGGGGAGCACTGCAACTTGGTCAGCGGGTCGGAGATCATCTTCGCGGCCAGGATGTCGTCGAGGGTGTACTCGTCCTGGAACTGCGCGTACGGGTTGTTCACCGAGTGCTTGTGGTTCTTGTAGCCGATCTTCGCGAAATGCTCTGCGGTGCTGCCGTACTTGCGCATGTGCTCGCGTCCTGCTGCGCCAAACATCCACGGCGCCACCGGAAATCCGAACTCGTCGATCTCGGCCAGCGCCTTGACGTGCCGGCCAAGCGGGGATTCCCGGTCCTGTGCACCGCCACCCAGGGAGCCGGGCTGCATCTTCTCGAAGCCCAGTGCGATGGTGCAGTCGGCCAGTCCGCCGCGGATCGACTGTGCGGCAAGGTAGAGCGCCGTCGAACCGGTGGAACAGTTGTTGTTGACGTTGACGATCGGGATGCCCGTCATGCCGAGCTCGTAGAGGGCGCGTTGGCCCGAGGTGGAGTCCCCCGAGCAGTACCCGACGTAACCCTGCTGCACCTCGGTGTAGTCGATGCCGGCATCGGCCAGCGCCTTGGTGCCGGACTCGCGGGCCATGTCGGGATAGTCCCAGCCTTCGACCCGTCCGGGCTTCTCGAACTTCGTCATTCCGACGCCGACGACGAAAACACGATTCGGCATGGTGGTCCCTTTCGCTTCATTGCGGTCGAGACCGAACATACTTCGCGGGTTTCTCAGGCGAACGCGTCGGTGTACTGCGGGCAGTAGTAGTCGATCGACATGACGACGAAGGCGGCGGCCTGCCGGGTGGTCAGGTCGGTGTCGGCGAGGATGTCCATCCCGATCTCGGTGCCGGTCGCGCCGGCTTTCAGCTCCGAGCACACCTGGCGCGCGTTGCCGATGACGTCGGTGGCCGAGTCGTAGGCGATGCCCTCCTTGGCGATCTCGTCGAGAAACGCGCTATCGGTCTGGGAGGTGATGGCATTCGCCGTGCCGGCCGAGGAGAGGGCGGCCAGCCCCAGCGCCAGCCCGGACAGGGTGGTGACGACGGCGGCGCGGGCGGCGGTGCTGAGCATGGTGTGGACTCCTGATGAGGTCGGTTCCGGTCGTTCCGGGCGACCACAGGGTCCAACGGCGATCTTGATGGATTCTTGGTGGATCCTTGGCAGCGCTCAGCCGTAGGCCAGCCACCACTGGTGCAGCTGTTCCATATCGGGTGCCTGGATGTTGCCGATCATCAGATCGGAGTTCTTGGTCCAGGTGATGTCGGGGCCGTCGGCGTAGGTGCCGCAGGCGATCGAGCCCTCGGCCCGCTGGGCAGAGTCGGTGTAGTGCCACGTCGTCGGCGAGTCGATACCGCTGCCAGGGCATTGCAGCAACTCGGAGTCGCCCTGGATGGCGTCGTCGAAATGCCCCGACAGCGCGCCCTGGTCGGCGAACAACGAATACCGAGACGCGGCCGGTCCGCCCGGCGAGGTGGCCGGCCCGCAGTCGACGGTGGCCAAGGCTCCGGTGATCGGCGGGTGCACCACCTGGCAGGCGCCCGGCGCATAGTCGCGGGGCAGCATCCCCAGCAGCCGGTTTTCCAGGGTGCCGGGGCTTTCGGGTTCGGTACTCCCGGCGGGTTCGGTGGTCTCACTGGTCTCGACCGGTTCCGTGGTCGAGGTGCGTGCTGTTGTCGTGGTCTTGGTGGCCGGTGCTGCCGTGGTGTCCTCGGGCTTGACCAGCCAGAACACCCCGAGTGCGGCGATGACCAAGACGAACATACCGGCCGCGGCCGCGATGGGCACCCAGGCGGTCTTCTTCCGGGGTCCCGGAGCGCCGGGCGGGGTCTGGTTCCAGGTGGGGCCACTGGGCTGGGGTGTGTGGAAGCGCGCGGGTGCCGGCGGCGTGGTGGGGTACGGGGTGGGTGCCCCGAACCGCGGCGCGGGCCGGGTGGCGGCCTCGCCGCGCGCGACGATATCGGCCGCTTGCGTCTGGTCCCGGGTGCTCAGCGCCTGCGTCGCGGCGGCGGCCAGCTCGCCGGCGGTGGCGAACCGGTCCTCGGGCTTCTTGGCCATGCCACGGGCGATCACGGCGTCGAATGCGGTGGGAATCCCGGGCCGGATGGTGCTCGGCGCCGGCACCGGGTTCATCAGATGGGCGGTGATCACCATGCTGACGCTGTCGCCGGGGAACGGCTGCCCACCGGTCAGGCATTCGTGCAGCACACAGGTCAAGGCGTAGACGTCGGCGCGATAAGTCACCGTGCCGCTGGTGAACCGTTCCGGGGCCATGTAGGCGTAGGTGCCCACCGCGGTGCCCAATTCGGTCAGCTTCTCGTCGCTGGCCGCATTGGCGATCCCGAAGTCCACCAGGTAGGCGAAATCGTCCCTGGTGATCAGGATGTTCTCCGGCTTGACGTCGCGGTGCATGATGCCGCTCTCATGGGCAGCGTCCAGCGCGGAGGCCACCTGGCCGATGATGGCGACGGCACGCGCCGGCGGCATCGGGCCGGAGGCCTTGAGCAGCTTGCGCAGGTCCTGGCCGTTGATCATGCGCATGTCGACGTACAGCACGCCGTCGATCTCGCCGTAGTCGTGGATCGGCACCACGTGCGGCTCCTGCAGACGCCCGGCCGAATGTGCTTCGCGCTGCAGCCTTTTGCGGAACACCGGGTCGTGCGAGACGCCTTCGGGCAGCAGTTTCAGCGCGACGATGCGGTCCTTGACGGTGTCCTCGGCCTCGTAGACCTCGCCCATGCCGCCGCGCCCGATGAGCCGCCGCAACCGGTAAGGGCCGAACTGGGTGCCCTCGCGCGAAGTCGGCCCGGTCATGTCTGCCTCGCTCCTCTACGTCCGCAGGCTCAACACCCTAACGGGTGGCCGGAACGCGCACAGCGGAAGCTCAGCCGGGGTGCACGATCTCGAACACGAATTCGTGCTCGCAGATGCGGAACCGGTCACCGTCGTTGAGGGAGGCGGTGCCACGGATGCGCTGACCACCCACCTCGACACCGTTGGCCGAGCGCAGGTCGGTGATGACGAAACTGGTCCCGGTGTCGATGATGACCGCGTGGTGGCGGCTGACATTCGGCTGGTCGAGCACGATGTCGTTGTCCGGCAGCCGGCCGATCCGGGTGGCGGCCGCCGCCAGCGGGTGCACCCGCCCGGACAGCGAGCGGATCTGCGCCGCGGCCGTCTGCACCCCGACTGCGGTGTGCAGGTCGAGATTGTTGATCTTGTGCACGGCCGTGGTCCGCGCCGCCTGCCGGACGTTCAGCGGTTCCTGCCGCAGGATCCGCTCGTACAGCGAACGGATCGTCGCTCCTGGATCGATGCCAAGGTCGTCGGCCAGCGTCGTCCTGAGGCGCTGGTAGGCATCCAGCGCGTCGGACTGTCGATCGCTGAGGTAGTACGCCGTGATGAGCTGCGCCCACAGCGGCTCGCGGTAGGGGTATTCGACGACCAGTGGTTCCAGTTGGCCGATCACGGTATACGCACGGTTGCAAGCGATTTCGGCCTCGGCATGCGCGGTGTGTGCCACCACTTTGTCCTCCACCAGAGCGGTGGCGAAGGGATCGACGAACTCGAACTCGCGAAGGTCGTCGAGCACCGGGCCGCGCCACTGGGCCAGCGCCGTGGACAGATGGTTGCTGGCCTGTTCGAACTGCCCGGCCGCGGCGGCTTGCACGCCGGCGCCCTTGGCCGCGATGAACCGGCCGATATCGCAGTTGCCGTCGTCGACGGCCAGCCGATAACCCGGTGCCGCGCTGGCCAGCACGGCACGACCGTCGGCTCCGGTGCTGGAGATGAGCTTGCGCAGGTTGGAGATGTACGAGTGCAGGCTGGCCTTCGGCTCCGGCGGCGGGAACTGCTCCCACGCCGCGGTGACCAGCGAATCGCCGCTGACCGGCCGATTGCGGCTCATCACCAGCAACGCCAGCACGGCCCGCTGCTTCGGCGTCCCCAACGGTAGCGGTCTGCCGTCGACGGTCACCTGCAACGGGCCGAGCACACCGAAGTCCAGGCCGTTGGTCATCACCGGTCATTGTGCCGGGCAGCGCGCCGAAAGGTGGTAGAACGTGTTCTAGTTCTTGCGCTGGGAAGGGAGCGACAATGGCGTTGCGCGTGGTGCAGTGGGCGACCGGCGGGGTGGGCAGCGCGGCCATCAAGGGCATCCTCGACCATCCCGACCTCGAGCTCGCCGGGGCATGGGTGCACAGCGCGGCCAAGAACGGCCGGGATGTCGGGGACATCGTCGGCACCGGCCCGCTCGGGGTGCCGGCCACCAACCGCGTCGAGGACATCCTCGCGCTGGACGCCGACGCCGTCATCTATGCGCCGCTGCTGCCCGATCCCGACGAGGTGGCCGCGTTGCTGCGGTCGGGGAAAAACGTGGTGACACCGGTCGGTTGGCTGTACCCGAGCGCGAAACAAGCTGCGCCCCTGCGCGAGGCGGCCCTGGCGGGCGGAGTGACGCTGCACGGCACCGGCATCGCCCCCGGCGGATTCAGCGAGAAGTTCCCGCTGTTGTTGTCGGTGTTGTCCACCGGGGTGACCTTCGTCCGGGCCGAGGAGTTCTCCGACCTGCGCACCTACGACGCACCGGATGTGCTGCGGCACGTGATGGGGTTCGGGGACACCCCGGACAAGGCGATGAGCGGACCCATGCAGAAGATGCTCGACGGCGGTTTCATCCAGGCCGTCCGGATGTGCACCGACAAACTCGGCTTCCGGGCCGATCCGCGGGTGGTCACCGCCCAGGAGGTGGCGGTGGCCACCGCTCCCATCGCGTCGCCGATCGGCGACATCGCACCCGGACAGGTCGCCGCCCGCCGGTTCCACTGGGAAGCGCAGGTCGACGGCGAACCCGTTGTGCGGATCACCGTCAACTGGCTGATGGGTGAGGAAAACCTCGACCCCCCATGGACTTTCGGCCCGGAAGGGCAACGCTACGAGATGGCCGTGCGCGGCAATCCCGACTTCACCGTGGTGGTGCGCGGATTCCAGGGTGAGCCGGGCGACGACGTGAGACCCGGTTCGATCGTCGGCTCCGCCGACCACGGTTCGACCGTCGGCTCCGCCGACCACGGTTCGACCGTCGGCTCCGCCGAACCGGGTGTGGTGGGCACTGCGGCGCATTGCGTCAACTCGGTGCCCGCGGTGTGCGCCGCGCCGCCGGGCATCGCCACGTATCTGGACCTGCCGTTCGTCGCGGCCCGGGCCGCCTCACATCTGAGCTAGGGCTGCACCAGGATTCGGATCGGGTCGCCGTCGGCTCGCTCCAGCTTCTCGATCCCCGCGGCGATATCCTCCAGCGGCACGATCTGGCTGATCGAGCGGTGCAGGTCCAGCCGGCCGAGCGACACCAGATTGGCCAAGGTCCCGATATCGGCGTTCTGATAGCCGAGGTGGCCGAGCACCTGACGCTTGGTGAGATTGAACAGCGACGTGGGCCCGATGCTCGGTGCGTCGGCGCTCATACCGACCCCGACCAGCCGGCCCCCCACGGTCAGGGCCGCCAGCGCCTGGTCGAACGTCTGCGCCACCCCAACCGCGTCGAACGCGACGTCCACCCCGCGGCCGCCGGTGACATCGATGATCTTGTCGCGCAACGACTCATCGCGGGCATCGAACGCGTAATCGGCGCCCAACTCCAACGCGCGCTGCAGTACCGCGGGTTTGATGTCCACCGCGATGATGGGCGCCGCACCGACCAACCGGGCCAGCTGCACGATATGGGTGCCGATCCCGCCCACACCCCACACTCCGACGGACTCGCCGACACCCACCTGGCCTGTCCGCACGACGGCACCGAACGGTGTGGACACCGCGTCGGCCAGGATGGCGGCCTGCTCGAGCGGGACGTTTTCGGGTACCCGGGTGAGCCCGAACGCCTGCGCGACGGTGTACTGCGCCCACGCCCCGTCGTAGGCGAAGGCCATCAGCTGGATGCGCAGACAGTTGCTCAGGTCGCCGCGCAGGCAGTTCACGCAGCCCAGGCAGGGCCGGCCCGCGGCCACCACCACGCGGTCACCCTCGGCCCAGCCGGTGACTCCCGGCCCCAGCTTGGCGATGGTGCCCGACGCCTCGTGTCCCTGGGTCACGACGGGTGTCTGCGCGGGGAAGGTGCCGTTGATCAGGCTCAGGTCGGAATGACAGATACCGCAGAATTCGACCTTGACCAGGACCTCGCCGGGGCCCGGCTCGGGTATCGGAACATCCTCGACCGCAACGGTTTTCGAGTCGGCGTAGAATCGCTGCGCACGCATCGTCGCTGGCATGGAGCTCCCTCGGTCGGTCCCGGCTACCATGACCATCATGGCGCAGCCACTGACGGTGGAGCAATCAGGGGCGATACCGGTCCTGCCCGAGGATCTGTTCCGCGACATGGTGCCCATGCCGCTGCCGACCTTGTTCCGGCGCTGGTACGGGCCCATCCCGCCGATCAAGGAGACCCGCGGCCAGACCGGCGCGTGGGACGCGGTCGGCCAGTCCCGCACGGTGGTCCTCACCGGCGGCGGCAGCATGCGTGAGGAACTGACCTCCTACGATCCGCCGAGGTCCTTCGGCTACCGGCTCACCGACGTCAGGGGGCCGTTGGCGCCGCTGGTCTCCAGCGTCGACGGCCAGTGGCTGTTCGAACCGGCGGGCACCGGCACGGTGGTGACGTGGCGCTGGACCATCCACCCGCGATCGGTGTTGGCGGCGCCCCTGCTGCCGGTGTTCGGCAGGCTGTGGAAAGGCTATGCCGCCCAGTCGCTGGCCGAACTGTCCGACCAGATGGTCCGCTAGGTTCGGGCGACCGTGAAACGTGGCTTGATCTTGGCCGGTGGCGGGTTGGCCGGCATCGCGTGGGAAACCGGGGTGCTGGCCGGTATCGCCGATGCCTCCCCGGACACCGCGGCCGCCGTGCTGGCGGCCGACGTGCTGCTGGGCACCTCGGCCGGTTCCGCAGTCGCCGCCCAGGTGAGCAGCGGCGCCGCGCTCGACGACCTCTACGCCCGGCAGATCGCCGACGAGACGCACGAAATCGCCTCCGGCGTCGACATCGACGAGGTGGCCGAGCTGTTCGTCGCCGCGCTCGCCGAGTCCGGCAGCACCGAGGCGCGGCTACGCCGGATCGGCGCGATCGCGGTGGCCGCCGAGACCGTCCCCGAGGCAGTGCGCCGCCAGGTCATCGCACACCGGCTGCCGGTGCAGCAGTGGCCCGACCGGGACCTGCGGATCACCGCCGTCGACGTGGCCACCGGCGAATTGGCCGTTTTCACACCGGAATCCGGTGTCCCGCTGGTCGATGCGGTCGCCGCCAGTTGCGCGGTGCCCGGCGCCTGGCCGCCGGTCACCGTCGGGGCGCACCGCTACATGGACGGCGGGGTGCGCAGCGCGGTGAACACCAGCGCGGCCGCCGACTGCGATGCGGTGCTAGTGCTGGTGCCGGCCGCCCGCAACGCCCCGTCCCCGTTCAGCGGCGGGGTGGCCGACGAGATCGCGACCTTCCCTGGCGCCTCGATGGATGTCTTCGCCGACGACGCCGCGCTGGCGGCCTTCGGGCGTGACCCGCTCGACCCCCGGTGTCGTCGGCCGTCGGCAGAGGCGGGCCGGGCGCAGGGGCGCCAGGTGGCGGCGGCGGTCGCCGAATTCCTGTCCCGCTGAATCAGTCCAGCGCGCCGAGTGCGGCCGCGGCCAGCTCCTGACCGATCTCGATGACCTCGTCGGCACGGTGGAACTCCAGGCTGCGGCACGCGGTACGGGGCACCTCGATGAGCAGGTCGGGCGGGTAAGCCGCCAGGGTGTGCCGGGCCAGCGCCGCCTGGGCGATGTCGATGGTGCGGTTCATGATCTCGAAGCTGCCCAGCCGCGGGGCCGTCGGCACGCCGCTGGCCTCCTCGAGCGCGACCTCCGGCTCGACGGCGCTGCTGAACCGGCTGAGCACCGACCGCGCGGCCGGCGTGTCCAGCACCCGCTGGGCCGCCGTGGTGTCCAGCAAAGCCGTTGTGCTGCGCCACATTCGGCCCAGGAACTCAGCGGTCGGCCGCGGTTCGGGTTCGCCGGGCCGGGTGGCCGGATCGGGTCCGCCCAGGCTGATGGCGATGGTCAGGTCGGCGTTGACGGCCGCGATCGGTGCCATCGGCAGCGGGTCCAGGATGCCGCCGTCGGCCAGCAGCCGACCGTCGACCACATGCGGGGTGAAGATCCCCGGAATCGCGATGGACGCCCGGATCGCGTCGTCGAGTGGGCCGCGCTGCATCCACACCGATTTACCCGCGATCAGATCGGTGGACACCGCCGTATACGGGATGGGCAGCCGCTCGATGGTGGCATCGCCGAGAATCTCGCGCACCGCGTCCAGGATCTTGCCGGCCCGCAGCACCCCGGGTGAACTGATCGAGGGGTCCAGCAGCCGCAGCACCGCCCGCTGGGTCAACGAGCTTGCCCAGACGGCGAATTCGTCGAGCTTGCCGGCGGCGTACAGGCCGCCGACAAGGGCGCCCATCGACGATCCGGCGATGCCGACGATCTCGTACCCACGGTCGGTCAGTTCGTTGATCACCCCGATGTGCGCGTAGCCGCGCGCACCTCCACTGCCGAGGGCGAGGGCAACCTTCATCGCCGGTCAGTGTTCCTTCATGATGCGTTGGGCCATCGGGGCCAGCAGCCGGCCGGGTAGCAGCCGGGTGCCGGCGGCCAGCACCGTGTTGGCGAGCCCGGAGATGACCGTCGGGCCGGATCGGTCCACCGCGGCCAGCGCGGCGTCCACCACCTGGCGGGAGGTCTGCCTGCCGCGGGTCATGAACTGCTTGCCGGTGCGCGCGAAGAACTCCGTCTCGGTGGCTCCCGGGCACAGCGCCAGCACCCGCACGCCGGTGCCCTTGGTCTCCTGCCACAGCGCCTCGGTGAACGACAACACGAAGGTCTTCGTGGCGCCGTAGACCGCCATGGTCGGGGTGGGCTGGAAGGCCGCGGTGGAGGCGACGTTGAGCACCAAGCCGTTGCCCGCCTTGATCATCGGCGGCAGGAATCGAGCGGTCAGGTCGACCAGCGTTGCGCAGTTCAACTGGATCTGGGCGGCCAGCGCGTCGGGGTCCAGGTCGGCGAAGTGGCCGTGCGATCCGACGCCTGCGTTGTTGATCAGGATGTCGACATGGCGGCCCAGCTGCTGAACCTGGCCGAACAGCTGCGCACCCGATCCCGGCACGGACAGGTCGGCGGCGATCACGTCGATGGTGACGCCGGGCGTGCGGCGCAACAGCGTGGCCCGCAGTTCCTCCAGCTTGTCCGCGCGGCGGGCGACCAGCACCAGGTCGGCCCCGAGGCCGGACAGCTGGTGGGCGAACTCCTCACCTATTCCGCCGCTGGCGCCGGTGATCAGTGCGGTCCGATGACGAAAGTCCACGTTTCCATCCTGCCGTATGTCGAGGGCCCCCGGGATGGGGCCGGGCCGGGGCTTGCGCTCACCCTGATTCGAAAGGTCAGCCGCATTCGCCGTTGGCCGCGGCGTTGGCCGCCATGATGACGCCCGCCTGCTGGGCCGGAGTCAGTTGCGCCCACGGGGTGTTGAAACTGCCCGGCCCGCGGGCATCGGGGGCCTGCAGCGTCTTGAGGTAGGACTCCACCAGGGTGCGCGGTTCGGCGTGCTGCTCGTCGAGCCACAGCTTGGCGGCATGGCAGGCCTGGCCGTACTGGGATTCGGTGGCGTCGGACGGGACGTCGACGGCGGTCGTGACTCCGTCGGGGGAGACCGCGACGGCGCCGGCCGGCAGCGGCGACTCCTGCGGCAGCGGGGGCGGCTCCGAGGTCGGTGTTGCGGAGGTGGAGTTCGGCGCGGCCGGCGTGTCGGAGTGCGAAGAACAACCGGCCAGGACGGCTGCTGCGGCCGCCATCACCAGGATCGGGTAGCTGCGCATGCTCCCCAATCTATGCAACACTCGCGACCGTGACGGAGGGGACCGGTTTCCGAGGCTGTTGTTGCGCTCGTTGAGAGCACCAGCGCCCGCTATCCGTTCGTCCTTTTTCTGGAGTCACCCATGGTTTCCGCCTCTGCTTCTGCGCTCGTCACCCCGCCCGCGGTGTCCGCACCCACCCGGCTGCGGCTGCCCGATCTGCTCAACGCCACCGACCGCTGCGCCGACGACGTGTTGTCCGGCCGGTATGACCGGTTGCTGCCCGCCGGCGGCCCGCCCACCGACGAGCGCTGGTACAGCCGCCTGTATGGCGACGACGAACTCGATATCTGGCTGATCAGCTGGGTGCCGGACCGGTCCACGGAGTTGCACGACCACGGTGGTTCGCTGGGCGCGCTGACGGTGGTGTCGGGTGCGCTGACCGAGACCCGCTGGAACGGCGAGGCGCTCAAACGCCGTCGGCTGCGCGCCGGTGATCAGGCGGCGTTCCCGCTGGGGTGGGTGCACGACGTGGTGTGGGCGCCCTCTGCGGCGGGTTGGGGGTACCACCCGCTTGCGGGGGAGAGCGTAGCGACCGGGGGATCGGTTGGAGTACCGGCAGCCCCGGTCACACTGAGCGTGCACGCCTACTCGCCACCGCTGACCGCGATGTCCTACTACGAGGTCACCGACCGGCAGACGTTGCGGCGTAACCGGACCGAGCTGACCGACGCACCGGAGGGCTGACATGAGCCGTATCGACGACATCCTGGCCGCCGCCCGGTCGCGGCTGCGCCGCCTAGAGGCCCACGAGGTGCCCGCCGCGCTGGAACGCGGTGCACTGCTGGTCGACATCCGGCCGGCCGCCCAGCGCGCCGCCGAGGGTGAGGTGCCCGGCGCCCTGCTGATCGAGCGCAATGTGCTGGAGTGGCGGGCCGACCCGACCAGCGCGGCGCGGCTGCCACAGGCCACCGGCGACGATGTCGAGTGGGTGATCCTGTGCTCGGAGGGCTACACCTCCAGCCTGGCCGCTGCCGCCCTGCAGGACCTCGGCCTGTACCGGGCCACCGATGTCATCGGCGGCTACCACGCGCTGGCGGCCGCCTCACTCGTCGGAGCGCAAGAGCGGGCGTAGCGCCTCGGTCTTGGCGGGGGTCCAGCCCGGCGGCTGCAGCACGGCCGCCCAGGCGTTGGCGACATCACGTACGTAGACGTGGCCGTGGCCGTCGGGCACGTCGACAGCCACCGCCATGTCGGCCGACACCTGCAGGAACGTCACCACCGGAATCCATTCCATCCGCGGCGAAACGTCATAGCCCCGAGGCTCTCTGAGCCAATCGGGTTTGGCGAACAGCAGATCCGGGTTCCACCACGCGATCGGGTCGGAGGCGTGCTGCATATAGACCACCCGCGGAGTCGACCACGGGTCCGCAGGCCGGTTCAGGTTGTCGGGCCGCGCGACGAACCTCGCGTTCTCACCCTTGTCGTAGATGGGCAACCACTGCGGGGAGCCCGCATCGCGATTGATGGTCAGATCGGTCCAGATGGTGTTGTTGAACGTCGGACCGGAGAACAACGCGCCGTCGGTGCGGGCGACCAAGTTGTTCAGGGCCAGGAAGGGCGCCTCACCGCCGAAAGAGCCGAGGCTCTCCCCGAACACGACCAGCTTGGGCCGCTTGTTCTCGGGCAGTTCGCGCACCATCGCGTCGACCTGTTCGAACAGCGCCTGGCCGGCCTGGCGGGCGTTCTCCTTGTCCACCAGGAACGAAATCCAACTGGGTAGGAAGGAGTACTGCATGGACACGATCGCGGTGTCACCGTTGTACATGTACTCCAGTGCCGACGCCTCGGCCTCGTTGATCCAGCCGGTGCCGGTGGTGGTGGCCACGGCGATCACCTTGCGGTTCAGTCCACCGGTGCGCCGAAGTTCCTCGGCCGCCAGCTTGGCGATCGCCTTGATCCCCTGCGCCGAGTTGAGCCCGGCGTAGGCCCGGATCGGTTCGACGGCGTTGGCGCCGTTGAACTTCGACAACTCTTGGACGGACGGGCCGCCGGAGACGAAGACCCGGCCCTGATGCCCCAGTGACGCCCAGCTGACCAGCGACTGCGGTCCGCCCGAACGCAAAGGTGTTGTGGGAGCCGGGTTGTCGGGATCGTCCTCGTTGTTGACCGATTCGAAGGTGTTGTTGATGGTCGACATCGCGAACCGCACCACCACGCCGTTGAGCAGTGCGATGCCCAGTGCCAGCAGCAACGCCACCGCAACCGTCGCCGACATCCTCGGCGGCGCGACGCGCTCCAGCTGGCGGACCAGGAAGTGCACCAATCTATCGATCAGCTGGCCGATTTCGACGAAAGCGAACAGGAAGACGATGGACAGCACCGCGGTCAGCGGGTGGTCCCAGAACGTCAGGCGCGGCACGCCGAACAGATCACGGACGTCGTCCTGCCACACGTGGAACCACACGATCGCGGCGGTCTGGCCCGCGATACCGACCACGATGAGTGCTCTCCACGCCCACTTCGGGGCCGGCGGGCTGGTGTCCTTGGAGCGCATGAAGCGCACCAACCACACGCCGAAGACGCCGAACAGGTAACCGAGCGCACCCGCCGCGCCGCTGACCAGCCCCTGGAACAGCGGGCCGCGGGGCAGCAGCGACGGCGTCATCGACAGCCAGATGAACAGCAAACCCACCGCGGTGCCGAAGAAGGTGTAGTGGCGAATCCACCAGGCCCGCTTGGGCGACGGGAGCGCGTCCGGTTGTTCCGGTGCTTCGGTCTCGGCGGCGGTGCTCACCGCTCGACTTTAACGATGCGTGAAGTTCGGCGCGCGCTTCTCGGTGAACGCGTTCATGCCCTCGGTCTGGTCGTCGGTGGCGAAGGCGGAGTGGAACAGTCGGCGCTCGTAGAGCAGGCCTTCGGCCAGGGTGGCCTCGAAGGAGCGGTTGACCGCTTCCTTGGCCATCCGCGCGGCCGACAACGACATCCCCGCGATGGTGGCGGCGACGGTGTTGACCTCCTCCAGCAGCGTGTCGGCGGGCACCACCCGCGACACCAGGCCACTGCGCTCGGCCTCGGCGGCGTCGATGGTGCGCCCGGTCAGGATCAGGTCCATGGCCTTGGCCTTACCGATCGCCCGGGTCAGCCGCTGGCTGCCGCCCATGCCGGGCAGCACGCCGAGCTTGATCTCGGGTTGGCCGAACTTCGCGGTGTCGGCGGCGATCAGCAGGTCGCACATCATGGCCAGTTCGCAGCCGCCGCCAAGGGCGTAACCGGCGACGGCGGCGATGGTGGGGGTGCGGGTGGCGGCGAACTTGCCCCACAGCGCGAAGAAGTCCTGGCCGAACACCTCGGCGAAGGACAGGTCGGCCATCTCCTTGATATCGGCGCCGGCGGCGAAGGCCTTCTCGTTACCGGTCAGGACGATGGCACCGATGCCCGGGTCGGCGTCGAATTCGGCTGCGGCCGAGGTGACCTCGCGCATCACCTGACTGTTGAGCGCGTTCAGCGCCTTGGGGCGGTTGAGCGTGATGGTGCCGACGCGACCTTCGCGGGTCACCAGGATGGTCTCGTAGTCGGTCATCGGGTCTCCTTTGAGAAGGTGAGATCGGGGTCGGCGGAGGCGAAATAGGCGTCGACGGCCGCATCGTCGCACAGCTCGAGCGTCGCAGGCGACCACTGCGGGTTGCGGTCCTTGTCCACCAGCTGGGCGCGGATCCCCTCGACGAAATCGTGCGACTTCATCGATGCCACCGACACCCGGAACTCCTGCTGCAGTACCTCTTCGAGGCTGTGCAGGTGGGCGGCGCGGCGCACCGCGGTCAGGGTGACGGCCAGGGCGATGGGGGACCGGGTGGCGATCAGGTCGGCCGCCGCTCTGGCGGCCGGGTCGTCATGGCCGCGCAGGTCGGTGAGGATGTCGGCGACGGTGTCCCCGGCGTAGCAGGCGTCGATCCAATCCCGCTGGGCGGCAAGCTCACTGGCAGGCGGTTCCTCGGCGTAGGACCGCAGTGCATCGGCGGGCCCATCGGACACGACGGCCTCGGCGAAGTCGGCGAGTCGGTCGTGCGGGACGAAGTGGTCGGCAAAGCCCATCTCGATGGCGTCCGCGCCGGTGAAGGATGCACCGGTCAGGGCGGCGTGCAGACCCAGCCGGCCGGGGGCCCTGGACAGCAGATAGGTGCCACCCACATCGGGGATGAAGCCGATGCCGACCTCGGGCATGCCCATCTTCGTCTTCTCGGTGACGACGCGGATGTTGCCGTGCGCCCCGACCCCGACACCACCGCCCATCACGATGCCGTCCATCAGTGCCACATACGGTTTCGGGTAGCGGCCGATGTGGGCGTTGAGCAGGTACTCATCCCACCAGAATTTCCTGGCGTAGGCGCCGTCCGCCTTGGCGCTGTGGTACAGCGCGACGACGTCGCCGCCGGCGCACAGGCCGCGTTCGCCGGCCCCGGTGAGCAGCACGGCCGTGACGGAATCGTCGTGTTCCCAGGCGTCGAGGGCTCGTGTCATACCGGCCACCATGACGTCGTTGAGCGAGTTGATCGCCTTGGGCCGGTTCAGCGTGAGGATGCCGACGCCGTTGCGGACACTTACTAGGATGTCCTCGTTTTCGGTCACGGATTGCAATCTAGTTCGTTGCCCCGGCGGGTGTGTCGACGGGTAGGGTTTGACCAAGATCAACCTGGACGTTTCCTGAGAGCCCTTCTCAGCGATGGCGGAATTCTCGGGAACCTGCCCAGGGCGGTTGTTCGTTGAGAAGGTGTTCGCAGAGGCCGGACACCAAGCACAGGAGAGGACCTACGGTGCGCGAGAGCAGCAACCCGGTATTCCGCTCCCTGCCTAAGGAGCAGGGCGGATACGCGCAATTCGGTACCGGAGCCGCAAGCTTCGGTGCGCAGCAGGTACACGCGGATCCCTATGTCACGCCGTACCCGGATCAGCAGCGCGGAGTTTCGCGGCCGCTGACCATCGACGACGTGGTCACCAAGACCGGGATGACCCTGGCGGTGCTGTCGGCCGTCGCCGTCGTCTCGTACTTCCTGGTGGCCGGCAACCTGGCCCTGGCCATGCCGTTCACCCTCGTCGGCAGCCTCGGCGGCCTGGTGCTGGTGCTGATCGCCACCTTCGGCCGCAAGCAGGACAGCCCCGCGATCGTGCTGACCTACGCCGCCCTGGAAGGCCTGTTCCTCGGCGCCTTCTCGTTCGTGGTCGCCAACCTGTACGTCTCCGGTGTCAGCGCGGGCGCGCTGATCAGCCAGGCCATCCTGGGCACCCTCGGTGTGTTCGTCGGCATGCTCGTCGTCTACAAGACCGGCGCCATCCGCGTCACCCCGAAGTTCACCCGGATGATCGTCGCGGGTCTGTTCGGCGTCGTGGCCCTGATGCTCGGCAACTTCATCATCGGCATGTTCAACGGCGGCGCCGGTATGGGCCTGCGCAGCGGCGGCACCATCGCGATCATCTTCTCGCTGGTCTGCATCGCGCTGGCGGCGTTCAGCTTCCTGATCGACTTCGACGCCGCCGACCAGATGATCCGCGCGGGTGCGCCGGAGAAGGCGGCCTGGGGTATCGCGCTCGGCCTGACCGTCACCCTGGTCTGGCTGTACGTCGAGATCCTGCGCCTGTTGAGTTACTTCAACAACGACTAGCTCGATTGCGAGAAAGGGCGCCCACCGGTGGTGGGCGCCCTTTTCCCGTGTATGGCCGGGTTCAGACGGCCCGCGGGGTGACCCGGCTCGCCGCTTCGGCGGCGTTGCGCCGCGCAACGTCCACGTCGTCGTCGAACGCCAGCGCCACGCCCATCCGGCGCTTGGTGAAGCTCTCCGGTTTGCCGAACAGCCGAATATCGGTGTGCGGCACCTGCAATGCGGCCTCCACCCCGTCGAACACGATGCCCTCGGCGTCGACGCCGCCGTAGATGACCGCGCTGGCCCCCGGGGATTTCAGCGTGGTGTCCACGGGCAGGCCGAGGATGGCCCTGGCATGCAATTCGAACTCGTTCTGCCACTGCGACACCATCGTCACCATGCCGGTGTCGTGCGGTCGCGGGCTGACCTCGCTGAACCACACCTGGTCACCCTTGACGAACAGTTCGACACCGAAGATGCCCTGTCCGCCCAGGTTTTCGGTGACCGCCTGCGCGATCTGCTGGGCCCGCTCCAGTGCGGCGGCCGGCATCGGATGCGGTTGCCAGCTCTCGACGTAATCGCCGCTGACCTGGCGGTGCCCGATGGGCGCACAGAACTGCGTACCGATCTGACCGTAGGCATCGCGTGCCCGCACCGTCAGCAGCGTGATCTCGTAGTCGAAATCGACGAAACCTTCGACGATGATCCGGGTGTTGCTCACCCGGCTGCCCGACATGGCGTACTCCCACGCGGGCGCCACATCGTCGGGTCCGTCGATCTTGCTCTGGCCCTTGCCCGACGAGCTCATCACCGGCTTGACCACGCAGGGATAGCCGATCTGGTCGATGGCGGCCCGCAGTTCGTCGAGCGAATCGCAGAACCGGTACGGACTGGTCGGCAGCCCAAGGGTTTCGGCGGCGAGCCGGCGGATGCCCTCCCGGTCCATGGTCAGCCTGGCGGCGCGCGCGGTGGGAATCACCGTCACCACCCCGGCATCCTCCAGCTCCTCCAGCACCGGGGTGGCGATCGCCTCGATCTCGGGCACCACCAGATCGGGCTTCTCGGCCTCGATGAGCGCGCGCAACTGCTCGGGGTCGGTCATCGAGATGGTGCGCGCGTGGTGCGCGACCTGCTGCCCGGGCGCGTTGTCGTAACGGTCGACGGCGATGGTCTCGACACCCAGGCGCTGCAGCGCGATGAGTACCTCGCGGCCGAGCTCACCAGAACCCAGCAGCATCACGCGCGTGGCGTTCGGACTCAGCGGCGTTCCCAGCGTGGTCATGCGTTCAGAGCTTCGAGTGTGTACACAGATCGCGATTCATCCACAGACCGCGATCTGAGCGCAACCTGGACCGCGTGCGGTGTCGGGATCGGTGCCGAAGCTCTCGAGCATGAACATCTACACCGAGCCGTTCGTCGGCAGTGCGGCGATCGCCGCCGGCACGGTGAAGAAGCATCAGCTGCGCTCGGGTTTTCGCGCTGTACTGCCCAATGTGTACGTCGCCCCTGACCTTGTGCTGACCACTGCGCACCGCGCGCGGGCGGCGTGGCTGTGGTCCCATCGCCAGGGCGTCATCGCCGGACGTACGGCGGCGGCGCTGCACGGCGCGAGGTGGATCGACGAATCGGCACCGGTGGAGCTGGTGTGGCGCAACGCCCGCGCGCCCCGCGGTGTGCGGACATCGGCGATGTCTTTGACTCCAGCGCAGGTGTGTGAGGTTGCCGGGCTGCCGGTCACCACTGCGGAGCGGACCGCGTTCGACCTGGGCCGGCGCAACCCGCTGAGGCAGGCCGTCGCCGACCTCGACGCCCTGTGCCGGGCCACGGCCGTGACTCCGGACGATATCCGTGCGGTGGCGGTGCTTCATCCCGGCGTGCGTGGGCTGCGTCTGCTCGAGCGGGCGGTATCCCTCGTCGATCCCGGCGCGCAATCGCCGCGCGAGACGTGGCTGCGGCTGCTGCTCATCGAGGAGGGACTGCCCGCACCGCGGACCCAGATCCCGGTCTGCGCCGACGACGGGTTCGTGTTCGCCTATCTCGACATGGGTTGGCCGGAGCTGATGGTCGCCGTCGAGTACGACGGTGACCAACACCGAACGGACCGTTGGCAATACGTGAAGGACATCCGGCGCATCGCCGAGCTGGAGCGGCGGGGCTGGATCGTCATCCGGGTGGTCGCCGAGGACCGACCTTGGGAAGTCATCCGCCGCGTGCGTACCGCGTTCGCCCAGCGGGACGCCGGGACTGCGCGGAGCGCATCGGGACTGCGCTCAGATCGCGGGAAACCCTGAATTCGCGATCTGAGCGCAGCCTCGAACGGTCGAACTAGGAGAGGCGCTCTACGACCATCGCCATGCCCTGGCCGCCGCCGACGCACATCGACTCGATACCGAAGGTCTTGTCGTGGGTGGCCAGGTTGTTCAGCAGCGTCGCGGTGATGCGGGCGCCGGTCATCCCGAACGGGTGGCCCAGCGCGATGGCGCCGCCGGACACGTTCAGGCGGTCCTCGTCGATACCCAGCGCGCGGGCCGAGCCCAGCACCTGCACGGCGAAGGCCTCGTTGATCTCGACCAGGTCGATATCGCCGAT
Organism: Mycolicibacterium chengduense; assembly: GCF_033741155.1. Lineage (NCBI taxonomy): Bacteria > Bacillati > Actinomycetota > Actinomycetes > Mycobacteriales > Mycobacteriaceae > Mycobacterium > Mycolicibacterium chengduense. The sequence goes on along the minus strand of NZ_JAWQNH010000001.1, from coordinate 42,852 downwards.
CTGCTTGCCCGCCTTGGCCAGCGCCTTCTTGATGGCCTCGATCGGGCCCAGGCCCATGATCTCCGGCGACAGGCCCGAGACACCGGTGGACACGATGCGGGCCAGCGGGGTCAGACCCAGCTCCTTGGCCTTGGTGTCGCTCATGATGACCACGGCGGCGGCACCGTCGTTGAGCGGGCAGGCGTTACCCGCGGTGATCGTGCCGTTGGGCCGGAACACCGGCTTGAGCTGGCTGATCTTCTCGTAGGTGGTGCCGGCGCGCGGCCCGTCGTCGGTCGACACCACGGTGCCGTCGGGCAGCGTGACCGGGGTGATCTCGCGCTCGAAGAAACCGCTCTTGATGGCGTCCTCAGCGCGGTTCTGGCTGCGCACACCCCAGTGGTCCTGGTCCTCGCGGCTGATGCCGGTGTAGAGCGCCACGTTCTCGGCGGTCTGGCCCATCGCGATGTAGACGTCGGGGATCAGGCCGTCCTGGCGCGGGTCGTGCCATTCGGTGCCGCCCTCGGCCGACGCGGCGGTGCGCGCCTGGGCTTCGTCGAAGATCGGGTTCTTGCTGTTGGGGGCGCCGTCGGCGGCGCCGACGCCGAAGCGTGACACCGTCTCCACGCCCGCGGAGATGAAGACGTCGCCTTCGCCGGCCTTGATGGCGTGGAAGGCCATCCGGGTGGTCTGCAGCGAGGACGAGCAGTACCGGTTGACGGTGGTGCCGGGCAGGAAGTCGTAACCCAGCTCGACGGCGACGGCGCGCGCGATGTTGTAGCCGGCCTCACCGGCCGGCTGTGCACAGCCCATCATCAGGTCGTCGATGTCGGCAGGATCCAGCGACGGCACCTTGTCGAGTGCGGCGCGGACGATCTGCGCGGCCAGGTCGTCGGGACGCATGGTGGCCAGCGATCCCTTGACGGCGCGCCCGATGGGCGAGCGGGCGGTGGCGACGATGACGGCTTCGGGCATGGGAGCTCCTCGGGTCACTTACAAGGGTTCGACTATGACAGCTCCCCAGAACCTAACCCGTGGCGGCAGCGACGATCGGCGCGGGTACGCCCGTGGTGCGCCGCCACAGCCGGCCGGCGCCGGTCAGCCGGTGCCACAGCGAGCCGTGCCCGGAGCGGGAGACCAGTGCCTCGTCGACGTCGGAGTCGACGGTGAGCAGGCCCAGTGCCCTGGCCAGGGCGGGCAGCAGCTGGTTGGCGGCCAGCGCGTATCCGGCGGCCGACGGGTGGAACATGTCGGAGGAGAACAGCACCTCTGGGGCCTTGTAGAACTCGGGCGCGAGCAAATCCGAGAAGGGAACTGCCACGCCGCCGGCACCGTGCACCGCCGAGGCCTGCATGCGGGCAAGGCGCAGTCCGAGTGTCCGGGTGACCAGACGTAGCGGCTGCGGGATCGCCGTGATGACCCCGAAATCCGGGCAGGTGCCCACGACCACGACCGCTCCGCTGGCCCGCAGCCGGCGGACCCCGGCACCCAGTCGGCGCGCGGACGCGCTGAGGCCGTTGAGTGCGGTGATGTCGTTCGCGCCGATCATGATCACCGCCGCGTCCGGTGGCGGGCCGGCCACGTACATGGCGTCGATCTGACCGGACAGGCCCTTGGACGTGGCCCCGACGATCGCCTTGGTGCTCAACCGGATCCGCTGGCCCGACTCCTCGGCCAGGCCCCGGGCGAGCAACACGCCGGGCACCTCTTCGGCGACGGCGCAGCCGTATCCGGTGGCGGTCGAATCACCGAACACCATCAGGTGCAGGTCGAACGGGACGTCGCGGTGGTACCGCTCGACCGGGCCACCGCCGGGGGAGTAGACGCCGTCGGCGCGCGGCGGGATATCCCAGGATTTCGGGATGACCCGGCGCGTCTGGGCGGCTTGCCCAGTCAGCAGCGTGCGTGCCCCGACATAGGCCGAACCCGTCGATGCGAGGGTGGCCGCGGCTGCCAGGGCGATGGTCGACCGACGCGGTGTGCCCACACCTCGATGTTAAAGGCCCCGAGACCGTTGTCGGTGAGCCCGAGCTGTCCGTCCGGTCACGTTGCGGTATCGAGTGCGGTACCAAATGGGCTCTTTGATTTGTTGAACATATCGACGGTGGGAAGCTAAGTTACACCGGTTGGCTAAGTAACCAGACTTATCCGGGCACTACGACGGCGTAGGAAGTGGTGGCGATGACGGCACCAAGCAAGGTCTCAGGCTCTCCTCGTGCTGCTGTCGGTGCAGCTAGAGCCCACCAAACGCGTAGGTTCCCGGTCAGTGACTGGGCCCCGGTCGAGGTCGTCGAGGACGGCCCGAGCATCGCGGGCCGGCTGGCCTCGCTGGCCGCTCGGATGACCATCAAGCCGATTCTGGCAATCGGCTGCCACGCACCCACGCTGCCCTGGCCCTTCGGGATCGTCGACTTCGCCGCGCGGGTGCTGCGGCCCTCGCCCGGCACCGTGCGGGCCACCATCGCATTGCCCAAGTGCACCGCCCAGTTGGTGCGGGCCGACGGGGTGCTGCCCGCCGACGGCAAGCGCAGCGTGGTGCTCTATCTGCACGGCGGCGCCTTCCTGGCCTGCGGGGTGAATTCGCACGGCCGGTTGGTGGAGAGCCTGTCGAAGTTCGCCGACAGCCCGGTGTTCGTCGTGAACTACCGCATGCTGCCCAAACATTCGATCGGCGAGGCGATCGATGACTGCTACGACGCGTACAAGTGGCTGCGGCTGACCGGATACGCCCCCGAACACATCGTGTTGGCCGGTGATTCGGCGGGCGGGTACCTGTCCTTGGCGTTGGCGCAGCGGCTGCTGGCCGAAGGGGAAGAGCCGGCGGCCATGGTGACGCTGTCGCCGCTGTTCGAGATCGACAACGCCGGCCGCGCCCAGCATCCCAACGTGGACACCGATGCCATGTTCCCGCCGCACGCGTTCGGCGCGCTGACCGAGATCATCGAGCGGGCCGGCGACAAGCGCCACGAAGAGATCTACGAACCGCTCGACCACATCGAGCCCGGGCTGCCCCGCACCCTCATCCACGTGTCGGGTTCGGAGGTTCTGCTCAACGATGCGCGAAAGGCCGCGCGGATGCTCGCGGCCGAGGGTGTCCCGGTCGAGGTGCGGGTGTGGCCAGGCCAGATGCACGTCTTCCAGATCTGCGGGCCGCTCGTCAACGAAGCGACCCGGTCATTACGTCAGATCGGTGCCTACATCCGCGAAGCCACCTGGTGACTCCCCGCTTGGTGGGCGGTTGCGCGGCCTGACACGATGGATGCATGCGCATCGCCAGGCACATCAGTGACCTCATCGGTAATACCCCGCTGGTTCAGCTGAACTCGGTGGTGCCCGCCGGCTCGGGCCTGGTCGCCGCCAAGGTCGAATACCTGAATCCCGGTGGCAGTTCCAAGGACCGCATCGCCGTCAAGATGATCGACGCGGCCGAGGCCAGCGGCGCCCTCAAGCCCGGTGGCACCATCGTCGAGCCCACCTCGGGCAACACCGGTGTGGGACTGGCTCTGGTGGCTCAACAGCGTGGTTACAAGTGCATCTTCGTCTGCCCCGACAAGGTCAGCGAGGACAAGCAGAACGTGCTGCGTGCCTACGGCGCCGAGGTCGTGGTGTGCCCGACGGCTGTGCCGCCGGACCACCCGGACAGCTACTACAGCGTCTCCAACCGGCTGGTCGAGGAGATCCCCGGGGCATGGAAGCCCGACCAGTACTCCAACCCGAACGGGCCGGCCAGCCACTACGAGACCACCGGGCCGGAGATCTGGGCCGATACCGAAGGCAAGATCACGCATTTCGTCGCCGGCGTCGGGACCGGCGGCACCATCACCGGGACCGGGCGCTACCTCAAGGAGGTGTCCGGCGGCCGGGTCAAGATCGTCGGCGCCGACCCGGAGGGTTCGGTGTACTCCGGCGGGACGGGCCGTCCCTACCTGGTGGAGGGTGTCGGCGAGGATTTCTGGCCCAGTGCCTACGATCCCGCGATACCCGACGAGATCATCGCCGTCTCGGATGCCGATTCCTTCGACATGACACGCCGGCTGGCCCGCGAGGAGGCGTTGCTGGTCGGTGGTTCCTGCGGGATGGCTGTCGTCGCGGCGCTGCGGGTCGCCGAGCGTGAAGGCCCCGACGCCGTCGTCGTCGTGCTGCTGCCCGACGGTGGACGCGGTTATCTGTCAAAGATTTTCAACGACGCGTGGATGTCCTCGTACGGCTTCCTGCGCAGCCGGCTGGACGGCTCGATCGAGGAACTCACCGTCGGGAACATCCTGCGCCGCAAGTCCGGTGCGCTACCGGATCTGGTGCACACCCACCCGTCGGAGACCGTGCGCGACGCGATCAACATCCTGCGCGAGTACGGCGTCTCGCAGATGCCGGTCGTCGGGGCCGAGCCCCCGGTGATGGCCGGTGAAGTCGCCGGCAGCGTATCCGAGCGGGAGTTGCTTTCCGCGGTATTCGAAGGGCGGGCAAAACTGGTCGACGCCGTGGGCGATCACATGAGCGCGCCACTGCCGTTAATTGGTTCCGGTGAACTGCTCAGTACCGCGGCCAAAACATTGCGCGATTACGACGCGTTGATGGTCGTCGAAGACGGCAAACCGATCGGCGTGCTTACTCGACACGATCTTCTGGGCTCTTTGTCCGATGGTGGTTTGCGCCGGTAAACGGCACGTCGTCCGGTCGGCGTGCCGGGATTGCTGATTGCGGAATCAATTACCGACACTAAAGATTGGCGCGCCGGGAGCATTGTGTCGACCCGGTGAAGAAATGGCGGTGGCGGCCATTTTCGGCCAATTCTCAGGTAGGGTGACACCGCTCATCGTCAGCTAATTTCCGTCACTTGGAAGGCGTTCATGACCACTCCTCCGCCACCACCTGGGAATTATCCGCCGCCGCCACCACCACCGGGCGGTTATCCGCCCCCGCCACAAGGCGGTTTCCCGCCTCCGCCGCCTTCGGGCGCCGGATTCGGTGTAGCCGGTCCGGGCGGTGCGCTGGGCGCGTTGCCGAAGGAGTCCTACACGCCGTGGCTGACCCGCGTGCTGGCCTGGCTGATCGATCTCATCCCCGTGGCGATCCTGGAGGGCATCGGCTACGGGGTGCTGTTCGGTACCGCGGAAACCGTCTGTGTCACGGAAACCTCCGAGTACGACCTCGGTGGTTTGTGCACCAGCGGTCCAACCACGTTGGGCCAGTTGTCGTTCTTCATCACGTGGGCGCTGTCCATCGCGTATCTGGTGTGGAACTACGGATACCGGCAGGGCACCACCGGGTCCAGCATCGGCAAGGGCATCATGAAGTTCAAGGTGGTCAGCGAGAAGACCGGTCAGCCAATCGGTTTCGGCCTGTCCATCGTGCGGCAGCTGGCCCACATCGTCGACGGCATCATCTGCTATATCGGATACCTGTTCCCGTTGTGGGATGCCAAACGCCAAACACTGGCCGACAAGATCATGACGACGGTCTGTCTGCCGCTCTGATTTAGGCTCACACGAAGCGCCGGTCCGTGAGCGCAGCGCGCGGGCCGGTGTTCGACCGTAACGACCGATTGACGAGAGGGAGTTCATGACTCAGCCACCACCGCCACCGGGCAGCTATCCACCGCCCGGTGGCTACCCGCCGCCGGAGAACATCCCGCCCGCCGGCGGCTACCCACCGCCGCCCGCACCCGGCGGCTATCCGCCGCCGCCGGCACCCGGTGGTTACCCGCCGCCGCCGGCGCCGGGTGGTTACCCGCCGCCCCCCGGCAACTACCCTCCGCCGCAAGGGAATTACCCCCCGCCCCCGCCGCCGCAGGGTGGTTACGCCCCGCCGCCGCCGGGATACCCGGGCGGACCCGGCTTCGGTGGTCCCGGCCAGGGGTACAGCGTCGGGGAGGCGGTGTCCTGGGCGTGGAACAAGTTCAGCAAGAACGCGGCCGCGATCATCGTCCCGACCCTCGTGTTCGGGCTGGTTTATGCGGTGCTGCAGGGCGTCATCCAGTTCGTTTCGAGTCTGTTCACCACCGTGGACAGCTCCTCGTATGACGGAAACAGCTATTCGGCCAGCGTCTCGATGGGCGTCGGTGGCATCGTCGTGTCCATCATCGGCAGCATCGTCATGCTGGTGGTCGCCGCCGTGGTGCAGTCCGCGTACATCGGAGGCATGCTCGACATCGCCAACGGACAGCCGGTCGAGATCGGTTCGTTCTTCAAGCCGCGCAACGTCGTCAACGTGATCATCGCGTCCGTCGTCTCCGGCATCATCGTCGGTATCGGCATCCTGCTGTGCATCGTCCCCGGCATCATCGCGACCATCATGCTGATGTTCACCACCGTGATCGTGCTGGACCGCAATGTGCCCGGTATCGAAGGCGTCACCGCCAGTTTCAACCTCTCCAAGGCGAATTTCGGCCCGGTGGCCCTGACGTGGCTGACGACGATCGGCATCACGATTCTCGGTGTGTTGGCCTGCCTGGTCGGCCTGCTCGTCGCCTACCCGCTGGTTTCCCTGATCACCGTCTACGCCTACCGCAAGCTGACCGGTGGACCGGTCGCTCCGCTGACGCCGTAACCAGCTGTCGAACCGAAACGGGGTGGACCATGATGGTCCACCCCGTTTCGCGTTTCCGGCGCGCACTAGCCTGGTCGACATGAGTGAGCAGCGTTCGGCGAAAGATGCACACCGTTGGCAGGGACTGGCGACCAGGGCGATCCACGCCGGTTTCCGCCCGGATGCCGCCACCGGCGCGGTCAACGCACCCATCTACGCCAGCTCCACATTCGCCCAGGACGGCGTCGGCGGCCTGCGCGGCGGTTTCGAGTACGCCCGCACCGGTAACCCCACCCGGGCCGCACTGGAGGCCGCACTGGCCGCCGTCGAGCAGGCCGACTACGGGCGGGCGTTCAGCTCCGGGATGGCCGCCACCGACTGCGCGCTGCGGGCCGTCCTGCGCCCGGGGGACCACATCGTCATTCCCGACGACGCCTACGGCGGCACCTTCCGGCTGATCGACAAGGTGTTCACGCAGTGGGGCATCAGCCACACCCCGGTCCCGCTGTCCGACGTCGACGCGGTCGCCGCGGCGATCACCCCACAGACGAAGCTGGTCTGGGTCGAGACGCCAACCAACCCGCTGCTCACCATCGCCGATATCGCCGCGCTGTCCGGCGTGGCCCGCAAACGCAACGTGAAACTGTTGGTGGACAACACCTTTGCCTCACCAGCGCTGCAACAGCCGCTCACCCTCGGAGCGGACATCGTGCTGCATTCGACCACCAAATACATCGGCGGGCACTCCGACGTGGTCGGGGGCGCCCTGTTGACCAACGACGAGGAACTCGACACCGCCTTCGCGTTCCTGCAGAACGGCGCCGGGGCCGTACCGGGACCGTTCGACGCCTACCTGACCATGCGGGGCCTCAAGACCCTGGTGTTGCGCATGCAGCGGCACAGTGAGAACGCCGCGAAGGTCGCCGAATTCCTGGCCGACCATCCCGCCGTCGGTACGGTGCTCTATCCGGGACTGGCCAGCCACCCCGGGCACGCCGTCGCCGCCGAGCAGATGACCGGATTCGGCGGCATGGTGTCGGTTCGGCTCAAGGGCGGCCGGGCCGCGGCCCACGAATTGTGCGCGCGCACCGAAATTTTCATTCTCGCCGAGTCCCTGGGTGGGGTGGAGTCGCTGATCGAGCATCCCGGCGCCATGACGCACGCGTCGACGGCCGGGTCGCAGCTGGAGGTACCCGACGACCTGGTCCGGCTGTCGGTCGGGATCGAGGAATCCGCCGACCTGATCGGCGACCTGGAGCAGGCCCTGGGCTGACCCCGGCCGGGGTCAGCCGGCCAGCGCCGCCCGCAGCGCCGATGCCGTCACCGCCAGGTTGACCTCGGCCAGCCCGGTCGGCTGTTCGTCGAGCCAACTGCCCAGCGCGATCTCGCCGGCCCGGGCGTGTACCCAGCGCCAGCCGCGGTCGTTCAGGCTGAGCAGCGCGCCCAGCCCGTCCGCCGCGTGCAGTAGCGAGATGATCGCCGCAGTCGGGGCCGGCGGTGGCTGCCGGTCGAACAACGCCGCCAGCAACGCACCGCGCGCCGGATCCACCCGGTCCCGGCGCAGCAACGGCAACAGCGTGGCCTTGCCGTGAGACACCCGGCGTAGCTGGCCGGCCCGCTCCAGCTGGGCCACCAGCAGCCCCTCGGTGTGCTTGGCCATCTTGGTCAGCGCTGCCGCCGGCCGCAGCGGCCGGCGGGCCAGCACGTCGAAGCCGGGACCGGTGACCGGGTCGAGCGGGGTGGTACCGGCCAGCGCGACCAGGTGCCCGGGCGCCACCGGCTCGCCGTCGACGACGGGACGGATGCGGCAGGCATGTGCCAGATCGAGTAACACCGCCGCACCAAGGAGGCGACGGCTGCGCTGGCGCTCCAGGCTGGGCAGACCGGACGAATTGTCGAGCAGTAACAGAAACAGGTCCTCGGCGATCTGGGCCATCAGGCGATAACCCTAACCGTCGCCGAGGACCTGTCCTCTGCATGTGTGCTCAGGGGTGATACGGCTCCGCGCTGACGAGGGTGACCTCGACGGTGCTCCCGTTGGGCACGGTGTAGCTGCGGGTCTCGCCCACCTTGGCGTCGATCAGGGCGCCGCCCAGCGGGGAGTTGGGGGAGTACACCTCGAGCTTGCCGTCGCTGACGCCCTCCTGGCGGGTGGCGATCAGGAAGGTCTCGGTATCGCTCTTGTCTCCGTCGTAGTAGACCTTGACCACCGAACCGGGCAGCGCGACGCCGGACTGCTTGGGCGCCTCGCCGACCTTGGCGCTGTTGAGGAGTTCCTGCAGCTGGCGGATGCGCGCCTCTTGCTGGCCCTGCTCCTCGCGTGCGGCGTGGTAGCCGCCGTTCTCCCGCAGGTCGCCCTCTTCGCGGCGGTCGTTGATCTCGGCGGCGATCACCGGCCGGTTGGCGATCAGCTGGTCCAGCTCCGCCTTCAACCGGTCGTGTGCTTCCTGGGTCAGCCAGGTGACCTGGGTATCGGTCATATCCTCGCGCTCCTGTCGTTGTTTTTCTGCGCTCATGCTGCGTGGGTGCTGCGGCGTGGTGCCGCGTTCGCAGCCGCATATTGCGCGCTAAAGCAGCAATACACGGCTCCACCCGGAACCGTGTATCGGACCAGTCTACCACCGGCGGGTCGCCGGATTTTCACGATTTCGCTGTTCGGCGTTGGTTGCGCCGTCGCCTGGACGTGCCGATCAAGGGGTCCTGAGGTACCCCGGCACGTCGGTCCCGCACCCGTAGATATCGCCGACGACGGGCGGCTTTGTCGTCTGCACCTCGGTGGTGACCTGAACCGACGTCTCGGTCGACGGTGGCACCAGGATTTCCCGGCGGCCCACCTCGCCGCCGTCCTTCGAGCGCGCCCGCACGATGCACACCACCGGGCGTGCCGGGTCGGCGCGTGTCACGGTGATGGTGACCGCCACCGTATGGTCGTCGACCAGCCGATATGCACCCAGTTCACCCTTGACGTCGCCGCTGCCCAGCCGGTTGAAGGCCACGAATGCCAGAGCCACGCCGGCCAGCACGATCAATGCGGTGAGCCCGATCGCGACCCGCCGCCGGGTCCTGCGAGACAATCGCTGACGCCCGTAGCGGGCGGCGGGACGGTCGATGGTCACGGTTTTGGCTGCCCGTCGTTCGGTTGCTTGTCCTAGGACTGGAACTATAGAGCGGTGGGCATGAAGGGAAGACGGCCGCGGTTGTTGGATGAAACCGTTGAATGAGACGAGATGACTGAACTGCGATTGATGGCGGTACACGCCCACCCCGATGACGAGTCCAGCAAGGGCGCGGCAACCACCGCGAAGTACGCGGCCCAAGGGGCCCGCGTCATGGTGGTGACGCTGACCGGCGGCGAGCGTGGCGACATCCTGAATCCGGCGATGGACCTGCCCGAGGTGCACGGCCGGATCGCCGAGGTGCGCCGCGACGAGATGGCCAAGGCGGCCGAGATCCTCGGGGTCGAGCATCACTGGCTGGGTTTCGTGGACTCCGGGCTGCCGGAGGGCGACCCGCTGCCACCGCTGCCCGAGGGCTGCTTCGCGCTGGTGCCGCTGGCCGAACCGGTCGAGCGGCTGGTGCGGGTGATCCGCGAGTTCCGGCCGCACGTGCTGACCACCTACGACGAGAACGGCGGCTACCCGCACCCGGACCACATCCGGTGCCACGAGGTCAGCGTTGCCGCCTATGAGGCCGCCGCCGACCACCTGCGGTTCCCGGATGCGGGCGAGCCCTGGGCGGTGTCCAAGCTGTACTACAACCACGGCTTCCTGCGGCGGCGCATGCAGATGCTGCAGGACGAGTTCGTCAAACACGGCCGCACCGGCCCCTTCGCCAAGTGGCTGGAGAACTGGGACCCGGAGTTCGACGTGTTCGAGGGTCGGGTCACCACCCGGGTGGAGTGCGCCGAATACTTCTCCCAGCGTGACGACGCCCTGCGTGCCCACGCCACCCAGATCGACCCGACCGGCGATTTCTTCCACGCTCCCATCGAGTGGCAGCAGCGGCTGTGGCCGACCGAGGAGTTCGAACTGGCCCGCTCTCGCGTGCCGGTGCAACTGCCCGAGACCGACCTGTTCGCGGGGATCGAACCATGACCGACACCCTGCTACTGGTCGCGGGCCTGCTGGCCGACGACGGACCGCGTGACACCGGGCCCGACTTCGGTAAGGCCAGCCCGCTGGGCCTGGTCGTCGTGGTGCTGCTGATGGTCGGTACCTTCGCGCTGGTGTGGTCAATGAACCGGCACCTCAAACGGCTGCCGGATTCGTTCGACCCGGACCACCCCGAGCCGGACCAGGCCATCGACGAGGGCACCGCCGGCGAGGTCAAGGATGACAGCACGGGGTAACACCCTGGGCGAGGCCACCAGCCCCTACCTGCGCCAGCACGCCGACAACCCGGTGCACTGGCAGCAGTGGGGGCCGCAGGCTCTGGCCGAAGCGGTCGAGCGCGACGTCCCGATCCTGCTGTCCGTCGGGTACGCCGCCTGCCACTGGTGTCATGTGATGGCCCACGAATCCTTCGAGTCCGCCGACGTCGCCGCGGTGGCCAACGCGCACTTCGTCTGTATCAAGGTCGACCGTGAGGAACGGCCCGACCTGGACGCCGTGTACATGAACGCGACCGTCGCCCTGACCGGGCAGGGCGGCTGGCCGATGACGTGCTTCCTCACCCCGGACGGCAGGCCGTTCTTCGCGGGCACCTATTACCCGAAAGATGCCTTCCTCCAATTGCTCTCAGCCGTCGAGGAGACGTGGCGGCAGCGCCGCGACGAAGTGGAACGGGCATCGGACGGCATCGCCGGTGAACTGCGCGCCATGGCGGGCGGACTACCCGGCGGGCCGGCGCTGCACCCCACGTTGTGCGACCACGCGGTGGCCGCGGTGCTGCGCGACGAGGACCGCGGGTACGGCGGCTTCGGTCGGGCGCCGAAGTTCCCGCCGTCGGCGCTGCTGGAGGCGCTGCTGCGGCATCACGAGCGCACCGGCACCGGTCTGGATACCGTGGAACGCACCTGTGAAGCGATGGCGCGCGGCGGCATCTACGACCAGTTGGCGGGTGGATTCGCCCGGTACAGCGTCGACAATGCTTGGGTGGTGCCGCATTTCGAGAAAATGCTGTACGACAACGCGCTGCTCCTGCGGGCGTACGCACATTGGGCCAGGCGGACCGGAAATCCGTTGGCCCGCAGGGTCACCGAGCAGACCGCCCGATTCATCATCGACGACCTGGGCGAGGGTGCGATGTTCATCTCGTCCCTGGATGCCGACGCCGGCGGGGTGGAGGGGTCGACCTATGTGTGGACACCCGGCGAGCTGCGCGAAGCCCTCGGCGACGACGACGGTGCCTGGGCCGCTTCACTTTTCGGCGTGACCGAGGCGGGCACCTTCGAAAACGGCGCCTCGGTGCTGCAGCTGCGCGCCGACCCCGACGACCCCGAACGGTTCGCCAGGGTGCGCGACACCCTGGCCGCCGCGCGGGCGCGGCGGTTGCAGCCGGGGCGCGACGCGAAGATCGTCACGGCGTGGAACGGTCTGGCCATCACCGCACTCGCCGAGGCCGCCGTCGCCCTGGATCGCCCCGCTTATCTGGATGCCGCGACGGAATGCGCCCGTCGGCTGCTGAGCCTGCATCTGGTGCACGGGCGGCTGCGCCGGGCCGGCCTCGGCGGGGTGGTCGGTGCCAGTGCGGGGATCCTGGAGGACTACGCCGCGTTGGCCACCGGGTTGCTGACGCTGTATCAATTGACGGGCCGCTGGCTGCCCGAGGCCACCGGCCTGCTGGACACCGCGCTGGACCACTTCGCCGATGTCGGCGGTCGCTGGTTCGACACCGCCGACGATGCCGAGGCGTTGGTGCTGCGGCCCGCCGACCCACTGGACGGGGCGACCCCGTCCGGGGCGGCACTGATCACCGAAGCGTTGCAACTGGCCGCGCACCTGACCTCGGTGCCGCGGTACGCGACGGCTGCTGCGGACTCGCTGGCGGCCGCGACGTCCATCCTGGCCAAGGCCGCCCGCTCCGGCGGGCACTGGCTGGCCGTCGCCGAGGCGGCGGTGCGCGGACCCCTGCAGATCGCCGTGGCCTGCGACCCGGACCACTCCGAACTCCTCACCGCAGCACGGGCATTGGCGCCCGGTGGGGCCATCGTGGTGGGCGGTCGCGCCGACAGCACCGAACTGCTGGCCGGCCGGGACCGCGTCGGTGGCCGCGACGCGGCCTACGTGTGCCGGGGCCGGGTCTGCGACCTGCCGGTGACGACGCCCCAGGATCTGGCCGCGGCGCTGAGCCGGGCCGTGTAGCGTGCGGCCCATGCCCAGTCCCGAGCAGATCACCGCCACCGTCCACCGCTACCTCGAGCTGGTCGCCAGCGGCGCGGCCGACGACGTCGCCGAGCTGTACGCCTCTGACGCCACCGTCGAGGATCCGGTCGGCGGTGAGGTGCACATCGGGCGGCAGGCCATCCGCGGCTTCTACGCCAACATCGAGAACGTCAAGGGCACCACCGAAATCCACACGCTGCGCGCGCTCGGCCACGAGGCCGCCTTCTACTGGCGACTGTCGTTGGACTTCGGCAACGGCACCGGGATGAGCATCGACATCATCAGCGTCATGTCCTTCGACGCGGACGCCAAGATCACGTCGATGAAGGCGTACTGGGGCCCGGACAACGTCACCAGCGATTAGCCGCTGAAGACCGCGAACCACATCGCGATGTAGTGGCAGATCGCCGCGACCGCGGTGCACGCGTGGAAGAACTCGTGGTGCCCGAACGTCGTCGGCCACGGGTTGGGCCATTTGAGCCCGTAGAGCACCCCGCCGATGCTGTACAGCGCACCGCCGACGATCAACAGCACGACAGCGGCCACCCCGGCGCCGTCCATGATCGGGCCGATGAACCAGGCCGCCACCCAGCCCAACAGGATGTACAGCGGCACGCCCACCCAGCGCGGCGCCGACGGCCAGAAGGACTTCAACAGCACACCGGCGATCGCCCCGCCCCAGACGATCCAGAACAGCACCAGGCCCTTGTTCGACGGCAGGGCCAGCAAGGCGAACGGCGTGTAGCTGCCCGCGATGAAGATGAAGATCATCGAGTGGTCGGCCCGCTTCATCCACTTGCGGGCGTTCGCAGACTTCCAGGTCACCCGGTGATAGGTGCCGCTGACCGCGAACATCGCCACGATGGTGAAGGTGTAGAGCAGGGTGGCCAGCCCGGCCTCCAGGCCACGCATCGCCCAGGACACCGAGACCAATGCCGCGCCCGCGATGAACGCGACCACGGCGGAGTAGACGTGGATCCAGCCGCGGGCGCGCGGCCTGCCGAGGAACTGCGCCACCCCGTCGACGACGACGGCGGGCAGGTCGCCGGGTTCGTCGTAGCCGGGCGTGATGCCCGCCGCGGACCGGTAGGGCTTGGTGGCGTCGATCGGTGTCGTCATTTGTCTGTCACCTCCACTGACTGGCATGGGGGATCTTGGTCGCCACAGTAGTCTGATTTTCGTGGAGATCATTCCCCCGCGTCTCAAGGAGCCGGCGTACCGGCTGTACGAGATGCGGTTGCGCAACGAACTGCAGCGGTCGAAATCCGAACTCCCTCGCCACATCGCGGTGCTGTGCGACGGGAATCGGCGCTGGGCGCGCGATGCCGGGTATGACGACGTCAGCTACGGCTACCGCAAGGGTGCGGCGAAGATCGCCGAGATGCTGCGCTGGTGCCAGGCCGCCGGAATCGAGCTCACCACGGTGTACCTGTTGTCGACGGAGAACCTGGGCCGCGATCCCGAGGAGCTGTCCGCGCTCATCGAGATCATCACCGACGTCGTCGAGGAGATCTGCGCCCCGGCCAACCGCTGGAGTGTGCGCACCGTCGGTGACCTGGAACTTCTCGGTGAGGAGCCGGCGCGCCGGCTGCGGGAGGCCGTCGAGGGAACCGTGAGCACCGGCATCACCGGCCCCGGCTCGCTGCACGTCAACGTGGCGGTCGGGTACGGCGGCCGGCAGGAGATCGTCGACGCGGTGCGGGCCCTGCTGGCCAAGGAAGTGGCAAACGGGGCGACTGCCGAACAGCTCATCGAATCGGTCACCGTCGATGCCATCTCGGAGAACCTGTACACCTCCGGACAGCCCGACCCGGATCTGGTGATCCGCACCTCGGGTGAGCAACGCCTCTCCGGATTCCTGTTGTGGCAGAGCGCATATTCGGAGATGTGGTTCACCGAGGCGCATTGGCCGGCGTTCCGGCGGGTCGACTTCCTGCGCGCGCTGCGCGACTACACCCGGCGCCATCGGCGCCACGGCCTGTAACCACCATGGCCGGGCTGTCGGCGGTGCTCTTCGCACTCAGCTGGTGGCTCGGGTTGTACCTGCTCGCGCGGAATCCGCGTAAGCCCGTACTGGCGTTGGCTGCGGCGGGGCTGACCAGTTTCGCGACCGTCGTCGCCCTCGATGCGGTGCGGGTGACCACCGATTCGGCGGCCCCCGGTCGGGTCGAGGTCTTTTTGGTGGTGCTGCCCGGGGTGTTCTGGTTCGCGGTGCTGCTGGAACTGTCCCGGCCGCAGGACAACCCGCCCCGCCGGGTGCGGGAGTTCACTGCGGTCGCCGTGGTGGCCGCGGTGGGCTTCACCGGTGCGGCGCTGGCGGGCAGCGTCGCGGGTCCGCTGCGCGCCGGGCATTGGCTGATGTTCGCCGCGGTGTCGGTATCGGCGCTCGGGGCCATGGCCGCCACCACGCTGCGCCCTGCGCAGCCCAGGCCGGTGCGGCGTTTCGTCCTGGTGGCGACCCTGTTCTTCGCCCTGGGCAACGCCATCCTGGTGATCCCGCTGGAACTGGTGCCGAGCTGGCTTGCGTTGGCGTCCACCGGGTTCGACGTGGCGCTGCTGGGCATTGCCGTCGCGCTGTCGGACGCTTTCGACGAGGGGCAGGCGCTGCGCGCCGACATGCTGCGGTCGTTCGCGGCGACGGCGGTGGTGGCGCTGCTGTTCGGTGTGCAGGTGCTGATCGGGCTGGCCGTGACGGGCCCGTCGGCGCGGCTGCCCTTGACGGTGTTGCTGTTCACCAGCATCGCGGTGGCCGTCACCATCAACGTGCTCGCCGATCCGCTGGCCGGGCTGCTGGACCGGGTGACGTTCTCCCGGTCTCCGGTGCTGCGCGCCGATCGCGCCGCGCTGCGCCGCACCGAGGCCGCGCTGCCGCTGCGCAAGGACAGCCCGCTGGACCAGATCGACGACGAGACGTTCGCCCGGCTGACCCGCCGTGCCCTCGGCCACTACGGCGACCTGTCCAAGTTGGTGGCCAGCCCGCTGACCGCGTTACCGATCATCGACGCCCGGCTGGCCGCCCGCGGCGCACCGGATCAGCCGCTGGAACGGGCCAACGAACTCAAGGCACTGCTGGCCGACCGCATCGCCGCGCTCAAGCCCCGCGACGGTGGTGACTTCGGCACCAGCGAACAGTGGCGGCACTACAACGCGCTGTACTTCCCCTACGTCGCGGGGGTGCGGGCCTACGCGCAGAACGCCACCGCGGCCGGGCTCGATCCGGTCGCCCGGCGGGCCTGGCAGTGGCTGGCCACCGAGGTGCCGCAGCGGTCGCTGCACAACTGGCAGAACGCGGCGGCCCGGGTGATCGCGGCGGACCTGCGCGCCTGGCAGGTGGTCGACGCCCGCTGAGCTGGGCTTGGCAGTGTCTGGCAGCGACGCGTGCAGACCTGGCAGCGGTTTTCGCGCACTGTCGAGCATGTCAAAGACACCTCGATGACACCTCAACGACGAGGAGCTGACATGACCGCCACACTGACCCGACCACCGCTGTCCGACAGTACGGATTCCCTGCTCCGGTTCGTCATGCGCGCCGACGCCACGATATGTGCGGGCGTCGGCCTGCTCGTGGCGATGACGGCCGATCCGCTGTCGCGGCTGTCCGGTCTCTCGGCAGCCGGCGAGTGGATCATCGGGGCAGCCCTGGTGTGTTACGGCGCCGTGCTCTACCTGCTCGCCGCCGCCCCGGCGTTGCGGCGAATCGGGATCGGCGTCGTCAGCACCAACGTGCTCATCGCGGTCGCAACGAGCGCTGTGCTGATCGCCGGCGTCCTGCCGCTCACCGCCGCGGGTGTGGCGCTGGCCCTGGTGGTCGTCGCCGCCACGCTCGGCTGCGCCTGGTTGCAGTACCTCGGAGTGCGCCGTCTGGCGTGACTCCCGCCCGCCCGGTGCGGGGCCGTCCCCATAGAGGTTGTGGTGATGTCCCCGCACCGGTCCCTCGTCGCCTCCCCCGAAAGGACTGCTCGATGACCACGATCACCGCCACCACCACTCGCCCCCGTGACGGACTGCTGCGCTACGCCATGCGCCTGGACGCCGTGCTGGTCGGGATCACCGGCATCCCATTCGTCGTCGCCCCCGGCCGGCTGGCGTCGCTGACCGGTTTGCCCACCGCCGTCGAACTGGGGCTGGGGATCTTCTTCCTCGCCTATGGCCCGACGGTCTACTGGCTGGCCGGGCGCGAACGGGTGTGCCCCGGCGCTATCGCCACCATCACCGCCAACGCGCTGTTCACCGTCGGCTTCATCGCCGTCGAGGTCGCCGGGATCTGGCCGCTGACCGGGTGGGGCGTGGCGCTGCTGCTGGGCGGTGCGCTGTACACCTTGGTGATCGGCAGCGTGCAGTACGCCGGGCTCAGAGCTTGCGCAGCCGCAGCCGGTTGATCGAGTGGTCGGAATCCTTGCGCAACACCAGGGTTGCACGGGGCCGGGTCGGCAGGATGTTGTCGATCAAGTTGGGCCGGTTGATCGAATGCCAGATGTCGCGGGCGGCGAAGATCGCCTGATCGTCGGTCAGGGTGGAGTAGTGGTGGAAGTGGGACGCCGGGTCGGCGAACGCGCCGGCCCGCATCGACAGGAACCGCGAGATGTACCACTTCTCGATGTCCTCGATGCGGGCGTCGACGTAGAGCGAGAAGTCGAACAGGTCCGAGACCATCAGCGCCGGACCGGTCTGCAAGACGTTGAGCCCCTCCAGGATGAGGATGTCGGGCTGGCGGATGATCTGGTGCTCGCCGGGCACGATGTCGTACAGCAGATGCGAATACACCGGCGCGGAAACGGCTTCGGCGCCGGACTTGACCGCCGTGACGAAGCGCATCAGCGCCCTGCGGTCGTAGCTTTCCGGAAAACCCTTGCGGTGCATGATGTTCCGCCGGCCCAGCTCCCCGTTGGGGTAGAGGAAACCGTCGGTGGTCACCAGGTCCACCCGGGGATGGTGCTCCCACCGGGCCAGCAGCGCCTTGAGCACCCGGGCGGTGGTCGACTTGCCCACCGCCACACTGCCCGCCACCCCGATGATGAAGGGCACCGGGGTATCGGGCGTCTGCTCGCCGAGGAATTCGGAGGTGGCGGCGAACAGCCGCTGATGGGCGGCCACCTGCAGGTGGATCAACCGGGCCAGCGGCAGGTAGACCTCTTCGACCTCCAGTAGGTCGATCTGCTCACCGAGGCCGCGCAGCCCGCGCAGCTCGGCCTCGGACAGCTTCAACGGCGTGGCCATGCGCAGCGCGCGCCACTGCGCTCTGTCGAACTCCACATATGGGCTCGGCTCACTCGGCCGCGGCATGCGGTCAGTCTTGCATCTACGGTTGTGGGCATGGACGCCGGTACGGATTCAGAGGCCCTGATTCGCGACTATCTGCTTCTCGGTCTGCGCTTCGACCGGCTGGAGGAGGGCTACGTCGACTCCTTCACCGGTGATCCGCAGCTGCGCCGCCAGGTGGCCGCCGAGCCGGCGCCCGATCCCGCCGACCTGACCCGCCAGGCGCGCCGACTGCTGGCGCAGGTGCCGGGCAGTGGACTGGAACCGGAACGCGCGGACTATCTCTCGGCGCACCTGAAGGCGCTGGCCTGTGCGGGCCGCAAGTTCGCCGGCGAACAGGTCGGGTTCGTCGAGGAGGTGCGCGAGTACTTCGACGTCGACATCGTCAAGGGGGACCCGCAGCGCTACCGCGACGCGCATCGCAAGCTCGACGAGGTTGTCGGCGGCACCGGCTCGCTGGCCGAGCGGATGCAGGCCTACCGCAGTGCCGAGGAGATCCCGCCGCAGCGCCTGGAGGAAGCCATCCACGCCTTCTCGTCGGCGCTGCGGGACCGGGTCCGGGCCACCTTCCCGCTGCCCGATCGCGAGACCATCACCTACGAGGTGGTCACCGACAAGCCGTGGTCGGGATTCAACTACTACCTGGGTGACTACACCTCCACCGTCGCGGTGAACGCCGATCTCAAGCAGCAGATGTCGAATCTGCCGCGGCTGGTGGCCCACGAGTCCTACCCGGGCCATCACACCGAGCACTGCCGCAAAGAGGCCGGGCTGGTCGAGAGCTATGGCCAGGCCGAGCAGACCATCTTCCTGGTCAACACCCCCCAGTGCCTGATGGCCGAGGGACTGGCCGATCTGGCGCTCTACGCCGTGCAAGGCTCGAACTGGGGTGGGTGGGCCCAAGAGATCTACGCCGACCTCGGCCTGCGCTTCGACGGGGAGCGCGCGGTGGCGGTGGCCGAGGCGTCGGCCGCGCTGGCCGATGTCCGCCAGGACGCCGCGCTCATGCTGCACGACGAGCATCGCGATGTCGACGAGGTGGTGTCCTACCTGTCCACCTGGCTGCTGACCTCGGAGAGCCGGGCCCGGCAGATGCTGAAGTTCCTGTCCTCGCCGCTGTGGCGCGCCTACACCAGCACCTACGTCGAGGGCTACCGGCTGCTGCGGGGCTGGCTGGACGCCCGCCCGGCCGAGGTGTCGCTCACCGAACGGTTCGGGCGCCTGCTCGACGAGCCGCTGATCCCGTCCGCGCTGCGGGTCGCCTAGGGCGGGCTCGGCCTGGTAAACAGCGTCGTCGGAGGGCGATAGGCTGTAGGTCATGACTGCAGACTCGACCGTCAGTGCCCTGGGTGCGGACTACGCCGCCACCGCCAGCGAGGCCTACCAGGCCGCCCTGCAGGTCATCGAGCAGGTCGAACCCCGGGTCGCGGCGGCCACCCGCAAAGAGCTTGCCGACCAACGGGATTCGCTGAAGCTGATCGCCAGTGAGAACTACGCGTCCCCGGCGGTGCTGCTGACCATGGGCACCTGGTTCTCCGACAAGTACGCCGAGGGCACCATCGGCCACCGCTTCTACGCGGCCTGCCAGAACGTCGACACCGTCGAGGCGCTGGCCGCCGAGCATGCCCGCGAGCTGTTCGGTGCGCCCTACGCCTACGCCCAACCGCACTCGGGCATCGACGCCAACCTGGTCGCGTTCTGGGCCATCCTGGCCACCCGGGTGGAAGCGCCGGAGCTCGCGGCCCTGGGTGCCAAGCACGTCAACGACCTGTCCGAGCAGGACTGGGAGACGCTGCGTAACAAGCTGGGCAACCAGCGCCTGCTGGGCATGTCGCTGGACACCGGCGGGCACCTGACCCACGGGTTCCGGCCCAACATCTCCGGCAAGATGTTCCACCAGCGCAGCTACGGCACCGACGCGCAGACCGGGCTGATCGACTATGACGCGGTGGCCGCCGCCGCCCGCGAATTCAAGCCGCTGATCCTGGTGGCCGGCTACTCGGCTTACCCGCGCCGGATCAACTTCGCCAAGATGCGCGAGATCGCCGACGAGGTGGGCGCCACCCTGCTGGTCGACATGGCGCACTTCGCCGGCCTGGTCGCCGGCAAGGTGTTCACCGGCGACGAGGATCCGGTGCCGCACGCGCACGTCACCACGACCACGACGCACAAGTCGCTGCGCGGCCCGCGCGGCGGCCTGGTACTGGCCACCGAGGAGTACGCCCCGGCCGTCGATAAGGGCTGCCCGATGGTGCTGGGCGGTCCGCTCTCGCATGTGATGGCCGCCAAGGCGGTGGCGCTGGCCGAGGCGCGTCAGCCGGCCTTCCGCGACTACGCGCAGGCCATCGCCGACAACGCGAAGGCGCTGGCCGACGGTTTCCTCAAGCGCGGCGCCCGCCTGGTCACCGGCGGCACCGACAACCACCTGGTGCTGCTGGACGTCACCTCGTTCGGGCTGACCGGCCGGCAGGCCGAGTCGGCGCTGCTGGACGCCGGGGTCGTCACCAACCGCAACGCCATCCCCAACGATCCCAACGGGGCCTGGTATACCAGCGGCATCCGGTTCGGCACGCCCGCGCTGACCACCCGCGGTTTCGGCGCCGACGACTTCGACCGGGTGGCCGAATTGGTGGTCGAGGTGCTCGAGAACACACAGCCCGAAGGCAGCTCCAAGGCCAAGTACGCGCTGGCCGACGGCACCGCCGACCGCGTGCACGCCGCGTCGGCGGAGCTGCTGGCGGCCAACCCGCTGTACCCCGGGCTGACGCTCTGACCCGCGGGCGCGTCGATTTTTAAGAACGTGTGTATGAGGGTTACAGTTACTGTATGGCACAGAAACCTGTTCCCAATGCGCTGACCCTCGAACTCGAGCCGGTCGTCGAGGAGAACCTGTCTCGCCATCTCGCGACGGAAGTGATGTGGTACGGCCACGACTACGTTCCGTTCGACCAGGGCGAGAACTTCGCGTTCCTCGGCGGCAAGGACTGGGACCCGTCCCAGGTCACCCTGCCCAAGCCGGTGACCGACGCCTGCGAAATCCTGCTCATCACCAAGGACAACCTCGCCGGATATCACCGTGAGCTGGTCGAACACTTCATCCTGGAGGACAAGTGGGGTCGCTGGCTGGGCCGCTGGACCGCCGAGGAGCACCTGCACGCCATCGCGCTGCGCAACTACCTGGTGGTCACCCGGGAGATCGACCCGGCGGCCAATGAGGACGTCCGCGTCGAGCACGTGATGAAGGGCTACCGCGCCGACCGCCTCAGCCAGATCGAGACGCTGGTCTTCATGGCGTTCTTCGAGCGCCAGCACGCGGTGTTCTGCCGCAATCTGGAAGCCCGGATCGAAGAGCCCATCCTCAAGGGCCTGATCGGCAAGATCGCCACCGACGAGGAGCGCCACGAGGTGTTCTTCGCCAACCTGGTCGCGCACTGCCTGGAAACCAAGCGTGACGAGACCGTCGCGGCCATCGCGGCCCGCGCCCGCGAGCTCGGTGTCGTGGGCGGAGATATCGACGCCTACACCGACAAGATCGCCACCGTCGCCGCGGCCGGCATCTTCGACGAGGCCGCGCGACGCGCCGTCATCGCGGACCGGCTGACCGCCTGGGGGCTGGCCGAGGAACCAGTGTTACGAGAGTTCACGCGCGCGTAACCCGTTGTGCCGGTTGGCGCGGCGCGCCTGACGCGCACAGCGTGCGCACCGGGAGTAGCGTCGCAAGTGATGGCTAGCGACATGCTTTGCTGTCCGGGCGGTACCCGAACGTTTCGACAAGAACGGGACCGGCCCCGGTCCTGGTGCCGCAGCGCCCGCCGAATTGCCTTCGCGGGGCCGCGCGGGCTGAGGAGCGCCTCGTGAGTGATTCGCCGATCAGGACTTATGTGCTCGACACTTCCGTGTTGCTGTCCGATCCGTGGGCGTGCACCCGCTTCGCAGAACACGAAGTCGTGGTGCCGCTCGTGGTCATCAGCGAACTGGAAGCCAAACGGCATCATCACGAACTGGGCTGGTTCGCCCGACAAGCCCTGCGCCTGTTCGATGACCTGCGCCTGGAGCACGGTCGGCTGGACCAGCCGATCCCCGTCGGCACCCTGGGCGGGCGGCTGCACATCGAGCTCAACCACAGCGATCCGACGGTGCTTCCGGTGGGCTTCCGCACCGACACCAACGATGCCCGCATCCTGACCTGCGCGGCCAACCTGGCCGCCGAGGGCAAGCACGTCACCCTGGTCAGCAAGGACATCCCGCTGCGCGTCAAGGCTGGGGCGGTGGGCCTGACGGCCGACGAATACCACGCCCAGGACGTCGTCACCTCGGGCTGGACCGGGATGACCGAACTCGACGTCAGCGCCGAGGAGATCGACACCCTGTTCGCCGACGGCGAGCTGGACCTGGCCACCGCACGGGATCTGCCTTGCCACACCGGTGTTCGGCTGCTGGGCGGCACCTCCTCGGCGCTCGGACGGGTGAATGCCGACAAGCGGGTCCAGTTGGTCCGCGGCGATCGCGAAGTGTTCGGCCTCCGGGGAAGGTCAGCCGAACAGCGCGTCGCCCTTGATCTGTTGCTCGACGAGTCGGTCGGCATCGTCTCGCTCGGCGGCAAGGCCGGCACCGGAAAGTCGGCGCTGGCGCTGTGCGCCGGGCTGGAGGCGGTGCTGGAGCGTCGTACGCAGCGCAAGGTGGTGGTATTCCGGCCGCTGTACGCCGTCGGCGGGCAGGACCTGGGCTACCTGCCCGGCAGCGAGAGCGAGAAGATGGGGCCGTGGGCCCAGGCCGTCTTCGACACCCTGGAAGGCCTCGCCAGCCCGGCGGTGCTGGAAGAGGTGCTCTCCCGCGGGATGCTGGAAGTGTTGCCGCTCACCCACATTCGCGGCCGCTCCCTGCACGACTCGTTCGTCATCGTGGACGAGGCGCAGTCCCTGGAACGCAACGTGCTGCTGACGGTGCTGTCCCGTCTCGGCGCCGGATCGCGGGTGGTGCTCACCCACGACGTCGCCCAGCGTGACAACCTGCGGGTAGGCCGGCATGACGGCGTGGCCGCCGTCATCGAGAAGCTCAAGGGGCACCCGCTGTTCGCGCACATCACGCTGATGCGCAGCGAGCGCTCGCCGATCGCGGCGCTGGTCACCGAGATGCTGGAGGAGATCAGCCCCGAAGCCCTGCCCTGAGCGTGATTTGTGGAGCCGCAGCCGTAACCATTACGGCTGCGGCTCCACAAATAGCCAGCCGGTAGGCTGCTGAGGTGTCACGACATGCCTGGCTGTGGACCGTCGTCGGTGTCGTCGCCGCCGTCGCGGTACTGATCATCGGCGGGCTGTCCGGTCATATTCGTCGTGACGATCCCGATGTGGTGGACTGCGCCAAGGTCAAATGCGTGGCGCTGACCTTCGACGACGGCCCCGGCCCGTACACCGACCGGCTGCTCAAGATCCTGGCCGACACCGACTCCAAGGCCACCTTCTTCCTGATCGGCAACAAGGTGGCGGCCAATCCCGCAGGCGCCAAACGCGTGGCCGACGCGGGGATGGAAATCGGCAGTCACACCTGGGAACACCCCAACATGACCACCATCCCGCCGCAGGCGATCCCCGCCCAGTTCAGCAAGGCCAGTGACGCCATCGAGTCGGCCACCGGTCAGCGGCCCAAACTGGTGCGCACCGCGGGCGGCCTGGTCAACGACGCCGTGCTGGCCGAGGCGGCCAAACAGGGCCTGGCCGATATCAACTGGGATGTCATCCCGTTCGACTGGTTCAACGACGCCAACACCGCCGCCACCCGCTACATGCTGATGACCCAGATCAAGCCGAATTCGGTGGTGCTTTTCCACGACACCTATTCCTCCACCGTGGATCTGGTGTACCAGTTCATCCCGGTGCTCAAGGCCAACGGATACCACCTGGTGACCGTCACCCACATGCTCGGCGAACGCAAACCCGGCACCAGCTACGGCAGCCGCGAAAACGGTCCGCCGGTCAACGACCTCACCGATCTGCCCGCCGCGGAGATCCCGTCGCTGCCGGCCACACCGTCACCGCCGCCGATGCCGAACTTCCCGATCACCGATATCCCTGGCGCCAACTCGGGCGGTCCGAACAACGGAGCCTGACGCCGTCGATGTTTAGCCGCCGGTGCCGACCGGCTACCCGTTACGTGGATGCCCCCGAAACGGAGGAAAGCACATGACGAGCTCGGTGCAGCAGTTCGTCGGCGCGACCGCGTACGACGTCACCGGCCACAAGATCGGCAAGATCCACCAAATTTTCGTGGACGCGGACACCCGCGAACCGAAATGGGTGGCGGTCACCACCGGGCTCTTCGGCCTGTCGTCGACATTCGTGCCGCTGGCCGGCGCCCACTGTGATCGCAACACCGTGACCGTCGCCGTCGACAAGGGCGCCATCAAAGAGGCGCCCAACCTGCGGATACGGGCTGGTATCACCCCTGAGGAGGAGCACCGGCTGGCCCGGCACTATCGTCTGCCGGCCTCGCCGCCGCCCGCGCCGGCGCCGCCGGAGCGCGGGCCCAGCAGCACCGGGATCGATATCGCGACCGCCGCGGCGGGCATCGGCGGTATCGCGTTCAACACCGCCGCGCACCGTCCCACGGATCGGGGTCGCGAAAACTAGGATTTCGCGGTGTGCACACCGCTACCGCGCTCGCCCTCACCCTGCTGGTGTTGCTCTATGCCGTGATCTCGGGCCTGGTCAGCCGGTGGTACCTGGCGCCGGCGTTGGTGTTCGTGGTCATGGGCATGATGCTCGGGCCCTTCGGATTCGACGTCATCGCCGCCGACGACACCCATACCTTCACCACGTTGGCCCAGTTGGCGCTGACGGTCATCCTGTTCAACCAGGCGGCGTCACTCGACCTGGCCGCTGCGGCGCGGCGCGGGCACGCCACCTTCCGGCTGCTCATCGTCGGTATCCCGTTGGCGTTGCTGCTGGGCACGCTGACGGCAGTGGTGTTGCTGCCGGTTCTCCCGCTGTGGGAGGCGGTCTGCTTGGCCGCCGTCATCGCGCCGACGGAGGTGGCCCTGATCGATGCCCTGCTGGAAGATCAACGCATCCCGGAGCGGGTCCGGCACGCGCTGTCGGTGGAAAGCGGCTGTTACGACGGGTTCGCCCTGGCGGCAGCGCTTGCGGCGCTGGCGCTGGCCGCCAAACCCGGTGAGGGCGGTGTCGGCCATTGGAGTTGGTACCTGGTGCACACCGAGTTGGTGGCGGTGGCCCTCGGGGCGATCATCGGACTGGTCGGCGGAGTGGTGGTGCTGGCCTCGTGGCGGCGCGGCTGGATGAACGCCACCTGGGCTCAACTGGCCACCGTGGCAATGGCTTTGGTGTGCTTCGGGCTGGCCGAGCGGGTGCATTCCAGTGGTTTCGTCGCCGCTTTCGTCGGCGGTCTTGGTTTCGCCGCGGTGGCCCGCCATGCGCGGACGGCGGTGCCCACCCAGGTGTCCGACGCCGCAGGCCAGGTGCTCGAGCTGGTGGTGTTCGCGATCTTCGGTGGCTACGCCGTGTTCCTGGGCTGGCGCGAGATCGATTGGCGCACAGTGCTGTTCTGTGTGGCGGCGCTGGTGCTGGTGCGTCCGGTTGCCGTGCAGTTGGCATTGGTCGGCACCGATGTGCCGATGCGCAGTCGGTTGTTCATCGGATGGTTCGGACCGCGCGGGATCGGCACGCTGGTGTTGGGATTGTTGGTGCTCGGCCACGGCGGAATCGACAATGCTGCCGTCATCACCGAGGCGGTGGTGATCACCGTGACGTTGAGCCTGCTCCTGCACAGCCTGACGGCCTGGCCAGGAATCAGATTCGTCGCACCAGACCGGTTGGCGTGAGCGTCGCGACGGAAACCGCCCCGTTCCGTCGCGACGCCCACACTCGGCGGAAACGCGTTACTCGCCCGGCTTGACCTTCGCCATGGCCAGCACGTCGAGGCGCTTGTCCAGCTCGGCTTCGGAGAGCTTGTCGCCGAGCAGACCGCGGTCGATGACGGTCTGCCGGATCGTCTTCTTCTCCTTGAGAGCCTGCTTAGCCACCTTGGCGGCCTCCTCGTAGCCGATGGCCGAGTTCAGCGGCGTCACGATGGACGGCGACGACTCGGCCAGCTCACGCAGATGCTCCTCGTTGGCCACCAGGCCGTCGATGCACTTGGTGGCGAACAACTTCGACACGTTCGACAGCAGGGTGAACGACTCCAGCACGTTGCGCGCCATCATCGGGATGTAGACGTTCAGCTCGAAGGCGCCAGACAGGCCGCCGACGGTGACGGCGGCGTCGTTGCCGATGACCTGCGCGGCCACCTGGGTAACCGCTTCGGGCAGAACAGGGTTCACCTTGCCCGGCATGATCGAGCTACCCGGCTGCAGGTCGGGCAACTGGATTTCGCCAAGGCCGGTCAGCGGGCCCGAACCCATCCAGCGCACGTCGTTGGCGATCTTGGTCAGTGATGCCGCGATCGTCTTCAGGGCGCCGGATGCCTCGACCAACCCGTCGCGGGCCGCCTGCGCTTCGAAAGAGTCCTTGGCGGTGCGCAATTCGGCGATACCGGTCTGCGCCACCAGTACCTCGACCACCTTGGCGCCGAACCCGTCGGGGGCATTGAGTCCGGTGCCGACGGCGGTGCCCCCGATGGCCAGCTCGCCGAGCCGGGGCAGGGTGGCCTTGACCCTTTCGATCCCGGCCTCGATCTGACGGGCGTAGCCGCCGAACTCCTGGCCCAAGGTCACCGGAACGGCGTCCATCAGGTGGGTGCGGCCGGACTTCACCACGGTGCGCCATTGCCTGGCCTTGGCGGCCAGGGACTCGTGCAAGATCTCCAGCGCCGGAATCAGGTGGCGCACAGCGGCTTCGGTGGCCGCGATGTGGGTCGCGGTGGGAAAGGTGTCGTTGGAGCTCTGCGACATGTTGACATCGTCGTTGGGGTGCACCGTCACGCCGTTGGCCGCCGCGATGGAGGCGATCACCTCGTTGGCGTTCATGTTCGAGCTGGTGCCCGAACCGGTCTGGAACACGTCGATGGGGAACTGGTCGTCGTGCAGCCCGTCGGCGATCTCACCGGCCGCGGCGATGATGGCGTCAGCCTTCTCCGGCGCCAGCAGCCCGAGATCCTTGTTCACCTGTGCGCAAGCGCCTTTGAGCAGGCCCAGGGCACGGATCTGGGTGCGCTCCAGGCCCCGGAACGAAATCGGGAAGTTCTCCACCGCCCGCTGCGTCTGGGCCCGCCACAGGGCTTTGGCCGGAACCCGGACCTCGCCCATGGTGTCGTGCTCGATGCGGTACTCGGCGTCGACTGCGCTGTCGGTCATCAAATGCCTTTCTTAGGGAAGCGGATAGGCCGCGGACTTGTCCCCGGTGAAGTCCACCGCGGAGTACTCGTTGAGCTTGGACAGCCGGTGATAGGCCTCGATCATCCGGACGGTGCCGGACTTGGACCGCATCACGATGGACTGGGTGGTGCAGCCTCCACCGAAGTAGCGCACCCCCTTGAGCAGGTCGCCGTCGGTGACGCCGGTGGCGCAGAAGAAGACGTTCTCGCCGGAGACGAGGTCCTTGGTGGTCAGCACCCGGTCCAGGTCATAGCCGCGGTCGATGGCCCGCTGGCGTTCGTCGTCGTCGGTGGGAGCCAGGGTGGCCTGGATCTCCCCGCCCATGCAGCGGATGGCCGCCGCGGCGATGATGCCCTCCGGGGTGCCGCCGATGCCGACGAGCAGGTCGGTTCCCGAATCCGGGCGGCAGGCCGAGATGGCGCCGGCGACATCGCCGTCCGAGATCAGCCGGATGCGGGCACCGGCCGAGCGCACCTCCTCCATCAGCTTGGTGTGCCGGGGGCGATCGAGGATGCAGACCGTCACGTCGGAGACCGACGCCTTGCGGACCTTGGCGATGCGCTGGATGTTGGCCGCGATCGGGGAGGTGATGTCGATGAAGTCGGCGACATCCGGCCCGCCGGCGATCTTGTTCATGTAGAACACCGCCGACGGGTCGAACATGGCGCCGCGCTCGGCCACCGCCAGCACCGAGATGGCATTGGGCATGCCCTTGCTCATCAGGGTGGTGCCGTCGACCGGGTCGACGGCGAAATCGCAGTCCGGCCCGTCGCCGTTGCCGACCTCTTCACCGTTGTAGAGCATCGGGGCGTTGTCCTTCTCGCCCTCGCCGATGACCACCACACCGCGCATCGATACGGAGTTCACCAGCTCGCGCATGGCGTCGACAGCGGCCCCGTCCCCACCTTCCTTGTCCCCGCGGCCCACCCAGCGGCCGGCGGCCATCGCTCCGGCTTCGGTGACACGGACGAGTTCGAGGGCAAGGTTGCGGTCCGGCGCTTCCCGGCGCGTAGGCGTCATAGCTGCAGATTGTCCCATTAGCGGCTCTCCGTTTGGGAACTGGGATACTGGCTGGCATGAGCGACGCTTGCGGAGCGAATCATCAGCCGCCATCCTGCGGCCGAGCCTGCGGGGCGGCAGCGTGAGTAGCCCGCGGGACCCGGAGACCCACACGCCGATCGTGGTGCCGGTGCCCGCGCCCGCCAAGGATCGACTGTTGCAGGACGGCCGCGACATGTTCTGGTCGATGGCGCCGTTGATCCTGGCCTGCGTGGTGCTGGCGGGGGTGCTGGGGATGTGTTCGTTCCAGCCCAGCGGTCCGGGTGCCGGACCCGCCCCGAACTACGACGCGGCGGCCGCGCTGAAGGCCGACGCCGCGGCGCTCAAGATCCCGGTCCGGTTGCCGGCGTTGCCGCAGGGATGGACGGCGAACTCCGGCGCGCGGGGCGGGATCGACGGCGGCCGGGTGGACCCGGCGACCGGGCAGAAGACACGCGCGGTGACCTCGCGGGTGGGCTACCTGGCCCCGAGCGGGATGTATCTGTCCTTGACGCAGAGCAACGCCGACGAGGACGCGCTGGTCGCGTCGATCAACACCGACCTGGTGCCCACCGGCACCCAGGATGTGGACGGGGTGAAGTGGGTGGTCTACGAGGCCGGTGAGGGTGAGCCGGTGTGGACGACCCGGCTGGGCGACGGCGCCCAGCTGGCGATCACCGGTGCCGCCGGCGCCGACGAATTCCGGGTGCTGGCCAAGGCGGTGCAGACCGCACGTCCGCTGCCTGCCTAGTCTCCGGCCACCGGCGGTGAACTTGCCGGTGCGGGGACACCCGGCCGGGTCCGTCGGGCGGCCAGTCGGGCGTAGGCGATCAGCCGTTTGAACCGGCCCGGCCGTTTCGGCTCGTCGTCGTCCTCGGCGCCCACGTCCATCGGGACGCCTTTGTACACCCACAGGTACACGCTGATGGTGGTGACGATGACGATCATCACCACCGGGCCGATGACGATGCCGAGGAACCCGAACATCGTGATCCCGGCGAACACCGACAGCAGCATCAGCGCCGAATCCAGTTTGGCTTCCTTGGGCACCAGGATCGGCCGCAGCACATTGTCGATATTGGTGACCACCAACAGGTGGAACGCGACGACGAAGATGCCGCCGCCGATATTGCCGAACACCGCCATGCCGATGCCGAACGGGATGGTGACGATGCCACTACCGAGCGGGATGACCGACAACGCCGACAGCAGCAGGGCGAAGATGAAGAAGCCGTCGTGGAATCCGGCGATGTAGATGGAGATGGCGCCGGCCACGCCCTGCGCCAGGGCGATGACGAACTGGCCCTGGACGGTGCCGCGGACCATGGCCGCCATCTTGGCCAGGTACAGGTCGGTCACCTCCTCGCCGAGGGGATTGAGCCGGCGGATCAGCAGCCGCAACGCGTCGCCTTTGACCAATATCGAGATGAAGACGTAGAGGAAGATGACGGCCGCGGTCACACCGCCGAGCAAGCCGCCCGCCGCGCTCTGTAAGAACTCCAGGCCCCACTGTCCGGCGCGCTGCACGAACGTCGCCACCCATTTCTGCAGCTCTTCGGGGGTGACGTTGGTGCTCTGCAGGAAGGGCACCCGGTCCAGCAGCTGGTTGACCATCCGCAGGGCTCGGTCGCCGAGCGAGCTCAGGTCGGTCTTGCCCACCCAGTCGCTGACGCTGCGGATCATCACGCTGATCTGCGCGACACCGATGGCCACCGTGCCTGCGATCGGGACGATCACCATGACCAGCGCGGCCAGCAGTGTCAGCGTCGCGGACAGGCCGCTGCCGAGGCGTTTGTTCAACCGGGTGTAGAGCGGGTCGAACAGGTACGCCACCACCGCTGCCACCACGATCAGGATGAAGAAGCCCCGCAGAAAGTACGCCCCGAAGGCGATGGCGACCGCCGTCGCGATGGCCAGCGCCCGCTTCTGGGTGAGGGTGAACTCGGTATCCACAGGGCTATCTCACCGGATCGGTCACTGCGCCGCGAGTTTCTGGATGTGCCCCAGCAGATCGGGGTAGCGGCGGAGGTGGGCGCCGCCGTTGAGGTCGAGCACCTCACCGGTGAGCCAGGACGCCGTGGTGAGAAACAGGATGGCCTCCGCGACGTCCTCGGGTGTGCCGGCGCGGCCCAGCGGGGTGTTCTCCACGTATTCCTCGACCACACCCGGAACCAGGGCGGCGCCTTCGGTGAGCGGGGTGTGCACGAAGCCGGGGGCGACGGCATTGACCCGGATCCCGCGTGCCGCGAACTCCAGTGCGGCCACCTGGGTCAGCATGGACAACCCGGCCTTGGCCGCGCAGTAGGCGCTCATGCCCGCCGCCGGCTGCCGTCCGTTCAGCGAGGAGACCGACACCAGCGAGCCACCCTCAGCGAGATGCCGCCCGGCGTGCTTGGCCACGATGAACGCCCCGTTGAGGCACACGTCGACAATGGCGCGAAAGTCCTCGGCCGGCATGTCCACGATGAGGCCGATGGTAGAGAAGCCGGCACAGTTCACCACCGCCGACAGGTCCGCGCAGTTCTCGAAAAGCGTTGCGATGGACTGTTCGTCGGTGACATCGGCGACGACGCCGGTGTGGGGTGCGCCGAGTTCGGCGGCGCGGGCTTGGGCACCCTCGGCGTTGCGGTCGGCGATGACGACGCGGTAGCCGGCGGCGGCCAGCGCTCGGGCCGCTGCCCAGCCGATGCCGGACGCGCCGCCGACGACGACGGCCGATCGTGTCGCGGTGGTCGTCGCGGTGGTCACAGCCGGCTCCCGTCCGGGCGTGGGTCGCCCCATTTGGTTTTGATCGCTTCCCACGGGTCGGCGTACCGGCGCCCGGTGCCGTAGTAGGCCGTGCGGCGTTGCAGGATCTGGCGGGCCAGCGGCGCGATCAGCCGTAGCAGCGGACGCTTGACGCCAGCGTTCTCGGCGGCCTCGATGAGAAGCTGGGGCCAGGAATGATGTTGGAAGCCAAGTACTTCCTGGGCCCGGGTGGTGTCCATCCAATCGGTGGCGAACCAACCGTCGTCATTGTGCGGGTCGCCCTTGAGTCCGGTGGGCAGTCCGCCGACCAGGCCGAGTGCGGCGGCCATGGCGGGTGCGACCTCGCCCTGCAGCAGTCGGTGGGTGGCGTCGTCGCCACCGATCAACAGGGTTTCCCCGCGGGCGTCCGCGGTGGTGGCGGCGGCAAACGCAGAGGCGACATCGCGCACGTCGACGGTCTGCAGCCGGCCGTCGGTGGGCAGCATGCCCTCGAAGTAGAAGTTGTCCATGTTCATGTACGAACCCGGGTTGGCCGTCAGGACCCCGCCGAGTCGCAGGATCACCCAGTCCAGCGCCGATGACCGCACCAGCGCCTCGGCCTTGACCTTGTGGTCGCCGTAGATATCGGCCGGGTTGACGGGGGTGTCCGAGCGCAGCAGCCCGGTCTGCGTGTGCGGATTGCGCGACCCGTACACCGCGATGCTCGACGCCAGCACGAATCGCGGTGGTGCAGGCAGCTTTTCGGCCGCCGCCAGCAGGGTGCCGGTGGCGCCCACGTTGACCTTCTCTGCCAGGCCGCGGCGCTGGTAGATGAACGGCGGGATGACTGCGGCCAGGTGAATGATGGCCGAGGGTGCCGTCTCGGCCACCAGCGCGCCGACGGCGGCCGGGTCGGTGAGATCGGCCCAGCGCACCGTCACCCCGGCCGGCAGCGCGGCCGCGGCCTTGCGGTTGGCGGGCGTATCGAGATCGGTGGCCACCACCCGGCGGCCGTCGGCGGCCAGCCGGCGCACGGTGGCCGACCCGACCAGCCCGAAGGCGCCGGTTACCAGCAGGGTCTCGGTCATGGGCCCTCCGTTGGTGGATTAGAACGTGTTCCAACCCTAGCGAACGGGGGCGCAGCGCATTTGCCGATCGGACTCGGCGGGTCGGAGGCGGTTTGGTCGACCGTCGCCGGGTGCCGTATTCTGGACCTCAAGTTTCCCCGGCACTGTAGACGCTGAGCGAGAAACCAGAGGCCGGGGTGCTACAGCACCGCCGGCCTCGTCCATCTTCCGGCCCCGGCGCAGCTCCGGATCACCCAGCTCACACGGACGCGGGCTGGCCGGTCTTGCTTGCCATCTGGTGGAACAGGTCGGTGTAGTAGGGCAGGCATTCGGCCATGGCCTGTTCGGTGGTGAACAGCGGCCGGTAGCCCAGATCGCGCTCGGCCTTGGCCACCGAGAAGTAGTTGTTCAGGTAAAGCCGTTCCACCGCAAGGGGTTCGATCAACGGCTCGGGAATGCCGAACTTGAAGTGCAGCCACTGCCAGACCATCATCGCCCTGTGCACCAGCCGGCCGGACACCCGGAAGGTGGGCAGCGGGCGGTCGCATGCGGCGAGCACCGGTCGGGCGAACTCGAACATGTTGACGGGCTCGGCGTCGTTGATGAAGTACGCCTGGCCGGGTGCGCTGCCGCCGGGCACCAGGTGCTGGGCGGCCAGGATGAAACCGTGAATCAGGTTGTGCACGTAGGAGTTGTCGAGCTTGATGTCCTTACTGCCGACCAGCACCTTGACGTGTCCGGCGAGCACATTCTCGAACACCTTGCGAAACATCGTCTGATCGCCGCGGCCCCAGATGCCGCTGGGGCGGATGGAGCAGGTCAGCATGCCTCGCTCGCCGTTCTCGCCCAGCACGAACTTCTCGGCCACCACCTTGGTTTCGGTGTAGAGGTCGTTGAACCGGTTGGTGTACGGCAGGGTTTCATCGCCGTTGGGGATATCCTGGCCGCCCATCACCACGCTGTTGGACGCGGTGTAGACGAAGCGTTGCACCCCCGCCGCCTGGCCGGCGTGCACCAGATTCTTGGTGCCCTCGACGTTCACCGAGAAGCTGCGCTTGCGGTACTCGTCGGTGACCGAGGCCCCGCCCATCAGATCGATGATCGCCGCGGTGTGGAAAACGGTGTCGATCCCGGCGACGGCCTTGGCCACGTCGCCGGTGTCGGTGATGTCGCCGACGACGGCCTGCAACTTCGGATGATCGGGCAGGGGAGAGGCGACCCGATCGAAGGAGCGCACCTGGTGGCCGCGTTCCAGCAGTGTGGTGACCAGGTTGGCGCCGACGAATCCGGAGCCTCCGGTCACCAGGACGTGGCCAAGTGCGGTCGTCAGCGTTGCGTCACCCATGCCGAGAGCATAAATGAAACGTGTTCTAATTTTAAAGGCGGTCGGCGAAAACGGCTTGCGCCGGTGGCGTGATCACTCGTCGTCGGGGTCGGCGGCGCCCAGCACGTCCTCGACTCGTTTACGCGCCCCGGCCAGGTGTTCCTCGCACCGTTTGGCCAGCTCCTCACCCCGTTCCCAGAGCTTGAGCGAGGCATCGAGGTCCAGGCCGCCCTGCTCAAGCGTGCGCACCACCTCGACCAGCTCGTCGCGTGCCTCTTCGTACCCCAACTGACTAATGGGCTTCATCTGACCCCTCGCTCGTGGTGATGACGGCGCCGTCGGCGACGCGGACCCGCAGCCGGGTGCCCGCCGGGGCGTCGGTCACGGACCGCAGGACGGCTGCCTCGGCGCCGTCCAAAACCTGCACGACGGCGTAGCCGCGTGCCAGCGTCGCGGCCGGCCCCAGCGTGGACAGCCGGGCCGTCAGGTGTTCCAACCGGTCGTTCTCGGCGGCGATGAGCCGGCTGATGTCGCGGCGTGCCGCGGCGCGGGCCCGCTGCACGTCGTCGGCGCGGGCCTCCAGCGCCAGCAACGGCTTGGCCAGCACCGGCCGGGTCCGCAACTGGTCGATCAGGCGTTCCTCGCGATGCACCCAATGCCGCAGTGCGTGCGCGGCCCGCCGGCGCAGATCGTCCACCATGGCCTGTTCGGCGGCGGCATCGGGGACCAGGCGTTTGGCGGCGTCGGTCGGGGTGGCGGCGCGCAGGTCAGCCACCAGGTCGCACAGCGGATTGTCCGGCTCGTGCCCGACCGCGCTGATCACCGGCGTGGTGCAGGCGGCGATGGCGCGGCACAGCGTCTCGTCGGAGAACGGCAGCAGGTCCTCGACGCTGCCGCCGCCGCGGGCCAGCACGATCACGTCGACCTCGGGGTCGGCGTCGAGTGCGCGGATCTCGTCGACGATCTGTGGCACCGCGTTGGGGCCCTGCACGACGGTGTTGCGGACCGCGAACCGGACTGCCGGCCAGCGGGCCGACGCCACCGCGATGACATCGTGCTCGGCAGCCGACGCCCGCCCGGTGATCAGCCCGATGGTGCTGGGTAGGAAAGGGATCGGGCGCTTGAGCCGCGGGTCGAACAATCCTTCGGCATCCAGCAACCGGCGTAGCCGTTCGATACGGGCCAGCAGCTCACCGACACCGACCGCGCGGATGTCGGTGACCCGCAGCGAGAAGGTGCCACGGCCGGTGTAGAAGACCGGCTTGCCGAACACGATCACCTGCGTGCCCTCGGCCAGCTTCACCGGGGCGTTCACCACCAGGTCGCGGGCGCAGGTGATGGTCAGCGACATGTCGGCGGCCGGGTCGCGCAGCACCATGAACACGGTGCCCGAGCCGGGCCGCATGGTCAGCTGGGCGATCTGGCCCTCCACCCACACGGTGCCCAGCCGGTCGATCCACTTGGCCACCCGGGTGGCCACCGCCCTGACCGGCCAGGGATTCTCCGGTGACTGGCCGGGATCGCTCACTTCGCCGTCGCGCGGGTGATCCTGTTGGCGAGCAGGGTCTGGAACGGCGCGCGAGCCTTGGTGGCCTCCTCGTAGGCCAGCAGGGCCTCCAGCTCGTCCACCTTCAGGGACGTCATCCGGGCGCGCAGCTGAGCCAGCGTCAGCGCGTCGTAGCCGAGATCTGCGACCACCGCCGGGGCCGAGCCGTTGCTGTTCGGCGCCGGACTGTCGGCGACCGGGCGTTCGGGTTCACCTTCGCTGTAGAGCGCGAAGCGGCCTTCGTTGGTCCGGGTGACCGGGATGTCGACCGCGTCACCGTCGTCGGCGGGCAGGTCCTCGTCGAATGTCGCCCACTCGGGCTGTTCGTCCTTCGGCGGGAACAGGTTCTCCAATGTCTCGTCGCCACGGATCACCAGGTCGGCCACGTCCTGCTGGACTTTCATCACCAGATGCGCGACCTGGCTGACGACCGTCATCGGGTAGGCGAGGATGGTCT
The DNA here is from genome assembly GCF_033741155.1 of Mycolicibacterium chengduense. Classification (NCBI taxonomy): domain Bacteria; kingdom Bacillati; phylum Actinomycetota; class Actinomycetes; order Mycobacteriales; family Mycobacteriaceae; genus Mycobacterium; species Mycolicibacterium chengduense. The sequence continues at coordinate 7,282 of NZ_JAWQNH010000001.1, read as the reverse complement.
GCGGGAGCTTGCGGGTCTCGTCCAGAGCGGTCACCGCGACACCCACCAGCAGTCGGACTCCGTACGGTGCTGTCGACATGGCTGCCAGCCTACGGCTGGCCCGTTGCGGGGGCAGGTAAGTACCCTGGAAGGCATGCCACCAACCGTCAACATGGGTATTCCGGGCGCCTCCAGCTCGGTGAGTTCGGGGGTGGCCGGCAAACGTGTGCTGCTCGCCGAACCGCGCGGGTACTGCGCCGGTGTGGACCGCGCCGTCGAGACCGTCGAACGCGCACTGGAGAAGCACGGCGCCCCGATCTACGTCCGGCACGAGATCGTGCACAACCGCTATGTCGTCGACACGCTGGCCAAGGCCGGTGCGGTGTTCGTCGAGCAGACCGACGAGGTGCCCGAGGGCGCCATCGTGGTGTTCTCCGCGCACGGCGTCGCCCCGACCGTGCACGAGGAGGCCGCCGCCCGCAACCTGCGGACCATCGACGCCACCTGCCCACTGGTCACCAAGGTGCACAACGAGGCCAAGCGGTTCGCCCGTGACGACTACGACATCCTCCTCGTCGGGCACGAGGGACACGAAGAGGTGGTCGGCACCGCCGGCGAGGCGCCCGACCATGTGCAGGTCGTCGACAATCCCGACGCCGTGGACAATGTGACCGTCCGGGACCCCAACAAGGTCATCTGGCTGTCCCAGACCACGCTGAGCGTTGACGAGACCATGGAGACCGTGCGCCGGCTGCGGGAGAAGTTCCCGACGCTGCAGGACCCGCCCAGCGACGACATCTGCTATGCCACCCAGAACCGGCAGGTCGCCGTGAAGGCCATGGCGCCGGAATGCGAGCTGGTGATCGTGGTCGGCTCGAAGAACTCGTCGAACTCGGTGCGCCTGGTCGAGGTGGCGCTGGGCGCCGGGTCGCAGCACGCCTACCTGGTGGACTACGCCGAAGATATCGATCCGGCCTGGTTCTCCGGGGTGACGACGATCGGTGTGACCTCGGGCGCCTCGGTGCCCGAGATCCTGGTGCGCGGCGTGCTGGAGCGCTTGGCCGACTACGGCTACGACACCGTGCAGCCGGTCACCACCGCCAACGAGACGCTGGTGTTCGCCCTGCCGCGCGAGATCCGTCCGCCGCGCGGGTAGCGGCTAGCTCTCCTCGTCGAACCGGCGCGTGGTGCGCGGCCGGTGGTCCTCATCGCTGCTGCGATAACGCACCCGGGATACCGGGTGGTGGTCGGTGGCGGCCGGTGGCCGCTGCCGTTCGTCGTAGCGCGGTTCACGCCCGTAGCGCTCGTACCCCTCCGGGCTCTTCGGGCGGCGGGGCCGCTCGTAGTAATCCGTCGGTTCGTACGGGTTCGGGGCGGGCCGGCGCGGCTCACGGGTGGACGGCCGGGGGCGGCGCGGCTGCCGGGCCGGGTCGATCGGCGGCTCGCCGTCGCGGCGGCTGCGACCCTGACGGTCCCGTGCCGCCATGCGCTCACGGCGGTCGGCGGCCGCCGCGGAGGCGGCGATGTCGTTCTCCGGTGGGCGGGTGTGGCGGGCGCGGGACGGCTCGCCCGTCCGGGCGCCACGACGCGTCGTCGAGGGGGCGGCATCCGGGTTCGGCCGACGGGCCGACCTGCGGCGCGGGGGTGCGGCCGGGGCCTGGTCATCGGCGGCGTCCTCGGTGCCCGCGGCGTCGGCTGTGCCCGCGGACTTCTGGGCGAAACGCCGTGCCACTCGCCGAGCCGGAGCGTCCGACGCTGCCGCAGCGGAGACGTGCGCCGCCGGCTTGTCGGGCCACAGCCGCTTGTTCGACGCCCCGATGTACCAGCGCACCATGCCGATGACCAACACCGCGGCGGCGGTGAAGAACATCAGCGGGAAGCGTTCGATCAGCGGATATCCACAGTTGATCAGGATTTCCTTGATCCCGCCGATCTCGGCGCTGTGGAACATGAAGTAGGCGCCGGGAACGGCGATGAACAGGATGAGCGGCGGTTGGATGACGGCGGTGAACACCGCGGATTGGCGAACGGCCAGGACCGCCAGCACGCACCCCAGCACGTAGCACGTCGCGAAGACCGCGCCGAGCTCCTTGTGGCCTGAACCGGCGTCGAAGGCGAATCCGATCGCGGTGAAGACCACCGCGATCACCACGGCGCTCCACCACGGCAACCCCGGGATACGGGGGAGTGCGGAGCGGTCGGTCACCGCGTCCGCCTGCTCTACGGGCTGAGCTGACACATGTTGACCGTACCGGCTTCTGCTGCGAGCGTCCGCCCAGCACGCTGCGGCGAGCCGCTCGGTGGTTCTGTGGCGAGCCGCTCGGTGGTTCTGTGGCAAGTCCCGCGCATTCTTTCTTCTAGACTCTGGAGTCCGTGAGCTTGAACCTGGGAATCGTCGGATTACCGAACGTGGGCAAGTCGACGCTCTTCAACGCGTTGACCCGGAACGACGTACTGGCGGCCAACTACCCGTTCGCGACGATCGAACCCAACGAGGGCGTGGTCGCGCTGCCCGACCCACGGCTGGATGCGCTTGCCAAGGTGTTCGGCTCGGAGAAGACCGTGCCGGCGCCGGTGACCTTCGTCGACATCGCCGGCATCGTCAAAGGTGCGTCCGAGGGGGCGGGGCTGGGTAACAAGTTCCTGGCCAACATCCGCGAGTGTGACGCCATCTGCCAGGTGGTGCGGGTGTTCGCCGACGACGACGTGGTGCACGTGGACGGCAGGGTGGACCCGCGCTCCGATATCGAGGTGATCGAGACCGAGCTGATCCTGGCCGATATGCAGACGTTGGAGAAGGCGGTGCCGCGGCTGGAGAAAGAAGCCCGCAACAACAAGGACCGCAAGCCGGTGCTGGAGGCGGCGCTCGCGGCCCAGGCCGTGTTCGACGGCGGTAAGACCCTCTTCTCGACCGGGCAGGACTGGTCGGTGCTGCGCGAGCTGAACCTGCTGACCACCAAACCGTTCCTCTACGTGTTCAATGCCGACGAGTCGGTGCTGACCGACGCGGCGCGCGTCGCGGAGCTGCGGGAACTGGTGGCCCCGGCCGACGCGGTGTTCCTGGACGCCAAGATCGAGGCCGAGCTGCAGGAGCTCGACGACGAGTCGGCCGCCGAGTTGCTGGAGTCGATCGGCCAGACCGAGCGCGGGCTGGACGCCTTGGCGCGGGCCGGTTTCCACACGCTGAACCTGCAGACGTATCTGACCGCGGGCCCGAAAGAGGCGCGCGCCTGGACGATTCACCGCGGCGACACCGCGCCCAAGGCCGCCGGGGTGATCCACAGCGACTTCGAGAAGGGCTTCATCAAAGCCGAGATCGTGTCCTTCGACGACCTGATGGAGGCCGGCTCGATGGCCGCCGCCAAGGCCGCAGGCAAGGTGCGGATGGAGGGCAAGGATTACGTGATGGTCGACGGGGATGTGGTGGAGTTCCGGTTCAACGTGTAGGTCTGGCCGGTGCCGATGTCGTCGACCGGCACGTCGAGGCAAATGCGTACCTTGTGGGTTTTCGGTTCGGGGACATGCAGTCAACCGTCACCCCAGCGACTGGCCATGTGCCGAGTGTGGGGAATATGCACGCAATCGGCGCAATTTTCGTGCATAGGGCTCACACTCGCCGGCTGTGCGGCGGCAGGTGCCGCGCCGGATAGCAACAGTCCGTCTACAGCCGGAGCGTGACTCCGAGTAGAGCGATGACGCCGAGACCGGCGACCATCGCGGCGACGATAGCGGCGATCGAGTAGCGCATCGGCCCAAAGTCGGCCCGCAGCGCCTTCAACTCGTGGAGATGCTGAACCCAGGCCAGTATCAAGGCGACCAACCCGACGACGATCATGGCGATACCGAAGAACTGGGGGCTGACAACGGCCGCACGGAGCCGTTCGCTCGTCGACAGATATCGGAAGATCTGATAGACGGTGAACCCGAAGGCGATGAGCGACGTCGCGGTACGGGTCCACGCCATCAACGTTCTTTCCAGCGCCAAGCGGTTACGTTCCGCGGCCAGTCGAGTGTTTGCATCGAGGGGACGATTTCCCATGGCCACCTCTCAGGCATCACCATCCGGACGTGGGTAACGAGTAGCCACCCGCATGGACGACAAGGCTACTGTCCGTGCTGGCGATCCCGGGAGTGGTGCGAGAAGGGCCCGGGGCGACGGTAATAAGGTGGAGTTCCGCCACCGAGGAACATCAGGAAGCGGCAAGAAGTGAAGTGATGGCTGAGGGTGACCTGCTCACGACATACCGTGACTACTTGCGGTGCTTGAATACGCGCCGGTGGGACGATCTTCGACACTTCGTCTCGGACGACGTCATACACAACGGAGTACGGCTGCGACTCAGCGGCTATCGGGCGATGCTGGAGAGTGACACCCGAGCGGCGCCTGACCTTCAATTCGTCCCGGAGATCCTGATCGCCGACAACCGGGTCGTCTCCTGCCGGCTGTTCTTTCAGTGCACTCCACGCCACGTTTTCTTGGGTTTCGAACCGACAGGTGGGCAAGTGTCGTTCGCGGAGCACGCCTTCTACAGGTTCGAAAACGGGCGGATAGCCGAAGTGTGGTCTGTGATCGATAAGGAAGCCGTTCGCAGGCAGATCGCTCAGGAGAAGTAGCGCCGACGGCGACGTGGTGGAGTTCCGCTTCGACGTCTGATGGGCGGACGCGTCGAGTGTGGGGCTTGCGCACGCAGTGGACCTGCTTTTCGTGCATAGGGCCCACGCTCGATTCCACGAGTAATCCTGCAACGCCGTGAGCGGATCGCCGCTTGGGCGCCGGAAGGCGATGAGGTACCGGTTCATCACCGTCCCATCCGCGTGTTAGCTTCGTAGAGGCGGCCTTGCCCGCCGCATTCTGCACTTCCAGGTGAACGGTCACCTGAATCATTGCGGAGAGTCCCCGAACTCACGAGGACATGTCCGGATGGGGTGCTGCGCCCTCTGGCGCGCCGACTCCATTTCGCCGGTGCACGCGGCCGGCTGACGAAAGGACATGACGATGGCTTCGAAGGACGAGAAGAACCTCCAGCAGGTGCTCGACAAGATCGCCGGGATGGATGAGCCGGCGCGGGGTGTCATGCAGCGCATGCACGACGTGATCGTCGCTGCTGCACCCGAACTCAAGCCGCGCATTTGGTACGGCATGCCCGGCTACGCCAAGTCCGCCAGCAGTCCGGTCTTGGTATTCGTCCGGAACGACGAGTTGATGAGCCTTGGGGTGAGCGAAAAGGCGACCCTCAAACCCGCGGGAGGCAAGGACGGGCTGCTGGTACCCGCGGCCTGGTACTTCGACGGCCTGGACGACGTCACCGAGCAGCGTGTTACCGAGATCGTCCGCGCTGCGATCGAATAGCGGACCCGGACGGCACCGTCCGGTGTGAGCGCCCGAATCGGCGCCACACGGGCGGCGCTTTCCACCCCGCACAGCGTTACGGTGATGTGGTGGTCGATGACGAAGCAGCCGTCACCCCGGCCGAACTGAAGTGACGTGCGGCCGACCTGGAGCGACGCGAGAAGTCGGTGACCCGCCAGGAAGCCGAAGTGGACAGGCGCAACTGGGTCGCCGACGAGCGAGAGCAGACGGCCGACGAACGCGAAGGCGCCACCGAACAGCGTGAGCGTGCGCGACAGCAGCGGCTGGAGGAAAGAGCCGACCGGGAAACCGCCGCCGAACGACGCGACAACGCCGAAATTCGGCGGGCCGTCGCCGAGACCCGGCGGCGGATGGACGGTGACCCGCCGTCCTAGGCCGCCTGACCGGCCGCGCAGAATTGCCGCGGCTGCCCTGACGTGCGGGTATTCTGTCCGCAAGGCCCGATGGCCAGCGAGTAGTTGACACTGGCGTCAGGAGCGTGAGCGTCGTGGCAGATGAGACGAGGTCGGCGAAGCCGCCGCCCGAAGCGCCATGCCCCGTTCCCGAACTGATTGTCGCGGGTCAGACGCCGTTGCGTCGCTTCGTCGCGGAGAGCTGGCAGCGCAGCCTGGCGGTCGGAGTCGATCCCGACAGCGGTGCCCGGGAAGCCGCCGCGGCGGCCCGACTGTCCGAACTGCGCAACAGCCATCCGCTGGCTGCGGCACTCCCGGTGATCCGCAAGCTGCTGGTGGACTACGCCGCCGACTCCGGCGTCGTCGTGGCTGTCACCGCGGCCGACGGCACCATGCTGTGGGTCGAAGGCGATCCCGAAGCCTGCCGCAAGGTGGCCGCGATGAACTTCGTGCCGGGTGCGGACTGGAGCGAACAGGGCGCGGGCACCAACGCCCCCGGCACCGCGCTGGCGCTGGACCGCGAGGTACAGATCAACGGGCACGAGCACTTCTCCCGGCTGGTCCGGCCATGGACCTGCACGGCGGTACCGGTGCACGATCCGATGACCGGCCTGGTCGTGGGCAGCATCGACCTCACCGGCGGATCCTCGATCGCGTCGGCGCAGACGCTGGCTTTGGTACGCGCCACCGCGGTGGCCGTCGAGCATCGACTTGCCTTGTCCTACAACCAAACTCCGTCGGCTCAGGTGGTGTCACCCGGCCGCCTGACGGTGCTCGGCCCGGACCGGCCGAGCTGGCACACCGTCGACGAGCAGGGCCGCGCCCGCGCCCAGCAACTCTCCGGCCGGCACGCCGAGATTCTCGTGTTGCTGCTGCAGCATTCCGAGGGGCTCAGCAGTGACCACCTCGCCATGCTTCTCGACGAACGCGAATTGGATGCCGTCACCATCCGGGCGGAACTGTCGCGGCTGCGCCGCATCGTCGGCGCCGACGTTATCGGTTCACGGCCGTATCGGCTGCTCGGCCCCCTGGACAGCGATATGGGGGAGGTCTTCGCGGCGCTGCGCCGCGGCGACGTCAACGCCGCGCTGGATAGCTACCGCGGACAGCTGCTGCCACGGTCCGGGTCGCCGGCCGTGGCACGGTTGCGCACCGAGTTGAGCGCCAGCGTGCGTGGCGCGGTGCTGGCCGCCAGTTCGGCCGGCGACGTGCACGTCTTGCGCCGTTGGCTGGATCTGCCCGAGGCCCGCGATGACCGCCAGGGCTGGCAGACGCTGCATGATCACCGAGGCACCGACGACCTGACCCGGGCCCAGACGCATGGGCATCTCACCGCGCTGGATTCCGCGCTGTCCTGACGTTGCACCAACGTTGCGATTTTTCCCAACTGTGCTGCAACGGGTTGCAAACTACCGTGAGTGACGACCGACACAGTCATTCATAGAGCAGGAGATCAACCGTGACTGTTTATGCACGCCCGGGTGTTGAGGGCGCTTTGATGTCTTTTAAGTCTCGTTATGAGAATTTCATCGGTGGGCAG